>NZ_BMVV01000030.1 GCF_014650895.1 Streptomyces omiyaensis
CGGCGCGTCGAACCCGCCGTCCGGCCGCGCGAGGAACGTGAACAGCGCCACCGAACCGTCGCCGTACCCGTACAGCGCCGCCACGTCGTCCCGGCCGTCACCGTTGAAGTCCGCGTTCACCCGCGAGGAGGTGTCCTCCTTGGGCGCCTCCGGAGCGGGGACCGGGTCGTCGAGGATGCCCTTCAGCCGGGCCGGGGCGAAGGGGCCCTTTCCGCTGTAGTAGGGGTAGGGGAGAATGCGGTGGTGGACGCCGCTGGGCGTGAATTCGTAGCCCCAGTAGGAGGACTTGTCGGAGGTCGCCCATTCCTCGAAGAGGACGATGTGGCCGTCGGCACCGGAATCGTCGTCGAGGAGCGCGTCACCGGGCTTGAGTTCGGCCTTCGTTATCCATTCGGCCGTTCCCGGGACGAAGTTCGGGGTGGCGAGCGAACTGCCGAGCCCCCACGCCATGGAGACGTAGCCGGAGCAGTCCATCCGGTAGCCCTGGTGGTAGTTGGTCCAGCTGTAGTCCAGGCCCTTGCCGACCCAGGACTTCGCCCGGGCGATGACCTCGCTGCGGGTGATGCCCGCGGCGGCGGCGAGGCTCCGCTGCCCCGCGTCCCGGCGGAACTCGTCCGGGACGGGCGTGACCTTGCCCTGCCCGGCACCCGGGTACTCGACCCCGCCGGCCTTCACGGCCGGGCGGTGGCCGGCCGGTCCGGGCGACTGGGCGAACGCCCCGCCGGTCGCGCCGAGTCCGAGGGCGGTGGCGGCGCACAGGGCGACCGAGACGCGTCGGGTGATCCTGATCCTGTTCAACGTCATTCCTTCTGGGCAGGGGAAACCCACCCTGCGGACGGGCGGCTTCCGGGAATCGGTCGGGAAATGTGCCGGCCTTTTCCCCGACCGGATCAATTCCCTTTTCTCCTCCGGGAGTTCGGCGGCGCCTGACTCCCGATGCCTGAATCCTGCAACACGCCGGAAGGCCGGTGAAGCCGTTCGGGGTGTCAGCATCGGGACACGTCCGCTTCGGGACACCCTCCGTTCGGGTGAGGGCGCGTCGGCCCGCCGGGTGGACTCGGACGCCACCCCTGCCGCGTCGCGGGCATCCAACCCTTTGGTCGTATAACTTCCGTTCGTGATCATTCCTGTACGGAAAATGGCCGCATATGGCCTACTGGGTGCCGTTCTCGTCGGCTGCGGCGAGGGCGCCGAACCCCCCGCACCCAGGGCGAAGCCCGGGGCCACCGCCTCCCGCACCCCGCCGCCCGCCCCCGGCGGCACGCCGTCCGCCCCCGGAGCCCCGGCCGCGCCCAAGCCGGGCGCCGCACCCGCCGGGGTCCCCGTCCTGAAGCCCGGCCCCGACGGGCTCACCCCCGTCTACACGCGCGGCGCCGCGCGCTCCGCCCGGGGCGCGGAGAAGGTCGTCGCGCTCACCTTCGACGCCGACATGACCGCCGACCAGGGGCCCCGCGCGGCCGGCGGCGAGCGCTTCGACAACCCGGAACTCATCGCGACCCTGCGCCGCCTGAAGGTGGACGCGACGATCTTCATGACCGGCCGCTGGGCGGAGGAGTACCCCGACCAGGCCGGGTCCATCGGACGCGACCCCCGCTTCGAGATCGCCAACCACTCCTACAGCCACTACGCCTTCGCCACGCCCTGCTACGGCCTGCCGACGGTCGCCGCACCGGACATGGCGGCCGACGTGCGGCGCGCCTTCGAGTCCTTCCGGGACGCCGGCGCGGTCAACGTCGTGCCGTACTTCCGCTTCCCCGGCGGCTGCTACGACGACACCGCCCGGCACGCGCTCGCCCCGGCCCGGGTGACGGCCGTGCAGTGGGACGTGGTCGGCGGCGACGCCTTCGCGAAGGACCCGGACGCGGTGGCGGAGCAGGTCCTCTCCGGGGTGCGCCCGGGCTCCCTGGTGGTCCTGCACTGCACGCGCAGCGCCGCGCCCGCCACCGAGCGGGCGATCCGCCGGATCGTCCCCGAACTCCGCGCCCGCGGCTACCGCTTCGTGAAGGTGTCGGAGCTGATGCGGGCGGGCTGAGCCCCGCCCCCGTGGGTCAGCCGGCCGGCTCCGCCAGGCGGGCGAGGCCGTCCCGGACGGACTCCCGCTCCGCCGGACCGAGGGGCACGGCCGCGGCCTCCGCGGCCGCCTCCTCGTCGCCGGGCCGCCGCGCGGCGTCCGCGCGGAGCACCGGGAGGCGCAACCGCCGGACCGGGGAGGGCGGTTCGTCCGGTGCGCGCGGTGCCCGGCCGATCACCGTCGCGACCGCGACGGGCTCCTCCTCCGAGTGGGCGAGGAGGCCGGCGTGGTGCCGCGCGCGGACTCCGGAGCGGGAGGGGTCAGCCGGAACAGGCGTTGCGCTGCGCCTCCTGCCACTCGCAGACCGGGCACAGCACGATCCCCTTGGCCGACTCCGCGTACTCGGTCGGCTCCAGGCACAGCACGCAGCGCGCGTACGGTCCCCCGGTCGCCTTCGGCGGCCGGGGCGCGGGCTCGGGGGCGCAGGAGGCGCCGGGGCCGCCGGATTCCGTGGTCGTCATGGGAGAAGGCTACGCCGGGACGGGCCCCGCGACCGGCCCCGTCCCGCTCTCCGTCCCGGTCCCGGTCCCGGTCCCGGTCTCCGTCCCCGTCCACCGGCCCCGCCCCGCCGGTCCCCGTCCGCCCCTTCTCACTCCAGGCGGGCGGCGGCGAGGCGGGAGACGGCCGCCGTGACGGCGGCCAGGAGGACGGCGGCGGCGCACGCGGCCCACGGCGGCCGGACCGCCCCCTCGGCGCCGACCAGGGAGGCGACCGCGTGCTTCGCGGGCGACCCCGTCGTCACCAGCGCGCCCAGGGAGCCGAGGAGCAGCGCCGCCACCGAGAGGCCGGGCGCCCGCACGAAGGGGCGCGCGGCGAGCGCGCCGACGGCCCCGCCGGTGAGGGCGCAGGCGGTGGTGGCCAGGACCCCGGCGAGCAGGGCGGCCGGGCCTCCCGTCCCGGCGAGGTCCCCCGTGGCCGTCACCGCGCAGGCCGCGACCGCGCCGGCGAGGACCGGCCATCCGGCGCCGGTGAGGAGGGCCGCCAGGTGGGCGCGGGACCGGCCTCCGGCGGCGGCGACCACCGCCCGGGAGGCCTCCGGCTCCTGCGTCAGGCAGATCCGCACCGCCCACGCCGACACCGGCAGCAGACCCGCCGCCGCGATGCCGAGCGAGCCCGCCACCGGATCGCCCGGCCGCACCCCGACCACGACGAGGGCCGCGTACAGGATCAGGGGAGCGAGCCACCGCTGGGAGCGGAGGAACAGCGCGGAGTGGTACCGCAGCAGCGCCGTCACGCCGGCTCCCGGGCAGGTGCGGGCGCCGGTTCCGGCTCGACGCGGTGGACGTGCCAGGAGGCCGCGAGCAGCAGCCTCAGCAGTTCGTCGGAGTCGCCCCCGCCGACCCGGAAGACGACGCCCCCGCCGTCCGCCGGCGAAACCCGGGCGGCCCCGCCGGGCAGGACGTCCGGCAGCGCCCGGCCACCGGAGGCGACGATCCGCATCGACGCGGGTACGGGCACGGCCGCCGGCGCGGGTGCCGACACCCGCGCCGGCCTCGGCGCGGCGGGGCGCGGAGCGGGGTCCGGCCCGGCCCCGTCGCCGGGGCGGGGCGGCAGGCCGTGGACCCCGCCGTGCTCCAGCCGGAGGGTCACGCCGGCCTCGCCGGCCAGGCGGCGCGGGTCGTGGTCGACGAAGAGGACCGTGCAGCCGGCGGCGACCCGTTCGCGGACCGCCCGGTCGAGCTCCGCGCGGGCGCCCTCGTCCAGGCCCGTCCAGGCCTCGTCCAGGACCAGCAGGCCGGGCGCGGCGAGCAGCGCCTGGGCGACGGCCACCTTCTGGGCGCCGCCCTTGGAGAGCTCCGCGAGCGCGGTCCCGGCGTACGCGCCCGCGCCGAACCGCTCCAGCCACTCCCCCGCCCGGGCCCGGGCCTCGCCGGTGCGCAGGCCCTGGAGGCGGCCGAGGTGGACCAGGTGGGCGAGGGCCGTGAAGGGCAGGGCGGCCGGGAAGCGCTCGGGGACGTACGCGGTGCGCGCCGGGCGGCCGGTGATCCGGCCCTCGGCGGGGGCGTCGACCCCGGCGACCAGCCGCAGCAGCGTCGACTTGCCGGTGCCGTTCGCACCGGTGGCGCGCACCAGCCGCCCCTCCGGCAGCTCCAGGTCGACACCACGCAGCACCCACGGGCCGCGCGGCCCGTAGCGCCGCCCGACCCCCGCGAGCCGCACCGGCCCCCGTCCCCGCTCCGACGTCCTCATGGCGCCGATCCTCGCGCGCCCTCCGCGCCGGCCACAAGATCCGCCGGACCGGGACGGTGGCAGACTTGCCCGGGTGAGCAGCAACGACACCGATCCCCGCGACGAGAAGCCGCAGTTCGTCCTCCCCCTGGTGGTGCGCATCGAGCGGGACGCGCCCCCGGCCCGCACCGACGCCCTGGAGAGCGCGGCCCGGGCGGTCCTCCGGCTCCTGACCGACGAGCGCGCGCTCGGCGAGGGGGAATGGGCACAGGCCGTCGCCGACTGGGAGGACGCCCGGATCCGCAAGGTCGTCCGGCGGGCGCGCGGCGCGGAGTGGCGGCGCGCCTCGGCCCTTCCCGGCATCACCGAGACCGGCGCGGAGGCGGAGGTGCGGGTCTTCCCGCCGGTCCCGCTGGACGGCTGGCCCAAGGAGCTGGCCAAGCTCCAGGTGTCGGGCACCGACCTGGACGACCCGGAGCCGCCGGGGCCCGCCCCCGAGGGGGCCGCCGTGCTCTGGTTCAACCCGGAGCTCGCGATGTCGGCCGGCAAGGCGATGGCCCAGGCCGGGCACGGGGCGCAGCTGCTGTGGTGGGCCCTGGACGGGGCGGCCCGCGCGGCCTGGCGGGAGGCGGGCTTCCCGCTCGCCGTCCGCACCGCGGACGCGGACCGGTGGCCCGCGCTCGCCGCGAGCGGCCTCCCGGTCGTCCGCGACGCCGGCTTCACGGAGATCGCGCCGGGCAGCGCCACGGTGGTGTCCTCCTTCCCCGGTGTTCTCGGGGCTCCCGGTGCCCCTGCGGCCGGGAACCTCAAATGAAGCTCTGAACCTCCCCCTTCATGGGTTCGACCGGCATCGCCGGGGTCATCACGTGGATGACTGAGGACCGAAGGAGGGGGACATGACGGAACTCGGCATCGGCATCGGCTGGCGTCCCGAGATCGCGGACGCGGTCGAGGAGCTGCCCGGGGTCGACTGGGTGGAGGTCGTCGCGGAGAACGTGTGCGCCGGCCACCTGCCCGAGTCGCTGGCACGGCTGCGGGCGCGCGGCGTCACGGTCGTGCCGCACGGGGTGTCGCTGGGGCTCGGCGGGGCGGACCGGCCGGACCCGGAGCGGCTCGCCGCGCTGGCGGCGAAGGCGGAGGCGCTGGGGGCGCCGCTCGTCACCGAGCACATCGCGTTCGTCCGGGCCGGGGGGCCGCTGACCGCGACCCCGCGCCTGGAGGCCGGGCACCTGCTGCCCGTCCCGCGCACCCGGGACGCCCTCGACGTGCTCTGCGAGAACGTCCGCATCGCGCAGGAGTCGCTGCCGGTGCCGCTGGCGCTGGAGAACATCGCCGCGCTCTTCTCCTGGCCGGGCGAGGAGATGACGGAGGGGCGGTTCCTCGCGGAGCTGGTGGAGCGCACGGGGGTACGGCTCCTCGTCGACGTCGCCAACCTGCACACCAACCACCGCAACCGGGGCGAGGACCCGGCGCGGGCGCTCGCCGAACTCCCCGTGGAGGCCATCGCCTACGTGCACGTGGCGGGCGGGGTCGAGCGGGACGGCGTCTGGCACGACACCCACGCCCACCCGGTGCCGGAGCCGGTCCTGGACATCCTGGCCGACCTCGCCGGCCGGGTCGCCCCGCCCGGTGTGCTGCTGGAGCGCGACGACCGCTTCCCGGCAGCGACGGAGCTCGCCTCGGAGCTCGCGGCGATCCGTACGACGGTGACGACGGCCGCCCGCCGGCGCCCGGCGGCCCCCGGCGCGCGCCACGGCGTCGCCGCCGCCGCCCTCCGCGCGGGCCGCGCGCTCACCGGCGGCGACCCGCTCCACATCGGCGCCGGAGCCCGCGTCTCCGGCGGCCTCATGCCGCCCGCCCGGCCGGCCGCGGCCCCGGAGCCCCGCCCGCTCCGCGCGGCGGCCGTCCCGCCCGGCGGCCCGGTGGCCGTCCTGCCCCGCCCCGCCCCCGAGGCCGGAAGCGGAGCCGTGGCCGGGACCGCGCCCGAGCCCGGAGCCGAGGCCGCGGCCGTCGGGGACGCGGTGCGGCAGCGGGTCGGGGTGGGGCAGGCCGCGCTGCTGTCCGCGCTGGTGGCGGGGACGCCGGTGCCGGAGGGCTTCGACGTGCGGCGGATCCGGGTGCAGGGCCGGGCGCTCGCCGCGAAGCGGGCGTCCGTCGTGGCGCGGATCGCGCCCGAGCTTCCGGAGATCCTCGGCGAGGAGTTCCGGCCCGCGTTCCTCGCGTACGCGCGGTCCCGGCCGATGCCGGGGAGCTACCGCCGGGACGCGCTCGACTTCGTCGAGGGGCTGCTGCTCGACGGGCGGCGGCCCGAGCGGCGGGAGCTGACCCGCTGGTGGCAGGAACGGTCGGACAGCCGTCCGCCCGGGCTCGCGGGCCGCGTGGCCCGCGCCGCCCGGCACGTGCTCGGGGGGCGGTGGACGGCATGACCTTCCTCCTCCTCGCCTTCTACGCGGCCGGCGTCACCGCCTGCGCCGGGCTCGTCGTCGCCTGCCGCCGGGGCCGGGGCGGCCCGCCCGGGCCGCTCCAGGACGTCTACGAGGCCGCCTTCCTGGGCGGCGGCCCGGGCAGGGTCGCCGACACCGCCCTCGCCGCCATGCACGTGGACGGGCGCCTGGCCATCGGCGGACCCGGGGTGGTCGCGGTGGACCGGGCGGTCGCCCACGACCCGGTGGAGCGGGCCGTGCTCGACACCCACGCGGGCGCCCCGCACGGCGCCCTGCACACCCTGCGGCTCGGCGTGATGACGCACCCGGCGGTGCAGGAGATCGGCGACGGGCTCGCCGCGCGCGGCCTCGTGGTCGTGCCGGCCCGGCGCCGGACGCTGCGGCGGCGGTGCCTCTCGCTCGCCCTGGCGGCGTTCCTGATGCTGCCGGTCTCGGTGGTGGTCACCGTCGTCCAGTTCTCCGACCCGGAGGGCGCGATGGTGCCGTTCGTCGTGCTGGTGCTGCCGCTGTTCTTCGGCTGCTTCGTCACGGCCCTCGTCTGCGGCACCACGTACACCCGCCAGGTGAGCGCGGCGGGGCTGGTCGCGCTGGCGGCGTACCGGAGGGCGCACGGCCACGGCGGCGGCACCGCGCACGCGGTGGCCCTCGGCGGCATCCGCGCGCTGTCCGACCGCGACCTGTGGGAGCGGCTGCGGAACGCGGCCCGGCTCCAGGGGCCCGCGGCCGGGTCGAGCCGCCCCTCTCCGTCCCCGTACGCGCGGCACTCCTCCGACACCACCGCGGCGGCGGCCGTGGTCCTGTGGTGCGCGGGGGCGGCTCCGGGCGGCGGGGACGGCTGGGACTCGGGTTCCGGCGGGTCGGGATGCGGGTCGGGCGGCTCCTCCTGCGGGTCCTCGTCGTCCTCCTGCGGATCCTCCTCGTCCTCCTGCGGCTCGTCCTCGTCGTCCTCGTGCGGATCCTCCTCCTCGTCCTGCGGCTCGTCCTCGTCGTCCTCCTGCGGGTCCAGCGGCTGAGCCGTTCGGGTGGCGGAGCCCGCGGTCCTGTCGTACAACACGATCATGGTCTGGATCCCGCTCCTCCTCGTCGCCTCCGTCGTGACCGCCGTCGCCTGCGTCCGGCTCTGCCGGGCGGCGATCGCCGCCGGCGGGCCCGGCGGCGGGGCGGCCGGGGAGGGCGAACTCACCCTGGGCGAGGCCGCGTTCCTCGCGGGCGGGCCGGGGCGGGTCACCGATCTGACGCTGGTCTCGATGCACCGGGCTCGCCGGCTGCTGCTCGCGCACACCGGCTGGGCCACGGTCGTCGACGCCTCCGGCGGCGGGGACGAGCTGGAGCGGGCGGTGCTCGGCGCGATCGGCCCGGAGGGGCAGGCGCCGGTGCCGCGGCTGCGTCCGGCGGTCGCCGCCGCCGGGTGCGTACGCCGGATCGAGGAGGGGCTGGTGGAGCGGGGGCTCGCGGTGCCGGGGGCGGGGCGGCGGGAGGTCGCGGCCGGGCTGCGGGCGGTCGAGGGCGCGTTCCTGCTGGCCCTGGCGCTGGGGGCGGTCGCGGTGCCGCTGGTGTCCGCGGCGGAGCGGACGCAGGCCGTCGCCGGGTTCGTCCTGCCGCTGACGGCCTCGGGACTCTGTCTGCTGCTCGGCCGGGCGGAGTCGTATCCGCGCAGCCGGTGGGCCTCGCACGCCGGTCAGCGCCTGCTGGCGGGGCTCTCGGCGGAGGATCCGCTCACCGCGCTCGCCACCCGGGGGCCCTCGGTCCTGGAGCCGGAGCTGCGGGCCGCGCTGGGGCGCCCGCCGGGGGTGCGGTGAGGAAGGGACGCCGGTGCGGCGCGCTCGCGCGCGCCGCACCCGGTGCCGGACCCGGTGTCGCTGGAGCGGCGGGCCATGGAGCGGCCGCCGTCTGATCTTCCGGGTCGAGGGGCGAACCCCGGCTGGGAGCCGGGGTGCCACCAGGTCGTGGGGCCGTCAGGCCAGGCCCGCCACCAGGTCCGCGACGCTCTTGCGGCGGCCGGTGTAGAAGGGGACCTCCTCGCGGACGTGCATCCGGGCCTCGGAGGCGCGCAGGTGGCGCATGAGGTCCACGATGCGGTGCAGCTCGTCGGCCTCGAAGGCGAGGAGCCACTCGTAGTCGCCGAGCGAGAAGGAGGCGACCGTGTTGGCCCGGACGTCCGGGTAGCCGCGGGCCATCTTGCCGTGGTCGGCGAGCATCCGGCGGCGGTCCTCGTCCGGCAGCAGGTACCAGTCGTAGGAGCGGACGAAGGGGTAGACCGAGACGTAGTCGCGGGGGGTCTCGTCGGCCAGGAAGGCCGGGATGTGCGACTTGTTGAACTCGGCGGGGCGGTGCAGCGCCATGTTGGACCAGACCGGCTCCAGAGCGCGGCCCAGCTCGGTCCGGCGGAAGAGGTTGTACGCCGTCTGGAGCTCGTCGCTCGTCTCGGCGTGCCACCAGATCATGACGTCGGCGTCGGCGCGCAGACCGGAGAGGTCGTACGTGCCGCGGACGGTGACGTCCTCCGCCGCAAGCTTGTCGAAGAGCTCCTGGACCTCGTCGGCGTAACCGGCTCGGTCGGCGGGCAGGACGTCGCGCAGCTTGAAGACGGACCACAGGGTGTAGCGGATGACCTCGTTGAGGTCCTTCGCCTTCTTACCGGCGTTCGGGATCTTTTCGGGCGCACTCATACGCCTATTCTCGCCCGTCACGAGGAGTGCCCCGCACCGGGGTGCCCCGTTTCCGACGTGGCGATGATCTCGTCGGCGACCGCGTCGGCCGCGCGGTGCGCCGAGGCGACGCAGGCGGGGATGCCGACGCCGTCGTACGCGGCCCCCGCGAGGCGCAGGCCGGGCAGGCCGGCGAGGGCGGTGCGGGCCCGGGCGACCCGGTCCAGGTGGCCGACGGGGTACTGGGGCAGGCCGCCGGTCCAGCGGGTGACCGTGGTGGCGACGGGGCGGGCCGCGAGGCCGGTGGCGGCGCCGAGGTCCTTGAGGGAGGCGGCGACGAGGTCCTCGTCGTCGCGGTGGAGCCAGGTCTCCTCGCCGTGCCGGCCGACGGAGGTGCGGAGCACGAAGAGCTCGGGCGCGGCCTCGCCGACCCAGCGCCACTTCCGGCTGGAGAAGGTCGAGGCCTTGATGGTGTGCCCGTCGACGGGCGGGACGAGGAAGCCGGAGCCCGGCAGGTCCGGCACGTCGGCGCGGCGGAAGGCGAAGGTCACCAGGGCCATCGAGGCGTACGCGATCCCGTCGAGGAGCGCGGCGGCCGCGGGGGCGTGACCGGCGAGGAGGCCGGCGGCGACGGGGGCGGGGGCGGCGAGGACGACGGCGTCCGCGTCGAGCGTCCGCTCCGGGGTGACCACCCGCCAGCCGGTGCCGTCCCGGAGCAGGGCGGTGGCGGGGGTGCCGGTCAGGATCGTGCCTCCGGCGGCGCGGACGGCGTCGGCGACGGCACCGGGGAGGGTGCCGATGCCGCCGTCGAGGCCGGCGAAGGCGGCCCCGCCGAGGCCGGTGGCCGCGCCCGCCGCGTCGGCGGGGACGGCCGCTCCGGCGGCCTGGACGGCCCGGACGGCGGCGGTGAGGGTGGGGTGGCGGCGGGCGGCCTCGAAGAGGGCGGGGACAGCGGCCCGCATCGAGATGCGGTAGGCGTCGCCGGCGTAGACGCCGCCGAGGAGGGGCTCGACGAGCCGGTCGACGACCTCGCGGCCCATGCGCTCGGCGACGTACGCGCCGATCGCGGTGTCCTCTCCGAGCTCGGTGGGCGGGAGCTCCAGGTCGCGCCCGATCCGGCGCAGGGCCTCCTCGGAGAGGAGGCCGGCGACGGCCTCCGCGTCGCCGGGGACGCCCATGACGTGGCCCTTGGGCATGGGGACGAGACTGCCCCGGGACCAGACGGAGGCGGTGGTGGTGCCGGGGGGCCGGAGCCGGTCGCCGAGGCCGACGGCCCGGGCGAGGGCGACAGCCTCGGGGCGGCGGGCGAGCAGGGACTCGGCGCCGAGGTCCACGGGGGCGCCGGCGATCTCCCCGGCGAGGAGTTTGCCGCCGAGCCGGCCGCCGGCCTCCAGGAGGGTGACGCGCGCGCCGGCGGCGAGCAGCCGCAGGGCGGCGGAGAGGCCGGTGATGCCGCCGCCGACGACGACGGCGTGCGGTCCGGCGTGGGGTCCCGTGGTGTCCGCGTTCATGGGACCACTCTCTCAAATCGCCCGCGCGTCCCGTTCCGAGGCCGGAACGTGACCGCATCGCTACCGCGCGGCGCAAACCGGGAGCGGGTCCCGGACGTCCTAGGGACATCACTTCCGGCGACCCTGGGGGGTTTCGGTGCGCACGACGGTCAGGACGAGCGGGACGGGCAGGGCGGGCGGGGCGGCCCGGCGGCGGAGGGCGGGGGCGGCGCTGCTGCTCGCCGCCTCGGTGGCGCTGACGGCGGGCTGCGGCGGCGCCCCGGACTCGACCGCCGGGAGCAAGAGCGCCGCGGCGGCGGACGAGGCGGCCGGCGCGGCGCGGCAGGACACGCCGGGCGGCGCCACCGGCGGGTCGGGCTCCGGGTCGGCCGGCGCGAAGGGGGACGCGGCGGCACCGGCGTCGAAGGCGCCGGCCGTCCAGCACGTGATCCGCACGGCCTCGCTCTCGGTGGAGGTCGACCGGGTGGCGCCGACCGCCGACCGGGTGCGGGCGGTGGTGTCCGGGGCGGGCGGCCGGGTGGAGTCCGAGACGACCGAGCGCGTCGACGACCGGTACGGCGCCTCGACGATGGTGCTGCGGGTGCCGCAGGACCGGTACGACCGGGTCCTCTCCGAGCTGGCGGGCACCGGGAAGCTGCTCTCCCGCAAGGCGGAGGCGCAGGACGTCACCGACCAGGTGGTGGACGTGCAGAGCCGGATCGCCACCCAGCGGGCGAGCGTGGCGCGGGTGCGGGCGCTGATGGACCGGGCCGAGCGGCTGGGCGACGTGGTGACCCTGGAGGGCGAGCTGAGCCGCCGGCAGGCGGACCTGGAGGCACTGCTGGCGCAGCAGGCCTCACTGAAGGACCGGACCTCGCTGGCGACGATCACGCTGAACCTGCACGAGAAGGAGCGGGCCGCCGTCGAGGGCGGAGAGACCGAGGAGGGCAGGCCGGGACTCGGGGAGGCGCTCGGCGGCGGCTGGAGCGCGCTCGTCGCCGTGGTGGCGTGGGTCCTGGTGGTCCTCGCGGCGCTCGCGCCGTGGCTGGTGGTGGCCGCGGCGGCGTACGCGGTGTGGCGGTGGGTGGTGCGTCCGCGCCTCCGGGCCCGTGCGGCCGTCGCGGCGCCCCGGCCCGCGCCCGTTCCCGTACCGGGGCAGGGGGGCCGGACGAACGCGGCGGGGCTGCCGCTGCCCGACGCGGAGCCGGACGGGGGGACCCCGGCCCCGTAGCGTGGGCGCATGAGCGAACGACTGGTGATCATCGGCGGCGACGCGGCGGGCATGTCCGCCGCGTCGCAGGCGCGCAGGCTCAGGGGACCCGGGGAGCTGGAGATCACGGCCTTCGAACGGGGCCGCTTCTCCTCGTACTCGGCCTGCGGCATCCCGTACTGGGTCGGCGGGGACGTCGCCGGGCGCGACGAGCTGATCGCCCGCTCCCCCGAGGAACACCGGGCGCGCGGGATCGACCTGCGGACGCGGACCGAGGTGACGGAGATCGACCTCGCCGGGCAGCGGGTTCTGGCCAGGGACCTGGCGGCCGGCACGGAGACGTGGACGGGCTTCGACAAGCTGGTCGTCGCGACCGGGGCGCGGCCCGCCCGGCCGGCGGTGCCCGGGATCGACGCGGCGGGCGTGCACGGCGTGCAGACGCTGGAGGACGGGCAGGCGCTGCTCGACTCGCTGGCCGGGACGGCGGGGCGCCGCGCGGTGGTCGTCGGCGCCGGGTACATCGGCGTGGAGATGGCCGAGGCGCTGCTGAACCGGGGCTACGAGGTGACGGTCCTCAACCGGGGCGAGCAGCCGATGTCCACGCTCGACCCGGACATGGGCCGACTGGTGCACGCGGCGATGGACGGGCTGGGGATCCGGACGGTCGGCTCGGCGGCGGTGCGGGAGATCCTCACGGGGGACGAGGGGCGGGTCCGGGCGGTGGTCACGGACGACGGCACGTACCCGGCGGACGTGGTGGTGCTCGGGACCGGCGTGGTGCCGGAGACCTCGCTGGCGAAGACGGCGGGGCTGCCGCTCGGGACGCACGGCGGGCTGCTGACGGACCTGGCGATGCGGGTGCGGGGGCAGGAGAACGTGTGGGCCGGCGGCGACTGCGTGGAGGTCCTGGACCTGGTGTCGAACCGGGAGCGGCACGTGCCGCTGGGCACCCACGCCAACAAGCAGGGACAGGTCATCGGCTCGAACGTGGGCGGCGACTACGCGACCTTCCCCGGGGTGGTGGGGACGGCCGTGTCCAAGGTGTGCGACCTGGAGATCGCCAGGACCGGGCTGCGGGAGAAGGACGCCCGGGAGGTGGGACTGCGGTACGTGACGGTGACCGTGGAGTCGACGAGCCGGGCCGGCTACTACCCGGGGGCGGCGCCGATGACGGTGAAGATGCTCGCCGAGAAGCGGACCGGGCGGCTGCTCGGGGTGCAGATCGTGGGCCGGGAGGGCGCGGCGAAGCGGGTGGACGTCGCCGCGGTGGCGCTGACCGCCGGGATGACGGTGGAGCGGATGGCGGCGCTGGACCTGGGGTACGCGCCGCCGTTCTCGCCGGTGTGGGACCCGGTGCTGATCGCGGCCCGCAAGGCGGTGGCGGCGGTGCGGGCGGCGGGCTGACCCCGCCGCCCGCACCGTCCGTGCCCTGCCCGCCCTGCGCGCCCTGCGTGCCGTGCGGCGGGGCGTCAGACCGCCGTGCGCTCGTGGACGTGGGCGACGAGGCGGGTGAGGGCGTCGGGGTCCATCGAGGGCATGACGCCGTGGCCCAGGTTGAAGACGTGCCCCTCCAGGCCCTTCGCGGCGGCCAGGACCTCGTCGGCCTTGGCCTCGACGACCTCGGTGGAGGCGAAGAGGACGGCCGGGTCCAGGTTGCCCTGGAGGGCCTTGCCGGGGCCGACGCGGCGGGCGGCCTCGTCGAGCGGGACGCGCCAGTCGACGCCGACGACGTCGGCGCCCGCCTCGCCCATGAGGCCGAGGAGCTCGCCGGTGCCGACGCCGAAGTGGATGCGCGGGACGCCGTGGCCGGCGACCGCGTCGAAGACCTTGGCGGAGGCCGGGAGGACCGAGCGGCGGTAGTCGGCGGGGGCGAGGGCGCCGACCCAGGAGTCGAAGAGCTGGACGGCGGAGGCGCCGGCCTCGATCTGCACCTTCAGGAAGGCGGAGGTGATCCCGGCGAGGCGGTCGAGCAGGTCGGCCCAGAGCTGCGGGTCGCCGTACATCATCGCCTTGGTGCGCTCGTGGCTGCGGGACGGGCCGCCCTCGACGAGGTAGCTCGCGAGGGTGAAGGGCGCGCCGGCGAAGCCGATCAGCGGGGTGTCGCCGAGCTCCTCGGTGAGCATGCCGATGGCCTCGGTGACGTAGTGGACGTCGTCCGGGGTGAGGTCGCGCAGCCGGTCGAGGTCGGCGCGGGTGCGGATCGGGTCGGCGACGACGGGGCCCACGCCGGGCTTGATGTCGAGGTCCAGGCCGATGGCCTTGAGGGGGACGACGATGTCGCTGAAGTAGATCGCGGCGTCGACCTTGTGGCGGCGGACGGGCTGGAGCGTGATCTCGGTGACCAGCTCGGGCCGCATGCACGACTCCAGCATGGGGATGCCCTCGCGCACCTTCAGGTACTCGGGGAGGGACCGCCCCGCCTGCCGCATGAACCAGACGGGGGTGTGGGGCACGGGCTCGCGCCGGCACGCCTTGAGGAACGCGGAGTCGTGCGTCCGCGACTGCTGCTTCGTCTGCTGGCCCGTCGGGCTGTCCATGGCACTCACGCCCAAATCTTCGCATGTGACCGGAAGCCACTCGTGCCGGGCGGGTGTCTCTCCCCGCATGGCGGCCCCGTTCCGCCTACTCTTCCCCGCATGGCTGCGGCTCAGGGACATTTTTCCGATCATTCCGACGGCGTGCGAGGGACGGGCGACAAGGCGGACAGTACGGCGGGGACCCCGGTGCCGGCGGCGTTCCGGCGGGCGGTGGACGCCCTGCGGACGGCACGGCTGCGGTCCGAGATGGAGGTCGAGCCGACCCGCCCGCCGCAGCGGCTCGCGCCGTACGCGTACGCGGTGGAGGCGGCGGTCGTCGACGGCGAGGAAGACCTCGCGGACGGGCGCCTGGTGCTGCTGCACGACCCGGCGGGGCACGAGGCCTGGAAGGGCACCTTCCGGCTGGTGACGCTGGTGCGGGCGGAGCTGGAGCCGGAGATGGCGGCGGACCCGCTGCTGCCGGAGGTGTGCTGGTCCTGGCTGACCGGGGCCCTGGAGGCGCGGGGGCTCGCGTACGGGGAGGCGAGCGGGACCGTGACGATGGCGGGCTCGCACTACTTCGGGGGACTCGCGGAGCGCCGGCCGGCCACCCAGATCGAGATCCGGGCGTCCTGGACGCCCCGGGAGGGGACCGGTGGGGTCCCGGACACCGCCGCGCACCTGGCGGCCTGGTCCGACCTGCTGTGCCAGATCGCGGGGCTGCCGCCGGCGCCGGCCGATCCGCCGGGGGCGCACGGCCCCGCGGCGGCGGGTCCGGCGGGGACGGTGTCGGGCGCGGGGGTCGTCTCGCTGCCCCAGCGGCGGGGGCCGCAGGGGGCCTGAGTCCCGTCCGGACAGGTGTGCGCGAGGGGCCCCTCAGGGGGCCCTTCCCTCATTCGTACGGGGTCCCCCGTGGGAGTGAGGGAACGGGGGCCGCTCGTAGGATGATCGATCGCGCGTCCGAATTGCCCTAATTGTTACTCACTAAATCGTGATCTTTCCCTAAAGGCGGGCGGCCCCTCTGCCGAAAGAGTCATTGACCCCTTCGGCAGCGGGGGTCCACCCCCGGCTTCTTCCCCGAGCCGACTCCGTCCCCCTCCCCTTCAGCCTCAGGAGGCCGAGTGTCCGTTCTGCTCGAGCAGCCCGCCAGCCTGGTCGCCTACCGCCCGAACAAGCCGACGGCCATGGTCGTCGTGGCCGACCCGCGCGTCCGCTCCACCGTCACCCGCCACCTGTGGGCGCTCGGCGTGCGGGACGTGATCGAGGCGTCGTCCATCGCGGAGGCCCGCCCCCGCGTCGGCAACCCGCGCGACATCTGCGTGGCCGACGTCCACCTTCCCGACGGCAGCGGCCTCACCCTGCTGTCCGAGACCCGCGCCGCCGGCTGGCCCAACGGCCTCGCCCTCTCGGCCGCCGACGACATCGGCGCGGTGCGCAACGCGCTCGCCGGCGGCGTGAAGGGCTACGTCGTCACCGGCACGCGGACCAACATCGGCCACCCGACGCGCCCCGGCGCCGCGCCCATCGGCGCCGCGGCCGCGCGGCTCGGCCACCGCCGCCCCCCGGGTGCCCCGAGCCACCCGGGCGGCTACCGCGAGCTCTCCGGCCGCGAGGTCGAGGTGCTCCGCCTCGTCGCCGAGGGCCAGTCCAACAAGGCCATCGGCGTCTCCATGGGGCTCTCGGCGCTCACCGTGAAGAGCCACCTCGCCCGGATCGCCCGCAAGCTGGGCACCGGCGACCGGGCCGGCATGGTCGCCGTCGCCCTGCGGACCGGGATCATCCACTGACTCCGGTCGACGGAAGGGCCGCGCCTGTCGACGGAACGTTCCGTCGGCAGGCGCTTGCCGTCGGCGGATACCCTTGACAGGTGACCGACGCCCAAGAGACCGCAGCAGACACCACACTGCGCACCACCGGGGGCGGCCCCCCGGACGACGACGTCCCTGCGAATGGGCTTCCGATCCCGTTGCTGGAGCCCCGGGAGGGCATCCCGCCGGTCGTCGCGGACGACGAGGCCCTCGCCGGGGTCATCGCCGCCTTCGCCGCCGGACGCGGGCCCGTCGCCGTCGACGCCGAGCGCGCCTCCGGCTACCGCTACGGCCAGCGCGCCTACCTCGTCCAGCTCCGCCGCGAGGGCGCGGGCAGCGCCCTGATCGACCCGGTCGGCTGCCCCGACCTCTCCGGCCTCGGAGAGGCCCTGGACGGCACCGAGTGGATCCTCCACGCCGCCACCCAGGACCTGCCCTGCCTCCGCGACATAGGCATGCGCCCCTCCTCGCTCTTCGACACCGAGCTGGCCGGCCGGCTCGCCGGCTTCCCCCGCGTGGGCCTCGGCGCCATGGTCGAGTCCGTCCTCGGCTACGCCCTGGAGAAGGGCCACTCCGCCGTCGACTGGTCCACCCGCCCGCTCCCCGAGCCCTGGCTGCGCTACGCGGCCCTCGACGTCGAGCTCCTCGTCGACCTGCGCGACGCGCTGGAGAAGGAGCTGGACCGGCAGGGGAAGCTGGAGTGGGCCCACGAGGAGTTCGAGGCCATCGCCGCCGCCCCGCCCGCCCCGCCGCGCAAGGACCCCTGGCGCCGCACCTCCGGCATGCACAAGGTGCGCCGCCGCCGCCAGATGGCGGTCGTGCGGGAGCTGTGGACGGCCCGCGACCGGGTCGCCCAGCGGCGCGACGTCTCCCCCGGCAAGGTGCTGAGCGACGCCGCGATCGTCGAGGCGGCGCTCGCCGTCCCGGTGAACGTCGCCGCGCTCACCGCACTGCCCGGTTTCGGCCACCGCATGGGCCGGCGCCAGCTGGAGCAGTGGCAGGCCGCCGTGGACCGGGCCCGCGCCCTCCCCGAGAACGAGCTGCCGCAGCCCGGCGCCCAGGTCGCCGGACCTCCCCCGCCGCGCGCCTGGGCCGACAAGGACCCGGCCGCCGCCGCCCGCCTCGCGGCCGCCCGCACCGGCGTCGGCGCGCTCGCCGAGGAGCTGAACCTCCCCCAGGAGAACCTGATCACCCCGGACACCGTCCGCCGCATCTGCTGGGAGCCCCCGGCCCCCGCGGACCCGGACGCCGTCGCCGCCGCGCTCACCGCGCACGGCGCCCGCCGCTGGCAGGTCGGCCTGGTCACCCCGCTCCTGGTCGAGGCCCTGCGGGCCCGGGCCTGAGCCGTGCCCGTCCCCCGCCGAAGCCCCCGCGCCCCCGTGGTGCCGGGGGCTTCGGCGCGCTCCGGGCGTGTGACCTTCGCCGCTTGGCCCCCAAGGGGTGGGCAGCTTGGTTACCCACAAGTAGCATGGGGGAAGCAAGCGCACGCTTAGTGGTGTGCGCCGCAGCAGTGCCGTCCCGCACCTGGAGGAGAGCCATCGTGCCTCGTACCGTCAGGGACGTCGTCTTCGTCGACGGCGTCCGCACCCCGTTCGGCAAGGCGGGCCCGAAGGGCATCTACCACGAGACCCGCGCCGACGACCTCGTCGTGAAGGCCATCCGGGAGCTGCTGCGCCGCAACCCGGCCCTCGACCCGGCGAAGATCGACGAGGTCGCGATCGCCGCGACGACCCAGATCGGCGACCAGGGCCTGACCCTCGGCCGTACCGCCGGCATCCTGGCCGGTCTGCCGCAGTCCGTGCCCGGCTACTCGATCGACCGCATGTGCGCCGGTGCGCTCACGGCCGTGACGAGCGTCGCCGGCTCCATCGCCTTCGGCGCCTACGACGCCGTCATCGCCGGCGGTGTCGAGCACATGGGCCGTCACCCCATGGGCGAGGGCGTCGACCCGAACCCGCGCTTCGTCAGCGAGAAGCTGGTCGACGAGTCCGCCCTCTTCATGGGCATGACCGCCGAGAACCTGCACGACCGCTACCCGAGCATCACCAAGCAGCGCGCCGACGAGTACGCCGTGCGCTCGCAGGAGAAGGCCGCCAAGGCCTACGCGGACAACAAGATCCAGCCCGACCTGGTGCCGATCTCCGTCCGCCGCACCAACGCCGAGGCCGGCGAGACCGGCTGGGGCCTGGTCACCGCCGACGAGCCGATGCGCCCGGGCACCACCCTGGAGTCGCTGGCCAACCTGAAGACGCCGTTCCGCGTCCACGGCAACGTCACCGCGGGCAACGCGGCCGGTCTCAACGACGGCGCCACCGCCTCGATCATCGCCTCCGAGGACTTCGCCCGGGAGAACGGCCTCCCCGTCAAGATGCGCCTCGTCTCGTACGCCTTCGCCGGCGTCGAGCCCGAGGTCATGGGCTACGGTCCGATCCCGGCCACCGAGAAGGCCCTGGCGCAGGCCGGTCTGTCCATCGAGGACATCGGCCTCTTCGAGATCAACGAGGCCTTCGCGGTCCAGGTCCTCGCCTTCCTGGAGCACTACGGCATCGCCGACGACGACGCCCGTGTGAACCAGTACGGCGGCGCGATCGCCTACGGTCACCCGCTCGCCTCCTCCGGCGTCCGCCTCATGACGCAGCTGGCCCGCCAGTTCGAGGAGAACCCGCAGGTCCGTTACGGCCTCAACACCATGTGCGTCGGCTTCGGCATGGGCGCGACGGTCATCTGGGAGAACCCCCACTGGGAGGGCAAGTGAGCACCACCGCCGAGCTTCTGAAGGGCGCCGCCGAGCTCTTCCCGGACGAGGTCGTCACCAGCGCCCACGTACGGCACTTCGAACTGCCCGCGGGCGCGGGCCGGTTCGCGCTGATCACGCTGGACAACGGCTTCGACCACACCAAGCCGACCACCTTCGGCCCGCAGTCGCTGGCCAACCTGAACGCGGCGATCGACCAGGTCGAGGCCGAGGCCGCCAACGGCGAGATCGTCGCCGCGGGCATCACCGGCAAGCCGTTCATCTTCGCCGTCGGCGCCGACCTCAAGGGCGTCGAGCTGCTGAGGAAGCACGACGAGGCGCTCGCCATCGGCAAGGGCGGCCACGACGTCTTCAAGCGCCTCTCCGCGCTCGCCGTGCCGACCTTCGCGTACTACAACGGCGCGGCCATGGGCGGCGGCGTCGAGGTCGGTCTGCACTGCACCTACCGCACCGTGTCGAAGGCCCTCCCGGCCTTCTCGCTCCCCGAGGTCTTCCTCGGTCTGGTCCCCGGCTGGGGCGGCTGCGCGATCCTCCCGAACCTGATCGGCGCCGAGAAGGCCGTCCAGGTCATCATCGAGAACTCGCTCAACCAGAACCGTCAGCTCAAGGGCAAGCAGGTCTTCGAGCTCGGCATCGCCGACGCGCTCTTCGAGGGCGCCGACTTCCTGGAGCAGTCGCTCATCTGGACCGCCGGCGTGCTGAACGGCTCTGTCGCCGTCGAGCGCCCGGAGATCGACCGGGGCGAGGGCTGGGACGCCGCCGTCGCCAAGGGCCGCGCGATCGCCGACTCCAAGGTGCACGGCGCCGCTCCGGCCGCCTACCGCGCCCTCGACATCATCGAGGCCGCCAAGGACGGCGACCTGCAGAAGGGCTTCGACGCCGAGGACCAGGCCCTCGCGGACCTGATCATGGGCGGCGAGCTCCGCTCCGGCATCTACGCCTTCAACCTGGTGCAGAAGCGCGGCAAGCGCCCCGCCGGTGCCCCGGACAAGTCCCTGGCCCGCCCGGTCACCAAGGTCGGCGTCGTCGGCGCCGGTCTGATGGCCTCGCAGCTCGCCCTGCTCTTCCTGCGCCGCCTGGAGGTGCCGGTCGTCCTGACCGACATCGACCAGGAGCGCGTCGACAAGGGCGTGGGCTACGTCCACGGCGAGATCGAGAAGCTGCTCGGCAAGGGCCGCATCAACCAGGACAAGGCCAACCGTCTCAAGGGCCTGGTCTCCGGTGTCCTCGACAAGGCCGAGGGCTTCGCGGACGCGGACTTCATCATCGAGGCCGTGTTCGAGGAGATGTCCGTCAAGCAGAAGGTGTTCGCGGAGGTCGAGGCGGTCGCCCCGGCGCACGCGATCCTCGCCACCAACACCTCCTCGCTGTCGGTCTCCGAGATGGCGTCCAAGCTCCGCCACCCGGAGCGCGTGGTCGGCTTCCACTTCTTCAACCCGGTCGCGATCCTCCCGCTCCTGGAGATCGTCCGCGGCGAGAAGACGGACGACGCCTCGCTCGCCACCGCCTTCGGCGTGGCGAAGAAGCTGAAGAAGACCGCGGTCCTCACCAAGGACGCCCCGGCGTTCGTCGTGAACCGCATCCTCACCCGCTTCATGGGCGAGATCCAGAACGTCATCGACGAGGGCACCTCGGTCGAGACGGCCGAGAAGGCCATCGAGCCCCTCGGTCTGCCGATGTCCCCGCTGGTCCTCCTGGAGCTCGTCGGCCCGGCCATCGGTCTGCACGTCTCCGAGACCCTGAACCGCGCCTTCCCGGAGCGCTTCACCGTCTCCCCCAACCTGAAGGCCGTCGTCGAGGCCGGCAAGCGCGGCTTCTACGTCTACAAGCCGGAGAACGGCTTCAAGCCGGAGCTCGACCCCGAGGTCGCCGCGCTGCTCAAGCAGGGCGACACCGTCCTCACCGAGCAGCAGGTCCGCGACCGCGTCCTCGACGCGGTGGCGCAGGAGATCGGCCTCATGCTGGAGGAGGGTGTCGTCGCCGAGGCGCAGGACATCGACCTCTGCCTGATCACCGGTGCGGGCTGGCCCTTCCACCTGGGCGGCATCACGCCGTACCTGGACCGTGAGGGCGTCTCCGAGCGCGTCAACGGCAAGCGTTTCCTGGCGCAGGGCGTGGCGAGCGTCCCGGCGTAACCGGCCGCGCACGCGGGAAGGGGCCCGGTGGCTTGTGCCACCGGGCCCCTTCGTCGTTCCCCGCCCCTCGGCCCGGGGCGCCGTCCCCGCCGGGGACTACCAGCGCCCGTCGAAGGGGTAGTGGTCGCACTTCTCGCCGCAGCGCTCGCGGGCGTCCGTGGAGGTGCGCAGGAAGCTTTCCTCCGGGACGCCGAGCACCCGGATGTCCACCGGGGTGGCGGTCGAGTGCAGCGCGCTGAAGATCGACACGAACTCGACGCGGTGGGCGCCGGGCCGCCAGCTGTGCGGGTGGCGCATGCTCCAGGTGCCGTCCTCGGCGACGACGGCCTCGCCGATCAGCCGCTCGCCCTCCAGGGCCATCACCTTGGTGACGCCGGGGGCGGCGGTGCCGCTGAAGCGGGGGCGCGGGTTGACCCAGGCCCCGCTCTTCGGGGCGGCGACCACCGGCGGGGCGACGTGGTCGCGGACCTCGAAGCGCAGCGAGGCGATCGGGGTGACCCCGCCCGCGCGGGCGATGCC
Organism: Streptomyces omiyaensis; assembly: GCF_014650895.1. Classification (GTDB taxonomy): domain Bacteria; phylum Actinomycetota; class Actinomycetes; order Streptomycetales; family Streptomycetaceae; genus Streptomyces; species Streptomyces omiyaensis. The sequence continues at coordinate 21,766 of NZ_BMVV01000030.1, forward strand.
GACGGCCTGCACGGTGTGCTCGCCGGCCGGCCAGACCATGGTGCGGCGCCACAGGAAGCGGCCCTGCTCGTTGACGGCGGTGCCGCCGATGTAGGCGCCCTGGGAGAAGAAGAGCAGGTAGCCGGTGTCGGGGCCGGCGTTGCCGGCGAACTTCTGGAGGCCGCTGACCGCGCGGTCGGGCGCCGGCGAGGTGAAGACGGGGGCGGTGCCGACCCGGTCGGTGGCGTAGAGCGCGCTCTCCGGGCTGACCACGGTGAACTCGGGGGCGGGCGGCGGGTACTCGCCGGGGACCAGGGTCGCCGGGTCGACGGTGCCGGCCGGGATGTCCGGGCTGCTCTCCAGGGCGGAGGCGAGGATCCGGGCCACCTCGCGGGCGCCAGCGTGGTTGAAGTGGGTGGAGTCGATCATGCCGTCCGGGTGGAGCGGGTGCTCTCCGGCGTCGATCCAGCGGTAGTACTGCTTGGCCCGGGCGGGGCCGAGCTCCTGGAGGAGCCGGCCGGTGTGGGAGTTCATGTCGACGAAGACGGCGCCGGTCTCGGCGGCGGCCTCCCGGGTGACCTCGGGGTAGCCGTCGCGGGTGTCGGAGACCTGGCCCTGCACGTCGAAGGCGCAGCGCGAGCACGGGGTGAGGAGGACCGGGATCGCCCCCTGGGCGCGGATCCCCTCCACGTACAGCTTGAGGAACTCCTTGAACTCCCGCTTGCCGTGGTAGCGGAGCGGGACGTTGATCCGCTGCTCGACGCCGCCGAAGTCGAGGGCGACGATGTCGCCGGGCTCCAGCAGGTTGAGCAGGGTGGCGAAGCGGTCCGTGAAGTACGTGCGGGCGGTCATCGCGTCGCGGGCGAAGTTCCGCACCTCCCAGCCGGGGGCGAGGAACTCCGCCATGTACTGGCCCCATCCGGCGATGGGGCCCTCGGCGGTCTTGCGGGACTTGGCGACGGAGGCGCCGAGGATGCAGAACTTGGGCATGACGGGCCTCCGGTTCACAGGGGCCAGGCGGCGATCCGCCCGGCGTGGAAGTGTTCGTTGCGCGGCGAACCGGTCTCGAACTGGCTGGCGATGGGGAAGTAGCTGGGCAGGAAGGCGGCGAGGGTGGCGTCCTGCTCGTCCTCCGAGACGTCTCCGTCGTGGAAGTCGTTGAGGCAGAAGACGTCGTTGGGGCGGGAGGCGAGCAGGCCGTTGAGCTTCTTGACCTGTTCGCTGAGGCCGACGTTGACGAAGCCGGAGGAGATCCGGCCGGGCACGCTGCGGCCCGTGTGGTAGCCGAAGTAGTGGTGGAGCGAGGAGGCCACGGAGACGTCCGAGGGATCGCGCAGCCGGTTGTGGGCGGTGCGGCGCAGGGCGTCGGGGAAGTGGGTCTCCAGGTCGGCCATCACGCTGCGGCGCAGCGGGTGCGGGGCGTGGATGAAGGAGTTCACCAGCGTCTGGCCGAACATGCCCTGGATCAGGTCGCGGTTGTTCTTGGCGGCGATCCGGCTGAACTCGTCGCCCTCCAGGGCCGGTCCCATGGGGATGGCGTTGGAGGACATGAAGTGCTTGGAGGCGCCGTTGCCCAGGAAGAAGAGCGAGGGCTGGATCGGGCGGGCGGCGAACACGTCGTCGTTGAAGTAGAGGAAGTGCTCGGCCAGGCCGTCGATGTGGTGCAGCCGGCTCTCGATGGCGTGCGAGTTGTACGTGGGCAGGGAGCCCTCGCCGCCGAAGATCTCGGTGTGGTCGACGACCCGGACCCGGGGGTGGCGGGTGTCCAGCCACGGCGGCACCTGCTGGTCGGTGACCAGGTAGATGTTCCGGATCCAGGGCGCGTACATGTCGAGGGAGCGCAGCGAGAAGCGCAGCTCGTCGCGGTTGCGGAAGCGGGCGGCGCTGGTGGCGGCGTCCTCGGTGACGATGCCCATCGAGGCGAGGACCGCGTTCTTGCGCTCCAGCCAGTTCACGTCGGATCCGTCGACCCAGGTGTAGACGGCGTCGATGGGGAAGGGCACGTCGTGGTGGAGGGTGTGGGTGTACGGCTCCACCGTCGGGTAGGTGCGTCCGCCGAGGACGGTCGGCATCCGGCGCATCGAGGCGCGGGGCACCCGCTGGCCGATGAGCGTGCGGCGCGGCGAGTGGAAGAAGTGCGGCTCCTCCTCGTCGTGGTACCAGAAGGAGACCAGGCAGCCGTAGGTGGCGCCGAGGCGGAGGGTGCCGGTGGCGGAGACGACGGGGGCGTAGACGCGGATGCCGGAGCACTCGGTGTTGACGAGGTCGGCGGCCCGCTGCGCGAGGGTGGTGGCGATCGTGGTGTCGGCGTCGTTGAGGAGCCCCACGTAGACCGGGCCGTCGGGGAACCGGTCGGCGAGGGCCTTGAGGACGGCGTCCCGGTAGTCGGCGTGGACGGCGACGCTGTGCCGGATCTTGGTGTCCCGGACCAGGAAGTAGGGGACGCCGGCGGCCTCCAGGGCGTCGGCGGTCAGGGCCAGGTTGGTCTGGGCGATGTCGAAGGGCGATTCGGCGTCGATGACCCGGCAGACCTGGCCGCCGTCGCGGACGAGGCCGCGGTCGCGCTTGAGCAGCCGCTCCTCGGCCTCCTTGAAGGCGCGGTTGCGGGCGGTGCCCTGGGGGGCCGCGGCGGCGGCCCGGGCGGCTCCGTCGTTGCCGCCGAGGAGGGCCTGGGCGGCGGTGCGGGCGGCCTTGGCCGCGGGGCGGCCGCCGCCGGCGCGCTCGGCGGCGAGGGCGGAGAGGAGCTGCTCCCAGCGGGCGGTGGCCTCGGCGGGGGCGTGGCGGACGGCCTCCTCGGCCGCGGCGGCGCCGAGGCCGAGGCGGAGCCGGTCGTCCTGGACGAGCCGGAACAGCCGGTCGGCGAGGAGTTCGGTGTCGTCGACGGGGACGAGCAGGCCGGTGCGGCCGTCGGCGACCACGTCGCGCAGGACGCCGGGGCTGTCGAAGCCGACGACGGGGACGCCGGCGGACTGGGCCTCCATGAGGGAGTAGCCGACCGCGTCGGTGCGGGTGGTGGTGAGGGCGATCGAGGCCTTGGCCCACTCCTCCGCGGGGTGGGTGGCCTCGCCGACGAGCTGGACGGTGCCGTGGAGGCCGAGCTGGTCGCGGCGGCGGCGCAGGGCGCCGCCGAGCGGGCCGTCGCCGAGGATCCGCAGGGTCCAGGTCGGGTGGAGCGGGGAGACCCGGGCCCAGGTGCCGAGGGCCGCGTCGACGCCGGAGTTCTCCTCCAGGCGGGCGGCGAGGGTGACGATCCGGGTCTGCAGGGTGGAGCGGGGGCGGAAGCCCTCGGGCAGGGCGGGCGGGACCACCTGGAGGCGCGGGGCGGCGGCGCCGAAGGTCTCGGCGTACCACTCGTGGGCGCGGGCGCCGGGCAGGACGACGGCGTCGAAGCCGGCGGTGTGGCGCAGCAGGGGTTCGAGGGCGGTGGCCTCGGCGACCTCGGAGGCGCGCTGTTCGAGGTGGACGAGGAGGGTCTCGGCGGGGGCGAAGCGGGCCGCGAGGACCATCAGCCCGGGGGTGGTGGTGACCAGGACGTCGGTGTCGAGGGTGGTGAGGGCGTACTCGGCCTCGATGTCGGAGAGCCGGTTGTGGCCGTCGTCCCAGCGGCGTTCGACGAGCTCGCTGGGGCGGGCGGCGAGCGCGGCGGAGAGGGCCTCGTCCGGACCGCCCTCGCGGACCGGGCGCTGCTGGGGGCCGGCGCCCTCGACGAGGAAGGTGACGGGGACCCGTCCGTCGTACGGGGTGAACCTGCGGCGGCGGGCCTTGAAGAGGCTGAGGACGGAGACCTCGTGCCGGGCGGCCAGTTCGGAAGCCTGGTGGAGCACCGCGCGCTCGGGGTCACCGAGGACGTCGGCGGCATGCAGAAGGAACGTTACTTTCACGATGTGCGCTTCCTCAGGCCGTCTCTTCGACACGACGGCAGGTGAACCGGAGGTTCCCGGCGGGGGTGTAGCGGGGCTCGACCGACATCAGGGTGTCCTTGCGCGCGGCGACCACGACCGAGCGCATCGCCAGCACCCGCTGGGGGTCGGTGAGGTCGTGCAGCAGCCGGGCCACCCGGTGGGGGCGCCGGTCGGCCGTGTGCAGCAGGACGTCCCAGTGCTCGCGGCGGTGGGAGACCGGGTACATCTCGGAGAGCGGCACCTCGGTCTGCCAGACGCCGGGCTCGATCTCGGTGAGTTCGCAGGGGATCCGCCGCCCGGAGGCGACGAACTCGCACCACGGCTCCTCGGCCGGCATCCCGACCAGGCGCAGCCGCACGTCGATGCGGGCGTGCTCGATGTGCACGTCCACCACCTCGGCCCCCGGGCGGGCCGACGCGTGCCGGAGCCGGGCGCTGCCGGTGACGGAGCGCCCGACGCGGTAGCGGCCGCCGCTGATCGGGGAGGCCTCCATGGGGCGCGTGGTGCCCTTGTAGGTGTGCGGGGCGTCGACCAGGAGGAGCGGGTAGGTGCGGGTGCGGTGGCCGGTGCGGACGCCGAGCCGCAGCCGGGTCCCGCCGGTCTCCACCGGGACGCCGCCCGTCTCGGCGCCCAGCAGCACGGCGGCGTCGACGAGCACCCGGCCCGAGCGGTCGGTGTGCACCCGGGCGGGGCTGCGGTGCGGCGAGCGGCCGCCGCCGATCAGCACCTCGGCGGAGTCCGCGGCGCGGGCCCCGGCGGGCAGCTCGGCGTGCAGGTTCATCGTCTGACCGTCGAGCACGGCGGCGTACAGCACGGTGGCGGAGCGGCGGCCGCGCAGCGGGAGGAAGACCCCGCGGAGCAGTCGGCTCCACAGCGGCGCGGCGATCCGGAGCCTTGCGGTCCGGCGCACCCTGCCCAGGCGCCTTCGTATCGAGCCCATCAGTCGGCACGTCCTCGTTCGGTCAGTCGGCGGGTGGGGAGCCCCACGGCATCCGTGCGCTCGTAGGGGCTCGGCACCGGGAAGTAGTCGTCGAGGAAGCGCCGCACCATCCGCTCCTGCGCGTCGCGGTCCTCGGGCACGACGGTGTCGTTGATGCAGAAGGTGTCGAAGTCACGGCGGGCGGAGAGCCGGTCGAGGCGCTGCTGCGCGCCCCGGTCGCCGATGTCGATGTAGACGTACCGCAGGTCGCCCACGGTGGCGCGGGCCGAGTGGTACGCGAAGTAGTGGTGCAGCGACGAGGCGATGGGCACGTCCTGGGGCGAGCGGAAGCGCGCGTGCTGGGTGGTCCAGTGGGCGCGCGGGTAGGTGTGCTCGATCTCGTTCAGGATGCTGCGGCGCAGGGCGTGCGGGGTGTGCTTCATCTTCTGCGAGACGAAGGTGCCGAACTGCTGGGCGATCAGGCCCCGGCTGTTCTTGCCCGCGGCGTTGACCGGCAGGTCGTCGGGGAGGGCCCGGCCGGTGGGGATGAGCGCCTTGGACATGAAGAACTTGCTCAGTCCGTTGGCGTGGAAGAAGTGCCCGAGGGTGGTCGGCCGGCCGAAGAACACGTCGTCGTTGAGGTAGAGGAAGTGCTCCGACAGGTCGGGGATGTGGTGGAGCTGGCTCTCGATGGCGTGCGAGTTGAAGGTGGGCAGCGCGGTGGGGTCGGAGAAGATCTCGCGGTGGTCGACGACCCGCAGGCCGGGGTGGTCGAGGTCGAGCCAGCCGGGCACCTGCCCGGCCGTCACCAGGAAGACGTTGCGCACCCAGGGCGCGTACTGGTGGATCGAGCGCAGCGAGTAGCGCAGCTCGTCGCGGCTGGTGAAGCGGGCGTCGTTGGCGGCCTGCTCGTGCAGGGCGGGGCCGCCCTCGTCCTCGTGGCCGAGGAGGCGGCGGGTGGTCTCCTTGGTGCCGCGCCACACCGGGTCGTCGGCGTCCACCCAGGTGTAGACGACGTCCACGGGGAAGGTGTGGTCCTCGGGCAGGTGCGCGGTGAACTCGGGCAGGGTGCGGGCCTGCCCGGTGGTGTAGAGGGCGGGCACAGGGCTGAAGAGGGCCTGCGGCGCCTCGACGGTGCGCGGGGCGGCGTCGGCCTCGGTCACCACCCGGTTGGGGCGGGGGGCGATCAGCTCGCCGTCCCGCTCGTCCCAGAACTCCAGGTCGCAGCCGTGGGCGGCGCCGAAGACGAGCCGGCCGGTCGGGTCGCAGACGATCCAGGCGATCCGCAGGATCCGCCGGGAGCGCAGCTTGCGCCAGGACGCGGCGGCCTCGCCGGGGCGGAGGTCGCCGGGACCGGTGCCGACGTAGCCGGGCTCCTGGTCGAAGGCGTACGCGAGGAGGTCCTCGGTCTCCTCGCGGTGCCGCGCGGGGACCGCGACGGCGGGCAGGCCGTTGGCGGTGCCGCGGACGCAGAAGTACTCGATGCCGGCGTCCTCCAGGAGGCCGACGAGGAGGTGCAGGTTGCGGGCGCGGGCGGCCCAGGCGGTGATGCCGGGGACCTCCAGGGCGCGCAGGTGGCGGCCGCCGTCCTGGACCACCCGGAGGGTGCCGCGCTCGGTCTCGGCGCCGCCCTTGCGGCCGCCGATGGCGCGGGCCACGACGGCGGAGCGGGCGGAGTCGACGCCGGCCAGGGTGCGGGCCACGGACTGGCGGACGGGCTGCGGGATGCCGGCCACGATGCGGCGGCGGGCCCGGACGGGCACGAGGTTCCGGTAGACGGAAACGAGCGCACTGGACTCGGGGTTGCGAGACGTCGCCACCGTGTTCAGCCCACCATTTCCACACCACACGCATGCGGAGCATGCGCCCGGAACCACGCTTGCCCGGATCTGATTCAGTCCGGGCTCAACGCTGAACTCCGGCCCCCCGAAGTCCCGGCCCTCGGCGGGACCGGTCGAGCACCTCCCCCGATCGCAAGACTGCGCAGAGGATGCTCGCACCGGATCTTCACACCCGATCCATGCCCCAGACAACTTATCGAAGGCTTATCGGACCAGCCGTTATCCAGCTGAGATGTGAACGCGCCTCCGATGTCGGGTAGGTCACTCCGAATGCCCGGGAAGGTCTCCGGGAGTCCCGGAACCGTCACCCCCTGTCGCACACCCGTCCGACCGTCTGCCTATACTCCACGCTCAACCCGCGCGCCGCCGTGCCCGCGTACCGGAGGCGCGGGCGTCACCGAGCGCCCCGAACGGTCACCAGGATTCGAGGAACCGCACACGATGAGCCAGGACACCCGCACGCCCGAGGCCGTCGGCGGACGCCGTGGCACCGGCTCCCGCCCGCGCAAGAAGCGCAGGACCGGCAGGATCGTCCTGCTGACGCTCCTCGCCCTGCTGCTGGCCGCCGGCGGCGCCCTGTACTGGACCTACAGCAGCATCGACGGCAACATCAAGGGCGTCGACATCACCAAGGCGCTCGGCGACGACCGCCCCGAGAAGCTGCCCACCAGCGGCCAGAACCTCCTGGTCCTCGGCTCGGACTCGCGCGCCGGCGACAACGGCGACCTGGTCGGCGGCTCGGTCGGCGGCGGCCGCTCCGACACCACGCTCGTGGTCCACATACCCGAGGGCCGCACCGAGGCCGTCGCCGTCAGCATCCCGCGCGACACCCTGGTCACCCGCCCCGAGTGCACCCGCGGCGACGGCACCGCCGCACCCTCCGCCAAGCGCGTCATGTTCAACTCCGTGTACGCGCAGTACGGCCCCGCCTGCGTGGTCAAGACCGTGGAGTCGATGTCCGGCGTCCGCCTCGACCACTTCCTGGAGATCGACTTCGCCGGCTTCAAGGACCTCGTCGACACCATCGGCGGCGTCACGGTCGACGTGAAGCAGCCGATCGACGACAAGCAGAGCGGCCTCCAGCTCGCGGCCGGCCCGCAGAAGCTCGACGGCACCCAGTCGCTCGCCTTCGTCCGCACCCGCCACGGCGTCGGCGACGGCTCCGACCTCGGCCGCATCTCCCTCCAGCAGCAGTTCCTCACCTCGCTGCTCACCGAGGTGAAGAAGCAGGACCTGCTGAGCAGCCCCACCAAGACGTACAAGATCGCCGACTCGGCGACCAAGGCGCTCACCACCGACTCCGAGCTCGCCTCCCTCACCGCGCTCAGCGAGTTCGGCCGCAGCCTCAACGGCGTCGACCCGCAGAACATGGAGACGATCATGCTGCCGGTCGCCTACGACAAGATCGACCCCAACCGCGTCGTCGCCCACGAGCCCAACGCCTCCCAGCTGTGGAAGGCCGTCCGGGAGGACGCCGAGATCCCGGCCTCCGCCAAGAAGTCCCCCGCCACGGGCGGCTGACGGACCCTCCGCCCCGTACGACACCGGTGCCCCGGCCCCTCACCACGAGGGACCGGGGCACCGGCGCGTGCGGGCGCGTACGCCGCTCAGAGGCGCGTCCAGGGCTCCAGGGCCAGCCCCGGCTCCGTCCCCTGCCGGGTGACGATCACGCCGCCGTCGGCCGCCAGCGCGGCCACCGCGGCCGCGCCGCCGGCGTCGGCCGTCAGGGCCGGCGGACCGAGCACCGGCGGGCCGGACGGGGTCCAGTACAGACCGGTGTCCTCGCGCTCCGTCAGGTACGCGGCCAGCGCCGCGCCGCCCTGGTCGTCGCACTGGGCCAGCAGCGTGCAGTCGTAGCCGTCGATCAGGCACCGCCCCGCGGTCAGCGGGCCGCCGCCGACCGCGGCGGCGAACGGCGTGGGCGCGAGGCCGCGCCCCGGCGACCAAGCGCAGATCCGCCCGGAGCCGTCCGTGTAGTAGGCCGTGACGTGTCCGGAGGCGCCGGTCACCGCGGCGAGGGTGCCCGGCACGACCGGGGTCGGCACCAGCGGCTCCACGACCGGGCGGGCGCCCGGCTCGTGCTGCACGTACCGCACCAGGCCGCGGTCGCTGGAGGTGTACAGCTCGACCAGGCCGGCGCCGTTCACCGCGGCCACCGGGTTCTGGTCGGTGCGGCCGCCCTTCAGGTCCCACCACGGGTGCCAGCCGCCGGCGTCCTTCTGGACGCGGGCGCTGACGCCGCCGCCGCGGTTGCGGACGAAGACGTGGGCGCGGCCCTGGGCGTCCACGGCGAGGGCCGGGTTGCCGAACCACTCCGCCCGCCCGTTGGAGCCGCCGATGGACTTCCACTCCACGTTGGGCCGGCCGGTCTGGAACTGGACGCTGTGCACCAGCTCGACGTGCCGCTCCCCCGCCTCCCCGGTGGTGCCGGTGGGCCGGAAGCCGATCAGGTGCACGTACCGGTCGGGTCCCTGCGCCGCCGCGAGGAAGGGCAGCAGCCCGCCGCCGCCGATCTTGTCCGGGCCGGTGAACCGGCGGCCGGGGCCCTCGGTCCAGCGGAGCACCTCGCCGTCCCGGGGGACGTACACGCTGAAACGGCCCTCGGCGCCCCGGGTCAGCCAGCCGCCGTGCATCTTCGGGGCGCGCGGGGAGCCGTGGGTGGGGTCGGCGGGGGCCTGGGGTCGGTTCACCATGCGAGGATCCAGCGCTCCGGGTCGAGTGGGGGACGGTTCGCACCGACTTTATCCGCCCGGCCCGGCCGCCTTCCGCGCGCCCGCTGGTTCCCGGTCAGGAACGGAGGCTCCGGCCCTCCTTGCCCAACCGGCTGTGGTTGCGCCCGTACAGGAAGTACACGATGACGCCGAGCGCCATCCAGACCGCGAAGCGGAACCAGGTCTCGCCCGGCAGGTTGAGCATCAGCCACAGCGAGGCCGCGATGGAGATGATCGGCAGCGCCGGCACCCACGGGGTCCGGAAGGCGCGGTGCAGGTCGGGGCGGGTGCGGCGGAGCACGATGACACCGGCGGCGACCATCACGAAGGCGAAGAGGGTGCCGATGTTCACCAGCGTCGCCAGCTCGTTGATGCTGGTGAAGCCGGCGACGATCGCGATGATCACGCCGAGCAGGATGGTCGGCCGGTACGGGGTCTTGTACTTGGGGTGCGTGACCGAGAAGAAGCGGGGCAGCAGGCCGTCCCGGCTCATCGCGAAGAAGACGCGGGTCTGGCCCAGCAGCAGGATGAGGCAGACCGTGGTGAGGCCGACGGCCGCGCCGAAGCTGATCACGCCCGCGTAGAAGGGGTGCCCGGCGGCCTTGAAGGCGTCGGCGAGCGGGGCGCTGACCGACAGCTCGGTGTAGTGCTGCATGCCGGTCACGACGAGGGCGACCGCCACGTACAGCACCGTGCAGATGAGCAGCGAGCCGAGGATGCCGCGGGGCATGTCCCGCTGCGGCAGCTTGGTCTCCTCGGCGGCGGTGGCCACCACGTCGAAGCCGATGAAGGCGAAGAAGACGATGGAGGCGGCGGTGAAGATGCCCATGACGCCGAAGTTGGTGGGCTCGTACCCGAAGAGGATCTGGACGAGCGGCGCGGTCCAGTTGTCACCGCCGCCCTCCGGGGTGACGGCCGGCGGGATGAACGGGTCGTAGTTGTCGCCGACGATGAAGAACAGGCCGGCGACGATCACGATCATGACGACGGTGACCTTGATCGCCACCACCAGGGCGGTGATCCGGGCGGAGAGCTTCATGCCCAGGACGAGGATCACGGTCAGCACCAGGACCAGCAGGAACGCCAGGATGTCGAAGGTGCCGCCCGGTGCGTCCGGCCCTTCCAGGGAGGCCGGCAGGTGCCAGCCGATGTTGTCCATCAGCGAGCGCACGTACCCGGACCAGCCGACCGCCACCACCGCCGTGCCCAGCGCGAACTCGAGCACCAGGTCCCAGCCGATGATCCAGGCCGGAAGCTCCCCGATGGAGGCGTAGGCGAAGGTGTACGCCGATCCGGCGACCGGCACCGTCGAGGCGAACTCGGCATAGCAGAGGGCGGCCAGGGCGCAGACGATGCCGGCCGCGACGAAGGCCAGCGCCGTGGCCGGGCCCGCGTTCTCCTTGGCGACCTTGCCGGTCAGGACGAAGATGCCGGTGCCGATGATCACACCGACGCCGAAGACCGTGAGGTCCCAGGCCGAGAGGGACTTCCGGAGCGCGTGCTCCGGCTCCTCGGTGTCCCGGATCGACTGCTCGACCGATTTGGTCCGGAACATTCCGGTGTTGGCCCGTGGGGGGCGCTGGTCCGTGCTCACCGTCGTACCTCCGCGTCGTCCGTGACGTCGGGTCTCGGGCCCCCGGCACACGGGGGTCGAGGGGACGCTGCCCGCGCTGAAGCCAGAATGCACGCGAAAGGGCCGGTCGGCACCCGGGAGGGTGAGCCGACCGGCCCAACGGTGACGCGGTGTGACCGCTCCGCCGGGGCGGAGGTCAGTCGCGGGCGGGCTCCACGGCCTCGCGGGCCGCCTCGTACCGGCCGTCCAGACGCGAGACCAGTCCGGTGACCTGGCGCGCGATGTCCGGGGCGGTCAGTCCGATCTCGGCCAGGACCTCGGCGCGGGAGGCGTGGTCGAGGAAGACCGGCGGGATGCCGAAGTCACGCAGGGGCACGTCGACGCCGGCGTCGCGGAGCGCCTGGGCGACGGCCGAGCCGACGCCGCCGACCCGGCTGTTGTCCTCGACGGTGACGACGACCCGGTGGTCCGCGGCGAGCGGCGCGAGGGCCTCGTCGACCGGCTTGACCCAGCGGGGGTCGACCACCGTGGTGGAGATGCCCTGCCGGTCGAGGAGGTCGGCGATCTCCAGGCACATCGGGGCGAGCGCGCCGACCGAGACCAGGAGGACGTCCGGCCGGTCCGTGCCGGCCTCGCGGAGCACGTCCATGGAGCCGACCCGGCCCACGGCGGGGACGGCGGGGCCGACCGCGCCCTTGGAGAAGCGCACCACGGTGGGGGCGTCGGTGACCTCGACGGCCTCGCGGAGCTGGGCGCGGACCTGGTCGGCGTCGCGCGGGGCGGCGAGCCGCAGGCCGGGCACGACCTGGAGGATCGACATGTCCCACATGCCGTTGTGCGAGGCGCCGTCCGTGCCGGTGACGCCGGCCCGGTCGAGGACGAAGGTGACGCCGCACTTGTGCAGGGCCACGTCCATCAGGACCTGGTCGAAGGCGCGGTTGAGGAAGGTCGCGTAGACCGCGAAGACCGGGTGCAGGCCGCCGGTGGCGAGGCCGGCCGCGGAGACGGCGGCGTGCTGCTCGGCGATGCCGACGTCGAAGACCCGCTCCGGGAACTCCTTGGCGAAGCGGTCCAGGCCGACCGGCTGGAGCATGGCGGCGGTGATCGCCACGATGTCCTCGCGCTCCTTGCCGAGCGCGACCATCTCCTCGCCGAAGACGCTGGTCCAGTCGGCGCCGGAGGTGGCGATGGGGAGGCCGGTGTCCGGGTGGATCTTGCCGACGGCGTGGAAGCGGTCGGCCTCGTCCTGGAGGGCGGGCTGGTAGCCGCGCCCCTTCTCGGTGAGGCAGTGGACGATCACCGGGCCGCCGAAGCGCTTGGCGCGGGTGAGGGCGGACTCCAGGGCCTCGATGTCGTGCCCGTCGATGGGGCCGACGTACTTCAGGCCCAGGTCCTCGAACATGCCCTGGGGGGCGATGAAGTCCTTGAGGCCCTTCTTGGCGCCGTGCAGAGTCTCGTAGAGCGGCTTCCCGACGACCGGGGTGCGCTCCAGGATGTCCTTGCCGCGGGCCAGGAAGCGCTCGTAGCCGTCCGTGGTGCGCAGGGTGGCCAGGTGGTTGGCGAGGCCGCCGATGGTGGGCGCGTAGGAGCGCTCGTTGTCGTTGACGACGATGACGAGCGGGCGGTCCTTGGCGGCCGCGATGTTGTTGAGCGCCTCCCAGGCCATGCCGCCGGTGAGGGCGCCGTCGCCGATGACGGCCACGACGTGGTCGTCCTTCCTCAGGACCTGGTTCGCCTTGGCGAGGCCGTCGGCCCAGCCGAGGACGGTCGAGGCGTGCGAGTTCTCGATCACGTCGTGCTCGGACTCGGCCTGCGAGGGGTAGCCGGAGAGGCCGCCCTTCATCTTCAGCTTCGAGAAGTCCTGGCGGCCGGTGAGCAGCTTGTGCACGTAGCTCTGGTGACCGGTGTCCCAGAGGACCTTGTCCTTCGGGGAGTCGAAGACGCGGTGCAGGGCGATGGTCAGTTCGACCACGCCGAGGTTGGGGCCGAGGTGGCCGCCGGTCTTGGAGACGGCGTCGACGAGGAAGGTCCGGACCTCCGCGGCCAGCTGGTCCAGCTGTTCCGGGGAGAGCCGGTCCAGGTCGCGCGGTGTCCTGATACGGGTCAGCAGGGCCACCCGTGCCTCCTTGCGTTCTGAGCTGGTCGAGCTTGCCGATTTTGCCGAGTCTAATGTTCCGTCTTGGATCGTGGGCATCGGGCCAGGCGGAGCGGCATCACCCGCACGGGGGATGTACTGGTCCGGACGCGACGGTGCCCGGCACCGGTTCACCGGTGCCGGGCGCATGTGGCGCGTCTTACCCCAGGGCCGTCGCGCGCGTCGCGCGCGGCCCTCCTGTCACGCGCGTCCCGCGGACTTCTGGGTCTTGCGGGAGACGGAGTCGATGATCACGGCGATGAGGAGCACGGCGCCGGTGATCATGTACTGGATGGCGTTGGACTCCAGGTTGAGCTGGTTGAGGCCCTGGACGATCGACTGGAGCACCAGGATGCCCAGGAGCGCCGACCAGACCTTGCCGCGTCCGCCGAAGAGGGAGGTGCCGCCGATGACGGCCGCGGCGATGCACATCATGAGCTGGTTGCCGCCGCCCAGGGAGCGGTCGGCGCCGCCGGTGGCGGAGGCGAGGAAGAGGCCGCCGACCGCGCCGAGGGTGCCGGAGATCATGAAGACCGAGGTGCGGATCCAGGCGACGTTGATGCCGGCCCGGCGGGCGGCCTCGATGCCGCCGCCGACCGCGAAGACCTGGCGGCCGTAGGTGGTGCGGCGGAGCACGAAGTCGGTGACGAGCAGGATGACCAGGAAGATCACCAGGGAGAGCGGGAGGCCCTTCTCCTGGTTGAAGCCGTAGGCGGCGACCAGGACGAGGACCGCGAGGACGCCGGTGCGCAGCAGGATCTCGCTGTGCGGGCGGTGGGGCAGCTCGGCGGCCTTGCGGCGGGAGGAGTCGCGGAGCTGGGCGAGGTAGAAGGCGGCGATGACCGCGACGGCGAGGCCGTAGGCGGCGATGACGTCGGAGAAGTAGTACTTGGTGAGGTCGCCGACGAAGCTGCCGATGGGGGTGGGGATGGTGGAGCGGTCGCCCATGACCCAGGTCTGCAGGCCGGCCCAGCCGAGGAAGCCGGCGAGGGTGACGACGAAGGCGGGGACGCCGATCTTGGCGAAGACCAGGCCGTGGAAGGCGCCCAGGAGGGTGCCGGAGAGGATGCCGAGCAGGATCGCGAGCGAGTCGGGCATGTCGGTGGCGAACACGCCCCACACGGAGCCGGCGAGGCCCGCGACGGAGCCGACGGCCAGGTCGATCTCGCCGAGCAGGAGCACGAAGACGATGCCGACGGCCATGATGCCGGGGCCGGCCGCGTACAGGGTGATCTGGTCGAGGTTGTACGAGGTGATGAAGTTGCCGGTCAGGGCCTGGAAGACGATGCCGATGACGATCAGGCCGATGACGACGGGCAGCGAGCCGATCTCACCGGAGCGGATCTTGCGCTTGAACTCCGCGACGTAGCCCTTGAATCCCTGCTCGCGGACGAGGAGGCGGGGGTCGACGGCCGGGATCGCGCCGGCGGCCGGGGCCCCGGCGGCGTGCTTGGGGGCGCGGGGCTCGGGCACGGGTGCCTGCTCGGTCGTGCTCACTGGGCTACCTCCGCGGTGCGGGCCTGCCGGCGGGTGACGGCGTTGTCCGTGGCGCCGGTGATCGCGGCGATGATCTCTTCGTGGGTGGTGGTGGCGACCGGGAAGGTGCCGTTGTTGCGGCCGAGGCGGAGCACGGCGACGGTGTCGGCGACGGCCTTGACGTCGGCCATGTTGTGGCTGATGAGGATGACGCCGAGGCCCTGCTCGCGCAGCCGCTCGACCAGGTCGAGGACCTGGGCGGTCTGCTCGACGCCGAGGGCGGCGGTGGGCTCGTCCAGGATGACGATCTTGGGGTTGCCGACCAGGGCGCGGGCGATGGCCACGACCTGGCGCTGGCCGCCGGAGAGGGCGGCGACGGGGATGCGGACGCTGGGGATGCGGATGGAGAGCGTCGACAGGAGGTCCTTGGCGCGCTTCTCCATGGCGACCTCGTCGAGGACGCCGCCCTTCTTGAGCTCGCGGCCGAGGAAGAGGTTGGCGACGACGTCGAGGTTGTCGCACAGGGCGAGGTCCTGGTAGACGGTGGCGACGCCGAGGGCCTGCGAGTCCTGCGGGCGGGAGATCTCGACCGGGCGGCCCTCCCACTCGATGACGCCCTCGTCGATGGGGTGGACGCCGGCGATCGTCTTGACCAGGGTGGACTTTCCGGCACCGTTGTCGCCGACCAGGGCGACGACTTCGCCCGCGTGGACTTCGAGGTCGACACCGGAGAGGACCTGGACCGCTCCGAATCGCTTGAAGATCCCGCGCAACGCCAGGACAGGCGTCTGGGACACGTGAACCAACTCCTTCGCCGCCCGCGGTGGAGGAGCGGCGGCATGAAGCGCCGGTGGGGCGCCGAGTTCGAGGGGGGCTGTGTGCGTCCGGCCCCGGACCGACAGCGGGGTCTGGGTCGGCCGGGGCCGGACGGGTAGGGGGGCGGAACCGCGTCACGGGGCGGCGGTTCCGCGTCCCGCCGGGCCTGACGCTCCGGCGGGAGGGGTGGAGCCCGGTGGTCCGGGCTCCGGGGGGGGCCTACTTGATGCCCAGCTCGGCGCACTTGGCGGCGAGGTCCGCGGTGCAGACGTCGGCGGCCTTGTAGATGCCGTCCTGGATCACCGTGGACTGGATGTTGGCCTTGTCGACGACGACCGGGGCGAAGAGGGTGGACTTCACGCCGTCGGTCTCGCCCTGGGCGCCGAGGTCCTTGCCCTGGAGCAGGTTGACCGCGAACTTGGCGGCCTCGGGGGCCAGCTGGAGCGGGGACTTGTAGATCGTGAAGGTCTGGGTGCCGGCGACGATGCGCTGGATGCCCGCGACCTCGGCGTCCTGGCCGCCGACCGGGATGCCCTTGATGCCGGCGTTCTCCAGGGAGGTGACGATGCCGCCCGCCATGCCGTCGTTGGCGGAGTAGACGGCGCCGATCTTGTCCTTGCCGACGGAGGAGATGGCGGCGGCCATCTTCTCGCCCGCGACCTTCGGGTCCCACTCGCCGGAGGCCTCGTAGGCGATCTTGCCGACCTTGCCGTCGAGCGCGGTGTGGGCGCCCTTCTTGAAGAGGCCCGCGTTCGGGTCCTTCTCGTCGCCGTTGATCATGACGATCTGGGCGGAGGAGGCCTTGTCGCCGAGGGCGGCGAGGAGCGCCTGGCCCTGGAGCTCGCCGACCTTGTTGTTGTCGTGGCTGACGTAGGCGTCGGCGCCCTGGATCGCGCGGTCGTAGGCGATGACCTTGACGCCCTTGCCCTTCGCCTCCTGGACCCAGCCGGCGGACTTGGCGGCGTCGACCGAGCCGAGCGCGATGACCTTCACGCCGTCGGCGATGAGCTGGTCGAACTGCTGCTTCTGCTTCACGACGTCGGAGACGGCGTTGTTGTAGACGACCTCGCAGTCGCCGCAGGCGGCCTTGACGGCCTTCTCGAACTGCGGCTTGTCCAGCGCCTCGTACCGCGCGGTCTTGTTCTCCGGCAGGAGCAGGCCGATCTTGGTCGAGCTGCCCTTGTCCTCCCCGTCGCCGCCACCGGCCTGACCGCAGGCGGAGAGCGCGAGGGCCATCGAGACCGCGGCCGAGCCTATGACGACACGACGAGTCATTGCGTTCATGTGGGGTTGCCTCCCTGACGAGGCCGCGACGGTGCGGCCGAGGTGTCACGAAGTCAACTCGGCCGCAACACCGTCGTCAAGAAGTGAAAACTTAACGAGATGACAACGGTGGTTATTGTTTTCTAAGTGAAGGCGGGAGCGGAGGCCGGAACGGCCGCCGGAAGCGAGCTCCCCAACAGGGTCGAATCGCCCATCTCGCTCAGCACCAGAGCCAGCGCGCCCAGCACCTCGGCCCGCCCGCCGAGGGCCCCCTGCACAAGGGAGAGCTGGCGAGCGGCGCTCGGGATGGCGTACCGGCCGACCGAATCGCGGACCGGGGCGAGCACCAGCTCCCCCGCCTCGGCGATGTCGCCCCCGAGGACGACCCGGCTCGGGTTCAAGAGATTGCAAAGGTTGGCGATACCGCTGCCGATGTGGCGTCCGACGTCGGCGATGACCCGCCGGCAGCCGGGGTCGCCCTCGCGCGCCAGCTGCACCACCCGCTCCATGGTGAGGTCGGGGCCGTGACTCGGCTGGAGCAGCGGCAGCACGTACCGGGCCGCGGTGAAGGTCTCCAGGCAGCCGCGGTTGCCGCAGCGGCAGACCGGGCCCGACTCGTCGAGCGTGATGTGGCCGATCTCGCCGGCCGTGCCGCCGGGGCCGCGGTAGACCCGTCCGTCGATCACGAGCCCCGCGCCCACCCCGCTGGCCACCTTGATGTACGCCAGGTCCCTGACGCCCCGGCCGCTCCCCCACACCAGCTCGCCGAGCGCGCCGAGGTTGGCGTCGTTGTCGACGTGGACGGGGACCCCGAGGCGGGCGGACAGCTCCTCGGCGGGGTTGATCCCGCTCCAGCCCGGCAGGATCGAGGTGGAGCCGAGCGTCCCGGAGGATACGTCGATCGGGCCGGGCACGCCGAGGCCGACGCCGATCACCTTGTCGCGCCCGATGCCGGTGGCCTCGATCAGCCGGTTGACCAGCCGCTCGGCCCGGTCGAAGCCCTCCGCGGCGGAGGCGTCCACGTCGAGCGGCTCGGCCTCCTCGGCGAGCACCTGGTGGGCGAGGTTGCCGACCGCGACCCGCAGATGGGTGTGGCCGAAGTCGACGCCGATGACGATGCCCGCGTCGCCGGAGAGCGACACGCTGCGGGCCCGCCGGCCGCCCGCCGAGGTGGGGGTCACCTCGACCGTCCCGCCGTCCTTCAGCTCGCGGACGATGTTGGACACCGTCGCCGCCGACAGTCCCGTCGACCGGGCGATCTCCGCCTGGGTCAGCGAACCGGCCATTCTGACCGCCCGGACGACCCGCTCGAGATTGGCCCTGTGCAGAGACGTCTGCGACCCCGGAGTCTCCATCGACTCTCTCACTCCCACCGTTTTCTCCAACATGTGAACTCTAAGGGGACGCTTTCGGCTTCACTCCCGTCAAGACCCGGAACACGGCAGGGGGCGTGCGGAGACGCGCGAGGGCCCCCGCACGCCTGCGCGCGCGGGGGCCCTCGACGGGGGTTCGCCCTACTTCACGGCACCGGCGGTGAGACCGGCCACCACCTGCCGCTGGAAGACGATGTACGCGGCGAGCACCGGCAGCATCGCCATCACCAGGCCGGCGAAGAGTCCGGACCAGTCGCCCTTGTACCCCTGGCTGACCGCGAGCTGCACCAGCCCCTGCGAGAGCACCTTGTTCTCGGGGTTGGTGTTGAGCACGGTCGGCAGCAGGTACTGGTTCCACTGGCCGAGGAAGTTGAAGATGCCGACGCTGATCAGGCCCGGCTTGGCCATCGGCAGCATCACCTGGAAGAAGGTGCGGGTGTGCGAGGCGCCGTCGATGAAGGCCGCCTCCGCCACCGAGGTCGGCAGCGTCCGGAAGAAGGCGGTCAGGAAGAAGACGGTGAAGGGCAGCGAGTACGCGATGTAGACCAGGATCAGCCCGTGCAGGGTGTTCAGCAGGGCCATGTTCTGCATCACGTAGAAGAGCGGCACCAGCGCCAGGATGATCGGGAAGCTCATCCCTCCGATGAAGAGGAAGTAGAGGAAGCGGTTCCCGGGGAACTCGAAGCGGGCCAGCACGTACGCCGCCATCGAGCCGAACAGCAGGGTGCCGACGAGCGAGCCGCCGACCACCACGATCGTGTTCAGGAAGTACTCGCTCATGTGCGCCTGGGTCCAGGCGCGCGACCAGTTCTCGAAGTGCAGCGCGTCCGGCAGCGACCAGGGCGAGGTGAAGATCGCCCGGTCGGTCTTGAAGGAGGTCATGACCGCCCAGAGCAGCGGCATCACCACCATGATCGCCCAGATGATCAGCACGCCGTGCGAGAAGACGTTGAGGACGGTGCCCTCGCGCTTCTCCTTCACGGGCGCGGCGGTCCCGCCGATCACGGGGTCCCGGCCCTCCCGGGGGGCGGGGATCGTCGCGTCCCCGGTGGGCGGGGTGTCGGTGGTCTTCATCAGAACTCCAGCCGCTCGCGCCGGCCCAGCTTCATCACGACCGCGGCGAAGGCGAGCGTGACGAGGAGGAGCGCGACACCGATGGTCGTGGCGTAGGCGGCCTGACCGTCCCGGAACGCCTTCTGGTACACGTACAGCGGCATGACGATGGTCGAGTAGTCGGGCCCGCCGCCGTTGGGGCCGACGGTCATGATCTGCACGACCGCGAAGGACTCCGCGCCGAGCGCGAGGATGCCCATGTAGATCCACCCCGACTGCACGGTGTCCCAGAGCAGCGGAAGGGTGATCTTGAAGAACGTGGTGAAGCGGCTGGCGCCGTCGAGCAGCGCGGCCTCGTAGAAATCACGCGGAATGGACGCCATGCCCGCCGAGAACAGCACCACGAAGAACCCGACCGTCGACCAGACCAGCACCACCATCACGCAGATCAGGGCGAGGTTCGGGTCGCCGAGCCAGTCGGGCTGGATGCTGCCGAGCCCGACGAGCTTGAGGACCGAATTGATCGCCCCGCTGTTGGGGTTGTAGGCGAACTGGAAGAGCAGGGCGACGATGACGATCGACAGCACCTGCGGGAAGAAATAGACGATCTTGTAGAAGGAGGAGCCGCGCACGCCCGTGACCGCCGCTCCCTTCCTCCGGCGGCCGCCCACATTCAGCATGAACGCCAGGAAGAGGGCGAATCCGACCGTCACCAGCGGAAGGACGACGGCGAAGGTCAGGCTGTGCTGGAGCGACTTCCAGAAGATCTCGTCGTCCAGCATTCTGGTGTAGTTGGCGAGCCCCACGAACCCGAATTCGGGACTCAGGCCGGTCCAGTCGGTCAGCGAATAGTAGATGGACTGGACGAACGGCCAGATGACGAAGAGCGCGTACAGCGCCAGGGGTACCGCCAGGAACCCCACGATGAAACGGTACTTGCCGTGCTGCATTCCTAACCGACCCCGATCTCCGGCGAAGGGCGCGCGCCGCGGCGCCGCGCGCCGAGGAGCCGGGGCCCGCTCCCGGTCGGCGGGAAGGGGCCCCGGCACTGCTCACTGGTGCTTGTAGTGCTTGATGTTCGGGTCCTTGGCCGCCTCGTCGGCGAACTTCTGGATCTTCTTGATCGTCTCGGCCGGGGTGGCGCGGCCGGCCATCATCTCGCCGATGCCGGCGACGCCGATCTTCTCCTTCTGCAGGGCCACGTACCAGTCCTGGAGGCGGGGGTTGACCACGTTGGTGCCGGCCTTCTCCAGGGCCGCCACACCGGACTTGAGGCCCGGGGAGAGCTCGATGCCGTCGGTGCCGCCGTTGAGGGCGCTGAGCGACTTCACGGACTGCGTGAAGCTCTTGGAGGAGGCCTCGCTGAGCATGATGCGCAGCTGCTCCATGGCGCCCTCGGGGTTCTTCGCCTTCGCCGGGACGATGAAGGGCTCGCCGCCGGCCGCCCAGATGGTGCCGAAGGGCATCTTGTCCGAGGAGTCCAGACCGGTCGGGGCGGAGACCGCGAGGCCGAAGTCGGCCGGCATGGTCTTGGCGGCCTCGTTCTCGACCCAGGAGCCGTTCGGGATGAAGAGCGCCTTGCCCTCGGTCCAGGCGGTCTGCGACTGGATGTGGTCGAGGCCGGGGGTGCCCTGGAGGATGTAGCCCTTGCGCTGGAGCTCGTAGTAGGCCTCGAAACACGCCTTGACGGCGGGGTGCTCCCAGGCCTTCGGCTCCAGGTTGTCGATCGCGTCGAGGACCTCGCGGCCGCCGACCTTGCCGATCATCGGGTAGAGCGAGAAGGGCAGGTAGTACGGGTGCTTGCCCGCGTACGTCCAGGGCGCGATGTTCTTCTTCTTGGCCTTCTCGCAGACGGCCAGCATCTCGTCCCAGGTCTCGGGGTACTTGGCGTCGAGCGAGTCGAGCAGCTTCTGCGAGTACCACACGCCGTAGACGGTGTAGGCGTAGTTGAGCATCCAGCAGGGCTGGCCGTCGAACTGGCCCATCTCGATGATGCCGGGGCGCAGGGTGTCGCGGACCTTCTTGCTCGGGTCGTCCACGGAGGGCGCGTCGAGCAGCGGGGTCAGGTCGGTGAGCTGCTTCTGGCCGACGAGGACGCCCATGTCCATCTGCTCGGCGCCGGAGTTGTCGATGAGGTCCGGCGGGTTGCCGCCGTTGAACCGCGGCTGGAGCTCGGTGGTGATCTTCTGCGTCGGGGTGAACTTGACCTTGGCCTTCGGGTACGCCTGCTCGTAGAGCTTGATCGCGTCCTTGGCGTACTGCTGGCCGAAACCGCCGTCGAAGAGGAAGAAATCGAGCTCTGCCGACTCATTGACCCCGAGCGGGTTCTTGTCGGACTTGACGCCCTTCTCGACCTTGTCGTTGGTCTCGCCGCCACCGCTCGCGCAGGCGGAAAGGAAGCCCATGGCCGGGACGGAGATCAGACCGAGAGCGGCAGAACGCTTGATCAGATCGCGACGGCCAAGGCCCTCGTTCGAGTGGGCGGAGGTGGATCCCATGCTCAAGTCCTCGCCTTCATTCAGGACTCAGGCGGTGTACCGGTCGCCCGTACTTCGTCTCGCCACCGGCGAAGGGCCCCGCCACCGCGGTCATTTGCAGCTGGGTCGTGCAGGCGTCGGGCCGTCGCCGGAGGCTTCCGACGGGCTGGACGCCGACAGGTATAGTCCACTTCCCTCGACCGGAGCAAGATCGAAAGCAGCATTCGTCAGGCATCTTTCCCGAGTTGAGACCTCGGGGATTTCCCCGGACCTTCCGGCGGAAGCCTGTCCGGCCCACCCGGAATGCGCCCCTCCGCCTGCGTTCACAAGCTGAATGGTCCATTCGAAATCCGGCGAAGGGGACAGGTCGAGGACGCGCGGGACGAAGGAGTTGCGGGTCGGCCGGAACCGCGCGGTCGCGGATGCCGTCTTCCTGTCATGTACGGAGTCGCCGCCGGGCGGGCGGAACGGGGGAAAACCCGCCGAACCGGGCCGAGTCCGGTGGCCTTCGTACCACCCTGTTCCCGACATGGATCTGGAGATCTACGTGGCCAAGAATTCTGGCCTGAACCGCACGGGCGTGCTCGCCCGTGTCACGGTCGCGGCGCTGACGGCGGCCCTCGTCGGCACCTCGACGGTCGCCATGGCGGCGGAGCCGGGCCCGGCGCTCGCCTCCAAGGACTCGGGGAACGCCTCGGCGTTCGCGGCGAGCGCCCTGTCGGCCTACAACAACCTGTACGGCGTGAACAGCGCCGGCACGATCTGGGGCTACACCCCGGTCAACGGCGGCATCCAGCGCCTCGCCAACAACAGCGGCACGGGCTGGACCTCGTACAAGCACTTCACGCAGCCCGACCTGAACGGCGACCGCCGCTCCGACGGCATCTACGCGATCCGCTCCGACGGGCGTCTGAACTACGGCGACTGGGGCGGCCCGATCCGCGACCTCGGTGGCGGCTGGAACACCTACAACAAGGTCTTCTCGGCCGGCAACACCGGTGGCGGCGTCTCCGACGACCTGCTGGCCCGTGACGGCTCCGGCGTCCTGTGGCACTACCTGGGCTACGGCAACGGCGCGCTCACCCAGCGCGTCCGGATCGGCTCGGGCTGGAACCAGTACAGCCAGATCGCCGGCAAGGGCGACGTGACGGGCGACGGCAAGGCCGACATCGTCGCGAGCGACCGCAGCGGCGTCCTGTGGCTCTACAAGGGCACCGGCAGCCGTACGGCGCCGTTCTCGGGCCGCGTGCGCGTCGGCACGGGCTGGAACACGTACAACCTGCTCGCCTCCTCGGGCGACCTCACCGGCGACGGCCGCGCGGACCTGGTGGGCCGCAACGCCGCCGGGGAGCTCTACCTGTACAAGGGCCGGGGCAGCTCCACGGACCCGTACGCGGGCCGCGTGAAGATCGGCACCTCGGGCTGGAACAGCTTCCGCTACCTGTTCTGATCCCGCCCCGCGCGTCGCGGCACGAAGGA
This sequence comes from Streptomyces omiyaensis, assembly GCF_014650895.1. GTDB lineage: Bacteria > Actinomycetota > Actinomycetes > Streptomycetales > Streptomycetaceae > Streptomyces > Streptomyces omiyaensis. The sequence goes on from NZ_BMVV01000030.1 coordinate 44,762, forward strand.
AGGGCCCCGCTCCTCGTCATGAGGAGCGGGGCCCTTCCCGTGCGCTACCGGATCAGGGGCGTCAGCCGCGGATCAGGTTGCGGAGCACGTACTGCATGATGCCGCCGTTGCGGTAGTAGTCCGCCTCGCCGGGGGTGTCGATGCGGACGACCGCGTCGAACTCGACACCGGTGTCGGTGGTGACCTTCACCGTGCTCGGGGTGGTGCCCTCGTTCAGCTCGGTGATGCCGGCGATGGAGAAGGTCTCCTCGCCGGTCAGGCCGAGCGAGTCGGCCGACTGGCCGGCCGGGAACTGGAGCGGGAGGACGCCCATGCCGATGAGGTTGGAGCGGTGGATGCGCTCGTACGACTCGGTGATGACGGCCTTGACGCCGAGGAGCGCGGTGCCCTTGGCGGCCCAGTCGCGGGACGAGCCGGAGCCGTACTCCTTGCCGCCCAGGATGACCAGCGGGGTGCCGGCGGCCTGGTAGTTCTGCGAGGCGTCGTAGATGAACGACACCGGCCCGCCCTCGACGGTGAAGTCGCGGGTGAAGCCGCCCTCGGTGCCCGGCGCGATCTGGTTGCGCAGGCGGATGTTGGCGAAGGTGCCGCGGATCATGACCTCGTGGTTGCCACGGCGCGAGCCGTAGGAGTTGAAGTCGCGACGCTCCACACCGTGCTCGGTGAGGTACTTGCCGGCCGGGGTGTCGGCCTTGATGGCACCGGCCGGGGAGATGTGGTCGGTGGTGACCGAGTCGCCGAGCTTCGCGAGCACGCGGGCGCCCGTGATGTCGGTGACCGGGGTGGTCTCCATCGTCATGCCCTCGAAGTACGGGGGCTTGCGGACGTAGGTCGACTCGGCGTCCCACTCGAAGGTGTTGCCGGTCGGGATCGACAGCGCCTGCCACTGGGCGTCGCCGGCGAAGACGTCCTGGTAGGACTTGGCGAACATGTCCTCGCCGATCGCGTGCGCGACGACGTCGTTCACCTCGGCCTCGGAGGGCCAGATGTCCTTGAGGAAGACCGGGTTGCCCTCGGTGTCGGTGCCGAGCGCGTCCTTGGTGATGTCCACCTTCATGGAGCCCGCGAGGGCGTACGCGACGACCAGCGGCGGGGACGCCAGGTAGTTCATCTTGACGTCGGGGTTGATGCGGCCCTCGAAGTTGCGGTTGCCCGAGAGGACCGAGGTCACGGCCAGGTCGTGGTCGTTGACCGCCTTGGAGACCTCCTCCGGCAGCGGGCCGGAGTTGCCGATGCAGGTGGTGCAGCCGTAGCCGACGAGGTTGAAGCCGACCTTGTCGAGGTACGGGGTGAGGCCCGCCTTGTCGAAGTAGTCGGTGACGACCTTCGAGCCCGGGGCGAGGGTGGTCTTGACCCACGGCTTGCGGGTCAGGCCCTTCTCCACGGCCTTCTTCGCGACGAGCGCGGCGGCGACCATGACGTACGGGTTCGACGTGTTGGTGCAGGAGGTGATGGCCGCGACCGTCACCGCACCGTGGTCGAGCGTGTAGGTCGAGCCGTCGGGGGCGGTCACCTCGACCGGGTTCGACGGGACCGTGCTGGAGACGGCCGGGGCGTCGGAGGCCGGGAAGGACTCCTGGCCCGCCTCGTCGACCGAGTCGACGTAGTTGCGCACGTCCTGGGCGAACTGCTCGGCGGCGTTCGCGAGGACGATGCGGTCCTGCGGGCGCTTCGGGCCGGCGATCGACGGGACGACCGTGGAGAGGTCGAGCTCCAGCTTCTCGGAGAAGTCGGGCTCGGCCTTCGGGTCCAGCCAGAGGCCCTGCTCCTTGGCGTACGCCTCGACGAGCGCGACCTGCTGCTCGGAGCGGCCGGTGAGCTTGAGGTAGTTCAGGGTCTCGTCGTCGATCGGGAAGACCGCGGCGGTGGAGCCGAACTCCGGCGACATGTTGCCGATGGTGGCGCGGTTCGCGAGCGAGGTGGCGGCGACGCCCTCGCCGTAGAACTCGACGAACTTGCCGACGACGCCGTGCTTGCGCAGCATCTCGGTGATGGTGAGCACCAGGTCGGTGGCGGTGGTGCCGGTGGGCAGCTCGCCGGTCAGCTTGAAGCCGACGACGCGCGGGATCAGCATGGAGACCGGCTGGCCGAGCATGGCGGCCTCGGCCTCGATGCCGCCGACGCCCCAGCCGAGCACACCGAGGCCGTTGACCATGGTGGTGTGGGAGTCGGTGCCGACGAGGGTGTCGGGGTAGGCCTGGCCGTTGCGGACCATGACCGTGCGGGCCAGGTGCTCGATGTTCACCTGGTGGACGATGCCGGTGCCCGGGGGGACGACCTTGAAGTCGTCGAAGGCGGTCTGGCCCCAGCGCAGGAACTGGTAGCGCTCCTTGTTGCGGCCGTACTCCAGCTCGACGTTCTGCGCGAAGGCGTCGTTGGTGCCGAACTTGTCGGCGATGACGGAGTGGTCGATGACCATCTCGGCCGGGGAGAGCGGGTTGATCTTCGCCGGGTCGCCGCCGAGCGCCGCGACGGCCTCGCGCATGGTGGCGAGGTCGACGACGCAGGGGACACCGGTGAAGTCCTGCATGATCACGCGCGCCGGCGTGAACTGGATCTCCTGGCTCGGCTGGGCCTGCGAGTCCCACTCGCCGAGCGCCCGGATGTGGTCGGCGGTGATGTTCGCGCCGTCCTCGGTGCGGAGCAGGTTCTCCAGGAGGACCTTCAGGCTGTAAGGGAGGCGCGCGGAGCCCTCGACCTTGTCCAGCTTGAAGATCTCGTACGACTCGTCGCCCACGCGCAGCGTGCTGCGGGCGTCGAAGCTGTTCGCCGACACGACAGTCTCCTTCATCAATGTGCGCGTACTACCGTCATGCTGCCGCCACGGCTCCTCGCCGATCCGCTAAGGTAAGGCTAAGTTAGGTAACCCTTACCATTCAGGCGGCCACGGTGCGCCGTAAGCAGTTATCTCGATGTCGAGATAACTCTAGTGCATCCCCGGCCGTCGGTCATGCCCGGGCGCCCCGGGATCTCGCGTGGCGCCGCCGACGCGCGCCCGCGCCGCACCGGCGGGACGCGCCACGGGGCACACCGGCGGGACGCGCCACGGGGCGCACCGGCGGGGCACCGCCCTCCCTCCCCCGCCCGCACCCCGCCCCCCCTGCCCGCGACCCGGCCCCGTCCCTCCGCGGCCCGGCCACCCGTCCGGCCCGCACGCCTTGCCGCCCCCCGGGGCCGGGCCGAGGATCGGTCCATGTTCAGCGGCGCGCACATCACCCTCTACAGCCGGGACGCCGAGGCCGACCGGACCTTCCTCAGGGACGTGGCCGGCTTCCCGCACGTGGACGCGGGGCGGGGCTGGCTGGTCTTCCGGCTGCCACCCGCCGAGGTGGCCGTCCACCCCGCCGAGGAGGGCGGGACCCGGCCCGAGGTCTATCTGATGTGCGAGGACCTCACCCGCACCCTCACCGCCCTGGAGGACAAGGGCGCCGAGATCTCACGGGCCATCAGCGACCAGGGGTGGGGGCTGCTCGCCGCGGTGCGGCTGCCGAGCGGCACGGAGCTCCCCCTCTACGAGCCGCGGCACCCCACGGCACTCGACCTCCCCTCCTAGCCAGAAAAGGGCATAGAGGCCGATATGTCACGACACGTCACCCGACTGCCCCACTCGATGATCGCCGCATCTCATATCTGAGATAACGTGACGCCATGGCAGACGACTACCTCGTACGCATCGGCCAGCTCATCCGTGACGCACGGCAGCACCGCGGCTGGACCCAGACGCAGCTCGCCGAGGCCCTGGCCACCAGCCAGAGCGCGGTCAACCGCATCGAGCGCGGCAACCAGAACATCAGCCTTGAGATGATCGCCCGCATCGGCGAGGCGCTCGACAGCGAGATCGTGTCCCTGGGCTACGCCGGCCCGATGCACCTCCGCGTCGTCGGCCGCCGCCGGCTCTCCGGCTCCATCGACGTCAAGACCAGCAAGAACGCCTGCGTCGCCCTGCTCTGCGCCACCCTCCTCAACAAGGGCCGCACCGTGCTGCGCCGGGTCGCCCGCATCGAGGAGGTCTTCCGCCTCCTCGAAGTGCTCAACTCCATCGGCGTCCGCACCCGCTGGATCAACGACGGCGTGGACCTGGAGATCGTGCCGCCGGCCGAGCTGGACATGGAGTCCATCGACGCCGAGGCCGCCATCCGCACCCGCTCCATCATCATGTTCCTCGGCCCGCTGCTGCACCGCATGGACCGCTTCAGGCTGCCGTACGCCGGCGGCTGCGACCTCGGCACGCGCACGATCGAGCCGCACATGATCGCGCTGCGCCGCTTCGGCCTGGACATCACCGCGACCGAGGGGCTCTACCACGCGCAGGTCGAGACCGCCGTCTCCCCCGACCGCCCGATCGTCCTGACCGAGCGCGGCGACACGGTGACCGAGAACGCGCTGCTGGCCGCGGCCCGCCACGACGGCGTCACCGTCATCCGCAACGCCTCCTCCAACTACATGGTCCAGGACCTCTGCTTCTTCCTGGAGGCGCTGGGCGTCCGCGTCGACGGCGTCGGCACCACCACCCTGACCGTGCACGGCGTCCCGGAGATCGACGTGGACGTCGACTACTCCCCCTCCGAGGACCCGGTCGAGGCGATGAGCCTCCTCGCCGCCGCCGTCGTCACCGAGTCGGAGCTGACGATCCGCCGGGTCCCGATCGAGTTCCTGGAGATCGAGCTCGCCGTCCTGGAGGAGATGGGCCTCGACCACGACCGCTCGGCCGAGTACGCCGCCGACAACGGCCGCACCCGCCTGGTCGACCTGACGGTCCGCCCCTCCAAGCTGGAGGCGCCGATCGACAAGATCCACCCGATGCCCTTCCCGGGCCTCAACATCGACAACGTCCCCTTCTTCGCGGCCATCGCCGCCACCGCCCAGGGCCAGACCCTCATCCACGACTGGGTCTACGACAACCGGGCCATCTACCTGACGGACCTCAACCGCCTCGGCGGCCGCCTCCAGCTCCTCGACCCCCACCGCGTCCTGGTCGAGGGCCCCACCCGCTGGCGCGCCGCCGAGATGATGTGCCCGCCCGCCCTCCGCCCCGCCGTGGTCGTCCTCCTCGCGATGATGGCCGCCGAGGGCACCTCCGTCCTGCGCAACGTCTACGTCATCAACCGCGGCTACGAGGACCTGGCCGAGCGCCTCAACTCGGTGGGCGCCCAGATCGAGATCTTCCGGGACATCTGAGCCCTGCCGGTACGCACGTACGTGAAGGCCCCGCACGGACGGCGGGGCCTTCACGCGTACGGGGGCGGGCGGGTCTCAGCCGCCCGGCATCATCGCTCCGCCGCCCTTGAGGCGTTCGATGTCGGAGGGGCGGACCTTGATGACGATGACGGCCACCAGGGCGCTCACCACGGCGAAGATCGCGGCGGTGACGAAGCCGGCGGAGACGCCGGAGGTGAGGACCTGGTCGGCCCAGGGGGGCGGGAGCTGGCCGGTCTCGGCGAAGCGGGCCTTCTCCAGGGGGCCGGCCTGGGAGAGGAAGTCGGGGACCTGGGTCTCGGCCTCGTTGCGGCTCGCGGTGCCGAAGACGGTGACGAGGATGGAGAGGCCGAGGGAACCGCCCACCTGTTGCATGGCGTTGAGGAGGCCGGAGGCCGCGCCGGACTCGCGCGGCTCGACTCCCGAGAGGGCCATGATGGTGAGGGAGACGAACATCAGGCCCATGCCGAGGCCGAAGACGAGGATCGGGCCGAGGATGCTGCCGACGTAGGTGGAGTGGACGTCGGTCAGCGTCAGCCAGGAGAGGCCGACCGCCGTGAGGACCGAGCCGGTCACCATGAAGGGTTTCGGGCCGTAGCGGGGCAGCAGGTTCGAGGTGAGGCCCGCGCCGACCGCGATGATCGCGCTCACCGGGAGGAAGGCCAGGCCCGCCTCCAGGGGGCTGAACCCCAGCACCTGCTGGACGAAGAGCGTGAGGAAGAAGAACATGCCGAAGATGGCCGCCGCCAGACAGAGCATGATCACGTAGGTGCCGGAGCGGTTGCGGTCGGCGAACATGTGGAGCGGGGTGATGGGCTGCTGGGAGCGGCGCTCCACGAAGACGAAGAGGACCAGGAGCACGACCGCCGCGCAGAACGAGCCGATCGTGTACGGGTCGCGCCAGCCCTCCTGCGCGGCCCTGATGAAGCCGTACACCAGCGCCACCATGCCGAGCGTCGAGGTCAGCGCGCCGAGCAGGTCGAAGTGACCCGGATGGCGCTCCGACTCCTTGACGTGGCGAGGCGTCAGGAAGGCGATGAGCAGGGCGATCGGCACGTTGACGAAGAAGATCCAGCGCCAGTCGAGCCACTCGACGAGCATGCCGCCCGCCACCAGGCCGATCGCGCCGCCGCCGGCCGAGACGCCGGCGAAGACGCCGAACGCCCGGTTGCGCTCCGGCCCTTCGTCGAAGGTGGTCGTGATCAGGGAGAGCGAGGTCGGCGAGGCGATGGCGCCGCCGACGCCCTGCAGGGCGCGGGCCGCGAGGAGCTGCCACTCGCTCTGTGCCAGGCCGCAGAAGAGCGACGCCAGTCCGAAGAGCAGCACGCCGAAGATGAACACCCGGCGCCTGCCGAGGATGTCGCCCGCCCGGCCGCCGAGCAGCAGCAGGCCTCCGAAGGTCAGCGTGTAGGCGTTGACCACCCAGGAGAGGCTGGTGGTCGAGAAGTCGAGGGCGCTCTGGATGTGCGGGAGCGCGATGTTGACGATGGTGATGTCGAGGACGACCATCAGCTGACAGGAGGCGATGACGAAGAGGGCGATGCCCTTGCCGTCGCCACCGGATGCCGGTGCCTTCGCTGTCGGGGTCGTCGGCTTCGGTGTACCGCTAGTCATGTTCGCTCATGGCGCGTCGCGCCCTCACCGCCGGGGTCGCGGGCCGGTCGGTCCACCTTTCGACCCTAAGCCCGGCCTCCTGTGCCGACCAGTCGATCAAGGCGCGCCCCGCTCCCCCCAGTTCGCGGCCGCGTGCCGCCCCGCCGGGCCGTTTCGCCCCGTATCGGGTGAGAATGCGGGCATGTGGGGATTCCTCGGCGCCCCTGGGCGTCCCGGACGGCGTGTGGCGTCGGCGCGGGCCCGGACGTCGGCGTGCGCGTCCGCGCGGGCATGGGAGCCGGCACCCGTGCCGGCGCGGGCCCGGACGTCGGCGTCCGTGCCGGTGCGCGTGCGGGCGCGGGCGGTGGCGCCGAGCGGCGCCGCGGGGCCGCCGCGGCACGGACCCGGGCGGGAAGGGGCGGACCCATGGAGCTGACGCCGTCCGGACACGCCGACCCCTTCGCCCGCGACCGGCTCCCGCCGGTCGCCCAGTGGCCCCGGCTGGTCTTCGAGCTGCCGGGCCTGACCTACCCCGAACGGCTCAACTGCGCCGCCGAACTGGTCGACACCACGACCGTGCGGTTCGGCGCCGGCCGGCCCGCCTTCCACGACGGGGAGGGCGGCAGCTGGAGCTACGGCGAGCTGCGCGAGCGGGTGGACCGGATAGCGCACGCGCTCAGCGGCGGCCTCGGGCTGCGGCCGGGCAACCGGGTGCTGCTGCGCGGGCCGACCTCGCCCTGGCTCGCCGCCTGCTGGCTCGCCGTCGTGAAGGCCGGCGGGATCGCGGTCTCCGTCCCGCCGGAGCAGCGGGCCGCCGAGCTCGCCTTCGCCGCCGGGACGGCCTCCTGCTCGCTCGCGCTGTGCGACGCGGGCTCCCTGGACGAGCTGCGGGCCGCCGGCGTGCCGGGCCTGGAGATCGTCCCGTACGGCGGTGACGGGCCCGGCGACCTCCTCGCCCTCGCCGGGCGCCGCTCCCCCGGCCCCTACCGGGCGGCGGACACGGCCGCCGACGACGTGGCGCTGATCGCCTTCACCTCCGGCACCACCGGCCGTCCCAAGGGCTGCGTCCACTTCCACCGGGACGTGCTGGCCGCCGCCGACACCTTCTCCGCCCACGTCCTGCGGCCCCGCCCGGACGACGTCTTCGCCGGCTCCCCGCAGCTCGCCTTCACCTTCGGCCTCGGCGGCCTGCTGGTCTTCCCGCTGCGCGCCGGGGCCAGCGCCGTCCTGCTCGACCGGGCGGGACCCCAGCAGCTGCTCGCGGAGATCGGCCGGCACCGGGTCTCGGTGCTCTTCAGCGGCCCCTCCGTCTACCGGATGATGCTCCGCCTGCTCGACGGGGGGTCCGACGCCGACCTCTCCTCGCTGCGGCGCTGCGTCTCGGCCGGCGAGCACCTCCCGGACGCGGTGTGGACCGCCTGGTACGCCCGGACCGGCCTCCGGCTCATCAACGGCATCGGCGCCACCGAGCTGCTGCACATCTTCGTCGCGGCCGCCGACGCCGACAGCCTCCCCGGCACCACCGGCCGGCCGGTGCCCGGCTGGCAGGCCGCCGTCCTGGGCCCGGACGGGCGGCCGGTGCCGGACGGGCGGGAGGGGCTGCTCGCCGTCCGCGGCCCGGTCGGCTGCCGCTATCTGGCCGACGGCCGGCAGACGGAGTACGTCCGCCACGGCTGGAACCTCACCGGCGACCGGTACGTCCGCGAGCCCGACGGCCGGTTCCGCTACGTCTCCCGCGCCGACGACATGATCGTCTCGGCCGGGCACACCATCGCCGGCCCCCAGGTGGAGGAGGTCCTGCTGGCCCATCCGGACGTCGTCGAGACGGCGGTCGTCGGCCGCCCGGACCCGGTGCGCGGCCAGGCCGTCGTCGCCTACGCGGTGGTGCGGAAGGGGGTGCCGCGCGACGCGGCCACCGCCGCCGCGCTGCGCTCCTTCGTCCGCGCCCGGCTCGCCCCGTACAAGTCCCCCCGCGCGGTCGTCTTCGTCGACGCGCTCCCCCGCACCGCCAGCGGCAAGCTCCAGCGCCACCGGCTGCGCGACCGGCCGGAGCACGGGCCGGACGGGAGCGGGGCCGCCGGTCCGCCCCGCACGGCCTAAAGTGATCACGTGGCCGAGCAGCACACCCCCCGTTCCCTGATCGTCTCGCTCTACGGCGCCTACGGCCGTCCGACCGCGGAGACGCCGATGCCGGTGGCCGCGCTGATCCGGCTGCTCGCGGCCGTCGGCGTGGACGCCCCCTCGGTGCGCTCCTCCGTCTCCCGCCTGAAGCGGCGCGGGCTGCTGCTGGCCCGCCGGACCCCCGACGGCTCGGCCGGCTACGCGCTCTCCGACGACGCCAGGCGCCTCCTGGAGGACGGCGACCGGCGGATCTACGCCCGGACCGAGCCGTCGCTGTCGGACGGCTGGGTCCTCGCCGTCTTCTCGGTGCCGGAGCAGGAGCGGCACAAGCGGCACCTGCTGCGCTCCCGCCTCGGCCGGCTCGGCTTCGGGACGGCGGCGCCGGGCGTGTGGATCGCCCCGGCCCGGCACTACGAGGAGACGCGCAACGCCCTGGAGCGGCTGGAGCTCTCCTCGTACGTGGACTTCTTCCGCGGCGACCACCTGGGGTACGCGGCGACGGCGGAGGCGGTGGCCCGCTGGTGGGACCTGCCGGCGATCGCGGCGCTGCACGAGGAGTTCCTGGCCTCTCACGCGCCGGTCCTGGCGGCCTGGCGGGATGCCCCGGGCACGGCGGAGGACGCCTACCGGGACTACCTCCTCACCCTCGACGCCTGGCGCCGGCTGCCGTACGCGGACCCGGTGCTGCCGTCCGAGCTGCTGCCCGGGGGCTGGCCGGGCCGGCGCTCGGCGGAGGTCTTCGCGGAGCTGCACGCGCTGCTGTGGGAGCGGGGCGCGGAGTACGTCCGGACGGTGGAGAAGGACCTCTAGGCCCCCTCGGGGGCTCAGGGGCCTCTAGGACCCCTCGGGGGCCTCCGCGGGACTCGCGGGACCCTCCGGGGCTTCCGGGACCTCCGGGACCCGGTGGGCCCCTCGCGGTCCGCCCGAAGGTCCCGGGGCGGCGGGGCCTGCGACCCGGTGAGGTCGGGAGGGGTGCCTCTGAGGCCGGCGGGACGCCCCTTATAGAGTCGAAACCAGGACGTCTCGGGTGGCCCCCGCCCCCGTTCCCCGTCGTCCGTCCCCTCCTCCTGCCCTCCCCCTCCCCCACACGGCAAAGGGAGCCCGCCCCCATGCCCGACGTCACCGGCCCCGCGAGTGCCGGACCCTCCGCCTGCCGGCGCGTCCGGCTGCCCCGTACGACCGCCGCGGTGCCCCTCGCCCGCGCCCTGGTCCGGACCGCCCTCGGCGAGATCGAGCCCGCCGCGGCGGGCCGGCCGGACCGCGACACGGCGGAGCTGCTCACCGCCGAGCTGGTGGCGAACGCCGTCGAGCACACCTCGGGGGACGGGCCGATCGAGCTGGTCGTGGAGGTGCTGGCGGCGCCGGGCGGCTGTCAGATCGAGGTGCACGACCCCGATCCGGCCCGCCCGGGGGAGCCGCTCTGCCCGGATCCGGGCGTCGAGGTGGACCCCTGGCAGGAGCACGGCCGGGGCCTGCTGCTGATCCGGGCGCTCAGCAGCGACTGCGGCCACCGCCCGACCGCGCGCGGGAAGGCGGTCTGGTTCACGCTCCCCCGGGTGCCCCTCCAGCGGCGTCGGTCGCGGACGTGAGCGCGAGGCGCGAGCGGCGGCGCCCGTAGACCGCGTACAGCACGGACCCGGCGACCAGGAAGCAGGCGAAGACCAGCCAGGTCCGCCAGCCGGTGCCCCAGATGAGGTAGAGGCAGAAGCCGATGCCGAGGACCGGGCTCGCCGGGTAGAGCGGGACCCTGAACGAACGGCCGAGGCCTGGTTCGCGGCGGCGCAGCACGATCACCGCGAGGTTGACCACGACCATGATCGCCAGGGTGCCGATGGTGGTGAGGCCGACGACCACGTCGAGCGGGGCGAAGGCGGCGGGGACGGCGAAGACCGCGGCGACGATCCAGGTGTTGGCGACGGGGGTGGAGGTCTTCGGGGAGACCCGTTCGAAGACGCGGGGCATCAGGCCGTCGCGGGACATCGCCATCAGGATGCGGGTCTGGCCGTACATCACGGCGAGGACGACGGAGGCGATGGCGACGACCGCGCCGAAGGCGATGATCCCGCCGCCGACGGAGGAGCCGGTGACCTGGTCCACGACGAGGGAGAGCGCGGCGGGCTTGTCGGCGACCTCCTCGGCGCCGAGGGCGCCGATCGCGGCGAGGGCGACCGCGCAGTAGAGCACGGTGACGACGCCGATGCAGATCAGGATGGCGAGCGGGATGTTCCGGCGCGGGTTCTTCACCTCCTCGCCGGCGGTGGTGATGGCGTCGAAGCCGATGTACGAGAAGAAGGCGACCGAGGCGCCGGCGGTGATGCCGCCCATGCCCTCGGTGGCGAACGGGGAGAGGTGCCCGGCCTGGAAGGCGGAGAAGCCGATCGCGCAGAAGGCGACCAGGATGCCGATCTTGAGGATCGACATGGCGGCGGTGGCCCGGGCGCTCTCGCGCACGCCCCTGACCAGGAGGGTCGCGGCCATGAGGATGACGACCACCGCGGGCAGGTTGATCACGCCGCCCTCGGCGGGGCCGGCGGCGAGCGCGTCGGGCAGCCGGAGGCCGGTGAGGCCGTGGAGGAGTTCGTCGAGGTACTGGCTCCAGCCGACGGCGACCGCGGAGACGGAGACGCCGTACTCCAGGAGCAGGCACCAGCCGACGAGGAAGGCGGCCCGCTCGCCGAGGCTCGCGTAGGCGAAGGAGTAGGAGGATCCGGAGACCGGGATCGCGCCCCCGAGCTCCGCGAAGGAGAAGGCGGTGAAGACGCAGGTGATCGCGGCGAGGACGAAGGAGACGACGACCGCGGGCCCCGCCTCGGCGACGCTGTCGGCGAGGCCGACGAAGATGCCGGTGCCGACGATCGCCCCGACGCCGAAGCACACGAGCTGGAAGAGGCCCATGGTGCGTCTGAGGCTGTGCCCCTCGAGGTCGGCGCCGGACTCGGCGATCAGCTGCCGGGGGGACTTGATCCGCGAAGACATGCGGGCGTTCTCATCTCTGGTCTTGCATGGGGGGTGTACATGCGTCAGGGGGGTCCGGGCACATGTGCCCGGACCCCCCTGACGTCTGGTGATCCTATGCCCCGGCGGGACCCGCCAGGGTCGCCACGAGGACCGCCTTGATGGTGTGGAGGCGGTTCTCGGCCTCGTCGAAGACGACGGAGTGGTCCGACTCGAAGACCTCGTCGGAGACCTCCAGCTCGGTCAGGCCGTGCCGGTCGTGGACCTCGCGGGCGACCTTCGTGCCGAGGTCGTGGTAGGCGGGCAGGCAGTGCATGAACTTCACGCCGGGGTTCCCGGTGGCGCGCAGCACGTCCATGGTGACGGCGTACGGGGCGAGGGCGGCGATCCGCTCGTCCCACACCTCCTTGGGCTCGCCCATCGACACCCACACGTCGGTGACGACGAAGTCGGCGCCGCGGACGCCGTCGGCGACGGACTCGGTGAGGGTGATCGTGGCCCCGCTCCCGGCCGCGAGCCCGCGGGCGGCGGTGACGATCTCCTCGGCCGGCCAGTACGCCTCGGGGGCGACGATGCGCACGTCCATGCCGAGCAGGGCACCGGTGACGAGGTAGGAGTTGCCCATGTTGAAGCGGGCGTCGCCGAGGTAGGCGAAGGAGACGTCCTCCAGCGGCTTGTCGCTGTGCTCGGTCATGGTGAGCACGTCGGCGAGCATCTGGGTGGGGTGCCAGTCGTCGGTCAGGCCGTTGAGGACGGGGACGCCGGCGAAGGAGGCCAGCTCCTCCACGGTGGCCTGGCTGTCGCCGCGGTACTCGATGGCGTCGAACATCCGGCCGAGGACGCGGGCGGTGTCCTTCACCGACTCCTTGTGGCCCATCTGCGAGCCGGAGGGGTCGAGGTAGGTGGTGGAGGCGCCCTGGTCGGCGGCGGCGACCTCGAAGGCGCAGCGGGTCCGGGTGGAGGTCTTCTCGAAGATCAGGGCGATGTTCCGGCCGTTCAGCCGCCGCTCCTCGGCCCCCGCCTTCTTGGCCGCCTTCAGCTCGGCGGCGAGCTCGACCAGGCCGCGGAACTCCTCGGCGGTGAAGTCCAGCTCCTTGAGGAAGTGGCGGCCGGAGAGGTCAAGGGCCATGGCGGGCGCTCCTGGGATGCGTGCGGTCGGGACGGGTACGGCAGGACGCTGGAAGTGTATACATAACCCAGTATGCCTATACAGCCCCCTGGTGTGTTCGCGCGCTCCCCGGCGCGCCCTCCCGCCCCGGCGCGCCCGGGGCGCCCGCCTCACACCGCGTCCCGCACCACCGGGCAGCTCATGCAGCGCGGACCGCCCCGCCCCCGCCCCAGCTCGCTCCCCGGGATCTCGATCACCTCGATGCCCCGCTTCCGCAGGTGCGTGTTGGTCGTCACGTTCCGCTCGTACGCCACCACCACGCCCGGCTCCACGGCCAGCACGTTGCAGCCGTCGTCCCACTGCTCGCGCTCCGCCGCGTGCACGTCCTGCGTCGCCGTCAGCACCCGCACCTCCGGAAGCCCCAGCGCCGCCGCGATCGCCGCGTGCATCCGCTCCGGCGGATGGTCGGTCACCCGCAGCGCCTGCCCCCCGTCGCCCGGCTCGATCGTGTACGAGCGCAGCATCCCCAGCCCCGCGTACTGGGTGAAGGTGTCGCCGTCCACCATCGTCATCACCGTGTCCAGGTGCATGAAGGCCCGCCGCTTCGGCATGTCGAGCGCCACGATCGTCCGCGCCGAACCCGCCGCGAACAGCCCCCGCGCCAGCATCTCCACCGCCTGCGGGGTGGTCCGCTCGCTCATCCCGATCAGCACCGCGCCGTTGCCGATGACGAGCACGTCCCCGCCCTCGATCGTCGACGGATAGTCCGCCTGCCCCTCCGACCAGTGGTGGAAGGCGCCCGCCTCCGGGCCGGTGAAGAGCGGATGGTGCTTGTAGATCGCCTCGAAGTGGACCGTCTCCCGCTGCCGCGCCGGCCACCTCATCGCGTTGATCGACACCCCGTCGTAGATCCACGCCGAGGTGTCCCGGGTGAAGAGGTGGTTCGGCAGCGGGCGGAGCACGAAGTCGTCGAGCTCCAGGGCGTGGAAGCGGATCGACGTCGGCTCCCGGTGCGCGGCGAGGAACTCGCGCTTCGTCATCCCGCCCACCAGCGCCTCCACCAGCGCCCCGGAGTCGAGGGAGTCGAAGGCGTCCCGCAGGTGGTCGGCGGCGAGCGGCCCGTACTCCTTCTCGTCGAAGACCCGGTCGAGGACGAGCGCCCGCGCCCGCGGCACCTCCAGCGCCTCCCGCAGCAGATCGCCGAAGAGGTGCACCTCGACGCCCCGGTCGCGCAGCACGTCCGCGAAGCCGTCGTGCTCCTGGCGGGCCCGCCGCACCCACAGCACGTCGTCGAAGAGCAGGGCGTCCTTGTTGGACGGGGTCAGCCGCTTGAGCTCCAGATCGGGGCGGTGGAGGATCACGCGGCGGAGCCGGCCGGTCTCGGAGTCGACATGGAATCCCATGCGCCCATCCTGACGGAGCGGACGGCCGTGCGCGTGGGACGCGCACGGCCGAATTCACGGCGCACGGCCCGCCCGTGGCCCCTGGGCCGTCCCTTCCGGATCCGGCCGGGCGCGCGCCGCCCGGCCGGATCCGAAGGAGAAGGCCTACAGCCTCGGGTCCACCGGCTCCGACTCCAGGGCCAACACCGCGAAGACCGCCTCGTGCACCCGCCACAGCGGCTCGCCGGCCGCCATCCGCTCCAGCCCCTCCAGGCCGAGCGCGTACTCGCGCAGGGCGAGCGAGCGCTTGTGGCCGAGGGAACGCTGCCGCAGCCGTGCCAGGTTCTCCGGGCGGGTGTACTCGGGGCCGTACACGATCCGCAGGTACTCCCGGCCGCGCACCTTCACGCCCGGCTGCACCGGGCGGCCCGCGCCGTCCTCGACCAGCGCCGCGAGCGGCTTGACGACCATGCCCTCGCCGCCGGCGCCGGTCAGCTCCAGCCACCAGTCGGTGCCCGCGCGGACCGACGCCTCGTCACCGGTGTCGACGACGATCCGCCGCGTCACCTGAAGCAGCCCCGTCGGATCGTGCTCCACGAGCCGGTCCAGCCACCCCAGCTGGACGTCGTGCGGCACGCCCGCGAGCGACCGCCCCCGGCCCGCGAGCAGCTGGAACGGCGCGAACCGCACCCCGTCCAGGCCCTCCGTCGGCCAGCAGTACCGCCGGTACGCCTCGGTGAAGGCGGCCGCGTCCGCCGCCCGGTCCCGCTGCGCCGCGAGCAGCCCGCCGAGGCCCTCCACACCGCGCGCGACCGCCGCCTCGACCGCCCCCACGGCCGCCGGGAAGACCGCGCCGGAGGCCGCGCCGACCGCCGCGTACTGGTGGCGCAGCAGCCCGCCGGACTTCAGCGACCACGGCATCAGCTCGCCGTCGAGCAGCAGCCAGGCCGTGTCGAGCTCCTCCCAGAGCCCGGCCGCGCCGATCGCCGTCCGCAGCCGGGCGAGGACCTGCTCGGTGGCCGCCCCGTCGTCGAAGAACGGCCGGCCGGTACGGGTGTGCAGCGCGCCCGTCGGCCCGTCCACCCCGAACCGCTCGCGCGCCGCGTCCGCGTCCCGGCACACCAGGGCGACCGCCCGCGAGCCCATGTGCTTCTCCTCGCACACGACCCGCTCGACGCCGTCCGACCGGTACTGGGCGAACGCCTCCACCGGATGCTCCAGGAAGCCCTCCGCCTTCGCGGTGGGCGTCGGCGCCATCGTCGGCGGCAGGTAGGCGAGCAGCCGGGGGTCGACCGCGAACCGGCTCATGACCTCCAGGGCCGCCGCCGCGTTCTCCTCCCGCACCGCCACGTTGCCCAGGTGCCGGGTCTCCACCGTCCGCCGCCCGTGGACGTCGGCCAGGTCGAGCGGCCGCCCCTGGTGCCCGCCGGGCACGTCCGACGACAGCGGCCGGGCCGGCTCGTACCAGACCCGCTCGGCCGGCACGTCGACGAGCTCGCGCTCCGGCCAGCGCAGCGCGGTCATCCGCCCGCCGAACACCGCGCCGGTGTCCAGGCAGATCGTGTTGTTGATCCACGACGTCGTCGGCACCGGCGTGTGCCCGTAGACGACCGTCGCCCGCCCCCGGTACTCCTCCGCCCACGGGTAGCGCACCGGGAGCCCGAACGCGTCGGTCTCGCCGGTGGTGTCACCGTACAGCGCGTGGGAGCGGACCCGGCCCGAGGTGCGGCCGTGGTACTTCTCCGGCAGACCGGCGTGGCAGACCACCAGCTTCCCGCCGTCCAGGACGTAGTGGCTCACCAGGCCGTCGATGAACTCCCGCACCCGCGTGCGGAACTCCTCCGGCTCGCGCTCCAGCTGCTCCACGGTCTCGGCGAGGCCGTGCGTCAGCTGGACCTTCCTGCCCTTCAGCCAGCGCCCCAGCTTGTTCTCGTGGTTGCCCGGCACGCACAGCGCGTTCCCGGCCTCCACCATGCCCATCACCCGGCGCAGCACGCCCGGCGAGTCCGGCCCCCGGTCGACGAGGTCGCCGACGAAGACCGCCGTGCGCCCCTCCGGGTGCGCGCCGTCCACGTAGCCGAGCCGGCCGAGCAGCGTCTCCAGCTCGCTCCGGCAGCCGTGGATGTCGCCGATGACGTCGAACGGGCCGGTGAGGTGGCGCAGGTCGTTGAACCGGCGCTCCAGCCGCACCTCAGCGGCCTCCGTCTCGGCGACCGACCGCAGGACGTGGACCTTGCGGAAGCCCTCCCGCTCCAGCCCCCTCAGGCCGCGGTGCAGTTCGCGCCGGTGCCGGGGGACGACGTGGTCGGGCATGCCGGCCCGGTCGGCCCGCAGGGCGTTGCGCTCCCGGCAGACGGACTCCGGCGGGTCGAGCACGATCGCGATCGGCAGCACGTCGTGCTCCCGCGCCAGCTGCACCAGCTGCCGGCGCGCCTCGCGCTGCACGTTGGTCGCGTCGACGACGGTCAGCCGGCCGGCCGCGAGCCGCTTGCCGACGATGTAGTGCAGCACGTCGAAGGCGTCCTTCGACGCCGACTGGTCGTTCTCGTCGTCCGCGACGAGTCCCCGGCAGAAGTCCGAGGAGACCACCTCGGTGGGCTTGAAGTGGCGCCGCGCGAAGGACGACTTGCCGGAGCCGGTCGCACCGACGAGCACCACGAGGGAGAGGTCGGTGACGGGGAGCACCCGGCGCTCCTCGGTGGTGCCGGCGACGGTCGTGGGGTCGCTCATGCCCGGTCCTCCTTCTTCTTCTCGTCCTCGGTGGCGGTGGCGGTCGCGGTGTCGGTGCCGGTGTCGGTGTTGGTATGGGTGTCGGTGTCGGTGTCGGTGTCGGTATCGGTATCGGTTCCCGTGCGGGTGAAGACGCCCATCTGCGTCGGCGCGCCGACCTCCGGGTCGTCCGGCCCCACGGGCGTGAACTCCACGGCGTAGCCGTACCGTTCGGCCACCTCGGCGGCCCACTTGCGGAACTCGGCCCTGCTCCACTCGAAGCGGTGGTCGTGGTGCCGGACGTGCCCGGCGGGCAGCGAGTCCCAGCGCGCGTTGTACTCGACGTTCGGCGTCGTCACCACGACCGTGCGGGGGCGGGCCGAGCCGAACACCGCGTACTCCAGGGCCGGCAGCCGCGGCAGGTCCAGGTGCTCGATCACCTCGCTCAGCACGGCCGCGTCGTACCCGCCGAGCCGCTTGTCCGTGTACGTCAGCGAGCCCTGCACCAGCTCGACGCGGGAGGCCTGCCGCTCGCCCATGCGCTCCAGGCGCAGGCGGCGCGCGGCGACGGTCAGCGCCCGTACCGACACGTCCACGCCCACGATCCGCGTGAAGCGCACGTCCTTCAGCAGCTCCTGCACCAACTGGCCCTGCCCGCAGCCCAGGTCGAGGACGCGGGCCGCGCCGGCCGAGCGCAGCGCGGACAGGATCGCCTCGCGCCGGTGCACGGCGAGCGGCACCGGCCGCTCCTCCGTGTCCCGCGCCTCGTCCACGGCGTTGTCGACGTCCTCGACGTCGAGTCCCTCGGCCTCGGCGAGCCGCACCAGTTCGAGCCGCTCCGACGCCTCGCGGGCGAGGCTCCGGCGGCGCGCCAGGTAGCGGGTGGTGATCAGCTCGCGCCGAGGGTGCGACGCCAGCCAGCCCTCTCCGGCCCGCAGCAGCTTCTCCACCTCGTCCGGCGCCACCCAGTAGTGCTTGGCGTCGTCGAGGACGGGCAGCAGCACGTAGAGCTGGTTCAGCGCGTCCGCGAGCCGGAGCCCCCCGCCCTCCAGGACGAGGCTCACGTACCGCGAGTCGCCCCACTCGGGGAACTGCGCGTCCAGCGCCACCGGCGCGACGTCCACCGTGGTCCAGCCGAGCGGCCCGAACAGCTCCCGCACCAGCTCGGCGCCGCCCCGCGCGGGCAGCACCGGGACCTCGATCCGCAGCGGCAGCGGCGCCGCCGCGCGCTCGGGCAGCGCCCGGCACGCGCCGTGCAGCGCCGTCTTGAAGACCTGGGCCAGGGCGACCGCGAGCAGCGAGGACGCGGCGTAGGGCCGGTCGTTGACGTACTGCGCGAGCGCCGCGTCCGGGGCGCCGCCCCGGCCCTTGCCCTTGCCGCGGCGCACCAGCGCCACGGGGTCCACCTCCAGGAGGAGGGCGGCGGTGCAGCGCTCCGCCGTGGCCTCGGGATAGAGCACGTGCGCAATGCCGTGCGAGGTCGGGAACGCCTGGGCCCGCTCGGGATGCTTGTGCAGCAGGAAACCGAGATCGGTCGCGGGTCGCTCCGGGGTGCCGGTGGTGCTGATCGTCAGGAACACATGCCCGAGTATGGGCGCGCCCCGCCCCGCCCACCAGGCATTTTCACCGCCCCTCCCGGCCTCCGGGAGCGGTGCGGCACCTGCGAGGATGGCGCCATGGGAGACAGCGCGGGCACGGGGGAGGCCGGGACGGACCGGCACGGCGGCGCCAACGCCGACGTCAGCGGGAACGGGAGCGAGAGCGGGAGCGGGAGCGGGAGCCGGAGCGGGAGCCGGAGCGGGAGCGACGGCGGCATTGACATCGGCGTCGGCTGGAGCAGCGTCAGCGGCAGCGGTGACGGCTTGGTGGCGCTCCTGCGCACGAGGGCCACCGCCCGGGAACCGGACGAGCGGATCACGGTCACGGCCGCGGTCTGCGCGTCGTGCGGCTGGGACTGTTTCGAGGTCGTGGCGGACGAGTGCTTCTGCGAGGGCTGCTGCCTGCCGCTCGGCGTCAGGGACGGCGGCGTCCACCCGGACGGCTTCCCCTGGCGGCTCACCCCCGCCCTCCCCTGGCCCTCCACACCCCCCGGCTCCGCGCCGCCCGTCCTGCGCTGCCCCGGGGGCCACGACCTCTTCGAGGCCGCGGTCGCCCACGCGACCGGCCCGGCCGGAGAGGTCCGCCGCGTCTGGCTGGCCCTGCGCTGCACCGAGGACGGCACCGGGACCGTCCACGTCGACGGGGCGACGGTCACCCCCGCCCCGTGCTCCTGCCACCCGGCGCCCTGAAACCGGCCTCCAGGGCGGCGATCGTCCCCGGGCCGACCCGGCAGCAGCCGCCGACCAGCCGGGCGCCGGCCGCCACCCACGCGGCGGCGAGGCCCGGGGCCTCGGCGGGACCGAAGGCGGCGGCGCCCCGCCACGCGCCCGCCCCGGCATCCCAGCGCTCCCCGCTGTTGGGGTAGACGACGCCGGGCTTCCCCGTCACCTCGGCGGCGACCGCCAGCGCCTCCGCCGCCCCGGCCGGGTCGCAGCAGTTCACGCCCACCGCCACCACCTGGTCGTTCCCCGCCGCCACCGCGAAGGCGTCGGCCTGCTCCTGGCCGGCCCTCGTCCGGCCGTCCGCCACCGTGTACGAGAGCCACACCGGCACCCCGCACCCGGCGACCGCCCTCAGCAGGGCCTCCGCCTCGTCGGCGTCCGGCACCGTCTCCAGCGCCAGCACGTCCGGCTCCGCCGCCGCCAGGGCCTCCACCCGCGGGCGGTGGAAGGCCTCCAGCTCCCGCACCGACAGCCCGTACCGCCCCCGGTACTCGCTCCCGTCGGCCAGCATCGCCCCGTACGGCCCGACGGAGGCCGCCACCCAGGCCCTCCCCCGCCCCGCGGCCCGGGCCAGCGACACGCTCCGGCCCAGCAGCGCCGCCGTGGCCGCCCGGCCGATGCCGCGGCGGGCGAAGCCCTCGAAGGTGGCCTGGTAGCCGGCGGTGATCAGCACCTGGGCACCGGCCCGGGCATAGGCGGCGTGGGCCGCCTCGATCCGGTCGGGCGCGTCGGCGAGCAGCCGCGCCGACCAGAGCGCGTCCGACAGGTCGCAGCCCTGGGCCTCCAGCTCGTTGGAGAGCCCGCCGTCGAGGAGGAGCACCCCGTCGGCGAGGGCCCGGGCGAACGTCCGGTCCGGTGCCATCGGCTCAGCCCAGCTGCGGGGCGACCTGGGCGGAGATCAGCTCCAGGTGGTCCAGGTCGTCCAGGTCGAGGACCTGGAGGTAGACCCGGCCGGAGCCGACCGCCGCGTAGCGCCCGAGCTTCTCCACGACCTCGGCGGGCGAGCCCGCCAGGCCGTTGGCCTTCAGTTCGTCGACCTCCCGGCCGATGGCGGCGGCGCGGCGCGCCACTTCGGCGTCGTCCCTGCCGACGCAGACGACGAGGGCGTTGGAGTACACGAGGTCGCCGGCGGGCCGGCCGGCCTCCTCCGCGGCGGCGCGGACGCGTCCGAACTGCCGCTCGGTGTCCTCCACGGACGCGAACGGGATGTTGAACTCGTCCGCGTACCGCGCCGCCAGCCGGGGCGTGCGGGTCGCGCCGTGGCCGCCGATCAGGACCGGCACCTTCCGCTGGGCGGGCTTGGGCAGCGCGGGCGAGTCGGCGAGGCGGTAGTGCTCCCCCTCGTACGAGAAGGTCTTGCCGGCCTCGGTCCCCCACAGGCCCGTGACGATCGCCAGCTGTTCCTCCAGCCGGCCGAACTTCTCCTTCGGGAACGGGATGCCGTACGCGGTGTGCTCTTCCTCGAACCAGCCGGCACCCAGGCCGAGTTCGACCCGGCCGCCGGACATCCGGTCGACCTGGGCGACCTGGATGGCGAGGACGCCGGGCAGCCGGAAGGTGGCGGCGGTCATCAGGGTGCCGAGGCGGATCCGGCTGGTCTCCCGGGCGAGGCCCGCGAGCGTGATCCAGGCGTCGGTCGGCCCGGGCAGCCCGTCGCCCGAGCCCATGCGCAGGTAGTGGTCGGAGCGGAAGAAGGCGTCGAACCCGAGGTCCTCGGTGGCGCGGGCCACCCGGAGGAGGGTGTCGTAGTCGGCGCCCTGCTGGGGTTCCGTGAAGATGCGAAGATCCATGCCTCCATCCTGCACCGTCGGGTGCGTGTCGGGCCGCGCGTCAAGCCGCGCGTCAGCGCACGGGGCCCGCCTGCTCGGGCGGGTGAATATCCGTCCCCCTGGCGGGGCGCGTCACCACCGGCCAGTGACCGTGACCGGACCCCGTCGTTGGCTCGGGCGGAGCCGGACCGCCCGGCCCGCGCGCCGGCGGCCGCAGCCGGTGCGTCGTTCTTCTCCCGTGTCCCCGTCCGTGCCGGCCGGGGCCCGGGGCGAGGAGGCCGCGATGTCCCACGAAACCGCGTCGGAGCAGGCGTCGCCCGAGCAGCAGGTGCCGCAGGCCGTGCCCGGGCAGCAGGCTCCCGGAGCCCCGAAGGGGCTGCTCCAGCAGATGGAGGAGCTGATGGCGGCGCTCTCCGCCGACCTCTCCCAGCTGGACGCCGACCTCCAGTCCGCCACGGACCGCCACGAGCCGGGGACGCCCTACGACGACGGCGCCGGCGCCGGCCCCGACGACGGCCACGGTCACGGCGCCGGGACGCGCTGACCCTTCTCCCGTCGGCTCCTCTCCCGTCGCCCCCTCTCCAGCCGAACCCCCTCCCGTCGGTTCGGCTCCCCCGTTCTCCTCTTCACCCGTCCCCCGCCCCCTGCCCCTCGCCTCCTGCTCCCTCTTCCCCCTCCCCCTTCGTCTTCGCCGTCCCCTCGCCTCCCCGTGCCTTCGCCGTCCCGCCCGTCACCGCCTCCGCTCGCTCCCGTCAGCGGTCGCGGGCCCGGTCGCGCTCCCGCACGTGTCCCGGGGTCCGGTTCGGCTCCGGGTCCGGGCTCGGCTCCCGGTCCGCCTCGCCCGCGGGCTCGGGGGCCGGGCGACGGGGGGTCGGGTTCCTGGGATGCGGGGTGGCCGGCAGGGGGCCCGCCCTGCCCCGGGGCGGGTCGGGAGGGCGGGCCCGGCCCTGCTCGCGGACGTCGAGGCGCCGGAGCATGCCGCGGACGCGGTCGCCGGCCTCGTCCGCGGCGTCGATGGCCTCCATGCACTGCCAGTACAGCCCCTCGTCGTCGGTCACCGAGGCCACGCCGACGAGGGCGATGCCGACCTCCCCGAGGAGCTCCCCGAGCGCGGTGAGCGCCGAGCGCGGGTCGCCGACCTCCGTGAGCCGCGCGGCACGCGGCCCGGCCGCTCCCCACGCCGGGTACTCGCCGGCCTCGCTGAGTCCGCGCGCCTCGCCCCGCAGCTCCAGCGGTCCGCAGAGCGCGAGATGACTCCCCATCGCCTGGGCGAGCGCCCGGGCCTGCCAGGCTTCCGCCACGATGTCGTGTGCCGTCCCGCTCTCGGCCAGTGCGTGCAGGCCGGCCCGGACGAGTCGCTCCGCTTCCATCACATCCGCCCCCGTTCGTGCGACGTGCCGTTCCCTCAGTCCACTACCCAGAGTGAGGCCGCCTGAGCCCCCGCACCAGAGGAATTCGGAAATCTGTGGACAGGCGGCTCGAAGGAGGGAAAGCGATCACTCCGAAGAGTGACGATCAAGAATCTCGCTTGCCTTCGGTGTCCGACTCGCCCGTTCCGTCCCGTCCGCGGACCGGGAAGCGGAGCTCGTTGCGGTCGATCTTCGCGGCGAGGGCGGCGAGGGGGTCGATCCCCAGGACCTGGCAGAACTGGAGCAGGTAGGCGAGGACGTCGGCCACCTCGTCGGTGACGCGGTGGGCCGATTCCGGGTCGTCCATCACCCGCTCCGCCTGCTCGGGGGTCGACCACTGGAAGATCTCCAGGAGTTCGGCCGCCTCGACGCTGAGCGCCGCCGCCAGGTTCTTGGGCGTGTGGAAGGGCTGCCAGTCGCGTGCCGCCGCGAAGGCGGCGAGCCGGCGCTGGAGCCCTGCCACGTCGTGTTCGGTGTCCGTCACGGGGTCAGGTCTACCACCGTCACACCCGGGGTCCGCCGGGCTTCCGCCGCGGTGGCCGCGCCGACCGAGCCGGCCAGGCGGATGTGGCCGTCGGCGGCGACGGCCGCGGCGAGGTCGAGGAGGGCGGCGGCCTGGCGCGGGTCGAGACCGCGGTCGAGGCCGTCGGCGAGCAGGGTGAGGCACTGCATGGCGTCCGGGACCTCGGCGATCCGGTCCATGGCGAGGACGCCGGGGCCGGTGAGGAGGGTCAGCGCGAGGGCGAGGTAGCGGAGTTCGCCGTCGCCGAGGCGGCCGAGCGGGGTGGCGGGGCGGGCGCCCCGGGCGAGGAGGGCGCGGACGGTGCCGTCGCCGAGCTCCTGCGTCCCGAGTCCGGTGACGGGGCCCGCGCAGCCCGCGCCGGCGACGGCCGCGAGGCGCCGGTGGCGGCGGGGGCAGGCGGTGTGGGTGCGGTGCAGGACCTCGGCGAGGTTGGCGCAGTCGCGCAGGAGACGGCCCTCGCCGGGGAGGACGGGGGCGCGCATCCGGTCCGGTTCCGGGGCGCAGGCGAAGAGGGAACGGAGGCCGACCACGGCCTGTTCGGCGGCGGCGAGCACCTCGCGCTGGCCGGCCGTGGCGCCGGCGACGCGGAGCGGGAGGAGGGCGGTGCCGAGGAGGTCGTCGGGGAGCGGGGCGCGGGTGACGGGGGTCGCGCCGGCGGTGAACCAGGCGGCCTGGACGGTGGTGCGGCCGGGGTCCCTGAGGGCGGTGGTGAGGAGGATGCGACCGTGACGGGAGAGTCGTTCGCCGACGATGCGGAGCTCGGGGTCGGCCTGGACGGCGAGGTCGAGGCGGACGGGGCCGACGGGGCCGTCGACGGTGCAGCCGATGCGGAAGCCGCGGCGTCCCTGGGCGTCGGGGCGGGCGTCGTCGGGGACGAGCCGGACCGGGTCGGGGAAGACCTCCCCGAGCGGGTCGCCCGCGCCGAGCCGGGCGAGCGCCTCGTAGGCGCCGAGGACGGTGGACTTGCCGCTGCCGCTGGGGCCGGCGAAGAGGGTGACGGGACCGAGGGGGTACGTAGCGCGGCGGCGTCCCGCGTAGGCGGAGAGCCGCAGTTCGGTGACGACGGGCCTCGGGACGGCCGGCGGCTCGGCCCCGCCCGCGGCCCCGCCCCGCGCGTCCGCCGAGCCCCGTACATCTGCCGCACCCCGTGCGCCCGTCGTACCCCGCGCCCCTGCCGCGTCCTGCGGACCCGCCGCGCCCCGGACGTCCGCCCCGCTCCTGCGGGCGCCGGCCTGGGCGCCGACGCGGGCACGGACCCTGCCGCCGGACGCGGAGCCCGCCGGGACCGCGCGGGACCCGGGCCCCGCCGCCCCCGGACCGGGGCGGGACTCGGCCGGGACCGTGCCGGACCCCACGCCGGTCAGGGCGGTACCGGACCCGGGGGCGGCCAGGGCCCCGCCGGAGACGGGACCGGCCGGAACCGCACCGGACCCGGAGCCGACCGGAACCGCGCCGGACCCGTGGTCCGCCGAAGCCGCGCCGGGACCGGGGTCCGCCAGGGACGAACTCGCCCCGGAGGCGGCCGGGACCGCGCCGGGGCCGGCGTCCGCCGGGACCGCACCGGACCCGGCGGACGTCGGCTCCGTGCCGGCCCCCAGGTCCGTCAAGTCCGTGCCCGGACCGGCGCCCGCCGGGACCGCACCGGACCCGGGGGACGCCGGCTCCGTGCCGGCCCCCAGGTCCCTCGAGTCCGTGCCCGGACCGGCGCCCGCCGGGTCCGTGCCGGACCCGGGGGACGTCGAGTCCGTGCCGGTTCCGGAGGCCGCCGGGTCCGTGCCGGGGCCGGGGGGCGGCGCGGTCGTGCCGGACGCGGGGGCCGGTGGGGGCGGGGTCCGCCTCGGGGTGGTGGGGGCGGGGCCGTTCGCGCCCGGTTCCCGGGGCGTCGGGCGCGGGTGGGGGACGGTGTCGGGGGTGCGGGGGCCGGGGGTGCGGGCGAGGGTGGGGCCGCCGGTGAGGTCCATGATCGGACCGTACGCAGGGCCGGCACTGACGAACCGTTACGCCGAGATGACCTTCCTACGATCGGGGGACGCCCGCGCGGGGGGCGCCGACGGGCTCGTCGTCCTCGTCGCCGGCCGGGCCGTCGCCGGTGCCCTCGACCTCGGTCCCGGGCGGGGCCAGCAGGAAGACGTTCCGGTCGACGCGGTGCATGCCGCTGCCGAGGCCGAAGACGACGCCGCTGCTGAAGTCGAGGACGCGCTTGGCGACTTCCGGGTCGGCGCCGGTGAGGTCGAGCAGGACCGGGATCCGGGCGATGAGGTACTCGGCGACCTCGCGGGCGTCGGCGAAGACCTGGACCCGCAGCACGACCATGCGGCGCTGTTCGGCGGATTCGTACTGCTCGGGCATCGTGCGGTGGTCGACCCTGGACGGCCATTCGTCACGGCCGCGCAGCGGAAGGACCTGGGCCAGCCCCTCCCACTGCTCGTCGGTGACGTCGTACCTCTCGTACCTACTCATGGCCCCATCCTCCCGCTCCTCACCCGTTCGGCCCAACAACGACACGGGTGAACGGCGGGGGCGGACGCCGGGCGCTCACGCGAAGGCCTCGGCCAGGCGGCGCAGGCCCTCGGCGATCTCGTCGGGCGCGTGGGTGGTGAAGGAGAGGCGGAGGGAGGCCGGGTCGGGGGTGCCGGCGTAGAACGGGGCGCCGGGGACGTAGGCCACGTCGTGGCCGATGGCGGTGGCGAGGAGGGCGCCGGCGTCCCGGCCCCCGGGGAGGGTGGCCCAGACGAACATGCCGCCCTCGGGCCGGTTCCAGCGGCTGCCCTCGGGGAGGGCGGCGGGCAGGCCGGCGATGTTCGGCACGGGCTCGCCCTCGAAGCGGAGTTCGCCGTACGGGTCGTCCTCGGCGATCCAGAAGCCGTGCCGGGCGGCGGCCTCGGCGACGGCGGCGCGGCGCGCGGCGGGGAGGGTCCGGCCGGTGGGGTTCTGGAAGGTCGGGACGACGTAGAGCAGCGTGGGCCTCTCGCGGGCGGCGATCTCGTCGAGCGCCTCGGGGAGGATCCCGTCGTCGTCGGTGGGGACGGGGACGGCCCGGGCCCCGGCGAAGCCGAAGGCCTGGAGGGCCGCGAGGGAGCAGGGGTCCTCGACGAGGACGACGTCGCCGGGTTCGAGGAGCGCCGTGGCGAGGAGGGTGAGGGCCTGCTGGGAGCCGGTGGTGACGAGCAGGATGACCTCGGGGCGCGCGGTGAGCGCCGGGATCTCGCGCACGGGAGACGGGGCGACGTTCGCCGGCCGCGCGGCCGGCGGGGGCGCGGGGGCGGCGGGAGGCGTGGCGGGAGGGGAGACCGCGGCGGCGGGAGGCATGCGATTCAGTGCAGAGAGCACGCTTTTTCTGTCCAGGGCCGTCTCGCGGCGTGAATCCCCTGGAGTGCGGCGGGAGTCGGCGGGCCGGCGGTGAAGGTGCGGGTGTACGGGATGCGGTGGGCGTCGAGGGCGCGGCGGGTGGCGTCGGCGCGGGCCGCGGCGCCGGGGACGGCCGGATCGTGCAGCACGCCGGCGACGGAGCCGCTGTGGGAGATCTGGACGCCGACGGCGCCGGTGCGGCGGGCGAGCGCGACGAGCGGCTCGAACTCCCTTTGCCCGAGCAGCCGTTGGGCGCGGCGGGCGCTGGCGGTGGCGACCCGGCCGAGGAGCGCCGCGTCGCCCTCGGCGAGGGCGCGGCGGAGCCGGTCGCGCAGGTCGGCGTAGGCGCGGAGTTCGGCCTCGGTGGGCGTGGGGGCCGGGAGGGCGAGGGTGTCGACGGGGGCGCCGTCGCCGAGGAGGCAGCCGACGACGAGGAGCGGCGGCAGGGCGGGGCCGAGGACTTCGAGGACGCGGCCCTCGCGCTGGGCGAAGAGGACGGGGCGGGCGTCGAGCATGAGGGGGTCGCTGGCCCGTTCGGCGCGGACGGCGAGGCGGGCGGTGGTGCCGGGGTCGAGGCGGAGCCCGTACGCGTCGGCGACGGCGCGGACGGCGGCCAGGACGTCGCTGGTGGAGCTGCCCATGCCGAGGCCGAGCGGGACGGTGCCGGTGAGGCGCAGGGTGCCGCCGCGGGCGGGGCGGCCGGTGCGGCCGGCGCAGACGGCGACGGCGAGCCGGGCGGCGCGGGCGGCCTTGCTCCGGTCGCCGGGCAGGACGGTGACGGCGTCCGGCGGGGTGCCGGGGCGGGGGGTGAAGTCGGCGCGGGTGCCGGGGCCGGCCAGGGGCAGCGTGACGAGCCCGGCGCACGGCCGGCCGCCGGCGTCGAGGAAGACGCCCTGGAGGAGTTCCCCGTGGTGGGAGGGGGCGTGACCGGTGCCGGGGACGGGCCCGTCGGCGGGCACGGGCGGGGCGAGGGGAGCGCTGGTGGTCACGGGGAGAGTCTGACCGCTGGTGCCGGGCGGTGGTGCGGCCGGGGGGTGCGGCTCCGGGGCCGGCGGACCTGCTGCGGCTTCGGGGAGCGGCGCGGCCGGAGCCGCTCCGGGAGCCCGTGCACACCCGGTACCGCTCCAGGAGCCCGTGCACACCCGGTACCGCTCCGGGAGCCCGTGCGTCCGGTGCTGCTCCGGGGGTCGGTGTCCGCGCGGGGCGGTACCGCCCCGGGGCGGCGGCCCCGCGCCCGGCGGCGTGCCTCCGCGGTGACCGGCCGGGCCGGGCGGCCGGGTCCGGTGGGGCGGTGTCAGGCGGGCAGGGAGGCCACCGGTTCCGCAGGTTCCGCCAGTTCCAGGGTGCCGTCGGGGAGGCGGCGGGCGGCGACGCCGGAGCGGAGGAGGGGGGTGTCGTGGTCCGCCGGGGCCGGGTGGCCGGGGCCGTGGACGGTGCTGAAGGGGAGCGCGGGCCCGGTGGCGCACAGTTCCCCGGGGCGGCCGGTGGCGAGCGGCACGCCCCGGTCGTCCACCACCCGGACCTGGACCTCGGAGACCGGTGAGCCGAGGGTGTGCGGGGCGGTCCCGGGGGCGGTGAGCTCGCGGGAGGTCCAGGGGAGGACGCCGTCGGTGGGGGCGAAGTCGGCGCGGAGCCGGGCGTGCGGCAGGACGTCGAAGTGGCGCCGGACCAGGTCGGCGGGGACGGGACCGCCGACGAGCTGGACGAGCCGGGGCCGTACCGGGAGCGCGTCGAGGAGGGTGGCGTACTCCTCGGGCGTGAGGACGGCGGCGCACGGCGTGCCGTCGCCGCCGGCCGGGGTGCCGGAGGGCGGCACGGCCCGCAGCGAGGCGCCGGCGGCGAACGCCCACCACATCGCGGAGAGCGCGGCCGGCCCTGACGGGGGGCCCGTCACGTGGACCCGGCGGGGGGCCGGGCCGGAGGTGCGGATCCGCTCCGCGACGGCGAGGCGCCAGGCGCGGTGGTCGACGAGGTGCCCGGCGGGGGCGCCGGGCCCGCCGTGCGCGCGCAGCAGGTAGGCCGCCTCGGCGGGGTGCGAGAGGGGGAGCGAGGGCTCCAGGCGGTGGGCGGTGATCCGGCGCCAGGTCTCCGGGTCGTCCAGGGCGAGGGCGGTGTGCGCCCGCCCCCACGCCGCCCGGGTGGAGCTGCTGCACAGGACGGTGGTGGCGCCGCTGAGGGTCCCGACGGCGCGCAGCTCGCGCGGGCCGAGGCCGTGGGCGGCGGGCACGCAGACGCCGCCGGCCTTCAGGACGGCGAGCTGGGCCACCAGGGCCTGCCGGTGGTCGTCGCAGTGGACGATCACCGGGTCGCCGAGCTGGACGCCCCGGTGCATCAGCATCGACGCGAGGCGCGCGGCCCACTGGTCGGCCCGGGCGTAGGTGAGCGCGCCGCCGGCGTCCTGGACGGCGACGGCGTCCGGCCGGCGCAGGGCCGCGCGGGCGAACCCGCCGTCGAGGGTGGCGGGTGACGGGGGCGGCGGGGCCGGTGCGGCGGGGCGCGGGAGGCCGGGGCCGGGCGGGGGCTGCGGGTGACGGGCGGCGGGCCTCCGGCGGGGTGCCAGGGCGGGGTCGGGGGTCACGGTGGTTCCTCCAGCTCGGGATCGGGTGCCGTGCCGGGGTCAGGCGGTGGCCACCGCTCCCCACTCCCCCGGCGGGACGTCCCGCAGATGGCGGGTGAACTCCCACAGGTGGCCTTCGAGGTCGCGGACCAGGTACTGGCGCAGTCCCCACGGCTTGTCGGTCGGGGGCTGGACGATCTCGGCGCCGGCGGCCTCGGCGTGCGCGCGGTGCGCGTCGACGTCGGGCACCCAGACGATGACCTGCTTGCAGGTGTGGTCGGCGGAGCAGGCGGCGGTGTGGCGCTCGCCGGTGCGGCGGACCATGACGACGCCGCCGCCGGTGTCGAGGTCGGCGTGGTGGATGCCGCCCGCCGCGGGCTGCCGCAGGAGCAGGCGGAAGCCGAAGGCGCGGACGAGCCAGTCGACGGCGCGGTCGGGGTCGGCGTAGGCGAGTTCGACGACCACCTGGGGGAAGCCGCGGGCCGGGTCGTACACGGTCGCTCCTTCGACGGAGGAGGGAAACGGGGTGGTGGGGGGCGGGGGGGGAGACAGGGTGAGGGGCGGCGAAGGGAGGGGGCGGTGGGTCAGCCGGAGGCGCGGCCGGGGCGCACCGCGGCGGCGAGGTCGGCGAGGGTGGCGGACTCGAAGACCGCCCGCATCGGGACGGCGGCGCCCAGCGCGTCGCGGAGCCGGCCGGCGAGCCGGGTCGCCAGGACCGAATGGCCGCCGAGCTTGAAGAAGTTGTCGTCCGGGCGGACGTCCGGCACGCCGAGGATCTCGCCGACCAGCCGGCACACGGTCCGCTCGACGGGGTCGGTGACGGGTCCGGCGGCCGGTTCCCCGGCGGGGCCGTCCTCCGCCCGCCGCTCCCCCGCCGCGCGCTCGGCCTCCTCGGCGAGCCGGCGCAGCGCGGCCCGGTCGATCTTGCCGTTGGCGGTGACCGGGAGGCTCGGGAGGAGGTGGACCGAGGAGGGGACCATGTGGTCGGGCAGGGCCTCCGCCGCGTGGGCGCGCAGCGCGGGCCCGGTGACGCCGGCGCCGTCGACGGTGCTGACCCAGGCGGCGAGGCGGGCACCCGCGAGGTCGCCGACGACGGTCACCGCGGCCACGTCCACCGCCGGGTGGGCGGCCAGCCGGGCCTCGACCTCGCCGAGCTCGACGCGGAAGCCGCGGATCTTCACCTGGTCGTCGCCCCGGCTGGAGAAGACCAGCTGTCCGTCGGCGCGGCGGTGGCCCCGGTCGCCGGAGCGGTACATGCGGCTGCCGGGCGGGCCGGCGGGGTCGGGCAGGAAGCGGCCGGCGGTGAGGCCGGGGCGGTCGAGGTAGCCGCGGGCGACGCCGTTCCCGGCGAGGTACAGCTCGCCGTCGACGCCGTCGGGGACCGGGCGGAGGCGTTCGTCGAGGACGAGGACGCGGTTGCCGGACCACGGCGTGCCGATGGTGATCGCCTCGCCGGGGGCGACGGGGCCGGCGATGGTGGAGCCGACGGTGGTCTCGGTCGGTCCGTAGCCGTTGAAGAAGCGGCGTCCGGGGGCCCACCGGGCGACGAGGGCGCCGGTGCAGGCGTCCCCCGTGGACATGACCGTGCCGCCGGGGAGCACGCCCTCGGGGTCGGTGACGCTGAGCGCGACCGGCGGGAGGGTGGCGTGGGTGACGGCGTGGCGGCGCAGGGTGGCGTGGAGCGGCGGGCCGGGCAGCAGCTCCTCGGCCGGGGCCATGACGAGGGCGGCCCCGGAGAGGAGGGCCGCCGACCAGTCCCAGAAGGCGGCGTCGAAGCTGATGGAGGCCCATTGCAGGACGCGGTCGCCGGGTCCCGGGGCGAGGGTCGCCGCCTGGGCGGCCACCAGGTCGGCGGCGCCCGCGTGGGTGACGGCGACGCCCTTGGGCGTGCCCGTCGAGCCCGAGGTGTAGATGACGTACATCAGGTGCCGCGGGGTGAGGGGGGCGTTGCGGCACCGGTCGGTCAGGTCGTGGGCGGGCCGCGCGGCCGTCTCCCGTGCGGTGCCGGGGTCGTCGACGACGAGTTCGGGCACCGGGGCGCCGAGGTCGGGGCGGAGGGCCGCCGGGCGGACCAGCAGGACGGGCCGGGCGTCGGCGACCATGTGGGCGAGGCGCCGGGCGGGGTACTGCGGGTCGAGCGGGAGGTAGGCGCCGCCGGCCTTGAGGACGGCGAGGAGCACGACCGTCAGCTCGTCGCCCTTGGGCAGCGCGACCGCCACGGGGGTGTCCGGGCCGACGCCGCGGGCGACCAGGGTCCGCGCGAGGCGGTTGGCGCGGGCGTTGAGCTCGGCGTAGGTCACCACGCGGTCGCCGTGGAGCACCGCGGGGCTGTCCCCCGCGCGGGCCACGACGGACTCGAACAACTCCGGAACGGTCGGCACGTGCGGACTCCGTCCTCTCGGTACTGCGGTACGAGGGCGCTGGGCCGGCCACCGAAGCTAGCCGCTCGGCCCGCGCCGGCGGGGTGGCGCGAAAGGAGTGCGACAGGGGGTGCGGAGGGGAGGCGGCGGAAGGGGGGCCGGGAGGCTTCGGAGGGGAGGCGGCGGAAGAGGGGCCGGGAGGCTTCGGAGGGGAGGCGGCGGAAGAGGGGCCGGGAGGCTTCGGAGGGGTGCCCGGGAGGCTTCGCTCCTGTCGTGTCCCTGTCGCCGTTCCCTCGTGCCCGGGGGGCCTCGGCCACGCTGGGGCGACCGCGCGGGAGCGCCGTGCGGTCCGGCCCGTCGGCCCCGTTGGAGGGAAGCGATGCTCGAAGGTTGTGTGCCCTGGCCCGAGGAACTGGCAGCGCTCTACCGTCGCGAGGGGTACTGGGAGGGGCGGCCGCTGGGCGAGCTCCTCGACGAGGCGTGCGCGCGGTACGCCGGGAGGACCGCGCTCGTGTGCGGGGAGCGGCGGACGACCTACGCCGAGCTGGCCGAGGAGGCGGCGGCGCTGGCGGGCGGCCTGCTGGACCGGGGCATCGGGCCGCTGGACCGGGTCGTCGTCCAGCTGCCGAACGAGCCGGAGTTCGTCACGGTGGTCTTCGCGCTGCTGCGGATCGGGGCGATCCCGGTGATGGCGCTGCCGGGGCACCGCCGGGTCGAACTCACCCATCTGTGCGGGCACTCGGGGGCGGTCGCGCTGGTCGTCGCCGACGAGGTGAAGGGCTTCGACCACCGGGTCCTGGCCCGCGAGGTGCTGTCCGGGGTGCCGTCGCTGAAGCACGTCTTCGTGGCGGGCGAGGCGGAGGAGTTCACGGCGCTGGCGGAGCTGCGCGCGCCGGGGCGGACGATGCCGGCGGTCGATCCGTCGGAGCCCGCGCTCTTCCTGCTGTCGGGCGGGACGACGGGGCTGCCCAAGCTCATCCCGCGGACCCACGACGACTACGCGTACAACATGCGGGCGACCGCCGAGGCGCTGCGCTTCGACGGCGACGGCGTCTACCTGGCGGTCAATCCGGTCGGCCACAACTCGGCGCTCGGCTGCCCCGGCGTGCTGGGCGCGCTGCTGGTCGGCGGCACCGCGGTGCTCACCTCCAGCGTCCGCCCCGACGAGGTGTTCGCGCTGATCGAGCGGGAGGGGGTGACGCTGACGACGCTGGTGCCGCCGGTGGTGCGGCTGTGGATCGACGCGGCCCGCAGGTCGGGGGCGCGCTTCCCCGGTCTGCTGCTGCAGGTGGGGAGTTCGAAGTTCGACAGCGGGCGGGCCGCGGACGTGGGTCCGGGGATGGGCGCGGCGCTGTCGCAGTGGTTCGGCGTCGGCGAGGGGCTGCTGACGTACACGCGCCTGGACGACCCGGAGGAGGTCGCCGTCCACACCGAGGGGCGGCCGCTGGCCGCGCACGACGAGGTCCTCGTCCTGGACGCGGAGGGGCGGCCGGTGCCGGACGGCGAGGAGGGCGAGCTGGCGGTGCGGGGCCCGTACACGATCCGCGGCTACTACCGGGCCGAGGAGCAGAACCGGAACGCCTTCACCCCCGGCGGGCACTTCCGCACCGGGGACCTGGTGCGGCGGCGGCCGGACGGCAACCTCGTGGTGGTGGGACGGATCAAGGACATCGTCAACCGGGCCGGGGAGAAGGTGCCCGCCGAGGAGGTGGAGGAGCACCTGCTCACCCACGCCGCGGTCCGGGACGCGGCGGTGGTCGGGGTGGAGGATCCGGTGCTGGGCGAGCGGTGCGTCGCCTTCGTGGTCTTCCGGGACGAGCCGGTGGGCGGGCCGGCGGTGAAGGCGTACCTGCGGGAGCGGGGGCTCGCCACGTACAAGATCCCGGACCGGGTGGTGGCGGTCGGGGAGTTCCCCCGGACCCCCGTCGGCAAGGTCGACAAGGTGGCGCTGCGCGCCTCGGTGTGACCGGCGGGACGGGTCCGGCGCGTCCCGCCGGGCCCGTCAGCGGGCGGTGAAGGCGACGGGCATCGTGCTGTGCCCGTTGAGGAAGGTGGAGTAGACGCGCCGGGGGGTGCCGGTGGCCTCGATGCCGGAGACGGTGCCGGCCAGGGCGGTGAGCAGGGCGCGGAGTTCGGCGCGGCCGAGGTGGGCGCCGAGGCAGAAGTGGGGGCCGTGGCCGAAGGACACGTGCTTGTTGGGGGTGCGGGCGGGGTCGAAGCGTTCGGGCCGGTCGAACTGCCGCTCGTCGAAGTTGGCGGAGGTGTTCCACAGGGTGACGACGGACCCGGCCCGGATCCGCCGGCCGCCGATCTCCAGGTCGGTGGTGGCGGTGCGGGCGAAGTGCATGGCGGGGGTGGCCCAGCGGAGCACCTCCTCGACGGCGGTGTCGAGGGAGACCTCGCCGTCGCGGACGGCCCGCCACTGGTCGGGGAAGTCCGCGAAGGCCTTGACGGCGCAGATCGCCGACACCCGCGAGGACTCGTCGCCGCCGAGGATCAGGCTGTAGCAGTTGAGGGCGACGTCCTCGACGGAGAGCGGGGCGCCGTCGACCTCGGCCGCGGCGATCATGCTGACGACGTCGTCGCCGGGGGCGGCCCGGCGCCGTTCGACCAGGTCCACGAAGTACAGCAGGATCTCGTTGCGGGCCTCCAGGGCGGCGTACGGGTCGGCCTCGGCGTCGTCGGAGGACAGGGCGCTCTTGTTCCAGCGCAGCAGGTCCGGCCGGTCCGCGGCGGGGATCGACAGCAGGTCGCAGATGGTGCCCAGGGGGATGTGCTCGGCGACCTCGGCGGCGAAGTCGAAGGAGCCCGCGCCGGTGACGTCCCGGACGAGCTCGGCGGCGCGCCGCTCGACCCGCTCGACGACGGCGCCGAGCACCCGGGGCGAGAAGGCGCGGAGCATGACGGTGCGCAGGTCCCGGTGGCGGGGCCGGTCGGTGACGGCGAGCATCCGGCCGCCGGCCGAGTCGTCGCCGTGGAGCAGGACGTCGAGGACGGTGCCGCGGGCCGAGCCGAGGCGTGCGGCGTCGGTGTAGGCGGCGAGGACGTCGGCGTACCGCGAGACCACCCAGAAGCCGGGCCGGCCGTCCCTCCCCTCGTGCCAGTGGACGGGGTCGTGGTCGCGCATCCGGGCCCAGAAGGCGAGCGGGTCGTGGCGGACGAACGTCGTCGGGTCGGTGAGGTCGAAGGCGGTGGTGCCGGCCGTGGTCGGGCTCATCGGCGAAACCTTCCGTGCGGGGACCGGGGACGCGGCAGAGCGGCGAGCCGTGCCGGTGACCGCATCGTCACAACGGCGGCGACGGGCCCGGGCGCATCTGGCGCAGTTCTGTCGGAACGGGGTGCCGATCGGGAGGACAGGCGACAGATTGGCCGGGACACCGAGGGTCCGGCGGGACGGAGTCCGCGCTCGCGGCCGCTCGCCGCGCCGGGTCTCGTACCGGCTCGACCGGGTCCGTCCGGGCGCCGGGCGGGACAGTCCGTCCGGGCCGGACGGGACAGGAGGGTGCACGGTGGCAGAGCACGGAGACGGGCTGGCCGGACGCGCGGTGATCGTCACCGGCGCCGGCACGGGCATGGGACGCGCGGTCGCCGAGCTGCTCCTGGAGCGCGGCGCGCGGGTGGTGGCCGTCGGGCGGCGCGAGGACGCGCTGCGCGGGCTGGCCGCCGGTCCCGGCGGCGGGCGCGTCGAGGTGGTCGCCGCCGACATCACCCGGCCGGGGGCGGCCGAGGAGGTCGTCGCCGCCGCGACCGCCCGCTTCGGCACGGTCCACGGCCTGGTCAACAACGCCGGCCTGGCCCGCTTCGCCCCGCTGGAGGAGGCGTCCGACGACGACTTCGAGCAGCTGCTCGCGGTGAACGTCCGCGCCCCCGCCGCGCTGATCCGCGCGGCCCTGCCGCACCTGCGCGAGGAGCGCGGCGCGGTGGTGAACGTGTCGTCCGTCGGCGGGGTGCTCGCCATGCCGGGGCGGTCGTTCTACGGCGCCGGGAAGGCCGCGCTGAACAGCCTCACCCGCTCGCTGGCCCGGGAACTCGCCCCGGAGGTCCGGGTCAACGCGGTCCTGCCGGGCCCGGTGTCGACCCCGATGTGGGACGACATGGGCCTGGACGCCGCGGGCACCGACGCGCTCCTGGCGGGGCTGCTCGCGGCGACCCCGATGGGCCGCTTCGGCCGGCCCGGCGAGGTCGCCGGGTGGGTGTGCGGCCTGCTCGACCCGCACTTCTCCGGCTGGATCACCGGAGCCCTGATCCCCGTCGACGGCGGCCGCACCTCCTGATCCGTCCCGCGCGCCGCCGCCACGATCGAAACGGAGTCCTGATGCCCCTGCCCAGCCCTTCCACGCCGCTGTCCGACGGTGCCGCGGTCGCGGCGACGATCCCCTCGTCGGAGCTGCACCGCGTCTTCCGCGAGGCGGACGAGCGCGAACGCGCGACCGGCCGGCCGGTCACCAAGCTCCACGTCGGGGAGCCGTACTTCACCCCGCCGCCCGAGGTCGCGCGGGCGCTGGCGAGGGCCGCGGAGGAGGGACGGACGACGTACACCGACGTCGAGGGCCTGGTGGAGCTGCGCGAGCGGCTGGTGGAGAAGCTCGCCACCGAGAACGGCGTGGACACCGACGCGTCGCGGGTCTTCGTGACCCCCGGCTCCTGCCAGGGGCTGGCCGCGCTGATGCAGGCCGTCGCCGAGCCCGGCGCGGAGATCCTGCTGCCGGAGCTGCACTGGCCCATCCACCTCCAGCAGGCGCTGCTGGCCGGGCTGCGCCCGGTGTTCTACCCGCTGGGCGCCGACTACCGGCCGGACCCCGAGGCGGTGCTGGCCGCGGCGACCCCGAACACCCGGGTGCTGCTGCTGAACTCGCCGTCCAACCCGACCGGCGCCGTGCTGGACGCGGAGCGGCTCTCCGCCCTCCTCGGCACGGCGCGGCGGGAGGGCTGGCAGATCATCAGCGACGAGGCGTACGAGCACTTCGTCTTCGACGGGGCGCACGTGTCGACGGCGTCGCTGGAGCGGGACGTGCCGGTCTCCGAGCGGATCGTGCACACGGTGCAGACCTTCTCGAAGAGCCTGGCGATGACCGGCTACCGGCTCGGCTACCTCGCCACGGCCGACGAGCGGACGGCGCGGGCGGTGCGGATCGTGCAGGAGGCCAACCTCATCGCGATGGCGACGCCCGTGCAGTACGCGGGGCTGGAGGCGCTGCGCCTCGGGCACGTGGTGAAGGAGAACCGGGCGATGGTGCTCGCCAACCGTGACGCGGCGCTGCCCGCGGTGCGGGACGCCGGGCTGATGGCCGAGCTGCCGGCCGGCGGCTGGTACGCGGTGCTCGACGTGGCGCCGACCGGCCTGACCGCCGAGGAGTTCTCCGCCCGGCTGCTGCGGACGCGGAACGTGGCGGTGGTCCCGGGCAGCGGCTTCGCGCTGCTGCCTCGGCTCGACGCCAGGGGGCGGGTGCTGTCGGCGGAGCCGGCGCCCTGGTCGCGCCATCTGATCCGGATCGCCGTGTGCGGGGATCCGGGGACGCTGCGGGACGGGGTGGCCGAGCTGCTCGACTTCGCCCGGGAGTGCGGCGGGGCCGTCCGGTGACGGCGGCCCTCACCTACGCGGACTACCTGAACGTCGACGCCCTGCTGGGCCTCCAGGAGACCCGCACCCCGGACTCGGCGAGCCGGTCGGTGATCCAGGCGGAGCACTTCTTCATCGTCACCCACCAGGCCTGCGAGCTGTGGCTGAAGCAGGTCACGATCGATCTGGACGCGGCGGCGGAGGCGATGGTGCCGCCGTACGGTCCGGAGGACGACGAGCTGGCCCTGGAGTTCCTCGACCGCACGGTCGAGCTGCTGCGGGTGCTGCACGGGCAGGTGGTGGCGCTGGAGAAGCTGCCGCTGCGGCACTTCGCCGAGTTCCGTCCGTACCTGGACGGGGCGAGCGGGGCGCAGTCGGCGCAGTTCCGGCTGCTGGCGCGGCTGCTCGGCGGCGACCGGCAGGAGGGCCGGCTGTACGGGGCCTTCGAGCGGCTGGCGGAGCACCGGGGCGTCACCGTCGCGGAGGTGTGCGCGCAGGGGCCGGGCGCGGGGGTGCTCAACCGGATCGCGGACAGTCTGCTCGACGTGGCCAACGGCTACTGGCGCTGGAAGATGACGCACCTGGCGCTGGTCTCGAAGATGGTGGGCAACCGCGGCGGCACCGGCGGGAGTTCGGGCGTCGACCATCTGGCGTCCCGGGTGACGATGCCCTTCCCCGAGCTGCGGCGGCTGCGGGCGCAGGTGCACGAGAAGCTGCTGTCGGAGGGCTGAGGCGGCGACGGCGTCGGGG
>NZ_BMVV01000031.1 GCF_014650895.1 Streptomyces omiyaensis
AACGCCCTGCACGGCTCCGGCGACAACATCACCCCCTTCCCCCGCAGCAACGTCTTCCTCGTCTTCAACAGCGTGGAGAACGCCCCGGAGCTGCCCTTCGCCGCCCCCGTCCGCCGCCCCTCCTACATCGCCGCCCGGGACACCACCCCCATCGGCTGCTCCCGGTGAACCTCCGATACGGAAAGGGCCTCATGAACGGGCTCCCCTCACTCGACCGCCGCCGATTCCTCACCCGCTCACTGGGCATAGGAACCCTAGTCGCCGCCCCGGCCCTCCTCGGCGCCTGTACCCGTACCGAAATCGACAGTGGTGGCACACGCGGTGACGCGGACCTGCTGGCGAGGCTGCGGAAGCAGGGTCACGTCCGGGTGGGCTTCGCCGGCGAAGCCCCGTACGGCTTCCAGGACGGCGGCGAGCTCGCCGGGGAGGCGCCCACCCTCCACCGGGAGATCTTCACCGCCCTCGGCATTCCCGAACTCCGGCCCCACCTCGCCGAGTTCGGCGCCCTCATCCCCGGGCTGCTCGCCGGACGGTTCGACGTGGTGAGCGCCGGCATGGCCATCACACCCGAGCGCTGCGCCAAGGTCGCCTTCTCCGAGCCGGAGTTCGTCTCCCCCACCGCGCTCATGGTCCGCGAGGGCAACCCGGAGGGCCTGAGCGACCTGGCGTCCTGCGCGGCGAAGGGCGTCCGGGTCGGCGTCCTGACCGCCGCCGTCGAGGGCGGCTACGCGAAGGCCGCGGGCGTCCGGGACGGGGCCGTGGTGTCCGTCGGCAAGCAGCAGGACGGACTCGACGCGCTGCTCGCCGGCCGGATCGACGCCTTCGCGCTCACCGGGATCTCGCTGCGCTGGCTCGCCCGCGCCAACGGGAGCGCCGCCGTGGAGGTCCTGGAGCCGTTCGTGCCGGTGATCGACGGCGTGAAGCGGTATAGCCCCGGCGGCGCCGTCTTCCGCACCGGCGCCGTCTCGCTGCGGGAGGCCTTCGACGAGGAGCTCGCGCGGATCACCGGTGACCCCGGGCGGTACGTGGGGCTGATCGGGAAGTACGGCTTCACCGAGCGCGAGGTGCCACCGCGCACCCTGCGCACCGCGGAGCTGTGCGCGGGATGACCGGATCCGGCACGGACGTGTTCCTCTCCGAGCTGGGCCGGGCGCTGCCGGGCATCGGCCGGGGGCTCCTGGTGACCCTGGAGGCGACGGCGCTCGGCGCGGCCCTCGCGCTGCTCGTCGCCTTCGCCCTGGGCCTGGCCTCCCGCTCCCGCGCCGTCGTGGTGCGCGGCGCGGCCCGCGTCACCGTGGAGTTCCTGCGCGGCACCTCGCTGTACGTCCAGCTGTTCTGGCTCTTCTTCGCGCTGCCGATGCTCGGCTTCCGGCTGGAGCCGATGGCCTGCGGGGTGCTCGCCTTCGGCCTCAACTACGGGGCGTACGGCGCGGAGGTGGTGCGCGGCTCGATCGCGGCCGTGCCCGCGGCCCAGACGGAGGCGGCGATCGCGCTGGGCATGGGGCCGGGGCTGCGCCTGCGCAGGGTCGTGCTGCCGCAGGCGTACGTCCTGATGGTCCCGCCGTTCAAGAACCTGCTGATCCAGCTGCTCAAGGCAACGCCGCTGCTGTCCCTGGTCACCATCGCCGATCTCACCTTCGCGATCGACCAGCTCCGCTCCCAGACTGGCGCTACCGCCTCGGCCTATCTCTTGCTCCTGCTCCTCTACTTCGGTGTGGCAGCTCTCCTCGGGGCGGGCATGGACGCGCTGGAGCGAACGGCGAAGGAACGGCTGGGCCAGGAAGGCAGGAATGCCTGATGTGGGACATGGACGCGGCGCGGGCCGCGCTGCCCGTCGTGCTGTCCGGCTTCGGCGTCACGCTGCTGGCGACAGTCCTCGGCTTCGCGGTCGCGGTGGTCGCCGGGCTCGGCGTCGCCCTGGTCCAGCGCTCCGGCGTCCGGTGGATCGCCCTGCCGGTGGGCGCGCTGGCCTCGTTCGTGCGCTCGACGCCGGTGATGGTGCAGCTGTTCGCCGCCTGGGTGCTGGTGCCGGGCCTCGACCCGCTGACGCTCGGGGTGCTGGTCCTGGGCCTGCACTACGCCACGTACCTCTCCGAGGTGTACCGCGCCGGCATCGAC
This sequence comes from Streptomyces omiyaensis, assembly GCF_014650895.1. Classification (GTDB taxonomy): domain Bacteria; phylum Actinomycetota; class Actinomycetes; order Streptomycetales; family Streptomycetaceae; genus Streptomyces; species Streptomyces omiyaensis. The sequence goes on from NZ_BMVV01000031.1 coordinate 2,119, forward strand.
GCCGTGCCGAAGGGGCAGTGGGAGGCCTGCATCGCGCTGTCCCTGCCGCGGCGGCGCGTGTGGCGGGCCGTGGTGCTGCCGCAGGCCGTGCGGAAGGTGCTTCCGGCACTCGGCAACTACGCGGTCTCCATGTTCAAGGAGACGCCGTTCCTCTCGGTCATCACGGTGAACGAGATGGTCCACGAGGCGAACGCCTTCGGCAGCACCCACTTCGCCTACCTGGAGAGCTTCACCCTGGCCGCCGCCGTCTTCCTGATCGCGAGCTGGCCGACGTCCCTGCTCGTCCGCCGACTGGAGGCCCGCCTTGCCCACTGAGACCGACCACGGACCGGAGAAGGTCCGGTTCGACCGGGTGACGAAACGGTTCGGGGAACAGACCGTGCTCGACGGGCTCGACCTGACGGTCGCGCCGGGCGAGCGGGTGACCCTGATCGGCCCGAGCGGCTCCGGGAAGACGACCATCCTGCGGCTGCTGATGACGCTGGAGCGGGTGACGGACGGCGTCGTCCACCTGGACGGGGAGCCGTACTCCCACATGCCGTCGGGCCGCGCGGGCGGCAAGCTCGTCCCCGCGGACGAGCGCTACCTGGCCCCGCGCCGCCGGCGCGTCGGGATGGTGTTCCAGCAGTTCAACCTCTTCCCGCACCTGAGCGTCCTCGCCAACGTCACGGAGGCCCCCCGGCACGTCCTGAGCCTCGACGCCGACGAGGCCGCCGCCCGGGCCCGGGACCTCCTCGGGCTCGTCGGCCTCGCGGACAAGGAGGACGCCCACCCCACCCGTCTCTCCGGCGGCCAGCAGCAGCGCGTCGCCATCGCCCGGGCCCTGGCGATGCGCCCCGAGCTGCTCCTCCTGGACGAGGTGACCTCCGCGCTCGACCCCGAGCTGGTGGCGGAGGTCCTGGACGTCCTGCGGGACGTCGCCGCCGGCACCGACATCACGATGCTCTGCGTCACCCACGAGATGGGCTTCGCCCGCGACATCTCGCACCGGATCCTCATGTTCGACGAGGGCCGCGTGCTGGAGTCCGATGCCCCGGAGCGGCTGCTCGACGACCCGGAGCACGAGCGGACCCGCGCGTTCCTGAGAACGATCCGGTGAGCAGCCGCTCGCAGAGCCGACCGCCCAGCCCGTCACCCGTTGGACGCCGACTGCCCGCCAGGGCTGGCACGCCGACGGAATGCGGCAGCAGAGGGAAGGCGAGGGCTCCCTCGTCAAACGCGAGTGAGGGCGGCGGCGCCGAAGGAAACATCGAAGCGGTCGCACCAGATGCTGAGGCTGGTGTATTGGGACCAGTCGACGTCAGCAGGCAGCGCGTAATTCTGGTCGCCCTTGTTCCCCTTGAGTTTGGCAAGCGTGACGTGACGCCCGTCGTCGAAGACGTGCCAGCCCGCCTTCCCCTCCACGACTGCCGCGTCGCTGAGGACGACCCGAAGGTCCGGCCCGTTGCTCGTGTCAAGCTCCTCGATCCTCAGGGTGTGGGTGCCATCCGCGAGACGGACCACCTTCGCGGTGCCGGAGGTGTCGTGTTCGTGACTGATGAAGACTCCCTCCGCCACGGTCGTCGGACCGACCGGCGCGGGCGACGTGGCGCCGGAGGCGGTGGGGACCACGGCCTCGGTGGTGGGTGCGCTCGTGGGAAGAGCCTCGTTCACCGTCTCGTCCACCCACAGGGCCCACGGCTTGAACCACATCAGGGCTGAGGCCGCCACCACTGCGGCGACGCCGCCCCACAGCGCCCACTTTTTTCGGCGTCCCACGGTGCCCTCCTCCGGTTCGACTTCACTGTCTTTCCCATCCAAGCGGGGACACCCTTTACAGAGAAGTCGCACCGGATGACGAATCTCTTACGGCCGGGACGTCTCGATCACTCGACCGTGTCGCACGGCGGGCGCCGAGAGGACTCGCCTCGAAGGCCAGCCGCCCCAGCGCGACGAGGCAACCCTGCCCGAAGACCATCACCAGCAAGGCGCCTTCGTCCCAGTACTACTCCACGGCCCAGGGGCGAAGGATCACCACCGTCACGCCGAGATGCGAGGCGGAGAGAACGAGCCCGGTCCGGCGACGGCGGATGCAGAGAAGCGGCACCACCGTCCACACAGCGGAGACGAGCACCATCAGAGGGGCGGCAAAAGGCAGAACGGACATGGCGGACCTCGTGATCGGCAGATCGGTCTGCAACCGTCGCATCCGCGCAGGGCTCATACCAGCCCTTCGACGCATCACCTCCATCACGGGAAAGCCGAGCTCGACGGCCGGCACGGTCTCCGCCGGAGGGCACTCACGTTCGGCCGACCGAACGGTGTGCTTTCGTGGAGCCAGGTCGTTTCCCCGAACCTCGGCCAGCGATCTCGATCACCAGCCCTCGGTGCGTTCGCCAGCCTTCTTGGCATCGCCCAGAGAACAGCAGCCACCGGCTTGCACCAGTGTGCCGTCCGCAACTTCAAAGGTCGCTTTGGCCCCCTGCCGGACGGGACGCGTGGACGACGAATGTGTCTCCCACGACGAAGCGCCCCTCGCCGCGCGCCCGAGACTCAGGCGGCCGAACGGCGGTCCCGGGTGCCCACACCGCGCGCGAATCGAAACCGCGTGACCGACGTGGGGCCCAGCCCCGCAGATAGGCGACGCCGAGCGGCGGCAGGATGACTGTGCGCAGAAAGATCCACAGAATCTGGAACAGGGGTGTCGCCCTCCCTCATGCAGGAGATGATCGGCAGGTTGACCAGCCCGAGAGCCGTAGGTCGCCGCTCCGCGCCTGCGGTGCACCGAAGTCCCAGGCGTGTAGCGGAGCGGGACCGCGTGGGCATGGTCGGCCGCCGGTCACAAGAACGTGCTTCCCGCCGCGAGGGGACGCGCGTGCCGGCCTCGGCTCCGTACGGACTTCCAGACGAGGTAGTGGCGGACGAGCGGCACCAGGGTGCACCAGAGGAGGGCCTCGCCGACCGGCCCGAGCTCTGCCAGGCCGGCGAGGACGAAAGCGGGCAACACGCACAGAGTGGAGCCGAGGGCCCATTTCAGCCGCAGCACGAGCACAGCGGGCAGCCCGGTAGCGGCCCAGGCACGGGCCCCGGCGCAGGCGGAGGCTCCGGTGTGGAGGAGGAAGGCGCCGATGGGGATCAGGGTAAGGGCGACAGCGAGGATGACATCCGCCTCGTCTTCCGGGGTGTCCGCTGTTTCCTGGGCGATTCCGTCGCGGGCGACGACGACGGCGTGGTCGCGCCACAGGGTGACGGTGACGTCGTCGCCCACTTCGAGGCGTTCGAGGAGCGGCCCCTCACCACCCATGTCTATCTCCCGGGGAAGCCCCGGTGTCTTATGCAGGCGGAGGGTGAACTCCTCCTGCTTGGGTTCGTCCCGGATGACGACAGTGGCCACGCGGGCCTTGCGGGCATGGAGACAGCTCGCGTGAGGCGCGGGAGTGGCATCGGCGCAGGTCTCGGCCTGGAGGTACTGGCGCTCATCCGTCACTGCCTGGGGTACCGCGGCCAGGCCGAGGGACGCGACGGTGAGGGCGACAAGGCCCAGGAGGGCGGCGACGGCTCTCCACGCCCGGTGCCAGAGGGTTCGCCGGCGCGTGCTCATGGCGAGGTCCTGTGGCCGGAGAACCCAGGGTGCGTGAGGCTCCTGATGGCAGTCTGAGGTGGGACGTCCATGTCTCCCTCGGGGGGGGCGGCTGTGCGATTCAGAAGAAATGCTGGAGCAGGGTGGTGGCGTCCACGGTGCCGAGCAGGTGCGGCTCTTCGTCGGTGTAGTCCACGACCAGGACGACGGGACAGCCGGTGCGTTCCATCACCGCGGCCATGTGGAGAGGTGACGCGTCGGGGCTGACGACCGGCGGAGCGGGCAGGCGCGTGGGCAGGACGTCCGCGAGGAGGATCTCGCCGGCCCCGGCCCGCACCGTCTCGTCGAGCGCCTCGCCCACGACGGCGGCGAGCAGAGGGTCGTCCCGCACGGGGCGGGGCAGAGCGGCGTTGAGGATCGTGGTGGGAGGCACCGCGGCAAGGGGATGTCCGTCCGCGCTCACGACGACGAGTGCCGGCGCCCTTTCGCGGATGAGCAGGCCCACGGCGTCCCAAAGCCGGGTGTCGAGCCGGACAGAGGTACAGGGCCATGCCAGATCACGCGCGTGCATGCGGGATGGCCTCCCCCGTGCTCGTCCCGCCGCTGGATGTCTTCGGGGGCGTGGTGCCGGTGTCGATGAGGTCGTCGACGTGGAAGAGGCGTGCGATGGGGACGTCGGTGCTGCTGTGGGCGATGATCGAGAAGGCGATGCAGACGGCGATGAGCGTGTACGCCTCCTGCCCCTGTGGGATGCCGGCCTGGAGGACGAGCAGGCCGTAGACGACCGACGCGAAGCCCTTCGGACCGAACCACGCGGCCACCAGCTTCTCCCGGCGGTCGATCCGCGTACCCCACAGGGACAGCAGCAGGGAACCGGGCCTGATCAGCACGATGGCGAGGACGGCGGCCGCGTAGCCGCCCCAGGAGAGGTCTCCGAACAGCTGCGGGGTCAGCAGGGCGCCGAAGACCAGCAGGGCGGCGAACTTGGCCAGCTCCGCCAGTGCCTCTCCCAGCGGCTCGAACACCTTGTGGGACTCCGGCGCGACGGCGGCGAGGACCGCGCCCGCGGAGAAGGCGGCGAGGTAGGGGTTGGCGTGGGTGAGGTGACAGGCCGCGTACAGGATGATCCCGGTGGCCAGCGGCAGCAGGGGCTGCAGCTTGGGCTCGGCGCCAAGGTGCGGCAGACGTACAAGCCCGTTGACGATCAGTGGGAGGAGGACACCGAAGGCAAGCCCGAGGCCGAGCTCCAGGGCGATGCTTCCGTACGACGCCTCCGCGCCGGCCGCGGTCGGACCGGCGGCGGCGATGAGGATCAGGACCACCGGCAGGGCGAGCCCGTCGTTGATGCCGCTCTCCACGTTCAATAGCTCCCGCAGCCGGGCCGGCACCTCCTTGCGGCCCACGATCGCGGAGGCGAACACCGGGTCGGTCGGTGCGAGGACCGCGCCGACGAGGAAGGACGTCGTCCAGTTCAGGCCGACCAGGTAGTGGGTGATCAGAGCCATGCCGACGCAGGCGAGCGGCATGCCCAGGCCCAGCGCCCGCGCCGGGTTGCGCCAGTTGGCCCGCAGCTTGGCGAAGGAGACGTGCATGCCGTCGGTGAACAGCACCGCGAACAGCGCGAGGTCGGCGGTGACCGACACGATCTCGCTCTCGGGCGTGACGTGGATCAACCCGAGGAAGCCGTCGCTGACCAGCGCCCCACCGAGGAGGAAGAGCAGCGAGGTCGACAGGACGGTGCGGGCAGCGAGCCCGGACAGTAGGACCGCGACGAGCAGCGCGGCCCCGAAGACGGCGACGAGCACCATGGCGGAATTCCCCCGATCGACAGAAAAGAGACGTGTCCCTTACCCGCCGACCAGACTTCCCGGCACACCGAGGGGAAACTTACACCTTCCTTACGCGGCATTGACAGAACCCTAGCGCGCACGAAATTCGGATCCTCATTGCCGAGGCTCGGCAATCACAAGAGAGGGTCGTTGCGCTGCCAGAACGAGGCAGTTCCCCCATGGTCGCGGCTTCCGTACGCGTACGTCGAAAAGTCCGGTCGGCCACAGGCCCTGCTCTTGCCGCGACCACCCCCTCTTCTGGTCGGCACCACCTGATGGGGGACTCTTCCTCTGCCGAATTCGGTTGCTAGGGTCGGAACTTCGAGCAACAGATCGATTCGGCTCCTGAAGCACTCGGAGCGCTAGCACATACGGGGGAGGCGTCTCATGGCCTGGGAAGAGTGGGAGCAGCTAAAAACGGAGGCTGCGGGTCAGTCCTCCGACGCGATGCAGCTGAACCAGGTGCCCGACGAACAGGATCCGGGCGGCGGGCCGCCCGGCGGTGACCTCAAGGTCAGCCAGCAAGATCTCGCCGCCGTCGGAGACGCGGCCTTCAAGCTCTTCGACAAGCTGGGCAAGGACGGACGCGACGCCTGGTCCGTCAGCCAGTCGGCCGCCAGAGACCTGCGGACGCAGGGCTTCGATCTGGGCGACGCGATCGACCATGTGCAGGACCGCTGGGAGAAGCAGTTGAAGACGCTGCTGGACGCGTGTGCGCACATCTCGAACCACATGGACTTCACACAGAACGCGCACGCCGGCGACGAGCACTACATCTACGGTGTCGTGAGCAGCATTGCGACTCTGGACGAGGGCTTTACAGAGAGGACCCAGCGCTGATGGACCTCGAGACTCTGCGTCAGGGCAGCTTCGGCCAGCTCAGCCAGGCCATCACCGCTTGGAGGGGGGTCGCGGACAAGCTCAAGGCGTTGGAGACCGATGCCAGGGACGACCTCAAGGCCAAGGCGGACAAGGCGAACTGGGCCGGCGCGAACGCCACCGTCTCCCGCTCCTTCATCACCAAGACGGCGGGCGAGTTCTCGGACGCGCACACGCAGGCGCAGAGCATCCACGACATCCTCAAGGACACGCACGACGAGCTGGTGAGCTACAAGCAGAAGCTCGAACAGGCGCTGGAACACGGCCGCCAGAAGAACCTGACGGTGACGCAGATACCCGGCGGCTTCACCGTCACCATGCTCATCCACCCGGACCGCGCCGCCAAGGGCCACAACGTACCGGACCACTCCCCCCAGGACGCCGAGCACCTGCGGGACGACGTGGAACGCATCCTGAACAGGGCGACGGAGAGCGACTCGACCGCCGCGACCGTCCTGCGCGCCCTCGTCGACCAGGCCGAGACCGGCTTCTCAGGAGCGAAGTACGGCGACCGGGACACCGCGATCGACGCGCTGCGCAAGGCCGAGGAGGCGGCGAAGCTCCTGAAGGAGAAGGGCGACGAGATGTCGCCCGAGGAGTTCCAGAAGCTGAACGGCCTCCTCGCCTCGTACAAGAACGACCCGCTGTTCCAGGAGAAGTTCGCCACGCAGGTGGGTCCGAAGGCGATGTTGGAGTTCTGGGCCGATCTGTCGAGCCCGGACAACCCGAACGAGCTGACGCGCACCCTGGACCGGACGCAGCTCAACCAGCTCGGCGAGTTCCAGAAGAACCTCGGCGCGGTCCTCGGCGGCGCCACCCAGTCGGACAGCTCCGCCATGCGGAACTGGGAGAACGACATGGTGCGGCTCTCCGGCGAGCGGTACAAGACGCGCGGGGCGGAGGTCTACGGCTACCAGATCATGAGCAACCTCATGCGCACGGGCGACTACGACGGCCAGTTCCTCACCAAGTACGGCAACCAGTTGGTCGCCACAGAGGAGAAGATGAAGATCCCTGGCAACTACTACCAGGGCATGGGGCAGATGATGCCCAAGATGAACTTCATCGGCGACGACGACTTCGGCCGCGACCCGATGACCGGCTTCATGACAGCGCTCTCCAACAGCCCCGACGCGGCGACGCAGTTCTTCAACACGAAGGAGCCGCAGGACAACGCTCAGTGGGTCCTGAAGGAGCGCCCGTCGTTCGACGACTCCCCGCTGAAGGACGGCCCCAACGAGGCCCTCGACGCCACCGGCAAGGCGATGTTCGCCGCCGTCTCCGGCGCCACCGGACCGGACGCGCCGCGGTCAGAGTTCGTGGAGCACACGCAGGAACACAAGGACGCGATGAAGCGGTCCCTCCAGTTCCTCTCCGAGACGGGCAACGACTTCCCGGCGGAGCTGCGTGACGACATGGCGTTCGCGATGGGCGCCCACGGCGACACCGTGCACAAGGCGATGAGCGATCCCCTGGGCACCCACGGCCTCCCCTCCGACCAGCTCATGGAGGTCAGCAAGCAGATCTCCCGGAACAAGGACGCTTACGCCGAGCTCACGAACCAGATGCACCACGCGATCGTGGGGGACATCAACACGGAGAAGGCGCATCCGGAGGACAGTCTGGACCGTGCGGGCCGCACGATCGGCTTCCTGGAGGAGGCCCGCTACCAGGCGACCAACGACCAGAAGGACGGCGACCTCACCGACGCGTCGTGGAAGAAGGCGTGGGCCTACCACATCGTCGGCGGCGCGCTCACTCCGTGGCATCCGGCCGGCGACGCGGTTCAGCGCGGGGTGGACCTCATCACGTCGGCCTGGCTGCAGGACAAGCAGAACGAGATCAACGACACGGCCACGGCCAGCCACAAGGAGACGTACGAGTCCCGCAACGGCGAACTCCGCGCCCTGGCCGACCTCTGGTACGAGCGGAACAGCCAGTGGGCCGAGGACCCGGCGCATGAGGGCTACTCCAAGAACCACGGCATCTACTCCGAGATCGGCGCCTCCGCCAACGACGGAAACAAGAAGGCCGAAGGCATCGCAGGAGATCAGTGATGAGCACGAACACGCGCCGCCTCGCCGCGGCGCTTCTGGCCGGCGGCCTCGCAGTCTCCCTCACGGGGTGCGGCGGCGGACGCGCGTACACGGTGCCCGACGCGGCCTGCGGGGTCCCCTTGAACGAGAAGAAGCTCGACCCGTTCCTGGTCGACGGCAAGACGTTCAAGGTCGTCGGCGACTCCCTCGTCGACACCGGGAAGAAGTCCCAGGGGCGCTGCGACCTCTCGGTCGACGACTGGCTGGTGGTCAGCTTCGAGGTCAACAAGGTCGACAAGCTCTACGACCCCCTGGCCGAATCGGAGAGCTTCCGTTTCGTCCATCCGGCGAAGGTGGAGGACCTGCCGTTCCCCGGACTGGGCGCGGTGGGTGACCGCACCGCCATGATCAGTACGAAATGCGCCGGCCCTGGGGCGGACTACCTCGTCACGGAGGTCCGGCTCAGTACGAAGATCGAAGGCGATGTCGCCGAACGCCGCAAGAACATCGAGACGCTCACCGTGGACCTGGTGCCGAAGGTGAAGAAGGCACTCGGTTGCACCGTCTGACGTCGACACGTTCCCATGCCCGGGCGCTGCTGCGCCCGGGCACGGGGGTTCGGAATCCCAGGAGGGCCGCATGACGTGGGGCGACCACGAGCCCGTGTTCGTACGGAAGGGGCGCTGGGTCTACAACACGCGAAACCCCGTGGGGAGCGTGCTGACCATCGCGGCCGCGGTCGGGCTGGTCGGCTTCTACCTCTACGTCTCCGACACCGGCCAGTGGAGCGAATCGGAGCTGCGCGACGCCGTTCACGAAGCCGCACGTGAACTGGAGGCACAGCCGCAGCGGGTGTACTTCGGCTACGACAGCATGATCAGGGACGCCATCGAGGCGACGGACGAGGGCCCCGTCTCCGACCTCGTCATCAGAGCCACCGACGACGGCCACGGGAGCGGTGCGGCGAGCATTCCCACGGAGGACAGCTTCGAGGTCAGCGCGGCCCACATGTCCGAGACCTTCTGCATGCGCCTCTCTCCGCCCGAACCGCCGCGCGCCCTGGGAAAGACCCCCACCGTCAGTCTGACCGTGCAGGTCTCACGGGGCGACTGCTGAGACCTCCTCCGGCGTAGTCTCTCCCGGCTTTGCCGCCCAGGCAGGGAAACAACGGTCATGCCGAGCCCTCCCGCTGCCGGTACGCAGAGGTGAGGCGCGCGCTTGCGGGCTCGGCGGGGCGGCCCGCCGTGAGCGGGCCCCGGTGGGTCGCGCCTCTCCTTACCCGGGCAACGCGTACGAGCACCTCCTGCCCCTGCCGGGAGCTGGCGCTCTGGGGGACACAGCGCCACACAGAAGGTGGACGAGTGGGGGCGGAGCGTATGGTGAAGGCGGGTATGCCGGGAAGTCTGGTCGGCGATCTCTGTGACCTGCCCTGGAGCCCGCATGACTCCGATGTCCCCGGTCGAACGGGTCCGCCATCGTTCCCTGACGCTGCTGCGCAGACTCCGTCCCCGCCGCGAGCACGCCGTCGTCCGGTTCAGGGGCGACCTGACGGCTGACACCGTCATCGACACGCATCGCGTGCTGCGCGCGGCCCTGCGCGATGTGCCGGCGGTGCTGGTGGTCGACGTCTCCCGTGTGACCCACCTCAGTCCGGACGGAGCCATGGCGCTACTCCTCGCGGTCCGGGCCGCCCGAGCCCAGGGGACCCGGATGGAGATCACCGGTGCGCATGCGCAGGTGGCGGCGACCATGCACCAGACGGGGCTGGAGCGCTACCTGTCGGGCCACCCTCCAGCCCGTTAGCCCGCTCGCCGCGGTGATGTCCCCGTCGGCACTCGATGCTTGCCCCTTGTCGCGCGGGCTCGGGCGGGAGTACGTTCACCGCTGGTGTGCCGGGAAGCCTGGTCGGCGGTCAGGGGCCGTGCGCCCGCCGTTCCCTCTTGTGGAGGCCCCGTGGTCTCGCCCGCCTTCCTCACCGAGTCCCTCACCAAGCGCTACGGCCGTATGACGGCACTGGACAGCCTGGACCTGAGCGTCCCGGCGGGCGAGGTCTTCGGGTTCCTCGGGCCCAACGGCGCCGGCAAGTCCACCACCATCCGGTTGTTGCTCGGTCTGGCCCGGCCGACCGCCGGCCGAGCGTGTGTCTTCGGTGCGGACGCCGCCGACGTCGCCGTGACGCACCGCCGGCTGGCCTATGTGCCGGCCGACATAGCGCTGTGGCCCCGGCTGACGGGTGCGGAGACGCTCGAACTTCTGGCGCGGACGGGGCCGGGCACCGACCTCGCCTACCGGAACGAACTGGTGGAGCGGTTCGGACTGGATCCCTCCAAGCCGGGCCGGACGTACTCCACGGGGAACAGGCAGAAAGTCGCGCTGATCGCGGCTTTCGCCACCCGGGCTCCTCTGCTCGTGCTGGACGAGCCGTCCAGCGGCCTGGACCCGCTGATGGAACGTGAGTTCCGCCGCGCGGTGGGTGAGGCCCGTGACAACGGCCAGACCGTCTTCCTCAGTTCGCACCAGCTCTCCGAGGTCGAGGCGGTATGCGACAAGGTGGCGATCCTGCGCGCGGGGCGGCTCGTGGACGTCGCGACCGTCGGAGAGCTGCGACGGCTGCATCGCACGGAGGTGACGGCGGGCTTCGCCACCACGCCGCCGGACCTGACCCGGGTGCCCGGCGTGGAGGAGGTCGAGGCGACCGGCGCGACGTCGGTCCGGTTCACCCTCATTGGACCGCCCGGCCCGGCCCTGCACGCGCTGGCGACCGCCGACGTGCGGAGCCTGACCGTGCGTGAACCGTCCTTGGAGGAGATCTTCCTCGGCTACTACGGCGGGGAGGAGCGATGACCGCCACGGTGACAGCACCCGGCGCGGGCCGGGGGACTCTTTCTTCCGCCACGTGGGTGGTCACGGGCCTGACGCTGCGACAGACGTGGCGGGGAGCGGTCGTCGTGATCGCGCTCGCGGCCCTGATGTCCGCGGTGGCGGTGGGCGCCTATCGCACTGCCGTCGCAAGCCCGTCCGACGCCGCGGCTCTGGCTGCTCTGGCTGAGAATCCGGCGATCCGTACGCTGTTCGGCGAACCGGTGGCGCTGCATGACGCCGGCGGTTTCGCGGTATGGCGGACAGGGACGGTGCTCTCGGTGCTGCTCGCGGTGTGGGGACTGCTTGCCGCGACACGGATCACCCGGGGCGAGGAGGACGCAGGCCGGTGGGACGTCCTGCTCGCCGGGAGGGTGCCGGTCAGGAAGGTGGTGACGCGCCACCTCGCGACCCTCGTGGCCTGGACGCTGCTGGCGGGCGTGGCCGCGTTCACCGGTCTCGTCGTCGCGGGCGCGACTGCGCACGGCGCGATGGCACACGCAACCGGCCTTGCCTTGTGCGGAGTGTTCTCCGCCTCTGTGGGCGTGCTGACGTCGCAGGTGTTCGCCGCGCGGTCGGCTGCCAGCGGTGCGGCGGTGGCGGTGCTCGGCGTCGGTATGCTGCTCAAGATGCTCGGGGACGGCATCGCCGCTCTGGAGTGGCTGCGCTGGTTCACGCCCTTCGGCATGGCGGCACTCGCGCGCCCCTACGACGGAGACCACATGGGGCCGCTGGCGGTCCTGGGAGCCGTATGCGTTCTGCCGGCCGTCGCCGCCCTCGCCACTGCAGGACGACGCGACATTCGTGGCGGCCTTCTACCGTCTCCGTCGGGTCGAGCGCCACGCACGGTCCTGCTCGGTTCGCCCCAGGCGTTCGCCGTGCGGCGCCTTCTCCGGCCACTGGCCGCCTGGTCAGTAGGAATCGGTACCTACTTCCTCCTCATCGGTGTGCTGGCCGTTTCGATGACGGCCTTCCTCGCCGCCAACCCCCGCTTCGCCGAGCTCGCCGAGCAGTCCGGTTTCGGCGGGCTGGTCACCGTGGAAGGCTACGTGGCAGCGCTGTTCGCTCTCTTGGCCGTCCCCGTGGGAGCGTTCGCCGCGGTCCGGCTCGCCGGCCTCGCCCAGGACGAGACCTCGCGACGGCTGACACTGCTGCTCGCCCAGCCCATCAGCCGGGTTCGGGTGCTCGCCGCCGAGGTCACCGCCTCCGCCGGGGGCGCCGTCGTGCTGACGACCGTCGCCGGCCTGGCCACCTGGGCCGGGACCATGACGGTCGGTGCAGGCCTGGGCCTGCTCGACGCGTTGTCCGGGGCGTGGAACGTCCTGCCCGTGGTCTTTCTGTGCCTGGGCTCCGGGGCTCTGGCTCTCGCCTGGGCTCCGCGCGCGGTGGGGTTCGTCGGCTGCGTGCCGGCTGCGGGAGGGTTTCTCCTCAACGTGTTCGCCGACTCCTGGGGATGGCCGACGTGGGTCGGGCAGGTCTCTCCTTTCGCGCATCTGGCGGCCGTACCCGGCGCCCCGGTCGGCTGGTTCGCGGCGATGATGATGACGGCTGTCGGTGTCCTTGCCATGGTGGTCGGCGCGGCCGGCTATCAGCAGCGGGACCTTCGCGTCTGACCGTCCGAAGAGCAGGGTCAGCTCTTCTCCGAGGTGACGTGCGTAAGGAGCAGGGCGGCGAGCAGCGCCCATGGCAGGTACGCCGGACCCGCCGTGGCGTAGGTAGTGGCGGCGAGCCCGCAGGCGGCCACGAGGAACGTGGTCAGGCCCCGGCCTGTGGTCAGGAAGGCCCATGCCTGGCGTGCGCTGCCCGGTCGCCTCGTCTCCGTCACGGCTGTGCGGATCACGAGGGCCGCCACAACGACGGCACAGCCCAGGAGCGCGGGCCCGTATCCGCCCTCGGTCACCGGCTGCCGCCGGGGTGGGCGCCGGTCTCGGTCTGGTAGCAGTCGGGGATGCCGTCGTCGTCGTCGTCGCGGTTCTCGGCCTCGTAGAGCTGCTTGTAGAGGCGGTTGCGGCGCCGGAGCAGGAGGGCGGCGAGGGCGGCGGCAGTGAGGGAGCCGATGAGGACGGCCGCCTTGACGTGTTCGGCCTGGGCGGGGTCGGGGAAGGCCAGTTCGCCGATGAGGAGGGCGACGGTGAAGCCGATGCCGGCGAGGGTGGCGAGGCCGAGGACATCGGCCCAGGCGAGATCGGGGTTGAGTTCCGCTCTGGTGAAGCGGGCGGCGAGGTAGGTGCCGAGGAAGATGCCGAGGATCTTGCCGACGACGAGGCCGATCAGGACGGCGAGGGGTTCGGGGTCGGTGAAGACGTGACCGAGGGCCTCGCCGGAGACGCTGACGCCGGCGGCGAAGAGGGCGAAGAGGGGAACGGCGACGCCTGCGGAGAAGGGATGGACGAGGTGGGCCACGCGTCCTCCCGGCGATGCTTCCTCTCCCTTGTCCCGGGTGGTGCGCAGGATGAGGCCCATGGCGACACCGGCGACGGTGGCGTGGACGCCGGAGTTGTACATCAGGGCCCAGATAGCGATGCCGAGGGGCACGTACCACCACCAGCCCCGGACCCGGAAGCGCTGGAGGGCGTAGAAGAGCACGAGGCCGGCGACCGACCCTCCGAGGGCCCAGAAGTTGAGGTCGGAGGTGAAGAAGATCGCGATGATGAGGATGGCGCCCAGGTCGTCGACGACCGCGAGGGTGAGCAGGAAGGCGCGCAGGGCGGAGGGGAGGTGGGTGCTGATGACGGCGAGGACGGCGAGCGCGAAGGCGATGTCGGTGGCCATCGGCACGGCCCAGCCGTCCGAGGAGCCGCCGCCCGCCTTCGCGGTGAGGAGGTAGAGGGCGGCCGGGACTGCCATGCCGCACAGGGCGGCGACGACGGGCAGGGCGGCGGTGGCGGGGGTGCGCAGCTCACCGACGACGAGTTCGCGCTTCAGCTCGATGCCGGCGACGAGGAAGAAGACGGCCAGGAGCCCGTCGGCCGTCCAGTGGCCCACGGACAGGTCGAGGCCGAGGGCGGGTATGCCGAAGTGGAAGTCGCGTACGGCCTCGTAGGCTCCGCTCCACGGGCTGTTCGACCAGGCCAGCGCCACTACGGCGGCGGCGAGCAGGACGAGTCCGCCGACCGTCTCGGTGCGGAGGGATTCTGCGATCGCCTGGCGTTCGGGCCAGGGAAGGAGTCCGAAGACGGTCTTGCGAGGGCGTGCCTGGGTCATGGGAAAGCCCTCCGGGGCATGTCGGCGGACGGGCGCACGGGCCCTCGGACGCCGACCAGACTTCCCGGCACACCAGCATCGATCGTTTCTTGATGCGTTCTTCACAGCCTATCGGCAGGCCGTGGGGCTCACCAGGGCGCCCTGCGGACGGTGGCCGGGTACGAGGGGTGAGGGTGCCCGTGTCCACCAAGGCGCTAGGTGGATGCGGGCACCCTCGGGAGCCGGGCCGCCGGGGGGCGGTCAGACGGCGGTCTTCACCGGCTCCTGGTCGGAGTCCCCGTCCGTGTCGAGGCCGGCGTCGCGGCGCTTGGCGAAGGCGAGGAAGGTGTTCAGCTCCCGCTTGACGACGGGGGCGAGGAGGTAGAGGCCGATGATGTTGATGACGGCGAGCATGAAGAGCACCGCGTCGGCCATGTCGATCAGGGTCTGGAGGGTCAGGAGCGACCCGGCGACGGCGAAGACGGTGTAGACGACCTTGTAGGTCAGCTCGCTGGCGCGGCTGCGGCCGAAGAGGTGCGTCCACGCCTTGAGGCCGTAGTAGCCCCAGGTCAGCACGGTCGAGATGGCGAACAGCATGACCGCGATGGTGAGGATGTACGGGAACCAGGGGAGGACCGTGCCGAAGGCGTCGGAGGTGATGGTGACGCCGCCGATGGACTCTCCGGCGCGGGCCTCGGCCCAGCTGGCGGGGTTGGCGATGACGATGGTCAGCGCGGTCATGGTGCAGATGACGACGGTGTCGATGAACGGCTCCAGGAGGGCGACCAGGCCCTCACTGGCGGGGTGCTTGGTCTTGACCGCGGAGTGGGCGATCGGGGCGGAGCCGAGACCGGCCTCGTTGGAGAACGCGGCCCGCTTGAAGCCGATGATCAGCGCGCCGAGGACACCGCCGGCGACGCCCTCGGGGTTGAAGGCGCCCTCGATGATCGTGGAGACGGCGGCGGGGACGGCGGTGACGTTGACGGCGATGACGACGAGGCAGGCGGCGATGTAGATGCCGGCCATCGCGGGCACGAGTTTGCTGGTGACGGAGGCGATCGAGCGGATGCCGCCGAGGAGCACGATGCCGACGAGGGCGGCGATCAGCACGCCGAAGAACAGGGCGCCGGCCGAGGAGCCCATGATGCCGCCCTCGCCGCCGGTGACGGAGACGAGCTGGGCGTAGGACTGGTTGACCTGGAAGAGGTTGCCGCCGAAGAGCCCGAAGAACAGGACCATGAAGGAGGCGAGGACCGCGAGGACCTTGCCGAGGGTCTTGCCGTTCTTGCCGAAGCGTTCGGCGAGGCCCTTGGGCAGGTAGTGCATGGGGCCGCCGGAGACGGTGCCGTCGGCGTGGACCTCGCGATACTTCACGCCGAGGGTGACCTCGACGAACTTGGTGGCCATGCCGAGCAGGCCGCACAGGATCATCCAGAAGGTGGCGCCGGGGCCGCCGATGGAGACGGCGACGGCCACACCGGCGATGTTGCCGAGGCCGACGGTTCCGGAGACGGCGGCGGTCAGGGCCTGGAAGTGGTTGACCTCTCCGGCCGATCCCTTCTCGTCGTACTTGCCGCGCACCACGTCCACCGCAAGGCGGAACTTGCGCAGCTGGACGAAGCCGAACCAGCCCGTGAAGACCAGACCCGCGACGACGAGCCAGGCCACGATGAGCGGGACCTCGGTGCCCCCGACGGGCACGGAGTAGAAGACGACCTCGCCGAGCCAGCCGGCTATCGGCTCGAAGAACCCGCTGACGGCCTCGTCGACGGACTGGGTGAAGGAATCGAGTGACACGGTGGGGACCTCAGGTGCGCAGGACCGGCCTTGCGGGAGGCGGTGCCGGTGTGGGGGTGCGGTCTGTGAGCGAACGCCGTTGTCCGATCGGCGAGCGGGGTGACCGACGTCCGCGGACTCGGAGCGTGATCACCTCGGTCGTACAGCCGGGTCTTGCCCGGAACCCCGGTGCGGCGGCGAGGGGTGGTGCCACCTGCGGAGTTGGGCATTCCTAACACAGACCACACACCTTTTCACGTGACGCAAATCACAGAACTGTCAGTGACATGGGAAAGGGCCAGCAGGTGTGATGTGACCGTTATGCGGACTGGTCGATCCGTTCACAGGACACGCATTTCTGCACGTCAGCACCGTGTCGCGGTACGTGCCTGTTGCGCAGCCCGGCTTGCCCCGCGATACGGCCGGATGGACCAGCGCAAGGAGAGAGATGTCGGGGAGGTGAAGCGTGACGGCTGCAGAGGATCGCGGACGCAGGACAGCCCCGTGATCCGGGCGCTCACGTCGTCGCGCCGCGTCACCCGGTTCACGGATCTCACGCCCGCGTAACCGCCACCGATCACGACCACACGCGTCTTCGCCGTCACGACGCCTCCGCCGTCCCAGGGCGTTCGGCATCAAGGCGCCGCGTCCTCTGGGAGAAGGCATGCGTCGGATCACTTCCCCGCGTGCGCGGACCTGCTCGGTGAAGAGCTCGTCCCTGCGAGCGCACCCCGAGCGCCCGGGCCCGGGCCCGGCCCGCCTATGCGCCGCCCTGGCCGTCCGACGTACGTCCAGACGTACGTCCGGGGGCGAAGGGAAGCGCCTCGGCATCGGCCTCGGCGGCGTCGGCGAGCGCCTCGGCGGCGGCTTCCGCCGCCTTCGCCGCGTCGTCCGCGGCTTCGGTCGCGGCCCTGTCATCGGCCGACGTCTCCCGGGTCGCCGGGGACTGGGGCAGCGCCTCGCCGAAGGCGCGCGACACGCCTTGGAGTGCGGTGGTGACCTCGCCCGGGATCACCCAGAAGGTGCTGCCGGCCCCCTGGGCGAGCTGGGGGAGCGTCTGCAGGTACTGGTAGGCGAGGAGCCCCGGGTCGGGGTCGTTGCGGTGCACGGCCTGGAAGACTTCGTCGATGGCGCGGGACTGCCCCTCCGCCTTCAGGATCTCGGCGGTGCGGTTGCCCTCCGCCCGCAGGACCGCGGCCTGCTTGTCCCCCTCCGCGGTGAGGATCTGCGACTGTCGCTGCCCTTCCGCTCCCAGGATCGCCGCCCTCTTGTCCCGCTCGGCGCGCATCTGCTTCTCCATCGCGTCCTTGATGGACTGCGGAGGGTCGATGGCCTTGATCTCCACGCGGTTCACCCGCAGCCCCCACTTGCCGGTGGCGTCGTCGAGCACGCCGCGCAGCTGGCTGTTGATGGTGTCGCGCGAGGTCAGGGTCTTCTCCAGGTCCATCGAGCCCACGACGTTGCGCAGGGTGGTGACGGTGAGCTGTTCGACGCCCTGGAGGAAGTCGGCGATCTCGTAGGCGGCCGCGCGCGGGTCGGTGACCTGGAAGTACAGGACGGTGTCGATCTCGACGACGAGGTTGTCCTCGGTGATGACCGGCTGCGGCTTGAAGGAGACCACTTGTTCCCGCAGGTCGATGACCGGGTAGACCCGGTCGATGTAGGGGATGACGAGGTTCAGTCCCGGCCTCAGGGTGCGTCGGTAGCGGCCGAGGCGTTCGACGTTGCGGGCGCGGGCCTGCGGCACGATGCGTACCGCCCTGATGACGGTGAACACGGCGAGTGCCGCGAGGATCAGAGCGGCGATGAGCACTCCGGACACGTCCATGGCTCTCACTCCCGGGGGTAGACGACGGCCGTTGCTCCGTCGATCTCCATGACGTCGACGGTCACGCCCGGAGGGATCACCAGCGCCTCGTCGTAGGCGCGCGCCGACCACTCCTCGCCGCCGATCCGGACTCGGCCGCCCGCCCCCGTCACCTCCGACACGACCCGGGCGGGCCGTCCCACCAGCGCGTCCACGCCGAACGGCTCGGCCGGGGGCCCGCCCAGGCGGCGCACCGCCGCGGGGCGTACGAACAGAAGGCTGAGAGAGGCGAGGACGGCGAAGACCACGAACTGAAGTGGGGGCGGCAGGCCCAGGGCGGCGGTTCCCGCCGTGACGGCGGCAGCGGCACCGAGGATCCCCAGCGCGGCGGTGAGGGTGAAGATCTCCGCCACGGCCAGCGCCCCCGCAACGATCAACCAGACCAGCCAAGGATCCATGGTGCGCTCCCGGCGGGGTGCGGCTCCGCGAAAGGCAAGCCAGTTCGGAATTTTTTGTGATGTTTTACCCTTCTTTGTTCTGTCGCACGCCCGGGAACCCGGTCTCTCCCGGCTCAGTGGCCGTCGCCGTGTCGACGGCCGGTGCGGCGTGCCGCCTGCCGGGCCGGGCGAGGAGGTGGCGGGGGTCCGTCGCCCGGGTGATGGCCGTTTCAACCGCCGCGACGCGATCGGCGAGCAGGCCGAGGGCGGCGACCGCCCTCGCCAGGGGCTCTTCCCCGGAGTCGCCCAGCGCACGGGTGCGGGCATGGGCGGCGGTGATCTCGGCCCAGCGGGCGGCTTGTGCCGGCGTCCGGGTGCCGCGGAGTTCGGCGAGTTTGAGGAGGTTGGCCTCGGCGTCCGTGGTGAGGGTCTGGGCCTCGGCGGTGTAGTGGTCGTCGATGACGGCGGCGAGCTCGGCGTCGTTCATCGCGGGCGAGACGCGGGCGGCGATCTTGTTCATGGTGCGGTACGAGCCCTGGAGCCGGAAGGGCGGTTCGCTGCGGGCTTCTTCCGAGCGGGCGGCGGAGGCGATGTACTCGGCGTTGACGGCCAGGACGGTTTCGCGTGCGGTCAGCAGGTGCCGGAGGACGGCAAGAACCTGATCGAGCTCGGCCGGGGCATAGGGGTGGGAGAGGCGGTCGCGGCGCGCGGTCGGGTCCCCCACCGCCAGGCGGACGAGCAGTTCCACGTCCGTGCGCTCGCGGCCGGCCAGCGGGGCGAGCACCGGGTTCGAGGGGAGGGCGTTCTCGATGAAGCTGAGGGCGAAGACGTCCTCCTTGCCGGTGAGGACGTCGCCGAGGTTCCACACGTCGGCGCGGTTGGCGAGCATGTCGGGGACGCGGAAGGCGTGCCCGGACTCTGTGTACGGGTTGCCGGCCATGCAGACGGCGAAGCGCTTGCCGCGCAGGTCGCGGCCGTTCAGCGTCCGGGTGGCGTCGCAGAGGGGGATGAACTTCTGCAGGAACTCGGGCGAGCAGTGCTGGATGTCGTCGAGGTACAGCAGGACGTTGTCGCCCGCGGCGAGGGCGAAGGCGATCTTCTCCAGTTCACGGCGCGCGGTGGCGTCGGGGGCCTCGGCCGGGTCGAGGGTGACCGTGCGCTGTCCGAGCGCCGGGCCGTCGACCTTGACGAGGAGCAGGCCGAGGCGGTCGGCGACGTACTCGATCAGCGTGGTCTTTCCGTACCCGGGCGGAGACAGGAGCAGCAGCAGGCCGTGGGAGTCGCCGCGCTTGGCGTCGCCGGCCGCGCCGAGCTGCTTGGCGAGGTTGTCTCCGATGAGCGGGAGGTAGACGTCGTCGACGAGCCGGTTGCGGACGAAGGAGGGCATCACCTTGGGCCGGTACTCGTCCAGGCGGAGCCGGACGCGCTCCGTGTCGACGAGAACGCGGCGACGCTGCTGGTAGGCGCGGTGGGCGGGCACGTCGTCGGCGGCGAAGGCCGCCGTCCTGGCGAGGAACTCGTCGAGACGGAGGTCCAGGGCGCGGTCCGTCAGCCTCGGGTGACTGCCGAGGAGACCGGTGACCTTCGCCCCGGCGGGGCCCTCACCTTCGTAGCGTTCGAGCCCCGGGGACGACTCGACGGCGACCGCCTCGGCGAGCACGTCCTCGTCGAGGCCGTCGCCGGACGCGGACACGTAGGCGGTGAGCCAGGCTTCGACGTGCTGCCGCCGTGCGCCGGGCGCGGTGAGGGCGGCGAGGGAGTCGTCGTACGAGGAGGTGTCGACGGCGTGGCGGAACTTCTCCAGGAGCGTGCGGGCCGGGGTGGACAGGACGAATCCGGCCGGTACGGCGGCGAGTTCCTCGACGAGGTACGCGGCGGCGGCCGGATCTCCGATCTCTTCGGTGAGGTCCCGTCGCAGTCCGTCGAGCACTGACTCGGTGCCGAAGAGGTCGCGGGCGTGGGCGAGGGAGGCGGCCCGCTCCGCCCACTGGGCGCGGTCCTCGGCCGTGGCGGTGTGGGCCCAGTGGAGCTGGGCGGTCGCCCGTGCCCGGCCGGAGTGCCTGAGCAGACCGGCCGTCGCGTGCAGGCCGAGCACCGCTCTCAGGATGACGGCGGCGTCGTGGTCGTGGACGCCCCGCTCGTACCCCTCGTCGTAAGCCCCCTCCGCCGCCCGCCGGGCGAGGGCGTGGAGGTCCTCGTCCGCCAGACCGCCGGCACCGTACTCGGTGAGGAGGCGGGCGGCCAGGTGCTCGGACCGGTAGACCTCCGGCGACTCGGAGGGCAGGGGGCGGTTCCAGAAGCGGCGGGTCTCCTCGAAGGCCGGGTCGGTGACGGGTGCCCGGTAGTCCGTGCCGGTCAGGGCGAGGGCCAGGGCGTCGCCGGACGGTACGAGGGTGAGTTCGGGCGTCTGGCGGTGGACGGCGAAGCGGTGCCGGCCGAGCCGGATGGTGTCCCCTCCGTCGGAGAACAGGTCGGTGCGGTCCCGCAGCGCGCGTCCGGCCTCCTGGCGGGCGGCGGCGAGCCGGCTCTCCAGCTCCTCCGCCCGCGTCCGGTCCCCGAGGTCCCGGAGGGCGGCCGCGGTGCGCCTGACCTTGACGACCATCGGGTCGGACGCGAAGTACGCGTGGACCTCGTCCTGGTCCTTCAGGGTCGCGGAACGGCGGGCGACCGCCTCCAAGACCCTCCTGGCCGAGTCGGCGTGCCGCTCCGCCTGCCGGGCACGGGTGTCCTGGAGGGACTGCCTGCGTGCGGAGAGCGCCTCGTGGATGTCCGCGCGCTTCTCGGCCAGTTCGTCGAGGAAGCCTTCGGAGGCGGAGAACCGGGCCTCCAGGTTCTCCAGCTGGAGCATCAGGCGGCCGAGCTGGTCATCGCACGCCTCGGGGGTGTCGGCCGCGGCGAGGGCGCTGGTGACCGTCTGGCCGAGCAGCGCGAGTTCGGCCGCGAACTCGGCCGCGCCTTCGCGGTCGAGGAGTTCGGTGCGCCGGGCGGTGAGGACGGCACGGGCGCGGTTCAGGGCGCCGAGCACGTCCGCGATCCTGCCGAGGATCGCGGTGCGGAGCGTGGCGTCCCCGACGTCGAGCCCGGCGATGATCTCGCTGACCGTCCGCAGGGCGAGCGTGCTCGCGTCGATCCGCTCGCCGAGGGGGCCGGCCTCGGGGGCGGTGACCAGATCCCGCGCCTGGACGGCGAGCGCTTCGGCCTCCGCGTGCTGAGGGGCGAACGCGTCGTCGCGGCCGAGGAAGAGCACGGCCCGTCCGACCGCCGTGACAATGTCGTCCTCGGTCTCGGCCGCCAGGGACTCGATCGCGTCGGCGTCCGCGTACCGCATCTCCTTGAGCGTCAGCACATGGCCCTGTGCCTGGCGGAGTTCGGTGATGCGAGAGATCCATTCCTCCGCCGTGGCGGGGGCTTCGCCGTGGACGCGCCTTGTCAGCCGGGCGATGCGTTCGGCGGCCTTCGTGAGGGCTTCCGCCGCCTGGCGGGTGAGGGTGGTAACGGTCTCGAACTCGTCGACGACCTGCGTGAGCGTGCCGAGGAGTCCGCCCAGCGGGGTGCGGAGGTCTCCGGCCGCCGGGTCTCCCAGCCAGTGGTGGACGTCTCCCGCACGGACGCAGGCGGAGCGCAGGGCTTCGTACACCTCGCCGGCGGGTGTGAGCTCGGTGGCCTGACGTGCGATCGACAGGCAGTCGGAGATGCCCCGGACGAGGTCGGCGTTGCCGATGCGGTCCAGGGGCCCGCCGCCGGTGGGTGTCGCGTGGACGTCGGAGAGGTAGGGCGTCCGCCAGACCTGTACCTGGTGGACGCGTCCGGGCTCTCCCCCGCCGTCGCGCAGGAGCAGCATCGTCCCGTCGTCGAGCAGCGCGTGCCCGTGGCCGGAAAGAGGAGCGGTGATCTCCTTGCGGATCAGGTTGTACGGGAGGAGCAGGGTCCGTCCCTCGGTCTGGTCCTGGAAGACGTACAGGAGGTCCTCCCCGTTGGGGGAACGGATCACCTGGTCGAAGGCGAGTTCTGCGGTGTCGGCGTCGAAGGTCTTCACGGTGCCGGTGGCGAGGCAGTAGCCGCCGGGGAACACGAGGCCGGCGTCTTCGGGCAGGCGCAGGCAGGCCTGCTCCAGGGCGTCGAGACGGACGACCGTCCTGGTGAGGGTGTTGAAGACGAGGTGCCGTCGGACCTCTTCCTTGTAGGGGCGTACCCGCACGAGGAGGAGGGGGCCGAGGGTCGCGTGGGCGACCTCGGCGTCGGCCAGGGACTGCAGCGGCTCCTCGACCGGCTCGGTGTGGACGCCGTCGGCGGTCTCCGTGTCGTTCTCCGTCTTCAGGGTCAGGGTCCCGCCGACCGTGGAGACGAAGAGACGGCCGCCGCCGACCGCGATGTGCGGGAAGCGGCCCGGTACATGGTCCTGACGGTCGGCCTCGACCCAGTCGACCTCCTGGGAGGCGGGCAGGACGTGGTCGCGCTCGCCCCGGGCGTCGAGGAACCGCGGCGCGCCCGAGGTGCCGATGGCCCAGCGCAGGACACGCAGGTCCCCCGCCTTCTCCCCCACCTGGAAGACGGCGAGCAGACGGCCGTCGACACGGCGCAGTCTCAGCAGGCGGGCGCCCCGGAAGTAGCGGTGCAGCGCCGCGAACTCGCGGCGGAAGTCGGGGTCGTCGAGGAGGCCGGGGAGGGCGTCCTCGGGCAGGGGGTTCAGGTCCCGGTCGTACAGGGTGAAGGTGTCGGCGACCGTGGGCTCCGCCCCACCCGTGGTCGCCGTGTGGCGGCCCACGAGCAGGAGGTCGTCACCGACGGCGGCAACGTCCCGGGGCAGGCATGCCTGCTCGGTCCGGAGGTGGGCCGTACGGGTGAGGGCCAGTTCTCCCGCCCCGAACTCCGTGATCCGCGCCTCGTTGAGGGCCTCGGCGCGCCGGGCGAGTTCGCCCGCCTGGGCGGTGAGGCGGTCGCGCAGCACCGCGTACGTGTCCTGGTCGATTCCGGTGCTCATCCTCTGCCGCTCCTTGTACCGTGGTGATGGACGGGTCCGGTGCCGGTGACTCCCCCGTTCGCCGGCACCGGGCCCGTTCTGACCGCATCCCCGTGGGCGGTCAGTTCGTGGCCGCGCCGTTCAGCGCGGCGGTCTCCGCCGGTACGGCGCCCTCCGCGGACGCGTCCAGCAGGCCGGAGTTCATGACCTTGGCGAGGAGCGCGGAGACGCTCAGGTTCTGCACGTCGGTCGTGGACAGGGATCCGAGCACCTTGGTGAGGTCCCCGGTGAAGGAGCCCTCGCCGTTCAGCCAGGGGCCCGCGAGGGCCTGCACCGTGCTGGAGTGGTCGACGAACCCGTCGACGGACTTGCCCAGCGCGATGGACTGCACGAGCCGGTCGAGAAAGACGGACTCCCCGCCCACGATGCTGATGTCCGCGTTCTCAAGGCCGGTGGCGAGCACCGTGGCCTGGGCCTCGGCGACCTGCCGCTGGACGTCGAGTCCGGCGAGCCGGATCTCCTTCTCGGCCTCCAGCCGGAGCCGGTACTCCTCGTGCGTACGGGACGCCTCGTCGAAGGCGGCGACGGCGATGGCCTTCTGGTTGAGTCCCTCGGCCTCGGCCTTCAGCTTCTCGCCGATCGCGGTCGCCTCGGCGAGCGCCTTGGCCCGCAGCCCCTCGGCCTCGGCGCGGAGCCGGGCCTCGGTGGCGTCGGCCTCGGCGCGGCCGGCCTTCTCGATGGCGTCGGCCTCCTTCTCGCGGACCTGGACGGCGGCGAGCCCTTCGGCGGCGGCCTCGGCCTGGACGCCCTCGGCGAGCCGGATCTTGGCCCGGGCGTCCATGTCGGCGGCCTTGTTGCGGGCCTCGGCCAGGGTCAGCTCCTCGGCGGCCCGGTGGATCGCGGCCTGCTCGGCGGCCTCGGCGGCCTTGATGTCCTTGACGAGCTTCTCCTGGGCCTCCGCCTCGGCGGCGATGACGAGCGTCTGCCGCTCGCGCTCGGCCTCCTCCACGGCCCGCAGCCGCTTGATGGACTCCTCCTGCTCGGCCACGGTCCGGTCGACAGCGACCCGCTCGCGGATGACCTCGGCGATGTCCCGGCGCTCGGCCTCGACCTCCTTCTCCGCCGCGATCCGCGTCAGTTCGGTCTCCCGGTCGCGGGCGATGACCTCCAGCAGGCGGTCCTTCTCGATCCGCTCGTTCTCGACCGCGATGACCCGCTCGCGGTTCTTCTGCGCGACGACGACCTCGCGGGCCTGGTTCTCCCGCTGGACGCCGAGCTGCTCCTCGGTGCGCAGGAACGCGCTCTGCGCCCGCAGCCGCTCCTCCTCCACGACCTTCGCCGTCTCGGCCTCCTCGCGGGCCCGGACGGTCTCGATCTCGCGCTTCTGCTTGATCTCCGCGTCCGCCTGGCGTCGCTCCAGCTCCAGGATCGCCTCGCGCGCGTCCACGTTCTGCCGGGTGATCTCCTTCTGCTCGTGCTGCCGCAGTTCGTTCGTGCGGACGTTCTCGGCGGCGGTGAGCTCGGTGATCTTGCGGATGCCCTGGGCGTCGAGGATATTGCCGGCGTCGAGCTGGGTGAGCGGGGTCTGCTCCAGGTAGTCGATGGCGGCGTCCTCCAGGCTGTAGCCGTTGAGGTCGATGCCGATCAACTCGATGATCCGGAAGCGGAGTTCCTCACGCTTGGTGTAGAGGTCGGTGAAGTCCATCTGCTTGCCGACCGACTTCAGCGCCTCGGAGAACTTCGCGTTGAACAGCTCCTGGAGCGTTGCCTGGTCGCTGGCCCGGGCCGTGCCGATGGCCTGGGCGACCTTGATCACGTCCTCGACGGTCTTGTTCACGCGGACGAAGAAGGAGATCCGGATGTCGGCGCGGATGTTGTCCCGGCAGATCAACCCGTCCCGGCCGGTCCGGGAGATCTCGATGGTCTTCACCGAGATGTCCATCACCTCGGCCTTGTGGAGCACGGGCAGGACCACCTGCCCGGTGAAGGTGACGTCGACCTTGCGCATCTTGGACACGATCAGCGCCTTGCCCTGCTCCACCTTGCGGAACAGCCGGCCGACCATGAACAACGCCGCGACGACGGCGAGCAGGACGACGGCGACGAGCACGCCGAGGCCCGAGGTGATGGCATCCATGAGAGAACCCCGTGTCGATCGAAGAGTGCGTACCCGCTCAGGCGGAGGTACGCGAAGAATCAGGTGCGGGCACGTCGCCCCGGGCCCGGCCGTGGCGACGTCCTCGGGAACGAGGCGCGTCGCCGTAGGCCGAAGACCCACTTCGTCAGCCGCCAGGACAGGGTCAGAGCACCCGCGAGCAGGAACACGGACAGCGGCAGAGCCCAGACTCCGGGCAGCCCGGCCCGGCCGAGCAGCACCATGCCGCAGATGTCGAGCACCCACCCGGTGGCGACGACGGCGGATGCCGCCGTGGCGACCGACGTGTCACCGAGCCCCAGAGCCTCGGTGTCCGCGTCGGCATCGAAGGCGTCCGGGGCGGTGACGCGGCAGAGCACCAGCGTCCAGAAGCCGATCACGGCGGCGAATGCGGTGGTCATAACCAGACAGGGAAAGCCGAAGGCCGCTCCGATGAACTCGCTCATCGCCGCTCCCCCGTGACAGCTCTTCCGGATCCCGGCATCAGTGACACCACACCTCTGCCGCCGAAGCCCATTCTGCGGGGCATCTGGCAGGAGCCGCATTGCCGGAGTACGGCAATCTTTACGTCTTCTTGATGCCGAGACGCGCAAACCTCGAGCGAAAGTGGAGTTCCATGCGTTGAAGACGTGCTGGACGCCGATGGTGCTCGCCGGACGCCTGACACCGTCAAGTCGGTACCGGAACGGCCGTGGACGGCGGCTGCCGTCGGGGAAGCGACGCGGCGATGCCCCCGAGGGCTACTGCGCCCCGGGGGCATCCACTGGGCGTACTCGGCGAGCGGTGTCAGACGCGCGCCAAAGCCGCGGCGCCGAAGGAGACGTCGAACCGGTCGCACCAGATGCTCACGCTCGGAACCGTCGACCAGTCGATGTCTGCGGGCAGCAGATCGGGGCCATTACTGGTATCGAGTCCTTCGAGGCGCAGAGTATGGCTGCCGTCAGCGAGGCGGATGGCTTTTGCGGTGCCGGTGGTCGTGTGCTCGTGGCTGATGAAGGTGGGAGGAAGGGACTCCCGGTCCACGAGCACGGACCGCGCGTGGACCGGGAGCGCTCGGTCGTCCCGGCTGGGTGCTCCGGGGCGGCCGATGTTCCGATCAGGCTCGTGTGACCGTGAAGGCGCACCAGGCGGTCCAAGCGGAGGCGGTGTCTCCGTCCTTCACCCTGACGCGCCAGCGGTACGCGCCCTCGGTCAGGGTGCCGGCCGGCACCTGGAGGGCGGCGGCGTGGCTGGTGTCGCTCGTGAGCTGTCGGTGGAGCACGGGCTTGCCCGCGACGGTGTCGACCTCGAAGACGACCTTGCGGCGGGGGCCGGGCCGAGACGTTTCGACGGTACCGGGAGGAGCGACGGACTCCAGGGTGGCGGCGAGCGTCGGGCTGTCGGCGGTGACGACAGGGTCTCCGGCCGGGTCGCCGCAGAGCTGGAAGCCCGCGTACGAGCCGTCGGAGACGCGCGGGGCTTCAGGAGTCGGCAGCAGCCGGTCGTCCGTGACAGCCGCGGCCGGGGCCCGGTCGGCGGAGGCGGCCGCGAAGGCCATCGGAGCGGCGACGGCTCCCGCGGCGCAGAGCGCGAGAAGAGCGAAGGCCGCCCGGCGGGTGCTCCGGCGGGGTTGGGTATGCGTACGCATGTCGGTGTCTTTCCTCCTCATCGTCCGGCTACTTCACGTAGAGCGTGTGGTCGGGGCCCGACGCCTGGACCTGGGTGCACTGGTAGGAGGTCCAGCGGTGTTCGGCGACGAGGCGTTTGCCGACCTCCTGACAGCCGGCGAGGTTGTGCAGGGTCTCGTAGGAGGTCCAGGCCGCGGCCGAG
Organism: Streptomyces omiyaensis; assembly: GCF_014650895.1. Taxonomy (GTDB): domain Bacteria; phylum Actinomycetota; class Actinomycetes; order Streptomycetales; family Streptomycetaceae; genus Streptomyces; species Streptomyces omiyaensis. Next base: position 29,408 of record NZ_BMVV01000031.1, read on the forward strand.
TTCGGCTTGAGCTTGTTCGCGACGCCGTAGGCGGCGGCCTTGCCTCCGGCGGTGACCCCGTCGGTGCCGTCCCAGCGGTAGTGGACGCCGAGCCAGACCCGGCCGACGGCGTTCTCGGTCGCCGCCGCGGAAATGCTGGTGAAGGTGCGGGTGACACCGAGGGCGTTGGGGTCCTCGGTGGTGGCGGTCCAGGTGATCTGGTCGGTGCCGAACCACGTCTGGGTGGCCTTGGACCAGGCACCGGCGAAGGTGGCGTGGCCGGAGACGTAGGCCGGGAACGGCGGGGAGAAGTGCAGGCCGTTGCGGTCCTGTGACAGCGGCTGCCAGTTGGCGTCGGCGGTGGTGTTCGCATTGCCGTCGCCGTCGAGGCGGATCGCGCTCTCCGGCCGCCACAGGTCGATGTTCGTCTGGTACTTCTGGTCCCAGGACATGATCGCCGCGTCCGCCATGGCGAAGGCGGTCAGCGCGAACAGTTTGGCGTTGCCGGTCACGGTGGTGCCGTGCTGGCGGGACAGGATCTGGGTGTGCTCGAAGAGCTGGCCCGGCGGCTTGTAGGTGCCGTCGAGGTCGTTGGCCCAGAACAGTGCCGCCTGCGTCTGGTCGGGGGTACGGGCGGTGGACTCGGCACGACCGAGGCTCTTCACGTCGTTGACCTGCTCGGCGTATGCCTGGCTCGGCAGCAGCGTGCTCATCTGGCTGTGCCCGGCCGGACCTGCGGTACGGAACTGCGCGCTGCTCGCCATGGCGAAGGGCTTGACCAGACCCCACTGCGGGGTGGCTCCGTTACCGGTGCCGGTGGGCCGCCAGTAGCCGGGCTGCGTGGAGCCGGTGTAGGGGGCGACGGGAGCCGAGCCGTCGTTCTGGCGGGCCGCGATCATCGCGGAGGCGGCCTTCTGCCCCACTTCGGTGCCGGCCGCGCGCTGCGCGCTGGTGACGGCGGCGGGGATGGTGGAGCGGGCTGCGGCGATCTCGTCGTCGAAGTTCAGTGTCGGATACAGCGACCGAAGGACGTCGAAGGCGGCGTGGTCGATGGCGCTGTTCACGTCCGGCAGGGCTCCGTTGGAGGCCGTCGCCTTGACGAGGTAGGCATCGCCAAGGCACTTGAGCGCGCCCTCGGCGCACCTGGCCGAGTTGGCCGCGTCGTAGATGGCTCCGTGCACCATCGCCCCGGCCCGAGCCAGCGGGCCGGGCGCGCCGCCGACCTGCCGGAAGGTCTCTTGCAGGACGTCGTTCCAGTAGACGACGTGGTCCTTGACCGGGTCGGCCGGCGTCTCGTAGGTGACGAGGATCGACGGCGCGGTGCTGGTCTGTGCGGAAGCGAAGATCTTGAAGGCGGTGACGTCGCTCTCGTCGGTGGCCCGCAGGCCGATGGTGTCGACCGTGTTCGTGGTCTTCGACCACTGCTTCACCAGAGGGGTGATGTCCTCCGATATCCAGCGCGGGCCGCAGTCGGTGTGGCCGTGGGTCTGGGTGGAAGTGGTCACCTTGGAGCGCCAGGCGGGCTGGTTGCTCCAGCGGGTGGCGGACGAGGCGTTGCCGGTGTCCCAGATCTCCCAGGAGCGCGGTGTGCAGTTGTCCGCCCAAGTGGCGTAGAGGTTGAGTTCGGCGTTCAGGATGTCCTGGCCGGTGACGGACGCATGGCGCGGGAAGTTGATGAAGGAACGGGCCTCGCCCTTCTGCCACTCGCGGCCCACGCGCAGGTCGACGCCGGCCGAGAAGTCGGCCGTGTCGCCGTTGCGGACGTAGGTGTCGAAGTCCGTGCCGAAGTAGACGGCCGGGTCGATGGTCACGGGGTAGCGGGTGGCCTCGTCGGTGAGGAAGCCGCGGTCCGCCTTGACCCGCAGGTCGAAGCCGCCGGCCCGCTCGGTCACTCCCAGGTCCACGCGGGCGGCGCGGGCTCCGGGCGCGTTCTCACCGCCGGCTCCCGCGTCCCACATGTACGGCGTGGAGCCGCGTCCCACGCTCTCGCCTGTACGTGTGTCCGTCAGGGTCAGCGTGTCGTCCGGGCCCTGTCGTGCCGTGATTCCGTCCGTGCGCACCGGGAGGACCAGATCCGCGGCCCGTTCTGCCGCCTTCCGGTCCGCCACGACGAGGTACTGCTCGAAGCCCGTGCGGGTGGCCTCGACGACCAGGTCGGTTCCGGGAAGCACCTCGTCGTACGTGGCCTTCGGACCGTTCAGGCGGGGCTCGGGAAGGGGGCCCTTCCAGCCGAGAGAGAGCCGTTGCGCGTCCTGGCCCAGGGTGGCCAGGTCTCCACCGGACGCGCCCGTACGGCCGGCCAGGCGCAGGCCACGGGGGTGGGCCTTCGGCCGGACGGAGCCGTCCGTGTCCTTCACCAGGGTGAGGTCGACACCGACCCAGCGGCCGCGCTCTCTGAATCGGACAGGCCCGGCGAACGACTCGAGCGACATCGTGCCGTCGGGGTTCGCCCACAGCGTGGTGCTCTCCGTGCGGGCGCTCACGACCTCGATCCGCCGCCCCTGGGCCTGAGCGGTGAGGCGCGCGTTCACTTCTTCCCGCGGGGCCGCCGACTCCACGGCGCGGTGCGCCGCGGGTGCCGATGCGGAGGCGGCCGGCGCGAGGGATAAGACAGTGCCCGCTTCGGCGAGCAGGAGCAGAGCAAGAGGGAAGGCCAGAGGCCCGCCGCGCCGTTCCGGTCCACGGGACCGGCCGGTGGAACTGTGCACGCCGTACTCCTTCTGATCAAGAGGGAACAGACGCACGGAATGCTCACAGCCGACTACTCGGCGCGTCCACGGCTTGTCTCGGAAAGCGACGTGATCATTCCGACAGTGGAACCAGGAACTCCGTTGGGAATCGGGCGGTTCTCCAGCCAACAGCGTCGCGCCGGGACGTTCGCCTCATCACCTCCCATCACGGCACTTGACAGAAGTCGCCGGTGAAGACCGCTCCAACCGATACGGTCATGCTCGGTGATCCCCCGACCGGGGAACGTTGGTCCAGCCCCACGTGACCGGTTCTGTCGCCATCCGCCCCGGGTGACCCCGCGCTCAGAACTCCCTTTCCGGCCAGCCGAGCAGGCGGGCCCCGATCACGGCCGTTTGCAGCGTGTAGCGGCTCGCAGGGTCGGCAGGGTCCGCTCCGGTCAGTCGATGGATGCGCTCCAAGCGGTAACTGACCGCCCTGACCGACAAATTGAGGTCCTGGGCGGTCTTGGTCGTCACACACCCGCTGTCGAAGTACGCGGCGAGTGTGTCAAGGAGCGGTTCGGCCCCGCCGCGGGAGGACCTCAGGGGTCCGAGTGTGCTGCGGACGAGGTCCTCCATGGCCTGACGGTCCCGGGTGAGGACCGGGTAGACGAGGAGGTCGACGGCGTGCAGGACGGGCGCGTCGAGACCGAGGCGGTCAGCGAGGTCGAGGGCGCCCAGTGCCTCCTCGTAGGAATGCACGACGCCCCTGGGCCCGGGCTGGGGCCGGCCGATCGCAGCCTGGCCGCCGCCGGTGGCGGCGAACGCCTGCTTGGCGAAGTGGGCGAGGACTTCGGGCTGGTCGCCAGGGGCGACACAGACCATGCGACCGCCCTTCGTGGTGAGCAGGATGTGCCGGTCGCCGAACCGCCCGATCAAGGCCCTCTCGACCTGCTGCGGCACCGGGTCCGCTTCCGTGTACGCCTTCGGCCCGCGCGCGACGGCGACCGCGTGGGCCTGGGAGAGGCGCAGCCCGAACCGCTCGGCCCGTTCCGCCGTCCGGCCCAGGTCGCTGCGCCCGTACAGCAGGTCGTCGATGAACTCCCGGCGCTCGGCCTCCTCCTGCCTGACGGCAAGTCGCTGGGCCCGTTCGAACCCCGTCGAGAAGGCGTCGACGGACTGCTTGACCACGGAGAGAAGGTCCAGGACCGTGCGCCGGGTCAGCGACTGCTCCGGCCAGACGGACCGCACCGCGGTCAGGTGGCTGCCGATCAGTTCCCGCAAAGCGCGTCCCTCGCGGGCAGCATCCTCACCCGACTCCCGCTGGCGTTCGATCTCATCCCTGGTCAGCCGCCGTCCGGTGGCCGCGACGTCCACGAGCAACGACGCGTACTCAGGTGTGTAGTCGTCTGTCATCTTCCCGCCCACCGTTATTTTCCGCCGCGCCGGTTCGTCCCGGCGAGGATGTCGTAGAGGATGAAGAGCCCGACGGCCGTCCACATCAACCCCAGGCCGACGTAGGCCCACGTGGCGCGCACGGCAGTGGGGGCATCGACCAGACGCGGGATCGCGGTGACCAGTACGCCCCCGTACACGCACAGGCCAAGGGCACCCAGGAGTGGCACCGGCGCCCGGGCGCCCCGCAGGAAGACCGGCCGCCAGCCGGCCAGCACCGCCACGCTCGGTGCGAGGAGGAACATCGCTCCGCCGATCAGGACCACCCAGCTCTGCGTGACACTCATGAGGCCACGCCGGAGCGCTCACGGCGACGCCGCCGATCCACCTCATACATGCCGAGCAGGGCGGTGGCCGCGTTCAGGGGGAACGCGACAGCCTCGGCGACGGCGGTGATGTCCCAGGCGCGGCCTGCGCTCGCCGCGAGCGCCGTGCACAGCAGCAGTGCGGGAAGGAGCCTCCGCCACCGGGGCAGCTCCGCCATCCGCCACACCCGCACGCACAGGACGACGTTGAAGACCAGGAAGGCGAGGGCGAACAGGGCGATCAGGATCAGGGTGAGGGGCACGGCCGGACTCTTTCGGGGCAGGCGGAAGACAGTGCCGACCAGACTTCCCGGCTCACCAGCGCACGATCCTAACCTCAGGGCAGCTCGGTGAAGGCCTCCACCGCCCTGGTCTTGCCGGTCACGACGATGATGTCGCCCTTCGCGACAATGGTCTCGGCGGTCGCGTGGGTGAAGTCCTCACCCGGGCGCTTGATGCCCACGACCGTCACGCCGTGACGGGCGCGTACCTGGGACTGCCCCAGGGGCTTGCCGGTCGCCACGCTCGGGGCGACCGTCTTGACCAGGGCGTAGTCGTCGTCGAATTCGATGAAGTCGAGCATGCGGCCGGTGACGAGGTGGGCGACGCGTTCGCCCATCTCGTGCTCGGGCAGGACGACGTGGGGGACACCGAGGCGTTCGAGGATCTGGCCGTGCTGGCGGCTGATCGCCTTGGCCCAGATGTTGGGAACTCCGGCTTGGAGGAGGTTGGAGCTGATGAGGATGCTCGCCTCGATGTCGCTGCCGATGCCGACGACGGCACTGGTGAACTCGTGGACGCCGAGCTGGCCGAGGACGTCGGGGTCGGTGGCGTCGGCGACGGCGGCGTGGGTGAGCTGGTCGCTGTACTTCTGGACGAGGCGGGCGTCGCTGTCGATGCCGAGGACGTCCCAGCCACGACGCATCAGCTCGTTGGCGAGAGAGCTGCCGAAGCGGCCGAGGCCGATGACGGCGACGCGCTGGTCCGGCTGCGCCCGGTCGTCGTCCGGGTGACGGGTCCGGCCCTTGCGGAGACGCTGCAGGAAGCTAGCCAATGACAGGTCGCTCCTCGGGGAGTTCGTAGCGGCGCGTGCGCTCGCGCAGGGCGAGCGCGGAGACCAGGGTGATGGGGCCGATGCGGCCGATGAACATCAGGACGATGAGGACGAGCTGTCCGCTGCCGGGCAGGTCGGCGGTGATGCCGGTGGAGAGCCCCACCGTCGCGAAGGCGGAGACCACCTCGAACAGCACCGCTTCGAAGGCCGCCCTGCTCACCGACAGCAGCGCCAGGGTGGCAGCCATGACCAGGCCGATGCCGAGCAGCGCGACGGTCAGGGCCTGGCGCAGCACGTGCGGGCCGAGGCGGCGGCCGAGGACGGCGGAGGTCGGCTCGCCGCGGACCTCGGCGAGCATCGCGGCGGCGAGGACGGCGAAGGTGGTGACTTTGATGCCGCCTGCGGTGCCCGCGCTGCCGCCTCCGATGAACATGAGCATGCACGTCATCAGCAGGGTCGCGGACTGCATGGCGCCGATGTCCAGGGAGTTGAACCCGGCGGTGCGGCTCATCGCCGAGTGGAAGAAACCGTTGAGCAGCTTGCCCCAGACGTCCTGGGCGCCGAGGGTCGCGGGATTCGTCCACTCCATCAGGCAGGTGAGGAGTGTTCCGACGGCGAGCAGCACGGCCGTGGTGATCACGGTCAGTCTGGTGTGCAGCGTCCAATTCTTGCGGCCGGTCGTACGAGCCCGGTTCCGGTGACGCAGCATTTCGAGGAGGACGGGGAAGCCGATGCCGCCGAGGATGACGGCGACCGCGATCGGGAGGGTGACCCACGCGTCCTGCGCGTAGCGGGTCAGGCTGTCGGCATGGAGGCCGAACCCGGCGTTGTTGAAGGCGGACACCGCGTGGAAGAAACCGAGGTACGCGGAGTCGCCGATGGCGTGCCCGTACCCGAACCGGAAGCGCAGCGCCAGGACGGCACCGACGGCGAGCTCGACCATCAGTGTGGTGCCGGCGACCCCGAGCAGGACCCGGCGCACATCCCCGATGCCGAGGCTCTTCGTCTCGGCCTGGGCCGTCAGCTGCAGCCGCAGTCGCAGCCGCCCCGAGACCAGCAGGGCCAGCAACGAGGCCATGGTCATGATCCCGAAGCCGCCGACCTGGATCAGCGCGAGGATCACTCCTTCGCCGAAGCCGCTCCAGTAGGTGCCCGTGTCCACGACGGCGAGGCCGGTCACGCACACGGCGGACGTGGAGGTGAACAGCGCGGTCAGTGGATCGGTGGGAGCTCCGTCCTCGGCGGACGCCGGCAGCATGAGCAGTCCCGTACCGATCAGAACGGCGTTGGCGAAGGCGAGAACGACGGTCCGGGCCGGATGGGCGGAGAAGAAGGCACGAGCTCGTCCGCGTGCGGTGGTCAGCACGATGGCGGGCTCCTTCTTCGAGATGCGCGCGCCCGACTCCCGCGAGCGCGCGTCGGCCTGGTGAGTCAGCGATGCGTCAAGAACGGCCGCAACTGTACCCAGAGACCTGAGCCGGACCCGGCACCCCATGCGGCCATGCCGTCCTCGGCCTACCGCGGCCGGGCGGTGCGGGAGCGGTTACGCTCCTGGTGCGTACCCGTCCGGCCGGTCGCCCACGAACGGCGACGGATCGACACGACGCCCGGGCCGACCGGCGTGGTCGTCGGCAGGGCCTTCGACGGGGTCTCCCTCGCGACCCTGGCATCAAGGGCGCGCAAAGACTGCCCGGGTCCGGCAGTGCACACAGATCCGGTTCACGCGACGATGCCGCCCGTGACACAACCGGCCAGACAATCGGGGAAGGGTGGGGCGGGCCTGGTTTCCCGACCTCGTCACCGCAAGTCCGGTGCCGGAGGTCCTGGCCTCGATCGCCGTCGGGGGCCGGAGCGGCTGTCTTCGGTCGCGGGGAGGGCTGGACGGGCTTCTGCACTTGTGATCGCCGGACTCGTTTCGGCTCTCGGCTTGTGGGCTTGCAACACGCTTCAGGAACAGTCGCGTTGTGCGCATCGGCCCACACCGTCGCACCTCGGCTCCCCTCTGTCCCGAAGCAGCGCTGATCGTCCTCCTGTGCCTGGCCGGAGGACTCTTGCTCTCGGGCGACTCGGGACTCGAGGCCCTGTGCGCACCAGCCGTCGAACGGCGGCGCGCCGGAGTGGATGATCACACGGACACGAATCGACATCACGGGGGTGGGGACATGGTCGCGGTGCCGGGTCAGGGACGACGGCCGTCGAGTGCCGTCGGGCACATGGTGGTCTGTGGTGACGACGGCCTCGCGCGCCGGCTCGCGGTGGAGCTGCGCGAGGTGTACCGGCGACGCGTGGTCCTCATGGTCCCCGCCGAGGAGGCCGGGGAGCCGACGGCCGGTCGAAGCACGGCAGAGCCCCACATCGTGAGCAGTGCCGCCATCCCTCCCGTACAGGTGGAAACCGCCCCCTCCCCCACGACAGCGGCACTTCTCCGTGCCGGCGTGGACGGGGCCTCCTCGCTGGCCCTGCTGTACGAGGACGACGAGACGAACCTCCGGGCCGCGCTCACCGCGCGTCGGCTCAACCCGGGACTGCGCCTGGTCGTCCGGATGTACAACCGCAAGCTCGGCCATCACTTGGAAGAACTGCTCGACCAGGCCGCACTCGTGGCCGCGTCCGGCGGCGACCGCACCGTCCTCGACGCGTCCACGACCGTCCTTTCCGACGCGGACACCGCCGCGCCCGCGCTCGTGGCCACCGCCGTCGCCGACACCCACAGGATCGTCCAGGCTGACGGACTGCTGCTGCGCGCCGCCGAACGGCCTGTGCCCCGCCGGGGTGAGATACCCGACCCGGGCCTGTGCACGCTGGCCCTGCTCTCCTCCACCACCAGCGACCCGGTCGGCAGCGAGGGCTCGGACGCGAGCGGCGCGCGGGGGCCGGAGCTGCTGCCCGACGACCGGGCCGTCCAGGGATCGGCAGGCCGTGGCACCGTCGTCCTCGAAGCCGTCCGGCGAGCGGGGCCCGCCCTGCCGCCGCGTCGGCTCGCCCGGCGCGGCGCCCCGCTCGGCGAGGTGTTCTCCGCCCGCCTGCGCTGGTCGCTCGCCGGGATCGTGGCCGCGGTGCTGGCCCTCACGGCCACCACGGCGGCGCTGACCGACGCCGACCCCGTGCACGCCGCGTACCTCACCTTGCTCGACCTGTTCTCGATCAACGACCCCGCCCTGGAGGACTCCCCCACCCGCCAGGTCCTCCAGCTGCTCTCCGGCCTGGTCGGTCTCGCCCTGCTCCCTCTCCTCGTCGCCGGCGGCCTGGAGGCGCTGGGCACGTTCCGCGCGACCGGCGCGCTGCGACGCCCGCCGCAGGGGCTGTCGGGGCACATCGTGCTTCTCGGCCTGGGCAAGATCGGCGCCCGTGTCCTCGCGCGGCTGCGGGAGCTCGACATCCCCGTCGTCTGCGTCGAGCAGGACCCCGATGCCCGCGGCATCCCGCTCGCACGCGATCTGGGAGTCCCCGTGGTCCTCGGGGACGTGACGGAGGACGGCGTGCTCGACGCGGCCCGAGTCCATCGGGCCGACGCCCTGCTCGCCCTGACCAGCTCCGACACCACCAACCTGGAGGCGACCCTCGCTGCCCGCGGCATCAAGAACGACCTCCGCGTCGCACTGCGGCTGTACGACGACGACTTCGCCGCCGCCGTCTACCGCACCCTGCGCTCCGCCCACCCGGACGCCGTCACCCGCAGTCGCAGCGTCACGCACCTCGCCGCCCCCGCGTTCGCGGGTGCCATGATGGGGCGTCAGGTCCTCGGCGCGATCTCGGTGGAACGCAAGGTCCTCCTCTTCGCCGCCCTCCTCGTCGCCGGACACCCCGAGCTCGAAGGCCGTACCGTCGCCGAGGCCTTCCGCCCCGGCGCCTGGCGCGTCCTCGCCCTCGACACCGCAGGGCCCGAATCCCGCTCTCCCGACCTCGCCAACACCGGTCACGACGGTGACCACCAGTCCCTCCTCTGGGACCTCCACCCCGGCCACGTCCTCCACCCCGCCGACCGTGTCGTGGTCGCCGCCACCCGCCGAGGGCTGGCCGAACTGCTCGGGGACTCGCCGGACGGCCGCTCGGCGGCCACCGGGGCACGGTAGCGGCGCGTAGGAACGTCACCGCATCCCTCGGCGTCCGCCACCTGCGAAGCCCGGCGCGGCAGCGAGCTCACGACCACCGGAATCCCGCGGCGACCCCCAACTCCAGCCGCTGCGGGACGCCCACCCCGGATACGCACTCCGGCCACAGGGCCCCGTCGTCAGAGCCACGACCCGACGCGCCCACGCCGAAGCCTCCCTGCCGGTGCCACGCCGCGTTCAGGAGGCTCAGGGTCAGCTGCTGAGATCGCGGCTGTCGAAGCGCGCCAGGCCCACGAGGACGAAGACCGCCGAGGCGAGGACCAGCACAGCTCCGTCGCCCCATTGGAAGCCGTTCTTCAGGGGTTCGCCTCCGATGTAGTAGTGGAACGGCGAGAGGTAGGCGAGCCAGTCGACCCCGATCTGTGTGGCGAAGGTACCGGCCATGTACGAAAGGACTCCGACAGCGGCGCTGACCACCAGGACGACGGCACGACGGCCCACAGCGGCACCGATGCCCAGGGCGAGTGCTCCGAAGGCGCTGGCGAGAAGGGCCAGGTTGAGGCACTGGGCGAGGAACTCGACCGGGGTGACGTCGGTCAGTTCGGCGCTGTTCCGCACGGCGAGGATCGCGAGCCAGACGAGGGTCGCGATGCCGAAGGCGCCGGCCACCAGAGCGGCGAATCTCTGCAGGGCGAACCGGGTCCGGGTGAGAGGGTGTGCGAGCAGCAGGTCCAGATGCCCGGACTCCTCGTCGCCCGCGATGGCGCGGGAGCCCGTGGCCACACCGTAGGCCATCGCGAGGAGGGGGACGATCACTCCGAAGACGGTGGCTTGCAGGTATCCCGCGGCTGTCCCGTCGACGTGGAGGCTCTCACGGAGCGCCTCGGGAATGCTTGCGGTGTTCTGTCGCTGCGAGGGGTAGGTGCTCGCGTAGGCCATGCCGACCAGGGCTGTGCCGACGGCCCAGCCGGTCAGACTCCGTCGGCTGTCGGACAGGGTTCTGACGAAGACTGCGGCGCTCATCAGGCGCTCCTTCCGTTGCAGGTGCGTGGCGTCGTTCGCATGACGGCGGATCAGGCGACGCGTCCCGACCCTGTGCGCGGTGCGGCCTCGGCGCCCTCGTAGTAGGCGTGGAAGAGGTCCTCGAGTGCGGGCTCGGTGGCGCGCAGGCTCGTGACGGTGTAGCGGGAGAGCGCCTTGATCAGCGCGTCGGGACTTCCGGCGATCCGGCCGCTGAGCGTCCTGCACGTCTCGTCCAGTCCGAGGCTGATCGCACCGGGCAGATCCGAGAAGGCGGTCACGGGAACGCTCGTCCCGAAGGTGACCACGACGTCTCGGACCGTGTCCGCGCGGAGGCCGGCCACCGTGTCGATGGCCACCAGCCGCCCGTCGCGGATGATGCCGACCCGGTGGGCGACGGCCTCGACCTCGCTCATGATGTGGCTGGACATGAAGACCGTCCGGCCGTCGAGGGCCGTCTCGGCCACCATGTCGAGAAAGGTCTGCTGGGCCAGGGGGTCGAGGCCGGACGTGGGCTCGTCGAGGATGAGCACCTCAGGTGCGTGCATGAACGCCTGCACCAGGCCGACTTTCTGCCGGTTGCCCTTCGACAGCTTCTTGATCTTCGACGTCTGATCCAGGCCCAGCCGGTCGGCGAGATCGTCGATCCGCGGTGCGGGGACGCCGCCGCGCAGCGCGGCCAGGAAACGCAGGTAGCTGCGTACGTTCTGCCGGCCGTCGCACACGAAGTCTCCGGCGAGGTAGCCCACTCGGCGGCGCAGCTCGACACCCTCGCCCCGGGGGTCCAGCCCCAGGACGGTGGCGTTGCCCGCGGTGGGACGGATGAGGTCGAGGAGCAGCCGGATGGTGGTGGACTTCCCCGCGCCGTTGGGGCCGAGGAAGCCGAACACCTCGCCCTGGAACACGTCCAGGGTGAGGCCCGCCAGACCTCGACGGGAGTCGTACGTCTTGGTGAGCTCGCGGAGCTCGATCACTTTCTCCATGCCTGGAACGTAGCCCACTTTCAGATATCTTTGAATATTCCGAGAGTCAAGAGATTTCTGTGTGGTAGAAATCTTCCTGATGAGGAGGTCTGGCATGGACAGCTTGGAAGACACGGACGCGAGGCTGCGTGAGTCCGCCGAGAAGCTGGCGCTGGCCCTGTCCCAGAGCGGTATGCAGAAGACCACGGCGCGCGTGATGACCGCGCTCCTCTTCAGCCAGCGGCAGACCATGACCGCGGGTGACCTCTGCGACGCGTTGAAGATCAGCTCGGGGGCGGTGTCGGGAGCGGTCAACCAGCTCATCCCCACCGGCATGATCGAACGTGTCCCGGCTCCCGGGAGCCGCCGCGATCACTACCGCTTCCGCGAGCACGCCTGGGCCACACTGATGGGCAATCAGAACGCCCTGCTGGCCGGCATGTGCGCCGCCGCCGCCGAAGGCATCGAGATCGCGGGTCCCGAGAGCATCGCGGGCCACCGGCTTGACGAGATGCAGGACTTCTACGGGTTCATGCAGCACGAGATGGCCGCCTTGATCGAGACATGGCGGCAGCGGCGCGAGGCCCGGCCCGGAACGACTTCCGCCTGACTCGCCCCGCGACTCCCCCTGAAGCACCGGCGCACACGAGCCGGACGTGCGGCACAGCGCACGGAGGAGTGCGCGGGTCGGAGAGCGGCCCGCACGGTCACCGGTGAGAAGCCGGCGTTCTTCCGACACTGCGCAGCAGCGCACGGCCGGACCCCGCCGGCCATGCTTCCCTGGGAGCCCGCGGCGGCACGACGGGAAGGAGAACCGGCAGGGGGCCGTTCGGCCCTCCCGTCTCGCCCCGGTCCGCGCGAACCTGGGAAGGGGCATCATCGAGGAGGGATCATGGACTCCGCAGGCCCTGCGCCTCTCGTCGTCAGTGACGTGATGACCCACACCGCCGTGGCGATCGGCCGCGACGCTCCCTACAAGGAGATCGTGGCGCTCATGGACGAGTGGAAGGTGAGCGCCCTCCCCGTCCTGGAGGGGGAAGGGCGAGTGGTGGGGGTGGTCTCGGAGGCGGATCTGCTGCCGAAGGAGGCGTTCCGCGACACGGACCCCGGCCCCGAGAGGGACGAGGAGGCCACGAAGGCCGTCGCGGTGCGCGCGGGGGACCTCATGTCGAGTCCCGCCGTGACCGTTCACGCCGGCGCCTCCTTGGCCGAAGCCGCGCGGATCATGGCCCGCCGGAGGGTGAAGAGGCTCCCTGTCGTCAACGGGATCGGCATGCTGGAGGGGGTCGTCAGCAGGAGCGACCTGCTCAAGGTCTTCCTGCGGGAGGACGGCGAGATAGCGGCGGAGATCCGGCGGTCGGTCCTTGACGGGACAGGGTTCACCGGGCTGGACGTGACCGTGGCGGAAGGGGTCGCCACGCTGAGTGGCGCGCTCTCCGACCGTTCTCTGGTGCCGCTGCTGGCGCGCGCCGCCCGCGCCGTGGAGGGGGTCGTCGACGTCCGGATGGAACTGGGTGCCCATGACGGCGCTTCCTGACGGACAATCCTTGTGGGGGCGGGTGGACAGCCGCTGAGGACAGGGGTCGCCATGACCGAGATGCCGGCAGCCGGGAAACCGACGCGGGTCTTCCTGGTGGACGATCACGAGGTCGTCCGCCGGGGACTGCGCGACCTGATCGACGACGAGCCCGACCTGCGGGTCGTCGGGGAAGCCTCCACGGCCGACCAGGCCCTGGCCCGGGGGCCCGCGCTGCGCCCGGACGTGGCGGTCCTCGACGTACGGCTGCCCGACGGCGACGGGATCGCCGTGTGCCGGGAGCTGCGGTCGCGGATGCCGGAGCTGGCGTGCCTGATGCTGACCTCGTTCGACGACGAGGACGCCCTGCTCGACGCGATCATGGCCGGGGCTTCGGGGTACGTCCTCAAGCAGATCAAGGGGTCCGATCTCGTGTCGGCCGTACGGACCGTGGCGACGGGGCAGTCGATGCTCGACCCGGCCACCACGGCCCGGCTGATGCGTTCGCTGCGGGATCCGGAGGCGGCGCAGCCGCCGGAGGACGAGCGGCTCGCCGCGCTGTCCGAACGTGAGCGGTCCGTGCTGGAGCTGATCGGCGAAGGACTCACCAACCGGCAGATCGCCAAGCGGCTCTATCTGTCGGAGAAGACGGTGAAGAACCACATCTCCCGGCTGCTCGGCAAGCTGGGGGTGGAGCGACGGGTCCAGGCGGCGGTGATCGCCGCGCAGGCCCATGAGCACGGGACGGGGAACGGTTAGCTTTCCTGTCCGTCGTCCGGGGGGAGGGGGATGCGCCAGGTGAGGTGGGTTCCCCCGTCGGGTTCCGGCGGGGAGTGGACGGCGAGGGAGCCCCCGAGGCGCTCGGCTCGCTCCGCGAGGTTGCGCAGTCCCCTGTCGGTCCGGTCCGACGGCAGGCCGACGCCGTCGTCGCTTACCGTCACCTCCAGGGTCCCGTCGTCCGCGAGCACGGCGACCTCAGTCCTGTGGGCACAAGCGTGGCGGGCGACGTTGGTGAGGGCTTCGCCGATCACGGCGACCACGTCGTCGGCGATGTCGGCGGGCACGTCGGTGTCCAGCAAGCCCTCCATGCGGAGCGCGGGAGCGAAGCCGAGGGTGGCCGCGCCCGCATCGACCGCGGTGACGACGCGGCTCCTGAGCTTGGGTGCGGTGCCGGGGGTGTCGTGTTCCCGGAGGCCGAAGATGGTCGATCGGATGATCTTGATGGTGGCGTCGAGGTCGTCGATCGCCCTGGCCAGTCTGTCCACCGCCTCCGGATGCTCGATGAAGCGCCGGGCGCTCTGCAAGGTCATGCCGGTGGCGAAGAGGCGCTGGATCGCCAGGTCGTGCAGGTCGCGGGCGATGCGGTCGCGGTCCTCCAGCAGGGTGACCTGTTCGGCATCGCGGCGGCGGTCGGCCAGTTCCAGTGCCAGGGCCGCCTGACCCGCGAAGCCGGGGAGGGCGGCGGTGTCGGCGCTCAGGAAGGGCGTGCGCCCACTGTGCCGGGCGAGGATCAGGACACCGCTGAGGCGCTCCTTGGTGCCCACGGTGACCGCCACCGCCGGCCCGAAGCCCTTCCACCGTTCGGGCTGGACGGTCACCCGCGCGTCGCTGGAGACGTCGGTCACGGTGATCAGTCCGTCGGTCTCGGCGAGGGCGGCGGCCGCCAGGGTGCCCTCGCTGCTGGGCAGGACGACCCCACGGTGGGTGTCGGCCCCCGCACCTCGGGCCAGCGAGCCGCGGAGTTCGCCACCCGGGCCGACCAGGTAGAAGACGCCCATGTCCGCCTCGGCGATGTCCACGGCCTGTTCCAGCATCCCGTCCAGGACCTCCGTCTCCCCCGTACCGGAGAGCAGGGCGCTGGTGAAGTCGGAGCTCGCGGCGAGCCAGCGCTGCCTGCGCCTGCCCTCCTCGTACAGCCGGGCGTTCTCGATGGCGATGCCCGCGGCCACGGCGAGCGTGGTGACGACGGCCTCGTCCTCGGCGTCGAAGTCGGCTCCGCCGCGCTTCTCGGTGAGGTAGAGGTTGCCGAAGACCTCGTCGCGGACCCGAATGGGGACACCGAGGAACGAGTGCATGGGCGGATGGTGGGCCGGGAAGCCGTACGAGGCCGGGTGCTCGGACAGTTCGGTGAGACGCAGCGGCTCGGGGTTGCGGATGAGTTCACCGAGGATGCCATGGCCGGAAGGCAGCGCACCGATCTGTGAGCGCAGGTCGTCGCCGATGCCGATGGGGAGGAACTCCGACAGCCGCCGGTCCTCGCCGATGACGCCCAGGGCACCGTACTCGGCGTCGACCAGGGAGACGGCGGCCTCGACGATGCCGCGCAGCACCTGCGGCAGGTCCAGCTCCCGCCCCACCGAGATGACGGCCTCCAGGAGCCCCGTGAGGCGGTCCCTGGTACCCCGCACCTCGTCGATGCGGGCCTGGAGCTCGTCCAGCAGCTCGTCGAGCCGGAGCCTCGGCAGCCTGGCGTCCCCCGGTCCGGCACCTACCCGGCCCATCGGAACCTCCGGTCACGTCCGGTGCGCACGGCGTCCGCCGTGCCCGGTTTCACCGTAGTCCGATTCCCTCGTCCGTTCCTGCCGGACCCGATGGCCGGAAGGCGGTACGAACGGCACGTGCCGCGAGGAATCCGGCCGGCGCACACGCCGCCGCCAGGGCGAGTCCCGCGCCTCCGAGGGGGTCCGTGTCGAGGGCGGTACGGAGGAAGGGCACGTACAGCGCCGCCAGGGCCAGGAGGGCGGAGGCGAGGACCGAGACCGGGAGGAACAGGTTCTTCCGGGTGAACAGCCGGGCTCGCAGTCCGAGGACGACTCCGAGCTGGGCCGCGAGCAGGGCGAGGAAGAGGACGCTCTGCCAGTCGAGACCGAGTGCCTGCGCGGCCAGGCCCGCGCCGAGGGACGCCGCCGTGACGACGGCGGCGAGGACCAGCAGTCGCTGCCAGGCGCCGCCGCCGAGAATGTGCTGGTCAGGAGGGCGTGGCGGGCGTCGCATCGTCCCGGGCACTGCCGGTTCGGCGCCCATGGCGACCCCGGTGAGACCGTGGGTGAGGAGGTTGATCCAGAGGATCTGCCCCGCTCGCAGCGGCAGGGGCAGTCCGAGGAGGGGGCCGGCCAGCATCACGAGGATCTCCGCCGCCCCGCCCGCCATCCCGTAGACGAGGAAGCGACGGATGTTGTCGTAGACGCGCCGCCCCTCCTCGATCGCCGACACGACCGTCGCGAGTTCGTCGTCCGTGAGGACGAGGTCGGCGGCCTGGCGTGCGACCTCGGTGCCGCGGGCGCCCATGGCCACGCCGATGTCGGCCCGGTGCAGGGCGGGACCGTCGTTGACGCCGTCGCCGGTCATGGCCGTGACCGCGCCCCTCGCCCGCCAGGCCGCGACGATGTCGAGCTTCTGCTGGGGGTCGGTGCGGGCGAAGACGCGTACGGACGTGAGGTCGGGGATCCGGCCGGCGGCGACGTCCGCTCCGGTGACGACTCGGGCCGTGTGGCCGTCGGTCTCGCCGGTGAGGCCGACGCTGTCCGCCACGGCACGGGCCGTGGCCGGGTGGTCGCCCGTGATGAGGACGGGGGTGATGCCGGCCGCGCGGCAGGAGGCGAGCGTCCGGTGCGCGTGGGGCTTCGGCGGGTCGCTCAACGCCACGAGGCCGAGGAGCTTCAGCCCCGACTCGGCCGCGGCGACCGGTTCCGGCACGTCGCCGCGCACGCCTGACGCCACGGCGAGCACCCGGTAGCCCTCTCCCGCGAGGTCCGCGGCCGCCTTCCCGGCTCTCGCGAGGGTGTCCGCGTCCGCGCCGCTCAGTACCGTCGGGGCGAGGACCGCTTCGGGCGCTCCCTTCAGACAGACGAGGATCTGTCCCGGGGCTGCCCGGTGCAGGGTGGTCATGCGCTTGCGGAGGCTGTCGAAGGGGGCTTCGGCGATCCGTGGGAGGTCTGCCCTCAGCTCCGGCTCCGGGGGACATCCCGCCTTGGCCGCCGCCGAGAGGAGGGCGGCTTCCATGGGGTCGCCCACGGCGGTCCAGCGGCTTGGGGGATCCGTGGCGTCGGGCGGGCGCAGCGTGGCGTCGTTGCAGAGGACGGTCGTCCTCAGCAGCTCCCGTACCGGCGCGAGCTCGTCCGGGGCGGCGGGTCTCCCGGCGATCAGGACCTCCCCCTCCGGTTCGTAGCCGACGCCCGTGAGCCCGACGCGCACTTCGGGCGTCCAGACCCGCTGGACGACCATGCGCCCCTCCGTGAGGGTGCCGGTCTTGTCGGTGGCGAGGACGGACACCGAGCCCAGGGTCTCCACCGCCGGCAGTCGTCGCACCAGGGCATGGCGGGCGACCATGCGGCGGGCCCCGAGGGCGAGAGCGAGTGTGACGACGGCGGGCAGGGATTCGGGTACGGCGGCCACGGCCAGGCTGATGGCGGTCACCGCCATGGTGCCGGGCGGCAGACCGCGTACGAGGCCGAGGGCGAAGACCAGCACGCACAGGGCCAGCGTCACCGCGGCGAGGATCCGGCCGAGGGCGGCGAGGCGGTGTTGCAGGGGGGTCGCCTCGCGCCGGTCGTCGAGCAGAGCGGCGATGCGGCCGAGGGCGCTCCTCGGGCCCGTCGCGGTGACGGCGGCCACGCCCCGGCCGCGTGCGACGACGGTTCCCGCGCTCAGGAGGTCGTCGGCGTCCTTGTCCACCGGCACGGATTCCCCGGTGAGCATGGACTCGTCCAGGAGCAGGGCGGACGCCTCGCCGAGCAGGGCGTCCGCGGCGACGATGTCGCCCTCGCCGAGGACCAGGACGTCGCCGACGACGACCTCCGCGGCCGCGACGTCGCGGACCGTTCCGTCCCGCCGCACGCGCGCGTGCGGGGCGCTGAGGGCCGACAGAGCGGCGACGGCGTTGTCCGCGCGGACCTCCTGGACGACGCCGACGGTGGTGTTCACGAGGACGACCAGGCCGATGACGATCGCGTCGGGGTGGTCCCCGATCGCCAGGGTCAGCGCGACGGCACCGAGCAGGACCATGATCAGCGGATCTCGGAGCTGGGCGAGGACCCGGCTGTACAGCCGTACGGGCCGGCGGGCGGCCACCTCGTTGGGCCCGTCGGCGGCGAGCCGTCGGGCCGCCTCCGCCGGGGTGAGTCCTGTCGCCGGGGAGGTCCGGACCGCTTCGGCTTCGGCCGGCGTCGTCATGGCGCGCGCTCACCCTGTGGGGACGGTGATCACGGGGCAGTGGGCCCGGTGCAGCAGTCCGTGGACGACGGAGCCGACGCGCATGCCGGTGTAGCCGCCCCGGCCCCGGCGGCCCACGACGACGGCCAGGGCGTGCTCGGCGGCGTCGGCGAGCAGTTCGACGGGCGAGCCGATGAGCACCTCGTGGGTGAGGCGGACGTCGGGGTACTTCTCCGCCCATCCGGCGGTGGTCTCCGAGAGCAGCAGGCGCTCGGCGTGGAAGAGGGTGTCCCCCGTACGGAGGGTGAAGACGGGCGGCTGCCAGACCGCGACGGCCCGCACGGAGCAGCGCCGGAGGTCGGCTTCCTCGAAGGCGAAGGCGAGCGCCGCCCGGGAGGATTCGCTGCCGTCGACGCCGACGACGAGGTGGGGCGGGTCCTGGGTGATGTGCTCGGCGTCGCCGACCACGACCACCGGGCAGCGGGCCTGGGCGGTGACCGGGACGACGAGGGATCCGGCGCTGAGGAACTCCTCGGTGCGGCTCAGGTGCCGGGAGCCGAGGACGGCCATGGCGGCCCGCTGTGCCCTTCCCGCGATCACAGCCGCCGGGAAACCGTCGACGAGCGCGGAGCCGACGTGCACCTCCGGTTGTCTGGCCCTGACCCAGTCGGTCGCGGCGCGCAGGGCGTCCTTGCCGCGCCGGGTCCTGGCCTGGTGGCGGGGTGTGTCGTCGACGTGCTGGGTGTCGTGCGGGGGTGGTACGGCGACGACGAGGCGGAGGACGAGCCGGCGGCGGAGGGCCTCGTCGGCGGCCCAGGCCAGAGCGAGGTGTCCTTCGCGCACGGGGTCGACGCCGACGATGATCTCGCGGTGTTCCGGGATGGTGCTCATGAGGTGCTCCCGTGTCCGGGTCCGTGCCGGGGGACGAGTTCCACCGGGCAGTGGGCGTGTTGCAGCAGGGCGAGTGTGGTCCGGCCCAGGGTCGGCCCCAGGTAGTCGGGGGCGCGGCGGCCGCCGACGACCAGGAGGTCGGCGTCACGGCTCGCCTCGACGAGGGCTCCGGGCACGCTGGGGTTCTTCACGCCCTCGGTCTCGATCTTCAGATCGGGGAACTCCTCCCGCAGGAGTCCGGTCGTCCGGGACTGCACGCGCACGCGGTCGGCGGCCTGGTGGCAGGGGCCTGTACGCGGTGCCGTCCGCTCGCCCCGTGGCCAGGCCGTTCGCCATACGTGCAGAAGTCGGAGCGGCTGCCCTCGCAGCAGGGCCTCGCGTGCGGCCGCTCGCGCGCAGCCGAGGTCGTGGTCGTCCCGTATCCCCGCCAGGACGACACCCGGGTGTGCTGTCTCGGCGTGGCCCCGGACCACGATCACCGGTCTGCTCGCGGTCGCCGCGGTCCGCAGGCCCACCGATCCGAGGAGCAGCGAGGCGAAGCCGCCACGGCCACGGTGGCCGACGACGATCGTGCCGCTCAGGGCGGCGGCGTGCCGCAGCGCCTCGGAGGGCGGGCGGGCGCTCAGTTCCTTGAGGACGGTCACCTCCGGGTGGTGCGCGGAGACCGTCTCGGCGGCGTGGTCGAGGACTTCGCGACCGGTCCTGCGACTCTCCTCGATCTCGGCCTGGAAGAGGTACCGGGCGAGGGCGTCCGTGTCCGTCGCGTGGACGAGGAAGAGGGCCGATCTCCGCAGGAACGCTTCTTCGGCGGCCCACAGGGCGGCGGACAGCGCCTCTTCGGATCCGTCGACACCGGCGACGACACTTCCGGGGTGCCGGAGTCGCGGGGCTGCGGCCATGGCTCCTCCTTGCCGGATGCGTGAGGACTGCCCTTCGACTCTCGCACCGCGCACCGGAGGACCGGAGGGCCGCTGGGGGCAGAGGTGGGGCCAAAGGGCCCACGCGACGGCGACGCGGAACCGGCAGGGGCCCGGTCGGGCCCGTCGGTGGACCGTTCGGCCCCTCGCCGACGCGTGGCGGCGCGGTGGACGGTGGTGGCGTGAAGACCCGTCTGCCGACTGTCCGAACGGGAGGGCCCGCGATGAAGCACCTCAAGGTCGGCGGCCTGATGACCGACGACGTGGTCTCCGCCGTCCCCGGCATGTCGTTCCGGGACGTGGCGAAGCTCCTCGCCGAGCACGACATCAGCGGGCTGCCCGTCGTGGACGCCGACGACCACGTCGTCGGCGTGGTCTCCGAGAGCGACCTCCTGGCCCGCCGGGCCCTGACCGCACGGGACGTGATGAGCGCTCCGGCCGTCACCGTGCACGCCGAGGAGGCGGCCGCCGACGCGGCCCGTCTCATGGTGCGCCGCGGGGTCGAACGCCTGCCCGTGGTCGACGAGGAGGAGCGGCTGGTGGGCATCGTCACCCGCCGCGACCTGCTCCGCGTCTTCCTCCGTCCGGACGCCGAGATCAGGCGGCGCGTCCGCGAGGAGGTCCTCGCGGACGCCCTGGACCTGCCGGCCGACGCGGTCGACGTGCACGTCCTGGACGGCGTGGTGACCCTCGACGGGCGGGTCCGGCTGCGGAGTCAGGCCGCGATGCTCCGGCGTCTGGCCGAACGCGTGGAAGGCGTGGTCGCCGTCGTGGACCGGCTGTCCGCACGTGACGACGGGCCCCGCGTCGAGGGCCCGCCCACGCGGTCGGCCTACGACTTCTCGTGATGACCGCCCCGTACAGACAGGACGTACCGTGTCCCCCACCGCCCTTCTCCCCCGTCCCCTCGTCACCTCGCTGGTGGAGGAAGCCGTCCTGGCGCCCTCGATGCACAACGCCCAGCCATGGCGGTTCGTGCACCGGGAGGCGTCCGGTGTTCTCGAACTCCACGGCGACCCGACCCGCGGCATGCCCCGCCAGGACCCCGTCCACCGGGCCCTTCACCTCGGCTGTGGCGCCGCCCTGTTCGGTCTGCGGGTGGCCGCCGAGCACCGGAACCTGCGTCCCGCCGTCCGTCTGCTGCCCACGGCCGAGGATCCCTGGCACCTCGCCGACGTGCGGTTCGACGGCCCCGCGGAGGCCGCCGGCGATCTGGGGGTGCTCCATCCCGCCCTGGCGCGACGGCACACCAGCCGCTTCCCGTTCACCGAGGAGCCGATCCCCGCCGAACTGCTCGACGGCCTCTGCGCCGCCGCCCGGCTGGAGGGCTGCCGCCTGATCGTCCCCGGCGACTGGCACACCGACACCGTCATGGACCTCGTCCACGCCTCCGCTCTGTTCGAGGCAGCCGACGACGCCGTCCGCGCCGAGATCGCGGCCTGGACGCGGACAGGAGCGGACGACGAAGGGACCGGCGCCGACGGCGTCCCCGCCTACGCCTTCGGTCCCCGTCAGTACGACACCACCGCGCCCGTCCGGGATTTCGGCGCCCCCGGCCGCATGCCCTCCCGCCCGTCGGCCCGCTTCGAGAAGACACCGCAGATCGCCCTGCTCGGAACCGCCGCGGACACGCCGGAGTCGTGGCTGATGGCCGGCCAGGCCCTGCACCGCGTCCTGCTTCAGGCCATGCTCGACGGGCTCGCCACCTCCCTCATGTCACAACCCCTGGAATGGCCGGAACTCCGCTTCGACGCCCGGGACCCCCTTTCGAACGTCGGTTACGTCCACATGATCGTCCGTCTGGGCTACGGACCGGCCGGCCGGGCGACGCCCCGACGGGCCGTCCCGGACGTCCTCTCCTTCGCGTGACTCGACGCGGACCGGCTCACAGCCTGAACCAGCGCTCCTCGCCGGGAAGGACTGTGAACCTCCGTTCTCCGGGCAGGACGAGGGAGAAGGGGCCTCCCGGACCGGCGGGGACGCGTACCCCCAGGCGCGCGGGGAGCATGCGCAGGCGGATGCCTCGATGGCCGCCGCAGGACAGCGTGAAGGCGAAGCGGGGCAGCTCACGGAGTGCGACGGGATCCACCCGCAGTCCCTCCGGGTCGGCCTCCAGGCCGGTGATCCCGCGCTCGACCAGGTCGATCGTGCCGGCCATCGCGCCGAGGTGGATGCCCTCTCCGGTGGTGCCGCCCTGGACGTCCGCCACGTCGGAGAGCAGGGCCTCCTCGCAGTACCGCCAGGCTCCGGCGCCCTTCAGGCGGGCGAGCACCCAGCCGTGGACGAGGCTGCTGAGGGTCGAGCCGTGGCTGGTGCGGCGCAGGTAGTAGTCCACTGTGCTCCGCCAGGTCTTGTCGTCCAGCCGGTGTCCGAGCCGTGCGAACAGTCCGGCGAGCTCGTCGGGGCGGAAGAGGTAGCCGAGCATGAGGGTGTCGGCCTGCTTCGACGCCTGGTAGCGGTTGACGGTGTCGCCCTCCGCCTCCAGGATCCGGTCCAGGCGGCGGATGTCGCCGTAGCGGGCGCGGTACGCCTCCCAGTCGAGCTCCGCCAGTTCCCCGAATCCTTCGAACTGGCTGATCACCCCTTGGTGGAACGGCACGTGCAGACGGCGTGACACGTCGTCCCACCGGGCGAGGTCCTCGTCGTCCAGGGCGAGGCGTCCGCACAGCTCCTCCCGCCGTGCGAGGGGGAGTTGGCTCAGCAGATCGAGACCGCGGGCGAGCACCCAGGCGGCGGTCACGTTCGTGTAGGCGTTGTCGTCGACGCCCGGAACCTCCGCGCCGGGATAGGCGTCGTGGTACTCGTCCGGACCGACCACGCCGCGGACGCGGTAGCGCCCCAGCGCGGGGTCGAGGACGGCGGCGCCCGCCCAGAACCGGGCGACCTCCAGCAGGATCTCGGCGCCCTCGCCGTGCAGGAAGCCGCGGTCGCCGGTGGCCCGTGCGTACTTCCAGGCGTTGTAGGCGACGGCCGAGCCGACGTGCCGCTGGAGCCGGGAGTGGTCGGGCAGCCAGCGGCCCGAGCGCGGATTGAGGTGCGTCTCCTGGGTCTCCTCGTTTCCCGAACCGCCGCTCTGCCAGGGGTACATGGCTCCGCGCAGGCCGGCGCGCCGGGCGGCCTCTCGGGCGGCCGGGAGGCGCCGGTGGCGGTACATCAGCAGTGCTCTGGCCACTTCGGGGAAGTGGAGGCCGAGGTAGGGCAGGACGAAGAGTTCGTCCCAGAAGACATGGCCCCGGTAGGCCTCGCCGTGCAGGCCCCGGGCCGGGACGCCCACGTCGAGGTCGGCGGTGTGCGGGGAGAGGGTCTGCAGCAGGTGGAACAGGTGCAGGCGCAGGATGCGGCCCGCCTCTCCGGGCACGTGCAGCTCGCCCTCCTCCCACAGCCGCCGCCACGCCGCTTCATGCGCGGCCCGCAGGGCGGGGAAGGCGGCGGCGTGGGTGGCGGCCTCGATGGCCGCTGCGAGCGGGTCGCCCGGCGGGCGGTCCGACGAGGTGCGCAGGGCCAGCGTCTTGGTGCACCACGCCGGCCGGCCCCTGGCGATCGGCAGACGGTACGCCTGCACGGTGCCGGTCGAGGTGCCGATGGTCCGGGCGGGGCGCTCGGGGCTCGTGTCCGTACGGACGGCCAGGGCGATCAGGTGGCCCGGATCGTCCGTGCGACAGGACAGCCCGGCGACCCCGCCGGACGAGAGGACCGTGCGGTGGCCGGACAGGTGCCGGCTCTCCAGGTGGCGGTAGCGCTCGACGCCGGTGTTGGCGACGTCGCCGTCGAGCACGGACTCGACCTCGATCTCGCCGCGCCAGCCGTAGGCGTGGAAGGTGGTGCGCTGGGCGGCGAGCCCGGGGGCTCCCATGTGGACGATCCGGGTGTGTCCCACGCGCAGTCCGCGCCCCCGGGGGTCCCGGAAGAGGAGGTCGCGGTGAAGGATTCCGCGCCGCAGGTCGAGCCGGACGCCGTAGTGGCGCAGTTCGCCGGAGTCGGGTGAGAGCCACGGGCCGGCCGCTTCGCCCTCCGGCAGGGGGCGGTACCGCAGCAGCGTCCAGTTCGGGAGGTTGACGAGGTCCTCGTTCTCCACCGCGCGGCCTTCGACCAGCGAGGTGCGCCGGTCGTAGCAGCCGGCGAGGTAGGTGCCCGGATAGTGCACGGTGCCGGCGGTGCACTCGGGTGCGGAACCCCGGGTGGCGAACCGGCCGTTGCCGAGGGTGCAAAGGGCTTCCACCAGTCGCTCCCGCTCCGGCACGTATCCGGCGTACTCCCAGGTCCAGCCGTTCCTTCCCGAGTTCACGGCTCCGCTCCCCACACCGCCTCCACGCACTCCATGAGGTCGGTGACGACGAGGTGGGCGCCGTGTTCGCGCAGCGCGTCGGTGGTGTGCCGGTCCGGGGTGCGGTCGACGCCGACGACGAGGCCGAAGCCTCCACGGCGGCCGGCCAGGACGCCGGCGAGGGCGTCCTCGACGACCGCGCAGTGCCGGGGGCGGACGCCGAGGACGTGCGCCGCGTGGAGGAAGAGCGCGGGGTCCGGCTTGCCCGCCAGCCCCAGCCCGGCCGCGCCCTCACCGTCCACGACGGTGGTGAGGAGCCGCTCCATGTCCGCGGACGCGAGCAGCGCACGGGCGTGGCGGGAGGCGGAGACCGCCGCGGCGGGTACGCGGAGGGAGCTCAAGGCCGTCAGGGCCCGCGAGGCGTCCTGGAAACCGGTGACCGGTCGGGCGCGCAGGGCGTCACGGAAGGCTTGCTCCTTGCGCGCGGCAACAGCCCGTACCGTGTCGCAGCCGGGCTGATCGTCCGCCGTCCCGGCCGGGAGGCGGATGCCCCGGGCCGCCAGGAAGGCGGCGGCCCCGTCGTATCTGGACCTGCCGTCGACGTACCTCCGGTAGTCGGCGTCCGCGTCGAACGATTCCCCGTTCACCGCCCCTGCCGCCCACCGGGGAAGGCAGCCGTCGAAGGCGGTCTTCCAGGCGGCGGCGTGGACGGCGGCGGAGTCGATCAGCACACCGTCGGTGTCGAGGACGACGGCGCGGGGAGGCGCGGTACGGGCTCCGTGGTCGGTCATGCGGCTCCCTGGTCGTTCATCCGGCACCCGTGGCCGGCGCGGTGTCGACGGCCGTGTGCTGCGGCCCGCCGAGCGCGACCTTGATCGCGCCGGTCCGGGCGGCGCGACCGAAGACGTCGTACGCCTCCTCCATCTGCCCGAGTTCGAAGCGGTGGGTGACCAGCTCTGCGGTGGGGAGCCGGCCGGCGGCCATCATCCGCAGCAGCATCGGCGTCGAGGAGGTGTCGACGAGGCCGGTGGTGAGGGTGACGTCCTTGATCCACAGGTCTTCCAGGTGGAGGGTGGCGGGCTTGCCGTGGACGCCGATGTTGGCGACGCGGCCCCCGGGGCGGACCATCCGGGTGCACATCTCGAAGGTCTGCGGCACTCCCACGGCCTCCATGACGACGTCGGCGCCGAGGCCGTCGGTCAGGTCGGCGACGAGCTGTTCCGGTTCCTCCCCGGCCGTCGCGGCGGCGTCGGCGCCGAGCCGGCGGGCGGCGGAGAGGCGGGAGTCGTCCAGGTCGACGGCGACGATCCGGCCGGGGCTGTAGAGGCGCGCGGTGATGATCGCCGCGAGGCCGATGGGGCCCGCGCCGACCACGA
Source organism: Streptomyces omiyaensis (assembly GCF_014650895.1). Classification (GTDB taxonomy): domain Bacteria; phylum Actinomycetota; class Actinomycetes; order Streptomycetales; family Streptomycetaceae; genus Streptomyces; species Streptomyces omiyaensis. The sequence goes on from NZ_BMVV01000031.1 coordinate 55,019, forward strand.
CGACGGTGTCGCCCGGCCGCACGCCGCCGTTGAGGACGCCCACCTCGTAGGCGGTGGGGAAGATGTCGGCGAGGAGCACGGCGTCGAAGCTGTCGACGCCGCTGGGGACCGGGTGGACGGAGAGGTCGGCGAAGGGCACGCGGACGTACTCGGCCTGGGTGCCGTCGATCAGGTGGCCGAGGACCCAGCCGCCTCCGCCCCGGCACTGCCCGTAGCGCTGCTCGCGGCAGAAGCGGCAGCGTCCACAGGAGGAGATGCAGGAGATCAGGACCCGGTCGCCGGGCCGCACCGTCCGGACGTCGCCGCCCGTCTCCATCACGGTGCCGACCGCCTCGTGACCGAGGACCCGCCCGGGTTCGACCTCGGGCACGTCCCCCTTGACGATGTGCAGATCCGTACCGCAGAGGGTGACGGCGTCGACGCGCACGATCGCGTCCGCCGCGTCCTTCACCGCGGGATCGGGCACGTCCTGCCACGCGACCCGGCCCGTTCCCCGGAACACGAGAGCCTTCATGACGACCGCCTTCCCGGCCGGTCCGCGGGTCTGCTCCCACGGATCCCACCGTCAGGCTCGCTCCGCGTCACCTCCGCGCGCATGGGCCGGTCGGTCCCCGGCCAGGGCCCCTCGGGCCCCTGGCCCGCGGCTCCGGGCGGCGCGAGGGTGGAGTCGGACCGGTGCGGCCGGCCCCTTGCCCGAAGGAGGGCCCTCCCATGTCCGAGGCAGCAGCGCACACCGTCCCGTCGGTGCCGCGCCCCGCCCTGCTCAGTTTCCTGGGCGGCGTGGGGACGGTCACCGGCAGCAAGTTCCTGGTCGAGAGCGACCATGCCCGGATCCTTGTCGACTGTGGTCTCTTCCAGGGTTTCGCGAAGCTGCGGCGGCGCAACTGGGACCGGTTCGCCCGGGACGCGGCCGACGTCCGCGCGGTGGTCATCACCCACGCCCATCTGGACCACTGCGGCTATCTGCCGCGCCTGGTCAGGCAGGGATTCCGCGGGCCGATCCTCGCGACCCCGCACACGGCCCGGCTCGCCGGAATCGTGCTGCGGGACAGCGCCCGGCTCCAGATGGAGGCGGCCCGCCACGCCGACGAGCACGGCTGGTCCAAGCACCGTCCGGCGAAACCGCTCTACGACGAGACCGACGTCGACAGGACGCTGTCCTTCTTCGACCCGATTCCCGTCGGGGCGGACGTGGAGATCATGTCCGGCACCCGGCTGACGCTCCACCACGGCGGGCACATCCTCGGCTCGGCCTGGGCCCGCCTCACCCTGGAGGACGGACACACCCTGGCCGTCTCCGGCGACCTGGGGCGCCCCGGGCACCCGTTGTTGCTGCCGCCGGAACCGTTCTCCGGCGCCGACGTGCTGCTGGTGGAGTCGACGTACGGCGACCGCCGCCACGACCAGGAATCCGCCCGCTCGGAGTTCGCCTCGGTCATCGGGCGGACCCTCGTACGGGGCGGCACCGTCGTGATCCCGGCCTTCGCGATCGACCGCACCGAGGTCGTCCTCCACGAACTGACACGGCTGCGCGAGACGGGCGTCCTGCCCCGCTCGGTGCCCGTCTACGTCGACAGTCCCATGGCCCTGGCCGCGCTCGACGTCTACCGCGACGCCTTGCGCGAGCACTCTCCCGAGCTGCGGCCCGAGATCCTCGCCCGGGGCGAGGCCGCGCTGAGCCCGGCGCCGTTCCTCGCCGCCCGGACCGTCCAGGAATCCATCGACATCAACAGCGCGCACGGCCCCGCCGTCATCGTCTCCTCCGCCGGCATGGCCACCGGCGGCCGCGTCCTGCACCACCTCCACAGGCTCCTGCCCGACCCGCGCAACGCCGTCGTCGTGGTCGGCTTCGCCGCCGCCGGAACCCGCGCCCGGGACCTCGTGGACGGGGCCCGCACGCTGAAGATGTTCGGCGAGTACGTGCCCGTACGGGCCGAGGTCGCCGACGTGCCCCACTTCTCCGCCCACGCCGACGCCGCTCAGATCGTCGACTGGCTCCGAAACGCCCCCGCCCCGCACACCACCTACATCGTGCACGGCGAACCGGCCGCCTCCGCGACGCTGCGCGACCGCATCGACCACGAACTGGGCTGGACGGCCGTCGTGCCCCGCTCCGGCGAGGCCGTCCTGGTCCGCTGAGACGGGCCCATCGGCCCCTGGACGGGGCCCTCGCGGCCCTGCCTCCCGTGGCACGCTTCACGGGATCCTGCAGGGGAAGGGCTGGAGGACACCATGACCACCACGCGGACCCTGCTGGACGATCTTTCCCCGGAAGCCCGGACTCGGCTCCTGGAGCACTCCCGCCCGGTCCGTTTCGACGCCGGCGTACGCATCTTCCGCGAGCGGCAGCGCGCCGACCGCTTCTGGATCATCCAGACCGGCCGGGTGGAGCTCGACACCCACGTACCGGGCCGCCGGGACGCCACCGTCGACACCCTCGTCTGCGGCGCGCTCCTCGGCTGCTCCTGGATCATGCCGCCGTACGTCTGGCACCTCGGCGCCACGGCGGTCACGGTGGTGCGTGCGCTGGAGTTCGACGCCCGGGCGGTCCGGGAGCTGTGCGACCGGGACCCGGCCATCGGGGAGGTGGTGTTCGCGTGCGTCGCCGCGACGATGGCCCGCCGGCTGCTGACTCTCCGTGGCCGCCTGCTCGACGGCCTCGTTCCCCGGCACGGCAGCGAATTCCTGGCCTACGCCCGTTGAAGGAGACAGCCATGACCACACGACCGTCCACCGTCGCCGACGTGATGACCAAGAAGGTCGTCGCCGTCCGGCCCGACGCCTCCTTCAAGGAGATCGTCACCGCGATGGAACGCTGGAAGGTGACCGCGCTGCCCGTCCTGGAGGGAGAGGGGCGGGTCGTCGGTGTCGTGTCCGAGGCGGACCTGCTCCTCAAGGAGGAGTTCCACGACCACCGCCTGGGCATGGTCGAGCAGCTGCGGCGACGCGACGCCACCGCCAAGGCCGGTTCCGACCGGGCGGTGGAGCTGATGACCACGCCCGCCGTCACCGTACGGCCGGAGGCGTCCCTGCCCCGGGCGGCCCGGCTCATGGCCACCCGCCGGGTGAAGCGGCTTCCCGTCGTCGACGCCGACGGGATGATCCAGGGCGTCGTCAGCCGCTCCGACCTGCTCAAGGTCTTCCTCCGGTCCGACGAGGAACTCGCCGACGAGGTCCGCCGCGACGTCGTGGCACGCCTGTTCCCGCTCTCGCGGGACCGGATCGAGGTCCGCGTCGACGCCGGTGTGGTGACCCTGACCGGCGACGTGCGCGACAGCACGCTCATCCCGCTCGCGGAGCGGCTGACCCGGGCCGTCGAAGGCGTGGTGGACGTACGGTGCGCCCTCACCCTCGCCACCGGGGCATGAACGCGGCGGCGCCTCCCCGTGCGGGGCGCCGGCCGGCCGCGCATGCTCGAAGCATGTCCGAGGTGACGACCACCGACCTGTACGAGGTCACGATGGCGCTCTCGTACCTGCGGGAGGACATGCGGGCACCGGCCACGTTCAGCCTCTTCGTACGGGACCTTCCGCCGGGGCGGGGCTTCCTGGTGGCCGCCGGCCCGGAACCGTCCCTGGACCACCTCGCCCGGTTCCGGGTCGGCGCCGCCGACGTCGAGGAGTTCGCGACGGCGCTGCGGCGACCCGTCGCGGATCTCGCACCGCTGCGCGCACTCTCCTTCGACGGGGAGGTGCGGGCCGTGCCGGAGGGACGGCTCGTGCTCGCGGGCGAGCCGCTGCTGGAGGTCACCGCGCCGCTCCCCACCGCTGCACGCGTGTTCTCCGATCTCGGGCTCGCCGAGGGGTGCGCGATCCGGCTCGACAGCGGCGACCTGGGGCGCCGGCCCGCCGGGCCAGCGCCACGCTCGACGCCGCCGGGCTGGAGGGCGTCCGGATCATCGCGAGCGGCAGCCTGGACCTCGGTCTGCACCCCTCCGACGTCACCGTGGAGGTCGAGGACGGCCGGGTCACCCTCAGCGGCACGGTCCGGCGTCCCGGACTCGTGCCCGTCCTCCTCAGGCCCTGCAACAGCATCGACGGGGTGGTGGGGGTCGTGGACCGGCTCCGGCGCGACGACCGGACCTCCAGCACAGGGAAGTAGCGACATGGACACTCCTCGGACACTCCCCCCGCCCGTCCGCGTGACGGCCTCACTCGACGCCCCGCTCTCCCGGTGGCTGTGGCTGGTCAAGTGGATCCTCGCGATCCCGCACTGGATCGTGCTGTTCTTCCTGTGGATCGCCCTCCTCGTCGTGACGGTGATCGCCTTCTTCGCGATCCTGTTCACCGAGCGGTACCCGCGACCCCTGTTCGACTTCGCCCTCGGCGTGCTGCGCTGGTCGTGGCGGGTCTCGTACTACTCCTACGGCGCGCTCGGCACCGACCGCTACCCGCCCTTCAGCCTGGGCCCCGAACCCGACTACCCGGCCCGGCTCGACGTCGCCTACCCGGAGCGGCTCTCCCGCTCGCAGGTGCTCGTCAAGTGGTGGCTGCTGGCGATCCCCCACTATCTGGTCCTGGCGTTCCTCACCGGCGGCATGCGCGCCGGATGGTGGAGCGGCGGCCTGATCACCCTGCTCGCGGTCATCGCAGGCTTCGCCCTCGCCTTCACCTCCCGCTACCCCCGGGATCTGTTCGACCTGGTCGTCGGCCTCAACCGCTGGGTCCTCCGGGTCGCCGCCTACGCGAGCCTCCTGACGGACGCCTATCCGCCCTTCCGCCTCGACCAGGGCGGGGACGAGCCGGCGCCGGCGGAGAAGTCCCTCTGACGCCGCCGGGCGCGGCGCGCCTCGTCCACGCCCCAGACCAGCAGCGGGAAGGCGGCGATGAGCAGGACGACGTCCCAGGGGAGCGGTGCCGTACCGAAGACCTGCCGCAGGGGCGGCGCGTAGACGAGCGCGGCGGTGAAGCAGAGTTCGAAGGCGATGCCCACGAGCAGCAGCGGGTTGGACAGGACCCCGATCTCGCGGAGCGCGGCGTGGTCGGTGCGGGCGGCGAAGGCGGTGCCGACCTGGCAGGTGACGATGCCGGCGAACGTGGCCGTCGTCGCCGTCACGTAGGCGCCGTGAAGGGGGGTCCCCTCGCCGGTGGGGTCGCCGGGCTGCCACCCGGCACGCCAGAGGACGTAGAAGAATCCGGCCATCACGAGGACGGCCGAGACCAGGCCCAGGTAACCCCAGCTGCGGACGAGCATGTCGCGTGAGATGACGCTCTGGTGCCGGGGGCGGGGCGGACGGCGCATCACACCGGGTTCGGAGCGCTCCCTGCCCAGCGCGAGGGCGGGGAGGGTCTCCGTGCCGAGGTCGATGGCGAGGATCTGGAGCACGGTGAGCGGAAGGGGCACGGCGCCCGCCGAGAGGGCGAAGACGAGGAAGGGCACGATCTCCGGCGTGGCGTGGGCGAAGATGTAGACGATGAACTTGCGGACGTTGTCGTAGACGCGGCGCCCGGATTCGACCGCGGTGACGATGGTGGCGAAGTCGTCGTCGGTGAGCACCATGGCCGCCGCCTCGCGGGCCACGTCCGTACCGGACCGGCCCATCGCCACCCCGATGTGGGCGCGGTGCAGGGCGGGGGCGTCGTTGACCCCGTCGCCCGTCATGGCGACGATCCGGCCGTGGGCGCGCAGGGTGTCGGCGACCTTGAGTTTCGTCTCGGGCGAGGAGCGCGCGAAGACGATCTCGGCGTCGTCCTCGACGAGGAGCCGGTCCAGTTCGCCGTCGTCCAGGGATTCGGAGGCGGCGACGACCTCCAGTCGGGGCTTGCCTATGCCCACCTCCCGCGCGATCGCGGCGGCCGTTGCGCCGTTGTCCCCCGTCACGACGTGCACGCGCATCCCGGCCTCGTGGCAGCGGCGGACGGCGGCCGCGACCTCGGCACGCGGCGGGTCGTACAGACCGACCAGGCCCAGCAGGGTCAGGCCGACTTCGGCGTCCTGCCGCCGGGCGGGCGTCTCCCCGTCCGGCCCGAGGTCACGGACGGCGACCGCCAGGACGCGCGTGCCTGCCTCGGCGAGTTGCCGCGCCGCTGCTCGGGCCGCCTCTCCATCGGGCCCGGGCGACACCCGCTCCAGAACCGCTTCGGGGGCTCCCTTGACCACCACCCGGGCGGTCCCGGAGTCCCCCGGGTCCTGGACGACGGACATCATCCGGAGTCGTGGGTCGAACCGGAAGAGGGCCTGCCGCCGCCCGTCGCGCCGGTCGAGGTCCACCGGCGCTCCGATGGCGGCGGCCCCCTCCACGAGGGCGGACTCGGTGGGGTCGCCGTGCAGCTCGCCGTCCGTGTCCCGGGTGACCGTGGTGCACTCGGCGGCGGCCCGCACCAGGGCCTGTGCCCAGGGCCCCGCGTCCGTGCCGTGACCGGGGGTCCAATGAGCCCTCAGATGCATGCGGTTGCGGGTGAGGGTGCCGGTCTTGTCCGTGCAGATGACGCTGGTGGAGCCGAGGGTCTCGACCGCGCTGAGCCGTTTGACCAGGGCGCCCTGCCGGGCCAGGGCGCGCACACCGACGGCGAGGGCGAGGGTGATCGTCGGCAGCAGTCCTTCGGGGACGTTGGCGACGAGGAGCCCGATGGCGAACATCAGCGAGTCGGTCACCGGCAGGCCGACCGCCACGCCGACGACGAGGAAGACGACACCCATGCCCGTGGCGACGCCGGCGATGAGCCAGGCCACCTTCTTGACCTGTCGCTCCAGGGGGCTCGGCTCCCGTCCGGTCCGCTGACTGAGGGCGGCGATCCGTCCCAGCTCGGTGCGGTCCCCGGTGGCGAAGACGACGGCCCGGGCCTGTCCCTCGACACAGGTGGTCCCGCTGAAGACGAGGTTGGGCTCCTCCAGGAGGGGAGCGCCGAGCAGTCCGGCCACCGCCACGCGTTCCGCCGGCACCGACTCCCCCGTCAGCATCGACAGGTCCACCTCCACCCCTCCCTCGGTGACCCTGCCGTCCGCCGGTACCTTGTCCCCCTCCTCCAGGACGATGACGTCGCCCGGCACGAGGTCACGGGCCTCCACGGTGAGCGGCCGCCCGTCGCGCACCACGAGGGCGTGCTCGGGCAGGTAGCGGGCGAGGGTCTCCACCGCGCGTTCCGCCTGGCGTTCCTGGAGCAGCGCGAAGCCCGCGTTGACGAGGACGACCGCGAGGACGGCCCAGCCGAGCACGGCCAGGTCCGCCACGAAGGCCAGGGCGGCCGCGGCCCACAGCAGCAGGGCCAGGGGATGTGCCAGCTGGACGGCCGCCTCCCGCCAGACCGGGGCGCTCGCCTTGCGGCGCACCTCGTTCGGGCCGTGCACCGTGAGACGGCGGGCCGCCTCACGGGCGGACAGCCCGTCCGGGCCGGTGGCCAGCTCACGCCGGAGGCGGGGAAGGGGCTCGCTCGGATCGAACGGGAGCGCATCGGCGGTCGGCCGGGACGTGCTCGGATGGCGGTCGGCGACGCGACCGGTCACGGTCCGGCCGGCGCCGTCGTCAGACATCGTCCGTCCCTGGGCCGCTCTCCCTCCGGAGGCGGCCGGACCAGACGGGCTCGACCTGCTCCCACTCCCGCTCCAGGGCCGCGAGAGTACGGCCGTCGACCCTCCGTCGCAGGAGGGCGAGGACCCCGGCTCCGGTGGCGGCGACCGCTCCTGCCGTGGCGGCGCCGCCGGCGAGGGAGGTCAGCATGATGTCCGACGAGCTGCCGGCCCGCCGGACGGCGGTGCCCGAGTCGTCCACGGTGACGGTCACGGCCCGTCCCCGGGGCGTCCCTGCGGGGACCTCGACGGTTCCGGTGCGGCGGACCCCGTCCGGGTACTCCCACAGGGCGGGGGCGATGGCGCGGTTCGCCGCACCGCTCCGCGTCAGGGCGGACGGTTCCCTGGCGGCCTCCGTGGTCGTCGCCGTGACCTGGTGTAGCTGGGCGGCGCGGGCGCGCTCCGTCCGGGCTCCGAAGTCCCACAGGTATCCGGCGGCGATCGTGCCGCAGAGCAGGGCGAGGGTCAGGATGACAAGCACGGCCGTCCGGCGCCCCGTGCCTCCGCGTGACGGTGGCGGGTCGGTGCGGGGCGGTTCGCGTTCGGTCATGACACGCCTCCGGGCGCTCGTCTTCCCTCGGGCGGGAAGGCCGGGACTCAGCCGTCCTCTTCGAGTGCGGCTCCGATGCGGTGGGCCCACGCGCGGACGCGGGCCGGGTCGCGGAAGTCCCCGCCCTTGCCCTTGCGGACCATGGCCCGGGCGATGAGGTTCGGGTTGTCGGCGGTGAGGGCTCCCTCGAAGGTGGCGTGCTCCCTCGCGCCCAGCTGCTTCATGCGGCGGGCGACCCCGGGTACGGGCGGGATGTCGTGCTGTTCGGCGGAGCTGTCGACGGGGCCGCTGCTGAAGAGCCAGACGGGGCGGTGGCGGAGCTGTTCGGCGTTGCGGCGGGCGCACTTGCGCGCCTTGCCGTTCCAGCGTCCGGCGTAGAGCGCCCCGCCGAGGACGACGCCGTCGTAGCCGCTGACGTCGGTGACCGCGTCGGCCGGCCGTACATCGGTGTCGAATCCGTCGTCCTGGAGGGTCCTGCCGATCTCGTCGGCGATTCCGGCCGTCGCGCCGTGTCTGCTGCCGTAGGCCACGAGGACGCGCTTCGTGGTCATGACCGGTCCTCCTCGCCGTCGGCGGCCCTCTTGACGCGGATGGTCCGTGTCGTGCGGGTCTCCGGGGCGGGCATCGGGACGCGCACGGTGAGGATGCCGTCCGTGTAGGAGGCGTCGACGTCGTCCGCGGGGATGGTGTCGGGGAGGCGTACGGTCCGGCGGAACGCGCCGTAGCGGAATTCCGAGTGGTCCTTGTCCTCGGCGCTCTCCCGGTGCTCGGCGCTCACGGTGAGGAGGTTGTCGTCGACCGTGAGGCTGATGTCGTCCGGGTCCATGCCGGGAAGTTCGGCCCGCAGCGTGTACGCGCCGTCGTCGCTGGTGACCTCGACCGGAATGGCGTGGGCGGCCGTGGCGGGGCGCCATCCGGGGAGGCCGGGGAACTCCCGGCCGAACCAGGTGTCGAGGTCGGGGAGGAAGCTGTGCCTGCGTTCCGGCTTGGCTCCGGTCATCGTCCTGCTCCTCTTCCATGGTGCCGGGTGCCGCCCCGGCGGGGGCGGAGGGACCGCCTCCGCCCTTCCAGGCTGCTGTCCGTCCGGCGCGCGGCGCAGTGTCGAAAGGGGCTGTCGGAGAGGGCCGAACGGTCCCGTCCCCGAGGGGCCCGACCGGCCCTTGGGGGTCCGGCGTCCTGGTGGGTCGTTCACCGGGCCAGGTCGCGGCGGCGCGGGAGGACGTGCGCGGCGAGGAGGCCCGCCGTGCCGACGCCCACCAGGACGGTGAGTCGCGACCACGGGGCGGCGGCGAACGACGGATCGTCGCTGGGGCCTGGGCCGCACAGGCTGACGGGGCGGCCCGCGGGGTGGGCGCGGGCGGCCGGCTTCCGAATGCCGCGGACGGCGGCGGGGTCGCTCTCGCCGGAGACAAGGGCGAGGGATCTCCTCTTCCACCAGCCTCGGGCCCGGCGTGCACGGTGCCCAGTGCCGGGCGGTCAGCCCTGTGGAGGCCGGCTGGGCTTCACGGGAGGAGGCCGTTCGGCTCGGCTCCGGGGGTGGTCGCCCCGGAGGCCCGGGGTGCCGGAAGGGACGGTGATCACCGGGCAGTCGGCGTGGTGCAGGAGTCCGTGGACCGTCGATCCGAGGCGCATGCCCGTGTAGCCGCCGCGCCCCGTCCGACCGACGACGAGAGCGAGGGACTCCCTTGCGGCCAGGCCCAGCTGCTCGACCGGATGCCCGCGGACCACACTCCGGTCGATGTCCGTGTCGGGGTACCGCTCCGCCCAGCCGGCCACGGCCTCCGCGAGGAGGCGACGCCGCTCGGCCAGGCCCGCCTCGGTGTCCTCGCGGGCGAGGACCGGCCGGGGCCAGACCCAGACCGCTCTCAGTCGCGCCTCGCGCAGACTCGCCTCGCGGACGGCGAACGCGACGGCCTCCCGGCTCTGTTCGCTGCCGTCCACGCCGACCACGAGGGTGGGCGGATGGATTTCGGTGTGCTCCGGCGCCCGGACCACGACGACGGGGCAGGGGGCGCGCGCGGCGAGCGGGACGACCACCGAGTTCTCGCTGAGCAGTTCGGCGGCCCTGCCGAGCCGGCGCGACCCGACCACCACCAGGTCGGCCGCGGCCGCCCGGGTGAGCAGCACCGTGGCCGGCGCCCCGTCCACGAGTTCCGAGGTCGTCGTCAGAGTGCCGTGAAGCCTGCGGACGAGTTCCTCGACGTCGGCGAGGGCGGACTCCGCGCGCATCCGCAGGGCGGTGCGGTGACCCAGGGCGTCGTACCTCAGCCGGTCGTGGACGGGGGGTACGGCGACGACGAGACGCAGCCTCAGGCATCTGCGGGCGGCCTCGTCCGCGGCCCACACGAGGGCGGGGACGGAGAGCTCCGCGGGGTCCACTCCGAACAGGAGGTCGTTCACGGGGCGTCGCCGCCGCGCGTCCCGAAGTCGACGGGGACGATCTCCACGGGGCAGTGGGCGTGGTGGATGAGGGCGTGGGCGACGCGTCCGAGGGCCGGGCCCACGCCGAGGGGCCGGTGTCCGCGGCCCATCACGACCAGGTCGGTGTGGGCGCTCGCCTCGACCAGGATCCCGGGGGTGGAGGTCCCGGTCTCGACGTGGTGGGTGACGATCAGGTCGGGATACCAGGCGCGGACGCGGTCGGCGAGGACCTTCACCTCGTGCACCCGGCGGTGCGCGGCTCCGTCGAGGTCGTCGAGCATGGTGGCCACGTCGCCGACGTGCGTGAGGATGTTCCACACGCTCAGCAGGCGGAGCGGAACCTTGCGGACGTCCGCCGCGGCGGCGGCCAGGAGCAGCCACCCCAGGTCGTCGGCATCGCGGACCGCCGCGGTCACGGAACCGCCCTCGGGACGGTCCGCCTCGCCGCGCACGACGACCACCGGTACGTCCGCGCGCGCGGCCACGCCCAGTCCCACGGAGCCGAGCAGGAGGGCGGAGAATCCTCCGAGGCCCCTGCTGCCGAGCACGATCGTCTTCTCGCCGCCGGCCGCCTCCTGGAGTGTGTCGAGCGGTTCCAGTCGCCCGAGCAGCCGGGTGACGACAAGGTCCGGGAAGCGTTCCCGCACCGCCGCCTCGGTCTCGATCAGCAGATCACGGCCGGTCTCCCGGACGGCCTGGATCGTCTCGGCGTCGCTCCAGTAGGCACGCAGGTCGGTGTCGGCGGCGTGGACGAGGTGCAGGGGGCGGGACCGTCGGTCCGCCTCCGCGGCGGCCCAGAGAGCGGCCGTCCGGGCCGAAGGAGACCCGTCGATCCCCACGACGACGTCGGTCAGCTCGGGCCGGACGGGGGTCTCGCTGCTCATGACTCCTCCTCGGGAGTACGCCCGGGGCACGTAGGGCGCCCGGAAGGACGGCACTCCTCACGCTGACACCGGCCGGCGCCGACCGCGAGGGGCCGTTCGGCCCCGATGCGGACCTGCCCGGCCCTCACCGCGAGGTACCGCGCCGGACGAGCCTGGTGTCATCGACGGCGACGGCCGAGGAGGCAGTGATGACAGCGCAGGTCACCGTGGGACTGGACGGCTCGGAGGAAAGCCTCGCCGCGGCACGCTGGGCCGCGGGGGAAGCGGTTCTCCGTGAGGTTCCGCTCCGCCTGGTGCACGTGGAGGAATGGCCGAGCACTCCGGAGATCCCGGTTCCCCACGTCCGGACGCTGTACGAGCGGGCCGAGACGCTTCTGCAGGACGAGGCGGACCGGGCCGGGAAGGAGCATCCCGACCTGGAGGTCACCACGGAGCGGGTGCGCGGGCGGGCCGCGGACGAACTGGTCGCGGCGGCGGACGAGGCCGACCTGCTGGTGCTCGGGTCGCGCGGGCTCGGCGGCGTCCTCGGCTTCGTCGTGGGCTCCGTCTCCCTCGCTGTCGTCGGCGCGGCCCGGCGGCCGGTCGTCCTCGTGCGCGCACGGCGCCCGGACCCGGTGGCGTCCGCCCACGGGATCGTGGTCGGGGTCGATCTCCACCACCCGTGCGACCCCCTGCTGGCCTTCGCCTTCGAGGAAGCCGCCCGACGGCGCGTTCCGCTGCGGTTCCTCAGCACCTGGACGGTGCCGGCCTCCTACGGCTACGCGGGGGTGGTGGACCCGGGGATCGGCGAGGAGGTGGGCGCCGGCGTCCGCGTCGGACTCGACGAGCTCCTGTCTCCGTGGCGTAGCCGCTATCCGGGAGCCGACGTCACGGTCAAGGCGGTCGTGGGCTCGCCCGCCTACCAGATGACCGAGGCGTCGCGGGAGGCGGAACTCGTCGTCGTGGGGCGCCGCGCCCGCCGGCTGCCGGTCGGCCCGCACGTCGGCCACGTGACGCACGCGGTCGTCCACCACAGCCCGGCGCCGGTGGCGGTCGTCCCGCTGGGATGAGCGTGCGGGTGTGGGGCGGCCGGCCGGTCCGCCCCACACCCGCACGCTCGTTTCACCTCCCGGGCGCGCCGGGCACGAGGATCCGCCGGCCCGTGACACGACGCGGCACGAGCCTCACGACGGTGTCCCGCCCGTCCCCGGTCCAGGGCCGTACGGTCACGGCCCGGCTCGTGCCCATGGCCTCGGCCGGGTCGGAGAGCGTGTGCACCGGGCCGACGAGCAGAACGCTCCAGCCTCGGCGGAACGCCTCGTCCAAGCGGTCCTCCTCGAAGGCGACCTCGTCGCCGGCGGCGGCTGCCCGGCCTAGAGCGGACTCCGGCGCGGTCGAGATGACCAGGCTCTCGTCAAGCACCTGGTAGTTGACCGGGAAGACCGCGAGACCGTCGGCCCCCTCGACACCGATCCGGCCGACGCCGCGCTCGTCGAGCAGGGACCAGCACTCCGCCTCCTCCAGTTCCACGAGCTCCGGCCGGCTTCCCGGCGGCGCCCCGCCGGGAGCGAGGTCGGCCGTGAGACCGGTCAGCTCCTGGATGGTCGTGTCCAAGGCGTGGGCGAGGCGGACCAGGAACTCGATGCCGGGCGTGGGCAGCTGCTCCTCCACATAGGCGATGTACCCGGGGGAGGATCCGGCCCGCTCCGCCACCTCTTCGCGGGACAGTCCGAGCTGTCGTCGTCGCGTCGCGACGCGATGGCCGAGGTCGCTCCGTCGACGCCGGTCGTCGGTGGTGTTCATCGCGCGCTCCCTTCCGAAACTGCTTCCGCGGTGACGTGTGACAGCTGCGGTACGACGGCGACCGGGCACATCGCGTGGTGCAGGGCCCGGTGGGCCACCCTGCCGAGCTGGAGGCCGACGAGTCCCTCGCGTCGGCGGGCGCCGAGCACGAGGAGGTCGGCGGCGGCCGAGCGCTCGGTCAGCACCCGGTGCGCGGCCCCTTCGACGCTGCTGCGGCGCACCCGTACCCGCGGGTGTTCGCGCGCACGCACGGCGAGTGCCTTGTCCAGGGTCTCCGACGCCTCCTCCGCGAGGTACACCCCGGCCTCTCCGCGCAGGAGCGGGTGGTCGAGCGGGTCGTGGAGCGGCCGGCGCCAGGTGCGCACCGCGTCCAGCTCCGCGTCGCGGACCGCCGCCTCGCGGAAGGCGAACGCGACCGCCGGAGAGTCGACGTCATGGTCGCCGACCCCCAGGAGGATCCGCCCGTGGCGTGCTTCCAGCGCCTGCCGATCCCCTCGCACGACGACGACGGGGCACGACGAGCGGGCGGCCACGACGAGGCCGACCGAGCCCAGCAGGAGGTCGCCGAGTTCGGTGCGTCCGCGCGCCCCGACGACGACGCCCCGCGCCTCCCGCCCCTCCCTGAGCAGGGCACCCGCCGCGTCCTCCGCGGCGACGTCGGTGCTGAGGGGGAGCCCGGGAGCACGCCGGCGGGCGCGTTCCGCGGCCTGGTCGACGATGTTGTCGGCGAGTACCTGGCCCCACGGCCGGTCGGTGGTCCAGGTGGGCGCGGCGCCCTCGTACCGCTCCCACAGGGAGGCGTACACGATCCGCAGCGGGCACCCTCGCCGTACCGCCTCGTCGACGGCCCAGTCCAGGGCCGTCAGACCGGGATCGGAACCGTCGACGCCGACTACCAGGGGGGATTCCATCCTGCCCACCGCCTTCCGGTCATGTGAGGGCCTGTTGTCACGCTCGCACCGGTCGAAGGGGAGGGACAGGGCCGACCGGTCCCCCTTCGGGGCCCTGTCCGCCCACATGCTGACCGGCCCGGAGCGGGCCCAGTCGGGCCCTGGGCGCGGCCCGGGCCCGCACGGTGGGCGAGAATGCCGGGCGGTGTCGTGAGCGGGGGGCGATCTGTTGAACGTCCGCCTCCGCTCGACGCCGAACTCGCCGACGAGGCACGTCGCGAACAGCTCGGGTTCCCGAGGTCCGAGGACGATGCCGTGCTCGGCGTACGGAGCACGGGCGACGCGTTGACCTCACCGGCCGGCGGCTGGAGGCCGCCGATCTGACGGAGCGCCTGAACAAAACGGACCTCGGTGCCGTGGGTACCGAGTGGGGTTCACCGTCGAGGCTCGGCCGTCCGGCCGGCGCGGGCGAAATGCTGGACGCGCGCGTCCGGGCCGGGGAAGACGAGGGTGATCCGCCCGGTGTCCGACCAGCGGACGTCGAAGGGCGGAGTTCCGTCCTCGTGGTGCAGCGCCACGACCTCCCCGTCGCGTCCCTCGTCCCCGACAGTGGCACCACCGACGATCAGGCGATCGCCGACGCGAGCCCACAGGCCGGCGCGGGGAGGGCTGTGCCGAGCTCCGGTGCCGTTCATGACTGCCTCCTCCCGGCAGAGGGGCCGCAGGACGGCGTCCTCGCGACCGCGCCGCCTCCCTCCACCCTGCGGTCCTGCCCCGCACGCCCCATAGGGGCCAATGGTCCCGGAAAGGTCCCGTTCGGCACTCCTTCGGAGGGCGTCGGCACCGCAGGGTGGGATTCGGCGGGGGATGTCCGCTCCGCCGAGGAGGAGCGTCATGCAGCACCGCACCGTCTTCGAGGTGATGACGCACCGCGTGGTCACCGTCTCCCCCGGCACACCCTTCAAGGAGATCGCGCGCCTCCTCGTGGAGCACGAGATCTCGGCGGTGCCGGTCGTCGGCGAGGACCGGCGTCTCCTCGGCGTAGTCTCGGAGGCCGATCTGCTGCGGGACACCTCCGAGCTGCCCGATCTGGAGGGCCGCCGGGCAGGGGTCCGGCTGCTGTCCCGGGAGCGGGGTCTCCCCGAAGCGGAGACGGCGGCCGATCTGATGACGTCACCGGCCGTCTCGGCACAGCCCGGCTGGAACCTCGTCGAGACGGCGAGGACGATGGACCGCGAGAGAGTGAAGCGGCTGCCCGTGGTCGACGAGACCAGCCGTCTGGTCGGCATCGTCAGCCGCGCCGATCTGCTGCGGCCCTTCCTTCGCGACGACACAGCGATCCGGGACGAGATCGAGCACGACGTACTGGACGACACCCTGCGCCTCGCTCCTGACGCGCTCCGTGTCGCCGTCTCCGGCGGGGTCGTCACCCTGACCGGCCGGGTCGACGAGCGCGCGGACATCCCCGTGATCGTCAGACTGTGCCGTTCCGTGGACGGGGTCGTCGCCCTGCACGAAACGATCGATTACGCGTACGACAACCTGGCCCTCGACGTGGAACCGCCGCGATGAGCGCCGCTACCTACACATCCGGTGAGGGCAGAGGGCGGCTACCCGGCCCTGGTCGCTTGGGGCTGCTGCGCCGATGGTCCGGTGACGGGTGTGAAGGAGCCCGTCACGGAAGGAGCGGATGATGCGACACCGTAAGGTCGAAGAGCTGATGACCCGTGAGGTGGTGAGCGTCGACGGCGACACGCCGTTCAAGGAGATCGTGCGGACGCTCGCGGGCCGTAGCGTCGCCGCCGTGCCGGTCGTGGACGGGTCGAACCGGGTGATCGGCGTCGTCTCCGAGGGCGACCTGCTGCGCAAGACGGCCGATCAGACGGCCGCCGGAGACGTCGCAGCCGTACCCGGACTGGAGGCGTGGGAGCGGGCGAAGGCGGAGGGGACGCGCGCCGAGGAGCTGATGTCCGCCCCCGCGGTGTGCGCACGCCCCGACTGGACGGTCGTGGAGGCCGCGCGTCTCATGGAGGTACAGGGTGTCAAGCGCCTCGTGGTCGTCGACGACCAGGACCGGCTCGTGGGCGTCGTGAGCCGCCGGGACCTGCTGGCGATCTACCTCCGGGATGACGACGACGTCCGCCGCGAGATCACGGAGGACGTCCTCGCCGGCGCGCTCGCGCTCGATCCCGCCGCCGTGGACGTCGTGGTGAAGGAGGGACGGGTCACGCTCTCGGGCGAAGTGTCGTCCCGAGCGATGCTCCCGGTGATCGAGCGACTGTGCGCGACGGTCGACGGCGTGGTCTCCGTATCGCTGACAGGACTCGGGCACAAGGACGATCACGTCTCGCCAGGAGGTGGACGGTCATGACGCAGGACATCGTGGTCGGTGTCGACGGGACGGAGGAGGCGGACACCGCAGCGCACTGGGCGGCGTCCGAGGCCCGGCTCCGCGGCGGCGGGGTCTGTCTGGTGTACGCGCGGGAGACATGGCCGGGACCGCCCGCCCTGCTCAAGGCGCAGGAGACCGAGGCGGCCTGGGCCGGGGACATGCTCGCCCGGACCGCCGACGAGCTGCGCACGCGCTGTCCGGGCCTCAGGGTGACCACCCGGCTGGCCTCTTCGGGCCCTGTGTCGGCGCTCGTCGCGGCGGCCGAGGCGGCCGATCTGGTCGTCCTCGGTTCGCGCGCGCTGATCGGCGGTGCCGGCTATCTGGTCGGCTCGGTCGGTCTCGCTGTCGCCGGCACCGCCGACTGCCCCGTCGTCCTCGTGCGCGGTGCGGTGGATGAAGCCGAACCGGTCGGCCCGATCACGGTGGGGGTCGACGTGGAGGAAGCGTCCAGCGACGCCGTCATGGGGTTCGCCTTCGAGGAGGCCACCCGGCGGCGTACCGGCCTGACCGCCGTTCACGTCCTGCGGCTTCCCTTCTACGCAGCGTTCGGGCCGGCCGTGGTGCCGGACCTCCGGATGACCGTGGCCCCTGACCTCGAGCGTTCGCTGGAGAACCTCCTCGCCCCTTGGCGTGCCCAATACCCCGGCGTGCGTGTCACGGCGAGCGTGGTGCTCGGATCCGCGGGACGAGAACTGGTGCGGATGACCGACGGAACCGGCCTCGTCGTCGTGGGACGGCGTACGCGCCGTTCCGCCATGGGCGCGCACACCGGCAGCGTCGCGCACGCCGTGCTGCACCACAGCCGAGCGCCTGTCGCCGTCGTGCCCCACGACTGAACACGGATCCCGCGTGCCGGGGTGCGAGGGCCGGCTGTCCGTCCGTGATCCCGTCGGGGGGTTCTCCGATCTGGATCACGACGCGTTCGCGATCGCCCCGGAGACCGCCGCCGGAGTGGGCGACGATCCTCCGTCGCCGGCGTGTCGAGTTCGACTTCGTAGGCCCGGACCGAGCCAACCGCTTGGACAGGCAGACCGGTTCCGTGCCGATCTCGTCCGCCGTGCCGCGCCGGGCACAGGCCGCGCCACCGTGGCGGACGACCCACGCAACGGCCGTGGTCCGTGGGGTACGGCGGCTGGGCACGGGGCACTCGACGGGCGCCCTGCAGCCGGGCGACGTACGCGGTCTTCCACCGGGCCACGGAGGAGTCGGCGCCTTCGGCGATCCCGATGAAGGGCCGCAGGCCCGCTTGCTCCGCCGGAGAGGTGGGTTTGCCGTCCGCCGCCGCTTACCCCACCGCCCGATCACCGTCTCTGGGTATGCGGAACGCAGCGGGATGGTTCCGCTCAGCGCATCGCAGGCGTCACCGGTGCGGGCGGGCCCCGCCGGACGCGACCCGGTGCCTTCTCCCTCAGCAGCCGGTCGGCGCACGCACCGGGATCGCCCTCCTCACCGCTACCGGTCACGACCGCTCTCGTCCTGCCCCCCCGCCGCCCACCTCACCGCCACGGGGGGAACCGGCTCTGCTCCACCCGTGCGGTCCGGAGGCCGTGACCTCTTCCCGGACGTCTTCGGGACCGAGGTCGGCGATCGCTTCGCGCCATACGTCCCCGGCGCGGACTCCCCGTCCATCTCGTCGCCCCTCCGGCACGGTCTACGGCTCTCCGCTCCGAAGAGCGCTCAGCCGCCTCCGGTACTCCTCCTCGTCGATCTCCCCGCGGGCCAATCGTTCTCCGAGGATCCGCTCCGGCTCCCTGGGGCCGTCCTGACGCGCAGGACGTTCCGCGGCCCGGTCCAGTACTCGGAAGATCAACACGACGGCGGTGATCAGGAGCCCCCAGAAAAGGATCATTCCTGCCGACATGGCAAACCAGCCCCATCCGTTCATGCCGTCGCCGTTCCAGAACATCATGGCCACTCACGCTCCCGAAGGCCGGGCCGATCCCTGCCGGGCGGAACCTCGGCCGTTTCGACGTCCTCACCCTCACGGTGCGCCGCTCGTCGCTCCGCGCACAGGGCCGGTCAGTCCCTCGCGGAACCCAATCGGCCCTGGAGAAGGACAAGTGACCTCTGGAGCTGTCCCTCCGGCCCACCGGCAGGGCTGCGCACCGACGGGGCGAGCGACTCCGGGAGCACCACGCTCCGAAGCATCGGAAGAGCCCCTTCGCCGAGGGCGACACCCGACCGCGAACGATGCTGTTTCCGACCACGACCGGAACTCACGACGACCCTCGGATCGCGCGCCGGCTTCGTCACAGGGCCGGTCGGCCCCGGGTACGGGACCGGACGGCCGTGGCGGCCGGGCGCCTCCGGGATCTCGAATGGAAGGCATGAACAGCGACCATCCCCTTCTGGTCGCCACGAAGGTCCGCAAGATCTACCGGACGGGCTCGGTGGCGGTCACCGCCCTGGACGATCTGGACCTCGTCGTGCGGCACGGGGAACTCGTGGCGGTGATGGGCCCGTCCGGCTCCGGCAAGACCACCCTGCTCAACTGTCTCTCCGGGCTCGACGACATCGACGGCGGCCGGGTCGAGATCGACGGCCACGACCTCTTCGCGATGCCGGACGCCGCACGCACGGAGCACCGGGCCCGCACCATGGGCTTCGTCTTCCAGTCGTTCAACCTGATCCCGGTCTTCTCCGCGGTGGAGAACGTCGAACTGCCCTTGCTGCTCGTGGGCACCCGGCCGCGGGAGGCGCGGCGGCGGGCCCTGGCCACGCTCGAACGGGTCGGGCTCGCCCATCGGGTCGAGCACCGCCCCAGCGAGCTGTCCGGCGGAGAACAGCAGCGCGTGACCATCGCACGCGCCCTCGTCGGACGGCCGGCCATCGTGTGGGCGGACGAACCGACCGGCAACCTCGACAGCGCCATGGCCACCCAGGTGATGGACCTGCTGTGCGACCTCAACCGCGACGAAGGCCAGACGATCGTCCTGGTCACCCATGACAGCGCCATCGGGGCGCGCGTCCCCCGCCTGATCCGGATGCGTGATGGGCGCTTGGTCGACGACGTCCGCCAAGCCGTGGCCGACCGGGCCGTGGAACGCGACGTCACACTGGGCTGATCATGTACCCGAACCTGCTCCTCCCCCTGCTCGTCGCACTGGCGCTCGCCCTCGCCGCCCTCGTCCTGGTCGCCGTCCGGCAGCCGGTGTCCCGCAGGCTGGCCTTCCGGCAGGTGGTCCGGCGACGTACCGAGGCCGCTCTGGTGATCGGCGGATCGATGCTCGGCACGGCCATCGTGATCGGGGCCCTGGTCGTCGGCGACACCCTGGACTTCTCCGTGCGGCAGGAGGCGTACCGGACCCTGGGCCCGGTGGACGAGCGCGTCATCGCCCCGCCCGGCCCGGCCGGAGACACCGTCGCGGAACGGCTGGCGGCCCTGACCGGTGACCCGGACGTCGACGGAGTCCTGACCGTCCGGGCGGCGCAGGCGTCCGCCCTCAGCTCCACCGCGGGCCACCCGGCCGCCGAACCGCGGGTCCTGGCCTGGCAGATGGACTTCGCCGACGCCTCCCGCTTCGGTGCGCCGGGCGGCGACCCGGGCCTGGACGGGCCGAACCCCGAGCCCGGACAGGTCGTGGTCAACGAACCGCTGGCCCGGTCCCTGAACGTACGCACCGGGGACCCGCTCATCCTGTACCTGTTCGGGACGCCCGGAACCTACCGGGTCGAACGCGTACTGCCGGAGCAGGGCCTCGCCGGTGTGGGTCTCGGAGGGCGACTGAACCGCAACGCGTTCCTGGCACCGGGGACCCTCGACGCCGCCGCCCGCGCGGCGGGCACGGAAGCCCGCTCGGTCACCTTCGTCTCGAACCGGGGCGGCGTCGAAGGCGGAAACGACCTGACCCCGCAGGCCACGGCCGACATCCGTGCCGCCTTGGGCCCCCTGGCCGAGCAGGCGGCGATCGACACGCCGAAGCAGACGGTGCTGCGGGACGCGAAGCAGGCCGGGGACTCTCTCGGCGCACTGTTCCTGATGATCGGGAGCTTCAGCATCATCGCGGGCGCCCTGCTCCTGGTGAACATCTTCGTGATGCTCGGCGAGGAGCGGAAGGCCCAGATGGGCATGGTGCGGGCGATCGGCATGAAACGCTCGCGGCTGGTCGGGTCCTTCACCCTCGAAGGGGCCGCCTACGCGCTGATGTCCGCGCTGCCGGGCGTCGGCATCGGGATCGCCGTCGGCTGGGGCGTCGCCGTGGTGGCCGCGGAGATCTTCCAGGGCTGGTCGGTCGGCGGCAGCAGCATCCGGATCGCCTTCGACGTCACTCCCACGAGCGTCCTCAACGGACTCGCCCTGGGGCTGCTCATCGCCCTCGCCGCGATCCTGGCGACCAGCGTCCGCATCAGCAGGTTCAACATCATCGCCGCCATCCGCGACCGCCCCGCCTCACCCGGCCGGGGACCGCGCCGCCGGCGGGTGGCGGTCGCGACCTCCCTGGCCGTCCTGTGTGCGGTCGCGGCCGTCCCGGCGGCGGCGCGCAGCCAGCCGGACGCGACCTACCTCCTGCCCGCCCTCGCCCTCGCCCTCGCCGCCCCGGCCCTGCTGCTCGTCCTGCCGCGGCACACCGTCACCACCCTCCTCGCGGGCGCGGTTCTGGCCTGGACTCTCCTGGCTCCCGTGGTGCGCCCCGGGATCTTCGACACGCCTTCGATGTCCGTCTACGTCATCCAGGGCGCTCTCGCCGCGTTCTCCGCGGTGATCCTCGTCAGCGACAACCAGAAGTGGGTGCTCCGCCCCGTACGGCGGCTCCTTGAGCGGCCGTCCGAGTCGGGCCTGGCCGCACGGCTCGCCGTCGCCTACCCGCTGGCGAAGCGCTTCCGGACAGGCGCGACACTCGTGATGTACACCCTGATCGTGTTCGTGCTCGTCCTGCTCACGGAGATCTCCGGGATCCTGCGCGCGGGTGTCGACGGAGTCGTCGACGACGCCACGGCGGGATACTCGCTCCGGCTCGACCACAACCCCCAGGTGGCGGGCGGCGACCTGGTCGACGAGCTGCGGAACAGCCCTTCCTCGTACGGGATCTCGGCCGTCACTCCCCTGCTGAACGCCACCGGCCGGGCCACCGACCCCGGGCACCGCGATCCCCGGCCTCTGGACGTCGCGGTCGTCGGCGTGCCGGACGGCGCGATCACGGGCATCACCTTCCGGGAACGGCTGCCCGGGCTCGCGACCGACCCCGCGGTCTGGGAGACGCTCGCCGCCGATCCCCGCTACGTCGTCCTCGACGGGTACTTCGGCAGCACGGGCGGCCCGGCCGGCGACTACTACGACCCCGGCGACACCCTCGTCGTCACCGACCCACGCACCGGGCGCAGCGAACAGAAGGTCATCGCCGGCGTGCTCAGCAACGGCATGGTCTTCTACCCCGGCACCGGCGCGAGCTCCACCACGTACCCCGTGGTGATGAACGAGGGCGCGGCGCGCGAGCTCTTCGGCGCGCAGGCGCAGAACGCCTCCGCACTGGTGAGGACCGCTCCCGGAACCTCCCCCGACGACCTGGCGACCAGGCTGCAGGGCGAGCAGCTCTCGTCCAGCCTGGTCGCCACGCCCATCGAGTCGGAGATCCGCGAGCAGTTCGACTCCAGCACGGCCTTCTTCCGCCTCATGCAGGGTTTCCTCGCCCTGGGACTGGGCGTGGGCATCACCGGGCTCGGCGTCGTCATGGTCCGCGCGGTGCGCGAACGCCGGCGCACCATCGGCATCCTGCGCGCCCTCGGCTTCCGGGCCCGGACCGTTCAGCGGTCCTTCCTCTGGGAGAGCGCCTTCGTCGCGGTCGAGGGAATCGTCCTCGGCTGCCTGCTGGGCGTGCTGACGACGTGGCTCATGTACCGGAACAGCGCCGCGTTCGCGGGCCTCGAAGGAGGCTTCCCCATCGAGTGGGCCGGCATCGGCGCACTGGGCGCGGCCACCTTCACCGCGTCGCTCCTGGCCACACTGGGCCCGGCCCGCCGAGCGGCCGCCATCCGCCCGGCCCGCGCGGTCCGCGTGACGGACTGACCCCACGAACGGCCGGGCGGAGCCAAAACCTCTGGATAATCCCTGTTTCGACCTGCCAACCCCGACCTTGCCTACCGGGCAGGCTCGTCACCAGTGCCGCCGAAGGTCCCGTCACGCACCTCCGACCTGACGCGCTCTGCGACCGACGCGGGTCATCATTCCCGGGGAGGGCCGTCCTCGTCTGTACGGCGCTCCCGCACCCGACGGCCCCGCAGTACTCCCTGCGTTGGCGAACGTGGGCCATCACCGAGATCCGGACCATTGCCGGACCGCGACGCCGATCGGCCACCCGCGTCGGTCGTCTTGACCGGTCAGGCAGCCTGCGCTTCCCATACCACCAGCAGACGAAGAACCTACTGTTCTTCCGAAGCCGGAAATCAGGCAGCTTCCCAGAGGCCGGCGTCGAGGATCCGGGCGGCCTTGGTGATGCTGTCCGGCATCAGGTGCCGGTAGGTCCGGTACGTCTCCTCGATGGACTCGTGCCCCATCCACTCCGCGACGTCGGTGATGGGGATGCCGTTCCCGAGCGCATTCGAGGCGAAATAGCGCCGGAAGCCGTACATCCCGACCCCTTCCTCCGGCGGCAGGTCTTTGAAGAGCTTCTTCACGCGCCGCCGCTCCATGCCCTCGGTGAAGTAGCCGCCCGGGCCGCGCAGCAGGTAGCCGCCCTTCGTGGTGCCGTGCCTGGCCTCGTACCGCTCGATCGCCTCCCGCACCGACCGCGGCAACGGCACCTCCCGGAACTCCCCCGCCTTGCGGTGCTTCAGCTTCGCCGGCCTCAACGTGTTGGAGTGGATCTGCTCGCGCACCCGGTACACGTCCTGGGCCACGACATTGTTGACGTTCGCGGCCCGCGCCTCACCGTTTCGCAGACCGCATCCCGCCATCATGACAATCTCCAGCGCCAGGTCCTCGTCGGCGACGGTCAGTGCTTTCGTCACGTAGGCGAGGGACGGGATGACCACCTGCTCACGCACGTACTCCGGCTCCTGCACCCCCTTCACCGGATCGTCGACCATGGCTCCCTTGGCGTACGCGTCCGAAGGATCGTCTTCAGAACCCGGAATATGTTCACCTGGTTCCCCCGGCCCACCCCGTCGCCCTCCATCTCGTCCAGGAACCGCTCGACCACCATCGGCGTGACCGAGTTCAGCTTCCGCGCCCCCAGACGGGGGACGATATGCACGTTGATCGAGCTGTCGACGTGCTCCCCCGTGGAGTAGTCCGTCATCCGGCGCTGCCGGGGCCGCCACTGCTTCGCGTACTCCTCGACCGTCAGCTGACCCAGCTCCCGGCGGGCCGCCGCCACCGACGGCGCCGTGGTCTTCTTCTCCGCGTACAGCTGCGTGAGGCGTTCGATCGTGTCGTCCTGCGTGCCGTAGCCGGATTCCTCGCGCTGCTTGCCCAGCGCGTCGCGGAAGCGGATCGAGTACGGGCGAGGGCAGCGGGTGGGCTTCGCGCAGTCGCAGTCCTTGAAGGAGGAACCCATGCCGCGGGCGAGCTGTCGGGCCATGTCACGCACCATCCGTTCCGGCCCAAGAACCTGCTCAGGCGCCGCACTGTCAGTCGAAGGTCAGCAAGCAAGAACACGTCCGGGACGCATGCTGACCGTTTGCTGACCTGAGGGGGGCACATGATGCCCCTGACCTGCGGCGACGCCAAATAGTCAGATCTTGGAGTTGATCATGGTGCGCAGCATGTTGAACTCCTAGGACTTGTCCGGGCGATCACGTGCGGAGCCAGATGGTGAGGGCTGCGGCGGTTGCGGTGCCGAGGTAGACGTACCGGCGCTTGTCGTAGCGGGTGGCCACGGCTCGGTGCTGCTTGAGCCGGTTGATGGCCCGTTCGACGGTGTTGCGTTTCTTGTACCGCTCTTCGTCGAACCCGGGTGGCCGGCCGCCGTGTGAGCCTTTGCGGAGCCGGGCGGCCTGGCTGTCGGATTTCTCCGGGATGGTGTGCCTGATGCCCCGGCGCCGCAGGTACTCGCGGCAGGGTCGGTTGCTGTAGGCCTTGTCGGCGGCGACACTGTCGGGCTTCTTGCGGGGCCTGCCCGGCCCGTTCTTCGGGACCCGGATCTTCTCCAGGACCGGCTTGAACTGGGTGCAGTCAGCCCGCTGACCTGGCGTAACGATCAGGGACAGCGGGCGGCAGCGGCCATCCGCGCTCAGGTGGAGCTTGGTGGTGAAGCCGCCGCGCGAGCGGCCCAGGCCCTCAACTCCCGCACCACCTCCACCAGGCGGGCGTGCAGGCTCTGCCACGGCGTTTCGTCCTGATGTTCTGGCTCTTCGGCCCCCTTTGAGGCGGGGGCGGGCGGTGGGTCGGTGCGGGCACCCGCCGCATGCTGATGCGCCCGCACGATGGTCGAGTCGACGGAGACGTCCCAGTCGATCTCCCCGGCCGCATCGGCCGCGGCCTGGACCTGTTGGAGCAGACGCTCCCAGGTTCCGTCGGCCGACCACAGCCGGTGCCGTTCGTAGACCGTCTTCCATGGCCCGAACCGTTCGGGCAGGTCACGCCACTGCACGCCGGTCCGCACCCGGTGCAGGATCCCGTCGATCACCTGCCGGTGGTCCCGCCACCGGCCACAACGCCTGTTGCTGACCGGCAGGAACGGCCGCAGCCGTTCCCACTCCGCATCACTGAGATCACCCCGCCCCATGACAGGAAGAACGACCCGGACAGGCGGCAGTCACAAGATCACACGAACCCTGATCCCTACTCCGCGACGAAGGGTGCGTATCCGGCCGGGACCTCGCTCACCTGAAGGTCCGAGAAGAGCAAGGTCAGGTTGTGCGCGTTGGTTTCGATGCGCACCTCGTGAAAGTCGATCCCGAGGGCCTTCGACCAGCGGCGGGTCGCCTCGGACTCAGGAAGGAGTTTGGCTCCCGGGTACAGGTCGTGCCACTTCACGCCCCAGACGTATCCGTCGAGGTCGACACCGGATTCGTGGTCGATGAGCCGGTCGTCCAAGGAGACCCGCCAGGTCTCCGCCGGCACCGACGTCTCACACCGAGCCTCAACGCAGTACCGGAAGAGATACCGCAGGTGGGACGGCACGATGCCAGCACGGGGATCAGCCGTCGCGTAGACGATGACCTCGTAGTCGCGCATGTAGTTGGTGTATCCGTGGTGCACGACAGCGTGATCGAAGGTCTCGTCCAGCATCTGCTCAAGTACGGCCGTATCCATGCCGCCCTTCTACCTCACTCGGCGAGACCTCCGATAGCGAGATCCACGGGTGTTGGGCGCCGTTGCCTCAGAGATCGCCCGGACAGGTCCTAGAAGGCGGCTCCCTGCCTGCTTCGCGCAGGTCAAGGGCGGTCTCGACTGTACACCGGCAGGTGCCGGACGATGTTTGTGAGGAACATCGCTCCGCCTAGGCGATACGGGCCCCACCTGGGCTTTCACGCCGTCACAGGCAGCTGTTCGGGCAATTCTCCGGGAACATGCTGCGGCTCACGCTGACCGAATGTCGACTCACCTGATGAAACGTCAAACGAACGAGGGGCAGCCACTTACCCGACGGCGTCGATCTTGCCGTCACGGACGGCGTTCGGTTCGGCCATCGGTTGCGGGGCGAACAAGCGCCGGTCCGGCCCGCAAGCCCCACGCTCGGGGTTCCACTCCGAGACGACGGCCTCGGCCTTGTGGCCCTCCGACGTGATGCGGTACGGGCCGGAGCCGGAATTGCCTGGGCCGACAAGGGGCTGAGGGGAGATGGGCGTCGTTCTGGCAGTTGACGCCCCTCCCGGGCGGTGTAACCATCGAGCCGCTGATGATTGCGTAAACATTCTCTGTCGCGCTTTCCCGGGCCGGGTATCTGGCCGACCGTGCAGCCATGCCCTCGGTGCGGGCGCAGCCACTCCCTCCGGCCCCTCCGGCCTCATCGATCAGGAGCAAACTATGGGCAACCGCACCAGCCGCAGACCGCTCGGCGCTCTCCTCGTGGTCTTCGCCGTCGGGATCGGCAGCACGGCGTGCGGCTCCCCCGGCCTCGACGGTGGTGGAACGGATCAGAAGGACATCCAGAACGCGCTGGAGAAGGGCGGGAAGGTGACGGTGTGGGCCTGGGAACCCACCCTGAAGAAGGTCGCGGCGGACTTCGAGAAGAAGTACCCCAAGGTCGACGTCGAACTCGTCAACGCCGGCACCGGAGACAAGCAGTACACCGCCCTGCAGAACGCCATCGCCGCCGGCTCCGGCGCACCCGACGTCGCCCAGATCGAGTACTACGCCCTCGGCCAGTTCGCCATCGGCAAGACCGTGGAAGACCTCTCCCCCTACGGCGCCCTCACCCATGCCAAGAGCTTCACGCCCGGCCCCTGGCACGCCGTCCACCAGGGTGAGGCCGTCTTCGCCCTCCCCATGGATTCGGGCCCCATGGCCCTGTTCTACAACAAGAAGGTCTTCGACAAGCACGGCGTCAAGGTCCCGACCACCTGGGACGAGTACGTGGAGGCGGCACGGACCCTCCACAAGGCCGACCCGAAGATCTTCATCACCAACGACACCGGCGACGCCGGCGCCACCACCAGCCTCATCCGGCAAGCGGGCGGGCGCCCTTACTACACCCGCGGGACCGACGTCAGCATCGACTTCGACGAGGAGGGCACGAGGAAGTACACCGCCACCTGGCAGAAGCTCCTCGACGAGAAGCTCGTCGCACCCATCAGCTCCTGGAGCGACGCCTGGTACAAGGGCCTGGCCGA
>NZ_BMVV01000032.1 GCF_014650895.1 Streptomyces omiyaensis
GCACCGGTACCGGTACCGATCTCCAGGACCTCCGTGAGGCAACCGACCTCCTCCCGCGCGAGGGCCGCCGCCAGCAGCCGCGTGTCCGCCTGCGGCCGGTAGACGCTCGGAAGGGCGACCAGGCGTCCCGGGAGCGCCCCCGCGACCGAAACCGTGCCGGACATCGGTCACCTCGTCTCCGGACGCGCGCCCCGCTCGTGTGCGCCCCGCCTGCGCGGGCCGCGGAAGTCCAGGCCCACAACCGGCGATTGCCCCGGACAGGAACCCCCATGCGTCTTTCCGGAGGGCCGGGGACCGCCCGGCGCATCCCGGCCGGCGGCCGCTCCGGTTGCCGCGCCCACCCACGTGGGCGAGCGTGGGAAGAAGGTCCGCACGGGACCGACTCCCTCACCGATCCGCCCTCGTCCTCAGGAGGAGCCATGGCGCACGCCGAGCAGGACCCGAACCAGCAGGAAGGTCCCATGGACGGCGGTGCCGCCGGCACCCCCGACGTCCACGACGGCGGAGCCGACGGGGGCGCGGACAGCGGAGCCGAAGGTCCGGCGGACGGTGGCGCGGCCGGTACGCCCGGCGTGCACGACGGCGGAGCCGACGGAGGAGCCGACGGCGGAGCCGATGGCGGAGCCGACGGAGGTGCGGACAGCGGAGCCGACGGGGGCGCGGACAGCGGAGCCGACGGGGGCGCGGACGGCGGTGCCGACGGAGGAGCCGACGGAGGAGCCGACGGAGGTGCGGACAGCGGAGCCGACGGGGGCGCGGACGGCGGTGCCGACAGCGGAGCCGAAGGTCCGGCGGACGGTGGCGCGGCCGGTACGCCCGGCGTGCACGACGGCGGAGCCGACGGAGGCGCGGACGGCGGAGCCGACGGAGGTGCGGACGGCGGAGCCGACGGAGGCGCGGACGGCGGAGCCGACGGCGGAGCCGCAGAGGGCGGCGGCGTTTGAGCACCGCTCCGAGAACACTGCGGGACACGGGTACGGGCACGCGTACGGGAACGGACACGGACACGGGCCTCGCGGACGGCGTCCTGGAGGCGCGTCTGATCGGCCTCGGCCGCGAGGAGTTCGCCCGGGACGTCTGGGGGCGCGCCCCGCTCCTCACCCGTGGAGCCGGCGACTTCTCCGACCTGTTCTCGGCGTCCGCCGTGGACGAACTGGTCTCCCGGCGCGGACTGCGCACGCCGTTCCTCCGCGTCGCCAAGGACGGCTCCACCGTCCCCGACTCCTCGTTCACCTCACCGGCGGGAGTGGGCGCGTCGGTCGCGGACCAGCTGGACGACACCGCGTTGTGGCGGAGCTTCGCCGACGGCGGCACCCTGGTGCTGCAGGCGCTGCACCGCACCTGGCAGCCGGTCGCGGACTTCGTGACGCGGCTCGGCACGGAACTCGGCCACCCCGTCCAGGCGAACGCGTACGTCACCCCGCCGCAGAACCGCGGCTTCGACGCCCACTACGACGTCCACGACGTCTTCGTCCTGCAGGTCGCCGGCGCCAAGCGCTGGATCGTCCACGAGCCCGTGCACCCGGCGCCGCTGCGCGACCAGCCCTGGACCGCCCACCGCGCCGCGGTCGCCGGCGCCGCGCGGGGAGGGGCGCACCTCGACACCGTGCTCGCACCCGGCGACGTCCTCTACCTGCCGCGCGGCTGGCTGCACGCGGCCGAAGCGCTGGGCGCGGTGTCCATCCACCTGACGCTCGGCGTCCACCCCTGGACGCGGCACGCGCTGGCCGAACAACTCGCCGAGTCCGCCCTGGCGCTGCTGCGGGAGGACGTGGAGATGCGCGGGTCCCTCGCCCTGGGCGTGGAGGGACCGGGCGACGAGCTCGCCCTCGTGCGCCGGCGTCTCGCCGCCGCGCTCGCCGAGGCAGACCCCGCTCCCCTGTTCCACCGGGCCCGCCGCGGCCGGGCGCGCGCCGCGCCCCTGGGGCCGCTGGCGCAGCTCCGGGCCCTCGACGGCCTGGCCCCCGACTCGCCGGTGCGGCTCCGCGGGGCGTCGGAGGCGAGGCTGGTGGGGCGGCGGCTCACCACCCGCGTGGGGTGGCTCGACCTCTCGGAGGCGGAGCTCCCTCCGGCGCTCCGGATCCTCGACGGCGGCACCCACCCCGCCGGGGAGCTCGGCCTCCCCTTCGTCGAACGGCTGCTGCGCGCGGGCGTGCTCGTCCCCGCCGCGCCATGAGACGGGCCCGATGACGACTCCGGCGCGGTTCCTCTGCTCCGACGCGGCCCGCCTGCGCGGTGACCCGATCGCGGGCACGGCGCCGTACGGCTCGGTCTGGATCCTCGTCGAGTACCGGGCCGGCTGGCCGTTCGACGGCTTCGACGGACTCGCTCTCGACCCCGGGGTGAAGGCGCGGGTGAACTCGGCCGCGCGGGCGGCGCGCGCCCGCGTGCTGCTGGTCAGGCGCCACGGCCGCGGCCGTCCGGACGGACGGCCGCGGTGGGCCGTCCTCCGCCACGAGAAGGACGGCGCGCACCGCCAGCAATGGGGAACCTGGGACGACGACGGGGACCTGACGGGCATCGTCACCGCCC
The DNA here is from genome assembly GCF_014650895.1 of Streptomyces omiyaensis. Taxonomy (GTDB): domain Bacteria; phylum Actinomycetota; class Actinomycetes; order Streptomycetales; family Streptomycetaceae; genus Streptomyces; species Streptomyces omiyaensis. The sequence continues at coordinate 2,533 of NZ_BMVV01000032.1, forward strand.
TGGACGCTCCCGGAGAGCGGGGGCACCCGCCCGTCGTCCTCGTCTGCGCCCACGGCACGCACGACACCTGCTGCGCGGTCCGAGGCCGTCCGGTGGCACGTGCGCTGAGCGACGGCTGGCCCGGGCTGGTGTGGGAGTGCACCCACGTGGGGGGCGACCGGTTCGCCGCCAACGTCGCCGTCGCGCCCGACGGCGTCTACTACGGCGGCCTCGACGCCTCCTCGGCGGTGACGGTGGTGGAGGAGCACCTGGCGGACCGCATCCGCGCGGACCACCTGCGCGGCTACACCGACCTCGCCCCGCCCCAGCAGGCCGCCGTGTCCGCCGTGCTCCGCCACGCGGGTCCCTCGGGCCGCCACGACTACGTCGTCGAGGAGACGGTGCGGGACGCCGGCCGCTGGCGGGTCCGCGTCACCGGCCGTCTCGCCGGGCTGTCGGCCTTCGAGGTCGAGATCCACGCCCGCCGTGCGCCGGCGCACCGGCTGACCTGCCGCGGCACGTCCCCCGGCTCGGCGGTGTACTACGAGGTCGCGTCGCTGCGCGTCGGCTGACCGCCCCGCCGGCCCCCGGGAGGCGCGGGAGGCACGCACGGCGGCGCCCGGGCCTCCCGTCACGTGCGGGCCCCGTTCGTCGCGTCGCTGAGCGGGCTCCGCGCGGATACTCTGGGATTCATGATCGAGTCCGGACAGCCGGGGCTCCGTCGAGGCTACGGCTACAGCAGGCTCGTGCGGCTGTCGCCGGTGATCCTGACCGTCGTGATCGCCGGCCTGGCGTACGCCACTCCGCCGGAGATGGCCTTCAGCCGCCTCCTGCCCTCGGCGCCGGCCCTGGCCGCCGCCATGTGGCCGGTCCTCCCGACCGTCCTCCTCGGGACCGTCTGCCTCCTCCTGATGATCGGCCTCGGCCTCGTCTTCCCCGATCTCGGGACGTGGTGGACGTGCGGCGGGATCGTCGCGGTCACCGTGGCCGCCGCGTACGGAAGCCACGTCCGGCTGCAACGGGAGCGCACGCTCATCCAGGTGCGGCTCGTCGCCGACGCCGCCCAGCAGGTGGTGCTGCGGCCCCTGCCGCACCGTTTCCGGAACGTGGAGATCGAGTCGCTGTACCTCGCGGCCGCCGCGGAGGCCCGCATCGGAGGGGACTTCTACGAGGTGATCGACACGCCGTACGGGGTGCGGCTGCTCATCGGCGACGTACGGGGCAAGGGCCTGCCGGCGGTGGGGACCGCCGCGGCGATCGTCAACGCCTTCCGGGAGGCGGCGCACGGCGAGGCGTCCCTGGCCGACGTCGCCCGCAGGCTCGACGCCAGCTGCGCCCGGCACAACGCCGACCATCCCCCCGAGGCGCCGATGGAGCGCTTCGCCACCGCGCTGCTCGTCGAGGTGCCGCACCGGGGCGGCCGCATCACCGTCGTCAACTGCGGGCACCCGCCGCCCCTGGTCCACGGCCCGAAGAGCGTGCGGATCCTCGAACCGTCCGCCCCGTCGCCCCTGATCGGCCTCGCGGAGCTGATCGGCGACCACTACCGTGCGGACGCCTTCGACTTCGCTCCCGGCGAGCTCCTCCTCCTCTACACGGACGGGATCGCCGAGACCCGCGCCCGGGACGGCGAGTTCTTCCCGCTGGCGGCGTGGATGCGCCGGCAGCCCCCCACGCCTCCCCGCGACCTGCTCACGGCCCTGCACCACGACCTGCTCCGCCACAGCAGGGGCAGCCTCGACGACGACATCGCCGCCCTGGCGGTACGCCTGCACGCCCCCTGACCCCCGCGGCGGCGGCGCGCGGCCGTCACGGCGGGGGCAGGGCCTGTTCGGCCCAGATCGTCTTGCCCGCCGGCATGTACCGCGTGCCCCAGTGGTCGGTGAGCTGGGCGACCATGAACAGTCCGCGTCCGCCCTCCTCGTCGTTGCCGGCGTAGCGGGCGTGCGGTGAGGTGTGCTGCGCGTCGGAGACCTCGCAGATGAGGGAGCGGTCCCGGATCAGGCGCAGACCGATCGGGCCCGAGGCGTGCCGGATCGCGTTGGTGACCAGCTCGCTGACCACCAGTTCCGTGGTGAAGGCCAGGTCGTCCAGTCCCCACCGCCCGAGCTGCTCCGCGGCCATCGCACGCGCGCGCGCGACGAGCGCGGGGTCCGGGGGCAGCTCCCAGGCCGCCACCTGGCGTGCGTCCAGCGCCCGGGTGCGCACGACGAGCAGCGTCGCGTCGTCCCGCACGCGGTCCGGCACCAGCTCCGCGACGACCTGGGCGCACAAGAGGTCCGGCGAGGATCCCCGCCGCTCCCCGAGGACGGCCGCCAGGCGGGCCGATCCCTCGTCGACGCCCCGCCCCCGGGCCGTCACGAGGCCGTCGGTGAACAGCACGACCAGGCTTCCCGCGGCGAGCTCCACCTCCGTGCCCTCGTACGGAAGCCGTCCCACGCCCAGCGGGGGGCCCGGCGGCAGGCGGAGGAAGCCGACGCCGCCGTCCGGCCGCACCACGGCCGGCGCCAGGTGTCCCGCCGCCGCCCAGGTGCTCGTCCGGGAGGCCGGATCGTAGATGCCGTACACGCACGTCGCGCCGACGGCGCCGCCGCCGTCCGGTCCCCGCGCGTTCTGGTCGGACGCCTCCTTGCCGACCTGGTCGTTCAGCCGGGCCAGGAGTTCGTCGGGCGCGAGGTCCAGCTCCGCCAGGGTGCGCACCATGGCGCGCAGGCGCCCCATGGCGGCGGCGGCGCCGAGGCCGTGGCCGACGACGTCCCCCACGACGAGTCCGACCCGTGCGCCGGACAGCGGGATGACGTCGAACCAGTCGCCGCCGGCGCCGAGGTGGCTGTCGGCGGGCAGGTAGCGGCTGGCCGCCTCGACGGCGCTCAGCTCGGGCAGCGACCGGGGCAGCAGACTGCGCTGGAGCATGAACGCGGCGGTGTGCTCCCGGCGGTAGCGCCGGGCGTTGTCGACGCACACGGCGGTCCGTGACGCCAGCTCCTCGGCCACGGCCCGGTCGCCGTCGTCGAAGGGTTCCGCGTCGTCTCCCCGCACGAAGGTGACGAGGCCCCAGGGCGTCCCCCGCACGATCAGCGGGACGTACAGGCGTGTCGGCGCGGCCTCGGCGTCCGCGGTCGCGCGGCGCCCGGCCAGGCTCTCGGCCTGCGGCGTTCCGGCGGCGTAGGCGACCCGCTCGCCCACCCGGGAGGGTTCTCCGTCGGAATCGGCCACGCGGACCAGGTCCCCTGCGGTGGCGGGGCCCGGTTCCTCCCCCGCGAGCACCTCCGCCGCCACGTCGACCAGCACGGCGTCGGCGTAGCGCGGCACGGCGGTCTTGGCGAGTTCCGCCGCCGTCCCGGACGGGTCGAGCGACGCGCCGATCCGCGCACCGGCCTCCGCGAGGAGCGCGAGGCGCTGCTGCGCACGGTAGTGGTCGGTGACGTCGATGGACTGTTCGCACACCCCCACCGGCTCCCCCCTGCCGTCCAGCAGCCGGAAGTAGGACGAGGACCAGACGCGCTCACGGCGCGGGTCGGCCGGGGCCCGGCCCCGGAAACGCACGTCGATGACCGGTTCGCCGGTGTCGAGGATCTGCTGGACGAAGTCCTCGGCGGGCACCAGGTGCTGGGTGGTGAGGACGTCGCCGGGAAAGAGTTCGGTCATGGAGCGGCCCAGCGACGCCGCGAGGTCGCCGCCGAGCTCCCGGACGCTGGACGCGTTGGCCCACAGGAGGCGCGCGCCCGGACCGTAGATGGTCAGGGTCACCGGCGACTGGGTCACGAGCCCCTGGAGCATCGCCTGCCGGGTCTCCCACCAGCGCAGTCCTTCCAGCTCGACCGCCATGAGGACGGCGGTGGGGGTCCGGCCCGCGGGGTCCCCGCCGGGACCGGGGGCCAGGGGACGCAGCGTCACCGCCACCCGCACGGTGTGTCCGCCGCGGTGGCGCGCGTCCACGACGGCGCTGCGCGTCCCGTCGAGCCGCAGCCACCGGTCGGACCGGCCCCCGTCCGGCCCGTGGCGCCCGGTGTGCGGGGGGACGAGCAGGTCGGCCGCCCGGCGCCCCAGCACCTGTGCGGCGGTGTACCCCAGGAGGGTTTCGGCCTCGCGGCTCCATCCGACGAGCGCTCCGTCCGCGGCGAGCAGGGCGAAGGCGGCCGGGGGCGGACCGGGCCGTCCGGCTTCGTCCGCTCCGGCGGGAGGAGTGAAAGGCAGCCCTTCCATGGTCCCATCATCCTTCCGGGCGGTCGCGCGCGCAGGACGCGTCAGGTCCTTCCGGCATCCGCCGCGCGCGGGCCGGGCAGGTGCACCACGAGGAGCGCGAAGGCGGCCAGGGCGACGTTGCGGGCCGCGGCGTCCAGACCGTTCCAGTCGGACGACTGCCACATGGCGAACCACTCGCCGCCGATCGCGAGGAAGCCCATCCCGAAGAGCAGCAGCACCATCACCAGCCCCACCGTGCTGGCCGCGCGGGCGCGGTCGTACGCGCCCCGGCGCAGCCCCGTGCACCAGAGCCGGGTGGCGGCGAGGAGGACCAGCGCGGCCAGCGCCTCCCAGACGATGACGGCGACGTAGGCGGCGTTCTGGAGGGCGGGGGACTCGACCGCGCGCCACATCAGGTCGGGGTCCCGGAAGGTGGTGTCCATGCTCAGGACGTGCCGGACGAACTGCTGGTTGGTCCCGAAGTCCGTGATGTTCCCGAAGGCGACCAGGGTCATGTACAGCGCGACGGTCGCCGTCAGCGCGGTCGCCGCGACGGCCGGCGCGCCCAGGCGGAGCAGTCGGCTCCGCCGGGTGGCCGGGCCCTTTCCCGGCGGGTGGGCGGCGGGATCGGTGCCGGAGCCGGTGCCGGCCGGCGGGTCGGCCTGTGCCATGGGGACGTCCTCCCTCGTCGTCCCGCGGACGCTCGCCGCCCGCGGGTCGTACCGTCCCTTCCCCCTCGCGCGGCCTTCCAGCCTCCTCCCGGGCAGCGGGCCCGCGCCGTCTATCCGGGGCCGGGCCGCGGCGCCGGCACGGCGGCCGTGCGGGTGGTGGTGGACAGGTAGGTGACGCGGAGGGTTCCGGTGGCGGGTTCGCGGTCGACGAGCACCTCGACGCCGTAGACGTCCGCGATCAGGTCCGGGGTCAGCACGGCGTCCGGGGCACCGGCCGCGACCACCCGCCCGTGCCGGAGGAGGACGAGGTGGTCGCAGTACCGCGCGGCGAGGTTCAGGTCGTGCAGGGCGACGACGCAGCTGACGTCCAGCGAGGTCAGGAGGTCCAGGAGTTCGAGCTGGTGGCGGATGTCGAGGTGGTTGGTGGGTTCGTCGAGCAGGATCTCGCGGGGTTCCTGTGCGAGGGCGCGGGCGAGCTGGGCCCGCTGCTTCTCGCCTCCCGAGAGCGTGTGCCAGTCACGGTGCTGCCGGCCGGTGAGGTCGGTCCGCTCCAGCGCGGCGTCGACGGTCCGCCGGTCGTGCGCGGCGGGGGCGTCGAAGCGGCCGCGGAAGGGGGTGCGGCCGAGTTCGACGACCTGGCGGACGGTGACGCGGTGGTGGGCGGTGACGTCCTGTTCGACGACGGCGAGCCGCCGGGCCAGCGCCCGGCGGCCGAGAGCGGACAGGTCGACGTCGTCGTAGCGGACGGTTCCGGTGCCGGGGCGGCGCAGTCCGGCGAGCAGGCGCAGCAGGGTCGACTTGCCGGAGCCGTTGGGGCCGAGGAGTCCGGTGACCTTTCCGTCGGGCGCCGCCATGTCGATGGCGTCGAGGAGCCGGCGGCCCTCGACGGACCAGGAGAGGCGGGTGGTGGTGATGCGGCCCATCAGGACTCCAGACGCTTCAGGACCAGGGCGAAGGCGGGCGCGCCGAGGAGGGCGGTGATGACGCCCGCGGGCAGTTCGTGGGGGGAGAAGGCCGTGCGGGCGCACACGTCCACCCAGATGAGGAAGACGGCGCCGGTGATCGCGGACAGGGGCAGGAGGGAGCGGTGGGTCGGGCCGGCCAGGACGCGGACGGCGTGCGGGACGAGGAGGCCGATGAAGCCGATCGCGCCGGAGGCGGCGACGGCCGCCGCGGTGATGACGGAGGTCAGCACCATGAGCCGGACGCGGGCGGCGGTGACGTCGATCCCCAGGGCCGCCGCCGCGTCCCACCCGAAGGTGAAGGCGTCGAGGGCGGGCGCGGAGAACTGGATGGCGGCCACTCCGGCCAGGATGACGACGACGGTGACGGTCACTCCCTCCCAGCGGGCGCCGCCGAGGGTGCCGAGCAGCCAGTAGGTGAAGCCGCGGGTGGAGTTGGCGTCGCCGCCGACCATGAGGATCACCGACGTGACCGCGGCGAAGAACTGGGAGACCAGGACGCCGGTCAGCACCACCCGGGAGGGACTGGCGACGCGCCCCCCGCCGAGCAGGAGCAGCAGCAGGCCGAAGGAGACCAGTCCGCCGGCGAACGCTCCGGTGGAGAGGGAGACGCTTCCGCCGATGCCCAGCAGGAGCACGGCGACCGCGCCGGTGGAGGCGCCGGAGGAGACCCCCAGCAGGTAGGGGTCGGCCAAGGGGTTCCTCGTGACCGCCTGCAGGACCGCGCCGGAGACCGCCAGGGCCGTGCCGACGGCGGCGGCCAGCAGGACGCGCGGGAAGCGGGACTCCCAGACCAGGGCGTCGAGGAGTTTCGGCAGGGGCTCGGTGGGGGCGAAGGCGCCCAGGCCGGTGTGCCGCAGGATCGTCGAGACGACGTCGAGGGGCCGGACGTCGGCGCTCCCGAACAGCGTCGCGGCGACGACCGACGCCAGCAGCGCGGTCACGGCCAGGAGCAGGAGCGCGGGCGCGGGGACGCGCCCGCGGCGCACCGGAGCCTCCTCCCGGCGGGGGGCCGGGGCTTCGGTGCGCGCGGGGGTCTCGTGTGGGGTCGTCATGGCGGGGGCCGGGTCACCCGAGCCTGTTCAGGCCGTCGACCAGCGCGGGAACGACGGACGCGCTGCCGTAGCCGGGATCCATGTGGCTGCCGGGGACGGTGATGAACCGGTCGCCCTCGACGGCGGCGAGCCTGCTGGTGAGCGGGTCCTTCTTGAGGAGCTCGATCTTCTCCCGGGCGGTGTCGTTGGGTTCGCCGCGGGTCAGGTCGGCCAGGATGATGACGTCGGGGTCGCGGGCGGCGACCTCGTCCCAGCTGACCTCCGCCCACTTCGTCCTGGCGTCGGCGAAGATGTTCTCGGCGCCGACGATCCCGGAGATGTGCTGGGGCAGGCCGCCGGGGCCGGCGGCCCACGGAATGCCCTCGTAGGTGGAGTAGAACCACATCACCTTCAGCGGCTCGTCCCGCTTCTCGACGGCGCTCACCGCCTTGTCGACCACGGCCTTCTGCTCGGCGGCCAGCTTCTCGCCGGCCTCGGGGACGCCCATGATCCTGCCGAGCCGCCGGTACTCCTCGAACAGCATCGCGAAGTCCGCGTCGGCCACGCTCGCGTGGTAGTCGCAGTCGAACTCGGTCAGGTAGGTCGGCACGCCCAGGTCGTGGAGCTGCTCGCGCGTGCCGGACTGTTCCTTGGTGAACATGCTCGCGAAGGAGCCGTAGACGAAGTCCGGTTGGGCTTCCAGCAGCTTCTCGTGCTTGATCTCCGCCCCGGGGGCGGACAGGACCGGGATCCTCTCGTACGCCGCGGCGATCGCGGGCGGCGTCTTCTCGATCTCGTAGCCCGTGCCGGCGATCCGGTCGCCCACGCCGAGGCGGATGAGGATCTCGGCGGCGGTCTGGTTGAGCGTGACGACCTTCTCCGGTCCGGCCTCGAAGGTCACGTCGGTGCCGCAGTTCTCGAGGGTGAGCGGATAGGCCGTGGCGCTCGTCGCCGCCTTTCCGCCGGTGCGGGAGGGGGGTTCGGCCGCGCAGCCCGCGACCGCGGACACCGCCAGGACCGCGGATACCATGGAAATCATTTTCGTTCTCATCGTCTGCGGATCGTCATTTCGCGAGGAGGGAAGGGGGGTCGGGAACGCGGGTGCGGGGCGCGCCCGCGGAACTAGCGCAGCATCGTCGCCAGCCTGCGGACGACCTGCTCGTCGAACAGGCCGTGGGCGGCCATCCAGTCGTCGTCGAACACGGTGTCCAGGTACTTGTCGCCGCCGTCGCAGACCAGCACGACGATGGTGGTGCCGGCCGGCGCGGTCCGCGCCCGCTCCAGGGCCTTGTAGACCACGCCGCCCGCCGAACCGCCGATCAGCAGGCCGAAGTTCCTGGCGAGGTAGCGGCAGGTCTCGAAGGCCTCCGCGTCGCGGACCTTGATCCCCTGGTCGAAGAGCGCGTAGTCGACGACGTCGCCGATCTCCGAACCCTCCGGCGTGCCGGTGCCGGACTGGTGGTAGGGCGCGCCCTCGCCGCCGAAGACGACGGATCCCACCGGTTCGACGCCGATGATCTTCAGGTCGGGGATGCGTTCGCGCAGGAGCCGGCCGGTGCCGCAGAGCGAACCGCCGGTGCCGACGGCCCCGTACAGGAAGTCGATGGAGTCGCCCAGGTCGTCGTGGAGTTCGCGGGCGAGCGGCCGGTAGCCGTCGGGGTTGCCCTGGTTGCGGTGCTGGGCGGTCCAGTAGGCGCCGTGTTCGGCGGCGAGGCGCTCGGCCGTGGTGTCGCGTTCGGCGGTGGCGAGGCCCCCCTCGTCGCCGGCGACGTTGAGGATGTCGGCGCCGTAGGCGCGCATGCCGCGCAGCTTGTCCGCGCTGGAGTGGTTGTCGACCACGGCGGTGAACTTGTAGCCGCGTTCGGCGGCGATGAGCGCGAGGCCGAGCCCGGTGTTGCCGGAGGTGGACTCGACCAGCCATCCGCCGGGGGCGAGGAGCCCGGCCTCCTCCGCCTCGTCGACCATGTTCCTGGCCATCCGGATCTTGGCGGTTCCGGTGGGGTTGAACTGCTCCAGTTTCAGCAGGACGGTGGCCCCGCCTCCGGCGACGGGCAGTTCGAGCAGGGGCGTCCGCCCGATCAGGTCGGAGATCCTGGTGGTGATCACGGCTTGTCCTTCGCGCAGATCCCGGTCAGACACCGGACGAAGACGTCGTTGTCCCCGGAGGTCGACAGTGAGGCTCGGATGTACGTCTCGTATCCGGGCTCCCTCCACGCCTTGACGATGATTCCGGCGCGGTGGAGCTCCCGGGCGACCCGGTCGGCGGGACGACCGGTGTCGATGAAGAGGAAGTTGGCCGAGGAGGGGACCACCCGCAGTCCCGCTTCGCCCAGCCGGTCGGCGACCCTGGCGATCTCCAGGGCGGTGCGGCGGACCGTCTCCGCCAGGTGGGCGCGGTCCCCCAGCGCGGCGATCGCGGCCTCCTGGGCGGGGTGGTTCACGTTGTACGGGGTGCGGACCCGGTCCAGCGCCCGGGCCAGGGCCGGGTCGGAGGCGATGCCGTACCCGACGCGGACCCCGGCCAGGCCGTACGCCTTGGAGAAGGTGCGCAGCACGATCCACGGCCGCCCCAGCCCGCGCAGGGCCTCCAGACCGTCGGGGTAGTCCGGGCGGTACCGGGCGAACTCCCCGTACGCCTCGTCGAGCACCAGCAGGGCGGACGCGGGGAGGGCGGTCACGATCCGCGCCAGCTCGCCGGCGTCGAGCATCGCGCCGGTGGGGTTGCACGGGTTGGCGAGGAAGACGAGCTTGGGGCCCTGTGCGAGCGCGTCGCGCCAGGCGTCCGCGTCGCATCCGAACCCCGCGGTGACCGGGACCTTGTGGACCCGGGCGCCCATGACGCGGGGGAAGGTCTCGTGCAGGCTGAACCCGGGCGCCTGGGTGACCACCAGGTCGCCGGGGTCGAGGACGGCCCGGCAGAGCAGCTCCAGGAGGTTCTCCGAGCCGTTGCCGAGCACGACGCGGTCGGCCGGCACGTCCAGGCTCGTCCCGATGGCCTCGGCGAGCCGTCGCCCGGTGGGGTCGGGGTAGCGGGAGACGCCGTGGGCCAGGGCCTTGCGGACGGCTTCGGCGACCGCCGGGGAGGCGCCGAACGGGCTCTCGTTGTTGGAGAGTTTGACGACGCGGCGGGAGCCGCTGAGGGCGGCCACCTCGTCCGGGTCCGCGCCGGGGTCGTAGGGGGGCAGGGCCGCGACCTCCCCGCGTATCAGGGAAGTGGAGGGCATCGGCGCGAGGGCGGGTTTCATGACGGCTCCGGTTCGGTGACGGGTGCGCCGGGCGTCTCCCGGTGGAGGCGGTCGACGCGGCGCAGGAAGGCGGTCAGCAGGAGGGCGGCGGTGGCGGCGAGGCCGACGGTCTGGCCGGTCCAGACCCCTTCGACGCCCCAGCCGGCGGTGACCCCGAGGAGGTAGCCCGCGGGAAGGCCGATCAGCCAGTAGCCGACGAGGGAGATCCGGAAGGGACCGGCGGTGTCCCCGGTGCCGCGCAGGATGCCGTTGCCGATGTTCTGGGCGGCGTCGAAGACCTGCATGAGGGCGGCGATCAGCAGTCCGGTCGCGGTCAGCGCGATGACGTCCGCGTTGCCGGCGTGCTCGGCCGGGAGGAACAGGGACACGATCGCCTCCGGTGCCGCCAGGTACACGACGGCGACCGGCAGGGTCGCGATGACGCCCCAGGCGGTGCCGAGGAGGCCCGTCCTGCGGACCCCCCGGTGGTCGCCGCGGCCGCCGGCCTCGCTGATGAGGATCGACGCCGCGTGCGAGATGCCGGCGGAGACCATGAAGACGATGTAGACGATCTGGTTGAGCACCGTCTGCGCGGCCAGGGCCTCGACGCCCAGGGAGCCGACGAGCAGCGTGAGCACGCTGAAGAACCCGGCCTCCGAGGCGTAGGTGCCGGAGACCGGCAGGCCGAGGCGCCAGACCGACCGGACCGCGTCCCCGTCCCAGCGCCGCGCGTGGGGCGAGGTGAGGTACGGGCGGAGGGCGCCGTCGCGCAGGATCACCGCGGCGAACGCCAGGAAGGACAGCAGGAACACGGTGACGGTGGCGATCGCGACGCCGACGAGGCCGAACGCGGGCAGGCCGAACGCCCCGTACATCAGGAGGTGGTTGAGGCCGATGGTCAGGACGACCGAGGCCAGGGTGATGGCCAGCAGCGGGCCGGGCCGCTTGAGGCCGGTGGTGAAGTGGCGCAGGTTCTGGAACCACAGGCAGGGCAGCATGCCCGGCGCCAGGACCGCCAGGAAGTCGCCCGCCCTGTCGACGACGACCGGGTCCTGGCCCAGGAGGACGAGCAGCGGCCCGACGAGCAGCAGCGCCGCGCAGAACACCGCGCCGCAGACGGTCGCCCAGAAGAAGCCCGCGAACAGCAGGGCGCCGACGCGCTCCCCGTCCTCCCGCACCCGCGCCTCGGCCACCAGGTTGCCGACCCCGGTCACCAGCCCCGTGCCGGTGGTGCGCAGCTGGTTGAACAGCGCGAGGGCGAGACCGGCGGCGGCGACCTCGGCCGCGCCGAGCCTGCCCAGCATGACGATGTCGACCGTGGTCAGGGCGACGTGGGCGAAGTTGGTCAGGATCAGCGGGAACGCGAGCCCGAGCAGTGCCGGCGACCTCTTCGCCCACCCTGCGGCTCCGGCCGCCTCGGCACGGTTCGCGCCGGTCGTCTCGGTGCTCACCAGAAGTCGACCTTCTCCCCGCGCCCGGCCGCGCGCGCGAGGTCGGCCACGTACCGGCCGAGTGCCGCGTCGGTGACCGCCATGCCGCTGTTGTAGGCGAAGACCACGTCGTCCGGGCGGCGCCGGGCGGGTGCCAGGCCGAGCAGGATGTCGGGGAGCTGGGCGTCCACCGGCGGGAGGCTGCCGTCCGCGCCCCGCAGGTCGTCGCAGGTGGCGTGCATCTGGGCGGTGTCCGTGGCGATCCGGTGGTCCGCGCCGTGGCACACGTCGGCGTGCACGCCGTACCCGAGGAGCACGGCGACCGAGCCGGGCTTCATCCACGCGCGCCGGACCTCCTCCGTGACGGACAGGCCGGCGGCGCCGACCACGATGTCCGCCCCGCCCGCCGCCTGCCGCAGGTCCTCGACGATCTCGACCTCGCGGCCGTCGACGCCGTCCCGGACGGCGCGCAGCCCCTCGGGGTACGTGCCGAACACCTGCAGCCGTTCCAGCTCCGGCATCGCCGCGACGAGCATCGGCAGGGCCGCCTGGCCCTGGACGCCGGTGCCGACGACCAGGGCGGTCCGCGCGTCGGGGCACGCCGCGCGGGCGAGCAGGGCGGTGGTGGCCGAGGACCGCAGGGGTCCGAGCCTCGCCACGTCCATCAGCGCGACGGGCTCCCCGGTGGTGTCGTCGACGAGGAAGACGAACGAGTGGAACCGGTAACGGTCCCGGCTGCGGCGCGGGTCGAACTCGTAGACGGCCTTGAAGCAGACGGTGCCGCTGCCGGCGTCCCTCGCCACCATCGAGTAGCTGAGCGAGCGGTGGCCGGGGCCGTCGATGATCGTCTTGACCGGATTGTCGGAGCCGTCTTCCCGCAGGGCGCGGTAGGCCCGCTCGACGACCTCGATGACCTGCCGGTGGTCGAGGTCCAGTCCTTCCTGCTGCGCCTGCGGCAACAGCCACAACTGCCCGGGCGGCGCGGGGTTCGGGGGCATACGGGTCTTCTCCTTCACGGGTGGTCCGATCGGACCGCTGGGGGTCTCATCGGATCGGTTCGGGGTCCTATCGGACCGGTCCGGGGTCTCATCGGGCCGGTCGGGGGCCTCATCGGGCCGGTCCGGGGTCTCATCGGATGCCGTCCAGTCGCCAGCGCGGGGCGCTCCCGTCGTCGCCCAGCCGGAGGACGACCTTCGGCGGCAGGGGGGCGTCGTGGAACGGCGACTCGTTGGAGTCCATCTGGTAGCCGGCGGTGTTGAGGTAGACCAGGTGGTCGCCTCGGCGCACCGGTCGCGGAAAGCCGATCTTCCGCCAGGTGACCAGGTCGTTCTCCAGGCAGGTCGCCCCCGCGACGCAGGCCGGGAACGACTCGTCCGCGGCCGGCCGGGAGGACAGGAGCAGCGGGTCGGGGAGGTAGTCGCTGCCGAACCACTGCTCGGAGAGGCTGAAACTGCTGCCGGCGACGGTGACGATCGCGTACCCGTCGGACTCCCGCCGGTCGTCGACCTGTTGGACGCGGAACAGGGTGAACCCGGCCTGGTCCAGGAGGGCGCGGCCGGGCTCGACGACGAACCGGATGCCGTGGCGCCCCGCCTTCGCCGCCAGGCTCTCGCCGCCGCCGACCGGGTGCGCCATGACCGCGCGCACCGCCTGGTCCGCGGTCCGGCCGCCGTACGGGTAGAAGCCCTCGAAGCGTCTGGCCGCGTGGTAGTGGGAGGGCGCGTCCTGGGCGAGGAACTCGTCCCAGAGCCGCGGCTCGACGTAGCGGACCGGCAACCCGCCGCCGATGTCGACCAGTTCGGCGCCCGGCGAGCCGCGCCGCCGGGCGTCGAGGCAGTGCTCGATCATCTCGTCCGCCGCCTTCGCGCGCTCCGCGGCGGAGTAGCCGGCGAGGTGGAAGGAGAAGCCCCGGAGCTCGATGTGGTCGGCGAGTTCCGCGCACAGGCCGACGGCGGCCCCGCGCTCGGCGGCGGACATCCCGAAGCGGCTTCCCGGTTGACCGGCGGTCCGGGAGCGCAGCAGCACCGCGGCCCGTCGTCCCGCGCGCCGGGCGGTCGCGGCGAGCCGGCGGAGCTCGCCGATCGAGTCGGCGGCGACCAGGCAGCCGTGCTGGACGGCGAGGGCGTGCAGCGCGTCGTCCTTCTCGGGTCCGGAGACTCCGATCCGGTGCCCGGGCACGCCGCCGGCCAGGGCCCCGACCAGCTCGGGGACGCTGGCGACGTCGACCCCCACCCCCAGGGCGGCGGCCGAACGGACGTAGCAGTCGGCCTTGTTCGCCTTCTTGGCGAAGAGGATGTCGGCGTCGGCCCCCGCGTCGGCGAGCGCCCGGCGGAGCCCGGCGACGTTCTCCTCGAAGACCTCGGGCAGCACGAGGTGCAGCGGGGACCCCAGGCCGTCCAGGAGGTCGGCCAGCAGGGCGCGGTGGTCCGCCAGGAGTCCGGAGACGAGGGGATGCCGGAGTGCGGTGAGCGCGAAGGGCCTGACGGCGGACGTCGGGCGCTCCCGCACCTGTCGTGGAATGAGCACCCCGTACTTCTATACGACTATGACACTCATTTTCAACAAGGGAGAGTGACGGCCTTGCCACCAAGGATCGATATGGTCCACCCCATCCGAAATGCCCCCTCCCCCATGGTGTTCCGGCACGGCCTCCGGGCCGGTCGCCGTGCCGGAGCCGAGCGCGCGGCGAGGCCGGCGCGGCGGGGGTGGCCGGCGGGAGTGGCGGCCGGAGCGCGCCCCCGTGCCCTGTCACGGCCCGCGTCGTTGAGTCCGGCATGACGCTCTTCAACCGCCGCGCCCTCGCCGTCGCCGCCTCCGCCGCCGTCGCCGCGACCGCCGTCCTCGCCTCCGCCGGAGCGGCCTCGGCCGACAGCGTCGGGAACAAGCTCCCCGGAGTCGGCCTCCTGTCCCAGACCTTCGGAAACGGCGACCACCAGGACAAGCAGGGCAAGGCCGCCGACACCCTGCCCACCCAGAACGCCCTCAACAACGTCACCCTCCCCTGACCGAAGCCCTCCCGGGCCCCGACCTCCGGCCCCGTGCCCGCGGCGCTCGACGCCGCGGGCACGGGGCCGGCGCACAGGTGCCCCCGGAACGCCCCGCCGCCGCAGGCGCGCGAACCCGCCGAGGAGAAATCCACTGGCTCCGGACCGGCACACCGGGCGATGCCGCGGCGGTGACCGAACGGGCCGACGCGGTGCGCATCGTCGAGGACGAGCTGGAGCGGGACCATCGGGCGCACGTCGCCCTCGGCGTCGCGCGCCCTGCGCGCGACGTGATCGTCCACGTGGTCGAGCACGAACCGGCCTGGATGGTCTTCGTCCAGTCCGAGGAGTACGCGCGCACGGGCGACGTGTCCGCGATGCTGGTGGGACACGGCCCGTACCTGGTCGACCGCGTCGACGGCGGGCTCCACCCGGTCGGGCCCCTCTCCGCTCGGGGGAGGGGGAGGACGACTACCGCCGCCGGATCCGCGGGGTGCCGGTCCGCACTCCCGTGGAGGAACTCCACGACGGGCCGAGGACGGTGGCCGAGGCGGCGGGCGGGCGCACGGCCGCTGCCCGCGCCCTTCGCCGGAAGGTGCCCGGGCTGTCCCCGGCGCACGCCCTCGCGCACGTGACCGGGCTGCTCGCGGGCGAGGTGCCGGCGCCGCTCCTGGCCGTCGCCCGGCAGGAGCTGGTGGATCCCTTCGAGCCCGCACCGGCCGTGCACGCCCACGGCGTGGACGGCGGCCGCTGAGCCGCGGTCGCGGGGCGTGCGGGGCGCGGTCAGTCGGACCAGACGCGTGCGTAGCCGCGGCGGAGGGTGCCGGTGTCGCGGAAGGGGGTCCTGCCGTGCAGGACGGCGTCGTTGTTGACGAGGAGCAGGTCGCCGCGGCGCAGCGGGAGGCGCAGGACGATGGCCGGGTCGGCGAGCAGGCGGTCCGCGGCGTCGAGGGCGTGGCGCCGGGCGGGCGGGTGCGGGGTGCCGGTCTCGCCCTGGCCCCGGTCGATCCAGTAGCGGTTGTAGTGGACGCCGAGGGTGGCGTCGTCGCGGCGGAAGACCGGCCGGACGCGGTCGAAGCCGGGGCCGCGGCCGAAGCGGAAGTCGCCGTACAGTTCGCGCAGCGCCGCCGGGTCGTCGGCGAGGAGCCGGTCGTGGAGGGCGGCGCCCGAGGCGAGCAGGGACGCACCGCCTTCGGTGGCGGGCCGGATGCAGAGCAGCGCGAGGACGTGCGGCGGGGTGGGGCCTTCGCCCCGGTCCATGTGCGGCGGGAGGGTGAGGGCGTCCCCCTCGGGCGGGCGCGCCGGGGCCGGGGCGTCCGGGTGGACGGCGGGGGCGGTGGCGGCGGTGAGGAGTTCGTTGGCCGAACGGTGGAGCCGGCCGCCGGCGGGGGCGCGCAGGCGGGCGACGAGGCCGGCGCAGAGGTCGACGCACTCCCGGTCGGTGCGGCCTTCGAGGGCGAGGCCGCGCAGGACGGCGAAGCCGGGGCCCCGGTGGAGCAGGGCGTCGACGGCGGCCGCGGCGGCGGGCCCCGGTGACGGGGCGGGAAGCAGCCAGTCCCCGGTGCGCAGGGTCGCCGGGGTCCACGCCCCCGGTACGGCGGCGGGGATCGGTCCGTTCACGATGTGCCTCCTCGCGCGTGCCGACGGGCGCCCGGCTCCGTAGACGTCCCCACGGATCCTGGCGCCCGGAGAGCCCGTTCAAACGGGCGGGTCGCACGGGCGGAGCGCGGAGGGGCCGGTTTCCCGCCGCACGGCCGGCGCCACGCGCGCGGGGCCGTGCGGGCGCGGTGCGGGCGGCCTCCGGGCGTGGCGGCTCCCCCGTCGCCGGTTCCGCCGGGCAGGGGTCAGGCCGTGTTCCGGGCGGGGAGCAGTTCGCGTTCGAGGGCGGCCAGGGCGAAGGCGTGGGGGGAGGCGTGCCGCCAGCGGGAGCGGCCGAACATCACGTCCTCGGAGAGGCCGCTCAGCATGGCCACGGCCCGGACGGTGAACTCGGGGAGGTCCACGTCGGCGAAGTGGCCGAGCTCCCGGCCCTCGCGGAGGATGGCCTCCAGGCGCTCGTCCCAGCCGTCCAGCAGCTCGGTGAGGACCTGCCGGCCCGCTTCGTCGTGGTGCTGGGCCAGGACCTGCGTCCACAGCGCGTAGCGTTCGTCGCCCTGGTGGGTGGGGAGGTAGAAGCGGACGAACAGGTCCAGCTTCTCGGCGGGGGACGCCGCCTCGTCGGCGGCCCGCTGGAACCGGACCCAGAGGTCCGCCTGGCTCCAGGCCAGGACTTCGAGCAGGAGCCGGTCCTTCTTCCCGAAGTGGTAGAGGATGTGCCCGGTGCTCATGCCGGCCCGCGCGGCGATGTCCGACATCCGCAGGCCCGCCGTGCCCTTCTCGGCGATGACGCTGACGGCGGCCCGCATGGCCCGCTCCCGCGCCTCGTCCCCGCTGGGCTGACGCTTCCTGTCGATCGGGACCCGCGCCGCGGGCCGCGAGGCGGTGCCGGCACCCGCCGGTCCCGTCACGCCCGGTCGGGGAGGGAGACGGTCGGGGAGCGCGGGCCCGGTCTCTGACGTCGGCATGAGCTCACTTTCGGTTCCGGAGATCCAGGTCCCGAGTCTAGGTTCCGAACGTCTAGACTCCTAGTCTAGACTGAAAATCAAGTCAGAGCGATGGGGTGTGTGACGGCCTGCCGTGTGCGGTCGCCCCGACGGCCAGCGGCCCGCCTGCCCTACTCACCCCCGGGAGACACCCGCATGACGCGCGGATTCGATGTCGTGGAGACCTGTATCGCCGACCTGCGCGCGGCGCTGGAGAAGGGCGAGACCACCGCGGTCGGGCTGCTCGACTCCTACCTCGCGCGGATCGAGGCGTACGACCGGCCCGGAACGGCCACCGCCCTGAACGCGATGGTCGTGATGAACCCGCGCGCCCGGGCCGAGGCGGAGGCCTCCGACGCCCGCCGCGCCCGCGGCGAGACGCTGGGCCCGCTGGACGGCATCCCGTACACCGCCAAGGACAGCTACCTCGCCGAAGGGCTCACGGCCGCGTCCGGCTCCCCCGCCTTCGAGCACCTCGTCGCCCAGCGCGACGCCTTCGCCATCGAGCGGCTGCGCGCCGGCGGCGCGGTCCTCATCGGCCTGACCAACATGCCGCCGATGGCGAACGGCGGCATGCAGCGCGGCGTGTACGGCCGCGCGGAGAGCCCCTACAGCGCCGACTGGCTCACCAGCGCCTACGGCTCCGGCTCGTCCAACGGCTCCGGCACGGCGACGGCCGCCTCCTTCGGCGCGTTCGGCCTCGGCGAGGAGACCTGGTCCTCGGGCCGCGCCCCCGCCTCGAACAACGCGCTGTGCGCCTACACCCCCAGCCGCGGCGTGATCTCGGTCCGCGGCAACTGGCCGCTCGTCCCGACCATGGACGTCGTGGTCCCGCACACCCGCACCATGGCCGACCTGCTCGAACTGCTCGACGTCGTCGTCGCCGACGACCCGGACCCGCGCGGCGACCTGTGGCGCGCCCAGCCCTGGCTGGAGCTGCCCTCGCCGTCGCAGGTGCGCCCCGCCTCCTACCCGGCCCTCGCCCCCGCCGACGCCGGGGCCGCCGCCGCCGCGCTGGCCGGCAGGCGCGTCGGCGTGCCCCGGATGTACATCAACGCCGACCCCGACGCCGGGACGAACCCCGACGGGGGCATCGGCGGCCAGACCGGGCAGCGCATCGACACCCGCCCCTCGGTGATCGCCCTGTGGGAGGCCGCCCGCCGCGACCTGGAGGCAGCCGGCGCCGAGGTGGTCGAGGTCGACTTCCCCGTGGTGTCGAACTACGAGTCCGACCGTCCCGGAGCGCCCTCGCTGCTCACCCGCGGACTCGTCGGCCGCGAGTACCTCGCCTTCGAGATCGAGGACCTGTCCGCCTGGGCCTGGGACGACTTCCTGCGCGCCAACGGCGACCCGGCGCTCTCCACCCTGGCCGACGTCGACGGCGAGCGCATCTGGCCCAAGCAGGAGGGCGAACTGCCCGACCGGTACGAGGGCTTCGACGACACGATCGGCGAGTACCCCCGCTTCGTGCGCGAGCGCCCGTACGCCTCCCTCGCCGACATGCCGCTCCTCGAACAGGGACTGCGCGGCCTGGAGGAGACGCGCCGCGTCGACCTGGAGCTGTGGATGGACGGGCTGGGCCTGGACGCGGTGGTCTTCCCCGCGGTGGCCGACGTGGGCCCCGCGGACATGGACGTGAACGTGGCCTCCGCCGACCTCGGCTGGCGCAACGGCGTCTGGGTCGCCAACGGCAACCTGGTCCCCCGCCACCTCGGCATCCCGACCGTGACGGTGCCCATGGGCACCATGACGGACACCGGCATGCCCGTCGGGCTGACCTTCGCGGGCCGCGCCTACGACGACAACGCCCTGCTCACCCTCGCGGCGGCCTTCGAGAGGACCGGCGACCGGCGCACGACCCCGCCGCGCACGCCGCGCCTGCCGGCACGGTGACCCGACGGCCCCGCCGGACGGACCGCGAAGGCGGCGGGGGCGGACGGCCGGTCCGGTGGCGCGACCGGCCGGGTCACGTCACCGGGCCGTGCTAAATCGCTGGTCGGAGGGGTCGGCCGGCCGGAAGAATGGGGCTCCTCGAAAACGGGAGGGAACCCATGAGCCAGGCGTACCTGACTCTCGACGCGCTGATGCCGCCCCAGGAGCTGGCGGCGGCGGTCGAGGCAGGGCATGTGACCCGCAAGGCGCACCCCGAGCTGCCGCTGTCGATCTACACGTACACGCGCAGCTGTCAGTACGAGGGCGTCTGGAACGGGGTCACCCTCCGCTGCCGGGGTCTCGTCGCCGACGACCGGACCGGGCGGATCGTCGCCCTGCCGCTGCCGAAGTTCTTCAACGTCTCCGAGCACGAGTCCGGCCGCCCCTACGCGCCCGCGCTGCCCGACGAGCCGTTCGAGGTGTACGAGAAGGTCGACGGCAGCCTCGGCCTCGTCTTCCACTACGAGGGGCGCTGGCGGGTCGCGTCCAAGGGCTCCTTCACCAGCACCCAGGCGACCTGGGCGCAGCGCCGGCTCGACGGAGCCGACACCGCGCGGCTGGTGCCGGGGGTGACGTACCTGATGGAGATCGTCTACCCGCAGAACCGGATCGTCGTGGACTACGGCGACCGGCGGGACCTCGTGCTGCTCGCCGCGTTCGGCCCCGACGGCGTCGAGGTCGGCCTCGCCGAGGCGGCGGAGGCGTGGCGCGGCGTCGGGTCGGTCGTCACCGTCCACCCGCCGATGCCGCTCGACGCGCTCGTCAAGCTGGCCGAGACGAACACGCTGCCCGACGGCGCCGCCGCGACGGGCACCGACGCCGAGGGCTTCGTGCTGCGTTTCGCGTCCGGGGTGCGCGCCAAGGCCAAGCTGGCCGAGTACGTGCGCCTCCACAAGGTCCTCACCGGGGTCACCGCGCGCGACATCTGGCGCGGGCACGGCATCCAGCGTTTCGCCGGCACCTCGGCCAAGCGCCTCGCCCAGGGCCTCGGCCTGTCCGTCGCGGAGCTCGGCGGCATCCGTTCGCGGGGCGGGCGGCCCCTGGACGCCCTCCTGGAGCAGGTGCCGGACGAGTTCGACGCCTGGGTGCGGTCCGTCATCGCGGGACTCGAGGAGGCGTACGCCGCCCGGCAGCGCGCCATCGACGAGGCGTACGCCCGGCTGGAGCCGCTCGCCGCCGACCGGGGCGCGTTCGCCCGCGCGGCGGGGCGGCTGGCCGACCCGGGGCTGCGGTCGGCCGTGTTCCTGCGCCTCGACGGGCGGGCCACCGACCTGTTCGTGTGGCGTAGCCTGCGCCCGGAGACCGCCGACCCCTTCACCACCGACGAGGAGAACTGACCGTGCCCGTGGTCCACGTGATGACCGGACTGCCGGCCTCCGGCAAGACGACCGCCGCCCGCGCCCTCCAGGAGCGTTCCGAGGGCCGGATGCGCCGCGTCAACCTCGACGACCTGCGCACCATGCTCGACCTGCCGGGCGGCCCGGGCCGTTCGCGCGCGCACGAGCAGACGGTGCTCGACATCCAGGACGCCGCCGTGCGCGCCGCCGTCGACGACGGCTTCGACGTCGTCGTCGACAACACCCACCTCACCCCGCACATCCCGCGGCGGCTGAAGGCGGCGCTGGCCGGCCGCGAGGCCGCCTTCGTGGTGCACGACTTCACGGACGTGCCCGCCGACGAGTGCGTCCGCCGCGACGCGGCCCGCGAGCGGCCGGTCGGCGAGGAGATCATCCGCGTCCTCGCCGAGAAGCACGCCAAGGCCACCCGGGGCGGCTGGCGGCTCACCGCCGACTGGCTCGGCGACCGGCCGGCCGTCACCCCGTACGTCCCCGACCCCTCGCTGCCGTCGGCCGTGCTGTGCGACATCGACGGCACCCTCGCCCTGCGCGGCGACCGGGGCCCGTACGACTTCACCCGCTGCGACCTCGACCTGCTCAACGTCGCGGTCCGCGACGCCCTGCGCGCCTTCCGCGGCGCGCACGGGGACCGCGTCGTGCTCCTCTCGGGCCGCAGCGAGGACCACCGCGCCCTGACCGAGGCGTGGCTGGAGCGGTACGAGGTGCCGTACGACGAGCTGTGGATGCGGGCGTCCGGCGACGGCCGCTCCGACGACCTCGTCAAGGCCGAGCTCTTCGACGCCCACGTCCGCCACCGCCACGCGGTGCGCGTCTCGCTCGACGACCGGGACCGGGTGGTCGCGGTGTGGCGCCGGATGGGGCTGCCCACCTGGCAGGTCAACTACGGCGCCTTCTGATCCGGGCCCGGCGCGCGGGCCGCACCGCGCGCCGGCACCGGGCGGCGCGCCGGTCCGCGGGGCGCCTCGCCGGCGCCCCTGGGTGCCGGCGCGCGGCGTGCGGTGTGCGGGACGCGGCGTGCGGGACCCGGACGCGGCCGTCAGCGGTACGTCACATTCCCGGGCCGCCGCGTCAACAGCGCGTAACACCGCGCGACCGCGGCGGTCCGCGGCCCTAGCGTCAGGGGCATGCCGCCGCCTCTCCCCGCTCCCCGTCCCGCCTCCGACGTGCTGCAGGACTCCGGGTGGCCCGGGGAGGCCCGGGGCGCCCTGCTCTGCGCGGGCCTCCTGCTCGGCGTCTCGCTGCTCGTCGACGCCGGCGCGCACGGCCTGACCCTGCCCGGGGCGCTGGGCTGCATCGCCCTGGCCGCCCTGCTGCTGGTGGTCCTGCTGCCCGCGCGGGTGAGCGCGGGCGCGGGACTGCTGACGGTCCGGGGGCTGTGGGTGACCAGGACCGTGCGCACCGACCGGCTCGCGGCGGTCGTCTGGCCGGCGGACACGGCCGGGCGGCTCGCCCTGCGGGACGAGAGCGGGGCCGGGGCCGAGGTCGACCTCCGGGTCCTCCTCGCCAACCCCGCCCTGTGGCTGCGCATCGAGACCGACGCCCGCGCCTCCCGCGCCCGCGGCGTCCTGGACCACGGCTCGGCCGACCTCGCGCGCCTCGCGCTGCACGTCGAGGCCGAGACGGCCCGCGCGGTCCTCAGGGTCTCCGGCCTCGATCCGGTGCGGGAACGGCCCGGCCGCCCGGTGCCGCCGTCAGGGTGACGGGGCCGGTCCCGGAGGCACCGCCGTCACGGTGACGGGGTCTGCCGTGGAGGTGCCGCCGCGGCGGCGGGCGGCTCCGGCTTGCGCACGCGGAAGCGGAGCGTCGTGACGGCGCCCGACCGGGTGGTGGCGAAAGGCTCCAGTTCGATCCTGCCGAGGCCCGGGGGCGAGAAGCGGACGCCGTCGCCCAGGAGCACCGGAAGGACGTACACCAGGATCTCGTCGACGAGCCCGTGCCGGAGGCACTGGGCGGCCACGTCGGCGCCGAGGACCTCCAGGTTCCTGCCGCCCGCGGCGGCGCGTGCCGTGGCGACGGCTTCCTCGAGTCCGCAGGTGAGGAAGGTGACGGCGGGGTCGGGATCGTCGGGGGGCCGGTGCGTGAGGACGAACTGCGCTCCCCCGTCGTAGGGGGTGCCCCGGCCGGCCATGCGCCGGGCGACCTCGTACGTGCGCCGGCCGATGAGCATGGCGCCCGTGGCCGCCATGACCTCCGGGACGTCGGCCGCGGTCAGGTGTTCGGCGATCCAGTCCATCGCGTGGCCGGGGCCGGCGATGAAGCCGTCCAGCGACATCGCCCGGTTCACGACCACGGCACCGGTGCCGGAGCCCGCATCGCTCATGCGCTCTCTCCACGGATCTCGGAGGCCCGCGGCCGGGTCACGGCGCGGCCGGCGGGAGGGGCGCCAGCGTATCCGCGGTGACCCAGGGCGAACAACCGGCGGCGGGGTGTGCCGACCACGCGGCGCCGGCACTGCGGCCCGGGCCCCGCGGCGGTCCGCCACCGGTCGGCCCGGCCGGCCCGGCCGACTCCCGGTCCGCCGTCGCCGGCATTGCCTTCGCCACAGCCCATTGCAACGCAATGTTGCGTTCAACCTCGCACCATTGCATCAGTTTACCGGTATCTAGCTGGAGTTATTCTCCTTCTTGATTGACGTGATCTTAAACGCAACGTAGCTTTCAGGAACGGCAAAACACGTCATATCGCGAGAAGAGGAAGAGCCGTGAACGAGACCCCGCACACCGTCACCACGCTGCCGGCGGAGCGCCGGCCCGGCTGCCCCTTCGACCCCCCGGCGGAACTGCTCGACGCCCGCCGGCACGGCCCCCTCAGCCGCTGCACCCATCCCGGAGGGAAGCCCGGCTGGCTGGTCACCGGGTACGACACGGCGCGAGCGGTCCTGGCCGACCCGCGGTTCAGCTCGCGCAAGGACCTCATGAACGTCGTCGACTTCGAGCTCCCGCCCGCGCCGCCGGGCGAGTTCCTCCTCATGGACGAGCCCGAGCACAGCCGCTACCGCAAGCCCCTGGTGGGGAAGTTCACCGTGCGGCGGATGCGGATGCTCACCGAGCGGATCGAGCGGATCACCGCCGAGCGCCTGGACGCCATGGAGGCGGCCGGACCGCCGACCGACCTGGTCACCGCCTTCGCCAAGCCCATCCCCACCATCGTCATCTGCGAGATCCTGGGCGTCCCCTACGAGGACCGGGCGTCCTTCCAGGAGCAGATCGACGCGTTCATGGGCGGGGAGGTGAGCGACGAGGAGCTGATCGCCGCCTACACGGCGACCCAGGAGTACCTCGCCCGGCTGGTGGCCGCCAAGCGCGCCCGCCCCACCGACGACGTCCTCAGCGAACTCACCGACAGCGACCTGACCGACGAGGAGCTGAGGGGGATCAGCCTCATCCTCCTGGCCGCCGGCTTCGACACCACCGCGAACATGCTCTCCCTCGGCACCTACGCCCTGCTGCGGAACCCGGAGCAGCTCGCGGCGCTGCGCGCCGACCCCTCGCTCACCGACGGGGCCGTGGAGGAGCTCCTGCGGTACCTCAGCGTCGCCAAGACCTTCCACCGTACGGCACTTGAAGACGTCGAGCTGGACGGCCGGACGATCGAGGCCGGCACGACGCTCGTCCTCTCGTACCACACCGCCAACCGCGACCCCGGGCGCTTCGCCGACCCCCACGCGCTCGACGTCCGGCGGCAGGCCGCCGGGCACCTCGCCTTCGGCCACGGCATCCACCAGTGCCTCGGCCAGCAGCTGGCCCGCGTCGAGATGCGGGTCGCCTTCCGCGCGCTGATCGACCGCTTCCCCACGCTGCGCCTGGCCGTTCCGCCCGAGGAGGTCGTCCTGCGCCCGGAGGCCGCGGACATCTTCGGGGTGAAGAGCCTCCCGGTCACCTGGGACGCGCCGTGAGCGCGCCGCGCCTGAGCGCCGACCGCGCGCGCTGCATCGGCGCCGGCATGTGCGCCATGACCGCGCCCGACGTCTTCGACCAGGACCCCGACGAGGGCCTCGTCCTCCTGCTCCACGCCGAGCCCCCCGCCGCCCACCGCACGGCCGCGCGGATGGCGGTCGGCGTCTGCCCCTCCGGCGCGATCGCCCTCCACGAGCCGCAACCGGGCGACCTCGCCTGAACCCTGCGGTCGCACCCGGCCCGGGCGGCCGGACCCCAACCGGGCCCCCGTCGCGGCGCGATGGGGGTTCCGGACCGTCCGACAGAGCGCGTTCACCTCTTTATGTCACGCCATCGTTGCCTTCTCGTTAGATCTTCACTTCTTGACGGAAAAATTCCGGTCGAGTTGACTGCGGGCACCTCGGCCGCACCGTCGCGGCCTCGTCAGGGAGGCAACCCCGCATGAACGCAATGACTCGCCGTGTCGTCTTGGGCTCGGCCGCGGTCTCGATGGTGCTCGCGCTCTCCGCCTGTGGTCAGGCCGGTGGCGGCGACGGCGGGGACAAGGGCAGCCGGACCAAGATCGGCCTGCTCCTGCCGGAGAACAAGACCGCGCGGTACGAGGCGCTGGACAAGCCACAGTTCGAGAAGGCCGTCAAGAGAGCCTGTCTGGACTGCGAGGTCGTCTACAACAACGCCGTCTCCGACGTCGTGAAGCAGAAGCAGCAGTTCGACCAGCTCATCGCCGACGGCGTGAGGGTCATCGCGCTCGGCTCGGTCGACGCCGCCAAGTCCGCCGGCTGGGTGAAGGAAGCCCACGCCAAGGGCGTCAAGGTCGTCGCGTACGACCGCGCCATCGCGGGCGCCGACGTCTACGTCAGCCACGACAACTACAAGGTCGGCGAGCTCCAGGGCGAGGCGCTCCTCGCCGCCCTCGGCGCCAAGGCCGCCTCCGCCCAGATCGTCATGATCAACGGCGACGAGAAGGACCCGAACGCGGGCCTCTTCAAGAAGGGCGCCCACACCGCGCTCGACGGCAAGGTCGGCAAGATCGCCTACGAGGCCTCCGGCGAGTGGGACCCGAAGGTCGCGGGCGAGAAGATGGCCGCCGCCGTCTCCTCCGTCGGCAAGGACAGGATCGGCGCCGTCTACTCCGCCAACGACGGCATGGCGGGCGGCATCGTCACCTCCCTGGAGAACGCCGGCATCAAGGGCATCCCGGTCGGCGGCCAGGACGCCGAGATCGCGGGCATCCAGCGCATCGTCGCCGGCACCCAGACCTTCACCATCTACAAGTCGCCCCTCGAACTCGCCCCCAAGGCCGCCGAGTTCGCGGTCGACCTGCTGCTGGAGGTGCCGATCCGCGCCCAGACGCAGACGGACGGGGTGCCGTCCAACCTGCTCGACCCGATCGTCGTCGACCGGAACAACATCCAGTCCACGGTGATCCAGGACGGCATCTACAAGGCCGCCGACATCTGCACCGAGGACCTCGCCGCCAAGTGCGCCGAGCTCGGCATCAAGTAGTCCCGTACGGGACGCGATGCGCGCGGACGGGTCCGGCGCCGCAGGAGCGGCGCCGGACCCGTCGGGGTCATTCCGCCTCCTCCTCGGGCAGCAGCCCATCCCTCAGCTCGCCGAGGAGGCGGGTGAGGAGGCGCGAGACGTGCATCTGGGACAGGCCGAGGCGCTCGCCGATCTGGGCCTGGGTCAGCTCGTCGCCGAAGCGCAGGGACAGGATCTTCCGGTCGCGTTCGTCGAGGCGGGCGACGAGGGGTGCGAGGGCCTGCAGGTTGTCGATGAGCTCGTAGGCGGGTTCGGTGCGGGCGGTGCGCCGGCCGGTGGTGCCCCGCAGGGCCCTGACCTCGTCGTCCTCGCCGTCGACGGGCGCGTCGAGGGAGCGGACGGCGTAGGCGTTGGCGGCGAGCTGCGCTTCCGCGACCTCCCCCTCGGTGAGGTGGAGCCGCTCGGCCAGCTCGCTCCGGCGGGGGCGGTGGCCGCCGTCCTGTTCGAGGGCCTCCGCGGCCTTGGCGAGGCCGATGCGGAGCTCCTGGAGGCGGCGGGGGACGTGGACGGCCCAGCCCGTGTCACGGAAGAAACGTTTCATCTCGCCGACGATGGTCGGCAGGGCGAAGGTGGAGAAGTCGACGCCGCGGTCCGGATCGAAGCGGTCGATCGCCTTGATGAGGCCGATGGTGCCGACCTGGACGATGTCCTCGCGGGGCTCCGGGCGCCCGCGGAACCTGCGGGCGGCGAACTTCACCAGGCTCAGGTTGAGCTCGATCAGGGTGTTGCGGACGTACGCGTGCTCGGGCGTGCCCTCGTCCAGCTCGCAGAGCCGCGCGAAGAGCGACACGGACAGCGTCGTGGCGTCGCCGGTGGGGACGTCGGTGGGGCGGTCGTGTTCGGGCAGCCCGTCGAGCGCCCGCCGCCGGGTGGCGGCGTCGGGGGGTCCCCGGCGCGGTCGGACGGGGGCTTCGGTGGTGCGTCCGGTGGTCATGGGGCTCCTTCGGCGGTTCCGGTGGGCCTGCGGCCGTGTCCGGGGAGGGAGGCCTTCTGCGGTCCAGCGGTGGAACGCCCTGTCCGGTGCCTCTACCCCGTGCGCGGCCGTCGACGTGTGCGGCGACGTTCCGTGCTCGGCGCGCCACCCGCCGTGCCACCGGCGGCGGCGCCGACCCGGCCGGAGAGGAGTGCCGGGGCGGAGGGGCCGCCAGGTGTGGTGCGGTCCGGCGGAGCTGCCCCGTTCACGACTGTAGACGCCCGGTACGGAGCCCGCAGATCCGCGCCGCCGGCCTGCGGGCCTGCGGACCTCCCGGCCCCCAGGTCTCCGGGCCTCCAGACCTCCGCGCCTCCCGGCCTCCAGACCTCCGGGCCTCCCGGCCTCCGCATTCTCAGGGCCTCAGGCGAGACCCGCGCTCTCCCGGTCCGGCGCGAGGGGGAGGACCCGGTCGGTGCCGGTCACCTCGAAGAGCCGGCGGATCTGTCCGGTGAAGGGACCGACGAGCACCAGGTCCTCACGGCGGCGGTGCGTCTCCAGCAGCTCGTTGAGGAAGGAGGAGTCGCCGAACGTCACGCCGGAGAGGTCGAGGGCGATCCGCCCTGCCTCCGCCGCGTAGGCGTCCGCGAGCGCCGTACGGAGGCAGGGCAGCGTGTCCCGGTCGAACTCGCCCCGTACGCTCAGCAGCCACGTGCCCTCGGGCGCGGAGAGGTCGCGGCTCACCACCGCGACGCCCCGGGACCGGTACGTGTGGGGGCCCGACGCCACGAAGCCCTGCGGGATCCCGTCCTCGGAGAAGCCCCGGCTCTTCGTCATCCGCGCATCGCCTGGTTCGGCCGGTGGGCGGGGGCGTGGACACGCCCTGTCCTCCCAGTATGCGCCTGCCGGGTGACGGGCGAGGGCCCGGGCCGCGGCGTCAGCCCGAGGGGCGCTCGGCGTCGACGCGCACCCGGACGACAGCGCCCGAGGCGGCGGTGGAGCGGCGGACGGTCACGTCCCGCGCGAGCAGCGTCACCAGGTCCCACCAGAACACGAACTGCCGGCGCCCGGTCCGGACCGCGACCGGCGGCGGGACGCCGCTGACCAGGATGGCGAGCCCTTCGGGGGCGAGCGTCAGTTCCAGCACGCAGCCGCCGCCGGCGTGCGCGACCAGTTCGCTGACGATCAGGGCCGCGTCGTCCTCCGACGCCCGGCTGACGACGTGGCCGACGGCCAGGGCCTGGTCGGCCAGCCGGTGCACCTCGCGCCGGGCCCGCGCCGCGGCTCCGGGCCCGCCCGCCGGCCGGCACCGCCGCCGTACCCACACGTCCACCGGGTGCACCTCCTCGACCGCGCTCCCCCTGCGACTGCCCCGCCCCCGTGCCCCCAGACGCCCGGACGCGCACCGCTCCACGGCACCCCGGGCACTCGTCGACCGGGCGGGCGTCCGCGTACCGCTGCGAGCCGCGCGGCGCTCCGGCACCGCGCACCCGCCGTCCGGCGACGGTCCGGCCCGCCGCCGAAGCCGGCGGGCCGGACGACGGGACGCGCGGCGCGATCGGGGTAGACGCACCACGACCCGACGCACACCCCCAGGAGGAGACCCATGGCCGTCCGCCATCAGCTCGTCCGGCACCCCCCGCACCGCGTGTGGGCGGTGCTCGCCGATCCGGACCTGTACGGACGCTGGGTGGTGGGGCCCTGCGCCTCCACCCCGCTCGACGACGCGTGGCCCCGGGTCGGCTCCCGGCTGCGCTACACGCTGCGCCTGGGCCCCTGGTCGACCGAGGGGGTGACGACCGTGCGCCACCAGGAGCCCGGAGAGGAGCTGGAGCTGGAGGCGGCGTTCCCGCCCCTGGGCACCGCGCGGATCTTCCTCCAGCTCAGGCCCTGGGGCGAGGAGACCCTCGTCGTCTGCGACGAGCACCCGCTGCGCGGACTGGGCGGGGTCCTGCACAACCCCCTGAGCGAGGCGGCCCTCCAGCTCCGGCACCGGGGCATGCTGGCCCGCCTGGCACGGGTCGTGGAGCGGTCGTCGGGCGGGGTGCGCCGTGCCTGACGCGGTGGTGATCGGCGCGGGCCCCAACGGGCTGGTGGCCGCGAACCTGCTGGTGGACGCCGGGTGGAGCGTGGAGGTCCTGGAGGCGCAGCCGGAACCGGGCGGGGCGGTGCGCAGTGACCGCGGGGTCCATCCGGACTTCGTCACGGACGTCTTCAGCGCCTTCTATCCGCTCGCCGCCGCCTCCCCGGTCCTCGCCCGCCTCGACCTGGCCGCCGAGGGCCTGCGCTGGAGCCACGCGCCCTCCGTCCTGGCCCATCCCCTGCCGGACGGCCGGTGCGCGGTGCTGGAACGCCGCGCGCGGGACACCGCCGCCGGTCTGGCGGCCTTCGCGGCCGCCGACGCCGACGCCTGGCAGGACCTGTACCGGACGTGGGAGCGGGTGGGGCCGGAGCTGGTGCGGGCCCTGTTCACGCCCTTCCCGCCGGTCCGCTCCGGGCTCCGGCTGGCGGCGGAGCTCCGCACCTCCGAGGGGGTGCGGCTGGCCCGGCGGCTGGCGCTGCCGGTGCGCCGCCTGGGCGAGGAGGAGTTCGCCGGGGAGGGCGGCCGGCTGCTGCTGGCCGGCAACGCCCTCCATGCCGACCTGGCCCCGGAGGCGGCGGGCAGCGGCGGCTTCGGCTGGCTGATGTCGATGCTCGGCCAGAGCCACGGCTTCCCGGTGCCCGTGGGCGGCGCCGGGGCCCTGACCTCGGCCCTGGTGAGCCGGCTGCGGCGCGGCGGGGGCGTCCTGCGCTGCGGCCGGCGCGTGACGTCCGTCGTCGTGCGCGGCGGCACGGCGGTCGGGGTCCGGACCGCGGACGGGGAGACCGTCGGCGCGCGGCGGGCCGTGCTGGCCGACACCTCGGCACCGGCCCTGTACCGGGACCTCGTCGGCGAGGAGCACCTGCCGTCCCGCCTGCTGCGGGACCTGGAGCGCTTCCAGTGGGACTTCGCGACCTTCAAGATCGACTGGGCCCTGACCGGCCCGGTGCCGTGGACGGCGCCGGGGGCGGGCGGGGCGGGGACGGTCCACGTCGCCGACGGCGTCGACGGCCTGACCCGGTTCGCGGCGCAGATCGCCCGGGGGCTGGTCCCCGACGAACCCTTCGTCCTCCTCGGCCAGATGACCACGGCGGACCCCGGCCGCTCGCCGGCCGGCACCGAGTCCGCCTGGGCCTACACCCACCTCCCGCAGCGCATCGCCGCCGACGCCGGCCCCGACCGCATCACCGGGGTCTGGGACGCGCGCGAGCAGGAGGCCATGGCCGACCGCGTCGAGGCGCAGGTGGAACGCTTCGCGCCCGGCTTCCGCGCCCTGATCGGCGCCCGCCGCGTCCTGGCCCCGACCACCCTCCAGGCCATGGACGAGAACCTCCGCAACGGCGCCATCAACAACGGCACCACCGCCCTGCACCAGCAGCTGGTCTTCCGCCCCACGCCCGGCACCGGCCGTCCCGAGACCCCGGTGAAGCACCTGTACCTGGCCTCCGCCGCCGCCCATCCCGGCGGCGGCGTCCACGGCGCCCCGGGCGCGAACGCGGCCCGCGCCGCGCTGCGCCCGCACGGCCTCCACGCCCTCCTGCACCGCGCCCAGCGCGCCTGAGGGGCGCGGAGCTCACGCTTCGACCGTGAGCTCCGCGCAGCGGGTGACGACGGACGCGAGGCCCCGTCCCTCCGCGTGCAGGCGGCGCTGCGTTCGGGCTCCGTTGCCCCGTTCGTGCAGGCGGGCGATGCCCTCCCGGACGCGCTCGTCGTCGCCGTGGTCCTTCAGCGCCTCGCGCACGTGCCGGTAGAGGGCCTCGACGGCCTCCTCGGCGGACGTCTCCCGCATGGTCTCGGGGTGCAGCAGGGGCCCGTCCAGCCCGGAGCGGCCGGCCCGCCAGGAGGCCAGCCGCAGCAGCCCCGTGCCGACCCGGGCCGGGGGGCGGCCGTCCCGCCAGTCGCGGGAGGCCGTCTCGGCCAGGCCGCGGACGAGGGCGGCCAGCAGGACGGGCGTGGAGGCGTCCAGACAGACGTCGGCGACCCGGACCTCCACGGTGGGATAGGTGGCCGACAGGCGGGCGTCGAAGTAGACCATGCCCTCGTCGCGCAGCACCCCCGTGTCGATCATGGCGCGCACCCGCTCGTGGTAGCGGTCGGCGGAGCCGAAGAGCTCGACGGGTCCCGCGGAGGGCCAGCGGTTCCACACCCGGCTGCGGTAGCTGGCGTACCCGCTGTCCTCGCCCTGCCAGAAGGGCGAGTTCGCGCTCATGGCCGTCAGGACGGCCAGCCAGGGCCTGATGCGGTCCAGGACGGCGACGCCCTCCTCGTCCGACGCGACCGACACGTGGACGTGGCACCCGCAGGTCAGCTGCTCCTGCGCGGTCAGCCCGAACTGCTCGGCCATCCAGCGGTAGCGCGGTCCGACGTTCAGCGAGGGCTGGACGCTCAGCGGGGCCGTCGCGACCGCGGCCACGACGGCCCCGGCGCTCGCCGCGTGGCGGGCGGCCTCGCCGCGGATGCGGACGATCTCCTCCTGGAGCTCGCCCATCTCCGTGACCGGCTTGGTGGCGAACTCCACCTGCTCCTTCTGGAGCTCCTTCTCGAATTCGTGGTCCCCCGGGCCGCTCGCTCCGGGGCGCTGCCAGGCGGAGCGGTCGGCGGCCGCCAGCACCGCCCCCGAGACCGCCAGTGGGGCGCCGCTGCGCGCCCCCACGAGCAGCAGTTCCTCTTCCACTCCCACACTGCGCATGTCGCCGCCCGCCTGTCGGTCGTCCCGTCGGACGCACGTCTGCCCCGCTTCCCCGCGCCCATGCGTCCGCCCTGTTCAGAGGAGGGCGGGGCGGGTGACGAGGACGGCCCCGTCGGCGGGGACGGTCGTGACGAGGCCGGCGTCCAGGAAGAGGGCGGCCAGGGCGTGGTCCAGCGCGCTGCGGATGCCGGTGAGGGTGACGCGGGCGCGGACGGCGGGGTCGGAGGCGTGCGCGAGGATCGTCGGCCGGATGAGGGCGTCGGCGCTCCAGGTCACGAGGACGCCGTCCTCGCGGTCCTGGACGACGAGGCCGCTTCCCGGACCGAAGCCGCCGTCCGCGAGGACGAGCTCGACCTCGCGGACCAGTCCGCCGGTCATGGCGCGACCGCCCGGAGGGCGCGGGGCGGCGTGACCGGCGACGGGCCGGCGGCGCGGCCGAGGGGGACGGCGGGCGTCTCGCGCGGGCGGCGCGGCGCTGCCGGGACGCCGGGGCGGGCGGGGGCCGGCGGGCCGTGCGGGACGGGGAGGCCCGCCCGGTCGGGGCGAGGGGCGGGGACGGGGACCTGCGCGCCCCGGACGGCGGGCGTCGGGTCGGTGGCGGCGGGAGCCGCCGGCGGGGCCGGGGCGGGGGCGCCGTCCGTGAAGGCGACGGTGGGCACGGCGGGCTGCTCTCCACCGGTTCGACCGGGCCGGAGGTCGCGGAGGCGGCGCGGGCGCGCCGCGGGTTCCGGTCGCTCGGGACCAGGAAGGCCGGACGTCGGTGACATGCGGGGCGGGCGGGGCCGCCATCGGCGAATCGACGACCTGGGCCGGGGTGAACCCGGCCGTGGGGCCGGTGGAAGGACCAATCCTCCGGTTGGCGGTGGAGTACGGACCCGTACGGTCCCCCGGCCTTCTGGCATCTCCTACGCTACGCCTCTGCCCGCCGGGGGGCGCGGTGTCCGGGTCCCGGAAAACCGGAAGGCTCCCCACCCGTGGGGTGGGGAGCCTTCCGCCCGACGCCGGCGGGCCGGCGTCAGGCGTGGCGGTGCCGGCCGCCCGCCACGAGGCGGTAGAGGCCGAGGAGGATCATCGAGCCGACGATGGCCGCGATCCAGGTGGAGAGGTCGAAGAAGCCGTCGATGGAGTCGACTCCGAAGATCACCTTGCCGAGCCAGCCGCCGAGCAGACCGCCGGCGATGCCGATGAGCATGGTGATGATGATGCCGCCCGGGTCCCTGCCGGGCATGAGGGCCTTCGCGATCGCTCCGGCGATCAGGCCGATGAGGATCCACGCGATGATGCCCATGATGCGCCTCCAGTTCGTCGCCCGAATGTCTCTGCACTCCGCCTGCACCGATCCGGCGCCCTCAAACCCCCCTTTTCGCAGGTCGTCCTTCCGGCGGGCCGTCCACCGCCGGAGGAGGCGGTGGGACGGTCAGACCGCCGCCGGGGCGAAGCGGTGGAGTTCGTCGACGCCGGGCTGCACGACGCCGTAGCTGTTCTCCGGCACCTCCTTCCAGGCGCCGGGCAGGTCGCCGAGGGGTTCGGAGACGATGAGCCGGGTCTCCCCGGAGACGCCCCGCAGGAACGCGACGTCCGGGTGGAGCCGGCGGAGGGCCTCCACCCTGTTGCTGTAGAACAGCGAGCGGGAGGCCCGCGCGCTGGAGTAGCGGAAGGCCCAGACGCGCTCGCCGTCCGTGAGGGCGAGCGTCATCTGGAGGGGGTGCTCCACCCCGTGCGCGCGGCCGACCCGCTCCACGACGCCCGCCATCCTGGCGACGGCCCCGGGCGGGTCCTGGTCGAGGCCGTAGGTGAGGGCCAGGTGGAACATCACCTCGGAGTCCGTCGTGCCCTCGATGTCCGGGTAGAGCACCGGGTCGACCAGCAGGGTCAGCTCGCGGCGCAGGAGCGGGAAGTCCGCGATGGCGCCGTTGTGCATGAACATCCAGCGGCCGTGCCGGAACGGGTGGCAGTTCGACTGCTGGACGGCCGTCCCGGTCGACGCCCTGATGTGCGCGAAGAACAGCGGGGACTTGACGTGCTCCGCGAGTTCGCGCAGGTTGCGGTTGCTCCAGGCCGGCCCGACCTCCCTGAGGAGGGCCGGGGTGTCGGTGTGCTCCGAGTACCAGCCGACGCCGAAGCCGTCCCCGTTGGTGGTCTCCACCCCGAGCTTGGAGTGGAGGCTCTGGTCGATGAGGGAGTGGGCCGGGCGGTACAGGATCGTCTCCAGCAGGACCGGTGTCCCCCGGTACGCGAGCCATCGGCACATGCGCGATCACCTGCCTCCTCGTCCGGTCCCCGCCCTCCGCGCCCCGCGGCCCTTCCCTTCCCCGCAGCGTCCCGCCGGGCCGCCGCACCGGTGCCGGTGCGGCGGACGGCCTCCGTCGCTCCCCCGGCGCGCGGTCGCGGGGCGGTCCGTCCAGCCGCCCCTCTCATCCGTCCTCACGGCGCTCCTCCCCGGCCGGCAGGCCGGCCTCGCGCCGCTCCTCCTCGCTCCACGCGCGCGTGTCGCGGGGTTCGACGTACGGTTCCCGGTCCGGCGGCATGCCGCCGGCCACCGCGCGCCGGCGCAGCAGCTCGGCGTCGAACTCCAGGCCGAGCAGCACGGCCAGGTTGCTGATCCACAGCCACACGAGGAACACGACGACGCCGGCCATGGTGCCGTAGACCCGGTTGTACGACGCGAACTCGGAGACGTACACGGCGAAGCCCGCGGAGGCGGCCATCCAGATCAGCAGGGCGAGCACGCTGCCGGGGGTGACCCATCGCCACCCCCGGCCCTTCGCGTTCGGGCTCGCCCAGTACAGGAGGGCGATCATCACCACGGCGAGCAGGAGGAGGGCGGGCCACTTCGCCACCGCCCAGACCGTCAGGGCGGTGTCGCCGACGCCCAGCGCGTCCCCGGCCCGGCGGGCCACGTCCCCGCTGAGCACGAGCAGCAGGGCGCCGGCGGCGGCCATCACCATCAGCGCCGCCGTCATGCCGAGCCGGATCGGCAGCAGCTTCCAGACGGGGCGGCCCTCGGGCACGTCGTGGACGCGGTTGGCGGCGCGCATGAACGCGCCGACGTAGCCGGAGGCCGACCACAGCGCCACCGCGAGGCCGACCACGGCCATCGTGGCGCTGGTGGCGGCGCTGTCCCGCAGGGACGCCACAGCCTGTTCGAGGACCTCGCGGGCCGGTCCCGGGGCGAGCTCGCCCAGGCTCTCCATCAGCCGGTCGGTCGTCCGCCGCCCGCTGATCCCGAGCAGCGAGACGAGGGCGAGCAGCCCGGGGAAGAGCGACAGCACGCCGTAGTAGGTCAGTGCGGCCGCCCGGTCCATGAGCTCGTCCCGCGTGAACTCGCGCGCCGCCCCCTTGAGGACGGCGGACCAGGAGGCGGCGGGGAGGTCGGCCGGGGAGTCCGGGGCCCGCGCCTCGACGGCGGGCCCCGGCCCGGCGGTTCCGGTGGGGGCGGGGGCGGGGGTCGTCTCGGGTGGCGGGGTGCGTCGCTCCGGTGCCCGCCGTTCGGGAATGCTCCGTTCTGCCATGTCCGCGCGCGTACCCCCGCCGGCCCGCGGTACGCGGGCCGGCGCTCCCGGCGTCACACGGTCGGGTCGCCGACCCGCCCGCGCTGCCACCAGCGGGGCCGGGTGCGGGGATGGACGTAGCGGCCGAGCCGCCGGCCGACGAGCACGTACCCGAGGAGCGCGCCCGTCGTGTTGAGGAGGACGTCGTCGACGTCGAAGGCGCGGCCCGTGACGAGCGCGCCCTGCACCAGCTCCACCAGCAACATGGTGCCCCCGGTGATCAGTGCGACCCGGACGAAGCCGCGCGCCTTGCGGGACAGCAGCGGCAGCAGGATCCCGAAGGGGACGCCGAGGAGGATGTTGCCGCCGAGCTGCCGGACGGTGTCGACGAATCCGGGCTGGTCGAGGTAGTTCCCGATCGACCGGCCCGGAGTCAGGTTGCTGTGGGTGAGGGGTACGGAGGCGGGCGAGGCCGCCAGGGTGAGCCGGGCCAGGACCACGGCGAACGCCACCATGCCGGCGAGCGCGACCAGGGCGACCAGCACCCGCACGAACCGCCCCGGACCCCTGCGGGCCGGAGCCGCCGCCTTCGCGCGCGGGTCCGCCTCCGCCGGCGGGGCCCCGGCGCCCGGCTCCTCCCGCTCCGGTCCGCCCCCGCCCGCTCCCTCCGCGCCCGGCACCTCTCCGCCCGCTTTCCTGCGCGCGGACGCCTTCCTCCCGGCGATCGGTCCCTTTCCGGCGATCGGCCCGGCGGCGCCCGCCGGCTCCTCCGCGCCCCGCCCGTCACGGGGCTCGCCGGCCGCCGCCCGGCCGCCCGCCGCCGCGGTCCGTCTCCCCCATGCTCTCCACCCGGCCATGTGCCTGCTCCTCCCCTGGACTCCTTCTGCGAACGGACCCCGCGTACCCGCGCCGGGGCGGCCGCATGCCGGGCGGTCCGGCGGGGCCCTCTCCTCCGACCCACCTTCCCCAGAAGCATCAACCCGCCTCGCATCGAGCGGAGTTGGGATTGACGGCCGCGGTGACGGGCACCCGGCGAGCATGGGAGAAGACACCGAGAACAGACCCTCGCCGCCCCTGCGGACGCGGAGCCGTCCCAGCCGGAAGTGGCGCCTCGTGACCGTCGTCCTGCTCGTGCTCGCGGTCGCCCTCATGGTGATCGGCCAGTTCTTCCGGCTGCCCGGCCTGGACGTCTTCGGGACCGACGTGAAGGACCGCTCGGGACCCGCCGTCCTGAAGTCCGTCCAGGACCTGAGCCGGTACGAGGGCGCGGCGGGCACCTACCAGGTGGTGGTCGACCTGGAGCACGACGCGCGGTTCCTGCCGGACGCGATCCGCGGCACCCGCACCCTGTACGTGGCCAGCGGCAGCGTCAGCGCGTACGTCGACCTGGGCGGGCTCGGGGACGACGCCGTGACCGTCGACGCCGACCGGACCGGGGCCACGCTCCGCCTGCCGCACGCCCGGCTGGGCACCACGGCGCTGGATCCGGAGCGCTCGTACGCCGTGTCCAAGCAGCGCGGTCTGCTCGACCGGCTGGGCGACCTCTTCTCGGACAACCCCGCCGGCGAGCAGGCCGTCCACGTCCTCGCCGCCCAGCGCATCGGCGAGGCGGCCCGCGAGTCGGACCTGACGTCCCGGGCGGAGCGGAACACGACCGCGATGCTGGAGAGGCTGCTGGGCGGCCTGGGCTTCGAGCGGGTGACGGTCGTCTACGGATGAGGGAGCGGACCCGCCCGTCCCGGCCCTCGCTCCCTCCCCGCCCTCGCCCGACAGCCGACGGCCGACCGCCGTCGGCTATCGGGCGCGCAGCAGGAACAGGGCGGTGTCGTCCGTGTGGTGGTGCCGGGGGACGGCGTGCCGCAGGACGGTGTCGGCGACCGCGTCGAGGGGCCGGTCGCCCACCCTGTCGAGGAGGTGGGCGAGGTCGTCCAGGGCGTCGGTGAGGTCCGTGCCGGGGCTCTCGACGAGGCCGTCCGTGTAGAGCGCGAGCAGGGAGCCGGCGGGCAGCGGGACCGTGGTGACGGGGTAGTCGGCCTCGGCGCACGGCCCGATGCCGAGCAGCGGGCCGGGGTCCACGGCGAGCGGGGCCGTGCGCGGCGCGGGGCCGGGGCCGCGCAGCAGCGGGGGCAGGTGCCCCGCGCTGGCCAGCTGGAGGGTCCTGCCCGCGAGGTCGAGGTGGAGGTACAGGCAGGACACGAAGAGGTCGGTTTCCAGGTCCAGCAGCACGCGGTTGGTGCGGGCCAGCACGTCGCCGGGGCGGGAGCCCGCGGTGGCGTGGACGGCGGTGCGGACCTGGCCCATGAGGGCGGCGGCCTTGATGTTGTGGCCCTGCACGTCGCCGATGACCGCGGCGGCGGCGGTGCCGCCGAGGCGGATCAGGTCGTAGAAGTCGCCGCCGACGTCGATGCCGTGGGCGGCCGGCAGGTAGCGGGCGGTGACGGCCAGCCGGTGGACGCGGGGGAGGGCCACCGGCAGGAGCGCCTGCTGGAGGCCGTGGGCCAGGTCGTGCTTGGCGTCGTACAGCAGCGCCCGGTCCATGGCCTGGGCGATGAGCCCGGCCAGGGAGACCAGGACGGCGCGGTCGCCCGGGCCGAAGGAGTGCTCCTCGTCGTACGACAGGACGCAGCAGCCCACCCGCCGCTCGGCGACCACCAGGGGCAGGAACGCCCAGGCCCGTTTGCCGCTGAGCAGGGGGGCCTTCGGGTGGGCGCGGCTCATCTCGGCGGGGTCGGTGTAGAAGGCGGGCACGCCGCTGCGCAGGACGCGGCCCACGGGGGTGACCTCCGTGTCGACCGGCAGGCCGTCCAGGCGGTTCACGGTGCGCGGGTCGTAGCCGCGGTGGCCCAGGATCCGCAGGCGGCCGGCGTCCGCGGCGGAGACGACCATGCCCTGGGCCCCGAAGGCGGGGAGGATCTGGTCGGCCACGGTGCCGATCACGTCGGAGACGGTGACGGTCTGGCTGAGCGCGGCGGAGAGGTGCATCAGCTGGTGGATCCGGCCCGCGCCGACCGCGTCCGCCCCGTCCCGCGGGGCGGCGGTGACGCGGGGCGGCGGGCCGTCGGCGGAGCCCTCGCGCGGGCTCGGGGAGATGAGGGCGCTCATGCCGCTGTCACCGGGGTAGAGCCGGATGTCGTACCAGCGGCCGGGCGGCCCCGTCGCCGTGTAGGCGACCGGCTCCCGGCTGAGGACGGCGGTGCGGTAGCGGTCCTCGTGCACCGGGGAGTCGAGCCAGGGCACGGCCTGCCAGGGCAGGCTGCCCAGGAGGCTCTCGGCGCTGCGGCCGAGGAGCCGGACGGCCGCGTCGTTGACGTAGGTGACGCGGCCCTGGAGGTCGAGGCCGAGCGCGCCGACGGGCAGCCGCCTCAGCAGGTCGTCGGCGGCGAGGCCGGTCTGCGCCGGGTCCGGGGCCGGGCGGAGCAGGGGGACCGCGCGCGGCTCGGCGGGGATCCGCCGGGAGGCGGAGTCCTCGTCCAGGAGCCGGGCGACGCCGCTCGCGCTCGCCAGGACGGCGCCGCGTTCCCGCCGGGTCAGCGAGGGCGGGTGGCTCTGGGGCCAGACGAGCGCCAGCGCGCCCCACCGGCGCGCCCCGTGCAGGGGGGCGAACGCCAGCGCGAACTGGTAGGGGAGCCCGGCCGCGGCGTTCGGGTACAGCCGGGCCATGTCCTCCTGCCGTCCGACCCACACGAGGCGGTCCTCGCGCACCGCCTCGGACAGCGGCCCGGCGGCCGGCACCGCCACCCGCCACCACGGCGCCACCGCCCTGGCCGGCATCCCGCACACCGCGGCCAGACACAGCACGGGCTCGTCCGGGGCGAGCAGGTAGACCCCTGCGGCCAGGGCGCCCGTGCGGTGCACCGTCGCACCGAGCGCCTGCTCCAGGGACGCCTCTCCGCCGGTCGCGACGCCGTCCTCACTCATACGATCGACCTTAGGCCCCTTTCCCCCGAAGGGGAGGAAAAGCGGGTGAAGCGGTCATCGTCCGCGCGTCCGTCCGGCGGTTTCGCCCCCGGACGGACGGGTAGCCGAACGGAGGAGGCGGTTCCTGTGCGTCCGACACTGATCGGCACGGTGCGCGAGCGGGCCGGCGAAGCGCTGCTGCGGCGGGTGGCCGGCCCCTCGGCGGACCGCAAGCGCGCCCGGATCCACGGCTCCCCCGGCCCGCGCTGGTTCGCCCCGGACCGGCCGGTGCGGGTGGTGCACGGGGACGCCTCGATGTACGTCGGGGGGCTGGCCGCGCTCCTCCTGCAGTCGCTCCACCCGGTGGCGATGAGCGCCGTCTGGGCGCACTCCGGCTTCCGGGGCGATCCCTGGGGCCGGCTCCAGCGGACCAGCACCTTCCTCGCGGAGACGACGTTCGGGACGGCCGACGACGCCGAGCGGGCGGTGGAGCGGGTGCGCGCCGCCCACGCGCGGGTGAGCGGGACGACGTCGGACGGGGTGGCCTACCGGGCCTCGGACCCGGCGCTGCTCTCCTGGGTGCACCTGGCCGAGACCGCCTGCTTCCTGGAGGCGCACCGGCGGTACGGACGGACTCCGCTGCCGGACGACCGCCGGGACGGCTACGTCGCGGACATGGCGTCGGTCGCCCGGCGGCTGGGGATCCCCGACCCTCCCGTGACCGAGGCGGGCCTGGCCGGGGCGCTGGAGCGCAGGCGCGGCGAGGCGGCGGTCACCGCCGAGTCGGCGGGGACCGCGCGCTATCTGCTGGCCGCCCCGCCGCTGCCGTGGCCCGCACGGCTTCCGTACGCCCTCCTGGCGGCCGCGGCGGTCGACCTCCTGCCGCCGTGGGCGAGGCGGCTCGTCGTGCTGCCGGCGCACGTCCGGCTGCTCCTGCCGGTGGCACGGCCGGGCGGGCGGCTCGTCATCGCGGCGATCCGCTGGGTGACGCCCCCGCCGCCCGTCCGCCCCGGGCCGTCCGGCGGGTGACGGTCCGGGGTGCCGCGCGGTGCCGGTCCGGTCGGCCGGGCCGGTTCAGCCCGTTTCCAGCAGGCCGGCGCGCAGCCGCTTCATGGTGCGGGAGAGCAGGCGCGAGACGTGCATCTGGGAGCAGCCGAGGTGCTCCCCGATCTGGGCCTGGGTGAGTTCCTCGACGAACCGGAGGTGGATGATCTGCCGGTCGCGCTCGTCGAGGTCGGCGATGAGCGGGGCCAGCGACTGGAAGTCGTCGACCAGGGCCATCGCGGGGTCCTCGCTGCCGATGAAGTCGGCCAGCGAGGCGTCGCCGTCCTCGTCCTCGCCGCCGAGGGCGGCGTCGAGGGAGGCGGAGTTGTAGCCGTTGGAGGCCAGCCGCGCCTCGGTGACCTCCTCCTCGGTGAGGCTCATCAGCTCGGCGAGCTCCTTGACGGTCGGCGTCCGGCCGAGGCGCGTGCTGAGCTCCTCGGTCGCCTTGGCCAGCTCGACCCGGGCCTCCTGGAGCCGGCGGGGCACGTGCACCGCCCACGAGGTGTCCCGGAAGAACCGCTTGATCTCGCCCACGATGTAGGGGACGGCGAAGGTGGTGAACTCGACCTCCCGGGCGAGCTCGAAGCGGTCGATCGCCTTGATCAGGCCGATCATGCCGACCTGGACGATGTCCTCCATCTCGTCGGCGCGGTGACGGAAGCGGCCCGCGGCGTAGCGGACCAGGCTCATGTTCATCTCGATGAGGGTGTTGCGCGCGTACTGGTACTCGTGCGTCCCCTCCTCCAGCACCGCGAGCTCCTGGAAGAAGACCTTCGAGAGGGTCCGCGCGTCCTTCGGCGCGACCGCCATCGTGTCCGGGATCACCGGCAGCGTCCCCGTTCCGGTCGCGACTCCCGTGGCCGACATCGTGGTGACCGTCACACCTTTCCCCTTTCACGTGGCTCCCGAGACGGGATGCGTGGCCCTGTGGCGGGTCGCCTACCCGGAGTTCTCCCGTCCACACCGGTGAACTTCACGATTTCTCCGGGGAGTACCGCGACGCGGTTCCGCGGGCGGCCGCGGCGGAGCGGGACGGCCGGGCCGAGGGGCCGTCAGCGGCCTTCCGCGGAGGGCCCGTCGGGGGTGGCGGAGGTCCGGGAGCCGGATTCCTCCCCCGGCGGCGCGGGCAGACG
Organism: Streptomyces omiyaensis; assembly: GCF_014650895.1. Classification (GTDB taxonomy): domain Bacteria; phylum Actinomycetota; class Actinomycetes; order Streptomycetales; family Streptomycetaceae; genus Streptomyces; species Streptomyces omiyaensis. The sequence continues at coordinate 43,559 of NZ_BMVV01000032.1, forward strand.
GATCCTGTCGATGTGGTCGCCGGAAGGAGCGTCATGACACAGGATCCCTCGATGAGAGCGGTCGGATGGGCACGGTCGCTGCCCGTCGGCAGCAGCGTGAAGACGGCCCGCGACTGGACCCGCGGGCACCTGGCGACCCTCGGCTGGGACCGGTCCGCGCCCGACGCGGCGGACGCGGTGGTGCTGGCCGTCTCCGAGCTGGTCACCAACGCCCACGTCCACGCCCGCAGCGACGCGCAGCTCATCCTCACCTGGGACGAGGAGTGCCTGCACGTCACCGTGCACGACGCCTCCCCCCGGGTTCCCGAGCCGCGCGGGCCCGACGACGACGCCCTGGGCGGGCGCGGCCTGCTCCTGGTCGACGCCCTCGCCGACGACGTGCGGACCCGTCCCTGCCCGCGGGGCAAGGACGTCACCGCCTGCTTCCGGCCGGCCGTACCGGGCCGGCCGGAGTGACGCGGGCGGGCCCCGCCCGCGCCTCAGAGTCCGAGGGAGGCGAAGAACGGGCCCCAGTCGATGTGGCGTTCCTCCGTGCCGGGCGGGACCAGGACGAAGGTGTCGCGCACGACGCGGGTGAGCGTCTCCACGTCGCACCGGATCACCACGCGGTGCCCCGCCGGGCCGAGCCGCAGGAGCAGCCCGCCGTCGGCGTCGGGCCACAGGTGGACCTCGCCCTCGCCGACGGGCGCCAGCGATCCGGTGACGACCGTCTCGCGGTCGAGGCGCCACACCACGGAGTCGTCGCCCAGGAGGTGGAAGGCGATGCTCAGGGCGTGGGGGTCGCGGGAGGTGTAGCCGACGGTGGTGTCGATCCGGACGGCCACGTCCGGGCCGAGCAGTTCCATGGGCACGGGGCGGGTGAGGACACGCGGTGCGGGGAGCGGCGCGACGCGGGGCTGGGACATGGGGTCCTCCGGCTGTGGGGGCGAGCGGCTGCGGTGTCCGCCTGACCCGTCCCGCCCCCGCTACACCTCGTGTCGCCCGGCCGGGTGTGCCGGTGCTGTCACGGTTCCGTGAAGGCCGTGAAGGCCCGTCAGGGACCGGGGAGCCGGGGGCCGTCCGACGTGCCGTCCGAGGCGTCGCCGTCGGATCCCGCCGCCTCGGGCAGGCCCGTCAGGTGGGCGTGGGTGCCGGTGAGCCGGAGGAGCCGGTCGAGGTGGGGCGGTCTGCGGTCGAGGTGGAGCCGCACCTCCGCCGCCGTCGCGAGCCGGTGGAGGGCCAGCAGGGCGGAGAGGCCCATCGAGTCGCAGAGGGTCAGGCGCGCGCAGTCGAGGCGGATGTCGGCGGGGGCCGCCGTCGGGTCGAGGTGGCCGCGGGCCGCGTCGAGGAGTTCGTCGGCGCTGTCCCAGGCGAGGTCGCCGGCGAGCTCGACGTGCAGGACGCCGTCGGGCGCGGGGACGGCGGTGAGGGCGAAGGGGTGGTCGGTGCCGTCGCCGGGGGCGGTCATGAGCGGGGTCCCGGGGTCGACGGCGCCGGGACGCGGACGAGGGCGCGGCGGCCGGCGGCGAGGTGGGAGCGTGCGCGGGGGAAGTCGTGCTGCGCGTCGGCGAGCAGATCGAGCGCGGCGACCAGGGCGTCCTGCCCGACGCCGCGCGCCCGGAGGACTCCGGCGGTCCAGGTGACGAAGTCGGTGAAGAGCCCGGCGTCGTCGGCGTAGAGGGACGCGGCGAGGAAGTCGACGATGTGGGCGATGTCCTCGGCGGTCCGTTCCCGCTGCCGGTCGTCGTACGCGGCGGTGGCCGGGACGGCGCCCGGGAGGCCTTCGAGGACGTGCCGGACGAGCCGGGGCCGGGCCCGCGTGACCAGGGTGTACTCCTGGTCGGAGAGGTGGGGCAGGTCGCCGGCGGCCTCGGGCCGGGCGTCCCCCGGTGGGCACGGGCCGTCGGCGAGGAGGGCGGCGGCGGCGCGGGCGTCGGGCGCCCATCCGTCGGCGCCGATCAGGCGGGCGTACCGGCCGCCGGGGCCGAAGGCGGCGCCGCCGACGAGGACGGGGAGGCCGAGGGCCTGGACGGCGCTGACGGCGGCGTGGGCGACCGGGAGGCGGACCGGCAGCGAGGAGGAGAGCGCGACGACGTCCGTGCCGCTCTGGTGCAGGTGGGCGATGAGGTGCGGGGTGGGGACGTGCGCCCCGAGGTAGTCGACGAGGAAGCCCCGGCCGCGCAGGACCTCGGCGAGGAGCCGGGCGGGCAGGGCGTGCCACTCGCCGTCGACGCAGGCGACGGTGACCCGCCGGGGCGGCTGCCCGGCCCCGCGGACGTCCGGTCCGGCGGCGGTGCCGCGGTCGGGCGAACGGTGGGCGAGGGCTCCGACGACACGGTCCTGGATGGCCGTGGCGGCGTGCTCCTGGGCGACCCCGATGCGGCCGGCGGCCCATTCGGCGCCGACCCTGGCCTGGACGGCGCCGATGACGTCGAGCAGGAGGTCCTCCGCCGGCGCCCCCGCGTCGTGGGCGTCGAGGACCGCGGCGGTGGCGGCCGCCTCGTCCCGCGCCGCGAGCGCCTCCCACAGGCGGCCGCGGGTCGTGGCGAGGTCCGGTGCGGAGGTCGTGGTGTGCGTGCTCATGCGGTGTACCTGCCCCGGGTGTGGCCGTTCACCGCGGACAGATGGGTGGTGTGCGGCGCGGTGATGGCGACGACCGCCATGTCGTCGTGCGGGCCGCGGCCGACCCAGTCGCCGGCGACCATCTGCAGCCGCTCGACGACGGCCTCGGCCGGGAGGCCCGCGCACTCGGCGAGGGCGGACCTGAGCCGGTCCTCGCCGAACATGGACGAGCCGAGCGGGCCGCCCCGGGCCTCCGTGATGCCGTCCGTGTAGAGCAGGCACGTCTCCCCGGGCGACAGGCTCACGGTCGCGGACCGGCTGGTGACCTCGGGGAGCGCGCCCACCAGGGTGCCGCCGGTGTCCACCTCCTCCACGTGGCCGGTGCCGCGCAGGATCAGCGGGGGCGGGTGGCCGGCGCTGGTCAGCCGCAGCCGCACGTGCCCGCCCGAGCGCCGCACCGAGGCCAGGACCAGGGTGGCGAAACGGGTGTGGCGGGAGGTCAGGAGGGCTCCGTTGAGCAGCTCCAGGACGGTGCGGTGGTCGCCGGCGAGGGGCATGAGTGCCTGGACGGTGCTGCGGATGCGGCCCGTCAGCACGGCGGCGTCCAGCCCCTTGCCGCAGACGTCCCCGAGGACGGCGAGGGTCTCCCGGTCGTCGTCGGCGCCGGCGTGCACGTCGTAGAAGTCGCCGCCGATGCGCTCCGTGTCCTGGGAGGTCCGGTAGCCGCCGGCGAAGTCGACGCCCCGCACGTGGTGGAGCTGCGGCGGGAGGAGCTCGGCGATCAGCGCGCGGGTGATGCGGGCCTGTTCCGCGTAGAGCCGCGCGGCCGACAGGGCGGCGCCGGCGCGGGCGGCGAACAGCCGGGCGAAGAGCTCCTCCGACGCGTCGAAGGCACGCCGTCCGCCGCGGCGCAGCAGGACCAGCACGCCCGCGGGCACGCCGTGGCCGGGCAGCGGGGTGATGACGACGGATCCGGGGGTGCCCCCGAAGCCCTCGGGCACGGCCCACGGCGGGAGTTCGGCCGGGTCGATCCACCGGGCGGGCACCGGGGGGAAGCCCTGGAGGGCCTCGGCCAGGCCGGGGACGGAGGCGGGGTCCATGGCGACCTGGCTCCGGCCGAAGCTCTCCCCCACCGCGGTCACCACGGCGTACCGGTTCCGCACGGGCGGGGAGATCACGAGCGCCGCGTCGCCGAGGTGGGCCGCGGCGAGCAGGGCCGCCGTCTCCAGGCACCGGTCCGGATTGAGCGAGGCCAGCAGTTGCGTGGACGCCTCGGCCAGCAGCGCGGTGCGCTCCTGCTCGGTCCGCAGGGCGTCCCGCGCGGCGGTCAGGTCGGAGTCGTCGACCAGCCACCAGGCCACGTCGCCGTGGCCGGACTCGGTCGGATGGGCACGCAGCAGGCGGCCGTCGTGGCGGCCCCGCAGCGGGGCCGAGCCCGCCGGGGCGGTGGCCGGGGCCGGGACGCGCGGTGTGCGCGCCGGGCCGGAGAGGCGCCGGTGGGCGTCGGCCAGCCAGCCCGGGACGACCTCGTCCAGCCAGGTGCCGACGCCCATGCGGGGGAAGAGGTCGGCCGCGGCGGCGTTGAACTCCACGACGCCGCCCTCGCGGTCGGCGACCACCGCCGGGTGGGGCGAGCGGAGCCAGGAGGTGCCTCGGGCCGCCGGGGCGGCCCGGGAGCGACCGGACTCGTCTTCGAAAACAGTCATATGCGGGGCCCGCGCGCAGTGGCCCGCCACCTTCCCACTCGACGACGGCTCGTCCTCCCACCCTCGCCCAGGGCGGGCGGCACATCAAGCGAACGTCCCCCTTCCGGTACGCACCCGCCGTTCCCCCGCCATATCCCCACCGTCCCGACACAGGAGCTTCACCTCCGGTCCGTGCGCGAAGGGTGGGGCGCGGCGGCCGGGTCCGGGCGGGAGGACGTCGTCGCGGAAGGGGTTTCGGTCCCGTGGGCGCGGTCAGACGGATCCTCCGACGTGTCCCCGTGCGGAAGGACTCCCCCGTGCCGGTCTTCCTGGTCCTGCTGTTCGGTGTCGGTGTGGCGATGGCGTGGTGGAGCGTCACGCCCGTCCCCGGCGGTCCGCGGAGGGGAGCCCGCTGACGGCCGTGGCCGCGCGCCCGGGTTTCGACCCCGGACGAGCGGTCAGGCGGACGGGGACGCGAATCCCGACTCATGTGCCAGGAGGCTCACATGGACAGCTGGCGTGCGGCCGCGGCCTGCCAGGAGGTCGACCCCGATCTGTTCTTCCCGGTGGGAATGGGCTCCCCCGCCCTCGCCCAGGCCGACGAGGCGAAGAAGGTGTGCAGGCGCTGCCCGGTGCGGCAGCAGTGCCTGCGCGCGGCGATGACCGATCCCCATCCGCCCGCGGGCGTGTGGGGCGGTCTCACCGAGGCCGAGCGGCGCTCGCTCCGGCGGCGGTCGCGCCGCGGGGCGGAAGCCCGGCACTGAGGACCCGCCCCGCCGCGCACCCCGGCACCGCGCGCCGTCCGGCGCGCCCGGTGTCGCACGCGGTTCCGTACCCACGGCGCCGCGCGCCGTCTCCGTACCACCGGTTCCGCACCCCTGGTTCCGTGCGCCGGTTCCGTGCGCCCGCTGCGGCGCGCCCCGTCGCCCGGTGGCACCGGCGGCCGGTCGCCGGGGCGGGCTACTCCGGCAGGAGGGAGAGGCGGGCACGGACCCGCTTCCCCTCCGGGGCGGGCTCCACCGTCAGGCTCTCGCAGACGGCCACGACGATCTCGACGCCGTGCTGTCCGATGCGGCGGGGGTCGTGTCCGCGGGGCACCGGGGCGGCGGCCTCGCTGTCGAAGACCGAGATCTCCAGGGCGTCCCGCCTCAGCTCCAGCAGCAGGCGGCAGGGGCCGGTCGTGTGCCGGATGGCGTTGGTCACCAGCTCGCTGACCACCAGCTGCGCCAGCTCGACCCGCTCGCCCGCCACCGGACCGGACCACGCGGCCGGCGCGGCCGCGAGGAAGTCGGCCGTGAAGGCGCGGGCGGAGGCGATCGCGCCGCCGTGGGCGGAGTCGTCGTAGACGGCGCTCGCGGACAGCGAGGGCTCCGTCGCGGCACACTCGGCGGTGATCGCGTCCGTCATGGCGCTGGTACTCCCCTCGTCCGGATGGGTCGGCGCGGCTGGGCACCTCGTACTCCGCCTTTCCCCGCATCGCGGTTCCCACACCGCCCGCCACGGGTATCACACCCGCCGATGGTCCGTCAGGGGGACGGCGGGGACGCCGCGGGCTCCCCGTCCCGCCCCGCGCCCGGCGGCCCGGGCCGGTGGCCGTGCCAGTCGAGGCAGAGCACGAGGACGCCCTCCGGAGCGCCCGGGGACGTCTCGCGCAGCGCCCGCACCACGGCCGCGGGGGCGTCCGCCCCGCTCAGGCGGCCGGTCGCCGCGACGGCGCGGGCGACCGGACCGTCCGGGGCCTCGTGCCGCCCGCCGGAGGGAGGGTCGCCCGTGCCGTCGGCCACGAAGACCAGCCGGTCGCCGGGGAGCAGGTCCAGGCGCTGGGTGGTGTAGACGGTGTCCTCGAACATGCCCAGGGGCAGTTGGCGGTCCAGCTCGATGCGCTCGGTGCCGGCGCCGCGGATCCGCCAGAGCGTGGGCGATCCCGCGTCGACCGCCTCGGCCCGGCCGTCGGCCGGGTCGAGGCGGAGCAGCAGGGCGGCGAGTGCGTGCCTCCCGCGGTACTGCCCGTAGAGCGCCTGGTCGGTGAGGCTGGCCTGGGCCACCAGGTCGAGCCCGGCCCGTCGGGCGTTGCGGACCGCCGTCAGGGCGAGGGCGCTCACCAGGGCGGCGGGGGTGCCGGGGCCGGCGCCGTCGGCGACGACGAGCTGGAGTTCGCCCTCGGTCACGCTCCAGTCGAGGAGGTGGCCCCCGGAGGTGTAGGCGGGCTCCCAGTGGGCGTGCAGGTCGAACGCCGGTCCGGCGCAGGCGCGTCCCGGCAGGGCGTCCCACTGCATCTCCCCGGCGACGCTGAGGGGGCGCGTCCTGCGGGTGCGGCGGTACAGGTCGGTGTGGCGGTCGGCGACGCGCAGGGCGTGCCCGAGCGTCTCGGCGACCCGGGCGAGGCTCGCGGTGGTCTCCGGGGTGGCCCGGTCGGCCGGGAGGCCGACGACGAGGACGCCGAGCCGGTCGCCGCGTACCGTGACGGGCAGGCAAACGGTCGCCGTGGGCCCGACATCACGGAAAAGATATGGTTGCTGGGTGTGGAAGACGCGGCCGGCGGGGCCCGCGTCCACGGGCGAGTGCGGCATCCCTGCTGGGGCCTGCACGGGCTCCACGGGGCGCAGGGTCGTGCGTCCGTAGTCGATGAGAAGCAGGTCGACGCAGGCCGCCGCGTACAGGTGCGCGAGACTGGTACGGAGGGAGTCCAGGAGGAGGTGTGGTGCCGCCCCGCGCAGTGCGCCTTCCACTGTCACGTGTCGATCCACCGGATCCGTACCGCCTTCTGGAGAGATGTGGAGATGACCGGTCCGTCGCAAGGCCGTGGTCCTCGGCCCCGGACGCCCGAGGAGTGTCGGCAGGCATGAACAGCGATCCCGACCCGTCCTCGCGGGAACCGCAGCAGACGGCCGAGGCCGCCCGGGAGCTCATCGAGCTGCTGGAGGTGCTGTGGGAGCGCGGCCGCGACATGGTGTCGGCGACACCGGTCTCGGCGAGTCAGCTGCGCGTGCTGTACAGCCTGGACCGCGAGGAGGGCATCAGCCTGCGCACGCTGGGCGAGCTGCTCGGCTCCGCGCCGCCCTCGGTGAGCCGCATGTGCGACCGGCTGGAGGCGCTGGGCTTCGTCCGGCGCCTGCCCAGTCCGGTGAGCCGCCGGCAGCTGGAGCTGCACCTGACCGTCCACGGCAAGGCGTACCTGCGGGGGCTCAGGGCCCAGCGCGAGGAGGCCCTGCTCGCGGTCATCGCGGGCATGTCCCCGACGAGCCGCAAGGCCCTGCTGCGGGGGCTCGCCGGGTTCCAGGAGGCCGTGGAGGGGAGCGGACCGACCGCCTCGTCACGCCCCCGCACGCTGAAGGGCGTCAGTTCGGCCTGAGCCGCCCGCGGCTCCGCCCCGTCCCCCCGCGGCGCCGGCTCCGGCCGGGCGCACACCGCACGTGCTCATCGCCACCTCATGGTCGTCCTCGAAGCGTTCCACCGGGCACCCGCCAGGTGTTGCCCCAAGGATACAGTTGTCACACGGCAACTGTTGACGCGGTGCCGTACCAGTCGAGGCAGACCACGAGCGCGTCGTCGTCCAGCGGACCGCCGCCGTGGTGGGCGGCGAGCTCCCGGAGCACCGCCTGCGGCACGTGGGTGGGCGGCAGCAGCCGCGTCCCGCGCAGCGCCCGGGCCAGGGCACGGTCCCCGTAGCTCTCCCCGGCGGGCGAGACGGCGCCGTACACGCCGTCGCTGCCGAACAGCAGCCGGTCCCCCGGCCGCACGGAGAACCGCTCCGTGGCGTAGGCCGTGTCCTCGAACATGCCCAGGGGCAGCTGCTCGTCGAAGCGGACGGGCTCCACCGCGTGGCCCCGCAGCCGCCACAGACGGGGCGAGCCGGCGTCCACCGCCTCGACCTCGCCCGTGGCCAGGTCGAAGCGGAGCAGGAGCACCGAGACGAAGGCGGCGCCCCGGTACTGCGCGTACACGGCCTGGTCGGCCAGCGCGGCCTGGTCCGCGAGGCCGAGGCCGGCCCGGCGGGCGTTGCGGAGGGCGTTGATCGCGAGGTTGGTCAGCAGGGCGGCCTCGATGCCCTCCCCCATGCCGTTGGTGACGGTCAGGGTCAGCCGGCCGTCCGAGACCGACCAGTCGTAGTTGTCGCCGAAGATGGCGTAGGCGGGCTCCAGATGGGCCGCGAGGGCGAACTCGGGGCGCGCGCACGAACGGCCGGGCAGGAGCTGCCACTGCATCTCCGCCGCGAGCGTGAGCCGCGTCGCGCGCCGGGCGAGGACGTACAGGTCCGTGTCGCGCTCGGCCACCAGGACCTCGTGGCCGAGCGCCTCGCAGAGCTGGGCGAGCGCGGGGAGCAGCGGCCGGAGGTCCGTGTCCGGGGGCAGCACGGCCGTCAGGACGCCCAGCCGGTCCCCGCGGACGGTGACCGGCAGATGGAGCCGGAGCGACTCCGCCTCCCGCAGGACGTACGGCTCCTGGGCGCCGAAGGCACGCCCCTGCGGGCTGTCGTGGACCGGGACCGACGGGTCCGCCCCGGCGGTGCCCCCGACGAGCTGGAGCGACCGCAAGGCGTAGTCGGCCAGGCGGAGTTCCACCCCCAGCGCTCCGCAGTGCTCCCGCAGGGCGTCCTCGACGACGCCCACCAGCCGGTGCGGAGCAGCCCGGCGGAGCGCCTGCTCGATGTCGGCGATCTCCTGCACGCTCTCCCTCTTCCTCGTGGCCCGGTCCCCCGGCGGGGACCCCGCGGCCCTTCCTCTATCTCGCTCCGCCGAACGCGGCCAGCGCCTCCGCCACGCCCTCGTGCGGCGGCATCGTCGTCGTCACCCCGGTGATCTCCAGGATGCGCCGCACCGCCGGGGTCGGCGCGGCGAGGCGCAGGTCGCCGCCGGCGTCGCGCGCCCGGTGCACCGACCTGATCAGGACGTTCAGCCCCGAGGAGTCCATGAAGGCGAGGTCCGACAGGTCGAGGACGAGGTGGCACCGCCCGTGACGGAGCTGTTCCGTCAGGTGCTCCTCGAACCCTCCGGCCGTCTCCATGTCCAGCTCACCCCCCACGGACAGCACCGCCGTGCGGGCGGCGCGGATCTCGACGTCGACGTCCAGGTTCGGTTCCTGCTCGGCCATGGTCCCTGCTTTCCGGATGGGGGGCGGTCGATGGGCGGACGCGGGGGGCGTCACGACACCTGGACACCGATGACGCACGTGTCGTCGTCGGTGTCCGACTTGCTGCGGGCGAGGAGCTGGTCCAGCCGTCGTTCGAGGCCGTCGGAGGGCAGCCGGGCGACGGCGAGCAGCTGGGCGACGGAGTCGTGGACGGCGGTGTCCCGGCGCTCCACGAGCCCGTCGGTGTACATCAGCACCGTGTCGCCGGGTTCGAGCCGGAGCTCCGACTCCTCGTACTCGGCCTCCGCGAGCGCCCCCAGCAGCAGCCCCCGCAGGAGCGGCAGGTCGGCCGCGTCGTCCCCGCGCACCAGCACCGGCGGGAGGTGTCCCGCCCGGGCCCAGCGCAGGGTGCGGCGCTCGGGGTCGTAGACGCCGCAGACGGCGGTGGCCGTGACGTGGGCGGTGAGGTGGTGGGCGACGCTGTTCAGCCAGGACAGCAGCTGTCCCGGCCCCGCGCCCGTGACGGCCAGGCCCCGCAGGGCGTTGCGCAGCACCACCATCCCGGTGGCCGCCTCCACGCCGTGCCCCGCCACGTCCCCGACGCACAGCAGCACCTTCTTGGACGGCAGCACGACGGCGTCGTACCAGTCGCCGCCGACCAGCGACTCCGACTCGGCCGGACGGTAGCGCACGGCGACGTCGAGCCCCGGCGCGTCGAGCGGCGGCTTGGCCGGCGGCATGATGGCGTGCTGGAGCTGGAGGGTGAGCCGGTTGCGCTCCTCGGCCGCCTCCTCCGTGGCGACCAGCCGGTCGCGGGTGGCCGTGAGGGCGACCTCGGTCCAGTGCTGCGCCGAGATGTCCTGGTAGGCGCCGCGGACCGCCTGGAGGCCGCCGTCGGTTCCCAGCGCCGGTTCGGCCGTCACCCTCAGGTGCCGCGTGACCCCGTCGTGGCGGAGCATGCGGAAGGCCGTGGAGCTCACCCGCCGCTGGTACAGCACCGTCTGGAGGAAGCGCCGGATGGTGTCCGCGTCGTCGGGGTGGGCGTGCGCGGCCAGGTCCCGCAGGGCGACCGGCGGCTCGGTCGTCCGGCGGCCGAAGAGCTCGAAGAGCTGCCCGTGCCAGGTGATGTCCCCGGTGACGACGTCCTCCTCGAAGGCGCCGACCCGGCCGAGCCGCTGGGCGTGCTGGAGCAGGCTCGCGAGGCGCGCCGACTCGTCCTCGACGCGCCAGATGAGCAGGACGCTCCCCCCGTGCCGGCTGATGCTGATGTCGGCGAGCGAGGTGAGCGGCACCTGGTCCACCAGGGAGGTGAGCCGGGTGCGCCGGGCGCGGAACGGCTCGCCCGTGGCGTGGACCCGCTCGATCCGGTCGAAGAGGTCGCCCCCGCCGGCCGTCGCGGGGTACGCCTCCAGGAGCAGCGCCCCGTCGACGGAGCCGCGGGGCCGGCCGGCCGGGTCCTGGAAGTGCGCGTTGACGTGCCGGATGCGGAAGTCGACGAGCCGCCCCGCCTCGTCCAGGTGAGGGGTCAGGACGAGCGCGGGGTCGTAGAGGCCGTCGGAGAGCGCGGCCAGCTCCGGCGCCCCGTCGCCGGCGGCGAGGTCCGGGACCGCCCGCGGGGCGTCCCCGGGCAGCGCCTCCAGGGTGTGGGCGCAGAGCTCGGCGAGCGCCTCGACCTGGCGCTCCACCGCCTGCGGCTGGGGGTCGAGCGGCCGGGCCCAGCAGATCTCCAGGACGCCGTGGATGCGGCCGCCGGTCCCGGCGGGGACCACGACCCGGCCGCCGTCGGGGTGGCGCGCGCGTCCGATCGAGGGGATGCCCGCGGCCGACAGGGAGGGGTACCAGACGGTGCGGCGGCCGGTCAGCGCCTGACGGGCCGCCGTGGTCACCCCCGGGGGGACGTAGTGCCAGCGGGCCGCCTCGTCGGCGCCGAAGCCGGCGTGTCCGCGCAGGCTCAGCGAGGCGTCCGGACCGGTGGTCCAGATCGCCACGGCGACGGCGCCCAGCGGTTCGAGGGCGTGCGTGAGCAGCGACTCGGCGACGGCCTGGGTGTCGCCCGCGCCGAGCGCCGCGCTCTCCGCCGTCCGCAGCCGCACCGCGACCGAGGCGGCGGTGCCGGGCTCGGCGACGTTCGTCCGCACGAACGCGTCCGCGGCCTCCGCGACCCGGTCGCGGGCCGCCTGGTTGATGATGTCCGCGGCCAGCTCCAGCCGGGACAGCCCGGCCCGGTCGGCGAGCTCCGCGAGGTGCCGGGCCGCCTGGGCGGGACCGCAGCCCAGGCGCTCGACGAGGACTCCCTTGGCGAGTTCGACCAGGGCGCGCCCCTCGGACGCGGCGTGCGCGGCGCGCACCTCGCCGCGCAGCCGCTCGACCGTGGCGGCCAGCCGGCCGTCGACGAGCTCGTCGACGGCCGGGGCCGGCCCGCCGCCGGCGGTGGGCGGGGCCGTCGCGTCGGGTGTTCCGGGGGACGGGGCGGCCCGGCCGGGGAGGCCGGTGGACGGAGCTCCGTCCTGGTGGCGGGGGCCACTCACGTCGGCGACTCCTCGGTCAGGGCGGCCCGGGGGCCGCCGTGCGGGCGGGGGCGGGACGCGCCGGACCGGCGCCCCGCGACGCGGCGCGGGACGGCGTGGACGCGCGCGGGGCTAGCCATCGTTCAGCCAGCGCCCGACGCAGGCGATGAGCTCGTCGGCGTCGACGGGCTTGGTCACGTAGTCGCTGGCCCCCGACGCGAGGCTCTTCTCGCGGTCGCCGGGCATGGCCTTGGCGGTGACCGCGATGACGGGCAGGTCGGCGTACTGCGGCAGCTCCCTGATCCGTGCCGTCGCCGTGTAGCCGTCCATCTCCGGCATCATCACGTCCATCAGGACGAGGGCGACGGACCGGTTCGCCAGGAGCGTCTCGATCCCCTTCCGGCCGTTCTCGGCGTGCAGGACCGTGATGCCGTGCAGCTCCAGGATGCCGCTGAGGGCGTAGAGGTTGCGGGCGTCGTCGTCGACGACGAGCACGGTCCGGCCGTGCAGCGTGGTGTCGATGGCCTGGGGCGCCGGGGCCCGGTGGTCCCCGCGCACCAGCGGCACGACGTCGCCGGGCTGCTCCGCGGACAGGTGCAGGGCGATCCGCTCGCGCAGCTCGTCGAGGCTGGAGAGGAGCTCCAGCGGGCGGCGGCGGGCGAGCTCCTGGAGGGCGCCCTCCTCGTCGGCGGGGAGCCGGCGGTTGTTGTGGGCGAGGACGGGGACGGTGCGCAGCGCCTCGTCTCCGTCCATGGCGTCCAGGAGGCGCAGGGCGTCGCCGTCGGCCATGTCGACGTCGAGCACGACGCAGTGGAACGACTGGGTGGCGAGCGCGGTGGCGGCCTCCTGCGAGCCGGCGACCGCGATCAGTTCGATGTCCGTCCGCTCGGCGTGCCCCCCGTCGGCGTCGAGCTGCGTGACCGCGTTCTCCGCGACGACGGCGAGGAGGCCGCGCGGGCGCTCCTCGATCACGAGGAGGCGCCGCGCCGGACGGGCGGGGGCCGTGCCGGGACCGGCGGGCAGGGCGATCGCGGTGCCGCGGACGGGTGCCGGGACGGCCGTGGCGGCCTCCGCCGAGAGGGCCGCGGGGGCGGGCCGCTCGGTGAAGTCGGTGCGGGTGACGGGCAGGTAGAGGGTGAAGGTGCTGCCCTCGCCGACGGCGCTCGACACGGTGAGGGCGCCGCCGAGCAGGTAGGCGATCTCGCGGCTGATGGAGAGCCCCAGGCCGGTGCCGCCGTACTTCCGGTTGGTCGTGCCGTCGGCCTGCTGGAAGGCCCCGAAGATGGCCTCCAGGTTCTCGGTCGCGATGCCGATGCCGGTGTCCCTGACGCGGAAGGCCACGACGGGGCCGCCCCGGTGGACCGAGGCGGGCAGTTCGCCGTCCGCCGCCGGTTCGATGCGGAGCGCGACGCTGCCGTGCTCGGTGAACTTGACCGCGTTCGACAGCAGGTTCCGCAGCACCTGCCGGAGCCGGGTGTCGTCGGTGATGAGGTCGACGGGGACGCCGGCGGCCGTGGAGACCGTGAAGGCGAGGCTCTTCTGTGAGGTGAGGGGGCGGAAGGTGGCCTCGACGTAGTCGAGGAGCCTGCGCAGGGGCACCCGCTCCGGGTTGAGGTCCATCTTCCCGGCCTCGACCTTGGACAGGTCGAGGATGTCGTTGATCAGCTGGAGCAGGTCGGACCCGGCCGAGTGGATGATGCCGGCGTACTCGACCTGCTTGGCCGTGAGGTTGCGGGTCGGGTTCTGGGCCAGCAGCTGGGCCAGGATCAGCAGGCTGTTGAGCGGGGTGCGCAGCTCGTGGCTCATGTTGGCCAGGAACTCGGACTTGTACGTCGAGGCCAGCGCGAGCTGCTGGGCGCGGTCCTCCAGCTCCTGCCGGGCCTGTTCGATCTGGAGGTTCTTGGCCTCGATGTCGCGGTTCTGCGTGACGAGCAGGGCCGCCTTCTCCTCCAGCTCGGCGTTGGAGAGCTGGAGCTCCTCCTGCCGCACCTGGAGCTCCTCGGTGCGCGAGCGGAGTTCGCCGGCCAGCCGCTGGGACTCGTCCAGCAGTTCGTCGGTACGGGCGTTGGCGACGATCGTGCTGAGGTTGACGCCCACCGTCTCCATGAGCTGTTCCAGGAAGTCCCGGTGCACGGAGGTGAAGGGGGTGAAGGACATGAGCTCGATGACGCCGAGCACCTGGTCCTCGACGACGACGGGCAGCACCACGAGGCTGCCCCGGGCCGTGCTGCCGAGTCCCGAGGAGATGGTGACGTAGTCGGCGGGGACGTTCTCGGCGGCGATGGTGCGGTGGTTGCGGGCGGCCTGTCCGACGAGCGACTCGCCGAGCCGGAAGCGGGCCCGGCCCCGGTCGTCCGCGGGGCGTCCGTAGGAGCCGACGAGGCCGAGCTCGACGCCGTCCGCCCCTTCCTCGGCCAGGTAGAAGGCGCCGTACTGGGCGGCGACGAGCGGGGTCAGCTCGTCCATGACGAGCTCGGCGACGACGGCCAGGTCCCGGTGGCCCTGCATCAGCGCGGACATCCGGGCCAGGCTGGACTTCAGCCAGTCCTGTTCCTGGTTGGCCCGCGTCGTCTCGCGCAGGGAACCGACCATCGCGTTGATGTTGTCCTTGAGCTCGGCGACCTCGCCCGACGCCTCGACGGTGATCGAGCGGGTCAGGTCGCCCTCGGCGACGGCGCTCGCGACCTCGGCGATGGCGCGAACCTGTCGGGTGAGGTTCCCGGCCAGCTCGTTGACGTTCTCGGTCAGCCGCTTCCAGGTCCCGGAGACGCCCTCGACCTCGGCCTGGCCGCCGAGCCGGCCCTCGCTGCCGACCTCGCGGGCCACGCGGGTCACCTCGGCGGCGAACGAGGACAGCTGGTCGACCATCGTGTTGATGGTCGTCTTGAGCTCCAGGATCTCGCCGCGGGCGTCCACGTCGATCTTCCTGGAGAGGTCGCCGTTGGCGACGGCGGTGGTGACCTGGGCGATGTTCCGGACCTGCCCGGTCAGGTTGTTCGCCATGGAGTTGACGTTGTCGGTCAGGTCCTTCCAGGTGCCGGCCACGTTCGGCACCCGGGCCTGGCCGCCGAGCCGGCCCTCGGTGCCGACCTCGCGGGCGACCCGGGTCACCTCGTCGGCGAAGGCCGACAGGGTGTCCACCATGGTGTTGATCGTGTCCGCGAGGGCCGCGACCTCGCCCTTGGCCTCGACGGTGATGCGGCGGGAGAGGTCGCCGCGGGCGACGGCGGTGGCCACCTGGGCGATCGAACGCACCTGCCCGGTGAGGTTGGACGCCATCACGTTGACGTTGTCGGTCAGGTCCTTCCAGGTGCCCGAGGCGCCCCGGACGGTGGCCTGCCCGCCGAGGTTGCCCTCGGTGCCGACCTCTCGGGCGACGCGGGTCACCTCGTCGGCGAAGGCCGAGAGCTGGTCGACCATCGTGTTGATGGTCGTCTTCAGCTCCAGGATCTCGCCCCGGGCGTCCACGTCGACCTTCTTCGACAGGTCGCCGCCCGCGACCGCGGTGGCCACGTGGGCGATCGCCCTCACCTGGGCGGTGAGGTTCCCGGCCATCGAGTTGACGGAGTCGGTCAGGTCGCGCCAGGTGCCGGAGACGCCCTTCACGTCGGCCTGACCCCCGAGGATGCCCTCGGTGCCCACGTCACGGGCCATGCGCGTGACCTCGTCGGCGAAGGCCGAGAGCTGGTCGACCATCGTGTTGATGGTGTTCTTCAGCTCCAGGATCTCGCCCTGGGCGTCGACGTCGATCTTCTGGGAGAGGTCGCCCTTGGCGACCGCCGTGGCCACCTGGGCGATGTCGCGGACCTGGGTGGTGAGGTTGCCGGCCATCGCGTTCACCGAGTCGGTGAGGTCGGCCCAGGTGCCGGAGACGCCGGGCACGGCGGCCTGCCCGCCGAGCGTCCCCTCCGTGCCGACCTCGCGGGCCACCCGGGTCACCTCGGAGGTGAACAGGGAGAGCTGGTCGACCATCCCGTTGAACACCCGGGAGATCTCGCCCATCAGGCCGTCCGCCTCGTCGGGCAGACGGGTGCCGAAGTCACCGTCCCGCACCGCCGTGAGCCCGGCCAGGAGCTGCCGGAGCTCGGGCTCGCCCACGGCGGCCGGCCCGGGCCGGCCCCTGCTCGAGGAGCCCTTGGTCGTCGTCTCAGACATGCCCCATCCTCGTTCCCCACCACGTTCACTCACGGACCGTCAGGCCTCGGTCACGGACCGGGCGCCCGCTCCCCCGGGGCGGTTCCGGCTGCCGCAATCGTTGCCGTACGGCAATCATGACGACATTACCCCTCCGTGATCGACGGGAGGAGGCCGGTGCCTCCCCATACGGCCGGATCCCGCCGTCGGCCCGGTCCCCGGGGGTGTGCGGAGGCGGGGCGGGCCGCTCCGGACGGAGGACCCGGGGCGGTGCGCGCATGGGACGCCGCGGCCGGGGTACACGCGCGTCGAACCGGGCGGCCCGGCCCCGGCGACGAGGGGAGCAGTACGTGTTGATGGCCCATCCCGTGGTCCTGCGCAATCTCATCGAGCAGTACGAGACGCTCAAGGTGCTCCGGGCGGAGAACGGCGGCGAGGAGGTGCGCCGGCGCCTGGACGACGTCGCGTACACCCTCTGCGTCTCCACCGGCACGCGTGACGTGGACGCGGCACTGATCGCGGCCCGCCATCGGCTGCCGGGCGCGCGCACCGAGGACGACTCGGTCCTCAGCGCCTGAGCACGCGACCGGGCCCGGCACCTCCGCCAGGAGGGTGCCGGGCCCGGTCGCGTCGTGGAGGGGCGGGGACCGGCCGGACGGCGAGCGGGCCCGCGCCCGACGGGAAAAGAGGAAGGGAAAAGGCGGGGCCCCGTGCCTCGGGAGCCCCGCGCCTCAGGGACGGCCTGCCTCAGGGACCCCGCGCCTCAGGGGCCCCGCGCCTCAGGGACGGCCTGCCTCAGGGACCCCGCGCCTCAGGGGCGGCGTGCGAGGAGCAGGGCCACCGGCCCGAGGCCGCGGCGGGCCGCACGGCGTCCGGCCCGCCGTCCCCACACGTGGGCGAGGGCGAGCGCGGCGGCCGCGCCCGCGACCGCGCCGCCCGTCGCCGCCCGGTGGGCGCGCGCGCCGCTCCACAGGCCGCTCCCGGCACCGCGGGCCGCGTACGCGGCGGCACGGGCCTTCTCGGCGAACGGGGCGGGGAGGAGCCGCAGCTCCCCCGGGCTCCCCGGGGGGTGCCGCTCCTCCACGTCGGGGTCGTCCGACCGCACCAGGTCGGGGTAGTCCCGGGCCAGGTCGGGGTAGTCCGGCACGGCCCACGGGCCGGCCCAGGGGAACTGGTTCCGTTCGCTGTTCTCCGAAGCGCTCATGGGGATCGTCTCGCCGGACACGCCCGCGCCAAACCTGGTGTGCCGCGCCGCCGGCCCTCCCGCGCCGGCCCGTCGCCGGGGCGCTTGGCCGCGCCCGTCGGGGACAGACGACCGCCCATGGTGACGTTTCTGCTCGTGGCCTGCCCCGCACTCGCCGCTCTCGCCACCGGCCTCGCGGCCGTCCTGGCGTCCCCGTGGTGGTGGTGCGCGGCCGGCCCCGCCCTCCTGCTCGCCGCGGTCGCGTCGTACGACGTCCTCCAGCGGCGCCACTCGATCCTGCGCAACTACCCGGTCCTGGGGCATCTGCGGTTCGCGATGGAGGCGATCCGCCCCGAGGTGCAGCAGTACTTCGTCGAGGGGAACGTCGACGGCGTGCCCTTCGACCGGGACACCCGCTCCATCGTCTACGAGCGGGCGAAGGGGACGGACGCCGAGGACCCCTTCGGCACGGAGCTGGAACTGGACCGGACCGGCACCGAGTACCTGGTCCCGTCCATGGCCCCGCGTCCGGTGCCCTCCGTGCCGCCCCGGGTCCGGATCGGCGGCCCGGGGTGCGCCCGGCCCTACGACATGGCGCTGCTCAACGTGTCGGCGATGAGCTTCGGCTCCCTGTCGGGCCGGGCGATCCGCGCCCTGAACGAGGGCGCCCGGCGCGGCGGCTTCGCCCACGACACCGGCGAGGGCGGGATATCCGAGCACCACCTCGCCCCCGGCGGCGACCTCGTCTGGGAGATCGGGACGGGGTACTTCGGCTGCCGTACCGAGGACGGCGGCTTCGACCCCCGGCGGTTCGCCGAGCGGGCCGCCCTCGACCAGGTCGCCTGCGTCCTGCTGAAGATCAGCCAGGGCGCCAAGCCCGGCATCGGGGGCGTGCTGCCCGCCTCCAAGGTCAGCCGGGAGATCGCCGCGGTCCGGGGCGTCCCCGAGGGCCGCACGGTGATCTCCCCGCCGTACCACCGCGTCTACCGCACCCCCCGGGAGCTCGTGCGCTTCGTCGGCCGGATGCGGGAGCTGTCCGGCGGCAAACCGGTCGGCTTCAAGCTGTGCGTGGGGGCGCGCCGCGACTTCCTCGCCGTCTGCAAGGCGATGCTGGAGGAGGGCGTCCTGCCCGACTTCATCGTCGTCGACGGGGCGGAGGGCGGCACCGGGGCCGCCCCGCTGGAGTTCGCGGACACCGTCGGCCTCCCCCTCACCGAGGGCCTGACCACGGTGCACCGGGCCCTCGTCGGCACGGGCCTGCGCGACCGGATCCGGATCGGCGCCTCCGGCAAGATCGCCACCGGCGCGGACATCGTCAAGCGGCTCGTCCAGGGCGCCGACTACACCAATTCCGCCCGGGCCATGATGTTCGCCCTCGGGTGCATCCAGGCCCAGCGCTGCCACACCGGCACCTGCCCGGTCGGCGTCGCCACCCAGGACCACCGGCGCGCCCGCGCGCTCGACGTCGAGGACAAGGCGCAGCGGGTCCGGCGCTTCCAGGAGGCGACCGTCGCGAGCGCCCTGCAGCTCATGGCCGCCATGGGCGCCGACGGCCCCGGCGACCTCGGGCCCGGGATGCTCCTGCGCCGGGTCGGACCGGACGCGGTCAGATCCCACGCCGAGCTGTACGAGCCGCTCGGCCCCGGGCAGCTCCTGGCGTCCGCATCGGTGCCCCCGTCGTGGGCAGGCGACTGGAAGGCAGCACATCCGGACCGGTTCACCCTCCGGTGAACCGGCCGGCGACCTCCGTGAAGGGAGACCCCATGACCCGTACCGTCGCACAGGTGATCGTCGACGGTCTGGCGGACCTCGGCGTCGGCCACGTCTTCGGCGTGGTCGGCGACGCCCTCAACCCGCTGACCGACGCCATCAGGACCACCGAGGGCATCGAGTGGACGGGATTCCGGCACGAGGAGGCGGCGGCCTTCGCCGCCGGGGCGCGGGCCCAGCTGTCGGGCGAGCTCGCCGTCTGCATGGGCACGGTGGGACCGGGCTCGGTGCACCTGCTCAACGGACTGTACGACGCGGCCAAGAGCGGGGCGCCGGTCCTGGCGGTCTGCGGCCAGGTGCCGCTGTCCGAAATGGGCGGCGACTACTTCCAGGAGGTGGACAACGACCTCCTCTTCCGCGACGTGGCCGTCTACCGGGCCACCGTGACCTCCGCCGACCAGATGCCGCGGCTGCTGGAGTCCGCGGTGCGGGCCGCCGTGACCCGGCGCGGCGTGGCGGTGCTGACCGTGCCCGGCGACCTCGGCGACCGGAAGGTCGAGGAGGACCGCCCGCCCCGGTTCGCGCTGCCCCGCCCGGCCGTCACCCGCCCCGACGACCCGGCGCTCGCCGAGGCCGCCGAGACGATCTCCCGGGGCTCCCGGGTGACCCTCCTGGTGGGACGCGGCGCCCGGGACGCCCGGGAGGAGGTGCTCCGCACCGCCGAGCTCCTCTCGGCGCCGATGGTGCTGACCCTGAAGGGCAAGGAGGGCTTCGAGGAGGACAACCCGTACGAGGTGGGCCAGACCGGACTCATCGGCAACCCGGCCGCGGCCCGGGCCATGGAGGAGTGCGACACGCTGATCCTGCTGGGGACCGACTTCCCCTACCGGGACTGGTATCCGCAGGACTGCCGCGTCGTGCAGATCGACGTCCGGGAGGAGCACCTCGGCCGCCGCGTCCCGGTGGACGTCGGTCTCGCCGGCGACGTGGGCGCGACCCTGCGGGCCCTGCTGCCGCTGCTCTCCCCCGTCGCCTCGCGGGACCACCTCGACGGGGCCCGCGAGCGGTTCGCGCGCTGGGAGGAGGGCCAGGCGGACCTCGCCGACCCCGCCCACGACAAGCGGCTGCTCGGGCGGGTGCGGGCGATGTTCGACAACCGGGTGGAGGAGATCCGTCCCGAGGCCCTCGCGGCCGCCGTGGACCGGCACGCGGACCGCGACGCGATCTTCACCTCCGACACCGGCATGGCCACGGTGTGGCTCTCGCGGTTCGTGCGGATGCGCGGGGAGCGTAGGCTCATCGGCTCGTACAACCTGGGCTCCATGGCCAACGCGATGCCCCAGGCCATCGGGGCCCAGCTGTGGGCGCCGGACCGCCAGGTGGTGGCCTTCTGCGGCGACGGCGGCCTCGGCATGCTGCTCGGCGACCTGATGACCATCCGCTCCGAGCGCCTGCCGGTGAAGCTCGTCGTCTTCGACAACCGCCGGCTGGGCATGGTCAAGCTGGAGCAGGAGCAGGCCGGGCTGCCCGAGTTCGGGACGGTCCTCGACAACCCCGACTTCGCGGCGGTGGCCCGGGCCCTCGGGCTGACCGGCATCCGCGTCACCGAGCCGGGCGAGCTGGACGACGCCGTCCGCGAGGCGCTGGCGCTGCCCGGCCCGGTGCTGCTGGACGTGGTGACCAATCCCGCGGAGGTGGCCGTGCCGGGCAGGCCGACGGTGTCGCAGGGGTGGGGCTTCGCCATCGCCAAGATCAAGGAGAACCTCCCGTCGGGCACCGGCTGAGCCGGTACGCCGGATTCGGGAGGTTTGTTCCCGCCGTCAGCGGTCAGGCGTCCTTGTGCCAGATGCATCAGATGCACCAGGTGCGTCAGGCATGGCAGACGCGTCAGAGGTGTCGTACCGAGAAGGAGTGGTTCCTCGTGTCCGGTGAGAAGAAGATGAAGGCCAAGGGCGAGCAGGCCAAGGGCAAGGTCAAGGAGGCGGCCGGCCGGATGACCGGCGACGAGCGCCTGGAGGCCGAGGGCCGGGCCGAGCAGGCCAAGGGCGACGCGCGCACCGCCAAGGAGAAGGCGAAGGACGCCTTCAAGCACTGATCCCACGGACCCCCGTACGGAACGGAGGGGCGGCCCGCCGGTCGGCGGGCCGCCCCTCCGTCGCGCCCGGGCCGGTCCGGACCGGAGCCGGACCGAAGCCGGATCGGATGATGGGCCCGGATCGGATGGGCCCGGATCGGCCCGGGCCGGTCCGGACCGAGTCGGCCCGGACCGGCCCGGACCGGAAGGCGTGAGGTCAGTCGTCGGTGGTGTAGTGCGAGCGGACCCACAGGGGCAGGGCGAACCAGCAGACCAGGTACCAGGCGAGGACGCCGGCGACCAGCCAGGGCACGTACGGGTCGTGCGTCGCCACCCTCAGGATGAGGAACAGGGCGGTCGTCAGCGTCGCGAGGAGGAGCAGGATGCCGGCGAAGGTGAGCCGGGAGGCCCAGGCGACGGCCTGCGGCTTGACCTGTCTGCCGGAGACGATCCGGTGGAAGGAGACGGGTCCGATCAGCGCGCCCGTCGCCAGCGAGCCGAGGACGACGGTGACCAGGTAGATCGTCTTGTCGGTCTGCGCCAGCTCGTGGAAGAGCGGGGTGAAGACCACGGTGAGGAGGAAACCGAGGAGGATCTGGACGCCGGTCTGGGCGACCCGGATCTCCTGCAGGAGCTCCTGCCAGCGCCGGTCCGCGCGCTCCTCCTCCGTCTCGCCCCGTCCGCCCGCGCGGGTGCCCCGCCCCCCGGCCTTCCCGTCGCCTTGCGAACCGTCCCGCTCGCCCCGCGGCGTACCGCCGTTGTGTCCGTCCATGAAGAACCTCCTCTGAGTACGTGGGGCGGGAGCGGACCCCGCACCACCCTGGTCCGGCGGCGCTCCGCCCATCATCGGGCGCGAGGACCCCGGCGGCGGCGCGCCGCGCGGTCCGCACGGCGCGCCGCCCGTTCCGTCCGCGCGGCGCGACGGAGGTCGCGGCGGGAGGATGCGTACGGCTCCCGCCGCTCCGGTCCGTGGCGCTGGGGCCGTCGGACGGAACCGCGGCCTTCCGGGACGGGACCGTCACCGGAAGCCGTGCCGGGGCGTCACCGCTCGTGTCGGAGACGCCGCCGGAAGTCGTGTCGGGGGCGCCGCCGAGCGGATCGGGGACACCACCGGAAATCGTGTCGGGGGCGCCGCCGAGCGGATCGGGGACACCACCGGAAGTCGGGGCACGGGCCGCCGTCGGTGGAAGGCGGGGTGCCCGTGGAAAGCGTGCCGGGGCCGCCGGGCGGTCGGGCCGCCGGGCGGCACCGTGGCCGCCGCTCCCCTCCGCCTCGCCGCCGCGGTCCCCGAACGGGCGACCGCCCCGGCACCGGAAGGGGGGAACGGGTGCCGGGGCGGTCGAGAGACCGCCGGCCCGCGGCGTGGGGGGTGGCCGCGAGCGGGGCGGTGGGAGGGCAGTCCCATGCGCTCCTCCACCCGCCTACCCGCCCCTCACGCACCCATTCCGGGTTTTTCCCGAGGCGTGTCGGGGGCGTGCGGAGGTCCGGGCACCGCCGCCCGGCCCGTGGCGGCACGAGGCGGCGCGGGCAGGACGACGACTCGTCCGGCCCGCGCCGCCTCGTGCCGCCGGTCCCTGGCGCGGACTCTGCCCGCACGGCCCGCGGCCGTTCCTCCGCCGGTCCGTCAGATGGGCCCCATGCCGCCCGAGAAGGGCCAGTTCGGGCGGTAGTACTGCCCGATCTCCTCGCGGTACTGGCGGTCGGCGAGGTGCTTGTCCGAGACGAACTCGGGCGAGTCCTTCACCTGTTCCTTGGAGAGGGCGAGGTGGAGGACCTGCTCCTCCAGGTCGACGCGGGTCACCGTGCTCGCCGGGATCAGCACCTCCTTGCCGAAGATCCAGACGCCCGTGTCCACGACCAGGTAGGAGTCGTCCACCTCGTCGGAGTGCTTGTCCACCTTGCCGATGTGCCCGTCGGCCGCCTCGACCCGCCATCCGGTGAGGTCGGTGCCCGCCAGGTGGCCGGACTCCGTGCTGTAGGACCACAGGGGGTCGCTCATCGCTGTCACTCCTTCGTCGCTTGTTCGTGGGTCGCGCGGCGCCGCGGTGCGGGCCGGCTCAGAGCAGGTCACGCCGGTCGTCGTCGGTGACCGCGGGTGCCACGGGCGGGACCACCATCCGACGGCGGCGAAGAACGCTCGTGTAGACGGCGGTTCCGAGGATGCCGACCGCCATCAGGATCAGGCCGACCAGGTCGAGGTCGACCGCTTCGAGTTCCCAGTCGGCCGCGAACGTGAGGATGGCGCCGACGGCGATCATGATGATGAACAGTCCCAGGCCCATGGATGCTCCTCCCTACGGGTTGGACAGCGTCCGGGTACCCGGGTCTGCGGGGATCATTCCGCCGTCTCCCGGGGGCAGTTCGGTACGCGTCCCCGCCCGGCCCCCGCGCACGTCCGTGCCCTCCGCCCCCGCGCCCGCCCCGTGCCCTCCGCCGCCCGCACGGTTCCCGCTCCTCGGCCGCGCTTCCTCCCGCCCCGCCGTCCGCACGGCTCCCGCTCCTCGGCCCCGCCGGGGATGTTCATGGACCGACGGGGCACGCGACAGGCGCGGGCCCGCGCACGCAACGGCGGGCGACCGCCCCGTCGATCGGCCCGCCGGCCGCCGCCGGCCCCACCCCCGAGGAGCACCGATGCAGGTCCGCGCGAGGCACGCCCAGCCGCACCCCACGCCGACGGAACGCCCCGTCGCCGGCCGGTACCGGCTCGAACGCCTGCTGGGCCGCGGCGGCGCCGCGGACGTCTACGAGGCGCTGGACCTGCGGCTGCGCCGCCCGGTGGCCGTGAAGGTCTTCCGCCCCTCGGAGTCCCGCCGCACCGACGTGCAGTGCGGCCAGGAGGCGCGCCTCCTGGCCCGGATGCACCACCCCGGTCTGGTGACGCTCTACGACACCGGCGACGACGGCGGACGGCCCTTCCTGGTGCTCCAGCTCGTCCGCGGGACGACCCTGCGGCGGCGGATAGCCCGCTCGGCGCTCACGCCCGCCGAGACCTGCCGGACGGGCGCCGTCCTCGCCTCGGCCCTCGCGCACGTCCACGCCCGCGGGGTCGTCCACCGCGACGTCAAGCCGTCGAACATCCTGCTGGACCGGGCGGACGCCCCGCACCTCTCGGACTTCGGCATCTCCCGCCGCTTCGACACGCCCGCGGACGCCGCGGACGTTGTGCCCGACAGCGCCGGCACGCTCGTCGGGACCGCCTCCTACATGGCGCCCGAGCAGGCCCTGGGCCGGTACGCGGGCCCCTCGGCCGACGTGTACAGCCTCGGCCTGGTGCTCCTGGAGGCGCTGAAGGGCGAGGCGGAGTACGGGGGAACGCCGCTGGAGGCGGCCGTGGCCCACCTGAACCGTTCCCCCGTGCTGCCGGCCGGCCTGCCCGCGGAACTCGCCCGCCTGCTGACGGCCATGACGGACCGGTCCCCCGGCGTCCGGCCCGACGCGGCCTCCTGCGCCCGGGTCCTCGCCGACCCGCGCACCGCCGGCCGCACCGCCGGACGCGCCGCCGCCCCCGGACCCGGCCGGCCGAGGCGCCGCGCCGGGGCGGCCGGGGCCGTGACGGCGACCGTGGTCACGCTCGGCCTCACCCTGACGGGTTCCCTGGGCCGGCCCGCCGGGGACGGGGCCACGCCCCCTCCCCGGCCGGGGAACGCGGACGGCTCCCGGACGGCGTCGGCCCCCCTCGCTCCCGCCCCGTACTTCCCCGGCCCGCTTTCCTGACGTCTCCTCAGAACGTTTTCTCCCGCACCGAGTCGGTCCGGACCGGCCTCCCGCCGGAGTCCCGGGACCCGGGAGGTGTGGAACGGCGGGGACGGGCAACACGGAGGGGCAGGAACCGGAGCCCGGGGACGTCCGTCCCCGACGACAGGGAAGGCGGCGGACATGGCGCACGACATGTGGACCTACGGAAAGGCCGCGGCACCCGCGGCACACCTGGATCTGACCGGGTACCGGGTCGAGGCCGCGGACGGGTTCGCGGGCACGGTCGACACGCACGAGTCGGCGGCCGGCCGCGCCCACGTCGTGGTCGACACGAGCCCCTGGCTGCCCGACCGGCGGATCGTCGTCCCGGCCGCCGTCGTGACCGCGATCGACCCGGGCAGGGAGACCCTCCACCTCGGCTGCCCCAAGCGGCTGATCGAGCAGGCCCCGCCCTTCGAGCCCGGTCCCGGCCCCGACCGGGACGACGACGACCAGCCGCACCGGATGCGGCTCGTCGACTACTGCCTGGCCTTCTTCCGGTAGGCGACGCCCCGCCGGAAGCCGTCCCGCCCACTCGACCGGAGGAGAATCCCATGACCGCACTGCTGGCACGCATCAAGCGGTTCGCCCGCGGACCGCAGGGCCGCGCCGCGACGGCGTCCGTCCGGCGGGCCGCCGCCGACCCCCGCCGGCGCGCCCAGGCCCGGCGCCTGCTCGGCAGGCTGCGCGGCCGCCACTGACGGCCGCCGCCCCCGTCCGGGGGCCGAGGGGGACGATGCCCCGCGCGACACACCGCGCGGGGCATCGTCGTGCGCGCATCGGCCGGCGGGAGGAAGGAGAAGGAGCCGGACGGGGTCCTGAGGGGCGGGGCCCGCACTGCTCCGAGACCGCCCGTGCCGGACCCCGTGCGCCCGGACCCCGCGCCCCGCCCTCCCGCGCCCGTGCCCGCGCGCCCCGGCGCCACCGCACCCCGCCGCTCGTCCCGGGGTCGAGAGGGCAGGGTCCGCAGGACGGTTGCGGGCACGCCCCGGGCCCGGCGGTGCGGGTCCCGGCCGCGGGCCCGGCCGGGCATGCCGCGGGCCCGGT
>NZ_BMVV01000033.1 GCF_014650895.1 Streptomyces omiyaensis
CGATGGTACTGCAGGGGGGACCCTGTGGGAGAGTAGGACACCGCCGAACAATCATTGTGGGAAAGCCCCGCACCGTCATGGTGCGGGGCTTTTCTGCGTTCACCTCTCCCTTTCCCGTGTGCACGGGCGGTGCGGGGCTCTTCACTTCTCCGGGGTGCGGGCCTACCGTCGGCGGCCGGCGCGACCGACGTACGCACCTGAGGAGAGCCGCCTTGGACAGACGCGCAGCCGTGGCCACCGTCCTCGCCGCCCTCCTGCTGGGGGGATCGGCGCCCCTCGTGGAGGCCCAGGGGATACCCCTCGCCCTCGGGCACCGCCTCGTCGACCCCTACGAAGGGGCGCCCGGGACCGCGCGGCCGCCGGCGGGGGCGGGACCCGCCCAGCACCCCCACATGGCCCCCAACGGGCGGAACGGGATGCACGCGGACGCCGCCGGCAGCGGGACGCACCCCTACCCGGGGCCGCTGGGGCGCAAGCCGGAGGTCGTCAGCGAACGGATCGCGGCGATCGGCGGGGAGTGCGCCACCGTCACCTTCGACAGCGGCGGACGGCTCGTCACCGTCTGCGGCACCTTCGGCGGCTTCCTCCTCAAACTGCTCGACCCCCGCAGCCTGGACACGCTCGCCGAGTACCGGCTGCCGCAACGGTCCTCGACCGTGGAGGCGATCACCCGGCTCGACTTCGGGAAGATCTTCAAGGACACCTCGGGCGGGGCCTACTTCTACCTGGACGACCGCGACCGCGTGGTCCTCGCCGACCCCCGGCAGCACGTGCTGCGGATCTCCCACGGACAGCGGGCCGACGGCGGCTGGGAGTTCCGGGTCGACGACGACTGGGACCTCACCCCGCTGGTGCCGCACGACTGCGTCGGCTGGAGCGACCTCCTCCCCGACGGGGAGTGCGATCCCGTCACCTCCGTCATGCCGGACTGGGACGGGAGGATCTGGTGGGTCACCCGGCACGGCAGGGTCGGGACCGTCGACCCGGCCACGGGCGCCGTGCGGGCGATCCGGCTGGAGGGAGAGGAGATCCAGAACTCGTTCTCCGTCGCCGAGGACGGCGTCTCCCTCGTCACCGACCACGCGCTGTACGCCTTCGAGGCCGGCCCCGACGGGACACCGCGGGTGCTGTGGCGGGAGACGTACGACCGGGGGAGCGGGACCAAGCCCGGCTCGGTCAACCAGGGTTCCGGCACCACGCCCGACCTCTTCGGGCGGCGGGAGGAGTACGTGGCGATCACCGACAACGCCGACGACCGGATGCGCGTGCTCGTCTACCGGCGCGGGGCGGACGTGCCCGCGGGGGAGCGGCTCGTCTGCGCGGTGCCGGTGTTCCGCTCCGGGGCCTCCACCACCGACAACTCCATGATCAGCTGGGGTGACAGCCTCGTGGTGGAGAACAACTACGGCTACGAGAACCCCTCGTCGCTCGGGTTCGGGCGCAGCGTCGTCGGCGGGGCGACCCGCATCGACGTGCGGGCCGACGGGAGCGGCTGCGACGTCGTCTGGGAGAGCGACGTGCGGTCGCCGTCCACCGTGCCCAAACTGTCCACCGTCAACGGACTGCTCTACTTCTACGAGAAGCGCCCCCACCGCCTCGGCATCGACGCCTGGTACCTCACCGCCGTCGACTTCGGCACCGGGGCCCGCGTCTTCTCCCGGTTCACCGGGACGGGACTCGCCTACGACAACAACTGGGCACCGGTCACCCTCGGACCCGACGGCACCGCCTACGTCGGGGTCTTCAACGGCATCGTCGCCGTGCGCGACACCGGCTGAGCGGTGACGGACGGGGACGGTGCGCGCCCCCGGCAGGGCGCCGCACCGTCCCCGTACCGCCCGTGCCGGTCACTCCATCGGCGGCATCTCGCCGACCGTGGTCCGGACGTCGATCACCGCGAAGGCGGCGCCCTGCGGGTCGAGGAGGGCGGCGAAGCGGCCGAAGGGGCTGTCCATCGGGCCGAAGACCTTGCGTCCGCCGAGCGCCTCCGCGGCGGTGACCGCCAGGTCGCAGTTGTCGACGGCGAAGTAGACCTGGACGTAGGAGGGAACCTCCGGGGGGAAGTCCTCGGGCGTCATCCGCATCCGGCCGAGGAGCGGGCCGGCGCCGAGATCGAAGACCTTGAAGTCCATCGTGTCGTCGGTCATCTTCTTCGCGGCGTAGCCGAAGACCGAGGTGAAGAAGGCGTCCGACTTCTCGGGCTCACGGGTGAAGACCTCCGCCCAGACATAGGAACCGGACTCCCCCTCGAGCTCGAAGCCCTCGTGGACTCCCCCCTGCCAGAGGCCGAACACCACGCCGGCGGGGTCCTGGGCGAGGCACATGGAGCCGAACTCGCCGACCTTCATCGGCTCCATCAGCACCGTGCCGCCCGCCGCCCTGATCCTCCCGGCCGTGGCGGTGACGTCGTCGGAGGCGAGGTAGAGACACCACGCCGACTGGGGCGGGGTGTCCCCGCCGGGCATCGGCGGCACGACCGCGGCGACCGCCTTGCCGTTCTTGTAGGCCTGGGTGTAGTTCCCGAACTCCGTCGACTCCTCGCCGAAGCTCCAGCCCAGCACGTCGGCGTAGAACGTCTTCGCGCCCTCGGTGTCGGTGAACATCGCGTCGGTCCAGACCGGGGTGCCTTCAGGTCGTGCGGCCATGACGTGACTCTCGCTTCCGATCGGTGACGTGGTGCGTGGCGCGTGGCCCCGTGACCACGCTAGTCACGACCCGCCCGTCCCGCGCGGTGACGCGCGGCCCGCCCCAGGGCGTAGCGGTGGAAGGGGGCCTCGGGGAGCGGCAGGTCGGGCCGCCACACGGAGAGGACCTGGGCGGAGGGGAGGAACAGCGCCTCCGGCAGCCCGTCGGGCGAGGTCCACTCCCAGCGCACGATCTTCTCCGGCTCGGCCGGTGACGGCGTCCCCGTGAAGGAGCGGACCACCGTCGCCGCCGTCATGCGGGTCAGGTCCGGCGAGGTCACCGTGTCGAGCAGCAGCCCGAGGACCTCCACGTCGGCGGCGTCCGCGCGCAGGGTGGTCTCCTCGGCCAGCTCCCTGGCCGCCGCCTCCTCGATCGACTCGCCCGGCTCGACCCCGCCGCCCGGCAGCTCCCACACCCCCGAGCGGTCCAGGCCCAGCAGGACCCGGCCCCGGGCGTCGACGACCACCAGACCGGCCCCCAGGGCCGCCGTCGGGGCCGGGGGCCGGGTGTTGCGGGAGGCGGCGGCGGGATCGGAGGCGTACGCGTCGGACGTCATGCGCCCTGTCTACCAGCCGCCACCGACAGCGGGCTCACCGCGCGGCGGCCGGCGGGACCACCGCGACCGGACAGGCCGCGTGGTGGAGCACCGCGTGCGCCACCGACCCCACCAGGAGCTCCGCGATCCGGTGCCGGTGGTGCCGGCCCACGACCAGCAGGGCCGCCCGGCCGGAGGCGTCCACCAGGACGCCGGCCGCGTCCCCGGGCATCACCGTCCCCACCAGCTCCACCCCCGGCCACCGCTCGGCGAAGGGGCGCAGCCGGGCCCCCTGCTCGCGACGGGCCTCCGCGAGGAGTCCCTCCGCGTCGTCCGCGAGCGGCAGCGGCGGGGGCACCTGGAGGGCCGGGGACGGGGCCGCGACCAGCGCGGAAGGGGTCGGCGGGAGCCGCAGCACGGTCATCGCCTCCAGCGGTACGCCGCGCAGTCCCGCGGTCTCGAAGGCGAAGGCCACCACCTCGTCCGGGGTCTCCTCCGGATGCAGCCCGAGCAGGATCCGGCCGGCCTCCGGGCCGCTGTCGAGGGAGGCCGTGCGGGCCTCGTGCGGCACCACCACCAGGGGGCAGGGGGAGCGGGCGGCCAGCGCCCGGCCCGTGGAGCCGAGCAGGAGGCTGGCGAAGCCGCCGTGCCCCCGGGAGCCCGTCACCAGGAGGCGGGCGCCGCGGGCCGCGTCCGGCAGCACCTCGGTGACCGTGCCGTCCAGGGACGCGTACCGCACCGGCACGCGGGGGCCGCGCTCCTCGACGACGGTCCGGACCGCGTCCAGGACCGTGTCCGGCAGGTGGGGGTCCGTGCCCAGCGAGGCGATCCGGGCCGCGCCCAGCTGGAGCGCCTCGGAGCGGACGTGGGCCACGACCAGCGGGGCGCCCAGGGCCTCGGCGGCGCCCAGCGCCCAGGAGAGGGCGCGCAGGCTGTGCTCGGAGCCGTCGACGGCGGCGACGACGGGCGGGTCGGTTACCTCGTTCATGAGGGGATGCCTCCCGCGCCCGGCGCCGCGCCACACCGGCGACGGCGCGCGGGGTCCGTCAGGCGGACTGCTCGCGGGCGGCCTGGTCGGCGGCGCGCTGCGCGTTGCGCTCCTTGATCCGCACGGTCTCCTTGCGGACCTCGGACTGGGTGGCGCGCTCCTTGACCAGCCACTCCGGGGCCTCGGCCTTGAGGGCCTCGATCTGCTCGGTGGTGAGCGCCTCGGTGACCCCGCCGCGGGCGAGGCCGGAGATGGAGATGCCGAGCTTGGCGGCCACGACCGGGCGCGGGTGCGGGCCGTTCTGGCGCAGCTCCTGGAGCCAGGCCGGGGGGTCGGCCTGGAGCTCGTTGAGCTCGCCGCGCGAGACCACGCCCTCCTGGAAGTCGGCGGGGGTGGCTTCGAGGTACACACCCAGCTTCTTCGCCGCGGTCGCGGGCTTCATCGTCTGGGAGTTCTGGTGCTGCGTCATGGTGTCCAGGGTATCGAGCACACGGACGTCCGCCGACCACGGGCACTCGCCGACCTGCGCCGACGGGCCGGACCGGCGGGTAATCTTGCGGGGTGACTGACTCCTCCCCGGCCCCCACGACCTTCCGGCTCGGCTTCGTGCCCGGTGTGACCCCCTCGAAGTGGGTGCGGATCTGGGAGCAGCGGCTGCCCGACGTCGCCCTCGCGCTCCTCCAGCTCGCGCCCGCCGAGTCCTTCGCGGCGCTGCGGGAGGGGACGGCGGACGCGGCGCTGCTGCGGCTGCCGGTCGACGGCGAGGACCTGAGCGCGATCCCGCTGTACGAGGAGACGACCGTGGTGGTCGTGCCCAAGGACCACCTGTTCGCCGCGGCCGAGGAGCTCGCCGCCGAGGACCTGGCGGACGAGCTGGTGCTGCACCCGCTCGACGACACCCTCGACTGGGAGGCGCCGCCCGGCCGGCCCGCCCTCCAGCGGCCGCAGACCACGGCAGACGCGATCGAGCTGGTCGCCGCCGGGGTCGGGGTGCTCCTGGTCCCGCAGTCGCTGGCCCGGCTGCACCACCGCAAGGACCTCACGTACCGCACGGTCACCGGTGTCCCGCAGTCCCGGGTGGCGCTGTCCTGGCCCAGGACCGAGGAGGCGCCCGACCTGGTCGAGGAGTTCATCGGGATCGTCCGGGGGCGGACCGTGAACAGCACCCGGGGGCGCCGGGCGGAGGCCCAGAAGGGCCAGAAGACGGCCAAGCCCGCGCGGAAGGCCGCCGGGGCGAAGCCGGCCCGGCCGGCGAAGCCCGCCCGGGGCAAGGGCGGCGCCGCCGGACGCGGCGGGAAGCCCCGCCGCGGGCGCTGAACGGGGCCCTCGGCATACTCCTCCTGATGATCGATCGCCCACCCCCCCGGTGGGCCCCGAGAACAGGAGAAGCCCTTGGCAGCCAGTTTCAGGACCGTGATCGAGGTGGCGCCCGCCCACCTCGACGAGGCCCGGTCGATCGACCGGGTCTTCCAGGAGGCGATCGCCCCCGCCACCGTCAACTTCGACTTCGCGGCCATCCACCGGGCCGCGGCCGCCGTGCCGGACTGCACCGTCGTCCGCATGGTGCGCGGCTGGGGGCTCAAGGAGCACGCGCCGCTGCTCGTCATGGTGCTCTCGCTCAAGGAGGCCGTCCGCCAGGCCCTGCCGGCCGAGTGCGCGGAGGCGGGCTTCTGGGGGACGGTGGAGCGGGAGCTGGTCGCCGCCTTCACCGGTCTCGGCGAGGAGTCCGAGCAGCGCGGGCTGTCGTTCTACGAGGAGTCCGAGCAGCGCACCCGCTACTACCGTGACCTCTTCTTCGCGCTCCAGGACGAGGGCACGGGCGACGTCCTGCACGCGCTCGCGTTCTGCGTGGACGTCACCGTCGAGCTGCCGAAGGAGCAGGTGCTCGGGCTCGGTCTGACGGACACGGCGCCGTTCTCCGTCGGGCTCAACGCGATCGTGCTGCGCCGGCCGCTCGCCGTCGCGGCCTGACCCACCGCCGCCGGCCCGCCGTCCCGGGCCGGACCCTCAGCGCGGCCACGGCCCGTAGCCCTCGCCCCCGCCGTTTCCCCGCACGCCCCCGTTCCCGTCCCCGCCGTCGCTCCCGCGCCGGGCGACGAGCGGCACCGCGAACCAGCACAGCGCCAGCCACAGCGCCATCACGCCGACCAGCACCAGCGCGATGCCGTCGTCCAGCACCATCCGCGTGATCAGCAGGAACGTCGAGACCATCGTCAGGTAGAGCAGCACCACGCCGACCAGCGTCAGGCGCGCCGCCCAGTTCACCGTCTCCGGCTTGAGCCGGCGCCCGGCGACCAGCCGGTGCACCGCCACCGGTGCGACGAGGGCGCCCGTGGTGGCCGCTCCCAGACAGAACGTGACCACGTAGATCATCCGGTCCGCCGTGCCCAGCTCCGTGAAACGCGGCTGGAAGACGACGGCGACGAGGAAGCCGAAGAGGATCTGGGTGCCCGTCTGGGCGACCCGCAGTTCCTGGAGGAGTTCGTTCCACCGCCGGTCCGCGCGCTGCGCCGGGCTCTCCCCGCGCCCGTCGTCGTGCGGTACGGCGCTGCCGCTTCCGGTGGTCATACGGGGCGAGTGCCCCCGCCCCCGCCCCGTATGCACCGGTTCGGGGCGCGCCTCCTCCGTGCGCACCCCGGCCGGCGCCGGACCACCGGTCCGGCGTCAGCCCACCGGTCCGCGCAGTCTGCCGCGGCGGGCCGCCGCGACCAGCTCGGGGACCGTGGCGAGCTTGACCCGCGGCCGGCCGGCGGCCGCGCCCCGGGCCCGTTCGGCC
Source organism: Streptomyces omiyaensis (assembly GCF_014650895.1). Classification (GTDB taxonomy): domain Bacteria; phylum Actinomycetota; class Actinomycetes; order Streptomycetales; family Streptomycetaceae; genus Streptomyces; species Streptomyces omiyaensis. Next base: position 6,985 of record NZ_BMVV01000033.1, read on the forward strand.
CGGTCGATGGCGGCCAGGCCGCGGGCGTCGATCAGCCGGCCGGTGCGGTCGCGGGCGAGCCGGGCGAAGGCCTTCGCGGAGCCGGCCGGTTTCGGGAGGCGGCCGTCGACGGCGTCCGCGAGGAGGCTGCCGACGGTCTCGGCGGCGCAGGCGCGGTTGGCGCCGATGCCGCCCGAGGGGCCGCGCTTGATCCAGCCGACGACGTAGGCGCCGGTCATGCCGTCGACCCGGCCGGCGGTGTGCGGGACGGTGCCGGTGGCCTCGTCGAAGGGGAGTCCGGCGAGCGGGACGCCCCGGTAGCCGATGGCCCGGACCAGGAGCCCGGCCGGGATCTCGGCGGGGCCGTCGGCGCCGCCGGCGCGGACCGCGCGGACCGCGTCCGGGCCGAGCGCCTCCTCGGGCGCCGAGTGGAAGCGGAGCACGATGCGGCGCGGGCCGCCGTCGCCGGGGGCGCGGGTCCAGTCGACGGTCTCGCGGGTCGCGTCCCGCAGGAGCGCGGCCTTGTCGCCGGGTCCCGCGGCGTCGATGGCCCCGGCGATCCGCGGGTCGTGGGTGTCGACGACGAGCTCGACGCCGGGCACGTGGCCGAGGGCGAGGAGCTCGGAGGCGGTGTACGCCGCGTCCTCGGGGCCGCGCCGGCCGAGCAGCACCACCTCGCGGACCCGGGAGTCGCGCAGGGCGGCGAGGGCGTGGTCGGCGATGTCGGTGGCGGCGAGCGCGGCGGGGTCGGAGACGAGGATCCGGGCCACGTCCAGGGCCACGTTGCCGTTGCCGACGATCACCGCCCGCCGGGCGGTGCCCAGGGCGACCGCTTCGGGCGCGGTCTCCGGGTGGGCGTTGTACCAGGAGACGAGGGAGGTCGCGGAGAGGCTGCCGGGCAGGTCCTCGCCGGGGATGCCGAGGCGCCGGTCGGACGGGGCGCCGACCGCGTAGACGACGGCGTCGTGGTGGGCGGCCAGCTCCTCGGGGGTGACGTCCTTGCCGATCTCCACGCCGAGCCGGACGGTCGCCCGGGGGTGGGTGTGGAAGCGGGCGAGGGCGTCGCCGGCGCCCTTGGTGCCGGGGTGGTCGGGGGCGACGCCGTAGCGGACGAGCCCGCCGGCCACCGGGAGCCGGTCGATGAGGGTGACCTCGGCGTTGGTGTGCAGCAGCAGGTCCTCGGCGGCGTACATGCCGGCCGGTCCGGTGCCGACGACGGCGACCCGGATCGGGGCGAAGTCGGAGGGCAGCGAGCGGGCGAAGGCCGGCTCGCCCCAGGCGTGGAAGGTGGGGGAGGCGAGGACGGGGGCGGGTTCGCGGCCCTCGTAGTGGGCGGCGTTGATCGCCTCGTACTTCTTCAGCGGCCCGGTGAGCCGGTCGACCGGGAAGATCGCGTCGACCGGGCAGGCGTCGGCGCAGGCCCCGCAGTCGATGCAGGTCTTCGGGTCGACGTAGAGCATCTCGGTGGTGCCGAAGTCCGGCTCGTCGGGCGTCGGGTGGATGCAGTTGACCGGGCAGACGGCGACGCAGGTGGCGTCGGAGCAGCAGGTCTGGGTGATGGCGTAGGTCATGGCGGCGGCTCGGCTCGGCTCGGCGGGGTCAGAGGAGGTGGGCGCGCTGGTAGAAGAAGACGGCGGGGCGGGTCAGCATGCCGACGTCGCCGAGGAACTCCATCAGCCCGGAGCAGCTGGCGCGGAGCTGCGCCTTGTAGTGCTCGTTGGCGGCGGCCTCGCGGCGGGCGCGCTCGGGGTCGAGGCCGGCCCGGACGTACACCTCGGGGTTCACCAGGCTGGTGATGATGTAGTACGCGGCGGTGGCGACGATCAGCGCCTGGAAGTGGCGGCGGGCGCGGCTCGCGCGGGCGAGGTGGCGGCGGGTCTCGTCCCGGGCGAACTTCATGTGCCGGGATTCCTCGACGACGTGGATGTTGTTGATGGTCCGGACGAAGGGGACCACCCGCTCGTCGCGCATCCAGTCGCGCTGCATGACGTCGAGGACCTCCTCGGCGACGAGGATGCCGGCGTAGGCGGCCTCGCCGAAGCCGACGGTCTTCATGACCCGGCCGAGCTCCATGATCGCGCGCTTGGGCCGGTAGGCGGGGGCGCCGAGCTTCTCGGAGCCCCGGGCGAACATGATCGAGTGGCGGCACTCGTCGGCGATCTCGGTCAGCGCCCACTGGAAGCGGGGGTCGGTGTGGTCCATGCGGTAGATGTCGCGGAGGACCAGCTGCTGGAGGATCATCTCGAACCAGATGCCGGTGGAGGCGACGGAGGCGGACTCCTGGCGGGTCAGCTCCTTCTGCTGCTCCTCGGTCATCTCGTTCCAGTACGCGGTGCCGTAGAGGCTGTTCCACTCGGGGCTCTGTCCGTGGAAGCCCTTGTCGAGCGGGGTGTCCCAGTCGACCTCGACGGCGGGGTCGTAGCTGAGTCGGGCGGCCGACCTCAGGAGCCGCGCGGCGACGTCGTCGTGGTCGTGGTGGTCCGGGCGAGCGGTGCTGCTGGCCATCGGTGCGGCTCCTTGGGTCACGCGGTCGGCTCGTCGTCGTACCGTCGCTTGTTAGACGCGGTGTCTAGCAAGCTTGTTAGACGGAACGTATAGCAACGGTGCCGCGCGGGCTACCCCCCGGTACGGACTTTCTTCGCGGGCACGCGAAGGGGGGCCGGAGCGCAGGCGCTCCGGCCCCCCTGGGGGTCGCGTGGATCAGAAGGTCAGGTTCCAGGCGTCGATCTTGCCGGTGTCCGCACTGGCGTTGTCGTTGACGCGCAGCTTCCAGACGCCGTTCGCGACCTCGGAGGAGGCGTTGACGGTGTAGGTCTGGACGATGTTGTCGGTGCCGCTGCCGGTCCGGTTGTGCACGGTGTAGACCGACCCGTCGGGGGCCACCAGGTCGACCTTGAGGTCGCCGATGTAGGTGTGCTTGACGTCGACGCCCACCTTGAGGGTCGCCGGCGCGTTGCCGGTGACGCCGCTGACGGTGATCGCGCTCTCGACGGTGGTGTTGTCGGAGATCGTCACGTCGGTCAGGTTCTCGAAGTACTTGCCGGGCGGCGGGGTCGAGCCGCCGACGGCCTTGAGCGCGTCCACGCGGCCCTCGCCGAAGAAGCCGTTCTTCGCCGTGGTGCCGGTGCAGCGGGCGTCCGACGGGCAGGCCAGGTCGGTGGCGTGCTCGCCGAGCTTGGCCCGGATGTCCGCCGGGGTGTACGCCGGGTTGGCGCTGGCCAGCAGGGCGGCGACGCCCGCCACGTGCGGGGAGGCCATCGAGGTGCCGCTGAGCGAGGAGTACTTGCCGCCGGGGACCGTGCTGTAGACGGACTCGCCGGGCGCCGAGACCTCGATGACGTCACGGCCGAAGTTGGAGAACGAGGCCTTCGAGGTGCCGCTGGTGCCGTTGGCGGCGACCGTGACCACGCCGGGGAGCTCGGCCGGGATGTCGAGGCAGTCGTTGGTGATGGTGCGGGTCACCGGCGTCGAGTCGTTCGGGCTCGACGAGTCGGTGGTCTTGTTGGCCAGGTCCACGTTGGAGTTGCCGGCCGCGGCGACCTGGAGCGAACCCTTGCCCTCGGCGTAGGCCTGGGCGCGGCCCACGCCCTCCAGGATGGCCGCCTGGTCGAGGTTGTTCGGGCAGTTGAACTGCCACGGGTCCGTGTAGTAGCTGTTGTTGGTGACCTTGAAGCCGTGGTCACCGGACCACACGAGGCCGCAGATGGTGTTCTCCGGGAAGAACAGGGTGCTGCCGGGCTCGGCGATGCGGACCGAGGAGATCTTCACGCCCGGCGCGACGCCGATGGCGCCCTTGCCGTTCTTGGCGGCCGCGACCGTGCCGGCGACGTGGGTGCCGTGCTGGTCGACGTCGCGCCAGGCGCCGGCGCGGGTGTCCGCCTTGCCGTAGGCGCAGGAGACCGAGTCGGCGGCGTTGAAGTTCGGCGCGAGGTCCTGGTGCTGGTCGTCGACGCCGGTGTCCAGGATGCCGACCTTGACCGAGGCGGAGCCCGGGTTGACGGCCCAGGCCTGGTCGGCCTTGATCTGCGTCATGTCGGAGCGCACGGGTTCCGTCGTCGGGGCCGCGGACTGCGCGGGGTTGGACGGCAGGGCCGGGTTGTACGCGTCGGCCGGGACGTCCGAGGTCCGGGTGGCGCCGGCCTTCTGCACGCCGGGGACGGTGCGCATGGTGGCGGCGAAGCCGGTGGCCGTCGAGTGGGCGACGATCACGCCGATCGCGTCGTACGAGGCGAAGACCGAACCGCCGTTCGCGGCCACGGCGTTGCGGACCGCGGTGGTGTCACCGGGGGTGGTGATCACCAGGTAGGCGCGGGTGCCGGCCGCCCAGGCGGCCGGGGCCGCGGCGTTCGACGGAGCGGCGGCGCGGAAGGCCGCGAGCGGCTCGTTGTCGAGCGGGGCGGCCTGGGCGAGCGAGACCGGGCCCGCGAGCGCCAGCGTGGTGCCGAGCGCGGTCGCCGCGATTCTCATCCGGCCTGATATGTGGGAAAACAATGCGTCCTCCGATGACCCGGTGGCGCGTGTGGCGCCGGCCGGGCCCTGTGATGTGTGGGGTGGACGCAAGATCCCAGACGGGCGGAGCGGAAGGAAGGCTTCTGCCCGAGATGCCGGTCCGCGTAACAAAATCTTGACTTGAACATGCCGAAAGGGGGCGGATTTCCTCCTCCGCCCCCTCCCGGCGCCCGTGTGGGCGGCTACTTCAGGTACGGACCCGCCGTGCCGATCTTCCCGGGACCGTTCAGCACGTACACCCGCAGGTTGCCCTTGCCGGGCGCGCCGACCGTGAGGGTGCCGCCGGTGACGGTCCTCACGTCGCCGGTGACGGCGTCGGTGTAGGTGCCGTTCGGGATGCCGCTGTAGGTGGCGCCGCCCGAGACGGTGACCAGCGCGAAGCTGTCCGTGGAGCCGCTGGTGTAGCGCCGCTTGAAGGCCATGCCGCCGGAGATGCCCTCGGTCGAGTACTGGCCCATCTGGAGCGCCGGGACGGCCCGCCGGATCTCGTTGAGCCGCTGGACGTGCTTGACCAGGGGCTGCTGGAGGGTGGTGGCGACCTGGCCGCTCGCCTCGGAGACCTTCGAGAAGTCGGAGGCGGTGACGGTGCCGGCGAGGTGCGCGCCGTAGTAGGCGCGGCCGGTGGTGGCCAGCGGGCAGCTCGGCCCGCAGTCGATCTTCTGGCCCTTCTGGAACTCGATCTCGGAGCCGTAGTAGAGCGTCGGGATGCCGCGGAAGGTCCACATCAGCGACATGTTCTCGGCCCAGGCGTCGGTGCCGCCGGTGTACCGCTCGCTGGACTTGTTGGGGCCGTAGTCGTGGCTGTCGACGTAGACGACGTTGTAGGTGGCGTCGTTGTAGCTGTCGTCCGAGTCCTTGCCGTTGGAGAAGGCGTTGGAGGCGTCACCGAAGTTCATGTGCATCCGCATGTCGATGACGTTCATGCCGGAGAAGCGGCTGTGGTCGGGCGCGTGGTAGCTGTTGCCGTTCAGGAAGGCGTTGGTGGAGGTGGGCTGGTTGCCGGTGCCCTGCTGCTGCTCGTAGTCGTACATCTCCAGCGCCGCCCTGGCGTCGTCGGCGTCGTACTCCTTGCGCTCCTTCCAGGTGAAGAACTGGGCGGAGTGGTTCACCGAGCCGCGGTTCCACTTGTCGTTGACGAAGGCCGCGACCTCGCCGAAGACGAAGAAGTTCTTCGCCGCCTCGGCGCCGTGCCGCTGGGTGACGCGCTCCTGGATGGCGGGGAGGAAGCGGCGGTTCCAGGTGGTGCGCGGGATGTGCACCGCGGTGTCGACGCGGAAGCCGTCGACGCCCATGTCGATGTACTTGTTGTAGGCGCCGATCAGGTGGTTCTGGACGGTCGCGTTCTCGGTGTTGAAGTCCGCCAGGTCTTCGTGCAGCCAGCAGGAACGGGAGTCCTCGCCCTCCCAGTTGCCGATCCAGCACGGGTGGTAGAGCTCCTTCGGGAACATCCCCGAGGTCGGGCTGGGCCACTGGCAGTTGTAGACCGTGTACCCCTCGGCGCTCTTCCCGCCGGTCGGCTTGCCCCAGTTGACGCAGGTGTTGCCGGCGGGCTCGGCCGTCGACCAGAGGTCGCCGTTGTAGTAGGACTTGCCGGTCTTGGTGTCGATGGTCAGTCCGTCGTACTCGAAGCCGGGCTGCTTCTCGTCGTAGTACCAGCTCCACTGGGTGTCCCGGACGCCGTACACGGTCGGCGTGAACAGGCCCTTGGCGCCCCAGCGGGAGGAGTGGTTGTAGACGACGTCCTGGTAGATCTTCATGCCCTTGGCGTGGGCCGCGTCGATGAGGTCCTGGTAGGAGGCGCCGGCCGACTCCAGGCGCGGGTCGACCTTGTAGAAGTCGTAGCCGTGGTAGCCGTGGTAGTCGTAGTCCGAGCGGTTCAGGACCACGGGGGTGACCCAGACGGCGGAGAAGCCGAGGCCCTTGATGTAGTCGAGCTTCTGGATCAGGCCCTTGAAGTCGCCCCGGAACATGGGGTCGTCGTTCGCCGCGTTGCCCGACTTCACGTGCTGGCTGCCGCCCCGGTTGTTGGAGGGGTCGCCGTCGTGGAAGCGGGCGGTCAGGACGAAGTAGATCGGGTCCTTGCGCGGGTCGGTGCCGAGCGGCTTGCCGTTCGCCGGGGCGGTGGGCCTGTCGCCGGTGGTGGCGCTGGCCGGCGCGGAGGCGGCCGAGACGTTCCCGGCGGCGTCCACGGCCTTCACCGTGTAGGTGTACGCGGTGCGTTCGGCGAGGTTCGTGTCCGAGAAGACCGTCGAGCCGACGTCGGTGACGACCGTGCCGGTGCTGCCGCCGACCCGGGTGACCTGGTACTTCGTCACGCCCCGGTCGTCGGTGGCGGCGTTCCAGGAGAGCAGGACGGAGACCCCGTCGGCGGTCGCGGTGACCCCGGCGGGAGCGGTGGGCGCCTGGGTGTCGGGCGGGGTGGCGGCGCAGGGGTCGGAGGCGTTCGCGGTCACCACCCGGTCCCGGACGGTGGAGGTGCCGGTGCCGATCGTGTAGTCGGAGCCGCCGTTGTTGTCCCACACGCCGTTGCCGTTGTTGAAGGCGGCCTTGAGGGAGGTCGCGGTGCCGAGGTCCAGCTCCCGCTTCCACCAGCCGGTGCAGGCCGCCGTCATCCCGAGTCCGGGCACGGTCGTCCACGCGCCGCCGGCCGGCCGGTAGTGGACGTTGACCGTGGACCAGCCGAGGGAGGCCGAGGAGTAGTACACCGTCGCCTTGTTCGCGGCGGGCGGCGGCGTGTCGGCGCACGGGTCGGAGTGGGCGACCACGCCGTCCTTCACGGTGATGTTCCCGGTGCCGAGGGCGTAGTTGCGGCCGCCGTTGTTGTCCCAGGTGCCGGTGCCGTTGTTGAAGGTGGCCTGGAGGCCGGCGGCGGAGCCGAGGGAGACGGTCTTCTTCACCCAGTCCGTGCAGGCGGCCTCCATCGCCGTGCCCGGGACGGTCGTCCACGTGCCGCCGTCGGGGGCGTAATGGAGGTTGTAGGCCGACCAGTTCTTCGTCTTCGTCCAGTAGTGGACCGTCGCCGTGTTCTCGGCGACGGCCGCCGCCGGGGCGGCGGAGAGCGCGACGGCGGTGCTCGGCGAGGCACCGGGCGGCGCCGCGACCAGGCCGGTGAGGCCTGCGGCGACACCGAGCAGCGCGAGGGCGCGCCCTCGCGGCCGTGTGCGGGTGGGGGTCATGGGGATCTCCAGACGGGGGCGCGCCGGGGTGGGGGCCGGAGGGAACAGCGGGGATCGGCCCCCTTGGAAGCGCATGCGGAAACTTGCGGAAAGTTCTTGCGTCGGCGGGAAGTTACCCCTGTGCGGCGCGCGCGTAAAGGGTTCGCGTCGAAGCGGTTCGCATCGTGGGACTACCGCTCCCTGAGGTGCGGACCCAGGAGGGCGCGCCAGGAGGAGTCGATGCGCTCGTACTCCGCCGGACAGAGCGCGGCGCGGTCGCGGGGGAGCACCCCGTCCGGGTTGCCCTCGGCGTCCACCGCGTCCGCGAAGCGCCCGGGATCGGAGCCGTACAGCCAGCAGGCCCAGTCGAAGAAGCGCTGGCCGTCCAGGGAGTGGACGTCGGAGTACGCGGCGATGCCCGGGTCGCCGCCCTCCGACGCCTGCCACAGGGCGCCCCAGGCGTTGATGGTGGAGATCGCGTAGTCGGCGTGGCGCTCGTCGCCGGAGGCGAGGAGGAGGACGGCGAGCTGGTCGACCGCGTCCTCCTCGCGACCGGTGACCGGCAGGTCGTACAGGTCGACGAGGGCGTGTCCGAGCTCGTGGAAGAGGACGCCGTTCGAGAGTCCGACGACGTCCTCGTCGACGGCGGCCCGCCCGGCCGCGCCCCCGTCGGTGTCGATGCCGGTGAAGACCCGCCGGGCGTCGGGCACGAAGCCGTAGCAGTAGGTGATCCGCCCGGTGTCCTCGTCCCAGAAGGGGTTGGGGGCCGCGCAGCGGGCCGCCCGGAGGGGGACGTCGCGGGGCAGGGCGATCCGGGCGCCGGCGTAGGCGGCGGCGTCCTCCAGGACCCGGCGGTCCCTCAGGAAGGTGCGGGCGGCCCGCTCCTCGGCGGTGCCGGCCGCCGCGTAGGCGACGACGAGCCGGCCGTCTCCGGGTGTGGGGGAGGGGGCGCCCTCCGGGGCCGCCTCGGTGGACGCGCAGCCGGCGAGGAGGGCGGCCGCCAGGGCGAGGCGGACGGCCCGGCGGGCGGCCGCGCGGGCGGCGGGGCGGAGGCCGGCGGGCGTACCGCGACGGGTGCGGGCGGCGGGCATCGGCGGCACCTCGGTCTCGTGGGCGTCCTGCCGACGAGCCTGGCCGGGCCGGGTGCCGGGGGCGAGCCCGCCGTGCCGGACGGGTGAGAGGGGGGTGGGCCGGGCGCCGGTTCAGGGCCGGGGCCAGGGGCGGCCCTCCAGCCGCTCGATGTCCCGGTTGAAGCGCTCCAGGAGGTCCGCGAAGGCGGACACGTCCCCGGCGGGCCAGTCCTCGACGATCCTGCCGAGGCCGTCGATGTTGAAGCTACGGTCCGCGTCCAGGCGGCGCTCGCCCTCCTCGGTGATGCGGAACTTGCGGGCGATGCCGCCCTCCGGGTCCGGGATGCGCTCCACGACCCCGGCCCGCACCATCGCCGCGGTCTGCCGGTTGAGGGTGGAGGCGTCGAGCCCGAAGGCGTCGGTGAGCTGTCCGATGGACATGGGGCCGTGCATCCGGATCCGGGTGAGGAGCACGTACGCGCTGCGGTCGAGGCCGCCGGCGCCGACCCGGGTGCGCGGTGCGTGGAGGTGGGAGTGCCGGCTCAGCAGCATCGTCTCGAACTCGATGCGCGCGGTGGCCGCGTCCGGCGCGTCCGGCTTGCTCACGGGCCTCTCCACGGGCGTCTCCTCGGGCGTGTCCATGGGGTCATTCTCTCCTGCGGCGGCGAGATGTGCATCATGCATGACTTGTGCATCATGCAATTAATGTGCATGATGCACAAGCCTTGCTTCCGTGACCCACCCAGGGAGAGACCCGTGGACCGCGCCCAGACCGACGCACGCCCCGGAGGCGTCGTCGGCGTCCTCGCCTTCGCCGGCATCGTGGCGGCACTCATGCAGACCCTCGTGGTGCCGCTCATCGGCGACCTGCCGCGGCTCCTCCACGCCAGCGCCTCCGACGCCTCGTGGGTGATCACCGCGACCCTGCTCGCCGCCGCCGTCGCCACCCCCGTCGCCGGACGCCTCGGCGACACCCTCGGCAAGCGGACCGTGCTGCTCGCCTCCACCGTCCCGCTGATCGCCGGATCCGTCGTCTGCGCCCTCGCCGACTCGGTCGTCCCGATGATCGTCGGCCGCGGCCTCCAGGGTCTCGGCATGGGCGTCGTCCCCGTCGGCATCAGCCTCCTGCGCGACGTCCTGCCGCCCGAGAAGCTCGGCGGCTCCATCGCCCTCATGAGCGCCTCCATGGGCGTCGGCGGCGCCCTCGGCCTGCCGTTCTCCGCCGCCGTCGCCGAGCACGCCAGCTGGCGCGTCCTCTTCTGGGTCGCCGCCGCCCTCAGCGCCGTCGTCGCCGCCCTGATCTGGCGCCTCGTCCCGGCCGGCCGCCGCAACCCCGCCCCCGGCCGCTTCGACGTCCCCGGCGCCCTCGGCCTCGGCGCCGGCCTCATCGCCCTCCTCCTCGCCGTCTCCAAGGGCGCGACCTGGGGCTGGGGCAGCGCCACCACCCTCGGCCTCTTCGCCGCCGCCGCCGTCGTCCTGGTCGGCTGGGGCTTCTGGGAGCTGCGCACCCGCGACCCGCTCGTCGACCTCCGCGTCACCGCCCGCCCGGTCGTCCTGCTGACCAACCTCGCCTCGGTCCTGGTCGGCTTCTCCATGTACGCCCAGTCGCTGGTCGTCCCGCAGCTCCTCCAGCTCCCCGAGGCCACCGGCTACGGCCTGGGCCAGTCGATGATGGCGATGGGCCTCTGGATGGCCCCGGCGGGCCTCGCGATGATGGTGCTCGCCCCGCTCGGCGCCAAGCTGTCCGCCGCCCGCGGTCCCAAGGTCACCCTCTCCGTCGGCGCCCTCGTCATCTCCGCCGGCTACGCCTCCTCGCTCGCCCTCATGGGCTCCACCTGGGGCCTGCTCGTCGTCACCCTGATCTGCAACACCGGCGTCGGCCTCGCCTACGGGGCCATGCCCGCGCTCATCATGGGCTCCGTCCCCACCGAGGAGACCGCCTCCGCCAACAGCTTCAACACCCTCATGCGGTCCATCGGCACCTCGGTCTCCGCCGCCGTCATCGGCGTCGTCCTCGCCCAGATGACCACCACCCTCGGCGGCCACACCCTGCCCTCCGAGAACGGCTTCCGGACCGCCATGCTCATCGGCGCCGGCGTCGCCCTCCTCGCCTCGGCCGTCGCCGCCCTCATCCCCGCCCGGCACGCCCCCGGCGCCGACGCGCCCGCGCAGGCCCCCTCCCCCAGGGCCGCCCGCACCGCCTGACCCCCGGGCAGCGGTACGGGTACGGGGCCCCCGGCCCCGTACCCGTACCGCTCACGGCGTCCCGTCCTCCTCCAGCGTGAACAGCGCGCCGTCCGGGTCCCGCACCACCACCCGGCGGCCGTCGCCCGCCGCGCCCGGCTCCCGGGCCCACTCGCCGCCCGGCACCACCGACCCGCCGTGCTCCGCCACCGCCGCCACCGACGCCGCCAGATCCGCCACCCGGAACCGCACCAGCCAGCGCGGCCGCAGCTGCGGCCGGGGCGAGGCCGCCTCCACCGGGCCGCTGTCCAGCCGCGCCACCGGAACCCCGGCCCGGCGCAGCACCACCCGGTCCTCCTCGTACGAGGTCTCGCAGCCGTCCGGCGCCCCCTCCGCCCAGCGCAGCACCCCGCCGTAGAAGACGGCCGCGTCGAAGGCGTCCCGGGTGTGCAGCTCCACCCACGCCGGGGCACCCCGCTCGCCCACGTGCCAGCGCGACACCGGACGCCCCTCCCACACCCCGAACGCGGCCCCGTCCCGGTCCGTCGCCAGCGCCGCCCGGCCCTGCGGCGGATACGCCACCGGACCCACGCCCACCGTGCCGCCCCGCTCCCGGATCCGCGCCACCGCCGCGTCCGCGTCCTCCACCGCGAAGAAGACCGTCCAGGCCACCGGCACCGCCAGCTCCGCCGCCAGCGCGGCGACCCCGGCGACCGGCGTCCCGTCCCGCTCGCCCACCGCGTAGGCCGAACCCGCCTCCGGCTCGCCCGGCCGGAACGACCAGCCCAGCACCGAGCCGTAGAACCGCTCCGCCGCGTCCAGGTCACGCGCCGCCAGACTCAGCCAGCACGGCGCGCCCAGCGCCCGCGCCGTCGTCGGCTCCGTCACCGGGCCCACCTCCTCCTCACCCGCGCGCCCGCCGGCCGGACGTCACCCCGCGCGCCTTCCCCGGCCCGCACCCCGGCACACCCCGCTTCACCCGGGCGGCGGCGGGGAGGGACGGGCTCAGGAGGCCGCCGGCGCCCTCCCCCTGGCCGCGTACGCCCGCACGTCGGCGTCCGGGTCGGCCGCCGCGGTCGCGAGCGCGGCCCGGGCCTCCGGGGCGGGAAGGTGTCCGAGGAGCGCGAGCACGGCCGCCTTGCGCACGTCCGCGTTCCCGTCCGCCAGCGCCTTCGCCAGCGCCGGCACCGCCCGGTCCGCCGCGGCCGCCCGCAGCGCCGCCGCCGCGCCCGCCCGCACCTGCCACGCCGGATCCCCGAGCGCGGCCACCGCGCGCCCCGCCAGCGGCGCCGGGCAGCCGGCCGCCGCCAGCGCGCCGAAGGCCGCCCCCCGCACCAGCGGGTCGGCGTCGCCGAGCAGCGGCACCAGCGGAGCGGACCGGGGCACGGAGACGGCCGCGAGCCCCCGCGCCACCGCGACCCGCACCTCGCGGGCCGGATCGGCCACGGCACCGGCCAGCGCGCCGACCGCGTCCACCGACACCAGGGCCCGCACCGCCTGGAGCCGCACCTCGACCGCCGCGTCGGCCAGCGCCGACGCGTACACCCCGGTGCCGCCGAGGCGCCGGGCCCGCAGCACCTCGACCGCCACCGCCCGCACCGCCGGATCGGGCACGCCCAGGGCGGCCCGCAGCCCGTCCCCCAGGGCCCCGTCGGCCTCCACCACCTCCACCAGCTCGCGCAGCGCCCCGACGGCGGCGGCCCGCACCGCCGCGTCCGCGTCCCCCAGCCGGGCCGCCAGGGCCGCGCCCGTCCCGGCGGGCACCGTCTCCGCCAGCGCGGTCACGGCCGCCGCCCGCACGGCCGGCTCCCGGTCCGTCAGATAGGGCTCCAGGGCGTCGAGCTCGGGGGACTCCTCGGCCAGCGCGAGGAGCCGCAGCAGGCGGGGGTCGGGACCGGCGGGCACGGCGGGACCGGCGGCCCCGGCCGGCCGTCCCGCCCCGGCGGAGGCCGGGACGGCCGGCGCGGCCTCCCGCGGACCCGCCGTCGCGACCGGCACCAGCGCCACCTCGCCCAGCGGCCGTTCGGCACCCCGCGGCGGCGTGAACTCCGGCACCGGCACCACGTACGGCTCCACCGGCCGGGCCGTGAACTCCATCGCCCCGGACGCCGACCTGCGCAGGTCCAGGTGGTACAGCCACTCCTCGTCGTTCTGCTCCGGGTGGTCGAGACGCTCGTGGTACAGCCCCCAGCGGGACTCCGTCCGCGCCAGCGAGGCACGGGCCGCCATCTCCGCGCAGTCCCGGATGAACGACACCTCCGCGCAGCGCATCAGTTCGTGGGGCGTCCGCCCGCCCATGCCCGCGATCTCCCCCGACATCCGCTCGAAGGCCTCCACGGCCAGCGACAGCCTCGCCCCCGACTTCGGCGGTGCCACGTAGTCGTTCACGAACCGGCGGAGCTTGTACTCGACCTGCGGCTGGGGCGGCCCGTCCGGGTTCCGCAGCGGCCGGTACACCAGCTCGTGCGCCGCCTCCAGCTGCGCCCGGTCCAGCTCGCCCCCGTACGCCCGGTACCGGGCCGCGTCCTCGCCCGCGAGGTCGCCGTAGACGAACGCGCCGATCATGTAGTTGTGCGGCACGCAGGCCAGGTCACCGGCCGCGTAGAGACGCGGAACGGTGGTGCGGGCGTGCGCGTCGACCCGCACCCCGGAGGCCGAGTGCCCGCCGCACAGACCGATCTCGGAGATGTGCATCTCGATGTCGTGGGTGCGGTAGTCGTGCCCCCGGTTGGCGTGGAAGGTGCCCCGGGTGGGGCGCTCCGTGGAGTGCAGGATCGACTCGACCGCGCCGATCGTCTCCTCGGGCAGATGGCTCAGCTTCAGGTACACCGGGGCCCGGTCGGAGGCGAGTTCGGCCGCGAACTCGGCCATCATGTGCCCCGACCAGTAGTCCGACCCGACGAACCGCTCGCCGTGCCGGTTCACCTGGTAGCCGCCGAAGGGATTGGCCACGTAGGCGCAGGCGGGGCCGTTGTAGTCCTTGATCAGCGGGTTGATCTGGAAGCACTCGATGCCGGTGAGCGCGGCCCCCGCGTGGTACGCCATCGCGTATCCGTCGCCGGCGTTGGTGGGGTTCTCGTAGGTGCCGTACAGGTACCCCGAGGCGGGCAGGCCGAGGCGGCCGCAGGCTCCCGTCGCCAGGATCACCGCGCCCGCCCGGACGATCACGAACTCGCCGGTGCGGGTGTGGAACCCGGCGATCCCGACCGCCCGGCCGTCCTCCGGGCGGGTCAGCACCCGGACCGGCATCACGCGGTTCTCGATCCGGATCCGCTCCCGCATCTCCCGCCGCCGCAGCTGCCGGTACAGGACCTTCTTCACGTCCTTGCCCTCGGGCATCGGCAGCACGTAGGAGCCCGAGCGGTGCACCTGCCGGACCGCGTACCCGCCGTGCTCGTCCTTCTCGAACTTCACGCCGTACGACTCCAGGCGCCGCACCATGTCGTGGCCCCGCACCGCTGTCTGACGGACCGTCGACTGGTCGACCAGGCCGTCGTTGGCGCGGGTGATCTCGGCGACGTAGTCGTCCGGGTCCGCCCGGCCGGGGATCACCGCGTTGTTCACCCCGTCCATGCCCATGGCGAGGGCGCCCGAGTGCCGGACGTGCGCCTTCTCCAGGAGCAGCACGTCGGCGCCGTGCTCGGCGGCGGTCAGCGCGGCCATCGTGCCGGCGGTGCCGCCGCCGACGACGAGCACGTCGCAGGAGAGCTCCCGCGCGTCGGCGAGGGCGGGGGCGGAGGTCAGGGAGGTGGACACGACGGGCCTTTCCGGCAGGGGGAGTTCGGAGGATCAGAGGGAGTCGAGGACGCGGCGGCGCAGCTCCCGGGTGGCCGGGGCGTCCCGGGCCGCGCGGTCCCGGGGGTGCGGCACGTCGAGCACCCCGCCCGAGGGCAGCAGGGCGATCCGGTCGCCGAGGTGCACGGCCTCGTGCACGTCGTGCGTCACGAAGACGACGGTCGCGCCGGTGCCGCGCAGGATGCCGGCCAGCAGGTCCTGCATGCCGGTCCTGGTGTGCGCGTCCAGCGCGCCGAAGGGCTCGTCCATCAGCACCGCCCGCGGCCGGCCCGCGAGGGCCCGGGCCAGCTGCACCCGCTGCCGCTGCCCGCCGGACAGCTGGTGCGGCCACTTCGCCGCGTGCCCGGCGAGACCCACCCGCTCCAGCCACTCCCCGGCCGCCCGGCGGCGGCCGGCGCGGTCCGCGCCTCGGATCGCCAGCGGCAGCTCGACGTTGGCCCGCACCGAGCGCCACGGCAGCAGCGCGTCGTGCTGGAAGACCAGCGCCCGGTCGGCGCCCGGCCGCCGGACCGGCTCCCCGTCCTGGGTGACCCGGCCCGCGAGCGGCGGCAGCAGCCCGGCGAGCGTCCGCAGCAGGGTCGTCTTCCCGCAGCCCGAGGGGCCGACCACGGCCAGCACCTCGCCCGGCGCGACCCGCAGGCTCACCTCCCCGGCCAGGGCGGTGCCGTCCGGGTGCCCGAGCCGCACCCCGTCGAGGGCGAGCTCGGCACCCGCGAGCGGGGGAGCGGCGGGAGGGGCGGGAGGGGCGGTGACGGTGCTCATGGGACCGGCTCCTTCTCGGGTGCGGGGAGGTGCGCGGGTGCGGCACCGCCCTTCGGCGCGGTGTGGGTGTCGGGCCGGGTGCCGGTCTCGGGCCGGGCGTCGCCCGCGGGCCGGGTGCCGGTTTCGGATCGGGCTTCGTCCGCGGGTCCGGTGTCGCCTGCCGGTGCGCCCTCGCCTGCCGGGTCGGTCTCGTCCGCCGGTGCGGCCTCGCCCGTCGGGTCGGTCTCGTCCGCCGGTGAGCCCTCGCCCGTCGGGTCGGTCTCGCCCACCGGTGCGGCCTCGCTCGCCGGTGCGGCCTCGGGCGCGGAGCCGGCGGGCACCGGCGCCGCCGGCGGCTCCCCGGCGCGCGGTGCCGTGCCCCGGGCGGCCGGACGGGGCAGCCAGGCGGTGACCCGGCGGCCCGCCAGCTCCACGGCGGTGGAGGTCAGCAGGCCCAGGGCGCCGATGGTGACCATGCCGACGAAGACGCCGGGATAGTCGACGACCGTGTAGTCCTGCCAGGTCCGGTAGCCCACCCCGTACTCGCCGGAGATCATCTCGGCGGAGATCACGCAGATCCACGCCACGCCGATGCCGACCGACAGGCCGCCGAACACCCCGGGCAGGGCGCCCGGCAGGACCACCGACCAGAGCACCCGGGCCCGGCCGCCGCCCATCGTCCGGACGGCCTCCTCGTGGACCGGGCTCAGCGCCCGCACCGCGTGCCGGGTCGACACCAGCACCGGGAAGAAGGCCGCCGCGCAGGTGATGAAGACGATCCCCTGCTCGTTCGTCGGCAGCAGCAGGATCGCCACCGGCACCAGGGCGATCGCCGGGACCGGCCGCACCACCTCCACCAGCGGGCCCAGCAGGTCGGCCGCCCACCGCGAGCGGGCGATCGCCGTCCCGGCGGCCACCCCGAGGAGCGCCGCCAGCAGGAAGCCCGTCACGATCCGGCGCAGACTGTGCCCGAGGTCCTGCCAGTAGGCCGCCGTGCCCACCCGGTCGGCCAGCGCCGAGGCGACCTCGCCGACCGTCGGGAACTGCTCGAACCGCAGCCACAGGTTCACGTCGTACGCGGTGAGCACCTGCCACAGGCCCAGCGCGGCGAGCAGCGACCCCGCCCGCACCAGGCGGCGCCCCGCCGTCGCGGCCGCGCTCACGAGCCCGCCGCCCGGACCGCGTCCGCGTAGGCCACGATCCGGGAGCCGGCGTGGGCGGCCACCCACCGCTCGGCCGCCGCCCGCGTCACGAACGCGTGCCACGTACCGCCGCCCTCGACCCACACCGCCCGGTCCGCGAACCACGGGGTCCCGGTCGCCGCGTCCGGCACGTACGCCGCCCGCACCGCCCCCGGTCCGGCCGCCGCGACCGCCCTCAGCAGCTCCGCGGCCGTGCCGAACGCCCGGGTCGTCGACCGCCCGCGCAGCCACAGCTCCGCCTCGGCCGCTTCCGCCCTCGGGTAGCCCGCGGCGGTCACCGCCCGCTTCAGCGGCGCCGGGTCGACGAAGGCGTCCACGTCGACGTCCTTCACCAGCCCGGCCTCCCGCAGCACCGGCACGTCCTCCTCCAGCGCGGCCAGCAGCTCGGGCCGCAGCTCCGGGTCGAAGGTCGCGATGCCCCGGGCACCGTTGTAGAGGTAGACCACCTCCGCCGGCAGCCCCGTCTCCTTCGCGACCGACTCGGCGGACGCCACCGGAGCGGACCGCAGCCGGTCGGTGGCCCGCCGCTGCGCCCGCAGGAAGGCGTCCAGCGCGCCCGCCCGCTCCCGCGCGAACTCCTCGCGCACGGTCACCCCGTGGAAGGTCGGCAGGTCCAGCTCGGCCCCGTCGTACAGCGCCTGCGCCTTCCCCTGGAAGGCCAGCAGACCGGGCCAGGCCACGAACTGCGACAGGGCGTCCACGCTGCCGCCCGCGAGAGCCGAAGCGCCCACGCTGGGCTGCTGGTTGAGCTTGGAGACGTCCTTCGCCGGATCGAGTCCGGCCCGGCGCAGCGCCCGGACGAGCGTGCCGTCGGCGGCCGAGCCGGCGCTCGTCGACACCCGCTTCCCCTTCAGGTCGGCGAGCGTCCGCAGCTCCGAACCGGGCGCGGTCACCACGGTGTTCAGGCCGCCGCGCAGGTTGTAGCCGGTCACCGAGACGAGCCGGGTGGGCTCCTTCAGCTCGCGCCCCCGGGCCGCGTTGAGCAGCAGCGGGAAGTCGCCCATCGAACCGATGTCGATCTTCCCCGCGGTCATCTGCGCGGTGATCGGCGCGCCCGTCGCGTAGTCCTGCCACACGACCCGGTAGCGGACGCCGTCCTTCCGGCCCTGCGCCGCCAGCTCCTCCTCGAAGTAGCCGAGCGAGCGCAGCAGGGTCCCCGCGGTCACCGTGTTGATGGTCTTCGACTGGTAGCCCACGGTCACCGTGACGGCGCCGCCGGGCCCGCCGTCCGCGCCCGCCGGGCCGCCGCAGGCCGCGACGAGCGGCAGCAGCAGCGCGAGCGGCGCGAGCGGCGCGAGCGGGCGGGCGAGTCTCTTCTTCTTCATGGGAGTTCGGTGCCTTTCACCGGAGCAGGTAGGGCATGTTGACGGTCACCGCACCGGTGGGACAGCGGGCGGCGCACGGGCCGCAGTACCAGCACTCGTCCACGTGCATGTAGGCCTTGCCGTCCTCCTCGCGGATCGCGAGGGAGTCCAGCGGACACATGTCGACGCAGAGGGTGCAGCCGTCGATGCAACGGGACGCGTCGATCGTCACGGGCACGTCGGCGCGCTGGGGCACCAGAGGCATGGCGGACTCCAGGGGAAAGGGGCGTACGGGGAAAGGGGATGTGCCGGGGAGTCAGGGGGAGCGGCGCAGCACGCCGCTCATGGTGATCCGGTCGCCGCGGAAGCGGATGAACTCCAGGTCGACCGGCCGGCCGCACGGCAGATGGGTGAGGCGCTCCAGCATGAGCAGGGCCGCGCCGCGCGGGGCCTGGAGGACGGCCGCCGCGTGCGCGTCGGCGTTCACCGCCTCCAGGGTGATGTCGGCGTGGCCGAGCGGCCCGCCGGTCAGCTGCTCCAGGAGGCGGAACACGTCCGTGTTCTCCAGGTCGCAGCCGAGGAGGCCGGAGCCGATGTCCATCGGCAGGTACGACAGGTCCAGCGAGAGCGGCAGTCCGCCCAGCCGCCGCAGCCGCTCGACGCACAGCACGTCCGCGTCGTCCGGGAGACCGAGCCGGTGGGCCACCGGTCCCGGCGCCCGCACCGGACCGAGGTTCCGCACCTCGTTGGTGACCCTGCCGTGCTCGTGCAGGGTCTCGGCGAGCCCCTGGAGCCGGTCCAGTCCGTGCGGGTACTTCTCGGCGACCACCACCGTTCCCACCCCCGGCTGCCGGTCCACCAGCCCTTCGCCGCGCAGCAGGTCGAGGGCCTGGCGGACGGTGTTCCGGCTGGCGTGGTGGTCGGCCGCCAGCGCGTCCTCCAGGGGCAGCACCCCCCGGGGGAAGGCGCCGGTCAGGATCTGGTGCCGCAGCAGGTCGGCGAGCTGCCGGGCCCGGTCCGCGCGCAGCCGGCGGCGGCGGGCGGCGGCGACCGGGAGGGCGGCGGGGGTGCGTTCGGCGGGCATGGCAGGGAACGTAGCCGGGGTGCCGCTCCGATGGTGTTGCCGCAGTATTGCGCCACAAGCGCCACCCCGCGTACCGCTCCGACCTGCGAGGACACCGGGACGAGACGGAGTTCCGCCACCACCTCGACCACCAGCCGGACGGTCGGCCGCCCACGATCCGAACACTTCCCGGGGGCGGCCCCCTCAGGCGGCCCGCGGCGCCGCCAGGGCCTCGGCGAGGTGGTGGTGCAGCAGGCCGAGGGCCGGCCGGTCCGCCGGGAGCAGCGGCACGACCAGCTTCCAGTACCGTGCCATCACCCCCGTCTCCTCCCGGCCCAGGAGCTCCGCCAGACGCCGTCGGAAGGCGGGCGAGTCCGGCTCCCCGAGCGCCAGGGCGTACGCGCCGGCGAAGCAGTCGAGGGCGTCCCCGCCGCCGGGCGCCCGCCCCGCCCGCACCCGCGCGCCCGCCAGCCCGTACGCCTCGCCCAGCCCCTCGTACAGGACCGCCGGCCGGTACCGCTCGCCCCGCAGCGGCGGGCCCGGCGCCCGCTCCGGCCGCGGGTCGGACACCAGCCCGCGCAGCAGGGCGAAGGCCCGCACCTGACCGGCCGACGGCTCGTCCGGCGGCACCGGCACCACCTCGTCGAGGACCCGGGCCACCAGCGGCGACGGCAGCCGCACCGGCAGCGACCGCCGCCAGAACCGGACCACCGCGTCCGTGTCCGGCGGCAGCGGCCCGGCACCGAGCAGCGGCAGCAGCGCGGCCCGCTCCGCCCCGCCGCACTCCGCGAGGAGCCGCAGCGACGCCTCCCGCCACGCCAGGGCCGCCCGCTCCCGCGCCACGCCCCGCAGCTCCCCGGCCACCACCTCCGCCAGCCGGTCCCCGTCCTCCAGCGCCCGCGCCACCTCCGGCACGCCCAGGCCCAGGGCGCGCAGCGACCGGATCTCCCGCAGCCGCGCCAGGGCCCCGGGACCGTACCGCCGGTGCCCGCCGCCGCTGCGCCCGGCCTCCGGCAGCAGCCCCCGGTCCGAGTAGTACCGCACGGTCTTCACCGTCACCCCGGCCCGCCCGGCCAGCTCGCCGATGCTCCACGCGCCGTCGCCCGCGTCCGTCACCCCGCACCTCCCGCCGGCCCCGGCCGTCCGCGTCCGGGGTGGAATCTCCCCCCGGGGGAGTTCCTAGTCTGCCGGAGGCCATGGGGGCCACGAGACGCGAGGAGGCGGCGATGACGGCGTTCGTTCTGGTGGGGGGCGCGTTCACCGGCGGATGGGTGTGGGACGCGGTCGCGGAGCGGCTGGGGGAGGCCGGGGCCGTGGCGCACCCGGTCACCCTCGACAGCGGCCCGGACGCCGGACTCGGCACGCACGCAGAGGAGTTGACCGTGCTCCTCGACCGGATCGACGAGCCGGAGGTGGTCCTCGTCGGACACGACTACGGCATCCACCCCGTGCTCGCCGCCGCCGACCGGCGGGCGGACCGGGTCGCCCGGGTGGTGTACGTCGCCGCCGGCCTCCCCTCGGACGGGGACCCCGCCCTGCTCCTCGTCCGCGACGAGACCGTCCGCGCCCGGCTCGCCCACGACGCCACGCCGCTGCCCCCGCCCCGCGGAGAGGAGTGGGCGCGCTGGGGGAGCGTCGAGGGACTCTCCGGCGAGGACCTGGACCGGCTGGACCGGCTCGCGGTGCCGCAGCCGGCCCGCACCCTCACCGAACCCCTGCGGCTCGGCGGCGGCCTGGACCGGGTGCCCGCCGCCGCGGTGATGTGCACGGCCGACGGACCGGGCGTCGACGTCGTCGAGATGCTGGTCCGCACGGGACCGCCGCGCCTGCGGAAGCTGGCCGGACCCGGCTACGCCTTCCTCGAACTCGCCGCCGGACACTGGCCGATGCTCTCCCACCCGGACGCACTCGCCGACCTCCTGCTGCGGGCCGCCGCGGGAGAGGGCCGCCGGCTCGGCCTCGGGGAGGAGCAGCCCTCCTACGAGCGGCAGGAGTTCCTGCTGGAGACGCCGGAGGTGCCCCGCGAACGGCACGGCCGCCTCGACGTGTACGCGCCGGACGCCGAGGGGCGGCGCCCCGCCGTCCTCCTCGTGCACGGCGGCCCCGTCGACGCCGACCGCGTCCCCACCCCGCGCGACACCCCCTTCTACCGGGGCTACGCCCGCCACCTGGCCGCCCTCGGCGCCGTCGGCGCCACCGTCGACCACCGGCTGTACGCCCTGACCGACTACGCCCGCGCCGCCGGGGACGTCGCCGGGGCGCTCGAAGCGCTCCGCGCCCACCCCCGGGTCGACCCGGACCGGATCGCGCTCTGGATCTTCTCCGGCGGCGGCCTCCTCTCCGCGCGGTGGCTGGCCGCGCCCCCGCCCTGGCTGCGCTGCCTCGCCCTCTCGTACCCCGTCCTCGCCCCGCCGCCCGGCTGGGAGACCGTCGGGACGGAGTTCCGCCCGGCCGAGGCGCTCGCGGGCGCCGGCGCGCTGCCCGTGGTCCTCGTCCGCGCCGGGCGCGAACACCCGGCGTTCGCGGCGACGGTGGAGGAGTTCCTCGCCTCCGCCGGGGAGCACGGCACGGACGTCGAGATCGTCGACGTGCCCGACGGCCGGCACGGCTTCGAGGCCCTCGACCGCACGGACGCCTCCCGGGACGCCGTCGCCGCCTCGGTCCGGGCCGTCCTGCACCGGGTGACCGGTGCGCGATGATGGGCCGGTGATCTCCAGGGAACGCGCCGTCGCGCTCGTCGGGTCCTTCCTCGCGCGGGACCTGCCGACCCGCCCCTGGGCGGGCTCCCCGCCGACGCCCGACCTCTACCACGTGGAGGAACGGCCGGTCGGCTGGCTCGTCTTCTGGCGCTCGGCGGAACAGGCCCGCGGCGACGGCCCGCGCGGCAGCTTCGTCGGCGGCCACTACCTGGTCGACCGGCACGACGGCAGCCTCCACTTCGTGCCCGCGGTCCGGTGGGACGACGAGGGCTGGGAGGAGCAGTACCTCACCGAGGTCCGGGGGACCCCGCCGCCCGACCCGCTGGCCGCCGCCGTACGCGAACTCGCCCGTGCCCGGGGCGTGGTGGCCGCCATGGCCCACCTGCGGCGGCAGGCGTCCCGGCTCGGCCCGCGCGAGGCGAAGGCCTACGTCGAAGCGGTCGCCGACGGGGCGGAACCGCCGGAGGCACTGGCCGCCCCGACCCGCCGGGAACGGGAGCGGCCGCTCCCGCCCATCGAGACGGTGGCGGGCCCGGCCGACCGCGCGGAGGGGGCCGCCGACCGCGCGGCGGGTCCGGCCGGCTGAACGGGCGGGGCGTCCGAGGGGGCCACCGGCCCGGCCGGCCGTGCGCGCGGGGCGACCGGCCCTCCGCACGGGGCGGCCGGCCGTGTCGCCGGTCCGCTCGGCCGGCCGGGCCGACGGGCGGCCCGGCCGTGGTGCCGCCCCCCGACGGCACCACGGTGCTCAGGAGCGGTCGGACGTCCGGGCCGGATCCCAGCCGCGCCGGGGCACCGAGTCCAGCAGGAGCCGGGTGTAGGGGTGCCCGGGCGCGCCGAGGACCCGGTCCACCGGCCCCGCCTCCACCACCCGGCCCCCCTTGAGGACCAGCACGTCGTCCGCGACGTGGCGCACCACCGCCAGGTCGTGGGTGACGAAGAGGTAGCCGATGCCCGCCTCGCGGCGGATCTCCCGGAGCAGGTCCAGGATCTGCGCCTGGATCGACACGTCGAGCGCGGCGACCGCCTCGTCGAGGACGAGCACCCGGGGTTCGACCGCCAGCGCGCGGGCGATCGCCACGCGCTGGCGCTGGCCGCCGGAGAGCCCCCGCGGCAGGGCGGCGGCCTCGCGGGCACCGAGCCCGACCCGGTCGAGCAGGCCGGCGACGCGCGCCTCGCGGGCCTTCGCGTCCAGCGCGGTGTGCAGCCGCAGCACCTCGTCCAGGCAGCCGCGGACCGGGATCCGCGGGTCCAGCGACAGGTAGGGGTCCTGGAAGACCATCTGGATGTCGCGGGCCCGCGCCAGCCGCTCCGCTCGGCCCCGCGGCCGGGCCGAGCGGTCCCGGCCGTCGAGCCGGACCGTGCCCCCGTCGGCGCGCTCCAGGCCGACCAGCATCCGGACCGTGGTCGTCTTGCCGCTGCCGGACTCGCCGACGACCGCCAGCGATCCTCCGGCCGGCAGGGCGAACGACACCCCGTCGACCGCCGTGTGGTCGCCGTACCGCTTCCGCAGTCCCTCGACGACGAGCCCCTTCTCCCCGACGGTCGTCACAGCGCGATCCCTTCCTCGGCGCGGAGGCACGCGGCGAAGCCCTCGCCGTGCCGTGCCAGTTCGGGCTTCTCCTCCGCGCAGCGCGCCACCGCGTGCGCGCAGCGCGCGGCGAAGGCGCAGCCGGCCGGCGCCTCGGCGAGCGAGACCGGGCGGCCCGGGATCGGCCGGGGCGCGGGCGAACCGGCCTCGATGTGCGGGGTGCAGGCGAGCAGACCGGCGGTGTACGGGTGCCGGGGGCGGTCGAACAGCTCGTCGGTGGAGCGGGTCTCCACGATCCGGCCCGCGTACATCACGTACACCCGGTCGCAGATCGCCGAGGCCAGTTCCAGGTCGTGGGTGACGAAGAGCATGCCGGTGCCGCGCTCGGCCCGCAGCCGGGCCAGGATCGAGATGACCTCGGCCTGGGTGGTGACGTCGAGGGCGGTGGTCGGCTCGTCGGCGACGAGCAGTGCCGGTTCGGCGGCGAGCGCGGCGGCGATGACGACCCGCTGGAGCATGCCGCCGGAGAACTGGTGCGGGTGGCGGCGCAGCGCCCCGCGCGGGTCGCGGATCCCGACCGCGGCGAGGAGTTCCTCGGCGCGCGCGGTGGCCTTGGCGGCGGGGGTGCCGGAGGCCCGGAGGCCCTCGGTGAGGAAGTCGCCGACGCGCCGCAGCGGGTTGACGGAGGCGCGGGGGTCCTGGAAGACCATCGCGACCTCGCGGGTCCGCAGCGAGGCCAGCCGGGCCCGGTCCATGGTGAGGACGTCGGCGCCGTTCACCCGGATCTGTCCGGCGGTGCGGGCGCCCTTGGGGAGCAGGCCGAGGACGCTGCGGCAGGCCACGGACTTGCCGGAGCCGGACTCGCCGACGAGGCCGACGGTCTCGCCGGGGCGCACGGTCAGGCTGACGCCGTCGAGGACGGGCCGGGCGGCCCGGTCGTCGGGGAGCCGCAGCTCCAGGCCGTCGATCTCCAGGACGGGCGGGGGTGTGGAGTGGTTCATGGCGTCTGCTTCTCCCGGCGTGCGATGCGGTCGGCGAGCCCCTCGCCGACGATGCCGAAGGCGACCACCGCGAGCACGATGCACACGGACGGCGCGAGGGCGGGCAGCATCGCGCCCTGGAGGACGGCGCCCTGACCCTCGTTGATCATGGCGCCCCAGTCGGCGGTGGGCGGCTGGACGCCGAAGCCGAGGAACGACAGGGCCGCCAGGTCCATCAGCGCGTAGCCGAAGTTCATCGCGGACTGCGCGAACACCGTCGGCGCGATGTTGGGCAGCAGGTGCCGGACGCAGACCGTCCAGCCGGACCAGCCCTGCACCACGTACGCCTCGACGTACGGCCGCGCCTTCTCCTGCCGGGCGATGCCGCGCACCAGGCGGCCCACGTACGGGGTGTACGCCACGGCCATGGCGATCACCGGGGCCGTCATGCCCGGGCCGGTGACGGCGACCAGCAGGATCGCCAGCATCAGGCCGGGGACGGAGAAGACCAGGTCCATCGCGCGGGAGAGGAGCGCGTCGGTCCAGCCGCCGCGCCACGCCGCGACCACGCCGAGCAGGGTGCCGAGGAGGGTGGAGACGCCGACGACCAGGAGCGGGCCGAGGAGGCCGGTGCGGGCGCCGTGCAGCAGCCGGGACAGGATGTCGCGGCCGGACTGGTCGGTGCCCAGGAGGTGGTCGCCGGTGGTGCCGACCAGGCTCGCGCCCAGGTCGAGCGCCTCGGGGTCGTACGGGGCGAGCAGCGGCGCGGACACGGCGACGAGGACGAGCACGGCGAGCACCGCGACCGAGACCGTGAAGAGCGGACCCTGCCCGAGGAGGCGCAGCCTCCGCAGACCGGGCCTGCGGTACGGCACCGTGGTGAGGGTGGTGGTCATGAGGAGCCTTCCCCGGGGGAGAGACGGGGGTCGATGAGCGGCGCGAGCAGGTCGACCGCGAGGTTGACGAGGACGAAGGCCGCCACGCTGAGCAGGGTGACCGCCTGGACGACCGCGAAGTCCTGGGAGGTGACCGACTGCACGAGCAGCGAGCCGAGTCCGGGCACGTCGAAGGCGGTCTCCACGATGGCGGTGCCGATCAGCAGGCCGGCGAGCATGGTGCCGCCGACGGTGACGACCGGGCCCAGCGCGTTGCGCAGCACGTGGCGGCGGACCACCGACCGGCCGGCGACGCCCCGGGCACGGGCCACCTCGACGTGCTCGCGGCCCATCTCGTCGAGCATCGCGGAGCGGGTCACCCGGGCCAGCAGGCCCGCGAAGGTGAGGGCGAGCGCGAGGGCCGGCAGGGTCAGCTGGTGGAGCCGGGGGCCGAGCCCCCCGGCGGCGCCGCCGCCGGGTCCCGGGAACCAGCCGAGCTGCACGGAGAAGAGCGAGACCAGTGCGATCGCGGTGACGAAGGAGGGGGTGGCGGTGGCCACGCCGGTGCCGATGAGCACGGTCCGGTCGAGGAGACCGGGACGGAGCGCGGCGAGGACGCCGGCGCCGACGCCGAGCACGGCGACCAGCAGGGCGGAGTAGCCGACCAGCAGCGCGGTGCCGGGCAGCCGCGAGCCGAGGAGCGCCGTGACGTCCTGGTGGTACTGGGCGGAGCGGCCGAAGTCGCCGGAGAGGACGCCGCCGAGCCACTTGCCGTACTGGACCGCGAGCGGGTCGTCCAGGTGGTGTTCGGCCCGCAGGGCGGCGACGGTCTCGGGGGAGGCGGGGCGGCCGTGCAGGAGGAAGGTGACCGGGTCGCCGGGGGCGAGGTGGAGGGTGCCGAAGACGACGACCGAGGTCACGAGGAGCACCGCCACGAGGCCGGCGAGCCGGCCGGCGAGGAAGCGGGTCATGACTGCGCGGCCCCGATCATCGCGGCCCACGGGTAGTAGAGCTGGGCGATGCCGGTCGGCGCGCCGGTGATCCGCTCGCCGAGGAAGACCGAGTGCGGCGCCTCGTAGACCGGGATGATCGGCAGCCGGGCGAGGGCGATCTCCTGGACCTTCGCGGTGAGCTCGGTGCGCTTGGCGGGGTCGTACTCGGTGTTGGCGCGGTCGAAGGCCAGGTCGTACTCGGCGTCGGACCAGTTGCCGTAGTTGCCGAAGTCCCCGGTGCGCAGGTACTGGTAGAACTCCAGCGGGTCCGGCGTGTTGTCGTAGCCGCTGGTGATGACCAGGTCGAGGCCGTCGCGGGCGGCCGGGTCGACGAAGAGGCTGCTGTAGGCGTCCGGGGAGACCGGCCGGAGCTCGACGTCCAGGCCGATCTGCCGCCCGGCCGCCTGCACCGCGTTGGCGACCACGCTGATCTCGGGGGCCAGGGTGCTGGTCGCCAGGGTCACCTTCTTTCCGGTGGCGCCCGCCTCCTCGACGAGCTTCTTCGCCGCGGCCACGTCGTGGGCGGGCTCGGGCAGCGTGTCGAAGAGCGAGGCCGTCCTCTCCGGGACGAGCGACCAGGCGCCGCGCGCGGCGGGGGCCTTGGCCGGCACGCCGACGCCGCCGGCGGCCGCCTTCACGATGTTCTTCCGGTCGAGCGCCATCGACAGCGCCCTGCGGACCCGGACGTCGCCGAGGGTGCCCTTGAAGTCCGTGACGGCGAGGTTGTACGCGCCGGTGTGGGGGCCGAAGTACAGCCGGCCCTTGCCGCTGGTGCGCAGCTGGGCGAAGGAGGAGGACGGCACCATGTAGCCGCCGTCGGCGGTGCCGGAGAGGAAGGCGTTGGCGCGGGCGGCCGGGTCCTCGACGAAGGTGAACTTCACGGACTCCGACTTCGGGGCGAGCTTCGCGTCCCAGTAGTCCGGGTTCTTCCTCAGCGTGATGCTGTCGCCCTGCGCCCACTTCTCCAGCGAGAAGGGACCGGTGCAGTCGAGGTCGCCCCGGGGCGTGCCGTACTCCTTGCCCTCCTTCGCGAGGGAGGCGGCGCTGACGACCGTGCCGGGGGAGGCGGCCAGCAGCTCGTGGAAGAGCGCGTCGGCCTTGCCCAGCCTGACCGTCACCTCCAGGGGGCCGGACTTCTCGATGGACTCGACGGCCTTGAAGGCGGAGCCCCACGGGGAGCCGGTCGCCGGATCCATCTGCCGCTTCAGGGAGGCGACGACGTCGTCGGCGGTCATCACGGTGCCGCCGTGGAACTTCACGCCGGGCCGGAGGGTGTAGACGAGGGTGCGCGGGTCGGGCTGCGCCCACTTCACCGCGAGACCGGGCTCGATCCTCAGGTCCGGGGTCACCCGCAGCAGCTGCTCGCAGACGTTGGCGAGCACGGTGTTCGGCGGGAAGTCGTAGGCGAGGGCGTAGTCGAGGGTGTACGGCTCCGCGTAGAGCGACCAGGTGAAGGAGGGGAGCGGGCCCTTCGCGGCCGGCGAGGTGGGGGAGACCTCGAAGCCGGTACCGCCGGCGGCGCCGGGCTGCGGCTGCGTGGCGCCGGAGCAGGCGGTGAGGGAGGCCGCGAGGGCGGCGGTGAGGACGAGTGCGATGAATCTGGGCGTGCGCATGCAGACCCACCCCTTTACGGGTGTAGTGACGGGCGCTGGGGGATGGAGCGAGTATTGATGCGGGAACGTTCCCGCACAAGAGTTCCGGCCCGCTTTGCGGGAACGGTTTTGCAATGGTCAGGACGGTGGCAGCATCGGCTCCATGACCGAAGCTTCAGAGCACGGCGGGGCGACCCCGGAGCGGTTCGGGGCGCCCCGGGGACGGGACCGGACCGACGGACGGGGCGGCGCCCCCGGGGCGGCGCGCGGGAGACCGGCACCGCCGCCCTCCCCGCGCGTCCGCCTCGTCGACGTGGCCCGCGAGGCCGGCCTCTCCAAGACCACCGTCTCGGCCGCCCTCAACGGCACCGGCCGGCTCTCCCCCGAGATCAGGGAGAAGGCCCGCGAGACCGCCCGCCTGATGGGCTACCGGCCCAACGCCACCGCGCGCCAGCTGCGCGCGGGACGGGCCCGTCTGATCGGCTACGTCGTCGGCGAGCTGGCCGACACCCCCTGGACCTTCCTGGAGTCGCCCTACTTCGCCCGCCTCACCGGGGCCACCGCCGCCACCGCGCTCGCGCGCGGCTACGCGGTGGTGCTGCTGCCCGCCGGCTCCCTCCAGAGCGAGTGGGCGGCCCTGCCCCTCGACGCCGTCGTGGTCGCCGACCCCGTCGCCGACGACCGGATCGTCGAGGACCTGCTGGCCGCCCGCATCCCGGTCTTCAGCGACCGGTCCGTCGAGGGCCGGCCCGGCGCCCACTGGGTGGACGTCGACGCCGACGCCGCCGTCCGGCAGGCCCTGGACCACTTCCACGCCCAGGGCGCCCGCCGGCCCGTCCTCGTCGTCCCCGACAGCACCACCCGCTTCCACCGCGAAGTGGAGGCCGCGCACCGCGCGTGGTGCGCGGCGCACGGGGTGCCGGAGCGGGCGGTACGGGTCGCCGAGCCCGGCAACGGGCCGGTGATCCGGGCCGTGGAGGCCGCCCTGGGCACCGGGCCGGAACGCCCCGACGCCCTCCTGGTGGTCGCCGAGGCCAGCCCGCCGCTCGTCCTGGAAGCGGCCCGCCGGCACGGTTACGACGTCCCCGGCGACCTCCTCCTCGTCTGTGTCAGCGAGGACGAGACCGCCGTGCACACCGAACCGCCGGTGACGACGCTGAGCCTGCGCCCCGACGCGGTCGCCGAGGCGGGGATCGCCCACCTCGTCGCCGTCCTGGAGCAGGGCCTGGGGGAGACCGGCGGAGCGATGGTGCCGGTCAGGCTCGACGTCCGGGCGTCCTCGGTCCGGCCGGTCTAGCGGATCCGCACCGGCGGCGCCGGAGCCGTACACGCGGCCGGTCAGGCCTCGTGCACCAGCCGGCCGCCGACGTACGTCCGCTCCACCCGGGCCTCGGCGATCTCGCCGGCCGGCGCGGCCAGGACGTCCCGGTCGAGCACGACGAGGTCGGCGAGGTGGCCCGGCAGCAGGCTGCCGGCGTCGTCGACGCCGTTCACGTGCGCCGCGCCGGCCGTGTACGCGGTCAGCGCGGAGACCAGGTCGATGCGCTCCTCGGGGTAGAAGACCGGGGCGTCCGGCGCCTCCGGGTCGCGCCGGTTCACGGCGACGTGGATGCCCTCGATCGGGTTCGGGCTGGAGACCGGCCAGTCGCTGCCCGCCGCCAGGGTCGCCCCGGCCCGCAGCAGCGAACCGAACGGGTACTGCCAGGACGCCCGCTCCGGTCCCAGGAAGGGGATCGTGAGGGTGTCCATCTGCGGCTCGTGCGCCGCCCACAGCGGCTGGATGTTCGCGATCGCGCCGAGCGCGGCGAAGCGGGTCAGGTCGTCGGGGTGGACGACCTGGAGGTGGGCCAGGTGGTGACGGTTGCCCCGCCGCCCGTTGGCCGCCACCGCCGCCTCGACCGCGTCCAGCGCCTCCCGCACGGCCCGGTCGCCGAGCGCGTGGAAGTGCACCTGGAAGTCGAGGGCGTCGAGCTCGGTCACGTACGCGCGCAGGGCCACCGGGTCGACGAAGCTCAGGCCGCTGTTGGCGGTCGCGCAGCCGCAGCCGTCGAGGTACGGAGCGGTCATCGCGGCCGTGAAGTTCTCCGCGACCCCGTCCTGCATGATCTTGACCGAGCCGGCCCGGAAGCGGCCCGTGCTCAGCAGCTCGCGGCGGTCCACCAGTTCGGGGATCTGCTCGGCCCCGCGCTCCCGGTCCCACCACAGCGCGCCGGTCACCCGGGCCGTCAGCGAACCGTCCCGGGCCGCCGTCGCATAGGCGTCCGACGGGTCGGCCATGCCGTTGAAGGAGCCGAGCAGGGCGTCCTGCCAGCCGGTGATGCCCAGCGAGTGCAGCAGCCGCTGCGCCCGCAGCAGCCCCGCGAGCCGGTCCTCCGCGGTCTTCTCCGGGACCAGCCGCGAGACCAGCCCGGTCGCCCCCTCCTGGAGGGTGCCGCCCGGGGTGCCGTCGGCCTCCCGCTCGATCCGGCCGTCCGCCGGGTCGGGGGTCCGCGCGGTGATCCCGGCCAGCTCCAGGGCCCGGGTGTTCGCCCAGGCGCCGTGGTGGTCGCGGTTGGAGAGCAGGACGGGACGGTCGGGGACGACCGAGTCGAGGAGCTGACGGGTCGGCACGCCGCCCTCGAAGCTCTCCATCGACCAGCCGCCGCCGGTGATCCACTCCCGGTCCGGGTGGGCGTCGGCGTAGGCCCGGATCCGCTCCAGGTAGTCCCGGACGTCCACGCTTCCGGTGAGGTCGCACTCGGCCAGCTCGGTGCCGCCGCCCACCGCGTGGACGTGGGAGTCCTGGAAGCCCGGCAGCAGCAGCTTGCCGGTCAGGTCCACGACCTCGGTGCCGGGGCCGATCAGCTCCCGGACCTCGTCGTGGCCGACGGCCGTGATCCGGTCGCCGGTGACGGCGAGCGACGTGGCCCGGCTGCGGGCCGGGTCCAGGGTGAGGACGGGGCCTCGGGTGAAGACCAGATCGGCGTGGGGCATGCGGCGGCTCCCTGTACGTGCGGACGCGCCGGGCGGGCGCTGGGGGCGTGGGTCGGCGGGCCCGCTCCGGGGGCCGGACCGGGCCGGCGGGCGGCGTGGTGCGGTGGGGGCGGGCAGCGCCATTGAAATGCGCCGCCCGTTTACACGTCAATGGTGTTGACGTAAGCTCCGCGTCATGTCCCCACGTGTCGTGTCCGAGGGTGACCGGCGGCGCCGGCGCCCCACCAAACAGGGCGCCGTCCTCTCCCAGCGGCTCATCATCGACACCGCGCTGCGCCTGGTCGAGCAGCACGGCGCCGACGCCCTCTCGGTCCGCCGCCTCGGCATCGCGCTGGGCGCCGACCCGAGCGCGCTCTACCGGTACTTCCGCAACACCGACGACCTGCTCCTGGCGCTCGCCGACGAGTTCATCGGGCGCTCCCTGGAGGGGTGGGAGGCGACCGGGGACTGGCGGACGGACCTGCGCGCCATGGGGCTGCGCATCCACCACTCGTACCACGGCCAGCCCCAGGCGGCCCTGCTCGTCGCGCACCGCACCACCGGCCGCATCCACGAGACGCGGGCGGTCGAGACGATCCTGGGCATCCTCCGGGACGGCGGCTTCCCCGACCCGCTGGCCGTCCGGATCTACCACTCCTTCGCCGACCAGGCGCTCGCCTTCGCGGCCCAGGACGCGGCCGCGGCCGCGCTGCCGCCGGCCGCGGCGGAGGCCGACGCCGAGGTCTGGCGGCAGGCCTACGGGCCGCTCCCCGCCGCCACCCACCCCCACGTCGCCGCCACCTACCCCCTCCTCGCCGCCGACATGAGCGGCAGCGGCTACCCCTTCGCCCTCGAACTCATGCTGACGGCCCTGGAGACCCTCCACCCGGACGGCGCGGGCGGCGGGCGGCGGGACCGCTGAGCCGGGCCGGCGGGCGCACGCGGACAGGGCGGAGGGGCGGGGTGCACGCGGACAGGGCGGAGGGGCGGGCGCCGATCGGCGCCCGCCCCTCCGCCGCGTGCGGGCCGGGCCGGGAGGTCGTCCGTGGTCAGGCGAGGAAGCGGTAGACCGCCTGGGCCGCGCAGGCCGGCTTGTCGGCGCCGTCGATCTCGACGGTGAGGTCGGCGACGACCTCGACGCCGCCGCGGACGTCCTCGACCGCGGCGATCCGGCCGTGCGTGCGGATCTTCGAGCCGACGCGGACCGGGCAGGGGAAGCGGACCCTGTTCAGGCCGTAGTTGACGGCCATCGACACGCCCTCCACCCGCAGGAGTTCGCTCCACATGGGGATGAGGAGGGAGAGGGTCAGGTAGCCGTGCGCGATGGTGCCGCCGAAGGGACCGGCGGCGGCCCGCTCCTCGTCGACGTGGATCCACTGGTGGTCGCCGGTGGCGTCGGCGAAGGTGTCCACGCGCGGCTGGGCGATCTCGACCCAGGAGCTGTGGCCGAGGTCGGTGCCGGCGAGGGCACGGATCTCGTCGATGCCGTGGACGGTGAGGGACATGGGTTTCTCCAGGAGGTCGGCGGGAGGCCGGTGGGCCGGGGACGGGGGCGTGCGGTCAGGGGGCGGGGTCGCCGCCGTGACGGGCCCGGAGGGGGTCCTTCAGCAGCTTTCCCGTGGCGTTGCGGGGCAGTTCGGGGACGAGGACGAAACTCCGCGGGAGCTTGTAGCGGGCCAGCAGGCCCTCCAGGTGGGCGCGGAGCTCCTCGGCGGTCGGCGAGCAGCCGGGGCGCGGCACGACGACCGCGCGGCCGACCTCTCCCCAGCGGGCGTCGGGCACGCCGATGACGGCGGCCTCGGCGACCCCGGGATGGCGGAGCAGGGCGTCCTCGATCTCGGCCGGGTAGACGTTCTCCCCACCCGAGACGATCATGTCCTTGAGGCGGTCGACGAGCGTGACGTAGCCGTCGGCGTCGACGGTGGCGACGTCCCCGGAGCGGAAGCGCCCGCCGTCGAGGAAGGCCGCGGCGGTCGCCTCCGGCAGGTTCCAGTAGCCCGGCGTCACGTTCGGCCCCGCCACGACGACCTCGCCCTTCTCGCCGGCCGCGGTCTCCGTGCCGTCCGGGCGGAGCACCCGCACGTCGGTGAAGAAGTGCGGCACCCCCGCCGAGCCGGCCTTGCGGACCGAGTCGGCGCGGTCCAGGACCAGGGCGCCGGGCGACGCCTCCGTCATCCCGTACCCCTGGACGAAGGCGAGCCCCCGCTCCAGGTACGTCCGCGCGGTCCGGGTCGGGACGGGCGCGCCGCCGCACAGCAGGAGGCGCAGGCTGCTCAGGTCCGCCTCCCGCCAGCCGGGGGCCGCCGCCATCGCGTCGTACATCGTCGGCACGCCGAACAGCGCGGTGACGCCGTGGAGTCCGATCAGGCGAAGGGCCCGCTCCGCGTCGAAGGCCGTCTCCAGGAGCACGGTGCCGCCCTTGAGGAGCGTCGGCAGGCAGCTCATGCTGAGGGCGCCGGCGTGGAAGAGCGGGGCGCTCACGAGGGCGACCTCGTCACCGGCGATGTCGGTGTCCACGACGACGTTGAGGCTGTTCCAGACGATGTTGCCGTGGGTGAGGACGGCGCCCTTGGCCCGGCCCGTGGTGCCCGAGGTGTACATGATGAGACAGACGTCGTCGTGGCCCACCTCCTCGTCGATCTCCTCCGTGGGCGAGACCGCGAGCAGCTCCTCGTACGCCGGGCCCGGCCCCTCGCCCTCGACGGAGAGGAGGGTGGCGAGCCCGGCGGACGCGGCCAGTTCGGCGGCCTTGCCGTCCGGCTGCCGGGCGTGCACCAGCACCCGGCAGCCGGAGTCGGTCAGCTGGAAGGCCAGCTCGGCCAGGGCGAGGCGGTTGTTGAGCGGCACGAAGACCGCCCCGAGGATCCCGGCGGCGAAGAGCGTCTCCAGGTACGCGGGATGGTTCGGGCCCAGGAAGGCGACCCGGTCCCCGCGCCCCACGCCCGCGCCCCGCAGGGCGTGGGCGAGGCGGGTGGAGCGCTCGTGGAGCGCCGCGTAGTCCAGTGAGCGTCCCTCGTGGAGGAGGGCGGTGCGGCGGGGAGACCTACGGTTGCGGCGGGCGGGCCAGGACCCGATGCCCTGGTTGCGCATGGCGCCTCCCTCAGGTGGTGGTGAGTCCGAGCAGCCGGGCCGCGTTGTCCTTCAGGATCTTCGGCCGGACCTCGTCCTTGAGCGGCAGGGCGGCGAAGTCCGCGAGCCAGCGGTCCGGGGTCAGCAGCGGGTAGTCCGAGCCGAAGAGGACCTTGTCCCGGAGCAGGCTGTTCGCGTAGTGGACGAGCTGCGGCGGGAAGTACTTCGGGGACCAGCCGGACAGGTCGATGTACACGTTCGGCTTGTGGGTGGCGACCGCCAGCGCCTCGTCCTGCCACGGGAAGGACGGATGGGCGAGCACGATCCGCATGCCGGGGAAGTCCGCGGCGACGTCGTCCACGAGCATCGGGTTCGCGTACTTGAGCCGGATCCCGCCGCCGCCCGGGGCGCCCGCGCCGATGCCGGTCTGCCCGGTGTGGAAGACCGCGATCGCTCCGGCGTCCTCGATGGCCCCGTACAGCGGGTAGGCCATCCGGTCGTCGGGGTGGAACGCCTGGAGGTTCGGGTGGAACTTGAAGCCCTTCACCCCGAACTCCTCGACGAGACGCCGGATCTGACGGACCGCCGCCTTCCCCTTGTGCGGGTCGACGCCCGCGAAGGGGATGATCACGTCCGGGTTCTCGGCGGCCGCCTCGGCGATCTCCTCGTTCGGCACCGGCGGGGTCCCGGTGGCGGACTCGGCGTCCACCGTGAAGACCACGCACGCCATCGACCGCTCGCGGTAGTACGCGGCGATCTCCGGGAGCGTCGGGTGCCGGTGCTCCGCCTTGAAGTACGCGCCCGCGGCGGCGTCCAGCTCGGAGGAGAGCGACGCCCCGCCCTTCGCGGAGACCTCCGCGTGGGCGTGCATGTCGATGGCGACGAGCGCGTCGAGGTCCATCACGCCCCCGCTCACAGGACCGGGGCGGGGATGCCGTAGGTCTCCGGGGCGCGGCCGACGGAGACGGGCCAGGCGGCGGCGATCGCGTCCGCGCTCCAGCCGCCGTCCGCGTACGCCACCGCGATCTCCCGCGGGTGCGACCAGAGGGCGAGCTTGTCCCCGCCGATGCCGATGCACTGGCCGGTGACGCCGGCGGAGGCGTCCGAGGCGAGGAAGGCGACCAGCCCGGCGGCGTCCTCGGGCGTGCCGAAGCCCTCGCCCTTGCGCAGGCCGTCCGGGAACGGCGTGCCGTGCTGCTCCAGCGCCTCGACGTGCGGGGCGAAGGCCGGGATCGTCTTCGTCATGGCCGTGGCGGCGACCGGGATGACCGCGTTGGCCGTGATGCCCGCGCGGTCCAGCTCCATCGCCCAGGTGCGGACCATGGCGGCGATGCCGGCCTTGGCGGCGGCGTAGTTGGTCTGGCCGAAGTTGCCGCGCTGCCCGGCGGGGGAGCCGGCGACGACGATCCGGCCGCCGTCGCCCTGCTCGCGCATGCGCTCCACGGCGGCGCGGACGCAGGTGAAGGTGGCGCGCAGGTGCACCCGGACGACGGTGTCGAAGTCGTCGTCGGTCATCTTCCAC
This sequence comes from Streptomyces omiyaensis, assembly GCF_014650895.1. Taxonomy (GTDB): domain Bacteria; phylum Actinomycetota; class Actinomycetes; order Streptomycetales; family Streptomycetaceae; genus Streptomyces; species Streptomyces omiyaensis. Next base: position 42,196 of record NZ_BMVV01000033.1, read on the forward strand.
AGCACCCGGTCGCGGAGCACGCCCGCGTTGGTGACCATCGTGTCGATCCGGCCGAAGCTGTCGACGGCCCGGGCGACGAGCGCCTCGGCGGCCTCGGCCGTGCCGACCGGCACCACCTCGGCGACGGCCCGGCCGCCCGCGCCGGTGATCTCCTTCACGGCCGCGTCGGCGGCCCCGGCGTCGACGTCGTTGATCACGACGGCGGCGCCGGCGGAGGCGAGCGAGCGGGCGTAGGCGAGGCCGAGACCGCGGCCGCTGCCGGTGACGACGGCCACCTTGCCGGTGAGGTCCACCGGGTTCACCTGGGGAGAAGTCATGGACGGGTCCTTCCCGTGGGTCGAGGAACGCCGGGGGCGGGGCGCGGGATCCCGCCTCGCAGCCCTCCGGCGGGGCCAAAGCTAGGCAACATTCTGTTTGTCGTCAACAAACTGCCGAATGTGCGTGCCGGAGGGAACCCCGGGACGGACCCGGAGCGGGATCCCCGGATGATCGGCCCGCCTACGCTGTCCCCGTGACCCCCTCCGCCCCGCAGCGCACCCCGGCAGCCGAGCCCGACGCCGGCGAACGCGGCTCCGCGCCCCGCCCCCAGTCCCTGATGCTGAGCTTCTTCGGCATCCACGTGCTCGGCACCGGCACCGCGCTCTCCTCGGCGAGCGTCATCGACGCCCTCGCCCGCGCCGACGTCGGCGAGGACGCCGTCCGCTCCACCCTGACCCGCATGGTCGGGCGGGGGCTGCTGGACCGTCACCGGCGCGGCCGCCGGATGTACTTCTCGCTCACCGACCGGGCCGCCGCCGTCCTCGCCGACGGCGAGGAGCGCGTCCGGCGCGCCGGCGCCGTCAACCGCGCCTGGGACGGCACCTGGACCCTCGTCGGCTTCTCGCTCCCCGAGTCCTGGCGCCGGGAGCGCCACGACCTGCGCTCCCGGCTCGTCTGGGCCGGCTTCGGCCCGCTCCAGAGCGGCCTGTGGGCGGCTCCCGGCCGCGTCGACGTCGCGCCGATCGCGGCGGAGCTCGGGCTCGGCGACCGTATCAGGGCCTTCCAGGGGCAGGCCGCCGCGCCCACCGAGGCCGGCTCCCTGCTCCGTACCGCCTTCGACCTCGACGCCATCGCCGCCGACTACCGCGCCTTCCTCGCCCGCTGGGGCGACGACGGGCCCGCCTCCGCCGACGCGCGCGACGACCTCGGCCGCCAGCTGCTGCTCCACACCGACTGGCTGGAGCTCGTCCGCCGCGACCCCTACCTGCCCGCCGAGCACCTCCCGGAGGAGTGGCCGGCGGAAGCCGCCGAACGGACCTTCCGCACGCTCTCGGAGCGGTACGACCCCGGCGCCCGCTCCCTCGCGGAGGGGCTCCTCGACCGCTGGGACCCGCGGGGCTGAGTCGTCCCGGCGCGGGACCGGTCCCGCGCCGGGGGCGTGCGGCCCGGGAGCGGTCACGGGCGGCGGCGGGGGCGGGGGCGGGGGTGTGCGCCCCGGGGCTGGTTCCGTGCGGAGGCGTGGGGTCCGGGGCGAGTCCCCGTCCGGGGCGTGCGGCCCGGACGGGGACCGCTCCGCGCGGGGCCTCCGGCGATCCTTATGTCAACACCATTGACCTTGTCCCCGGCGGCCGGGTCTCATGGGCGGCACCTCGGAAGGAGCCCCGCGACCGGGCTCCTCCGCGATCCGAAGGACACCCCCATGGACCACCTGACCTCGCTGCGGGACGCCGCCACGACGCCGTTCTGGCTCGACGACCCCCGCCGCCCCCGGGCCACCCCCGCCCTCGTCGGGGGCACCACCTGCGACCTCCTCGTCGTCGGCGGCGGCTACACCGGCCTGTGGACCGCGCTCGTCGCCAAGGAGCGCGACCCCTCCGCCGACGTCGTCCTCATCGAGGGCGACGAGATCGGCCACGCCGCCTCCGGCCGCAACGGCGGCTTCTGCGAGTCCAGCCTCACCCACGGCCTCGGCAACGGCCTGGACCGCTGGCCCGACGAGATCGACACCCTCGAACGCCTCGGCCGGGAGAACCTCCGGGCCGTGGAGGACGCCATCGGGCGGTACGGCATCGACTGCGACTGGGAGCGGACCGGCTCCCTCACCGTCGCCACCGAGCCCCACCAGGTCGCGTGGCTCGCCGAGGAGGCCGAGGCCGCCGCCCGGTACGGCGCCGACACCGCCCTCCTCGACGCCGACGCCGTCCGCGCCGAGATCGACTCGCCGACCTTCCTCGGCGGCGTGTGGAACAAGAGCGACACGGCGATGGTCAACCCGGCCCGCCTCGCCTGGGGCCTCAAGCGGGCCTGCCTCGGCCTCGGGGTCCGCATCCACGAGCACACCCCCGGCCTCTCCCTCGACGAGCACGGAGCCGTCGTCGCCGTCCGCACCCCCTACGGCCGCGTCACCGCCCGCCACGTCGCCCTCGCCACCAACGCCTACCCGTCGCTGCTGCGCCGCCACCGCCTCTACACCGTCCCCGTCTACGACTACGCGCTGATGACGGAGCCGCTGAGCGGGGAACAGCTCGCCGCCGTCGGCTGGAGGAACCGCCAGGGCTGGTCCGACCCCGCCCACCACTTCACCTACGCGCGGATCTCCGCCGACCACCGCATCCTGTGGGGCGGCTACGACGTCGTCTACGACTACGCCGGCCGCGTCAGCGCCGACCGCGACCGGCGTCCCGAGACCTTCGCGACCCTGGCCCGCACCTTCTTCACGACCTTCCCCCAGCTGGAGGGGATCCGCTTCAGCCACGCCTGGGGCGGGGCGATCGACACGAGCACCCGGTTCTGCGTCTTCTTCGACACGAGTCACCGCGGCAAGGTCGCCTACGCGGCCGGCTACACCGGCCTCGGCGTCGGCGCCACCCGCTTCGGCGCCGAGGTGATGCTCGACCTGCTGGCCGGCGCCCGCACCGAGCGCACCTCCCTCGCACTCGTCCGCCGCAAGCCGCTGCCCTTCCCGCCCGAGCCCGTCCGCGCGATCGGCATCGGCATCACCCAGCGGTCGCTCGGCAGGTCCGACCGCAACGAGGGCCGCCGCGACCTGTGGCTGCGCACCCTCGACCGCCTCGGCCTCGGCTTCGGCAGCTGAGCGCCCGCCGTCCCGCCGCCGCGGTCCGCCCGCTCTGTCCGCAGGGCGCGCACCGTACGCTGACCTCCTCGGGACCGGGAGGAGGACGGAGATGGGCGGACGGCTGCTGCACGTCTTCGACATGGACGGCACGCTGCTGAGGGACACCTCGGCCTCCCTGGAGATCGCCGCGCGCCTCGGCTGCCTGGACGAACTGCGTTCCCTGGAAGCCGAGTTCGCCGCCGGGGTCATCGACACCCGGGGCTTCGCCGCCGCCCTGTACGGACTCTGGCGCGGGCTGACCCCGGCCGTCGTCGCCGAGGCCTTCGACGGGGCCCCGTGGATCGGCGGGCTCGCGGACGTCCTCGCGGACATCCGGGGCCGGGGCGACCGGGCCGTCGTCGTCACCATGTCGCCGGACTTCTTCGCCGGCCGGCTGCGGGACCTCGGCGTCGACGACGTGGTGGCCTCCGGCTTCCCCCCGCCGCCCTTCCGGTCCGCGCCCGACCCCGCCCGGATCCTCGTCCCCGAGGACAAGGTGACCGCCGTCGACCGGCTCCGCGCCGCCCTCGGCCTCGACCGTGACTCCTGCGTCGCCTACGGCGACTCCGGCTCCGACGTGCCCCTCTTCTCCGCCCTGCGCCACACCGTCGCCGTCAACGCGCGACCGGGGCTCCGCGCCCTGGCCGCCGCCGGCTACGACGGCGACGACCTGCGGGCCGCGTACGCCCTGGGCAGGAAGCTGCGCGCCCGCGCCCGACGGCACGGGCGCGCGGTCCTGCCGGGCCCGGATCACCAGGTGACGGGCCGGCCCCCGAAGGTGACGGCGAGCGCGCCGTCCGACGCGAACGCCCAGCCGAGCGCGCCGGCATAGGACGCGCAGCGCGAACCGTTCGTACCGGACCAGAACTGGTTCGTGGCGTCGACGTCGCCCACGAGCTTGTCGTTGGTGCCGGAACTCGTGCTCCGGCAGGACGTGTTGCCCCGGAAGACCGACGTGCCCGCCTCGAAGGTGTAGTTGCGCTGCGCGTTGTCGACCGAGACGTTCTCGGAGACCTTCAGCGAACCCGGGTTGCTGTTGTACGTGAAGCCGTGCTTGCCGTTGCGGTAGGCGATGCTGCGCCGCACGACGTGGTCGACGGCGATGGACTCCCCGCCGAGCTTGTAGCCGTTGCGGTCGCCGTTGGCGTTCACGGTGCCGTCGGAGAGGGTGCCGTTGGTGTACGCGAGGGAGTACTCGACCGTCACCGGGTCGATCGCGCCCGTGTCCGGCTTGGTGTAGAGGTCCCAGCCGTCGTCGATGTTGTGGTGGGCGACCGCGTACCGGAAGACGTTGCCGGGTCCGGTGGTCAGCTTGGCGGCGAAGCCGTCGGCGTTCTCGCCGGCCGCGTCGGCGTTGTCGTGCGACTCGACGCTCACCATGAGGTTGCGGGCCGGCCACCGGTCGCGCGGGGTGCCGGAGGCGATCCGCCCCAGCTGGAGGCCGGTGTCCCGGTTGAAGCGGGTGACCGTGCGCTCGATGACGTTGTCGCTGCCGCCGACGTAGATGCCGTTGTCTCCGGCCCGCTGGACGATCAGGCCCTTCACGTGCCAGAAGTCGCCGTTCAGCGCGAGCCCCCGGTTCGACGAGGACTCCGCCATCGCGGAGAAGTCGAGGACCGGCGTCTCGCCCGGGTAGGCGGCGATGGTCTTGCGGGCGGCCGAGGTGCCGTTGTTGCCCGCCGCGACGGTCACCGTCTGGGCGTGCGCGTACGTGCCGCCGCGCAGGTAGACGGTGCCCCCCGCGCCGACCCGGGTGATCGCGGAGGCGAGCGTCGTCGGGTCCGCCAGGGTCCCGGAGGCGCCCGCGGTCCCGGTGGGCGACACGTAGAGGGCGGGGCCCGAGGGGGCGGGGGAGTCGGCGGTGGCGAGCTCGACGTGGTCGATGTTGGCGAGCCCCGCGGCGCTCGTCGGGCTGAGCCGCACGGTGTTGGTGCCGGCCGCGACCGGCACGGTGAACGCCTTCGACGTCCACCCGGTCCAGGTTCCGGTGGATCCGAAGGCCGCGCCGGCCGCCACGGTCGTCCCGTTGACGAGCAGGTCGGCGGGGCGTGCCGTCGTCGTCCCGTTGGCGAACCGCACGGTGAGCGTCGCCGTTCCGGCGGTGGGCGCCACCACCGTGAACTGCGCGGACGCGCCGACGGCGTTGGTGCCGTTGCAGAACCCGCTGCCGGAGAACCCGGTCCAGTCGGAGTCGATCGTGCCGGTACAGACGGCGGGCGAGGCCTCGGCCTCGTACCGGGCCGTCGCGGCCTGGGCCCCGCCGGCGGCGGACAGCGCGGCGAGGGTGCCGGCGACGAGACCCACGCTCACGGCGAGGGAGGGGGTGCGGGTGCGCATCGGTGTCTCCTGGTGGGGGAGGCGGCTCGGACACGGGGGAAAGCGCTTTCTCCGGATGGGGGCGACGCTAGGGGCGTGGTGAGGGTGCGTCAATATGCGGGTACGTGATTGGTGTTCACAAACATGAACTTGAGGGGGCGGGGGCTCCGGGGATGCGGAGGGCGCGGAGGCCGCAGAGGAATCGGAGGAATCGGAGGGCGCAGAGGGAGAGGGGCGCTCGGAGGATCCGGAGGGATCGAGGCGCTCTGAAGGAACCCGGGGAGCCGCGAACCCGGGAACCCGGTGTCTTCGAGGGAGGCGGGGCTGGGGCCTCCGGGGGAGGGGAGGCGGGGCGTCAGCGCGCCGGATGCGGTCGCAGCACCATGAGCGAGTCCTCCGGGCTCGCCACCATGGCGAACGGGAAGCGGTCGAGCTCCAGGCAGAGGGCGACGTCGTCGGGGTGGGCGCCCTCCCGCACCCCGTCCGCCAGCTCGCCGGCGGCCCGCGACAGGCGGGCGCGGCGGAGGAACGGGGCGGCGTCCGCACCGCTCCCGGCGGCCCTTCCGGCGATGTACTCGGCGCAGGACAGGTCCTCGTCCGCCGTCCCGTCCTCGCCGGTGACCACGAAGGTGACGGAGCCGCCCGCCCGGTCCCGCAGGATTCGGGCCGTCGCCTCCGCCACCACGAACCCGGCGCACAGCACCAGATCCGCGTCCTTGACGGCGAGGGCGCCGACGGTGCCCGCCGTGGTCTTCTGGACGACGGTCCGCCCGCCGAGGCCGGCGGAGCGCAGCAGCCCCGGCGAGTTGACGAGGTCGAACCCGGGCGCGGGCGGCCCGTCCTTGAGCGCCACCCACTCCGGGTGACGCGCCTTGAGGGCCCGCGCGTCGTCGAGGGACTCGGCGAGGACGATCTTCTCCGCTCCCCTGGCGAAGGCCCACGCGGCCACGGTGTAGGCCCGCATGACGTCCACCACGACGGCCACGGTGGGGACTTCGTCGAGTGCGGCGAGGCCGGCGATGCCGAGGAAGCGGGTGCCCATCCGGTCATGATTCCCCACGCGGACCGGGGGCGGAACGAACCGTGATCGACTCCACAGGCGGGCGTGCGGTGAGGCGCCACCCGCGTCGGATTCCCCCGGGGGGGAAGGCGGACCGGTGGGAACGGTCACCGCGCTCCGGCCGGTGCGGATATTCCCGGGAACGGATCGGAGCGCGTCCTATGATGACCCGATGTCGTTGATCAAGACGGTCCAAATCACTTTCGACTGTGCGGAACCCGAGCGCGTGGCCCGCTTCTGGTGCGCCGTGCTGGGCTACGAGGCGCCCCCGCCGCCGCGGGGGTTCGACTCCTGGGACGCGTTCGACCGCACGGAGCCGGGGAGGCGGGGAGCGGACTGGGCCTCGACCAAGCCGGTGGACGGTGAGCCGCGGCTGTTCTTCCAGCGGGTGCCCGAGGGCAAGGTCGCCAAGAACCGGGTGCACCTCGACGTGCGGGCCGGCACCGGCCTCGTGGGCGCCGAGCGCCTGGCCGTGCTGGAGGCCGAGTGCGCGCGCCTGGTGGCGCTCGGAGCGGTACACGACTACACGCTGTACGCCGACGGGGAGAACGAGTCCTGCATCGCGATGCGGGACATCGAGGGCAACGAGTTCTGCCTCGACTGACCCGGCACGCGCCGACCCCGCGCGCCGCCCGTGGGGCCATCGCGACGGGCCCGGAGCCCGGCGTCCGATCCGGCCGCGCACCGCGTCACTCGTGGGCGCCGGTGCTCTCGTGGAGGACGGTGGCGTCCCGCGCGTACGGCACCACCACGACCTGGACGTCGTCCTCGTAGACGACCCGCCCCGGGTCCGCGGACCGAAGGGCCAGGCAGTCGACGCCGTGCGCGGACAGGATGTCCAGATAACCGGGGACCCGGGCGAGGAGATGGGTGGCCGACGGTTTGAACCATGCCGCGGCACCGGGGTTGATCCCGTCGTCGTAGACGTGGGGGTCGACGGTCGAGGGGTCGGTGTACGCGGCGTCGTACCAACGGTTGTTGCGGAGACGGAACGACTCCTCTTCGTCCGAGAGCCTCCCCTCCCGCGCCAGATTGTTGACGAGCCCGAAGACACCGGTGAAGTGACCCCGGCTGTTCCGGTGCGGAGACTGAAACCGCACGTACGGAACGGCCTCGCCGCCGCTGTCGTCCCTTCCCATCGGCACGTCCTCTCGTCGCTGGGGTGAGCTCGGGGTGCGAAGTAACAGCAGTACAGGCTCAGTTCTCTCTCCGCACGTCTTCCGGCCAGGACCGACAGGCGCTCGGGAAGTCCGATCGCGCCGTCGGCAGAGACCTCGCCGCCCGTCTCCGAGACGCTACCGGCCCAGGCGAGGGCGGTGGCGCGAAGCCGTTCGGCGCCCGCACCGATCAAGCGGTCCGGCACGCCTCGCCACCGGGGAGCCCGGCCGAATGCCTGCGTCGTCCACCGTACTTCCTCCGTGGACGGCGACCACGGATGCCGAAGCCGCTCGCCGGTAGCCTGCGCGTGTGGCCGAGACCGGGGACGAAGCGCGGCTGATCGCGGACGGCTTCGAGCGCGTGTACGTCGAGTCGGAGGGGCACGGCGGGCCGCGCGCCGGCCTCGGCGACATCGGCGGCGGGCCGCATTACTTCCAGGGCGACGACTGGGACGACACCGACGAGGCCGACGCGTACCGCGTCTGGCCCGCGAACGACGCGGCGGTGGAGCTGGAGCGCGAGCAGTGGGCGATCTTCGCCAGGTGGAACGAACGCCACGGGGCCGGGAGCGCGGAGCTGGAGACCCACCCGGGACGGGGCGGGGTCGACGCCCGCTACGACGAACTGTCCCTGCTGCTCGCGCGGTACCGCCAGGCGCCGGACGACGCGAGGCGCCTGGTGGGCGAGGTGCGCTTCGGCGCCGGGGCCCGCTACCGGGCCGAGGGCCCGGACTACTGGTTCCGGTGGCGTCCGGCCGGGTGAGGCAGAGGCAGAGGCAGAGGCCGTGGTCGCGGCAGAGGCCGTGGTCGATGTCGATGTCGATGTCGTGGTCGTGGTCGAGGAGACGGGTGGTCCACGACGTCATCCCGATCGCTGAGCCTGTGAGACGATCCGTCGGTCCGGAGGAAGTCATGGAGGGGGAAGCCGATGGAGTACGTCCATCTCGACGCGCAGGTCGGGGACCTGTCAGGAGTCCTGGACCCGGCTCCCTACCTGGAGCGTCTGCCGTCGATCGCCGGTGATCTGCCGCCCGGGGCCCGGGCCTTCGCCACTGACGCGGAGCACTACGACTTCCGGAGCAAGCGCTGTGTGAAGGACCTGACGCTTCGGGCCGTCCGGGGCGCCGTCGGCGGGGAGATGGAGGTCGAGTTCCGGCACAACTGCTGGAAGCACGACGAAGACCTGCTGATCCGCTACACGGGCGTGTCCGGTTTCCTCGTCGATTCCGCTGACGAGGCCCGAGGAACGGACCTCGGGGCCGTGATGCTCGACGAGATCCTGCCGCACGGGGACGGTTGCAGCCACGAGATCGCCTGCTGGGACGGCACGCTCACCCTTGTCTGCCGTGACCTCCGGGCGACCTGGACCGAGACCTCCTGCTCCAGCGAGCCGTAGGCGCGTCCGTGGCCACGCCGGATCACGTCTCTCGTCGGCCGGCCGGCCAGGGGACCTCCTGGAGTACGTCCTCAGGCGTCGGCGCCGCCTCCGGGAAGCGCCGGCGGAACTCCCCGAGCACCGGACTCCTTCCACGCCTTGCAGTCGTCGCACTTCCCGGCCGGCAGCCGACCACGACGCCCCAGCCGGGACGCTGGGCGGAGGCGGGTCACAAGCCTCCCAGACCGGGCGGATCGAAGTTGATGAAGCGGGGCGGCTCCTCTCGCGGTTCTTCCCGGGGCGGGTCCGGCGGTCGCGGGCACGGGAGGAGTGCGTGCCCTTTCGGCAGGTCCCCCAGTCCGCCGAACGCGACACGCCGGAGCAGCGCGTCCTCCTTCGCCGTCGGCCGTGCGGCGCGGGCGACACGCACCGCGTCCTCGCAGGCTCGGGTGGCCCCCCAGCCCTGAGGGATCTGCGTGCGTTTCCTCCAGACGGCCAGGGCCAGAAGGACGACGACCTGGAGCGCGAGCGGCGCCCAGGCACCGAAGAGCAGCGCCGTCGCGCCCCCCGCCATCAGGAGCGCGGCCAGCAGGAAGGCATGACGGCGGCGCGCCCGGGCCCGTCCTGCCCTCCACTCGGTGGTCTGCGGAGCGTCGGAGGCGAGGCCGGCGGGCAGACCGCGCTCGCGCAGGAACCCGTCCACGACGAGCTGCCGGTGCAGGTCCTTGAGCAGGTCGGGATGCCGGCGCTCGATGTCGAGGGCGGCGGGGACACGGCCCTCACTCTCGGCGAGCATGCCGAGGACAACGGCCTCCACCTCGTCGCGCGGCACCGGGTCGGTGACCTGGTAGTGATAGGCGTTGTATTTCTTGTCGAGGAGTCGAACCCGCTGCTGCTCGTGCATCCGGACCAAAGCCACCAGCCCGACGGAGTCGGCGCGGTGCCTGTTCTCCAGATAGGCGATCTCGTACACCGACAGGCCCGCGCTCGAAGGCCGGACCGGCCCCGCGCTCGCCGCGAGCTCTTGCCAGTCCTGCTCCTCCACCCGCCAGAAGCGCACCAGCACCCCCACCGACAGCACCACCAGCACGAGCCCGGGCACCACCTCGGGCCAACCACCGGCCACATCCATCACGCATCCCCCTCACCGAGCCCGTCAGGGCCTGCTGAGGGGGATGCCCGCCGGGGCGACGGTCTACGCGACGGCCGACCGTTGGACCGAGCTGAATCAACAGTGCGCCCTGCTCGGTGAAAGGGGGACTGTGCGCCGATTCTTCGGTGTGCCACCCGAGCCTGCGGCAGGGGCGTCTCCAGCACGGTTGTCAGGCGTTTGGCCGGTGCGGTCGGGCTGCGCAAGGCCGCGAAGACTGCTTCCCGGCCCCGGGAGCGGGCCATCCGGGTGTTCCCCCGCCCGCTCACCGGCCTCCCGACCGTGCGCGCCGACTTCCTGCGCGCCGAGGCCGGCCGTGACGGTGAGCACCTGAACGTCCGCGAAGCGATCACCCGCGCCGCCGGACCCGGCACCGCCCACCGAGAGCTCCAGCGAACGGCCGGCGACGTGCTTCAGGCCCCTGGGGAACCCGGGGCGGCACGGGGTCGACAGGGGGCTGCTCGGGGTCTTCGTGGAGGGTGGGTGGTTTGTCTGTTTCGGTGAAAGTTGCTTGGGAGGGGGTTGGTGTCGGGTAGAACTGCTGGCCAGGAAGACTGCTCCCCGCTCGCGCGGGGATGAACCCGGCATCGGCCAGTACCCCGGCGGCGGGGACGACTGCTCCCCGCTCGCGCGGGGATGAACCCAACTACATCGCCGCCGTCGAGCGAGACGCCGACTGCTCCCCGCTCGCGCGGGGATGAACCCATCATCGTCGGCCAGGACGGCAACCTGATCAACTGCTCCCCGCTCGCGCGGGGATGAACCCGTCGCGCCCGGCTCCCCGCCCGCGCGAGCGTTCTGCTCCCCGCTCGCGCGGGGATGAACCCGCCCACACGGGCGGCGGGGCGAGGAGCGCGGACTGCTCCCCGCTCGCGCGGGGATGAACCCGTCCCGTCCTCCGTGTCGGGGCGGTCCATGTGCTGCTCCCCGCTCGCGCGGGGATGAACCCGTGGCCGGTGCGGAGGCGAGGATGCCGGACTCCTGCTCCCCGCTCGCGCGGGGATGGACCCCGGTGGCGCGCGGCCGGGGAGAGTGCGGCGAAGATTCCGGCGCCGATCATCGACGCCACGCCGACCATGACGGCATCCGGCACGCCCAGGTTCCGTCGCAACTCCTCCGGGACACCGGCGGCGGCCGATGGCTTGCTCGTGCGTGCACTCCTCGGCGGCAGGGCGGCGTCCGTCGTACGGGCTCCGACATCGGCCCACGGGAGAGGAGGCGCGCGAGCCCCTTGGGTCGACCCCGTGGCTCTGCGACTGGTACGGGGCCGGGCCGGACGGTGCCGTGGCTGCGACCACCGTCCGGCCCGGAGCGCGTGGGGCTCTGTGTGTCAGGCCGCGTGCTCGTGTTCGCAGGCGTCCTCGATGCCGTACGTCTCCCAGGCGGGGAAGTCGTTTTCGGCGGGCACGGTCTCGTCCGGCACGAGGAGGCAGGCGTCGAGGGCCGCGCGGAGCGCGTCGGCGCGCAGGCCGGTGCCGATGAAGACCAGTTCCTGGCCCTGCGTGGTCTCCGGGCCGCGGGCGCCGGACGGTTCGAACCGGGCGACGGCGCCGGCCTGGGACCACAGTCCGGTCACGCGGGGCCGGCTGGCGAGCCAGAAGAACCCCTTGGAGCGCAGGATGCGTCCGAACGTTCCGCTGTCGAGTTCCTTGGTGATGAACGTCCACAGCCGCGAGGGGTGGAAGGGGAGGCCGGAGCGGAAGACGACCGAGGAGATGCCGTACTCCTCGGTCTCTGGTACGTGGTCGCCGTTGAGCTCCTTCACCCAGCCGGGTGCCTGCTGGGCCTTCTCCACATCGAACAGGCCGGTGCCCAGCAGCTGCTGCGGAGGGACCTGTCCGCGTACGGCGGGGACGATCCGCGCCTCAGGGTTGAGCCGGGACAGCGTGGCGCGGAGCCGGCGCGCCTCTTCGGGCCCGACCAGGTCGAGCTTGTTGAGGACGATGACGTCCGCGAACTCGACCTGGTCCATCAGGAGGTCGCTGACGGTCCGCTCGTCGTCCTCGTACTGATCCAGGCCGCGAGCGACGAGTTCGTCGCCGCCGTCGAGCTCCGGAAGGAAGCCGGCAGCGTCCACGACGGTGACCATGGTGTCGAGGCGGGCGAGGTCTCCGAGGGTGGCGCCGTCGTCGCGGGGGAAGGAGAATGTGGCGGCGACGGGCATGGGTTCGGAGATGCCGCTGGACTCGATGAGCAGGTAGTCGAAGCGGCCCTCGCGGGCGAGCCGGTCGACCTCCTCCAAAAGGTCGTCGCGCAGGGTGCAGCAGATGCACCCGTTGGTCATCTCGACCAGTCGCTCCTCGGTACGGGACAGGGTCGCCTCGCCGCCGCGCACGAGCGCGGCGTCGATGTTGACCTCGCTCATGTCGTTGACGATGACCGCGACCCGCAGCCCTTCGCGGTTGCCGAGTACGTGGTTGAGCAGCGTGGTCTTCCCGGCTCCCAGGAACCCGGAGAAGACGGTCACGGGCAGCCGGTCGGTGGGTGCCATGAACGCTCAGCCTTCCGGCTGGATCAGGCCGCGCTCGTATGCCTTCACCAGGCGCTGCGGGACCCGGTACACGACGCCGTCGACGGTGATCGGCACCAGCTGGGGCGTGGTCGCCTTCCACTGGGCGCGGCGGTGGCGGGTGTTGCTGCGGGACATCTTCCGCTTGGGGACGGCCATCGTGAGACTCCTCGGTTCGGTCGGTGACGGCGAGAGGCTATCTGAAAATGGATGTCATTATCAATTTCGCCCTGCGCGGCTGGGGAGGGGATCGGGCCGCTTGCTCCAGGCCGCGCGGCCGCGCGACAGCTCGGCATCGGTGATCAACGCCCTGTCGGGGGGCTCATGATGCGCTCCGCAGCGAGACCCGGCCCGGTGGACCTGGTCTCGCTGCGCCGCTCGCCGTAGGAGTCGTCCCGGAGCCGGCGGGCGAGGGTCCTGCGCCGCGCCGAAGCTGCTTCCCGGGCGTGGGTGTCGGGCTGTTCCGGCCGTCGGTCGGACTCGCGGACGTCGAGGTGGGGGCCGGCCGGCCGCCAGTCGGTGACGGCATCCGACCTGTCGGCGAGCCGGAGGTGTCCCCGGCTGCGGCCATACGGGCGCGGGTGTCGGGGTGTCGTACGAGGCCGGCCGCGCCCTCCTGTGTGGAGAAGTCGCCCGACGTGGCCATGGGGAGCGTGTCGGCGGCCTCGATCTGCCGAACTGCCGCCTCGGCCGCGGTGGGCGGTTCGCTCCACCCGCCGTCCGGCCGCGACCGGGCCGCGCGGTGCGCGTGGGTGGCAGCTCCCAGGAGGGCGGCGGGGTCGACCGCGGCCATGACGGGACCGCGCTCATGGTGGTCGTCCAGACGGCCGGCCCCGACCCTGCTGCGCATGGATCGAGGAGGAAGGGGAGCAGGCCGATCTCCAGGGGCGGCGCGAGCGGGACGCGCATCTCGCACCGGGGCCGCCGCAAGGCGATCGGGTCCTGTCGCGGGATGATGGCCGGGTCGCCCGTCGCCCCCGACGGGGCGGGCGCGGCCGGGGGGAGAGGGGCCGGTGGCCGTCAGGCGCTGGACGATCGGGTACGGGCCCGTCGTGGCGGCCCGGACGGACACCGGGAGTGGGATCGCTTCCGGGTGCCGGCGGGACGGTTGTGCGGCGAGTTCGCCGTGGGCGTCGGGGGTGTTGCCGGCGAGGACGCTCGGCACGCCCTCCGGTCGTGCCTCGTCGCTCCTTGCGCGGCGCTCCGGTCCGGATCGCATGTCGGGGATGCCTTTCGGGAGTTCGCGTGCGGCACCCCCGGCCCCCCTCGCGGGCCCGAAGGGCGCCGCACGCGAACGAGACGACCCTAAATGCTCATGGGATCCATTTTCAATACGCTGGTGGACTCCATGCGAGGGGCGTCGCCTGCTGGTCGGGCTTCGGTGAAGTCGGCCCCTACCAGGAGGACTTGGTCACGCCCGGGAGGAAGCCGGCATGTGCCTGCTGCCGGGTGTTGACCCTGGACAGCCCGAACTTGCGCAGGTAACCGCGGGGGCGGCCGTCCATGCTGTCGCGGTTGCGCACGCGGGTGGCGCTGGCGTCGCGCGGCTGCCGGTGCAACTCCGCCCGGGCGGCCTCGCGCTCGGCCGCGGTGGAGGACGGGCGGCGGACGATCTCCTTCAGCTCCGCCCGCCGGGCGGCGTACCGCTCCACGACCGCCTTGCGCTTCTCGTTCTGCGCGATCTTGCTCTTCTTCGCCATCAGACCTTCCCTCCCCGTGCGCGGATCCGGGCCACGGCGGCCTCGATCCCCATCGCGTCCACCGCCTTGATCGCCCGGGCGCTCAGCGTCAGCCGGACGTGCCGCCCCTCGCTGGGCAGCCAGTAGCGCTTGCGCTGGATGTTCGGGTCGAAGCGCCGCGAAGTGCGCCGGTGGGAGTGGGAGATGTTGTTGCCGAAACCCGGCTTGGCGCCGGTCAGCTGGCAGTGGGCCGACATGGGGGCAGCCGCCTTTCCCGCCCTGGGGGCGTATCGATAATGGAAATCATTGTCATATACTAGCGGCATGGCACGCAACGAGATCCGCCCCGTCGTCAAGCTCCGCTCCACCGCGGGCACCGGTTTCACCTACGTCACCCGCAAGAACCGCAGGAACGACCCGGACCGCCTCACCCTGCGCAAGTACGACCCCGTCGCCGGCCGCCACGTCGACTTCCGCGAAGAGCGCTGACCCCGGCCGCACCCGCCGGACGCCACCTCCGCCCCCACGCCCCGAAAGGTCCTGCCATGAAGCCCGGAATCCACCCCGCCTACGCGCCCGTCGTCTTCCGCGACTCCGCCTCCGGCACCGCGTTCCTCACCCGCTCCACCATGACCAGCGACAAGACGATCGACTGGGAGGACGGGAACACCTACCCCGTCGTCGACGTGGAGATCTCCTCCGCCAGCCACCCCTTCTACACCGGCACCGCCCGCGTCCTCGACACCGCCGGCCGCGTCGAGAAGTTCCAGCGCCGCTACGGAGCGCGCTGATGCGCCACGAGCACCAGCTGCCCGTCGTCATCGTCGCCGGCCTGCACTCCGACGCCCGGACCGAGGTCGTCGACCGCCTCCTGGCGGCCGTCCCCGACAGCGTCGCCCTCCACCACGACCTGACCGGGGCACCCGACGGCAGCGTCCTGCGACTGATCCGTGACGCCGAAGGCACCGTCTCCCGCGATGAGACACCGCTGGTCAACGACTGTGCCTGCTGCGCCCTGCGCGAGGACCTCGTCCCGGAGCTGGAGCGGCTGGCCGACGGCGGCCTGACCCGCCTCGCGGTGGTCGAGCTGTGGGACTCGGTCGAGCCGAAGGCCATGGCCGAGGTGATCGCCGGACACGGCGGAGACCGGCTCGCCGTGACGAACGTGATCACCGCGGTGGACCCCGCGCTCGTCCTGCCCTATCTCGCCAACAGCGACGACCTCGCCGAAGCCGGTCTCGCCGCCGCCCCCACCGACCAGCGGACCGTCGGCGACACCTGGGCCCGCCAGTTGGAGTACGCCCCCGTCCTCGCCCTCGTCGACAACGACGGGGCCGACGAAGAGGACCGCGCCCTCCTCGTGCAGCTGCACCCCACCGCGCGGCGCGTGGCGGCGGACTCCGTCGAGCTCGCCCGGGCCGCGTTCGCGGGCTTCGACGTCGAGGCGGCCGCGGCCGCCCAGCACCCCGCGTGCGCGCTGCTCCCGCACGATGCGGACGAGGCCGGAGTGGCCACCTTCGTCTGGCGCCGCCACCGTCCGTTCCACCCCGAGCGGCTGTATGCGGCCCTGGAAGACCTGTGCTGCGCCGCCGCCCGCAGCCGTGGCCGGTTCTGGCTCGCCGACCGGCCCGACACCCTGCTCGCCTGGGACGCCGCAGGCGGCGCACTGTGCGTGGAGAGCGCCGGCCCCTGGCTGGCCTCCCTGCCCGACGCCGCCTGGGAAATGGTCCCTCCCCTCCGCAAGGCGGCGGCCGCGCTCGACTGGCACCCCGAGCACGGAGACTGCTGCCAGCACCTCGTCTTCACCTCGCCCGGCCTCGACCGCGAAGGACTGGAGCGCCTCCTGGACTCCTGCCTCCTGACGGACGCCGAGTACGCGCCGGGACGCGAGGCGTGGAAGCGCCTGCCCGCCGCCTTCGACTCCCTCCTCGACGCCGCCTGAGACCCACCCGTACAGCCCGTTCACGGCCTGGCCCGACCGGCCGTGACGGAAACCCTTCCGCAAAGGAGACCCTGCCATGACCCGACGTTCCGACCCCCGCAAGCCCGTCAAGTCCCGCCCCAACCCGCTCGACGCCGCCGGGATTGCGTACGTCGACTACAAGGACACCGACCTGCTGCGGAAGTTCGTCTCCGACCGCGGCAAGATCCGCAGCCGCCGCGTCACCCGCGTCACCGTCCAGCAGCAGCGAGCCCTCGCCACCGCCATCAAGAACGCGCGGGAGATGGCCCTGCTGCCGTACTCCAGTCGCTGACGCGCCCACCCGGCGGTCCAGGGGAGGGACCGGCCGCGCACAGGGAGAGTCGTGGTGATCGTCATTTCGCTCCCCGCCCGGGAGGACGGGTACGTGGAGTGCCGCATCGTCTACCGGATGTGCTGATCGGAGCCTCCTTGGCGCTGATCCGCCCATGGGCCGGGCCGGTGGACGCGGACCCCGCCCACGTTCCTGTGGTCGCCTCCACGACCGTGTACGGCGACGTCGTCGAGCAGGTCGGCTACGAGCGGGTCTCCGCGACCTCGATCATCAGCGGTCCGGCACGAAACCCGCACCCAGGAGGTCCCCTTCCGGGGGCAGTGCCGCCGGGCTGCCCATGCCCGCCGGCGGCTCTTCGGCGGTTCTGGAGGCTGCCCGGGTGTGGGGGTGTGGTTCGGGGGCAGGCGGTGTGTCGAGCGCATGGGACTGCACTCGACCACCGCGCCCGCGGCCCTTCCCCCGGCCGCCGGCCCGTGGTTCCGCGACCGCCCCGCCCCGTACCCCTTTCCCGGTGCGGGGCGGTCGCCCTGTCCGCCGCCGCCCGGGTGCGCCTTCCCGTTCGTCCCCGGCGTGATCGCGGTGCCCGGCACGGTCCGGCGCCCGCCCGGGGTTCGTCTCTCCCCCCACGAACACCCGACCGCCGCCTTGCCGGCGCCGTCCGCCTGTCTCTCGCCTGCGAGGTGCGGGTTCCCACCGGCGGACGTGATCGGCCGACGACGCGTCAGTCCTCGTCGAAGCCGCGAAACGTACCCGATCCGTCGACGGCGTCGGCGAACTCCGCGAAGTCCATGTTGGCGAGGGTGAGGTTGGCCGAGACGTCGGGGAACCATCGGGCCGGGACCCTGAACGTCCGCCCGGGTTCCTCCGAGAGGTCCACGGCCAGGAGCGGGTGATCCGGCTCGCTCATCGTGGTCGCGTCCGCCAGGAACACGTCGCCGATCCGGGCGTTCTCGTCCGCGGCCGACTCCTCGTCCACCAACGCCCGGACTTCCACGCCGGCGAAGCGCAGCTCGCTGACGTACGTGGCGTGGGAGGACTCGTCGGTCGCGTCGAGTGCGGCACGCACCGCGTCCCAGGACCCGTCGTCACCGAAGTCGGTGCGCAGGACGAGCGAGGTCAGGTCGTCAGGCTGAGGAAGAGGCATCCGATGATCCTCTCACTCGCCACCGACAACGCCCCCGGAACCGCCTCCTCGACCGCCCCCGACACCGCTGTTGACGCCGCCCCGGCATGCCGCCCCCCTGTCCCCACCCACGGGGACGGATCGCCCCTCGCGTGCGAGAACCGGTCCGTTCCCTCCGGGGAACGCCGCCCGTGCAGGGCTTCCGAGGCGGAGCGCGGGCGCGCGGCGCGAGTCTGTCCCGGGGGCGGACGTCCACGTCGGAATCCTGCCGGAAGCCGGCGGCCGTCCCTGCTGGACTGGTGGTCGTCTTCCGCACCCCCCACCTTGCGCCCCGCAGGTGACGGCACCCTTCAGGACGGGACCCATGTCCACAGCGACCACCGCTTCTTCCCCGCACCCCGCGTTACCGCCGGACCGCTCGCCCCTGCTTTCCTGGCTGGCCGTCGTCTCGGTGACGCTGGGGATCTTCTCGATCGTCACCACCGAGATCCTGCCGATCGGCCTGCTGACCTCGATCGGATCGAGTTTCGACGTCTCGGACGGAACGGCCGGTCTCATGATGACCATGCCGGGATTCCTCGCCGCGGTCTCGGCGCCCCTGGTCACCGTGGCGACGGGACGGATCGACCGGCGGCTCATGCTGGGGGTGTTCGTCCTCCTGCTGGCGCTCGCCAACGTCCTGGCGGCCGTCGCGACGGACTACGGGACGGTGCTGGTGTCCCGCGTCCTGGTGGGCGTCACCATCGGCGGGTTCTGGTCCATCGCGGCCGGGCTCGCCGGGCAGCTCGTGCCCGCGCGTTCCGCGGGCCGGGCGACCGCGGTGATCTTCTCGGCGGTGCCGCTCGGATCGGTGCTCGGGGTGCCGCTGGGCACGTACGTCGGTGACGCCGCGGGGTGGCGGACCGCGTTCCTCGTCATGGGCGGCTTCACCCTCGCCGTCCTCGCCCTGCTGCTCCTGGTCGTCCCGCCGCTCCCCGCCGTCCGTGCGACCCGGCTCGACGTCCTCGGCGCCACGCTGCGGAGGGCACACACCCGCCTCGCCCTGGCGATGACCTTCCTCGTCGTGCTCGCCCACTTCGGTACGTACACCTACGTCACGCCCTTCCTGGAGCGGGTGACCGGGGCGGGCGCGGGTCTCGTCACGGTCTGCCTGCTCGTCTACGGAGCCGCCGGAATCGCCGGCAACTTCCTCGGCGGATCGGCCGTGGGCCGCCGGCCGCGCGCCACCTTCGCCGTGGTCGCCGCGATGATCGCCGGCGCGACCCTGCTCCTCCCGCTCCTCGGGCGGTGGCCCGTGGGCGCGGTGGCGCTGCTGGTCGTCTGGGGCCTCGCCTACGGGGCCGTGCCGGTCTGCTCGCAGACCTGGTTCGCCAAGGGCTCGGCCGACGCCCCCGAGGCGTCCTCCGTCCTCTTCACCGCCTCCTTCCAGGCCACCCTCTCCACCGGTGCCCTGGCGGGAGGGGCCGTCCTCGACCGCACCTCTCCCTCCGCGGTCATGCTGCTGGGCGGTACGACGGCCGGCCTGGCGGTGCTGGTGGCCGGTGCCGGGGCCCGTGGGGCGCGGAAGCACGCGTGAGCGAGGGCGGCGTGGGTGGTGTGGAGGCGTGGGCGGTGACGGTGGTGGCGATGGTGCCGACGGAAGCCGCCGGGAGGTGTCGGGGCGGTGGTACCGATCGACGGCTTCGGGTCTCGCCTCTCGTGCCCGGGGCGAGGCCCGGACGGCTGCCGCGTGGTGCGGGTGGAGCCGTGCCTGCCGACGACGCCCCGCGGCGCCCGGACCGGTCACGAGGACGACGCTGCCGTCGGGGACGGGCGGTAAATCGGTTGACCCGTTCGCGGGGCGCCGCTGCACTGGAGCGGTGCGCCGCGGCCGTGGCGCGCGGTCCGGGAAGGCAGCGGCAGCGCATGGAGATCCGTTCGACGACCGACGAGGACCTCGCCGTCTTCGTCGACACGCTGCACACCGCGTTCGGACGCTTTCCGGAGACCCCGGGCCCGGACGGCGGAGGGGTGTGGTGGGCGGCGCTGGAGATGGAGCGCAACGTGCTCGCGGTCGATCCCGGCGGGCGGCCCGTCGGCACCGCCGGCGCGTACTCCTTCGAGCTCACCCTTCCCGGCGGGACCGTCGTCCCCGCCTCCGGCGTGACCGCCGTGGGCGTCCTGCCCTCGCACCGGCGCCGGGGCGTGCTCAGCAGCATGATGAGGCATCAGCTCGCCGGTCTGTGGGCCCGCGGCGAGGTCCTCTCCGTCCTGCTGGCCTCCGAGGCCGTGATCTACCGCCGTTTCGGGTACGGGCCGGCGACCTCCACCCGGCGGCTGTCCGTCGCCCGCCACCAGGGCGCCTTCGCCGAGCCCCGGGCGCGCGGCGCGGCCGGCACGCGGGACCCGGGGCCGGGCCCGGGCTCGGTCGAGGTGCTGCGGCGGGCCGACTGCGGCACCGTCCTCGAAGAGGTCTACGACCGCTACCGCCGCGCCCAGCCGGGGGCGCTCTCCCGGCCGCACCGCTGGTGGGCCCTGGGCGCCGGACAGCCCCCGGTCGCCACCGCCCCGCGGTACGTCGCCCTCCACCGGGACGCCCACGGCGCCCCGGACGGCTACGCCTCCTACTCCCTCGACGGCGACACCCTGACCGTCGACGAGACCGTCACCACCGACGACGCCGTCTTCGCCGACCTGGTCCGGTTCGCGCTCGGGCACGACCTCGTCGCCCGGGTCGTCCTCGAGCACGTTCCGCCGGACCACCCGCTGCGCCACCGGTTCGCCGACTACCGCGCCGCCGAGGTCACCCAGGACACCGACTGGCTCTGGGTGCGCCTCCTCGACGTCCCCGGCGCGCTGACCGCGCGCGGCTGGTTCGCCGACGGGGAACTCGTCCTCGACGTCGACGACCCGTTCCTCGGCGAGCGCGGACGCCACCTGCTGACCGTCCGCGACGGGAAGGCCGACTGCGTCCCGACGGACCGCCGGCCCGACCTCTCCCTGGACGTGAGCGATCTGGGCTCCCTCTACCTCGGCGGTACGGCTCCGAGCACCCTGGTGCGCGCGGGCCACATCCACGCCCACGACGCGGACGCCGCGCGCCGCGCCGACGCCCTCTTCCGTACGGAACGCCTGCCGCACTGCCTGCACTGGTTCTGACGGAGGACGACTCGGGAGCAGGCCAGAGGTAGAGCCGGAGCCGGAGGCAGGACAAGCCCGGGACCGGGGGCCGAGGTCCTTCGCGTCGCCGCGTGGGGCCCCGGGACCTCCCGCGTCCGCTCAGGCGTCCTCGGGCCAGGCGTCGCTACGCCATTCGCGTTCCTCGGCGCCCCGGTCGCGGTGGGCGGCGAGCGCCGCGGCGAGGTCGCCGTGCACCGCGATGGCCACCCGCCCGTCACCGAAGCCGCCGCCCGCACCGCCTTCCGCACCGCCTCCCGGTACGGCGGCGAGTTCGAGCCCGCGCCCCTCCGCGGCGAGCCGCGACGCGGCCTCCGAGACCGCCAGCCGCCCCCCGTCGGACCATCCGCGCAGGCCGGTGAGGTCGAGGACCACGGGCCCGGTGCCCCGCGCCAGTGCCCAGCCGACGGCTCCCTGGAACCGTCCCACGGCCTCTTGGCCGAGAAACCCGGCCAAGGAGAGCACACCGAGGCCTGGGTGGATGGTGTAGCGCCACTCGATGGTCATCGTCGTCTCTCCTCGCTCCCGGCCATGTCCCGGCCGTCCGCAGCATCCTCACCCGAGACCCCGTTCCCGTGCACGACGGTCCACGGATCGGTCACCCGTCCCGGAATGCAGACAGCGGGGCGGCCGGGAAGCCGGGCCGTCGGACAGTCGGACTGTCGGGAAGCCGGACAGTCGGGAAGTCGGACGGTCGGACGGTCGGGTGCCGAGGAAGCCCGGCGGCGGGGCAGGAGGGCGGTCGGGCGGCCGGTGCCGCTCGTCCGGGGCGCGTGCCCGGCCCTCCCTCCAGGCGCCCGTCACCGCGCCTCCTCCCTACGATGGCCCCATGGCGGATCCCGTACGCGAACAGGTCGAGCCCCCGGCCGGGGCGGAGTCCCCTGCCCACGAGTCCCCCGTCCATCCGGGAACACCCCAGCCGCCGCAGCTCGCGGCGGCCGCCGAGGTGTTCGGGCTGCTCGGCGACCCGACCCGGCTCCAGCTGCTCTGGGTGCTGACCCGGGGCGAGGCCGACGTCGGCGCCCTGACGGCGGCGTGCGGCGCGGCGCGTCCGGCGGTCAGTCAGCACCTGGCCAAGCTGCGGCTCGGAGGGCTCGTGCAGACCCGCAAGGACGGGCGGCGAGTGGTCTACGCGCTGCCGGACGGCCACCTGAGGCGGCTGGTGGTCGAGGCCCTGAACCGGGCCGACCACATGGTGACCGGGGAGCCCTGGCACGACTGACCGGACCGGCGCACGGAGCCGGACCCGGACCCGGACCCGGACCCGGACCCGGACCCGGATGCTCCCCGCTCCGGCCTCCCCGCCCGGGCTTCCCCGCCCCGCCCGGGTTTCCCGCCCCGCCCGCCCCGGCCCTCCCCGTCCGATGGCGGCGCCCGACTTCATCGCCGACATGTGCGCACTCATGCACATGTCCGCTACGGTGAGGGGGACCGCACCCCCGCTGCCGACCGAGGGCGTCCCCATGCTGTCCGTCCTGCGCGACCGCACGTACCGGCACCTCTTCCTCGCCCAGGCCGTCGCCCTGACCGGCACGGGCCTCGCGACCGTCGCCCTCGCCCTCCTCGCGTACGACCTCGCCGGAGCCCACGCGACGGCCGTGCTCGGCACCGCCCTCGCGCTCAAGATGGCGGCGTACGTCGGACTGGCGCCCCTCGCCGGCGCGCTCGCCCGCCGGGTCCCGCGCCGGACGCTGCTCGTCGGCGCCGACCTCGTACGGCTGGCCGCCGCCCTGTGCCTGCCGTTCGTGGGGCAGGTCTGGCAGGTGTACGCGCTCGTGCTGCTGCTCCAGGCCGCCTCGGCCGTCTTCACCCCCGCCTTCCAGGCCACGATCCCGCGGGTCCTGCCCGAGGAGCGCGACTACACCCGGGCCCTCGCCCTCTCCCGGCTCGCCTACGACCTGGAGAGCCTCGCCAGTCCCCTCCTCGCCGCCGCCCTCCTCGCCCTCCTCCCCTACGGGTGGCTGTTCACCGGCACCGCGGCCGGCTTCCTCCTCTCCGCCCTGCTGGTCCTGCCCCTGCGCCTCCCGCCGGACGCCCCGTCCGGGCCCGGGACGGAGCGGGTCCCCGGCGTGCGGCTGCTCCTCGCCACGCCGCGGCTGCGCGCCCTGCTCGCGCTCGACCTCGCGGTCGCCGCCGCCGGGGCGATGGTGCTCGTCGACACGGTCGTCCTCGTCCAGGAGGCGCTGGGCCGCCCGCCCGGCGACGTGTCCCTCGCCCTCGCCGCGTACGGAGCGGGCTCGATGACCGTGGCCCTCGTCCTGCCGCGCCTGCTCGGCAGGACCGGCGACCGCGCCCTCATGCTGCCCGCCGCCGGTCTCCTCGCCGCCGGCCTCGTCCTGCTGACCGCCGCGCTCGCCTCCGGGTGGGCCGACGCGCACCGGACAGCCGCCTGGCCGGCGCTGCTCGCCCTCTGGCTCTGCCTGGGCGCCGCGACCTCGGCGGTCCTCACCCCCGGCGGACGGCTGCTGCGCCGCTCCGCCGCCGACCCCGACCTGCCCGCCCTCTTCGCCGCGCGCTTCTCCCTCTCGCACGGCTGCTGGCTGCTCACCTACCCCCTCGCCGGATGGCTCGCCTCCCGCGCGGGCCCCGCCGCCTCCGCCGGGGCCCTCGCCGCCGTCACCCTGGCCGCGGGCCTCGCCGCCACCCGGCTCTGGCCGCGCGCCGACCCCGCGGAGCTGGAGCACACCCACCCGGAACTCCCCGCCGACCACCCCCACATGGCCGTCGGCGCCGGCCGGGGCCACCGCCACTCCCACCCCTTCCGCATCGACCCCCTCCACCACCACTGGCCGACGCCGGCCGGCTGAGCCGGGGGCGGGGAAGGAGTGCCATAGCCGCCCCGGGGGGGGCAGCGGCATCATCCACGCCATGCGGCGAACACCCCCGCCCGCGCCTCCCGACCCCGCACGCGTCGTGGAGTCGGAGCGGCGTCGGCTGCGCGCGGAGGCCGCGGAGCCGCCCCGCTCCCGGGCGGACGCGCACCGGGAGCTGGTCGAAACTCCCGGGCGGACGCGCACCGGGAGCTGGTCGAAGCGGCCTGCGCGACGCCGGAGCCGCGGGCGCCGTATCCGTTCACGGGTCACCGGGCGCTGCGTTTCTCCGTCGCCACCCGCCCGCTTCCGGACGCCGTGGGGCCGGGCCCGTGGTGCACGGAGGACGGCGGGTTCCGGGTGGCGCTCCTCGTGGCGCGGCCGGGCCGGGCCTTCGGCCGTGCGCGGGAGGCGGCCGCGGAGGCGGTGCGGCTGCCGCCGGAGGGGCTCGGACCGGTGCGGTACGGGGGCGCGCCCGGGGCGCGGGAAATGAGGTCGAGCCGGCGGAGGAAGGCTGAGAGGGTGGGGTGTTCCCGCGTCCGTGGGCCCGGTGGGGGCCCGGGGCGCGCCGCCGCAGCCGAGAGGGAGCCCCCGTGCCCCGTGCCGTCAGCCTCATCCGTTCCGCGTCCCTGTCCGACGTCGCCGAGTACGCGTACGCGGCGACCGCGCCGGCCGATGCCCGGCTGATCTTCCTGGCCGGCGCCTGCCCGCTCGACGCCGACGGCGGGACCGTCGCCGTCGGGGACTACGCGGGGCAGGCCGCCGCCTGCGTCGCGAACCTGCGGACCGCGCTGGAGGACGCCGGGGCCGGCGTCGAGGACGTGATCAGCACGCGGGTGCTCGTCGCGACGACCCGTCAGCAGGACCTGGTGGCCGCCTGGGAGGTGGTGCGGGACGCCTTCGGCGCCCACGACGTGCCCAGCACCCTGATGGGCGTCACCGTGCTCGGGTACCACGACCAGCTCGTCGAGATCGAGGCCGTCGCCGCCGTCCTCGACGCCTGACCCCCTCGGGCCGGGTGGCGCGTGCGTCATGCGGGACGGCGCCTCAGGCGGGGTGGCGCGTCCAGAGGGTCAGGTCGCTGGAGGTGGCGACGGCGAGGGTCCGCCCCGACGGGGAGAAGCCGGCGGCGCGCAGCGTCGACCACGTGGAGTGCAGGACGTGCCACCAGCCCTCGGTGTGCGGCGGCCGGTGCCAGTTCCCGCCGTTGCCGGAGAGCAGGATCCGGTGGCCGGGCCAGTCGGGGGCCTCGACGTCCACCGTCCAGCCGTCGCCGCTCGTGCTGTGCAGGCCGCCGCCGTACAGCCCGGCGACGCGCACCCGCTGTCCCGCCAGCGGGCCGATCCAGGGACAGGAGAGGTCGGGCGTGCCGTCCGGCCCGTCGTCCTCCGGGTCGCGGTCCCGCGCGATCCGCTCGCCCGTCACCGCGTCGAAGACGCCGTACCCGGCGGAGGAGACGGCCATCACCAGATCGTGGCCGGTGGCGGGGTCCACGCCGAAGCCGACGCCGGTGAGCCCGCCGACGGCGGCGTACCCGCCGAAGACGTTCCGCCACGGCGCCGGGGCGGGGACGACCGGGGCGTCGAGGAGCCGTCGCCGCAGCCCCTCCTGGTACGGGGACAGGGCGGGGGCGCCGGCGTCCGGCGCGGTCTTCCTCGGCATCCCCCGATCATCGCGCAGCGGCGCCCGACGCCCGACGCCGGCCCCGATTCCCGACTCCTCACCCCCGCGCCCCGGTCCCCTCGCCCCTGATCCGTAGCGTGTGCTCCACGGGGCCCGCCGGCCGCGATCGGGCCCTGTCCGGACGGAATCGGGGGGGCGGGGCGGGAATCGAGCGGGGGGGGGGGGGGGGGGGGGGGGGGG
>NZ_BMVV01000034.1 GCF_014650895.1 Streptomyces omiyaensis
CTGCAGGGGGGACCCTGTGGGAGAGTAGGACACCGCCGAACAATCATTGTGGGAAAGCCCCGCACCGTCATGGTGCGGGGCTTTTCTGCGTTCACCACCCCCTTCGAAGAGGTGCAGGCGGCCAACGAATTCTGCCTCGCCTGATTTCCCTCCGGGACCGCGAGGGGGAACATCGGGGCACTCTTCAGGCCGGGAGGAGCCGGCCCCTGCCGATGCCGACGACGGTCCGGTGGCACGGCCCTGAGCTGGGAATTCCCCTTGTGGGTGCCGGGGGCGGCGAGTCAGGATGCGGCATGAGCTTCGAGATCCGTACCGTCCTGGCCGACGAGTGGGAGAAGGCGCGCGAGCTGCGGCTCGCCGCGCTGCGGGACCCCGTCGCGCACCTCGCCTTCCTGGAGAACCACGAGGACGCCGCGGCGCGTCCCGACGACTTCTGGCAGGGGCGGACGGCGGACGCGGCGGAGACCGGCGCGGGGCGGGTGCGGCAGTTCGTCGCCGAGGCGCCGGACGGGCGGTGGCTCGGCACCGTGACGGTCCTCGTCGAGCGCCCGTCGGACGAGGTGCGGTTCGGGGAGCCGGCGAAGGTCGACCAGACGCACCTGGTGGGCGTGTACGTGCGTCCCGAGGCGCGGGGCGGCGGGGTGGTCGACGCGCTGTTCCGGGCGGCCGTCGCATGGTCCTGGTCGGTCGACGGGATCCGGCGGGTGCGGCTGTACGTGCACGAGGAGAACGCGCGGGCCGCCGCCTTCTACCGGCGGTTCGGCTTCGTGCCGTCGGGGGAGCGGGTCCCGATGCCGGGCGGTTCGGGTGCCTTCGAGGACGAGTACGAGCTGCTGCCGGCGGCCCGGCACGGGGCGTACGCGCTCCGGGCGATCCGCTCCGACGAGTGGGAGCGGGTGCGCGAGCTGCGCCTGGCGGCCCTGCGGGATCCGGTCGCGCCGCTCGCCTTCGTGGAGTCGTACGAGGAGGCGGAGGCGCGTCCGGACTCCTTCTGGCGGGAGCGGGCGGAGGGCGCTTCACAGGACCGGGGTTCCCGGATCCGGCAGTTCGTGGCCGAGGGGCCGGACGGCGGCTGGGCGGGCACGGTGACGGTCTTCGTGGAGCTCCCCGAGGACGGCACGAGCCTGTTCGGCGACGCGGTGACGGTGCCTCAGGTCGACGTGGTCGGGGTGTACGTGCGTCCCGGGGCGCGCGGGAGCGGTCTGGTGGACGCGCTGCTGCGGACCGTCCTGGAGTGGGCGTGGGGGCTGGACGCGGGCATCGAGCGGGCGCGGCTGTACGTGCACGAGGAGAACGCGCGGGCGGCCGCCGCGTACCGGCGCTTCGGCTTCGTGGCGACCGGGGGCCGGGCGGACACGGTCGGTTCGGGCGAGCCGCACGACCTCGAGTACGTGCTGGCGCGGCCGGGGCTCTAGGGGGTGTCCGCCGGCCGGGCTCCGGTCCGGCGGGGCTCCCTCTGGTGGAGCGAGCGCTCGGGCCAGCGGGCGCGGCCCTGTTCGGGGGAGCGCATCAGGGCCAGGGCGGGCAGGCCGCGGGCCGGGCCGTCGGCGAGGAGGTCCGGGAGCTCGGGGAGCGGGGCGACGGCGGCGACGTCGTCGAGGACCAGGGTGAGTGGTGGGTCGAGCCGACCGTCGGATGACCGTGCGGCCATGCGGCGGCCGTGCTCGACCACGTTCGACGCGAGCGCGGTGAGGAGGGGCATCGCGCCCGGGTGGGTGCGCGGGTCCTCGATCGGCTCGCCCACCACGTAGAGGGTGCCCCCTTCGGCGAGGAAAGATGCCAGGGCCAGCGAATCCGTTCGATTCGGGGTGCAGGCCTCGCGGATGTGGACCGAGGAGAAGGCGGAGAAGGCACGGGCCGTCAGTTCCTGGGCCAGGCGCCGGCTCTCGGGGTGGGCGGTGAGGGCCGCTTCGAGCAGTCCGGCGAGGCCGGCCGCGGCCTTGGGGTGGCCGCGGAGGATGCGTACCGGCTCGTGGGCGTCGGTGCCCTGGGCCCAGCGGTGGACCTGGCGGAAGGGGCGCCCGTCGACGGCCGCGGCGTGCAGCCAGCAGCGCAGGAGGGTTTCGGCGGTGGTGACGGTGGCGGCGTCGAGCCGTGCGTGCGGGCGGACCGGGGCGAGGAGGGCGGTGGCGCGGTCCCGGGCGGTGTCCGGGTCGGCGCAGCCCTCGGCCGGGGACCAGTGGAGGCGGGCCGGGGTGTCGCAGAGGTGGCCGGGGTCGTAGACGAGGACCGGGCCGAGCTTGCCGCGCACGTCCTTGGTGTCGGCCCAGACGGTGGGGTCGGAGGTGACGACCACCACCGGGCCCTCGGCGTCGCGGACGGCCTGGACGGCGAGGGGGCGGCGGGTCTCCGGTGGACCGTAGACGGTGCCGGAGGCCTCCGGCGGCAGGACGGGTCCGGGCGCGGGTGCCGGGGGCGCGGTCTTCTGGAGGGGTACGGACACGGGGGCGGGCCCGGGGGCGGACCGGGGCTCCTCCGCCGGGGCGGGCTCGGGGGCGGGCCTCTCCCGGACGGGCGCCCGCTCGGGCTCGGGTGCCGGGGCGGGGACTCCGGCGCGGGCGGCCGCCTTGCGGTGGGCGCGGACCGCCCGCCAGCGGGCGTAGGTGCCGAGGAGGAAGACGGCGAGGACGGCGAGGATCATCGCCTGGCCGATGACCAGGCCCCAGAAGAGGCCGTAGCCGGAGAGGCGGCCCGGCGGGGTGGCCGGCCAGGCGGCCGCCAGGTCGGTGGGGGCGGTTACCAGGGAGCGCAGGGCCTCCGGGGTGCTGGTGAGCGCGACCCCTTCCGGCCAGGCGCCGTGCGCGAGGAACGCGGACAGGCCGGTCGCGGACCAGACGAGCAGCGACAGGCCGAGGATCAGGACGAACAGCCCGATCAGGAAGCCGTCCGAGACGCCGCCGCCCTGTCCCTGGCGTGCCTGGGCCACCTCAGGC
The DNA here is from genome assembly GCF_014650895.1 of Streptomyces omiyaensis. GTDB lineage: Bacteria > Actinomycetota > Actinomycetes > Streptomycetales > Streptomycetaceae > Streptomyces > Streptomyces omiyaensis. The sequence continues at coordinate 2,934 of NZ_BMVV01000034.1, forward strand.
CACCGTCGACTGCGAGCTGTCGTTCATCTGCCGTTCCATCAGGAGCGCCCGCTGCTCGGTCTCCCACTCCAGTTCCGGGTCGGAGGGGCCGGAGGACTCGGTCATGGCGCGGTCGGTGTAGACGAGCGGGCGTTCCCGTTCGGTGATCAGGTGCTTGACCACCTGCACGTTGCCGTTGACGTCCCAGACGGCGATGCCGGGGGTGAGGGTCGGGATGATCTCGACCGCCCAGCGGGGCAGGCCGAGGACCCGGCCGGTGTTGCGCGCCTCGTCGGCCTTCTGGGCGTAGACGGTCCGGGTGGAGGCCATCTTCAGGATCGCCGCGGCCTCCTTGGCGGCGGCTCCGTCGACGACGTCGGAGAGGTGGTGGACGACCGCGACGAAGGAGAGGCCCAGGCGGCGGCCGAACTTGAGCAGGCGCTGGAACAGCTGGGCCACGAAGGGGCTGTTGATGATGTGCCAGGCCTCCTCGACGAGGAAGATGCGCTTCTTCCGGTCGGGGCGGATCCAGGTGTGTTCCAGCCACACGCCGACGATCGCCATGAGGATGGGCATGGCGATGGAGTTGCGGTCGATGTGGGAGAGGTCGAAGACGATCAGGGGCGCGTCGAGGTCGATGCCGACCGTGGTCGGGCCGTCGAACATGCCGCGGAGGTCGCCGTCGACGAGCCGGTCGAGCACCAGGGCGACGTCCAGGCCCCAGGCCCGCACGTCGTCTATGTCGACGTTCATGGCCTCCGCCGACTCGGCCTCGGGGTGGCGGAGTTGCTCGACGATGTCGGTGAGGATCGGCTGGCGGTCGGCGATGTGCTCGTTGACGTGGGCGTGGGCGACCTTGAGCGCGAAGCCGGAGCGCTCGTCGAGGCCGTGGCCCATCGCCACCTCGATGATGGTGCGCAGCAGGGCGAGCTGGCCGGTGGTGGTGATGGCGGGGTCGAGCGGGTTGAGGCGGATCCCGGAGTCGTTGGCGACCATGGGGTCCAGGCGGATGGGGGTTATCCCCAGCTCCTGGGCGATGAGGTTCCACTCGCCGACGCCGTCCTCGCCCTGGGCGTCGAGGACGACGACCTGCCGGTCGCGGAAGCGGAGCTGGCGGAGCACGTACGTCTTCTCCAGCGCCGACTTGCCGTTGCCGGACTCGCCGAGGACGAGCCAGTGGGGGGCGGGGAGCTGCTGCCCGTACAGCTGGAAGGGGTCGTAGACGTACCCCTTGCCGCTGTAGACCTCGCGGCCGATGATCACGCCGGAGTCGCCGAGGCCGGGGGCCGCGGTCGGCAGGTAGACGGCCTGGGCCTGTCCGGTGGAGGTGCGGACGGGCAGGCGGGTGGTCTCCACCTTGCCGAGGACGAAGGAGGTGAAGGCGTCGGTGAGGACGGACAGCGGATCTCGCATCGGTCGGTGCCCCTTCGGCCCTAGCGGCGGATGCCGGTCGCGAACGGCAGGGTGTTCACAAAGGCCCGGTGGTGCTCGCGGTCGCACCACTCCAGCTTGAGGTACGACTTGCCGGCGGAGGCCCTGATCGTGCGCTTGTCGCGGGCCAGGGCCTCGGGCGAGCGCGCCGATACGGTGATGTACCCGACGAGGTTGACCCCTGCCGCGCCGCTGGCGAGATCTTCACCCCGCTGGTCGAGCCGGCCGTGGGCGGCGATGTCGCGCGGGTCGACGGTGCGGTTCATCTTGGCCTGGCGGGAGGCCTCGGCCTCGTCGTTGGTCTTCTCGGTGAGCATGCGCTCGATCGCGACCTCGGTGGGCTCCAGGTCCATGGTGACGGCGACGGTGCGGATGACGTCGGGGGTGTGGACGAGGAGCGGGGCGAGGAAGTTCACGCCGACCGGGGTCATGGGCCACTCCTTGACCCAGGCGGTGGCGTGGCACCAGGGGGCGCGGGTGGAGGACTCGCGGGTCTTGGCCTGGAGGTAGGTGGCCTCCATGGCGTCGAGTTCGGCGGGCCAAGCGTTTCGTTTCGTCATGGCCTGGATGTGGTCGATCGGGTGGTCCGGGTCGTACATGGAGTGGACCAGGGAGGAGAGCCGGGACTGGCCGAGGGGCTGGCGGACGCGGATGTCGGCCTCGGTGAGGCGGGCGCAGATGTCGGTGAGCTCGCGGGCCATGACGACGGCGAGGCCGCCGTCGCGGTCGAGGCGGCGGGCGCCGGTGGCGTGCCGGGTGGCGTGGGCCATGGCGTTGGCCTCGGCGGCGAGTTCGCGGGTGTAGTGCATGCACGCGACGAGGTAGGCGCGGTGCTGCTCGCTGGAGGTGGAGACCATGGACTGGAGCTGGTCGTACGACTCCTGGAGCCAGCCGGGGGCGGTCGGGTCGCCGCGCTGGGCGACGTCCTTGGCGTGGGCGTCGGGGTCGGCGGGGAGGGTGCGGGCCAGCATCTGGAGGCGGGTGACGAAGCCGTCGCCGTTGGCGACGTGCTTGAGGAGGGTGCCGAACCGGTCGACCAGGGCCTCCTGGTCCTCGGAGTCGCGCAGGCCGACGCCGGGGCCCTCGATCTCGATGGCGGCGGTGACGGTGCGGCGGTCGGCGTGGAGGAGGACGGCGATCTCGTCGGGGCCGAAGGGGGCGGAGAGCCAGCTGACGCGGCCGATGCCGGGCGGCGGGCCGACCTCGACCTCGCGGCCGTCGAGGCGGGTGCCGGCCTCGGTGGCGGCGGAGCGGTAGGCGGTGCCGCGCTTGAGCATCCGCTTGTAGCTGCGGTTGATCTCGAACCACTTGTAGAAGGTGCGCTGCTTGTACGGGAGGTACACGGCGGCGATGGCGAGCACGGGGAGGCCGGCGAGGAGCGCGATCCGCAGGGGGAGGAGGGGGACGAGGAGTCCGCTCATCATGCCGAGGAAGGCGCCGACGACGATCAGGGCGATCTCGCCGGTCTCGCGGTTCTTGCCGACGATCGCGTTCGGCCGGGCGCGGCCGATGAGATACGTGCGGCGGGGCGTGACCGGCTGGGACTGGGTCGTCAACGCCCTGCACCTCCTGAGTTCTTGCGGTTGCTGTGCGGGGTGCCCGCGGTGGGGCTGCTGCTGCGGGGCGGGGGCGTGGAGCCGCCGCCCTGGGGGGTGCGGCTGCTGTGGGCGGCGACTCCGCCGGAGAGCTGGTTGGCGGGGCGGGGGGTGGCGGAGGAGGCCTGGCCGCCGCCGGGGCCGCTGTCGCGGGTGCTGTGGGTCTTGATGCCCTGGGAGACGAGGGAGGCGGGGGAGGAGATGACGGCCGCGGCCGCGTTCTCGCCGGAGCGGTGGAGGCGGTTGTTGCGGGAGGCGACGATCTCGTCGCCGAAGCCGGGGACGAAGCGGTAGATCATCGCGGAGGCGAAGATGGCCAGGAGGATGATCGCGAGGCCGGAGACGACGGCGGAGAAGGCGTCCGGGCCGGTGCCGGAGGAGAGGGCGCCGGCGAGGCCGAGGACGATCACGATGATCGGCTTCACCAGGATGACGGCGATCATGATGCCGGCCCAGCGGCGGACGTGGCCCCACATGTTCTTGTCGACGAGGCCGGAGTAGACGACGACGCCGAGGAGGGCGCCGACGTAGAGGAGCACGGCGCGGAGGAAGAGCTCCAGGTAGAGCACGCCGGCGGCGAGGACGGTCACCAGGCTGACGATGATCAGCATGATCGGTCCGCCGCTGATGCTGTCGCCCTTCTGGAGGGCCTGCTTGAACGCGCCGAAGAACACGTCGGTCTGCTGGCCGGTGCCGGAGGCGATGACCTCGGTGATGGCGTCGGTGGCGTTGACGACGGTGTAGAGGATCAGCGGGGTGAAGGCGGAGGCGAGGACCGTCAGCCAGAGGAACCCGATGGCCTCGGAGAGCGCGGTGGTGAGCGGCACGCCGCGCATGGCCCGCTTGGCGACGGCGAGGAGCCAGAGGAGGACGGTGAGGAAGGTGGCGGCGGCGAAGACGACGGCGTAGCGGGAGAGGAACTCGGTGTTGGTGAAGTCGACCTCGGCGGTCTCCTTCACCGCCTTGGAGAGGTAGTCGACGACGGCGACGGCGGCGTCGGCGCAGCCGCGGGCGAGGGAGGAGAGGGGGTCGAGGGCGCCGGCGGGGGCGTCCCCGGTACCGCCTCCGGTGCCGCCCGTCCCGCCGCCGGCCTGGCCCCGCTCGCAGATCTGACGGGCCTGGCCGAAGAGGAGGCTGCAGTCGTTGTTGCTGGGGGTGGGAGACGGGGTGGGCGTGGGCGTGGGCGCCGCGTGGGCGCGGGAGGCGAGGAGGAGGGGGAGGGTGAGGAGCGTGGTGGCGAGCACGGCCTTCACGCGTCCCGCCCGGCTGCGGTTAGCGGGCATAGGTGAACCCTCCGTACTGCTCGACGGCCTCGGCGATCTCGTCCGCGACGGAGGCACGGCTGTCTCCGTTGACCGGTGTCGGGCCCTCGTGCTCGTCGGTCGACGTGAGTCGCCAGCCCTGCGCGGTCCAGCTGAGCTTCTGGGTGCTGGTGAACCAGGCGGAAGTGACCGGCTTGGTGGAGCCCTCGCCCGCGAGGCCGGTGAGGTTGACGTACCAGACCTCGACGGTGGCCTTGTCCTCGGAGTAGGCGGTGACCTTGGTGCCGATCGGGACGGCGCGGGCGACGAAGGTGAGGCCGCTGGGAGCGAGGCCGTTGGGTTCGAGCCCGGTGTTCGCCATGAGCTCCGGCGAGTACGAGGCGTCGAGGCGCTTCACGAGGTCGTCGGCCACCTCGGGGGCGTAGACCGCGCGGACGAGGGCTTCGCGGGGGCCCTTCTGGAACATGTCGGTGGAGCCCAGGGCCGTCGCGTAGTTGGCGGCTGCGCTCTGGGCGCCCTGTTCGTCGTGGGCGTAGCCGGTGGGGACGGTGCCGTCGGTGCCGGTGACCGGGCGGGTGCCGGTGGGGGCGGTGGCGGACGTGCCGGGGGTGCCGGAGGAGGGGGACGAGTCCGCCGGGTCGCCGCCACCGCGGTTGGCGAAGGCGATGGCGGCGACGAGCAGCACCACCACGCCCACGGCCGTCAGGAGGGAGCGGGAGCCGCGGGCGGGGCGGCGGGCGCCGCCGTGGACGTCACCGGTGTTGCCCTCGGGCAGGCGGGTACGGGTCTGGCCCGAGCCGCCGTAGCCGTCGTGCTCGTCGCCGGGACTCATGCCGGGTACGCCCCCTCGTTCGTTCGAGTCGTGACAGTGGTGCGGGATGACCGGCCGTCGGGGGACGGGAGGTCAGATCGCCATTCCGTAGACGATGGTGAAGAGGGTTCCGAGGGAGCCGATGATGAAGACGCCGGTGAGGCCGGCGACGATCAGGCCCTTGCCCTGTTCCGCGCTGAAGGTGTCGCGGAGCGCGGTCGCGCCGATGCGCTGTTTGGCCGCGCCCCAGATGGCGATGCCGAGGCAGAGCAGGATGGCCACGGCCATCACGACCTCGATCATGATCTTCGCTTCGGCGCCCAGGCTCCCGAAAGGACCCCAGTTCGGGGCGATTCCACCGATGATGGTGGTGATGTCGCCCTTCTCGGCCGCCAGGTACATATAACTCACCGCCCCTGTCGGGTCGTTGGTCACCCCTGCCGGACGGCATGGGTCATCGCCACTATCTTCGCTGATGAAACCGCTCGCGTGTGACGGCTTGGCGGCTCTCTTTACCCGATCCCCGCACACTTGACCGGTTCGACCGTCTTGACCTGCGGCGGCGCGGCCGGATTCCATGCGAAGAAGCGTATGGTCACTCTGTGTATCACGGAGGGTGACTCCGGGCAATGATTGTCGTTGTTGCACTCTTGGGGCCGCGTCGGACGCGCACCGTCCCCAGGAGGGGGCGTCCCGCCTAGACTGGCGTCCCGGGGCGTACTGCCAGGAGCCGAGGGGTGGTTGACGGTGCGTAGGGCGGGCAAGGCGTGGCTGCTGACCGGTGGGGCCTTCGGGCTCTGTGCCGGGTTCCTGGCCCTGCTGCTGGTCGGCACGTACGCGGCGGCGGCCGGTCTCCTCGGCGGCGCGGGTTCGGCCGCGGTCGGCACGGTGTCGCTGGCCAAGGGCGCGGTGCCGGCGATGTACCAGGGGCTGGTGCAGAAGTGGGGCAACCTCTGCCCGGCCATCAACCCCGCGCTGCTCGCGGCGCAGCTCTACCAGGAGAGCGGCTGGAACCCGCGGGCGGTGTCGCCGGCGGACGCGCGGGGCATCGCGCAGTTCATCCCCGGGACCTGGGCGAGCCACGGCGTCGACGGCGACGGGGACGGGGACCGCGACATCTGGGACCCGAAGGACGCGATCCCCTCGGCCGCCTCGTACGACTGCGCGCTGGCCGGCTACGTGAAGAAGGTGCCCGGCGACCCGGCGAGCAACATGCTGGCCGCGTACAACGCCGGTGCCTACGCCGTCATCAAGTACGGCGGCGTCCCCCCGTACCGCGAGACGCAGAACTACGTGCGGATCATCCGGTCGCTGGAGAAGAGCTTCGCCCGCCCGCAGGGCCGGGTGGCGCCCTCGCAGCAGGCGGCCGGCGCGATCCACTTCGCGCAGGGCAAGCTGGGCACCCCGTACCTGTGGGGCGGGACGGGCACGGCGGCGCAGGGCGGGCGGTTCGACTGCTCGGGCCTGACCCAGGCCGCGTACCTCTCGGTCGGGGTGGAGCTGCCCCGGGTGGCGAACGACCAGTACAACGCGGGTCCGCATCCGCGCCGCGACGAGCTGCTCCCCGGCGACCTCGTCTTCTTCTCCGACGACCTGACGAACTCGCGGGCGATCCGTCACGTGGGCATCTACGTGGGCGGCGGCTACATGATCGACGCCCCGCGGACCGGGGCGGTGATCCGCTTCACGCGGATCGACACGCCCGACTACTTCGGGGCGACCCGGGTCACGAAGGACGGCGCCGCCGCCCTTCCGACCCGTCCGCCCGGGACGTGGGCGTGATCTGACGGGCCGCCTGGCCGGAACTCTCCGTCAGGCACAGGCCCTGAGCTGCGGGGCCGCGTCACTCTTCGGTAACGTCATCATGATCCACCGGCGACGGCGGAACGGGTGCCTCAGCGGGTTCGTTCCCCCTTGCGACGGCTCCGACCGCGTCGCGGCGCGTCCGGTGCGTCCGACCGGCCCGGCGGGTCCGACCGGTTTCGACCCGTCCGACCACGGGGGTTGGCGACCAGCAACGAGAGAGCAAGGGGCCGCGGCAGATGGCTGAACTCGCATCGGACGGTTCGAGTCCCGATGTCGGCCTGCTGTACGACATCAACGGGCTGGCCGAGGACGCTCCCCCGTGGTTCGACCGGGTCATGGGGTTCGCCGGCGAGTACGGGATCATGCTCGCGATGGTCCTCGTCGTGCTCTGGTGCTGGTGGACCGTCCGCCGGAGCGGCGCCCTCACCGACTCCGTCTCGGCCCTCGCCGGCATCGTCTGGGCCCCGCTCGCGGCCGGCGTCGCCCTCCTCGTCAACATCCCCATCCGCGGCTTCGTGGAACGGCCCCGCCCCTTCGAGGACCACGAGGGCCTGGAGGTCCTGGTCGAGGGGAAGACGGACTACTCCTTCGTCAGCGACCACGCCACGATGGCGATGGCGATCGCCGTCGCCCTCTTCGTCGCCCACCGCCGCTTCGGCCTCGCCGCCATCGGCCTCGCCCTCGCGGAGGGCTTCGCCCGCGTCTACATGGGCGTCCACTACCCGACCGACGTCATCGGCGGCTTCGCCCTCGGCACCGCCGTGGCGCTCCTGCTCGCCCCGCTGACCCTGGCGCTGCTCACCCCGCTGGTCTCCGCCGTCGCCCGCTCGCGCCGCGGGGCGTGGCTGGTCCGCTCCCGGCGGGCCGACGCCCCCGACGCCGCCCGCCCCGAGGCGGTCGGCATCCCCGAGCCGCGCCTCGGCGGCCCCGCCGAGGAGGGCCGGGACGAGAGGGGCCTCGCCGCCTGAGCCACCTCGGGCGGGAACGGGCCGGGGAACGGTTCCGGTGGGGACGCCCCGGCCCTGCGCGACCGTCTAGGTGGGGACGCCCCGGCCCTGCGCGACCGTGCCCCGGTGGGAGTCGGCGTCGGTTCTCGCGCGTTCGCGGGAGCGGCGCGCCGGCCCGGTCCAGCCGCAGGTGCAGCGGGCCAGGGCGAAGGAGCCGCGCTCCGTCGTCGTCGTGTCATGCGGGCCGGTCGCCGACTGCTCGTGCACGCCCCCACCGTACTGCGCGTGACGGCTCGCCCGTGCCGTCGTTATCCGCATCGGGAATCCAGGATGCGGGGGTCGGCGGGCGATGGTGGTGCACAGGGACGGGCGTCCTCGCGGGATCGGCGGCGGGGCGCTCGCCGTCACCGCCTCCCTGGTCGCCGCGGCGGTCGCCGGGTGCACCGCCCCCGAGGCCGCCGAGCCGCCGCCGGACCCGGCCGGCGCCGTGCGGGGAGCCGCCGACGCCCTGGTCCGCGCCGGCAGCTCCAAGGCGTCGACCGCGATGGAGATGGCCGCCGGAGGGACCCGCGTCACCATCCGCGGCGAGGGCGGCTACGACTTCCGCCGCCGCACCGGCCGGCTCCGGGTGGTGCTGCCCAAGGACGCCGCCGGCACCAGCGAGCACCGGCCGATCACCGAGCTGCTCACCCCCGGCGCGCTCTACATGAAGAACCGCGGCGCGGGCGTCCCCGCCGACAAGTGGGTCCGGGTCGACACCACGGCCCTCGACGACGGCAACCTCGTCACCGGCGGGGCCACCGACCCGGGCGCCGCCGCCGAGCTGCTGCGCGGGGCGCGGGACGTGACGTACGTGGGGGAGACCGAGCTCGCGGGCGTGAGGGTCCGGCACTACCGGGGCGTCGCCGACATCGGGGCGGCGGCCCGGCTCGCCGCGCCGCAGCTCAGGGGCGCGCTCACGGCGGCGGCGAAAGGGTTCACCACCGACGCCGTCCCCTTCGACGCGTATCTCGACGGGGACGGGCGGCTGCGGAAGGTGCGCCACCAGTTCAGCTTCAGCAACCAGGGGCGCACGGTCGCCGTCGCCTCGACGACGCTGCTCTACGGCTTCGGCGCGCGGGTCGAGGTGACGCTGCCGGAGGGGCGGGACATCTACGCGGGCAAGGTCGAGGTCTGACCGGGCGGGCCGGGGCCGGCGTGGTTCGGACCATCGCCAAATGGTCCGTCCGTGTCATGCGCGGTCCGTGGCCCGATCCCTACGCTGGGACACCGACTCCGGCAGGAAGAGGTGAAGGCGCGTGGCTCCGCCCGGTACCGCAACCGTGACCGCTGACCCCGACCGCGTCGCCCTCGCCGAGATAGAGCTGTGCGGCGAGCTGATGATCGCCGCCTCGGCCGCGGACGGGGAACGGCTCAGCGCCGACCTGATCGACGCGGTGCTCCGGGTCGAACCGGCCGGACGCTAGGCGCCTCCCGTGGGCCGCGGCTCAGGTGCGGAGCATCCGGCCGATCGCCTTGGTGGCCTCCTCGACCTTGGCGTCGAGGTCGCCGCCGTGGGCCGCCGCGTCCGCGACGCAGTGCCGCAGGTGTTCCTCCAGGAGCTGGAGGGCGAAGGACTGCAGCGCCTTCGTGGAGGCCGACACCTGCGTGAGTATGTCGATGCAGTAGACGTCCTCGTCGACCATCCGCTGGAGACCGCGGATCTGGCCCTCGATCCGCCGCAGCCGCTTGAGGTGCTCGTCCTTCTGCTTGTGGTAGCCGTGCACCCCGTGGGCGTGGTCGGCCGGCTCGACGGATTCGACGGCCTCGGGGGTGACCTGGTCCGCCTCGGTGGTCGTCATCGCGTCCTCCCGTTGTCCAGATAAGGGGGTGTATACCCCTCGTGGGTATATGGTACCGATCCCCGCCGACAGGGCGCGGGGGTCTCGTGCAGATCACTGTGCCTGATGGGCGACACTGAGAGGACGCCGGTTAGCCGTGGCCGGATGATGCGCCTAGCATCAGCCTGACCGAAACCCAGCACCCCGAGGACCTCACGTGCGATTTCGTCTGACCCCCAGGGAGACGAGCTTCTACGACATGTTCGCCGCGTCCGCGGACAACATCGTCACGGGCTCGAAGCTCCTGATGGAACTGCTCGGAGCGGACGTCTCCGCCCGGGCCGAGATCGCGGAGCGGATGCGGGCAGCGGAGCACGCCGGCGACGACGCCACCCACGCGATCTTCCACCAGCTGAACTCCTCGTTCATCACGCCGTTCGACCGTGAGGACATCTACTCCCTCGCCTCGTCCCTCGACGACATCATGGACTTCATGGAGGAGGCCGTCGACCTGGTCGTCCTCTACAACATCGAGGAACTGCCCAAGGGCGTCGAGCAGCAGATCGAGGTCCTGGCGCGGGCGGCGGAGCTGACCGCCGAGGCGATGCCGAACCTGCGGACGATGGCCAACCTCACCGAGTACTGGATCGAGGTCAACCGGCTGGAGAACCAGGCCGACCAGATCCACCGCAAGCTGCTCGCCCACCTCTTCAACGGCAAGTACGACGCCATCGAGGTGCTCAAGCTGAAGCAGGTCGTGGATGTGCTGGAAGAGGCGGCCGACGCCTTCGAGCACGTGGCGAACACGGTGGAGACCATCGCGGTCAAGGAGTCCTGAGGCTTCGTGGACACCTTCGCCCTGATCGTGACCATCGGTGTCGCGCTCGGCTTCACGTATACGAACGGCTTCCACGATTCGGCCAACGCGATCGCCACCTCGGTGTCGACGCGGGCGCTGACCCCCCGCGCGGCGCTCGCGATGGCCGCGGTCATGAACCTCGCCGGTGCCTTCATGGGCAGCGGCGTCGCCAAGACGGTCAGCGAGGGCCTGATCGAGACGCCGCACGGCGACAAGGGGATGGGGATCCTCTTCGCCGCGCTCGTCGGCGCGATCATCTGGAACCTCGTCACCTGGTACTTCGGCCTCCCGTCCTCCTCCTCGCACGCGCTGTTCGGCGGCATGGTGGGCGCGGCGCTCGCCGGTGGCACCGAGGTGATCTGGGGCGGCGTCCTCGACAAGGTCGTCATCCCGATGTTCATCTCGCCGGTCGTCGGCCTCGTCGCCGGTTACCTGGTGATGTGCGCGATCATGTGGATGTTCCGCCGGGCCAACCCGCACAAGGCCAAGCGCGGCTTCCGCATCGCGCAGACCGTCTCGGCGGCCGGCATGGCCCTCGGCCACGGCCTCCAGGACGCCCAGAAGACGATGGGCATCGTGGTGATGGCCCTGGTCATCGCCGACGTGCAGCAGGCCGGCGACGACATCCCGGTGTGGGTGAAGATCGCCTGTGCCGTGATGCTCTCGCTCGGTACGTACGCGGGCGGCTGGCGCATCATGCGCACCCTCGGCCGCAAGATCATCGAGCTGGACCCGCCGCAGGGCTTCGCGGCGGAGACCACCGGTGCCTCGATCATGTTCGGCTCGGCGTTCCTCTTCCACGCGCCGATCTCGACGACCCACGTCATCACCTCCGCGATCATGGGCGTGGGTGCCACGAAGCGGGTGAACGCGGTGCGCTGGGGCGTCGCGAAGAACATCATCCTCGGCTGGTTCATCACCATGCCGGCGGCCGCGATCGTGGCGGCGCTCAGCTTCTACGTGGTGCAGCTCTTCTTCGGCTGAGGTGGCCGTCCCGGCCGTCTCGGCCGAGGCGACGGATGGCCGGAAATGGTCGGGCCCGGCTCCCCCTGGGGGGAGCCGGGCCCTTCGTCGTGCGGTGGCACCGCCATGCAGCACCGCAGACGAGTCTCTATCCGAAGCGGCCGGAGATGTAGTCCTCGGTCGCCTGGACGCTCGGGTTGGAGAAGATGCGCTCGGTGTCGTCCAGCTCGATGAGCTTGCCGGGCTGGCCGACGGCGGCCAGGTTGAAGAAGGCGGTGCGGTCCGAGACGCGGGCGGCCTGCTGCATGTTGTGCGTCACGATGACGATCGTGAAGCGCTCCTTCAGCTCGCCGATCAGGTCCTCGATCGCGAGGGTCGAGATCGGGTCGAGGGCCGAGCAGGGCTCGTCCATGAGCAGGACCTCCGGCTCGACCGCGATGGCGCGGGCGATGCACAGGCGCTGCTGCTGGCCGCCGGAGAGGCCGGAGCCCGGCTTGTTGAGGCGGTCCTTGACCTCGTTCCAGAGGTTGGCGCCCTTGAGGGACTTCTCCACGATGTCGGCCAGCTCGGACTTCTTGTACGAGCCGTTCAGGCGCAGGCCCGCCGCCACGTTGTCGAAGATCGACATGGTGGGGAAGGGGTTGGGGCGCTGGAACACCATGCCGACGGTGCGGCGGACCGCGACCGGGTCGACACCGGAGCCGTACAGGTTCTCGTCGTCCAGCATCACCTTGCCCTCGACGCGGCCGCCGGGGGTGACCTCGTGCATGCGGTTCAGGGTGCGCAGGAAGGTGGACTTGCCGCAGCCGGAGGGGCCGATGAAGGCCGTCACCGAGCGGGGTTCGACGGTCATCGAGATGTCGTCGATCGCCTTGTGGCTGCCGTAGTAGGCGGAGAGGCCGCTGACGTCGATTCGCTTGGCCATATCAGTTCACATCCAGTTGCCGCGGTCAGCGGCCGGTCTTCGGGGCCTTCCAGCGGGCGATGCCGCGGGCCACCAGGTTGAGGATCATGACGAAGGCGATCAGGACGAGCGCGGCGGCCCAGGCGCGGGCCACGGCGGCGTCGGTGCCGACCGCGTACTGCTCGTACACGTAGAGCGGCAGCGAGGACTGGGCGCCTTCGAAGGGGTTCGGGTTGATGAGCTTCGTACCGAACACGAGGAGCAGGACGGGGGCCGTCTCACCGGTGATGCGGGCGACCGCGAGCATGACGCCCGTGGTGATGCCGCCGATCGCGGTGGGCAGGACCACCTTCAGGATCGTCCGCCACTTCGGGACGCCGAGGGCGAGGGAGGCCTCGCGGAGCTCGTTCGGGACGAGCTTGAGCATCTCCTCGGTGGAGCGGACGACGACCGGCATCATCAGGATGGCGAGGGCCATCGCGCCGGCGAAACCGGAGGGGCCGAAGCCCAGCATCAGGTTCCAGGTGGCGAGGATGAAGAGGCCGGCGACGATCGACGGGATGCCCGTCATGACGTCGACGAAGAAGGTGACGGCCTTGGCGAGCTTCCCCGTGCCGTACTCGACCAGGTAGACCGCGGTGAGCAGTCCGATCGGCGCGGCGATCAGGGTCGCGATGCCGACCTGCTCGATGGTGCCGAGGAGGGCGTGGTAGACGCCGCCGCCGGCCTCGGCGTCGAGGACGCCGTTCATCGAGTGGGTGAGGAAGTAGCCGTCGAGGACTTCCATGCCCTTGCTGACCGTCACCCAGGCGAGCGAGAGCAGCGGGACGACGGCGAGGACGAAGCTGACCCAGACGAGGCTGGTGGCGACGCGGTCCTTGGCCTGGCGGGCGCCTTCGACCTTGGCGGTGACGGCGTAGGTGGCCAGGACGAAGAGGAGCGCGGAGACCAGGCCCCACTGCACCTTGCTGTGCCAGCCGGCGAGGAGGCCGATACCGACGCCGGCGGCGACGGAGCCCGCCGCGACGGCGATCGGGGTCCAGCGCGGGAGGCGGGCGTGGGAGAGGGGACCGCGGGGCTTGGCGAACGCGACCGGGCGTTCCTGGACGGCGTGGCTCATGCGTTGGCCCCCGAGTACTCCTTGCGGCGGGCGATGATCATGCGCGCGGCGCCGTTGACCAGCAGGGTGATGACGAAGAGGACGAGACCGGAGGCGATCAGGGCGTCCCGGCCGAACTCGTTGGCCTCGTTGAACTTCGCGGCGATGTTCTGCGCGAAGGTGCCGCCGCCCGGATCGAGCAGGTGGCCGGAGAGGAGGAAGCTGGGGGAGAGGACCACGGCGACGGCCATGGTCTCGCCGAGCGCGCGGCCGAGGCCGAGCATCGAGGCGGAGATGATGCCGGAGCGGCCGAAGGGCAGCACCGCCATGCGGACGACCTCCCAGCGCGTGGCGCCGAGGGCGAGCGCGGCCTCCTCGTGCATCTTCGGGGCCTGGAGGAAGACCTCGCGGGTCACGTTGGTGATGATCGGGAGGATCATGATCGCCAGCAGGATGCCCACGGTGAACATGTTGCGGGCGACGCCGTCGCTGGACTTGTCGAAGATGTACGTCCAGCCCAGGTACTGGTCGAGCCACTTGTTGAGGCCGTCCAGGTACGGGACGAGGAAGATCGCGCCCCAGAGGCCGTAGATGATGCTGGGCACGGCGGCGAGCAGGTCGACGACGTACGCGAGCGGCTTGGCCAGCTTGCGCGGGGCGTAGTGCGAGATGAAGAGCGCGATGCCGATGGCGACCGGCACGGCGATGAGCATGGCGATGACCGACGAGACGATCGTGCCGAAGGCGAGGACGGCGATGCCGAAGACCGGCGGGTCGCCCGCCGGGTTCCACTCGAAGGTGGTGAAGAAGTTGACGCTGTCCTTCGAGATGGCGAGGACCGCGCGGTAGGTCAGGAAGCCCGCGATCGCGGCCATGATGACGAGCAGGGTGATGCCGGATCCCTTGGAGAGGCCGCTGAAGATGCGGTCTCCGGGGCGGGCCGCGCTCTTGGCGCGCCTGCTCCTGTTCCGGTCCGTTGCTGGTGGTGTGGTGGTAACCATCGGTTTCTCCGGTCTGCGGAGCCGTACGGGGTACGGATCCTGGCGGCGGTGCACCGGATGCCGGGGGCGGCACCTCCACGGGAGGTGGGGGGCCGCCCCCGGCCGGGGGTCAGGACAGGGTCGGGACGATCGCGCGGACCTTGGCCGCGATCTCGGCCGGGAGCGGGGCGTAGCCGGCGTCGGCGAGGACCTTCTGGCCCTCGTCGCTGACGGTGTAGTTGAGGAACGCCTTCAGGGTCGGCAGGGTCTCCGCCTTGTTGCCCTTGTCGCAGGCGATCTCGTAGGTGACGAGGATGAGCGGGTAGGCGCCCTCCGCCTTGGTGGCGTAGTCGAGGGAGAGGGCCACGTCGTTGCCGGTGCCCTTGACCTTGGCTGCGGCGATGGCCTTGGAGGCGTTCTCCGAGGTGGCCGCGACCGGGGCGGAGGCGCCGGTGTTGAGGCTGACCGTGGAGATCTTGTTCGCGGTGGCGTACGAGAGCTCGAAGTAGCCGATGGAGCCCTCGGCGTCCTTGACGGCGGTGGCGACGCCGGAGGAGCCGTTGGCGGCCTGGCCGCCCTGGGCCGGCCACGACTTGGTCTTCGGGTCGTGCTTCCAGTCTGCCGGAGCGGCGGTGGAGAGGTACTTGCCCAGGTTCTGGGTGGTGCCGGACTCGTCCGAGCGGTGGAAGGCCTGGATGGAGGAGTCGGGGAGCTTGGCGCCCGGGTTCAGCTTGGCGATCGCCGGGTCGTTCCACTTGGTGATCTTGTTGTCGAAGATCTTGGCGAGGGTGGAGGCGTCCAGGACGAGGTTGTCCACGCCCTCCAGCTTGTAGCCGATGGCGATGGGGCCGCCGACCATGGGCAGGTTGACGCCGGTGCCGCCCTTGCAGATCTTCTTCGACTCGGCGACCTCTTCGTCCTTCAGGGCGGAGTCGGAGCCCGCGAAGGCGACCTGGCCCTGGTTGAACTTGGTGATGCCACCACCGGAGCCGATGGCCTGGTAGTTGACCTCGACGCCCTCACAGGCGGCCTGGAAGTTCTTGACCCACAGGTCCATCGCGCCCTTCTGCGCGCTGGAGCCCGCGGCGAGCAGCTGGCCCTTGGCGCCGTCGCACTTGATGTTCGACGCCGCGGCGGAGGTCTTCTCGCCGCCCTTGGTGGGCTCGGTGTTGTTGTCGGAGCCACACGCCGACAGGACGAGCGCACCGGAGACGACGAGGGCACCGATCGCGGAGGCGCGAAGCCCGTTCTTGCGCGAAAGCTTCACTTTCGGGTGTTCCTTCCAGAGGCCGCCGTGTCCGGACCGGGTGTCCGTTGCGTCGAGGGCGGCGCGTGTCGGGTTGTGGGTGCATCGTCAGGCTCCGTGCACCGCGTAAGGCCGAAATTAGGCAGATCAGGTGAAGCCGTCAGCCGTGGAGAGTGAACGCGAGGTGAACCGTGCCGTAAGCCACGGTGCGGCCCGGCACGGGGTGCCGGTCCGGCGCGCCCGCGCGGCACGGGACGCCGTGCCCGCGCGGACCGGCCGGCCGGGGCGGGACCGGGGCGGTACGGGGCGGCGGGGCACGGTTCCGGGGACGGGGCCGGTACGGCGGGGTACTGCTCCGGGGCGCGGCCGGTACGGGGCGGCGCCCGTGCTCCGCGGGCCGGGCCGGACGGCCGGTGGGCGGGCCGGTGCGGCGGGGAGGGGGGCCGGTGCGGCGGGGAGAGGGGCTAGCAGGCGTCGGGTGGCTGTCGGTGCGGGGGCGCGGCGGTCGCCAGGAAGGCGTCGAGCAGCTCGCGGTCGCGTGGCTGGGTCAGGAGGGTGCGGGCCTCCTCCGGGGCGGGCCAGCGCAGCCGGTCCACCTCCCGGCCCGGCACGAAGGTGCCGCCGAGGGCCCGGGCCGCCCAGTAGACGACCTCCTTCGGCCGCCCGTCGACCAGGTAGCGGGCGGTGGGCAGCCGGGCACCCAGCGCGCAGCGCTGCCCGGTCTCCTCCAGGACCTCGCGGAGCGCGCACGCCTCGGCGCTCTCGCCGCGCTTGCGCTTGCCCTTCGGATGGGACCAGTCGTCGTACTTGGGCCGGTGGACGAGGGCGATCTCGATGTCCGGGCCGCCCGCCCCGGCCACCGGGCGCCAGAGGACGCAGCCGGCGGCGAGGACGGGGGGCGGGGCGGAGGTCACGGGACCGGGACGGCGGCGGTGAGCCAGGCGCGCTGGAAGGCGAAGCGGGCGGCCTCGACCTCGTGGCGCTGGTCGGCGTGGAGGACGCCGAGGGCGTAGGCGGTGGCCGGGGCGATGCGGGGGGTGCGGGCGGCGGCCGCCGCGGCCGCCGCGGCGTCGGCGGCGTCGCGGTGCCGGTCGAGGGCCCGGGCCGCCTCGTACAGCGGGGTGTCGGGCTCGGGGCCGAGGGCCGTCACCTCGGTCGCGTACCGGTGGAGCCGGAGCAGGAGGCGGGTGTGGTGCCAGGGCGCGTCCTGGCTCTCGCCGGCGGCGAGGGCGAGCGCCTCCGCGTTGTACGGGTGGGCGGCGCGGGTCAGCGGCAGGGCGTCGACCGCGTCGAGGAGGCGGCGGCGGGCGACCGAGGCGGAGGCGTCCAGGACCTCGGGGGCGGGCGCGGTCCCGGCCGGGCCGAGCGGCAGCTCGGAGGCGAGGAGGGCGACGGCGTCGGCGAGGGCGTGGAAGCGGGAGGAGCCGAGGGCCTGGAGGGCGGCCGAGTGGGCGCGGGTCCTGGCCAGGGTGAGCTGCCGCTCCAGGAGGGCGCCGGCCCGGGCGGCGCCGACGGTGAGCCCGGCGCTCTCCGAGCCGCGCGCGGCCGGCACCGGGCCGCTGCCGCCGGCCAGCCGGTGGAGCGCGTCCATCAGCCGGACCAGCCGCGAGGTGCAGGCCTGTTCCAGGGCGAGGGTGCCGGAGAGCCAGGCCAGCTCGGTGCGGAGCTGGTCGGCCCAGGCCGCGTCGAGCAGGGGCCGGAAGGTGTGCAGGCTGCCGCTGATGCGGCGGGCGGCCGCCCGCAGGGTGCCGGCGGCCTCCTCCGCTCCGGAGGTGTCCGCGCCGCTCTCGCCGTGCTGCCGCAGGCCGCGGAGGAAGTCCGCGGCCCGGGCGTGCAGGTAGGGGGCGAGGACTTCGCCCGCGGTCGCGTCACGCGTCGGTCGCGCGGCCTGCGGGGACTGCGTGGGGTCAGGGTTGTGCACGCCGGCGCCTCCGCGCGTCGATGAGCATCTCCTGCACGTGCCGCAGCGGCTTGCCCTCGGGGTCGGTCGCGTGGCGCGTCCAGTTCCCGTCCGGGCCGAGGTGCCAGGAGGAGGTCGTGTCGGACATCCCGGTCTCCAGGAGCCGGGTGAGGGCCGCCCGGTGGGCGGGGTCGGTGACCCGGACCAGGGCCTCGATGCGCCGGTCCAGGTTGCGGTGCATCATGTCGGCGCTGCCGAACCAGACCTCGGGCTCGCCGCCGTTGCCGAAGGCGAAGACCCGGGAGTGCTCCAGGAAGCGGCCCAGGACGGAGCGGACCCGGATGTTGTCCGAGAGGCCGGGGACGCCGGGCCGGACGGCGCATATGCCGCGGACCCAGATGTCGACGGGGACGCCCGCCTGGGCGGCCCGGTAGCAGGCGTCGATGACGGCCTCGTCGACCATCGAGTTGACCTTGATCTTCACGTAGGCGGGCCGGCCCGCCCGGTGGTGGGCGATCTCCTTGGTGATGCGGGAGACCAGGCCGTCGCGGAGCGACTTCGGCGCGGTCAGCAGGCGCCGGTAGGTCTCGCGCCGGGAGTAGCCGGAGAGCCGGTTGAAGAGGTCGGAGAGGTCCGCGCCGACCTGCGGGTCGGCGGTGAGCAGGCCGAGGTCCTCGTAGAGCCGGGCGGTCTTCGGGTGGTAGTTGCCGGTGCCGACGTGCGAGTAGCGGCGCAGCAGCTCGCCCTCCTGGCGGACGACGAGGGAGAGCTTGCAGTGGGTCTTGAGGCCGACGAGGCCGTAGACGACGTGGCAGCCGGCCTCCTCCAGCTTCCGCGCCCACTTGATGTTGGCCTGTTCGTCGAAGCGGGCCTTGATCTCGACGAGGACGAGGACCTGCTTGCCGGACTCGGCGGCGTCGATGAGGGCGTCGACTATGGGGGAGTCGCCGGAGGTCCGGTACAGCGTCTGCTTGATCGCGAGGACGTCCGGGTCGGCCGCCGCCTGCTCCAGGAAGGCCTGGACGGAGGTGGAGAAGGAGTCGTACGGGTGGTGCAGGAGCACGTCCCGCTCGCGCAGCGCGGCGAAGACGTCGGGCGCGGACGCGGACTCGACCTCGGCGAGGTCGCGGTGGGTGCCGGCGACGAACTTGGGGTACTTGAGCTCGGGCCGGTCCTGCGAGGCGACGCCGAAGAGGCCGGTGAGGTCGAGCGGGCCGGGCAGCGGGTAGACCTCGGCGTCGGAGATCTTCAGCTCGCGGACCAGCAGGTCGAGCACGTACGGGTCGATGGACTCCTCGACCTCCAGGCGGACCGGCGGGCCGAAGCGGCGCCGCATGAGCTCCTTCTCCAGGGCCTGGAGCAGGTTCTCGGCGTCGTCCTCCTCGACCTCCAGGTCCTCGTTCCTGGTCACCCGGAACATGTGGTGCGCCAGCACCTCCATGCCGGGGAAGAGCTCCTCCAGGTGCGCCGCGATGACGTCCTCCAGCGGCACGTACCGCTGCGGGGAGGCCTCCAGGAAGCGGGAGAGCAGCGGCGGCACCTTGACGCGGGCGAAGTGGCGGTGGCCGCTGACCGGGTTGCGGACGACCACGGCGAGGTTGAGGGAGAGCCCGGAGATGTACGGGAAGGGGTGCGCCGGGTCCACGGCGAGCGGGGTGAGGACGGGGAAGATCTGCTGCCGGAAGAGGGTGAAGAGCCGCGCCTGTTCCTTCTCCGTGAGGTCGGGCCAGCGGATCAGGTGGATGCCCTCGTCGGCCAGGGCCGGGGACACGTCCTGCTGGTAGCAGGCGGCGTGACGGGCCATCAGCTCGCGCGAGCGGGTCCAGATGAGGTCGAGGACCTCGCGGGGCTGGAGGCCGGAGGCGGAGCGGGTGGCGACGCCGGTGGCGATGCGGCGCTTGAGGCCGGCGACCCGGACCATGAAGAACTCGTCGAGGTTCGAGGCGAAGATCGCGAGGAAGTTCGCCCGTTCGAGGAGGGGGGTCGACGGGTCCTCGGCGAGTTCGAGGACGCGCTCGTTGAAGGCGAGCCAGCTGCGCTCGCGGTCGAGGAAGCGGTTCTGGGGCAGCTCCCCGCCGGTGCCGTCGCCGTCGTCGTCCCCGGCGTAGACCTCGTACGCGTCGAGGTCGGAGTCCAGGTCGGGCTCCAGGTCGCTCCCCGCCCCGCCGCTTTTGGCGTGCGGGCGGTGGGCCGCTATGGAACCCAGGGACGGCTGCGGGGACGCGGTGGCGGAGGTCTGGACCGGGACCTCGGCGGGCTGCTGGCTCATGGGCCCATTCTTCCGCGTGAACGGGTCCTCGGGCGCGTCGGAGCGGGCCGTGGGGGAGGGCAGTCTCCCCTTGGGGAGCCCTCCCGGAGAGATCACCCCGCCGGGCGTGGTCACGGATCGCTTCATTGCGTGAGCGTCGCAAGCGCGTCTGAATGGCGGGTGACGGCGACATGACGTACGGGAATCGGGGGCGGGGCCTGTGACGGGCCCCGGCCCCCGATGCACCCGTGCGGGTGAATCCTCGCTAGGGATGCCGGGCGCGGAGCACGCGGAAGGCGGCGAGGGCGGCGAGGGCGGCGAGGGCGAGGACGATGCCGGTCTCGATGAGCTGGGTGGGCCAGAGGTGGGACGAGGGGTGGAACTCGACGTACTCGGTGGTCACGCCGTTCCGGACGTAGCACTGGTTCGTCAGCTTGTCCCAGAGCCCCTCCTGGGTGTCCACGCCGGGGGCCTGCTGCACCTCGTTCCAGCAGATCGACGGGTCGAAGTCGGTGCCGGCCGGGGTGAGCATCCCGGAACCCATGTGGAGGTCGTCCGGGGTGATCCGGGGGCCGGAGTGGAGGGGGCCGGTCACCCGTTCCGTCGACAGCAGGGACCAGCGGTACGCGCTGAACGCGGCCAGCACCGCGCCCGTCACCAGACCCGCGAGGCTCATGGCGAGGAGGGTGCGGCGGACGAGCTGGCCGACGAGCGCGCCGACCGCGACGGCGGCGAGGACGTGGGCGAAGACGGTGATGCCGGAGGCGGCGTAGGTCCCGGGGTGGCCCCAGTGGTAGTCCCAGCCCTGCCGCACCCCGAGCCGGCCCAGCCAGTAGATCCCCATCACGGCGAGGGCGGCGAGGGCCGCGAAGGCGGTGGCGACGGTGAGCTTGGAGCGGAGCCACTCGGTGGGGCTCACCGACTGGGTGAGGGAGAGCTGGTACGTCCCCGACTCGTACTCGCGCGCCACCATCGGGCCCGCGACCACCGCGGCGACGACGCCGGGGAGGGCGATGGCGGCGAAACCGACGTACTCCAGGATCCAGCGGAGCTTGAGGTAGCCGTCGTTGTAGGGGGACGCGATCCAGACGCCGTCCTCCGCGGGGGCCACCGGGTCCTGCGCCGTCCAGATCCGCAGCCCCGCGACGACCGCCAGGGCGAGCAGGGCGAGGGCGAGGGCGAGCCACAGCGTCCGCCGGTACTGGCGGACCGTCACCCAGGCGGGGCCCTTGAGGGCGAGGGTGCTCACGCGGCGGCTCCTTCGGGGTGGCGGAGGTGGGCGAGGAGGAGTTCCTCCAGGGAGGGTTCCGAGGTCTCCCAGGGGCCTTCGACCGGGCCCTCCCGGCGGACCAGCGCGGTGAGCTGACGGCCCGTCGTGCGGGTGTCGACGACGGTGTGCGGGGCCAGGTCGCCGACGGGGCCGCGGAGCAGGGTGTGCGCGGCGAGGAGGTCGTCGACGGCGCCGTCGAGGCGGACGGCGCCGCGGGCGAGCAGCATCAGGTGGTCGCAGGAGCCCTCCAGCTCGGTGAGGATGTGGGAGGACATGACGACCGTGGTGCCGCGCTCGGCGGCGTCGGACATCAGCAGGCCCATCAGCTGGTGGCGGGCGAGCGGGTCGAGGTCGGCCATCGGCTCGTCCAGGAGCAGCAGTCCGGCGCGCTTGCCGAGGGCGAGCGCGAGGGCGACGCGGGTGCGCTGGCCGCCGGAGAGGTGGTGGACGAGGGTGTCGGAGGAGAAGCCGCCGCCCTCGATCACCCGGAGCGCGGCGGTCTCGTCCCAGCGGCCGGGGTTGAGCTCGCGGCCCATGCGGAGGGTGTCGGCGACGGTGAGCCGGGGGTGGAGCGGCTTGCTCTGGGCCACGTAGGCGAGGTCGTCGCGGGCGGGGCCGTCGAGGGTGCCCTCGGTGGGCCGCAGCAGGCCGGCGGCGAGGGCGAGGAGGGTGGACTTGCCGGCGCCGTTGGGGCCGACGAGGGCGCAGATCCGGCCGGCGGGGAGGGCGAAGGCGCACTCCCTGAGGGCCCATCCTCCCCTGCGTCCGCCGTATTTCATGCCCAGGTGGTCCGCCCGCAGGGCGATCCCCTCGGTGGTCGTGCTCATGCTTCGTCGTCCCCCTCGAAGTGCTGTGTCAGTACGGCGGTGAAGAGCGCCGCCACGTCCTCGCGGTCCATTCCCTCGGCGCGTGCGCGGCGGGCCCAGGCGTCGAGCTCGCCCCGGAGGGGGGAGTCGGCGGGGGCGGTGGTGCCGAGCGTGGCGCGGACGAAGGTGCCGAGGCCGCGGCGGGCCTCGACGAGTCCTTCGCGTTCGAGTTCGCGGTAGGCCTTGAGGACCGTGTTCGGGTTGATGGCCGTCGCCTCGACGACCTCGCGTGCGGTGGGCAGTCGGTCGCCGGGCTCCAGGAGGCCCATCCGGAGGGCCTGTTTCGTCTGCTGGACGATCTGGAGGTAGGTGGCGACGCCGCTGCGCCGGTCGATGCGGTACTCGACCACGTCCTTCCACCACCCTTTCACTAATCAAGTAGTGAAAGGGTGGTGGAAAGAAGGGGGCGGTGTCAACCGCCCCCTGGGAAACAGGCGTTACGACTCCGAGCGGTACATCAGGTCCACCTCGTGGGTCCGGAAGCCCAGCCCCTCGTAGACCCGCACCGCCGCCGTGTTGTCGGCGTCGACGTAGAGCATCGCCGTCGGCAGCCCTTCCGCCGCCAGGTGCCGCAGGCCGGTCGCGGTGAGCGCCTTGCCGAGGCCACCACCCTGCGCCTCCGGCAGGATGCCGACCACGTACACCTCGCCGAGCCGCTCCTCGGCGTGCGTCTTCGTCCAGTGGAAGCCGACCAGCCGGCCGCCGGCGTCCTCCGCGAGGAAGAAGCCCTTCGGGTCGAACCACGGCTCCGCGATCCGGTCGTCGAGGTCCCGCTGGGTCAGCGAGCCCTGCTCCGGGTGGTGGGCGAAGGCGGCCGCGTTGACCGCGAGCCAGGCCGCGTCGTCCCGGCCGGGGACGAAGGTGCGGAGGGTCACGCCCTCGGGGAGGACCGGCTCGGGGATGTCCAGGGGAGCCAGCGGGCGGCGCAGCTGGCGCAGTTCGCGGAAGAGGGTGAGCCCGAGGACCTGGGCGAGGTGGCGGGCGGACGGCTTGCCGCCGTGCGCCCAGGCCCGCAGCCGCTTGCCGGAGGCGCCGAGCAGGGCGGAGCCGAGCGCGCGCCCGTGGCCCCGGCCGCGCTGGTCGGGGTGGACGACCAGTTCGGCGGCGGGGGCCTCGACCGGGTCGGTCTCCTCCAGCTGGGCGTAGCCGTGGAGGCGGGGGCCGACGGTGAGCAGGAAGTGGCGCACCCCCTCGCGGCGCCCGTGGCGGAGGTAGAGGCGGCCCTGCTCGGACACGGCGTGCACGCCGTCGGCGCGGTCCGCGGCCGCGAGCAGGTCCATGACCTCCCGGACCTGCTCGGGGGTGAGCTCGTCGTACGTCTGGATCTGCCGTCCCGGTTCGAGGGCCGGTGCCGCGTCGGAAGTCATGGGACGAGCCTACGGCGAACACTCCGTCAGCCGGTGGCAACTGTCTTGTAACCGGCTACCCCCTGTTGCGCTACGCGCGTTGACTCTAGGCTGCGTCCGCAGGACGGGGGAACGATCAAAGCCGCGAATCGGGGCAAGGGGAAAAGGGGACCACGGGAGAGATGGCAGTGAACCGCAGGAAGAGCAAGGCCGGACGGCGCATTCTGGCCGTCGGCGCGGGGCTGGCGACGGTCGGGGCGCTCGTCGCCGCGATGCCGGCGGGCGCCGGGCAGTCGGACGACGGCGGCCACGGGACGAACGGCAAGGGCTGGGGCCGGATGGTCGACGTCCAGCTGCTGTCCTTCAACGACCTCCACGGCAACCTGGAGCCGCCGACGGGCTCGTCGGGCCGGCTCACGCGCCTCAAGGCGGACGGCTCGACCGAGCTGGTCCCCGACGTCGGCGGTGCCGAGTACCTCGCCACCCACCTGGAGCGGGCCCGCGAGGGCCACCGGTACTCGATCACGGCCGCCGCCGGCGACATGATCGGCGCCTCGCCGCTGCTCTCCGGGCTCTTCCACGACGAGCCGACCATCGAGGCGCTGAACGCGATGAAGCTCGACGTGAGCTCCGTCGGCAACCACGAGTTCGACGAGGGCGCCCGCGAGCTGAGCCGCATCCAGAACGGCGGCTGCCACCCGACCGAGGGCTGCTTCGAGGAGGGCAAGCGCTTCGAGGGCGCGGAGTTCCCGTACCTCACGGCCAACGTGACGGACGAGAAGAGCGGCAAGCCGCTGCTCGACCCGTACTTCGTCTGGGAGAAGGACGGCGTCCGGATCGGCTTCATCGGCGTCACGCTCGAGGGCACGGCGAACATCGTCTCCGCCGAGGGCATCAAGGGCCTGAAGTTCGGCGACGAGGTCGAGACGATCAACAAGTACGCCAAGGTGCTGGAGCGCAAGGGCGTGAAGTCGATCGTCGCCCTGCTCCACGAGGGCGGCCTGCCCGCCTCGGGCGCGTACAACTACGACTGCGACGCCCCGGGCGCCGGCGCCGGCATCTCTGGCCCGATCGTCGACATCGCCAAGAACGTCACCCCGCAGGTCGACGCCCTGGTCACCGGCCACACCCACCAGGCGTACGCGTGCACGATCCCGGACCCGTCCGGCAAGCCGCGCACGGTGACCTCGGCGGCCTCCTTCGGCCGGCTCTACACCGACACGACGCTCACCTACGACCGTCGGACGAAGGACATCGTCCGCACGGCCGTCGCCTCCGCTAACCACGTCGTCACCCGTGACGTGGGGGCGCACGGCAAGATCACCAAGCTGATCAACCGGTGGAAGGCCCTGGCCGCGCCGATCGCGAACCGTCCGGTCGGGCACATCGCCGAGAGCATCGAGAACCCCATCGACGTCTACGAGAAGCCGCTGGGCAACCTCATCGCCGACGCGCAGCTGGCGGGCCTGTCCCCGGCCGACAAGGGCGGCGCCCAGCTCGCGCTGATGAACCCGGGCGGCGTCCGCGCGCCGCTGACCCTGGGCGACGGCGTGGTGACCTACGGCGAGGCGTACACCGTCCAGCCGTTCACCAACATGATGACGGTGGTCGACCTGACCGGCGCCCAGCTGGTCACGGCGCTCCAGCAGCAGGTCAGCGGCGCCAACCTGGCGGCCCCGAAGATCCTCCAGGTGTCGAAGAACTTCACCTACACCCTGGACACGACGAAGGCGGGCGCCGACCGGATCGTGGTCGACTCGGTGCGGCTGAACGGTGAGCCCCTCGACCCGTCGAAGAGCTACCGGGTCGCGATGAACGAGTTCCTCACGGGCGGCGGCGACGGCTTCCCGGTCCTGGCCGCCGGCGCGAACAAGCTGGTCGGCGCCTCGGACCTGGACGTCTTCATCGCCTACCTGACGGCCAACTCGTCGCCCGCCGAGCCGCTCCGGGCCCCGGCGGTCGGCCGCATCACGGTCCTCCGCTAGTCCTCGGCTCCCGCCGAGCCCTCGGAGAAGGGGGCTGCCCTCCGCCGGTCCGGCGGAGGGCGGCCCCCTTTCCCGCTTCTCCGCGCGGCTTCCGCGCCCTGGCGCATGTTGACGCGGACCTGACATCATCCGGTCCCATGGAGCGACGACGCTTTCTCACCGGGGCCCTCGGGGCCGGAGCCGCACTGCTCGCCGGAGCGCCCCCGGCGCGGGCCGCGGCCGTGGACACGCGCGCGTGGATGGGCGCCCACGGGGACGGGACCGCGCTCGCGCGGCTCACCATCCCCGGCACCCACGACTCCGGGGCGCGCTTCGGCGGCCCGTGGGCGCAGTGCCAGACCACCACCGTCGCGCAGCAGCTCGACAGCGGGGTGCGCTTCCTCGACGTGCGCTGCCGGGTCACCGGAGGCTCCTTCGCCATCCACCACGGCGCCGCCTACCAGAACGCGATGTTCGGCGACGTCCTCGTCGCCTGCCGCGACTTCCTCGCCGCGCACCCCTCCGAGACCGTGCTCATGCGGGTCAAGCAGGAGTACTCCGAGGAGTCCGACGCCACCTTCCGGAGCGTCTTCGACGACTACCTCGACCGGCGCGGCTGGCGCTCCCTCTTCCGCATCGGCGACGGGCTCCCGGCACTCGGCGAGGCGCGCGGCCGGGTGGTCCTCCTCGCCGACAACGGCGGACTGCCCGGCCTGCGCTGGGCCGACTCCCGGTACTTCGCCGTCCAGGACGACTGGAACGCGCTCCCCGCCGCCAAGTACCCCAGGATCGAGGCCCACTTCCGCGCCGCCGCCGAGCGGCCCGGACCGCTGTACGTGAACTTCGTCAGCACCTCCGCCGGACTGCCGCCCCGCTGGAACTCCGACAACCTCAACCCGCGCGTCCACACCTTCCTGGACGGCTCCTGGGCGGCCGGCCGCACCGGACTCGGCATCGTGCCGCTCGACTTCCCCGCCACCCGGTCCGGCCTGGTGGAGGCCCTGCTGCGGCACAACTGAGCCGCGGACGACGCGGTGGCGCCGACCGCGCCCCCGTACGACCGTGCCCGCATGGAGAACAGCGGGCGGGACCGGGATGCGGCGGTGGACCACCGCCACCGTCCACACCGACATGTGGGCCGAGCCCGGCGAGGACCCGCGCGCGGACGGCGGCACGGCGGTGACCGACGAGCGCGGCGCGCTCCTCGACGCCCTGCGCCACTTCCGGCTCACCCTGGAGCTCACGTGCGAGGGGCTGGACGCCGAGCAGCTCGCCCGCCGCTCCGTGCCGCCCTCCGCCATGTCCCTGCTCGGCCTCGTCCGGCACATGGCCGAGGACGAGCGGCACTTCCGCCGCCTCGCCGGCGAGGCGGCGCCCCGGATCTACCGGACCCCGGACGACCGCGAGGGCGAGTGGACCGGCGCCGTCGCCGACCCCGCCGTCGTCGAGGAGGCCCTGCGCCGCTGGAAGGAGGAGGCCGGGGCGACCGACGCGTGCCTCGCCGCCGCCCCCGACCTCGGCGCCCGCACCCCCGACGGCACCCGGCTCCGCGAACTCCCCACCCTGCAGATCACCGAGTACGCCCGCCGCTGCGGCCACGCCGACCTGCTCCGCGAGCGCGTCGACGGGCGGGTGGGGCAGTAGGCGTCACGCCCCCTCCCCGCGCCCGTCCTCCAGCTCGGGCGGGGGCGTCGGCGCGCCCGGGAAGCGCAGCGTCGCCACCGTGCCGCCGCCCCGCGCGGGGGCGAGCGTCACCTCGCCACCGGTCTGCTTCACCGTCCGGGCCACGATCGACAGGCCCAGGCCGGAGCCGGGGAGGCTGCGGGCGGACGGGGAGCGCCAGAACCGGTCGAAGACGTGGGGGAGTTCGTCGGCGGCGATGCCCGGACCGTGGTCCCGCACCGTCAGCTCGCCGCGCATCAGCGTCACCTCGACCGTGCCGCGCGCCGGCGAGAACTTCACCGCGTTGTCCAGCACGTTGACCAGCGCGCGCTCCAGCCCGGCCGGCTCCGCCCGCACGTACCAGGGCGCGAGGTCGGTGGCGAAGGTGAGCTCGGGCCCGCGCAGCCGCGCCCGGTCGAGCGCGGACCGCAGCACGTTGTGGAGCGCCACCACCTCCAGCGGGCCCGGGCGCACCGCGTCCGGCCGGGCCAGCTCCTGGAGGTCGCCGATGAGCGACGCCAGCTCCGTCATCTGCGCCTTCACCGAGGCCATCAGCGCCCGCCGGTCCTCCGGCGGGATCGCCCGGCCGGTCCGCTCGCTGCGGGCGAGCAGCTCGATGTTGGTCCGCAGCGAGGTGAGCGGCGTCCGCAGCTCGTGCCCGGCGTCCGCGATCAGCCGCGCCTGCCGGTCCCGCGAGCTGGCGAGGGCCCCGGTCATCTGGTTGAAGGCCCGCGACAGGCGGGCGATCTCGTCCTCGCCCTCGGCCGGGATCCGGACCGTCAGGTCCTCCGTGGCGGCGACGTGCTCCACCGCCCCGGTCAGCCGGTCCACCGGCTCCAGCCCGGTCCTGGCCACCCACAGCCCGGCCGCGCCCGCGCCGACCACCCCGATGCCGGAGACGAGCAGCAGCACCCAGCCCAGCGTGGAGAGCGAGTTGTCGATCTCGTCGAGCGGCCGCGCGACGGAGACCGCGAGGCCGGCCGGACCCTGCTGCGGGTAGGTGTAGACGCGCATCTCGCGCCCGTCGGCGTCCTTCACCGTGTGCAGGACGCTCGCGACCGTGCCCCGGGCCACCGCCAGGTCGGCCTCGCCGACCGGGAGCGCCGCCCGGCCGTAGGTGCAGACCCCGCCGGCCGAGTCGATGATCTGGGCGGTGAAGGAGGCGGCGACCGGCGGCGGCGTCTCGCCCAGCCGGCACATCGTGCTCAGGCGCTGCACCTCCCGGGGGTCGATCCGGGTGTTGCGCAGCCCCGTGTCCATCTCGCTCTCCAGCTGCGCCCGCGTGACGAACCAGCAGGCGGCGGAGACGGCGGCGACCGCGACGGCCACCGCGAAGGCGGTGAGCAGGGCGAGGCGGGAGCGCAGCGGCCGGGAGCGGAACCAGGCCAGGGGGGTGCGGGGCCGGGTCATTCGGTCCCGCCTCCGCCGCGCAGCACGTACCCCACCCCGCGCACGGTGTGGACGAGGCGCGGCTCACCGCCCGCCTCCGTCTTGCGCCGCAGGTACATCACGTACACGTCCAGGGAGTTCGAGCTCGGCTCGAAGTCGAAGCCCCACACGGCCTTGAGGATCTGCTCGCGGGTGAGGACCTGCCGGGGGTGGGCCAGGAACATCTCCAGGAGCGTGTACTCGGTGCGGGTGAGCTCGACGGGCCGCCCGCCGCGGGTCACCTCGCGGGTCGCCAGGTCCATCCGCAGGTCCTCGAAGGAGAGCAGGTCCGCCGGGTCGGCGGGGGCGGCCGACGGGGCGGCGTAGGAGCTGCGGCGCAGCAGGGCGCGGATGCGGGCGAAGAGCTCGTCGAGCTCGAAGGGCTTCACCAGGTAGTCGTCGGCGCCCGCGTCGAGGCCGGTGACCCGGTCGCCGACGGTGTCGCGGGCGGTCAGCATGAGGAGGGGCACGGTCGATCCGGCGGCCCGGATCCGGCGGGCCGCCGTGAGCCCGTCCATGCGGGGCATCTGCACGTCGAGGACGACGAGGTCGGGGGCGTACGACTCCATGACGGCGAGCGCGTCGACCCCGTCGACGGCCTCCCGCGTCGCGTAGCCCTCGAAGGCGAGGGAGCGCCGCAGGGCCTCGCGCACGGCGGGCTCGTCGTCGACGATGAGGATGCGTTCGGAGTCGTTCGGCTGGCCGCTGCTCATGGGGCCAGCGTCCCATGCGTTCAGCTCTGCCCCCCCGAGCGGAGGGTGTCGAGGTCGGCCTTGAGGGTGTCCACCGGGATGGCGAATCCGAGGCCCACGCTTCCCGCGGTGGAACCGCTCGAAGAGCTGGGCGAATACATGGCCGAATTGATGCCGATGATCTCGCCGTTCATATTGATCAGCGCGCCGCCGGAATTCCCCGGGTTGAGCGAGGCGTCGGTCTGGAGCGCCTTGTAGGTGGTCTTCGACGAGCCGGTGTCGCCGTTGAACTGCTGTCCGCCGAACTCGAACGGCCAGCCCTGGCGCGGGTCCCACTGCTGCTGCCCGCCCTGGCCGCCGGCCTCGCTCCCCTCGTCGTCCTTGGCGACCGTGACGTCGCGGTCGAGGGCGGAGACGATGCCGCTGGTGACGGTGCCGGTCAGGCCCTCGGGGGAGCCGATGGCGACGACCTCGTCGCCGACCCGCACCTTCGACGAGTCGCCGAGGGCGGCGGCCTTCAGGCCGGAGGCGCCCTGGAGCTTGATGAGGGCGAGGTCCTTGTCGGGGTCCTTGCCGACGACCTCGGCCCGGTGGGTCTTGCCGTCGCTGGTCTGCACGGTGATCTCGGAGGCCCCGGAGATCACGTGGTTGTTGGTGACGATCTCGCCGTCGGCGGTGAGGATCACGCCGGAACCGGTGGACTTGCCGGAGGCGGAGCTCGCGGAGATCTCGACGATCGAGGGGGAGACCGCCGCGGCGACGCCGGCGACCGTGCCGGTGCTGCTCGCGGAGACGTTGGTGCCGCTCACGGCGGAGGAGGACGCGGCGGTGGCGGGGGAGTCCGCGGTCAGCTGCTGCACGAGGGTCGCGGTGCCGCCGCCGACGGCCGCGGCGGCGATGGCCACCGCCGCCATCAGGCCGACCCCGCGCCGGGCGCGGCGGTGGGGGACGGGGGAGGCGGTGGGCGCCGGGCCGGCCGTCGCGTACGAGGGGCCGGCCGGGGGAGGGGCGTACCCGCCGCCGGATCCGGACGGCCACACGGTGGTGCCCGGCTCGGTGCTGATCGGCCGCGTCGGCTCGTAGGGCGGGCGCGGCGGGTGGTACGGCTGCTGGGGCTGCTGGTGGTCCGTCATGGCTCCGACTCTCGGCGTGCGAGATGAGAACCGTCTGAGGAGCGGCTGAGAAGCCCGACAGAACCCTGTATGCCCGAAATAAAGACGGACGGGGGCGGCGCATGGGGACGGGGCGGGGGTGCCGCCCCGTCCGTGTCAGCGGCAGCCGCAGGAGCGGCGGATCACCAGGGCCGACGGGAACTGCTTGACGCGCTCGCGGCGCGATCCCGCGACGCGGATCGCGTCGTCGAGGACCAGGTCCACGGCGGCCCGGGCCATCGCCGGGCGGTCGGAGAAGACGGTGGTCAGCGGCGGGTCGGTGAGCGCCGCCTCCTTGACGTCGTCGAAGCCCGCCACGGCCAGCTCCGTCGGCACGTCGATGCGCAGCTCGCGGGCGGCCCGCAGCACGCCGAAGGCCTGGTCGTCGGTGGAGCAGAAGATCGCCGGCGGCCGGTCGGGGCCCGCGAGCAGCTTCAGGGCCACCTGGTAGGCGTCGTAGCGGTTGTACGGCGCCTCGAAGAGCCGGCCCTCGGTGGAGCGGCCGGCCTCCTGCATGGCGCGCCGCCAGCCCTCGACGTGGTCGGCGACCGGGTCGCCGACGGCGGGGGTGTTCGGGACGCCGCCGAGGCAGGCCACGTAGGGGTGGCCGTGCTCCAGGAGGTGCCGGGTGGCGAGCTGGGCGCCGCCGATGTCGTCGGTCACGACGGCCACGTCGTCGATCGCCTCGGGCCGCTCGTGCAGCAGCACCACGCGCGCGTCCCAGGCCTCGATCTCGCTCGCGGCCTGCTCGCTCATGCCCTGGCTGACCAGGATCAGTCCGGAGACCCGCATGCCGAGGAAGGCCCGCAGGTAGTGGATCTCGCGCTCGGTGCGGTAGTCCGAGTTGCCGACCAGGACCATCTTCCCGCGCTCGGCGGCGGCCTGTTCGACCGCGTGCGCCATCTCCGCGAAGAAGGGCTGGCGCGCGTCCGGGACGATCATGCCTATGAGGTCCGTGCGGCGGGACGCCATCGCCTGGGCCACCCGGTCGGGCCGGTAGCCCAGCTCCTTGATGGCTGCGAGGACACGCTCGCGCGTGGCCGGGGCGACCGGCCGGGGTCCGTTGTTGATGACGTAACTCACGACCGCGGTCGAAGTACCCGCCAGTCGCGCTACGTCATCCCGCGTCACCTTGGCCACGCGCGGAAGTCTACGCGGGGTGACCTACCTACCGGCAGGTCGCACTGTGGCATACGCCACGTTACCGTCCCCCTAACGGGCGGTGTCGGCCGTGGCGCCCTTGACTCCGGCACCGGAGCGGGCCTCTTCCCGGGTGTCCTGCCCCGGTTCCTCCCCCTTCGTCCCGGCCGGCTCCTTCGCCTCCTTGGCCCGCGCCTCCTCGGCGGCCCGCTCGACCTTCTCGGGCGTCACGAAGCGGTATCCCACATTGCGGACGGTGCCGATCAGCGACTCGTGCTCGGGACCGAGCTTCGCGCGCAGCCGCCGCACGTGGACGTCGACCGTCCGGGTGCCGCCGAAGTAGTCGTACCCCCACACCTCCTGGAGCAGCTGCGCGCGGGTGAAGACCCGGCCCGGGTGCTGCGCCAGGTACTTCAGCAGCTCGAACTCCTTGAAGGTCAGGTCCAGGACCCGGCCCTTCAGCTTGGCGCTGTACGTGGCCTCGTCCACCGACAGGTCGCCGTTGCGGATCTCCATCGGGGAGTCGTCCGCGACGATCTGCTGACGGCCCAGGGCGAGCCGCAGCCGGGCCTCGACCTCGGCCGGGCCGGCCGTGTCGAGCAGCACGTCGTCGATGCCCCAGTCCGCGGTGACGGCCGCCAGGCCGCCCTCCGTGACCACGAGGACCAGCGGACAGCCAGGGCCGGTGGAGCGCAGCAGCTGGCACAGCGAGCGGACCTGCGGCAGGTCCCGCCGGCCGTCGACGAGGATCACGTCGGCGCCCGGGGTGTCCACCAGCGCCGGGCCCTCCGCCGGGGCCACCCGCACGTTGTGCAGCAGCAGACCGAGGGCGGGCAGCACCTCGGTCGACGGCTGGAGGGCGTTGGTCAGAAGCAGCAGAGAACTCATCGCGACACTCCACCTGTCCGGATCGTCGGCCTCGTCGGTCGGTCGTGCTTCGTACGCTCGTCCATACGTCGGTTCCTCCTCGGTCCCTGCGAGGACGTCTGCGGTACTGCGGTCTCACGTGCGGCTCTCGCGCCCTGAGAGCTTTTGTTCATCCGTCCGTAACAACGGCCGGAAAACGCAAAAGGACCCGGCGGCGACGTCGCCCGGATCCTCTGCAAGGAGAATAGCCCACATGAGTTCCGAGGCAGAGGGCCGATTTCACATGATGGATGTTTCCTCGCTCACTTCCGGACCTCGCCGCGCAATGCTGCGGACGGATGACGGCGTCCGTATCGAGGCGGTGTACGAACCCTCTCCGGACAGCGTCGCCGACACCGCGGTCGTCGTCGCGCACGGCTTCACCGGCTCCCTCGACCGGCCCGCCGTCCGGCGCGCCGCCGAGACCCTCGGCCGGCACGCGGCGGCCGTCGTCACCTTCTCCTTCCGCGGCCACGGCGGCTCCG
The DNA here is from genome assembly GCF_014650895.1 of Streptomyces omiyaensis. Lineage (GTDB taxonomy): Bacteria > Actinomycetota > Actinomycetes > Streptomycetales > Streptomycetaceae > Streptomyces > Streptomyces omiyaensis. The sequence goes on from NZ_BMVV01000034.1 coordinate 35,694, forward strand.
GCGGCCTCTCCACCGTCGGCGACCGGGAGGTCCTGGACCTCGCCGCCGCCGTCCGCTGGGCCCGTGAGCAGGGCCACGCGCGCGTGGCGACCGTCGGCTTCTCCATGGGCGGCTCGGTCGTCCTGCGGCAGGCCGCCCTCGACCGCGGCACCGGCACGGGGCCCGACGCGGTCGCCGCGGTCTCCGCCCCCGCCCGCTGGTACTACCGGGGCACGGCCCCCATGCGCCGCCTCCACTGGGTCGTCACCCGCCCCACAGGCCGCCTCGTCGGCCGCTACGGGTTCCGCACCCGCATCGACCGGCGCGCCTGGGACCCCGTCCCGCTCTCCCCGGTGGAGGCCGCCGCCAGGATCGCGCCCGTCCCGCTGCTCGTCGTGCACGGCGACCGGGACGCCTACTTCCCCCTCGACCACCCCCGGACGCTCGCCGCCGCCGGCGGCGCGGAGCTGTGGCTGGAGCCCGGCATGGGACACGCCGAGAACGCGGCCGGCGAGGAGCTGCTCGACCGGCTCGGCGCCTGGCTCGTCCGCCGATAGCCCATCATGGGGAGCGGCGCGCACACGAACGAAGGGAGCGCCGCTATGGCAGCGGGAACCATCCGCTACTGGGCCGCGGCCAAGGCCGCCGCCGGGGTCGCCGAGGAGCCGTACACCGCCGAGACCCTCGCCGAGGCCCTGGAAGCGGCCCGCGCGAACCACCCGGGCGAGCTCGTCCGGGTGCTCCGGCGGTGCTCGTTCCTCGTCGACGGCGACCCGGTCGGGACCCGGAGCCATGAGACGGTACGGCTTGCCGAGGGCGGCACGGTCGAGGTGCTCCCCCCGTTCGCAGGAGGGTGAACCCCACAGCATGAGCAACGAGCAGCAGTACGGCGGCAGGCCGCACGACCCGAACGCGTACGACCCCTCGGTCACCCAGACCTGGGAGGGCCAGACGTGGGACACCACGTACCAGCCCGCGGTCCGGCCGCAGGAGCAGGCGTACGGGTACGGCGACGGCCACCAGGCCCCGCAGACGCACCCGGCCCCGGCGGCCCCGCCGTCCTACGTCGCCCAGGCCCCGCAGGACGGCGGGTACGGCACCGGGGCGTACCCGCAGGAGCCGGCGTACGGGCGGCAGGCCCACGGGCAGGCGTACCCGCAGGCGGGGCAGCCGCAGCCGGCGCCCCCGCAGGCCTACGGCCAGGAGCCGTACGCCCCGCAGGCGTACGCCCAGGAGCCGTACGCCCCGCAGGCCCACGCCCAGGAGCCGTACGCCCAGCCGTACGGGCGGCCGCAGGCCGCGCACCCCGCGCACCCCGCGCAGCCCGCGCCGGCCGTCGAGCCGCAGCCGTCCGCCGTGGCCGCCCCGGAGCCGGAGGCCGCCGCGGCCCCGCCGGCCGACGGCGGACCCGCGTACTCCTCGCCGACCACCTCCGGCAACACCCGGATCACCGACGCCCAGCGCGCGCGTGCCGAGGGCCGGTCGCCGATCATCGAGCCCGGCATGCGGCCCGCCGCGCTCACCGCCGTCCTCGGCCTGCTGCTCGCCGGCGGCGCCGCGCTCGGCCCGTACGGACTCCTCCTGCCGCTGGTCGCGCTCCAGTCGCTGACCGCCGCCGGCTGGTTCCGGCTCAACGGCATGTGGCCCGCCCGCCAGGGCATCGCCCTCGCCTTCCTCGGCGGGCTCGTCGCCGACGGAGCCCTCCTGGCCACCGGCCGCGAGCACGCCGCCGCCGCGATCCTCGGCACCCTCGGCGTCTGGGTCCTGCTCTGCCTGGTCCTCCAGCTGCGCAGCCACGCCGACCCCGACGAGCGGATGTACGGCCTCATGGCCACGGTCGCCTCGTCCGCGCTCGCCGTCCTCGCCGCCGGGCACCTCGGCGCCGAGCCGGACGCGGTGGTGGCCGGCTCCGCCGCGGTGGCCGCGACCGTCCTCGCCCGCGCGCTCCCGCTGCCCGGCCCCGTCTCGCTGGTCGTCTCGCTGCTCGCCGCCGCCGGCGCGGGCGTCGCCGCCGGCACCTTCGGCGGCATGGGCTCCTCCGGGGCGCTCCTCGGCCTCGCCGCCGGCGTCTGCGCGCTCGTCGGCCTCCGGGTGGCCAGCTACGACTACCCGTCCCGCTTCGTCCACATGACCGCGGGCGTGGCCCTGCCGCTGACGGCGGCCGCGCCCGCCGTGTACCTTCTCGGCCGCGCCCTGGTCTGAGCGGGCGGCCGGACACCGGCCCGACCGCGCCGCCCGGGGGCACCGGGAACCACCCGGCCCCCCGGCACGTCGATCTTCGTGCCGGGGGGCCGGCACACATCTTCGGCAAACGGGGGAAGTCAGCCATGCGAGCACTGCGGATCCTGCCAGTCGTGGCCGTCGTGCTGGGCGGGCTCCTGCTGGGCGCCGACCGGCTGGCCGCCACCTGGGCCGAGTCGGAGGTCGCGGGACGCGCCTCGCTCGCCGGCGGCCGGACCGAGTCCGTCGAGGTCGACATCAAGGGCTTCCCCTTCCTCACGCAGGCCGTCGACGAGCGCTTCGACGAGGTCGAGGTGGTCGCGAAGGGCGTCCACACCCAGGCCGGCGGCAAGCCCGTCCGGATCGGCGAGCTCACCGTCGACCTGCGGAACGTCACCGTCACCGGCGACTGGGACGGCTTCCGGGCCGGCTCCGCGACCGGCACGGCGCTCATCTCCTACGCCGACCTCGTCGCCGCCTCCGAGCGCGCCACCGCCATGGAGTACGGCGGCCCCGGCAAGGTGAAGGTGACGGGCAGCGTCGAGGTCCTGGGCCGCAAGGTGACCCGTACCGTCGTCTCCTCGGTCACGCTCGGCGCGGGCGGCACGGTCAAGGTCCGGGCCGACGAGGTGCCCGGCGAGGGCATCCCGTTCCTGGAGGACATGATCCGCGAGCGCACCGACTTCGAGCGTCCGCTCGGCCAGGTCGCCGGGATGCGGGTCACCGGTGTGGAGCCCCGCCCCGAGGGGCTGGCGGTCACCGTGACCGGCAAGGACGTCGCCATCGCGGGCTGAGACGGGCCCACTTTCACATGCTGAGACGGTCGCGTCCGATCCGCAGAAGCAAGCGGGCGGACGGCAGTCCGCCGGCGCCCGGGACCTGCTCCGATCCGCATCCGGTCCCACACTTCGGACGATCGCGTCTCAAAATACGACACGCCGGTGACACGGCCGCCTGTCCGTCCCTACGATCGACGGCATGAAGCGACAGGCGGAACTCACGAAGCGGCGGGCAGTAGACCTGTGCCGCATCGCCGCCATGCTCTGTCGCTCCGTCTGAGCGGGACGCGCTCCGCGCCCGTATTCCCCCGGCCCGCCGACCCCGCGGTCGCGGCCGAAACGCGCAGCACCACGCCGTCGGGCGGACGCTCACGACGCGTACCCGCACATGCCCCACCCCCGCACCACACCGCCGCACACTGCCCCGGAGGAGAAAAGCATGGCTCGCAGCGACGTACTGGTCGACGCCGACTGGGTCGAGGCCAACCTCGACAACCCGGCCGTCGCGATCGTCGAGGTCGACGAGGACACCGCCGCCTACGACAAGAACCACATCCGGAACGCGATCCGGATCGACTGGACCAAGGACCTCCAGGACCCGGTCCGCCGCGACTTCATCGACCAGGAGGGCTTCGAGAAGCTCCTCTCGGCCAAGGGCATCGGCAACGACACCACGGTCGTCCTCTACGGCGGCAACAACAACTGGTTCGCCTCCTACGCCTACTGGTACTTCAAGCTCTACGGCCACCAGGACGTCAAGCTCCTCGACGGCGGCCGCAAGAAGTGGGAGCTCGACTCCCGCGACCTGGTCGACGGCTCCGAGGTCCCGGCCCGCCCGGCCACCGCGTACAAGGCCCAGGCCCAGGACCTCTCCATCCGCGCCTTCCGCGACGACGTCGTGGCCGCGATCGGCACCCAGAACCTGGTCGACGTCCGCTCGCCCGACGAGTTCTCCGGCAAGCTGCTCGCCCCGGCCCACCTCCCGCAGGAGCAGTCGCAGCGCCCGGGCCACGTCCCGTCCGCCCGCAACATCCCGTGGTCGAAGAACGCCAACGACGACGGCACCTTCAAGTCGGACGACGACCTCAAGGCCCTCTACGAGGCCGAGCAGGTCGACCTGGCGAAGGACACCGTCGCCTACTGCCGCATCGGTGAGCGCTCCGCGCTCACCTGGTTCGTCCTGCACGAGCTCCTCGAGGTCCCGAACGTCAAGAACTACGACGGCTCGTGGACCGAGTACGGCTCCCTCGTCGGCGTTCCGATCGAGCTCGGCGCCAACGGCTGAGCAGGGCCGGCACGGCCTTCCCCTCCCCAGGACCCCTCTAGGACAGGACAGAGAACATGTGTGGAGCTCCGATCGGCGGCCCCGACGTCAGCACCCTCAAGCCCGGTGAGACCGCCATCCAGGGCCAGGTGACCAAGGACGGCGAGCCCGTCACCGGTTACGTGCGCCTCCTGGACGCCTCCGGCGAGTTCACGGCCGAGGTCCCCACCTCCGCCACCGGCCAGTTCCGCTTCTACGCGGCCACCGGCGAGTGGACCCTCCGGGCCCTCGTCCCCGGCGCCCAGGCCGACCGCAAGGTCGTCGTCAGCGAGACGGGCAGCCTGACGGACGTCGCGATCGCGGTCTGAGCGACCCGACCGCGCGCGCGGTCCACGAACGGCCGGAGGGCCGTGCCTCCTGGGGGGTTGGACGCCATCACCAGGACTCGGGGCACGGCCCTCCGGTCTGTCCGCGCGGGGCGCGCGGACGTACGCTGGAGGGGTGTACGCACGGCGTCGGCACGTCTACTTCTGGATGATGGGTGCCTGCCTGGTGCTTTTCGTGGGCGCCTGGGCCGTCGTGCGGCTGTTCTCGATGCCGGTCGCCGTCGGCATGTGCGTCGTGGCCATGGTGATTCCGCCCGTGGCCGCGATGGTCGCCAACCGGCGGGGGCCCGAGGACCGGTGGTGGGACGACCCCTCGGGGGACCCGCAGTCGGACGAGTGGTGGGACGAGCTCGACGGCAGGAAGCGCCGGGACCGGTAGGACCGGATCAGTAGACGAGGGCCTGGGCGTCGTCGGCCATGGCCTCCTGGACGAAGACCTGCGCGCCCGCGATGCGGACGCCCTCCAGGACGTCCTTCTCGGTGATCTCGCGGCGGGCCGCGCACTGGGTGCACAGGGTGATCCGGCCGGCGGCCAGGATCGAGTCGACGAGGTCCGGCAGCGGCGCGGCGTGCGGGAGCTCGAACTCGGCTGCCCTGCCCGGGAGGGCGAACCACGAGGACTCGCCGGTCAGCCACAGCGACACCTCGACGCCGCTCGCGACGGCGACGGCGGCCACGGTGAAGGCCTGGGAGCAGCGTTCCGGGGCGTCGGCCCCGGCGGTCACCTTGATCACGAGCTTCTTCGCCATATGCCGAACTGTAATGCGGCGGCGTGCAACCTCATGCACACCTCACGGGTCAGGTGGGTGCGCGGATGACGGAATCCGCCGTTCACTTCTCGTGGAGGGAATGATTTGGAAGCCTCGGACGCGGTGGAATCCGCCCGGAACGCTCCGGCGCCCGCGCCGGAACCAGGCCCGGAGCCGTCGGGCCGGACGGCTCCGCGCCGCCGGGCCGTCCGCACGCTCGGCCTGATCGCCGTCGCCGCCGTCCTCGGCCTCGTCGGCGGCACGGCCGTCGGCTACGGCGTGCAGGCCCAGCGCGAGCCCACCCCGCTCCCGCCCCTGAACCAGCCGGGCCTCGCGTACCCGGTGAAGCCGCTGCCGAAGGGGCAGGAGCCCGCCCCGCTCGCGGCCTCGCAGGACCGCCAGGCGAAGTTCCAGGGTGACCTGCGGAAGCTGCTGGTGCCGCGCCCCGCGGGCACGAAGAAGGGGCGCTGGGACGGCTGGGTGTCGCTCTCCGCGTGGGTGCAGGGCTACACCCGCCCCGGCACGGCGCTCCAGTTCCAGCTGGAGAACGGCGTCCGGCGCGTCGCGGCCCGCTCCTGGGAGAAGGGGAACCGGTCGGTCGGCGTGGAGCTGGTCCAGTACCGGCCCGGCTCGGAGATCGGTGCCCGGGAATTCGTCGAGGACCAGCAGAGGTACGCGTCCGGCGACGGGGAGGCCGGCTACGCGGGCGAGCCGCTGAAGGGTTCGTCCGACGGCCTCTTCTACGTCTACCCGGTGCAGCGGAAGGCGGGCTACCTGGACCTCTACGAGGCGCGGGCCTACGCCCAGCGCGGCGACCTCGCCGTCGCCGTCGTCATCTTCGACACGCGCAAGATCGCCGAGAAGGACATCCGTTCTCTGGCCGAGCAGCAGCTGGGGCGCCTGTGAACGACACGGAGAAGACCGACACGGAGAGGACCCACGCGGAGAAGGCCGGCACGACCGGCACGGATGCCGTGCCGGATCCGGCGGGGACCGACGGCCCGGCTCCGGAGACCGGCGGGGACGGGCCCACCGGCCGGCGGCGGATCCTGCGCAAGGCGCTGGCCGCTCTGGCCCTCCTCGGCGTGATCGGCGGCGGGACCGCCTACACCGCGGTCACCGTCGACCGCGCGGACCGCACGGCCCCGACCGTCGCCTGGGAGGAGCCCGCGCCGCGCGCCGGGGCGAAGGACCCGGCCGAGGGAATCGACCGGGGCCGCGCCTCCACGCCGCTGAGCAGGCTCCTGCTGCCCACCCCCTTCGGCTACGGCCTCGGGTCGGACGTCGTCGGGTACGGCAACGACGCCGAGGTCGGCGCCGAGCAGGCCGTGGACCGGCTGAAGGACGCGGGGCGCGGGACGTACGGCAAGAAGCGCCGGGCCTGGGAGAAGGAGGTCGACAAGCTCGGCCTCCAGGGCCTCGCCCTGCGCACGTACGCGGCCTACGACGGAGGCATCCAGATCGAGGTCTCCGTCATGCGGATGAAGGACAGGAAGCTGATCCGCGGCTTCTTCGACCAGCAGAAGGAGTTCGCCGAGTGGGGCGGGCTGCTCAAGGGGCCCGTGGTCGAGGGGTACGAGCGCACCGCCACCTGCTCCCGCCTGCCGGAGGTCGAGGAGGGCGAGGAGGAGTGGGTGGAGGAGCAGCTCCGGGTGCTCACCTGCACCGCCTACGACGGCGAGGTGCTGGTCTCCGTCCACGCGTACGCGTCCGGACCCGGCTACGACGACGACGTGGCCGAGCTCCTCGCCCAGCAGCTCAAGCACATCGCATCTCCGGGGGAGTACGTATGACCGACCAGCTCACGGACGGACGCGCGGCACCGGAGGGCGGGGCCGCCGAGGCCCCGGAGCCGGCCGCGCCGGCCCCGGCCGCCGGACGGCCCGAGGCCGGCGCGGCCTCCGCGCCCGCCACCGATACCGCGCCCGCGACGGTCTCCGGCACCGGGCCGGAGCCTGCGGCCGTCCCCGTCACCGAGGCGGCCCCCGCCGGTACGGGTGCAGAGGCCGTCGTCGTGCCCGCCGCGGCCCCGCGGGGGCGTCGCGTGCTGCGGGCGGTCGCGCGCTGGACGGCGGCCGCCGTGGTGTGCGGCGGGGTCGGCGCCGGCACGGCGCTCGGCATCACCTCGCTCGACCGGCACCAGGTGCCCGGGCTCGCCACCGAGAGCGACGGCCGCTGGGCGTACCCGGCGCTCTCGCTGCCCGCCCTGCCCGCCGACCGCCCGCGCCCCTTCACCGGTGCCAACGACGCCGAGATCCACTGGGCCGACACCCGCCGCCTGCTGCTCCCCGAGCCGGCCGGGGCGACCTCCGACGCGCGGCTGACCGGCGGCTTCGTCCCGACGGAGCGGTACCTCGCCCTGTACGGGAAGGACTTCCGCGGCGAGATGCGGCAGGCGCTGGCCGACTCCGCGCTGCGGCACGTCGCGGCCCGGGGCTGGACGATGCCGGACGGCACCCGGACCTCCGTCCACGTGCTGCGCTTCACCTCCGTGGCGCACGCCCAGCAGTTCGAGGACGAGGTGATCCGCGGCGGCTACTCCACCGACGGCGTGAAGACCTTGCCGGACGGGGTCGAGCTGGTCCTCCCGGAGGCCTTCCCGGACGACATCGAGGTCCCGGACGTCCGGATCTCCGCCTACCGGGAGCAGCAGCCGTACGGCCCCGAGCAGACCCGGTTCGCCTACGTGCAGGCCGGCGACAGCATCGCGCTCGTCACCCTGGCCCGGAAGGACGGGGTGGCGACGGTGCCGTTCCAGCAGACCGTGACCCTCCAGGCGCAGTTGCTCGGCTGACGGCGCCGCCGGGAGACCCACCTCACCGAGTGGGCCGGGCCCCCGCCCACTAAGCTGGGGTCCGGCCCGTTCCGCCTCCACCGCTCAGCCGAGGAGCACCCTGTGATCATTTTCTTCGAGACCCTGCTGGTCCTGGTCGCCGTCGGCGTGCTCGCCTTCGCCGGGCTGACCGTGAAGAAGCTGTACCAGGGCCAGCGCTGACCCCTCCGGTCACCCTCCTGCACCGATCCCTCTTCACAGATCGTCTGAGCCGCTCATGATCCAGATCCCGTCCGACCTCGACCCGGCCCTCGTCCCGCTCGCGTTCCTCCTCGGAACCTGGGAGGGCGCCGGCGTCTCCGACTTCCCCGGCGCCGAGAAGTGCAACTTCGGCCAGTCCGTGACGTTCAGCCACGACGGCCGGGACTTCCTGGAGTACCACTCGCACTCCTGGGTCCTGGACCAGGAGGGCAACAAGGTCCGTCCGCTGGAGAGCGAGAGCGGCTACTGGCGGATCGACAAGGACCGCAAGGTCGAGGTCGTCATGGTCCGCGACGACGGCGTCGTCGAGGTCTGGTACGGCGAGCTCGCCGACCAGAAGCCGCAGATCGACCTGGCGACCGATGCCGTGGCCCGTACCGCCGCCTCCGGCCCGTACTCCGGCGGCAAGCGGCTCTACGGCTACGTGAAGAGCGACCTGATGTGGGTCGGCGAGAAGGCGACCCCCGAGGTCCCGCTCCGCCCCTACATGTCGGCGCACCTGAAGAAGGTCGTCAGCCCGGAGGAGGTCGCCGAGATGGCGCGCAACCTCCCGGACATGCCCGACGACGGCATCGCCTTCTTCAAGTAGGACCTCCGGTGTCGCGCCGCGCCCTCCTACACTGGGGGGCGTGGTGAGCACCGACTGGAAGAGCGACCTGCGGCAGCGCGGCTACCGGCTGACGCCCCAGCGCCAGCTTGTCCTGGAGGCGGTGGACGCGCTGGAACACGCCACGCCCGACGACATCCTGGTCGAGGTGCGGAAGACCGCCTCCGGGGTGAACATCTCCACCGTGTACCGGACCCTGGAGCTCCTGGAGGAGCTCGGGCTGGTCAGCCACGCGCACCTGGGCCACGGCGCCCCGACCTATCACCTCGCGGACCGGCACCACCACCTCCACCTGGTGTGCCGGGACTGCTCGGAGGTGATCGAGGCGGACGTGGAGGTGGCCGCCGACTTCACCGGGAAGCTCCGCGAGACCTTCGGTTTCGAGACGGACATGAAGCACTTCGCGATCTTCGGCCGCTGTGCCGACTGCTCCCGCAAGGCCGCCGCCGCGGGGTCGTGACGGCGGAGTCGTAGGCTTTTCCCATGCAGCGACCTTCACCGCACAGCCCTCTGTTGTCCCTGCCCGGCGCCGTTCCCGCCGAAGGGCGGGACGAAGGCGTCGCCGCACACTACGGCGACCTGTTCCGCGAGCAGCGCTCCCTCGCCGACGGCGCCGGTTTCGTCGACCTCTCCCACCGGGGCGTCGTCACCGTCACCGGCGACGACCGGCTGAGCTGGCTGCACCTGCTGCTCACCCAGCACGTCAGCGACCTTCCGGCCGGTCAGGCCACCGAGGCGCTGATCCTCTCCGCGAACGGGCACATCGAGCACGCCCTCTCCCTCGTCGACGACGGCGAGACGGTCTGGGCGCACGTCGAGCCGGGGACGCGGGACGAGCTGATCGCCTACCTGGAGTCGATGAAGTTCTTCTACCGGGTGGAGGTCGCCGACCGGACGGAGGAGTTCGCCGTCGTGCACCTGCCGGCCGGGTCCACCGCCGGGGCGCCCGGGGGCGCGGTCGTCCGGGAGACCGCGTACGGGCGCGACCTGTTCCTGCCGCGCGCGGAGCTGGAGTCCTTCGCCGCCGCGCACGGGCCGGCCGCCGGCGTCCTCGCCTACGAGGCGCTGCGGGTCGAGGGGCACCGGCCGCGGCTCGGCTTCGAGACCGACCACCGGACGATCCCGCACGAGGTCGGGCTCATCGGCACCGCGGTGCACCTGCAGAAGGGCTGCTACCGGGGCCAGGAGACGGTGGCCCGGGTGCAGAACCTGGGCAAGCCGCCGCGGCGGCTGGTCTTCCTGCACCTGGACGGCAGCGAGGTGACGCTGCCGGGCCACGGCACACCGCTGCGGCTGGCCTCGGAGGGGCCGGAGGGCCGGCAGCTCGGGTTCGTGACGTCGGCGGTCCGCCACCACGAGCTGGGGCCGATCGCCCTGGCGCTGGTGAAGCGGAACGTTCCGGTGGACGCGCCGCTGATCGCCGGGACGACGGCCGCCGCGCAGGAGACCGTCGTCGAGCCGTAGGCCGGACGCCGTGGGCCGGGACTCCGCCCGGACGCCGTGGGTCGGGACGCAGGCCGGGCGCCGTGGGCACGGGTCCGGGCCCGCCCGGCGTCCGGCGCCGGTCAGACGTCGACGAGGACGGTGAACGGGCCGTGGTTGGTGAGGCTGACGCGCATGTCGGCCCCGAAGCGGCCCGTCTCCACGCGGGCGCCGAGTTTCCGCAGCTGGGCGACGACCTCGTCGACGAGGGGTTCGGCGACGGGGCCGGGGGCGGCGGCGTTCCAGGTGGGGCGGCGGCCCTTGCGGGCGTCGCCGTAGAGCGTGAACTGGGAGATCACCAGGAGCGGGGCGTCCACGTCGGAGCAGGACCTCTCGTCCTCCAGGACCCGGACGGACCAGAGCTTTCTGGCCAATTGGGCGGCCTTCTCCGGAGTGTCGTCGTGGGTGACGCCCACCAGGACGCACAGCCCCTCGCCGGTGATCTCGCCGACCGTCTCCCCTGCGACGACGACCTTCGCGCCGTCCACTCTCTGCACCACAGCTCGCATGCGTCCCAACTTACCGATCGGGGATTTCTGGGGGCCGAACGGGTGCAGAGCGCCTGCACGCGCGCGTGCGGGGGTGGCACCATGCCAGGAGGCGGTGCGGCTGCGCACCGGTCGAGGGGACGATTCTCATGAGTGCATCCAGCACCGGGCCGACGCCGTCCGGCCCCGTACCGCTGATCCGCGCCGCCGGCGCGGTGCCCGGCGGGCCGGTCGCGCGGCCGCCCGCGCAGCGGACCGCGGAGCCGGGGCCGTCCGGCCGCCCGGGACCCGAGCTGGGCGGGCTGCGCCTGTCCGAGCTGCGGGCGCTGCGCCGGGACGCGCAGAGCGACGAGGCCGATCTCAGTTACGTACGGCGGATGCTCCAGGGCCGGATCGACATCCTGCGGGCCGAGCTGGCGCGCCGGACCGACCCGGAGGCGCCGGTGCTCGACCGGCTCTCGGAGATCCTGGCGGACGTGCCGTCGCGGCACCGTTCCTCGGCCCGGCACGTGACGCTCTCCACGCCGCGCGGCGAGGAGTACCGGCGGCTGGCGGCCGAGATGCTGTCGGAGGTCGAGCTGTCGGACCTGACGGCCCGGACGGACGAGGAGCTGCACACCGCGATGGGGCGGCTCGCCGGGTACGAGCAGCAGGTCTCGCGGCGCCGGCAGTCGCTCCAGCGGACCGCGGACGACTGCGGGGCGGAGATCGCCCGCCGCTACCGGGAGGGCGAGGCGCAGGTCGACGACCTGCTGGCCTGACCGGTGCCGGGGCCGCGGAAAACCCCGTGGCGGCACGGTCCGGCGTGCGTAGGGTCGGAGGATGTCTGTCGAACTGCGCGCGGTGACCGAGTCCGAATTCCCCGACTGGCTGCGGGCCCTGAGGACGGGCTTCCTGAACGAGCCGGTGGTCCCGGACGGGCTGGTCGCCGACCGGCTGCCGCACGTGGATCTGGACCGGACCCTGGCCGCGGTGGACGGGGGACGGGTGGTCGCCACCTTCCGTTCCTTCCGGCAGGAGCTGAGCACCGTCGGCGGCGGCACGCTCGTCTCGGACGCGGTCACCCAGGTGACGGTGGCGCCGACGCACCGGCGGCGCGGGCTGCTGAGCCGGCTGATGGCGCTGGACCTCGCGGCCGCCCGGGAGCGGGGTGACGCGGTCGCGACCCTGATCGCCGCCGAGTACCCGATCTACGGCCGGTACGGCTTCGGCCCGGCGAGCTGGACCACCGAGTGGCGGGTGGACCTGCGGCGGGCCGGTCTCGACCCGCGGCGCGGCGGCGGTCCCGGGGACGGCGGCCGGATCGACCTCGCGGACGCGGCGGAGGTCCGCCGGATCGGGCCCGCCGTGCACCGGCGGCTCGCGGGCGTCCGGGCCGGCGTCACCGACCGGTCCGCGCGGACCTGGGACGTGGGCACGGGCCTCGGCCACCGGCCGGAGTCGTGGACGGAGCCGTACTACGCGGTGTACCGCTCGGCGTCCGGGGAGCCCGAGGGGTACGTGTCGTACCGCTGCGACGACAAGTGGAGCGACGGCAGGCAGCCGGAGAACACGCTGACCGTGCGGGACCTGATCGCGGCGACGCCGGCGGCCGAGCACGCGCTGTGGCGGTTCGTCTGCTCGGTCGACTGGGTGGTCACCGTGCGGTCGGGGCAGCGGCCGCCGGACGACCCGCTGCCGCTGCTGCTGCCGGACCCGCGGGCCGCGCTGACCGTGTCCCACGCGGACATGCTGTGGCTGCGGATCCTCGACGTGGCGCGGGTCCTGGAGGAGCGGACGTATCCGGTGGAGGACGCGCTGGTCCTGGAGGTGAGGGACGGCGACGGGTTCGCGGCGGGGCGGTACCGGCTCGACGCCTCCCCGGAGGGGGCCTCGTGCGCCCCGACGACCGCCTCGGCGGAGCTGGTGCTCGACGTGGCGGAGCTGTCCCGGCTGGTGCTCGGCGACGAGTCGGCGGTGCGCCTGGCGCTGCTCGGCCTGGTCGAGGAGGCGGTGCCGGGCGCGGCGGCCCGGGCCGACCTGCTGTTCCGGACGCCGCTGCGGCCGTTCTCCCCGGACGTCTTCTAGCGGGTGCGGAGGCGGAAGAGGGCGCCGGAGGCGGCGACCGCCAGGGCGAGGAGGCCCGCGCACCAGGCGAGTGCCGTCCAGGCCGCGCCGCCGACCGGCTGGTCCAGGAGCAGGCCGCGCATCGACTCGATGAGCGGGGTGACGGGCTGGTGCTCGGAGAAGCCGTGCAGCCAGTCCGGCATGGTGTCGATGGGGACGAAGGCGCTGCTCGGGTAGGGCAGGAACATCATGAAGAAGGTGACCGCGCCCGCGGCCTCGGGCGTCCGGGCGACGAGTCCGGCCGCCGCGGCCAGCCAGGAGACGGCGGTGATGTAGGCGAGCAGCAGGCCGATGGCGGCGAGCCAGCCGGCGGCGGTGGCGGCGGGGCGGAAGCCGATGAGGGCGGCGACGCCGAGGACGAGCGTGGTGGCGAGGGCGTTGCGGGCGACGGCGGCGACGACGTGGCCGGCGAGGAAGGGGACGGCGCCGACGTCGAGGGTGCGCAGGCGGTCGACGGTGCCGCGCCGCATGTCCTCGCTGACGGAGACGGCGGTGCCGGCGGCGCCGAAGCCGGCGCACAGGACGAGGACGCCGGGGACGACGTAGGTGACGTACCGGGTGTCGCCGGTGTCGATGGCCCCGCCGAAGAAGTAGACGAAGACCAGCATGAGCATCACCGGCAGCATCAGCGAGGTGATGACGGCGTCGAGGTTGCGCCGGCTGAGGAGGATGCCGCGCCCGGCGAGGGCGGTGGCGGTGGCGAGGCCGTTCGCCGCGGTGTCAGACATGGCTGGGCTCCTTCTCGGTGCCGTCGGGGCCGGTCAGGGCGAGGAAGACGTCGTCGAGGGTCGCGCTGTGCAGGGTGAAGCGCTCGATGTCGGTGCGGTGCGGGTCGAGCGCGTCGAGCAGGGTGCGGACGTGGGCGGCGCTGCCGTCGGTGGGGACGCCGAGGGTGAGGGTGGCGGGGGTGTGGGCGGTGGCGTGCGGGGTGAGGCGGAGGTAGGCGTCCCGGTCGCGGGCGACGAGGTCGAGGCGGTGGCCCGCGTAACGGTTCTTCAGCTCCTCCGCGGTGCCTTCGGCGAGGGTCCGGCCGCCGCCGAGGACGGCGATGCGGTGGGCGAGCCGGTCGGCCTCCTCCAGGTACTGGGTGGTGAGGAAGACGGTGGTGCCGTGGCCGGACAGCTCGCGGACGACGTCCCAGAGCTCCTGGCGGCTGCGCGGGTCGAGTCCGGTGGTGGGTTCGTCGAGGAAGACGACGCGGGTGGTGCCGGGGTCGCGGACGAGGCCGGCGGCGAGGTCGAGGCGGCGGCGCATGCCTCCGGAGTAGGCGGCGGTCCGCCGGTCGCGGGCCCCGGTGAGCCCGAAGCGTTCGAGGAGTTCGTCGGCGCGGCGGGCGGCGGCCCTCCGGGGCAGGCCGGAGAGGCGGGCGGCGAGGCGGAGGTTCTCGGCGCCGGTCAGGGTCTCGTCGACGGCGGCGTACTGGCCGGTGAGGCTGATCGCGCGGCGGACGGCCCGGCGTTCGGCGACGACGTCGTGGCCCGCCACGCGCGCGTGGCCGCCGTCGGGGGCGGTGAGGGTGGTGAGGATCCGGACGGTGGTGGTCTTCCCCGCGCCGTTGGGGCCGAGGAGGGCGAAGACGGTACCGGTGTCGACGCGGAGGTCGAGGGAGTCGAGGACGCGGACGGAGCCGTAGCTCTTGGTCAGGCCGGCGGTCTCGATGGCGGGAGGCATGGGTGTCCCCTTCTGCGTGGCGCCCTGAGGCGTACTGCGTATGCCATACGCGTTACTGTGTAAGGGTTACGCATTACTAGGATGGGCGTCAAGCGAGCGAGGTGCGGAGGCGACGCGGATGTCGGGCGACAAGGACGCGAAGGCGGCCCCGGGGGACGGCGGGACGTTTCTTCCGCCGTCCATCGAGGCCGCGTGGGGACTGCGCGAGCGGCCCACCAAGGGCCCCCGGCCGGGACTGAGTCTCGACCGGATCGTCGCCGCGGCCGTCGCCCTCGCCTCCGCGGAGGGGCTCGCCGCCGTCTCCATGGGGCGGGTCGCCAAGGAGCTGGGCGTCTCGACGATGTCCCTCTACCGGTACGTCTCCGCCAAGAGCGAGCTGTACGTGCTGATGCAGGAGGCGGCGACGGGCGGCCCGCCGGAGGGACTCGTGGACCCGGAGGCCGGCTGGCGCACCGGACTGGAGCGGGTGGCCCTGGCGCTGCGGGAGATCTACCGGCGCTCCCCGTGGCTGCTGCGGGTGCCGGTCTCCGGGCCGCCCGCGACCCCGAACGGGGTGGCCTGGTGGGAGCAGATGCTGCTCGCGATGGCCGGCACCGGCCTGGACGAGGGCGAGAAGCTGGCGGTGACGCTGCTCGTGTCCGGGTTCGTGAAGAACGACGCGCTGGTGATGGTGGAGCTGGCGGAGGCGGTGGAGGCCTCCGGGGCCGCGCCCCAGGAGGCCATGCTCCAGTACAGCCGGACCCTGCGCCGGCTGGTCGACCCGGCCGTGTTCCCGCAGGTGGCGAAGGTGATCGACTCGGGGATCCTGGACCGGGCCGACGATCCGGACGACGACTTCCGCTTCGGTCTGGCCCGGATCCTGGACGGCGTCGCGGCCCTCGTGGAGGGCCGCGCGTCCTGAGGTCCGGTCAGGCGGCCGTGGTGACCGCGCCCTCGGCGGTGCGGTCCGGGGCCGCGGCCTTCCGGGGGCGGAGCACGGCCGCCGCCACCGCGAGGGCGGCGAGCAGCAGTCCGGCGCCGACCGCGAAGGCGAGCCGGTAGCCGCCGGTCAGGGCCTCCGCCGTGCTCCGGCCGGCCGCGTCCAGCGCCTCGGTGCGGGCGGCGGCCAGGGTGGTGAGGACGGCGACGCCGAGCGCCATGCCGATCTGCTGCGTGGTGTTGAAGAGGCCGGAGGCGAGGCCCGCGTCGGCCTCGTCGGCGCCCGACATGCCGAGCGCGGTCAGGGCCGGCAGCGCCAGGCCGAAGCCGGCGGCGAGCAGCATCACCGGGAGCAGGTCGACGGCGTACGAGGCGTGCACGGGCACCCGGGCCAGCAGGCCCAGCACGCCGACCAGCAGGGCGATGCCGGTGAGCAGCACCGCGCGCTCGCCGAAGCGGGTGATGAGGCGGGCCGCGGCGCCGAGCGAGACGGCGCCGATGACGAGGGCGGCGGGCAGCATGGCGAGGCCGGTCGCGGTGGCGCCGTACCCCTGGACCTTCTGGAGGTAGAGGGCGACCAGGACCTGGAAGGAGAACAGCGCGGCGACCATGAGGAGCTGGACCAGGTTGGCGCCGGCGACCGCGCGGGAGCGGAGGATCCGCAGCGGCATCAGCGGGGTGGCGGCCAGTCGCTGGCGGACCAGGAAGCCGGCGAGTAGGGCGAGGGCGAGGGCGCCGAGGCCGAGGGTGTGTGCGGAGCCGGCGCCGTGCTCCTCGACGCGCACGACCGCGTAGATGCCGGTCATCAGGCCCGCGGTGACCAGGAGCGCGCCGAGGGCGTCGGCGCCGGCGCGGAGTCCGAGGCCCCGGTCGGAGGGGAGGACGCGGGCGGCGAGGGCGATCGCGGCGACGCCGATCGGCAGGTTGATGAAGAAGATCCAGTTCCAGGAGAGGGCGTCGGTGAGGAGCCCGCCGAGGACCTGGCCGAGGGAGGCCCCGGCGGCGCCGGTGAAGCTGAAGACGGCGATGGCACGGGCGCGTTCGCGCGGTGCGGTGAAGAGCGTGACGAGGATGCCGAGGCTGACGGCGGAGGACATCGCGCTGCCCGCGCCCTGGAGGAAGCGGGCGGCGATCAGGACGGCGGGGGAGCCCGCGACGGCGGCGAGGACGGAGGCGGCGGTGAAGACGCCCGTTCCGGCGAGGAACATCCGTTTGCGCCCGAGGAGGTCGCCGAGCCGGCCGGCGAGCAGCAGGAACGAGCCGAAGGCGATCAGGTAGGCGTTGACGACCCAGCTGAGTCCGGCCGGCGTGAAGCCGAGGTCGGACTGGATGGCGGGCATGGCGACGGTGACGATGCTGCCGTCGAGGACGGTCATGAGCATGGCGCTGGCGAGCACGGTGAGCGCGAGCGAGCGGGGCTGGGCACGCATGGGGATCTCTCCTGTCCCTGGAGGTGCGCGACGGCGCGGGGAGGCGACAGGAGAGACGCTAGCAGAAGGTTTTGTTGCAGACTATTTTTTACGGAACTTGATGGGCGGGTTCCGGTCGCGGGGTGCGGCTCAGCTCTTCTGGCGGGCCCTGCGGGTGGTCGCCGGCCCCTCGGCCGGAGTCCTCAGGTGCCCCTCGGCCAGTCGCCCCAGGGCGCGGACCAGCGCCTCCCGCTCCTCGTCCGGGAGCGCGCCGAGGGCGCCCGCGTGCACGCCGTCCACGATCCGCCGGCTCTCCTCCGCGACCCGCGCCCCCGCCTCCGTGACGGCGATGACGCGGGCCCGCCGGTCCGTGCGGGACGGCCTGCGCTCCGCGAGCCCGGCCTTCTCCAGGGCGTCCACGGTGACGACCATCGTCGTCTTGTCCATGTCGCCGATCTCGGCCAGCTGCGCCTGGGTCCGCTCCTCCTCCAGGGCGTGGACGAGGACGCAGTGCATCCGGGCGGTGAGCCCGATCTCCGCCAGCTCCGCCGCCATGCGGGTGCGCAGGACGTGACTGGTGTGGTCGAGGAGGTAGGAGAGATCGGGCTCGCTGCGGCGGGGGCTCATGGCGGTCATGCCCGCCAGGGTAATCAGAAACGATCCGTTCCGGACGGTCCGGAAGCGGACGGATTCCTGCCGGAGCCGGAGCCGGAGCCGGAGTCGGAGCCGGTCCGCGCCGGAACCGGGCCGGCCCGCGCCGGAACCGGGCCGGGCCGCACCGGAATCGGTCCGCGCCGGAACCGGGCCGGTCCGCGCCGGGGCGGGGGCGGGCCCGGCGGGGCGGGCGGGCCCGGGGTCCGGAGCGGGGCGGCGGTCAGGCCTGGGCGATGCGGATCATGTTCCCGGCCGGGTCGCGGAAGGCGCAGTCGCGGACGCCGTACGGCTGGTCGATCGGCTCCTGGAGCACGTCCGCGCCCGCGGCCCGGACCTTCTCGAAGGCCGCGTCGACGTCGGCCGTGCGGAGGTTGACCCCGCGCAGCAGGCCCTTGGCGAGGAGCTCGGTGACGGCCTTGCGGTCCTCCTCGGTGGCGCCGGGGTCGGCCAGCGGCGGTTCGAGGACGATCTCGACGTCGGGCTGGGCGGGGGACCCGAGGGTCACCCAGCGCATCCCGCCGAAGTCCACGTCCTTGCGGACCTCGAAGCCGAGCGCGTCGCGGTAGAAGCCGAGGGCGGCCTCGTGGTCGTCGACGGCGATGAAGCACTGGTGCAGGTTGATGTCCATGCGCTCCAACCTAGGGAGCGTCGCCGGGCCGCGCTTCTCCGTTCCTGACCGGTCGCGTGACCACCTTGGCGACGCAGGCGGGCAGGGCGGCGTCGGCGCCGTGCTCGCGGGCCCGGTAGGCGCTCGGCGTCTCGCCCACCAGCTGGGTGAAGCGCGAGCTGAAGGAGCCGAGGGAGGTGCACCCCACCTCCATGCAGACGTCCGTCACCGACAGGTCCCCGCGCCGCAGCAGGGCCTTGGCGCGCTCGATCCGGCGGGTCATGAGATAGCTGTACGGGGTCTCCCCGAAGGCGCTGCGGAAGCTCCGCGCGAAGTGCCCGGCCGACATCAGGGCCGTCCGCGCGAGCGCCGGCACGTCGAGCGGTTGCGCGTAGTCCCGGTCCATCCGGTCCCGCGCCTTGCGCAGGCGCCGGAGGTCGTCGAGGGGTATGCGGGTGGCCACGGGTCCACGGTAGCGGGGCGGCCGACACGCCGCGAGCACTATTGCAAGCAAGTGCTTGCAATAGTTAGCAGGCGGTGGCAGGCTACCGGGCATGGCTTCGCTCAACGTCGGCAATCTCGGCAGCCTCGGCGAGTACCTGCGCGAGCAGCGGCGCACCGCGCAGCTCTCGCTCCGGCAGCTCGCCGACGCGGCCGGGGTGTCGAACCCGTACCTGAGCCAGATCGAGCGCGGGCTGCGCAAGCCCAGCGCCGAGGTGCTCCAGCAGGTCGCCAAGGCGCTGCGGATCTCGGCCGAGACGCTCTACGTGCGGGCCGGGATCCTCGACGAGAAGGCCGTGGAGGACCTGGAGACGCGGGCCGTCATCCTGGCCGATCCCTCGATCAGCGAGCGGCAGAAGCAGGTGCTGCTCCAGATCTACGACTCCTTCCGCAAGGAGAACGCGGCGGAGAGCGCGGCCCGGACCGCAGCGGAGCCGGAAGCTTCCGGACAGTGAGCCCACGGGAGGACCCCCAGCATGCCCCTCATCGACGAACTGCGCACCCCCCTCTACTTCGCCGCCGGCACCGCCGACCTCGCCGTCCGGCAGGCCCGTAAGGTGCCCGGCCTGATCGAGCAGCTCGCCGCCGAGGCGCCGGGCCGGATCGAGGCCGTCCGCGCCACCGACCCGAAGGCCGTGCAGGAGAAGGTCGCCGGCCGGGCCAAGGAGGCCCAGGCCGTCGTCCAGGCCAAGGTCGCCGAGGTCGTCGGCGGCCTCGACACCGACCTGAAGAAGCTCGGCGAGACCGCGCAGGACCTCGCCCTGCGGGGCGTCGGCGTGGCCGCCGAGTACGCGGTCAAGGCGCGCGAGAAGTACGAGGAGGTCGCCGCCCGCGGCGAGGAGACCGTCCGCGCCTGGCGCGGCGAGACCGCCGGGCCCGCCACCGAGATCACGGTCGTGGTGGAGCCGGAGCCGGCCGTCGGGTCCGAGTCCGCGCCGGTCGCGGAGGCGGAGGCGGCGGAGGCGGAGGCCGTCGCGGAGGTGCCGGCGCCCGCGAAGCCGGCCGCCCGCAAGCCCGCCGCCCGCAAGGCCCCCACGAAGAAGCAGGCCCCCGTCCCCGCCGCCTCCGAGGAGACCGAATAGCGGACCGGGGCACGATTTCCGGGGCCCGGAGCGTTGGAACGGGTACCTTGACCGCGAGGCGCACGTACCCCTGACCCCCTAGGCGGTGTCCAGCATGCTGATGGACCGGTTCGACAACACCCTCAACCTGCTGATGTTCCTGGTCTTCACCGGTTTCGCGGTCGCCTCGTTCGTCATCGCGGCGATGGTCCGCGAGGACGCCTACCGGGCCGCGGACAAGCAGACGAAGAAGTTCTGGCTGATCCTCCTCGGGGTCAACCTCGCGCTGAACCTCTTCCTCCCCGGCCTGCTCTTCCTGCTCATCGCCGGCCTGATCGCCGCCATCGTCTTCATGGTGGACGTGCGGCCCGCGCTCAAGCAGGTCATGGGCGGCGGCGGGGGCGGCCGGCGCGGCGGCTCCAGCAGCGACGGGCCCTACGGCCCCTACAACGGCGGCCGGTAGGACCCGGAGGCGGCGCGCCGCCGGCGGGCCCCGGAGGGAACGGGCCGCCGGCGGAGCGCGGAGGACGTACGCGGGCGGGGCCCGGGGATCACTGTCCCCGGGCCCTGTCGCGTTCCAGCGCCAGCAGGGCCACGTCGTCCGTCAGCTCGCCGCCGTTCAGCGCCCGGGCCTCCGCCATGGCCGCCTCCAGGAGCGCCTCGCCGCTCAGCCCGCCGCTCAGCTGCCGGTTGATCATCTCGACCATGCCGTCCTGCCCGAGCCGCGGCGAGCCCGGGCCCGCCGTCCGGCCCTCGATCAGACCGTCGGTGTAGAGGAGCAGGCTCCACGCCCCGCCCAGCTCGACCTGCCGGCGCGGCCAGCGGGCGCGCGGCAGCAGGCCGAGGGCCGGGCCCCCGTCCTCGTACGGCAGGAGCCGCGCGGTGCCGCCCCGGTGGGCGACGAGCGGGGCCGGGTGCCCGGCCAGGCAGAGCCCGGCGCGGCGCCCGTCGGGGGCGATGTCGACCGTGCACAGGGTCGCGAAGATCTCCTCGCTCTCCCGCTCGTGCTCCAGGACCTGCTGGAGGGTGGAGAGCAGCTCGTCCCCGCAGAGCCCGGCGAAGGTCAGGGCGCGCCAGGCGATCCGCAGCTCGACGCCGAGGGCGGCCTCGTCGGGGCCGTGGCCGCAGACGTCGCCGATCATGGCGTGGACGGTGCCGTCCGGGGTGCGGACGACGTCGTAGAAGTCGCCGCCGAGCAGCGCGCGGGACCGGCCGGGCCGGTAGCTGGCCGCGAAGCGCAGGTCGGAGCCCTCCAGGAGCGGGGTGGGCAGCAGGCCGCGCTCCAGGCGGGCGTTCTCCTGGGCGCGCAGCCGGGACTCGGCGAGCTTCACCTTGGCGGCGTCGTTGCGCTTGCGCTCGACCGCGTACCGGATGGCGCGGCTCAGCAGCCGCCCGTCCAGCTCCTCGCGGAAGAGGTGGTCCTGGGCGCCGACCCGGACCGCCTCGGCGGCCAGCTCCGGGTCGGCGGAGGGGGCCAGGGCGAGGACGGCGTGCCGGGGCGCGAGGCGCAGGATGTGCCGCAGCGGCGCGAGGGGGTCCTCGTCGGCCGCGCCCCGGGGCACCGGCAGCGAGAGGTCGACGAGGACGCAGTGCACGTCGTCGGTGAGGAGCCGCTCGGCCTCGGTGAGGTTGCGGGCGGTGCGGATGCGGACCCGGGTGCCGGCGGCGCCGGCCGCGTCGAGCAGTTCGGGTACGGCGAGGGCACCCGCCGGGTCGTCCTCGACGACCAGGAGGGTGAGGTCGGTGCGGTCGCGGTCGGTTCCTGTGCCGGTTCCTGTGTCTGTCACAGCGGTGGCTTCCACGGCGGTCGCGTCCATGGCGGTGGGGCCCATGGAGGTGGTTTCGCCTTGCCCCGCGGCAGAGACGTTTCTCTGGCGCGGTACGGATACGGGCATCGGTCCGGGTTTCCTTCCCTCCCCCGAGGGTGCGCCGGGCGCCGGGTGGCGTCCCGCCCGTCCGGGACCATAGCGGCAGAGCGGCGCGCAGCGGAATGGCGATCACTCCGTGGGCGCGCGGCTCGGCGTTGGCATATGCCGCGGATGGGGAGGTAGTTGTGCCCCGACCGGGTGCGGACGGGCCCCGGACCCATGAGAAAGGTCACTCGGCCCGGATCCGTCAGGTCGGGCGGCCGGGCCCGCCGGGTCGCCGGGGCCGGGGCCACCGCTGTGCGCGGCGGTCCGCCGGCGGTGGGTGCGGCGGTCCGTACGGGGGTCCGGCGGCGGTCCGGGCGGTGGTGCGTGCGACGGCCCGCGGGCGGTCCGGCGGGGGCGGGGCGGCGGCGGGCCGGCCCGTCAGTTCGGGCGGACGATGCCGAGGATCTCCATCGAGCCGGCGCCGGCGACCGTGACGTTCCGGCCGGGGCGGGGCGCGTGGACCATCTTCCCGTCGCCGATGTACATGCCGATGTGACTGGCGTCCTTGTAGTAGACGATCAGGTCGCCGGGGCGCATGTCCTTCGGCTGGACGCGGGGGAGCAGCCGCCACTGCTCCTGGGAGGTGCGCGGGATCCGCTTGCCGGCCGCGCGCCAGGCGGACTGGGTCAGGCCGGAGCAGTCGAAGGAGTCGGGGCCCTCGGCGCCCCACACGTACGGCTTGCCGACCTGGGCGAGGGCGGACTCGATCGCCCTGCGGCTCTCGGGGGTGGCCTCGGCGGAGAGCTCGGCGAGTATCCCGGAGCCGACCCACTCGGTCTGGGACCGCTGCCGCTCCTGCTCCTCCAGCCGGCGCAGCCGCTCGCGCTCCTCGGCGGCGAGCTCGCTCTCCAGCTTCTCCGCGGCGGCGATCTTCTCGGTGATGTGCTTCTTCGCCTCGGCCTGCTTGACGCGGTCGGCCTCCAGCCGGGTCCAGTTGTCGCCGGCCTCCGAGGCGTAGGTGTTCAGCTCCGCCTGGGCGCGGGAGAGTTCGCCGATGAGGCCGGTGGTGGCCTTGGCGCCCTCGCGTACCCGGCCCGCGTGGTCGAGGAAGAGCTGAGGGTCGCCGGTGAGGACGAGCTGGGCGCCCTCGGGGATGCCGCCGTTGCGGTACTGGGCGCGGGCGGCGGCGCCGGCCTGGGCCTTGAGGGTGTCGATCCGCTTCCGGCCGTCCTCGATCATGCGGGCGAGCCGGACGATCTCGGCGGACTGCGTCTCGGTGCGCTCCTCGGCGAGGTTGTACGCGTCGGTGGCGGCGGCGGCCTGCCGGTAGAGCCCGTCGATCTCGACGCGGACCTCTTCGAGGGTCTTCTTCGGCGGGGGCGGCGGCAGCGGGGCGGCGGAGGCCTGGAGGGTGAGCGCCGGCGTGGCCAGCAGGGCCAGCGCGCAGGCCACGGTGACCGCGGCGGCGTACGGACGTCGGCGTCGTCGGTTCACTGCTTCCCCCTCGCGGCCGGGTGCCCCCTCGGCCACTTTCTGATTTACCGTCAGTAACTTTTGTGGTCCTGGCGATAGTGCCACGCGGAACCGGAAAACGACAGGTACCCCGCCAGAGTGACGCTCGATGAGCGGGTGACGTTCCCGAACCGCGCGTACGGAGGGGAGACGTGGTGCGCCGGTGGCCCCCCGGACACCCGCCGGCCGCCTCCCGGGAGGACCGGACCGCCCGGCGTCCGCCTCCCGGGAGGACCGGACCGCCCGCCGGGCCGGTTCAGCCGCCGCCCGGCGCCAGCGCGTCCCAGCGGACCGTCACCTCGCCCTGGCGCCACCGCTTCGGGCCGTCCACGACCGGCCACTCCGCCGCCAGCCCGCGCACGGAGCGGATCCAGCGCTGCCGGGCGCCCAGCGAGGCGTACGGGGCCGCCGCCGCCCACGCCCGGTCGAAGTCCCGCAGGAAGGCGTGGACCGGCTCGCCCGGCACGTTGCGGTGGATCAGCGCCTTCGGGAGCCGCTCGGCCAGGTCCGAGGGGCGCTCCAGGGAGCCGAGCCGGGTCGCGAAGGTCACCGTGCGCGGCCCGCCCCGGTCCAGCGCCACCCACACGTGCCGGCGCCCGACCTCGTCGCAGGTCCCCTCCACCAGCAGCCCGCCGGGCGCCAGCCGCCCGCACAGCCGCTCCCACACCGCCGCGACCCGCTCCTCGTCGTACTGGCGCAGCACGTTCGCCGCCCGGATCAGCGCGGGCGCGCCCGGCACCGGCACCTCGAAGCCGCCGTGCACGAAGGCGAGCCCCTCGTGCCGCTCCTCGTACGGCCTCGCGGCCTCGACCCGGGCGGGCTCGATCTCGATCCCGTACAGCCGGGTGCGGGGCTCGGCGGTGCGCAGCCGGGCGAGCAGCTCCACGGCGGTCCAGGGCGCGGCCCCGTAGCCGAGGTCGACGGCGACGGGCGGCTCGGGGGAGCGGCGCAGGGCGGGGCCGTGGACGGCGGCGATCCAGCGGTCCATGCGGCGCAGCCGGTTCGGGTTGGTGGTCCCGCGGGTCGGGGTGCCGACGGGGCGGGTGGTGCGCGGGGCCATGGGACGAGGATACGGAGGGGGCGTACGGGGCGGAGCGGGCGGCGTGCGCGCAGAGGCGGAGAAGCGGAGAAGCGGAGAAGGGGTGCGGGGCGGCACCGGGTGGGGGACGCGGGGCGGCGCCGCGTGAGGGGTGCGGGGCGGCACCGCGTAATGAATTGGCAAAGCGCCGGGCGCGGCGGAAATGAAAGGAACCGTTCCGGTGTTGTGCGGGGCGGAGGACGTGTACGGCGCCCTCCGCCTGTCATGTCCGCACGCCAGGCCCCTCTCGCGGAAGGACCGCCGCAGTGAGCCAGTACGTGTCCCGGTTCGCCGGCACCCGGCACCGGCACCCGGCAGCGCCCTCCCGGCTCCGGCTGCCGGGCCGCCACCGGACCCCCCGCCGGGTGGCCATGCTCTCCGTCCACACCTCCCCGCTCCACCAGCCGGGCACCGGCGACGCGGGCGGCATGAACGTCTACATCGTCGAGCTCGCCAAGCGGCTCGCCGCCATCGACATCGAGGTCGAGATCTTCACCCGGGCCACCACCGGCGGCCTCGACCCCGTCGTCGAGCTGGCCCCCGGCGTCCTGGTGCGGCACGTCGACGCGGGGCCGTACGAGGGACTGGCCAAGGAGGAGCTGCCGGCCCAGCTCTGCGCCTTCACGCACGGCGTGATGCAGGCGTGGGCGGGCCACCGCCCCGGCCACTACGACCTCGTCCACTCGCACTACTGGCTCTCCGGCCACGTCGGCTGGCTCGCCGCCGAGCGGTGGGGCGTCCCGCTCGTCCACGCCATGCACACCATGGCCAAGGTCAAGAACGCCTCGCTCGCCGAGGGCGACACCCCCGAGCCCGCGGCCCGGGTCATCGGCGAGACGCAGATCGTCGCCGCCGCCGACCGGCTGATCGCCAACACCACCGAGGAGGCCGACGAGCTGGCCCGCTTCTACGAGGCGGACCCCGGCAAGATCGCGGTCGTCCACCCCGGGGTGAACCTCGACCGCTTCCGGCCCGCCGACGGCCGGGCCGCCGCCCGCGCCCGCCTCGGCCTCCCGCGGGACGCCTTCGTGCCCGTCTTCGCCGGCCGCATCCAGCCCCTCAAGGCCCCCGACATCCTGCTGCGCGCCGCCGCCCGGATGGTCGACCGCGAGCCCTCGCTGCGCTCCCGCATGGTGGTCCCCGTGGTCGGCGGCCCCAGCGGCAGCGGCCTCGCCAAGCCGGAGCAGCTCCAGAAGCTCGCCGCCAAGCTGGGCATCGCCGATCTGGTGCGCTTCCACCCGCCGGTGGGCCAGGAGCGGCTCGCGGACTGGTTCCGGGCCGCGTCGGTCCTCGTCATGCCCTCGTACAGCGAGTCCTTCGGCCTTGTCGCGATCGAGGCGCAGGCGGCCGGCACCCCGGTCGTCGCCGCCGCGGTCGGCGGACTGCCCGTCGCCGTGCGGGACGAGCGGACCGGCTTCCTGGTGCAGGGCCACGACCCCGCCGACTACGCGCGCGTGCTGGACCGCTTCGCCGCCGACCCGGCGCTCACCGACCGGATGGGCGAGGCCGCCGCCCGGCACGCCCGGTCCTTCGGGTGGGACACGGCCGCCTCGGCCACCGCCGACGTCTACACGGCCGCCATGCACGACCACCGGCAGCGCGCGCACCACCGTCGCGTACGCTCCCACCATGGCTGACGCTCAGGACGCTCAGGACACCCGGCGGATCGTCGAGGACACGCTCACCGAGGCGGAGCTGGAGTGGGAGAGCCCCGCGCCGGGCTCGTACGTGGTCAAGCTCCCCGGCACCCGCAAGCTGTCCACGACCCTGTCGCTGCGCCTGGGCCGCCACTCCCTCTCGCTCAACGCCTTCGTCGTCCGCCACCCCGACGAGAACGAGGCCGGCGTCCACCGCTGGCTCCTCGAACGGAACCTCAGGCTGTACGGGGTCGGGTACGCGATCGACCGGCTCGGCGACATCTACCTCGCCGGGAAGCTCCCCCTGGCCGCCGTCACGCCGCAGGAACTGGACCGGCTGCTCGGCTCGGTCCTGGAGGCGGCGGACGGCGACTTCAACACCCTCCTCGAACTCGGCTTCGCGTCGGCCATCCGCCGCGAGTACGCCTGGCGTGTCTCGCGGGGGGAGCCGACGCGGAACCTCGACGCGTTCAGGAGCTTGACGCGGGAGACCGCTCCGCCGGAGCGGGACTGACGGTCCCGTCGGTCCCCTCGGGGGCCCGCGCCTCCGGACCGGGGCCGGCGACCGTCTCGGAGGCCGGCACCTCCGGAGCCCCCGGCTCCTCCGGCTCCTCCTCGCACAGCGCCCTGCGCAGCCGCACCGTGTAGCCGACGGCGGCGAGGACACCGAGGGCGAAGGTGCCGGCCCACAGGACGTCCGAGCCGGGCCCGTCGACGACCGCGCCGGCCAGGACCGGCGCGATGAACCCGGCCACCGCCCACGACATGCCCATCACGCCCTGGTAGCGGCCGCGGGCGTGCTCCGGGGCGAGCCGGGCGGTGGCGGCGGCGTTCGTCGGCACGTGGACCATCTCGCCGATCGTCCACACGACGACGGTCGCGGCGAAGGCGACGGCCGACCCGGCCAGCGCGGTGGCGCCGGTGCCGACGGCGAAGAGCAGCGAGGAGACGGCCAGCAGGGCGACCGGCGAACGCCGCTCGGTCACCTTGTTGACCAGCAGCTGGAAGCCGACGATCACGATGCCGTTGACGGCGATCACCATGCCGTACGAGGACGGGGACAGGCCCTGCTCGGCCATGGTCAGCGGCAGGCCGATCCAGGGCGCGGTGAAGACCACGCAGACCAGCAGGTTGAGCAGGACGAGCGTGCGGAACGGCGCGTCGCGCAGCACGTCGAGCATCGACACCCGCTCGTCGGCGGGCTTCTCCCCGGCCTTCGCCGGGGCCTTCTCGGGCCGGGTCTCCGGCAGCCGCAGGAAGACGATGACCGCGCAGAGCGTGGTGGCGACGGCGTCGACGACGAAGAGGGTGCGGTAGCCGAGGACGGCGGCGGCGCCGCCCGCGATCGAGGCGACCGCGAAGCCGAGGTTGAGCGCCCAGTAGTTCAGGGCGTAGGCCCGGCGCACGTCGTCGGCGGGGACCATGTCGGCGATCGTCGCGTTGATGGACGGCCGGACGGCCTGCATCGCGACGCCCATCAGCAGGACCACGAGGGCCACGCCCCAGGCGCTGGTGACGACGGCGAGCGCGCCGGCGCAGGCGGCGGCCGCCAGGTGCATGGTGACCATCGTGGGCCGCCGGCCCCACCGGTCCGTCAGCACGCCGCCCAGCGGGGAGCCGGCGACGCCGCCGAGGCCGTGGAGGGCGACGACGAGCCCCGCGAACCACGCGGAGTGCCCGAGCTCGCTCGTCAGGTAGAGCGAGAGGAAGGTCAGGACGAAGGCCCCGGTCCTGTTGACCAAGGTCGACAGCCAGAGCCACCAGAAGCCCTGCGGCAGACCGGAGACGGTGGCGTGCGCCGATCGTCTGAGCGAAGCGATGGTCATGTGAGGCGGAGTCCCCCGTCTTGTAAGTCCCTCCAACGGCTCTCGAAACTTACGCATCTCGGCTGGCGGACGCCAGCGAATTGACGACGCGCGTCAATCGTCAGCGGTCCATTAGGCTCGTACGCATGGCCGACGCACCGTACAAGCTGATCCTCCTCCGCCACGGCGAGAGCGAATGGAACGAGAAGAATCTGTTCACCGGCTGGGTGGACGTGAACCTCACCGCGAAGGGCGAGAAGGAGGCGACGCGCGGCGGCGAGCTGCTCAAGGACGCCGGTCTGCTCCCCGACGTCCTGCACACCTCCCTCCAGAAGCGCGCCATCCGCACCGCGCAGCTCGCGCTCGAGTCCGCGGACCGCCACTGGATCCCGGTCCACCGCTCCTGGCGCCTGAACGAGCGTCACTACGGCGCCCTCCAGGGCAAGGACAAGGCCCAGACCCTCGCCGAGTTCGGCGAGGAGCAGTTCATGCTCTGGCGCCGCTCGTACGACACCCCGCCGCCGCCGCTCGCCGACGACAACGAGTACTCCCAGGCCGGCGACGCCCGCTACGCGACGATCCCGCCGGAGCTGCGCCCGCAGACCGAGTGCCTCAAGGACGTCGTCGAGCGCATGCTCCCGTACTGGTACGACGGCATCGTCCCGGACCTCCTCGCCGGCCGCACGGTCCTGGTCGCCGCCCACGGCAACAGCCTCCGCGCCCTGGTGAAGCACCTCGACGGCATCTCCGACGCCGACATCGCGGGCCTCAACATCCCCACCGGCATCCCGCTCGCCTACGAGCTGGACGAGAACTTCAAGCCCCTCAACCCCGGCGGCACCTACCTCGACCCGGAGGCCGCCGCGGCCGCCATCGAGGCCGTCAAGAACCAGGGCAAGAAGTAGCCCTGACGCACGGGAAGCCCCCTGCCGGCGGATCATCCGCCGGCAGGGGGCTTCTTCGTGGGGTGGGGTCAGGAGAGGTGGTCGTGGGCCGGGAGGCCGGTGAGGGCGGGGCTGGTGACGCGGGTGGCGAAGGGCCTCCCGAGGTCGCCGGTGCCGGCGTAGAAGTAGGCGGTCTTGTTCGGGCCGTACGCGAACAGGTCCGGACGCCCGTCGTAGTCGGCGTCGCCGATGCCGAGGGTGTCGGTGTAGGCGTTCCAGCCGCCGCCGATCTGCCTGCGGGCGGTGAAGGTGCCGTCGCCCTTGCCGAGGTACAGCCACAGCACGCCGTTCTTGTCGCGGGCGATCAGGTCGCCGGCGGGGGCGCCGCCGATGTTGCCGGTGGCGGTGATCTGGTTGTAGGCGGTCCAGCCGCCGGTGCCGATCTT
>NZ_BMVV01000035.1 GCF_014650895.1 Streptomyces omiyaensis
CCACCCGCGCCGACCTCGAATCCCAGGCCTTCCTCGACAAGCCCTTCCCCTACTTCGGCGGCCAGCAGGCCAACCGGATCTTCGCCGAATCCGCCCGCAACGTCGGCGAGGACTGGTCCTACCTGCCGTTCCAGGTCTACGCGAACTCGATCTTCAACGACACCGTCGGCAAGGCGTACGTCTCTCCGACGAAGCTCGACGACGGACTGAAGGCCTGGCAGGACGCCAGCGTGAAGTACGGCAACGACCAGGGCTTCACCGTCAACAAGTAGGCCTCACCACCCCGGGGCGGAGCCCAGGCGCTCCGCCCCGCGAGCCTCCGGGAAGGGCTTGCCACACCTCTCATGTTTGCGTAAACATAAGAGGTGACGCCTCGACCCCACACGCCTTCACTTACAGGAGCAAGCAGCGCATGCCCCTTCTCCAGACAGACCAGACCGGATTCCTACTCGACGGAAAGCCCTTCCGTTTCCTGTCCGGCGGGCTGCACTACTTCCGGGTCCACCCCGAGCAGTGGCAGGACCGGCTCCGCAAGGCCCGGCTCATGGGCCTCAACACCGTCGAGACCTACGTCCCCTGGAACCTCCACCAGCCGCGCCCCGACCGCTTCGTCCTCGACGGCGGGCTCGACCTCCCCCGCTTCCTCGACCTCGCCGCCGCCGAGGGCCTGCACGTGCTGCTGCGCCCGGGCCCGTACATCTGCGCGGAATGGGAGGGCGGCGGTCTGCCCTCGTGGCTGCTCACCGAGCCGGACATACGGTTGCGTTCCCGCGACCCGCGGTTCCTGGCGGCGGTGGACGACTTCTTCCGCCGCCTGCTCACCCCGCTCCGGCCGTACCTCGCCTCCCGGGGCGGCCCGGTCCTGGCCGTGCAGGTGGAGAACGAGTACGGAGCGTACGGCGACGACAGCGCCTACATGGAGCACATCGCCGACTCCTTGCGCGCCTGCGGCGTCGACGTCCCGCTCTTCACCTG
Organism: Streptomyces omiyaensis; assembly: GCF_014650895.1. Taxonomy (GTDB): domain Bacteria; phylum Actinomycetota; class Actinomycetes; order Streptomycetales; family Streptomycetaceae; genus Streptomyces; species Streptomyces omiyaensis. The sequence goes on from NZ_BMVV01000035.1 coordinate 976, forward strand.
CGACCAGCCGGTCGACCTGGAGCGGGGCGCCCTGCCCGGCGTCCTCGCCACCGCCAACTTCGGCAGCCGCTCGGCCCACCACCTGGCCGCCCTGCGCGCGCAGCGCCCCGAAGGGCCGCTGATGACCACGGAGTTCTGGATCGGATGGTTCGACCGCTGGGGCGCCCGGCACGTCGTCCGCGACGCCGACGACGCCGCACGCGAGCTCGACGAGGTCCTCGCCGCCGGGGCGTCGGTGAACTTCTACATGTTCCACGGCGGCACCAACTTCGGCTTCACCAACGGCGCCAACGACAAGCACACCTACCGCCCCACCGTCACCTCCTACGACTACGACGCGCCGCTCGACGAGGCCGGGGACCCGACGGAGAAGTACACGGCCTTCCGCGACGTCATCGCCAAGTACGCGCCCGTTCCGGACGCCCCCGTACCCGCTCTGGGCGCCAAACTGTCGCTCCCCGCGGTCGCGTTGACGCAGAGCGCCGAGCTGCTCCCGAGCGCGGATGCCCTGACCTCACGGATCGCATCGCGCCGGCCGCTGACCATGGAAGAGCTGGAGCAGGACTTCGGCTTCGTCCTGTACGAGACCACCGTGCCCGTGCGCGGCCCCGCCCTGCTGGAGATCGAGCACGTCCGCGACCGCGCCCAGGTGTTCGTCGACGGGCAACCCGTGGGCGTCCTGGAGCGCGAGAACCACGAGCACTCCCTGGCCTTCACGGCCCCGCGGGCGGGCAGCGTGCTCTCGATCCTGGTGGAGAACCAGGGCCGGGTGAACTACGGCCAGGGCATCCACGACCGCAAGGGACTGCTCGGCTCGGTCCTGGTCGACGGCGTCGAACCGTCGGCGTGGACGAACCGGCCGCTGCCGCTCGCCACGCTGGAGGACGTCCCCTTCGCGGCGACCACGACGACCCCCGTGGGCCCGGCCTTCCACCGGGGAACCTTCGACGTCACCGACCCGGCCGACACCTACCTGCACCTCGACGGATGGACCAAGGGCAACGCCTGGGTCAACGGCTTCCCGCTGGGCCGGTACTGGTCCCGCGGCCCGCAGAAGTCGCTGTACGTCCCCGCTCCCGTCCTGCGCGCCGGTACGAACGAGATCGTCGTTTTGGAGCTCCACGCCGGCCCCCGGAGCCGTACCGTCGACTTCCGCGCGACGCCCGACCTCGGGCCGACCGAGGAGTAGACCGCCAGAACCGCCCGGCGCCGCCGGGATCGGGCCCGTCCCCCGCGCGCCCGATCCCGGCGCCTCTCCACCCCAGCCCTCCCGGCTTCCGGGAGGGCTTTCGCCGTTTCACCAGGCCGCCCGCCGGGCGCACGCGTACGGTGGGCGGCCGCGACCGGCTATACCGGGGGGGGACGCCCTCCTCGGAGGACCCCCATGTCCGAGTACGCCATCGGGGACGGCGGTCGGCGGGCTCCCCTCACTCGGGTGACCGCGACAATCGCAGGCCGGTGGCGACGGGGGCCGGCGACGTCACCCGGGCAGCCCGGAGACCGCGTGGCCCCTCCTCCGCGCCGATGCGCGGCCGGAGCCGCGGGTTCGGATGTACGACGTGTCCACCACGCCCTTCGCCTCCGCCACCGGCCCCGCCCTTCCGTCTCCTCAACGCCGCGAGGCCCGCTCCCATCGAGGGAGCGGGCCTCGTCCGGGCGCGGACGCACCGGTGTGGCGGGACGGGTCAGTGCGGGAGGCCGACCGCCCGTTCGCCGTTGCGGCGCTGCTGGATCACCACGGCGGCCACGAGCAGGGCGCCCTGAGCGACGTTCTGCCAGAAGGTGTTGATGCCCTCGACCGTGAGACCGTTCTCCAGGGCGCCCAGGAGGGCGACGGCGAGGAGGGTACCGCCGACGCCTCCCTTGCCGCCCTTGAGGGCGCAGCCGCCGAGGGCGGCCGCGGTGATGGCCTTGAGTTCGAGGCCCTCGCTGCCGGAGACGGGCTGCCCGGAGCCGGTGCGGGCGGTGAGCAGGATGCCCGCGACGGCGGCGACGACGCCGATGAGGGCGTACACCGCGACGAGGTACTTGTTGATGTTGATGCCGGCCAGGCGTGCGGCGGTGTCGTTGCCGCCGATCGCGTAGAGGTTGCGGCCGATGTCGGTGTATTTGAGCATCACGTGCACGGCGATCGCGACGACGATGAGGATCCAGACCATGACGGGCAGTCCGGCGATCTTGCCGCGGCCGAGGAAGACGAAGACCGGGTCGTTGAGGACGTACCCCTGGGCACGGCCGTCGGACAGGAGCTGGGCGAGGCCCTTGTAGGCGGCGAGTCCCGCGAGGGTGGCGATGGTCGGGTTGACGCGGCCGTAGACGATGACGAGGCCGTTGAGGGCGCCCACCAGGACGCCGACGCCGACGGCGGCGAGCATGCCGACGAAGGCGCTGGAACCGGTGCTGGTGAAGACCATGGCGCTGACGACCGAGGCGACGCCGACCTGGGAGCCGACGGAGATGTCCAGGCCGCCGCAGATGATGACCACGGTCTGCACGATGGCGAGGAGGCCGGTGATGGTGGCGGCCTCGGCGATCACCTGGAGGTTCGAGAGGCTGAGGTAGTTCTCGTTGAGGGCGCCGAACAGGCCGAGGACGACGACGAGCGCACCGATCAGGCTGAGGTTCTGCCCGCCGAGGGCGGCCAGCGGGGAGCGCTTGCGCGCCGCCGGCGGAGCCTTCTCGGCCTCGGCAGGGGAGGTGGTGGCGGTGGTCATCGGGGGCCTCCATGGGTGGAGTCGGTACGGGGCCGGGCGGCGGCCGGGGTGGGGGCGGGGTCGAGGGGCGCGAGGTCGTCGGCCATGGCGAGGTTGAGGATCGCTTCCTCGGTGGCCTCGGCGCGGCCGAGTTCGCCGGTGACGCGGCCGCCCTGCATCACCACGATCCGGTCGGCGAGACCGAGCACCTCGGGGAGCTCGGAGGAGATCACGAGGAGGGCGACACCGTCCCGGGCGAGGTCGGCGATGATCCGGTAGATCTCCGCCTTGGCACCGATGTCGATGCCGCGGGTCGGCTCGTCGAGGATCAGGACCTTCGGCCGGCGCAGCAGCCACCGGGCGAGGACGACCTTCTGCTGGTTGCCGCCGGACAGTTTGCGGACCTCGTGCTCGATGGACGGGGTGCGCACCCTGAGCCGGTCGGAGAAGTCCTGGGCGGCGGCCTGCTCCTGGCCGCGGCGGACGAAACGCATCCGGCGCAGGCGTTCCAGGCTGACCAGGGAGGTGTTGTCGCGGATGGACCGGTGCAGGAAGAGCGCCTGAGCCTTGCGCTCCTCCGGGGCCAGGCCGATGCCCGCCCGAATGGCGTCCTTCGGGCTGCGCAGCCGCAGCGGACGGCCGTTCAGGGTGATCCGGCCGGAGCGCAGGGGGCGGTCGCCGGCGAGGGCGAGCCCCAGCTCCGAACGGCCGGCGCCCATCAGGCCGGCGAGGGCGACGACTTCTCCGGCCCTGATCCGGAGGCTGATGTCGGTGACGTCGTCGGTGGTGACGCCGTCCAGTTCCAGGACGACGTCGTCGCGGGCGACGTCCTGGCGCACGAAGAGCGAGGAGAGGTCGCGGCCGACCATCATCCGCACGACTTCGCCCTCGGTGGTCGCGGCGGCGTCGAGAACGCCGGCGGAGGTGCCGTCGCGGAGCACGGCGATGCGGTCCGCGAGCCGGAAGATCTCCTTCATGCGGTGGGAGACATAGATGATCGCGATGCCCTGGGCGCGCAGCCGGTCGATGAGGGCGAACAGCGCCTCGGCCTCGTTCTCCGCGAGCGAGGAGGTCGGCTCGTCGAAGGCGATGACCTTCGCGTCGCCGGTGAGGGCGCGCAGGATCTCCACCAACTGCCTCTGTGCGGGTGTCAGTTCGGACCCGAGCTGGTTGGGGTCGATGACCTTCTCGAAGCCGAGCCGTGCCAGGTCCGAGGTGATCCTGCGGTGCAGTTCGGCGCGGTCGAGGCGTCGGCCGGCCTTGCGGGGCAGTGATCCGGCGTAGACGTTCTCCGCCACGGAGACGTGCGGGATGATCTCCGGCTCCTGCGGGATGATGCGGATCCCGGCCCGGCGGGCGTCGTGCGGCGAGGCGAAGGAGACCGGCGCGCCGGCGAGGAGGAGGCGCCCTTCGGTGGGCTGGTGGTCGCCTGTGAGGATCTTCAGCAACGTGGACTTGCCGGCGCCGTTCTCGCCCATGAGGGCGGTGACCTGCCCGGGAGGGAAGGTGAGGGTGACGCCGCTCAGGGCCTGGACGGCACCGAAGCGCTTGGTGATGTTCTCGACGGCGACACCGACACCTGGGGTCGCCTGTGTGGGGGGTGGGGTGCCGGGTGTGGTCATGCTGGCCTCACGTGCTGGAGGGACGGGGAGGGGCCGGTGCGGCGGGCGGGGGCTGTGCGCCGCACCGGCGTCGGGGGGCGGCGCTCAGCCGCAGGTGACTCCGGCGGACTTCCAGGTGGCGGCGTCGACCATGGTGGTCGGGGCGAATGCCTCCTTCGGGAACTCCTTGCCGTTCTTGAGCTTGTCGTACATGGTCTGCACGGCCAGGGCGCCGACGTCCTCGCCGTTGATGAACAGGGCGGCCCTCATGCCGGACGGCTTGCCCGAGCTCCAGTTCTTGCAGGCGAGGTAGGCGCCGAGGCCCACGCCGATGACGTCGTCGGCCTTGAAGCCGGCGTTCTCCAGCGCGGTCACCCCGCCTTGGACGTTCTCGTCGTTGCAGCCCCAGACCACCCAGTGCTTGACGTCCGGGTTGGCGGTGACGGTGGCCGCGATCTTGTCCTGCGCGCCGGTGGGGCTGTTGTCCGTGGGGACGTCGATGTTCTGCACCTTGGCGCCGGCCCCGGCGGCGAAAGCGTCCTTGGCCGCCTTGACGCGGTCGGTGCAGACGGTCACGTCCTGCTTCCAGGCGGAGATGGTGCGGGTCTCCGCCGGGTTCCAGCCGGCCTTCTTGAACTCGGCGGCGGCGCGCTTGCCGACCTCGCCGCCCATCTGGGCACCGCTGAAGCCGATCCGGGGGACGAGGGCGTCGGGGGGACACGAGGACGGGTCCGGTCCGGTCGTGCAGATCTGGTCGTCGGAGGTGAGCAGGGCAACCTTGGCATCCTTGGCGATCTGGGCGACCTGGGGGCCGACGGCCGGGTCGGGGACGACGACGATGAGGCCGTTGCTCTTCTGCGAGATCGCCGACTGCGCCTCGCTGATGGTCTTGTTGGCGTCGGTACCGAGGTTGACGACCTTCAGGTCGATACCGAGTTCGTCCGCCTTGGCCTTGGCGCCGGCCGCCTCTCCGACGAAGTACTCCTGGTCGCCCTGCTTCTGGAGGTACGTCAGCGATATCTTGCCGTCGACCTTGGCGACGTCTCCGCCGCCCCCCGAACCCGACGCCTGCTGGCCACTGGAGCAGGAGGCAAGCGCAAGGACGGTGGCCAGCCCCAGTGCGGTCGCCGCGATCGGGCGCCGGTGGTATTCCGTGAACATGTCATTCCCCTTGCCTGGCGGCCGCGCGCGGCCGACCGATGCGGCGTGGATCAGGTGGTGTCGCAGAGGTCGCCGCGAGGAGAAGGGAACGACGGTTCCGGTCTGGGCGGACGGCCATGCGAGTGAGCGACTGGGGCACTTCAGAAACGTTGAAGTCACCGCAGCGCACCATTAATCAACTAGACACACCACAGAAAAGCGCCGACCTCACCAAAAGTCAACATGCGAGTCCAGGCCCCCCGGATCGATACTGCTCCGTTACCAGGGCCGACATGGGGGGCAACGGCACGCCACCGCCCGCTTGCTCAGCGGCTCAGGGCGCACTGCGTTCACCATGAAGATGTTGAAATTTGTTTGTTCGGCCTCTCGGGGCGGGACGGGCCTCGCCCCTCAAGCCGAAGGCTGGGGCACGCCCCACCGGCGCCGGGCGACGTCGGCGAGAGTGGACGGGAGCCTGCCCGTCACCCGCGCCCCTCGGCGCGGGCTTTGACCCCACGCGTACGGCTCACCGGGCCGAAGACCTCACGGTCGTTGAGGAAACCCTCGAAGGCCAGGGCGGCCGCGCCCCGGCTCACCGCGTCGTGCGGCAACGAGCTGAGCCGAAGCGTGACGGCGCGGAGGGGCTGGGCGAGGGTGTGGCCGGCCAGAGCCGCCCTCGTCTCGGCGAGGAGACGTTCGCCGAGGTGCGCGGCCACCTGGTCGCCGAGGACGAGGGTCTCGGGGTTGAGGAGGTTCACCAGGTTGCCGAGTGCCGCCCCCAGATAGGCGGCGGTCCGCCTGATCACCGCGAGAGCGATCGGATCACTCTCGGCCGCCCTGGCGGCGAGGCCGGTGAGCAGCGACGCCGCGGCGCCGTCGGCCTGGGCGAGCAGGGGGTCGTCGGGGGCCAGCGCACGGAGGGTCTCGGCGATGCCCGCGGTCCCCACGTACGCCTCGACGCAGCCGAGGTTTCCGCAGCGGCACCGTCGGCCCTCGAAGACCAGGCAGCTGTGCCCCCACTCTCCCGCGCTGTTCGTGGCACCGCGGTAGAGCGTGCCGTCCAGGGCGAGACCGGCCCCGACTCCGGAGCGGAGCATGACGACGACGAGGTTGTCGACGTCCCGCCCGGCACCGAACCACATCTCGGCGAGGGCACTGGCCTTGAGCGGGTTGTCCAGGTGGACCGGGAGCTCGAGGCGTTCGGCCAGACGGTCCCGCATCGGCACGTCCCGCCAGGCCCAGTAGGGGGAGTAGGTCGAGACCCCTCGCTCCCGCTCGACGAGCCCGGGGAGACTGATGCCGGCCCCCAGGACACGGGAGCGGGGGGACTCCGCTGCGGCGAGGACGGCGCCCGCGCCCGCCTCGATCAGATCGGCGATCTGATCGGGGGTCACGTCCTCGGGGGTGACGGGCCTTTCGTCGACGGCCATCTTCCCTAGCGCCAGGTCGAACAGCTCGGTGCGGACGGAGGTCTCTCCGACGTCCACGCCGATGAGGGTGCCCCGTTCCGCGTTGAGGGTGAGCAGCGCACGCGGGCGGCCACCGCCGGACTGTGCGTGTCCCGCCTCGACCAGTACGCCCTCGCCGATCAGCTCGGAGGTGAGATTGGAGACGGTCGCGAACGAGAGTGCCGTCTCGGAGGCCAGGTCCTGCCGCGTCCGAGGCCCGCTGGAGGCGTGGAACCGGCGCAGCACCTCGAATCGGTTGAGGCGTCTGATGTCCTGAGCACTGCGGTTGGCCACGACCCGCCCTCTCCGGGGCCACGCCCTCGTGGCCTTCCTCCAACGGTTGCACAATGTACTCCATCCACTATTTACAACAGTTAGAGGAACCGTTAGCTTTCCCAGCGGAAGGGACTCCTCACATGCACCGAACAACAGCCCTGCCCTGTGCCCCCGCCCCCGGACGGCTTTCCGAGGGCCCGGTCTGGGACCACCGCTCGCAAGAACTCCTCTGGGTCGACATCACCGCCGGACTCGTCCACCGCGGGGTCCTCACGCAGCGGGGCGACGACAGCGGTCTGCCGGACATCGCCGTCCGCGACTCCCTCGACCTCGGCGTCACCGTGGGCGCCGTCCTTCCCTCCTGGAACGGCACGCTGCTCGCCCCGGCCGGCACCTCGATCCTCGGCGTGGGGCCGAAGGGGACCGCGACGATCGCCACGCTGCCGGAACGCACCGACCACGTCCGGCGGCGGTTCAACGACGCCGCCTGCGACCCCTTGGGCCGGCTCTTCGCCGGAACCATGGCGCTGAGCACCGATCCCGGCGCGGGGACGCTCTACCGCCTCGACCGGACCGGACTCACTCCCGTCGTCGACCCGGTCACGATCTCCAACGGTCTGGGGTGGAGCCCCGACGGCCGGCTCCTCTACTACGCCGACAGCCCCACCCGCCGGGTGGACGTGTACGACTACGACCTCGTCACGGGCACCCCCTCGAACCGCCGGCCCTTCGCACGTCTCGACCGCGGTGTGCCCGACGGGCTGACCGTCGACGCCCGCGGGAACGTCTGGGTGGCGGTCTGGGGTGCCGGCGAGGTCCGTGCCTTCGCCCCGGACGGGGCCCTCCTCACGGTGGTCGAGGTCCCCACCTCGCACGTCTCCAGCTGCGCCTTCGCCGGACCCGCGCTGGACATCCTCGTGATCACCACCGCGCGGGAGGAACTCGCTCCGGACCAACTGCGCACGCAGCGGGACGCCGGACGCCTCTTCGTCTGCCGGCCCGGCGCCGTCGGCCAGACCCCGCACCTGTACGAAGACCTCACGACGGAGCACACCCCATGACCTCGCTCACGACCGCCCTCGCCGCGACTCCCGTGGTGGCGATCCTCCGATCCGGTTCCGCCGCCCGCTTCCCGGAAGTCGCCGAAGTCCTGTGCGCGCAAGGCGTGCGGGCCATCGAGTTCACCCTCACGACCCCGGGGGTCCTGGACGTGTTGAGGGAGTTCGCCCAGGACCTCCCCGACGGCCTCGCCCTGGGGGCCGGCACGGTCACCACGCCCCGGCAGGCCGAGCAGGCCGTCGCCGCCGGCGCCCGCTATCTCATCACCCCCGCCGTCTCCGCCGACGTCATCAGGGAGGCCCGCCACCTCGGAGTACCGGTCCTCCCGGGAGCCGTCACCCCGACCGAGATACTCGGGGCCTGGCAGGAAGGCGCCACGATGGTCAAGCTCTTCCCGGCCTCCTTCACCGGCGGTCCCGCGTACGTCCGCGCTCTTCGGGCTCCTCTGCCCCACGTGCCCCTCGTGCCCACCGGGGGCATATCGGTCGAGGAGGCGGCTGCCTACATCGCGGCCGGTGCCCAGGCCGTCGGCATGGGCAGCCCCCTCGTGGGCGACGCGTGCGAGGGCGGCGACCTCGGCGCCCTCCGCGAGCGCGCCGCCCGCCTCGTCTCGTCCCTCGCGGGAGCCCGGCGATGACCGACCTCGTGACCCTGGGAGAGGCGATGCTCGCCGTCTCCCTCAGTGAAGCGGGTCCCCTCTTCCCCGGAGCGACCGCTCGCCTGTCGTTCGCCGGAGCCGAGGCGACCGTGGCCATCGGAGTCTGCCGCCAGGGCCACCGCGCCGCCTGGACCGGCGTCGTCGGCGCGGACGCGGCGGGGACGATGATCCTCACCGCCCTGCGCGCCGAGGGCGTCGACGCCACCCACGTGCGCGTCGACCCCTCCTTGCCCACCGGCCTGATGCTCCGCCAGCGCCGTACCTCCGACCGCATCCTGGCCGCCTACTACCGCAAGGGACAGGCCGGAGCCGGCCTGAGCCCCGAGGACGTCGACCCGGACCTCATCGCCGGCGCCCATATCCTGCACGTCACCGGCATCACGCCGGCGTTGGGACCCGGCCCGCTGGAAGCGGTCCGCCACGCCGTGGCCGTCGCCCGGACCGCGGGGACGACCGTCTCGCTGGACGTCAACTACCGCAGCACGCTGTGGTCTCCCGCAGAGGCCACGGCGGTCCTCCGGCCGCTCGCCCAGGAGGCGGACATCGTCTTCGCCGGTCTCGACGAGGCCGGGCTGCTGGTGGAGGCGACGGGCGCCGCCCACACCGCCCGAGCGCTCGCGGAGCTCGGCCCACGGCAGTGCGTGATCAAGCTCGGCGCCGACGGCGCCCTCGCCCTCGTCGACGACGAGGTCTTCGTCCAGGCAGCCGTCCCGGTCACAGCCGTGGACCCCATCGGAGCGGGTGACTCCTTCGTCGCCGGCTACCTGTCGGGTCTCCTGGACGGCGCCGCCCCTGCCGAGAGGCTGCGTACCGCCGCGATCTGCGGCGCGTTCTCCGTGTCCGTGCCCGGCGACTGGGAGGGACTGCCCCGCCGCGCGGAGGGCTCTCTCCTCACGGGAGACGACATCCGGCGCTGACGGTGTCATCCGTCCGCCCCGGTCCAGAACAAGAAGGGACCATTCCATGCAACGCTTCGCTGGCACCACCGCGGTCGTGACCGGCGCCGCCTCCGGCATCGGCGCGGCCAGCGCGCGCCGACTGGCCTCCGAGGGCGCCACGGTCGTCCTGGCCGACATCGCCGACGACGCCGGAGAAAGAGTCGCCGACGGCATCCGCCGGTCCGGTGGCTCCGCCCTCTACGTCCACTGCGACGTCTCCTCGGAGACGGACTGGCTCCGGCTGCGCGAGCGGACCCGGGCCGTCCCCGGCCCGGTCGGCATCCTGCACAGCAACGCCTTCATGCACCGTGACGCCGCGGCACAGGATCTGGACGCCTACGGGTGGGACCGCGAACTCGCCGTCAACCTGAAGGCGCTGTTCCTCGCCGTCCGCACCTTCCTGGACGACCTGCGCGAGACGAACGGCGCGTTCGTCGCCACGTCCAGCGTGCACGCCCATTTCGGTCTGCCCGGCTATCCCGCCTACGCGGCGTCCAAGGGCGGGGCGTGCGCGCTGATGCGCCAGCTCGCCGTCGAGTACGGCCCCGACGTCCGCTTCAACTCCGTCCTTCCCGGCCCGATCCTCACCGAGGTGTGGGACACCGTGTCCGAGGAGGACCGACGGCTCTCCGCGGACGCCACCGCGCTGCGCCGTCTCGGCGCCGCGGACGAGGTCGCCTCTGCGGTGGCCTTCCTCGCGTCGTCGGACGCCGCCTACATCACCGGTACCGAACTCGTCGTCGACGGCGGCTGGTCGGTCAAGAAGGAGTCGAAGTGAAGATCACCTCCCTGCGCACCTACCTCGTCGCCCCCCGCTGGTGCTTCCTGCGGATCGACACCGACGAGGGGATCACCGGCTGGGGCGAACCCGTCGTCGAGGGCCGCGCCCACACCGTCGCCGCCGCCGTCGACGAACTCTCCGACTACCTGATCGGACAGGACCCGATGCGGATCGAGGACCACTGGCAGGTCCTCACCAAGGGCGGCTTCTACCGGGGCGGACCGGTCCTCTCCAGCGCCGTCGCCGGCATCGACCAGGCCCTGTGGGACATCAAGGGCAAGGCGCTCGGCGTCCCCGTCTGGGACCTCCTCGGCGGACCCGTCCGCGACCGGGTCCGCGTCTACAGCTGGATCGGCGGCGACCGCCCCGAGGACGTCGTGGAGCAGGCGCTCGCCCGGAAGGCCGAGGGCTTCACCGCGATCAAGATGAACGCCTCGCCGCAGCTGGAGTTCATCGACACCCCCGCGGCCGTGCACGGCATCGTCGAACGGGTCGCGAGCATCCGGGAGGCGGTGGGCGACTCCTTCGACATCGCCGTCGACTTCCACGGCCGCCTCACCCTCCCGATGGCCCGCCGGATCCTGCCGCTCCTGGAGCCGTACCTGCCCTTCTTCGTGGAGGAACCGGTCGTCCCGGAGATGAGCGACCACATCGGCGAGGTCGTCCGCTCCACCTCGATCCCCGTCGCCACCGGCGAACGCCTCTACTCCCGCTGGGACTTCAAGAAGGTCCTCGGCCAGGGCATCGCCGTCGCCCAGCCCGACCTCTCGCACGCGGGCGGCATCTCCGAGACCCGCCGGATCGCCGCGATGGCGGAGGCGTACGACGTCTCCCTCGCCCCACACTGCCCGCTCGGCCCCATCGCCCTCGCCTCCTGCCTCCAGGTCGGCTTCGCCACGCCCAACCTGCTCATCCAGGAGCAGAGCCTCGGCATCCACTACAACACCGGCTCCGACCTCCTCGACTACCTCGTCGACCCCTCCGTCTTCCGCTACGAGGACGGGCACGTCGCCCTCCTCACCGCACCCGGCCTCGGCATCGAGGTCGACGCGAAGGCCGTGGAGCGGGCAGCCGAGACCGGCCACCGCTGGCGCAACCCGGTCTGGCGTCACAAGGACGGCTCCTTCGCGGAGTGGTGACGAAGACTCGCGAAAAGCTCCGTTCGTCGGCAACAGGGCCTTCAAGCCGCCGGTGCCCCTACCGGCGGCACCGCGGCCCCCTACCAGCCACACAACGGAGACCGCTCATGGACCGTTCTCACGCTACGCAGATGCCTCCCCCTATGGCTCTCCCCGCGGCGCAATCAGGCTGCTTCCCAGAGGCCGGCGTCGAGGATCCGGGCGGCCTTGGTGATGCTGCCCGGCATCAGGTGCCGGTAGGTCAGGTTCGTCTCCTCGACGGACTCGTGCCCCGCCCACTCCGCCACGTCGGTGATGGGGATGCCGTTCCCGAGGGCGTTCGAGGCGAAGTGGTGCCGGAAGCCCTACGTCCCCACCCCCTCCTCCGGCGGGAGGTCCGCGAAGAGCCTCCTCACCCGACGCCGCTCCATGCCCTCGGTGAAGTAGCCGCCGGGGCCGCGCAGCAGGTAGCCGTCCTTCGTGGTTGCGTGCTTCTCCGCGTACCGCTCGATCGTCTCCCGCACCGATCGCGGCAACGGCACCTCCCGGCACTCCCCCGCCTTGCGGTGCTTCAGCTTCGCCGGCCTCAACGTGTTCGAATGAAGAGAGTGCATAGCGCGGTGAACTCCTCTGAGACGACTCCCTGCCTGCTTCGTGCAGGTCAAGGGCGGTTCCGACTGCACACCGGGACGCACCGAACGATCTTTGTGAGGAACGTCGCTCCGGTCAGGCGATACGGTCCCCCACCTGTGCTTTCGCGCCGTCATCGGCGGCCGCTCGGGCAATTCCGAGGGAACGCACTGCGGCCCATGCCGACTCACCTGATGAGCCATCAACCGAGCGAGCTCCTCTGCCTGTCTCCACCCCGTAGACCTGTCGGACACCGATTTCGCGCCATTCGGCGCAAAACGACCCCTTGGCCCGTCGACCGGTCCAGGGCCGCCCCTTGGCGACGCCCGGCAGATGCCGACCGCGGTCCGTGCCTCGTGAGCTCAGCTCGGGGCGATCGTCACGATGTCAGGGGCGATGTCCAGCACCAGGAGCGCCGCCGCCACATGGGTCGGGTTGTCCTCCACCTTGACGGCCGAGAGTTCGTTGGCGCGTGAGACGCGCCGTTCGACGGTGTTGCGGTGCGCGTAGAGGTCGGCGGCCGCCCGGGTGGTGCTGAAGCCGCACTGCACGTAGGTGAGCAGTGCCTGCCGCAGGGCTGTGTCGGCTTCGGCCAACGGCCCGAGGGTGTTGACGACGAACCGGCGTGCGCCGGGCCGGTCCTTCGTGAGCGCGTCGATCAGCTCGACGTCGGCGTAGGCGGTGAACCGCCGCTCGGACCCCAGCCGAATCACCAGCGCCTGGGCCGCGAGGGCGTCCTGGTGGCTGGAGCGGAATCCTTCGAGTCCGCGCCCCGACCTCCCCACCGCCGCGCGCACTTCGTCGGTCGCCGCGAGGTCCTTCTCGACATGGTGAAGGTCCGGGACGGCTTCCCCCGAGAGCCAGATCCACCGCGACGTGGCGCTGGCGCGCGCCACCAAAGCGCTTCGGCCTCCGGCGGAACAGCGCACGGCGGCGATCGCCTCGTCCAGGGCGTCGGCCTCCTGGGGATCGTCGACCCAGAGGACGAGGCCCACGTGCCACCGCGCCATCCGGTAGCGCAGGCGTCCTTCGGCGAGGTCCTCCGCCATCGGCGCCCCACTGGCGATCAGCTGGATCAGTGCGATCCCCTCGGCATCCGTGTTTCCCATCGCCGCGGCGAGGCCGGCCTGCCGCAGGGCCGCGACGGAGTCGAGGGCGTACTGCACCAGCGACTGCGCCGTCACGTCCAGGACCCCCACGAGAAGATCGGGGTCCGCGCAGTCCGCCACGCATTCCTCCAGCCATCGCCGCCAGCCGATCCCCAGGGCCACGCGCCAGGCACCGGCGAAGTCGGGCGCGATGCCCCGGGAGACGAGGTCGTTGATGTACGCCGTGGTCCTCGGGCTGACGTAGGGCTCCACCCTCCGCCCCGGTTGCTGGACGTTCGCGGTCAGCCATTGGACCACCTCGGAGCGGTTGAGCGCGCGATCCTCCTCGACCAGTGAGGCGTCCGCGAGGAGAGCGGGATCGTTCTGGGCGACGAGAGAGGGCCTTGCGAAGGCGTCGATCAGGGCGTCCGTCTCCGTCAGCAGGCGCTGGCACAGGGACCTGATCGCATCGGCGACCTCACGCGAGGGCGGGGGCCACAGCTCTTCCATGTTCTCAGTGTCCCTCTGCTCTCGGGGAGGCGAGGCTCCCGACATGCCGTGTTCCAGACCGATGAAGGGCTCGTCGGCGGCCTGGCCGACGGCGAAGGCGTCGCCTGCCCCCGACCGCTGTTTACTCCCACTAAACGGCGGCAGGTTTACCACGCCCTCGACGGCGCCACAAGGGGCTGGACGCCCCCCTCCCCCTCTGCGAGGGCGCACCGACCGCCCCTGGGGCGCATGCCTTAGCCTCGTGCCACGGAGAGGACTCGTCCGGGTCGGCCCGTCACCTGACAGGCACACGACCTCGGCCTCGGGACGGGCGGTGAGCACACCATGTCCATCGGTGACGACGGGACAGCAGAAGGAGCGGAACGCGGCGCCGCCGCCCTCGAAGCGTCCACGGGTGCGCGGCTGCGGAAGATCAGGCTCGACCGCGGCCTGTCGTTGACGGAGGTCGCGCACCGGGCAGAGGTCACCAAGGGCTTTCTGAGCCAGTTGGAGCGTGGGCTCACCAGCGTGTCCGTCCCGACGTTGCTGCGCGTCTGCGAGGTGCTGCGGATCGGGGTCGGGGAGCTTTTCGCGTACCCCGAAGAGCACGTCGTGGACGGTGGGAACCGGATCGACATGGGCGGTGAGGGCGTGGCCGAGTACCTGCTCACGCCCGCCGGCACCACGGCGTTCCAGGTCTTCCGTTCCGTGATCGAGCCGGGCGGGGGCACCGGAGGGCCCTATCGGCTCGACACCGCCACGGTCTTCGCGATGGGGCTGAGCGGCTCGACCCGTCTGATCGTCGGGGGCGAGACCCGGATGCTGTCGGCGGGGGTGTCCACGTCGTTCTCCGGGCAGACGCTTCACCAGTTCGACAATCCGGGTCGGACGGTGAGCGAGGTCCTCTGGGTCCTGTCGCCTCCCCTGCCGCGCGCCGCGCGAGGGCCCGCCTAGATCCTGTCGTCGCATGCCGGGCCCGCGTCGGGGGTGGTGCGGGGGCGGCGGCCGTTTCGCAGGACCCGGCGGTCTCGTCGTCACGGGTGGCGATCTCGCGCCGCGCCGTCACGGAGCAGGCGTCGCCCGAACCCTCAGGAACCCTCGCGCCTGCCACGGCGGAGCGCCCGCCGGGCCCGTGTCCTGCTGCCGTTGAAGAAGTCGTTGAACCGGTCCAGCCCCCAGACGGCCCGGAGGACGAACGGCCGCAACAGCAGCGACATCGACGACGAGTACTTCGAGGCGTCCGACCAGATGCCGGCGAGGTCGTCCGACATCTCGCCGTCGACGATGTAGTCGGCGAGCTGATGGGTCACGTACGGCACCTGGCAGAGGCCGTGGCCGTTGCAGGCCATCGCGTAGAAGACGTTGTCACCCACCTGCCCGGCGACCGACAGCCAGTCCGGGCTGATGCCGATCCAACCGCCCCAGGCCCGCTCGATGGCCACGTCGGACAGCGACGGGAACCGGTTGGCCAGGTCCTTCCCCATGTCCCGCACGACAGCGGGATCCGGGACCCGGTCCGGGAGCGGGTAGGTCTGGCCTCGCTGCGCTTTGCGGACCCCGCAGACGATGGTGTTGCGCTCGGTGAGCCGGTAGTGGGTCATCAACTGGTGCTGGGTGATGATGCCGGACCGACTGGTCCAGCCGAGCGCGGCGAGCCGCTCCGGCGCGATGGGTTCCGACTCGATCTCGATGACGTACAGCGGCGTCGCGAGGTTCTTGGGCGTGATGTCCCACTCGCCGCCGTAGACGCTGGTCGCGAGCAGCACCTTGCCGGCCCGCACGGTGCCGTGCGGTGTCGTGATCTCGACGGTGCCGCCCGTGCGCCGGACATCGCTCACCCGCGTCCGCTCGAAGACCTTGGCCGGGGACGCGAGCAGTGCGCGGCGCACACCACGGGCGAGCTTGCCCGGGTTCAGCATCCCGCCGATGGATTCCCGCATCCCGCCCACGAAGCCGGCGGGGAGGCCGAGCTCCTCTCTGCTGCCGACGGTCCCGCCCCCACCGAAGGCGCGCAGGATCGCCGCCTGGGTACGCACCCTGAGCATCATGAGGGGGGAGACCGCACCCCACACCAGGCCGTTCGCCACGTAGTCGCAGTCGATGTCGTGCCTCTTGATGAGGTCTTCCACGTAGCGGCCCGCGTGCTCCGCCAGTCTGGCCATGACCGGCATCTTCTTCGGGGACTGGAGGCTGAGCATCCGCAGGTCGCCGCCCGGCGCCCCGGCGATCTGACCGCCGTTGCGCGAGGCCGAGCCGTAGCCGCAGAACTCGGCCTCCAGCAGGACGACGTCCTGGTCGCGCTCCGCGAGGCGCAGCGCGGCCGCCATGCCACCCATGCCGCCGCCGATGACGGCGATGTCACAGGTGAGGTCGCCGTCCAGCGCGGGCTGCACGTCGTCCGGCGGGTCGATCCAGCCGGTGAAGCCGGTGTACTTCGTGCTGTCGGTCCTCATGCTGTCCCGATCTCCTTCCAGGTGGGGCGTCCGCCCCACTTCGTGCTCTCTCAGTCCTGAGAAGTCGTGGCCCCGAGTGAGGCCCGGTCCGCTCGCCGCTCTCCCTTGGCCGCGACCGAACGGACGGGCAGGTCCCCCATCGTCAGGAGACCGGGACGCGCCTCGACGACCGCGGTGGAGGCGTTGACCGCCGCCGCGACGGTGCTGAGGAAGGAATCGAAGCCCACGGAGGAACGGAGGTCGACGACCTGCTCCTCTCCGACGATCCGGTAGTCGTCGCCCGCGGCCACCTCGTCGGCCGGCTCGAAGAACCCGAACGTGATCTCCAGATCGATCACCACCTCGCCCTTGAGCACGCCCCGGGCGGCGTGGGTGACCGCCGCGATCTGCCCCGGTTCGATGCGCAGGTGGTCCCCTACGCGCGGCGAAGTCGTCACGACAGCGGGTTCGACCTCTCCCACGTCCACCGAGTCGAGATCCCATCCGAGCCCTGCCGCGAGCGCCCCGATGGCCTGCTCGAAGCCGTGGTGCCCGACGACCTCGCCCCGGCTGCGAGCCGTCGCGAACTCGCGCATGGTCAGACCGAGGCCGAACTTCGACAGGATCGCGCCGTAGCGTGACATGTTCGTCCGCCGGCGGATCCGCACGCTCTCCACGCGCTGGGTCAGTGCGGTCAGGAGGAGAGGAAGGGTGTCCATCAGGACGCCCGGGTTCGCCCCGCTGCCCAGGACGGTCACACCGTGCGCCTTCGCCGTGTCGTCGAGCCGCCGGGCCAGACCGGGGTGGCTCCGCCATGGATGGGCCAGCTCTTCGCAGATGCTCAGGACGTTGTACGAACGTTCCAGCAGCGGCAGCAGGACGTCGGCCGCCCTGTGCAGATCCGAGACGGTCGCCACGATCGCGAGGTCGGCGGCGGGCAGCTCGGCCGGGTCGCTCACGACGACGACACCGTTCGCGACGCCGCCGAGGAGCACTCCGAGGTCCTGACCGACCACGCGGGGGTGCCGGTCCGCCGCTCCCACGATCTCCACGTCCGCGCGTCGCAGCAAGGAAGAGGCGATGGCCCGGCCAGTGGCACCGAGCCCCACCACGACAGTCCGATTCTTCAACGTCACTCCCTCGGGCGCCTCGGTCGGCCCGCCCGCGACACGGTGCTCGGTGAAACCGGACTTCGCCGGTGGCGGTTGCCTGGTACCCCACTGTCACGGGCCACGGCCGTGGTGAGAACGACACTGGGCACCGGCTTCCTCCGGGGGCGGTGCACGGTGCACAGACCGGCCGCGCCCTTGCGGCTCATGAGCTGACCGGCACGTCGCTCAGAGGCGCTCGTAGACATCCGGTCGGCGCGCGCGCAGGACGAGGGCCTGCACCGCGCCGGCCACGGCCGAGAGGGCGACGAGGCCGCCGATCACCCAGGCACCCGTGGTGGTGCCGACAAGAAGCGGGAAGTTGGCGACCATCATGCAGACCACGCAGGCCAGGCCGAGGAAGGCGACGGCCGGGGCCACGACCGTCCGCCACACCGACGGCCGCCCGTCGGTGCGCCGGAAGAAGCCGACGACGGCGAGGCTGGTGGCCGCCATCAGCAGGACGATGCCGAGCGTGGCGGCGCCGGAGAACCAGGCGTAGAGGTCCCCGATCGGGTCGAGGCCGAGCGAGGCGACGACGAGCGTGGTGACGAACGCGACCGCCGAGGCGACGGCCGAGGACGCCGACGGTGCGCGGTGCCGGGGGTGGACGACGCTCAGCGACGCCGGAAGCGCGCCGGCCCGGGACAGCGCGAACTGGTAGCGCGTCACGACGTTGTGAAAGGCCAGTACGCAAGCGAACTGGCTGGTGATCAGCAGGAGTTGCATGGCGTCGGCCCAGACGGACCCCACGTAGCTCCGCGTCAGCGTGAGGACCAGGCCCTCGGGGTCGGCCTGCGCGGCTCCGACCACCGAGTCGACGCCGGCCCCCACCACGATCGCCCACACGGTGAACGAGTAGAAGGCTCCGATCACCAGGATCGCGATGTACGTCGCCCGCGGGACCGTGACGTCGGGGTCCTTCGCCTCGTGGCGGAACACGGCCGTCGCCTCGAAGCCGATGAACCCGAAGAGGGCGAACATGACGCCGAGGCCCAGGGAGCCGGTGCCCACGATCGAGGGCGACACCGGCTCGGCCGTCAGTCCGTGGGCGCCGCCGTGGCCCACGATGCCGAGGTCCAGGACCAGGAGCAGCAGGGATTCCAGCACCAGCACGGCACCGAGCACCTTGGCGCTCAGTTCGATGTCGCGGTAGCCCAGGAAGGCGATGACGCCCAGCGAGACGAGCGCCCAGGCCCACCACGGGGAGCCGACGTCGGCGTACCGCTCGATGACGTTGCTCGCGGCGACCCCGACATAGGCGTTCACCCCGACGAGAAGCAGCGTGTAGGAGAAGAGTGCGAGGGTCGCTGCCGAGAGGCCGGGTATGCGGCCGAGCCCCGCCTGGACGTAGGCGTAGAAGGCGCCCGCGTCGCGTACCCGTCCGGCCATCAGTGTGAAGCCGACCGCGAAGACCAGCAGAAGCACGGTGGACAGCGCGAAGTACAGCGGCATCCCCGGGCTGCCGCTCACGGCGAGGGCGAGCGGCACCCCGCCGGCCACGAGGCCGAGCGGTGCCGCCGCGGCGACGACCATGAAAACGATCTGCGACACGCCGAGCCCACGGTGGAGCGGGTTGCCCGATCCCGCTTCACCGCCGGGTGCTTCGGCGTGCCCTGTCTTGGAGAGGTCGGTCATCGCGATCACCTTTCGGCTCACGGGCCGGTACCGGCTCGTCATGGGTGGGTGAAGGAGTGCGTGGAGCGGTACGCCTGCGCGAACGAACGGGTGCGGGTCCCTCGCGGTGGCTGGGCCGGGGCGGCAGGAGGTGGCTCCTCCCGCCCGAGAAGACGCGGCCCCGTATGGGTTCCGGGTCGCCGGCCGCTTCCGCTCGGCCGCGATCGGGGGAGTGACGGCGGCGATCCCTCTCCAGCTCGATACGCCTGTGGGCCCCGCTACGCGGCGAGGTCGTGACGACAGCGGGTTTGACCTCTGCACATGACCTCGACCCCGCTGTTTAGTACCACTAAACAGCGGGAGCAAACCTCACCCCCTCGGCCTTGCTCCCGCAATGGTGCGCCAGCAAGACGCCGCTGGACGGTCGTCTCCGACCGCCCTCCCGGAAGGGCCGGGCCGCAGGCTCGACCGGGGTCTCCGCCCGAACGTCGGACACCGTACGGGCGCAACGGCCCGGTCCGCCTGTGCATCGTGCACCGAGCCCTGGCGAAGGAGGTGCCCGCTGTCGTTCTCGCAGGCGGTCGCGGCTCGCGACAGTGAGGTAACCGCCACAGGAACAGCGAGGAAACGCCATGACAGCTGAGGTGTTGGACGCCGTCGAGGAATTCGACGTGGTGATCATCGGAGCCGGAATCTCCGGGATCGGCGCGGCCACCTATTTCAGCCGGGAGCTGCCCGACAAGTCGCTCGCCGTACTGGAAGCGCGCGACGACATCGGAGGCACGTGGGACCTGTTCCGCTATCCCGGCATCCGCTCGGACTCCGACCTCCACACGTTCGGATACGCGTTCAAGCCCTGGCGCCACGAAGCCGCGATCGCCGACGCTCCCCTCATCAAGGAGTACCTCCACGAGACCGTCGAGGAGAACGGCCTGGAGCGCGTCCTCAGGCTCGGCCACCGGGTCGTCCGCGCGGAGTGGTCCACGGCGGACTCACGGTGGACCCTCACCGTCCAGACGTCGGACTCCGCCACGGGAGCGACCCGGACCAGGACGATCCACGCGGGATGGGTCTTCGCCGCCACCGGCTACTACCGGTACGACGAGGGGTTCTCCCCGGAGTTCCAGGGACGGGAGGACTTCGAGGGCCGGATCGTCCATCCGCAGCACTGGCCCGAGGGACTCGACTACAGCGGCAAGAAGGTCGTCGTCATCGGCAGCGGCGCGACCGCGATCACTCTGGTGCCGGCCATGACCACCGGGGCGGGCGCCGCCCGGCACGTGACGATGCTGCAGCGCACCCCCACCTACGTCATGGCGCTCCCCCGCGTCGACAAGGTCGCCCTGGCGCTCACGAAGCTGCTCGGGGAAGAGCGCGGGTACGCCGTGACGCGGTTCAAGAACATCTGGACCGAACACGCCGTCGTGAAGGGCCTGCGGACCTTCCCCGAGGCAGGACGGGCCTTCATCCGGCGCGAGAACGTCAAGCGCCTTCCCAAGGGGTTCGACGTCGACAAGCACTTCAACCCGCCGTACGACCCGTGGGACCAGCGGGTGTGCGTGGCACCGAACGGCGACTTCTTCGACGCGATCAAGGACGGAAGGGCCTCCGTCGTCACCGACGCCGTGGCGCGGTTCAGCAAGCGCGGCATCGTCCTGGCGTCGGGCGAGGAGTTGGAAGCCGACATCATCGTCACCGCGACGGGGCTGAACCTGCGGCTCTTCGACGGCATGCCCCTCGTGGTCGACGGGCACCAGGTCGACATCGCGGACGCGCTCTGTTACCGCGGCATGCTGCTGAGCGGGATGCCTAACTGGGCGATGGCGATCGGCTACACCACCTCGTCCTGGACGCTCAAGGTGAGCCTGATGTGCCGTTACTTCATCGATCTCGTCAGGCACATGGACGCCCGCGGATACGACACGGTGGTTCCGGTCGCGCCGCCGGGAACGGACCGCAGGCCCGTCATGGACCTCCAGGCCGGGTACGCCAAGCGCGGCGAGAAGCTCCTGCCCAAGCAGGGCCCCGAGAAGCCCTGGCGGATGGCGATGTCCTACCCCGAGGACGCCAGGGCGCTGCGCGGCCCGGTGGCCGACGAGAACCTCCGGTTCGGCGCCCGCCGGGCGGCCGCGCCGGCGTCCGGCGGGAGGCGAGCCACCCGTGCCTGAGACGAGCGCCGTCGAGAGCGCCGACCAGTACGCGACCCTGCCGTCCGGGATGACGATCTGCTTCCGGGACCACGGCGACAAGGACGACCCCGTGATGCTGCTCATCGCGGGCCTGGGCGAAGACCTCACCTTCTGGACCGACTCGTTCGTCGGCTCCCTCGTCGCCCACGGTTTCCGGGTCGTCGCGATCGACAACCGTGACGCGGGCCAGTCGACGTTCGTCGCCGCGCCCCCGCCCGGGACCTGGCGTCAGATCGCCGCGCGTCCGCGCGGCGACGCGTACACGCTGGCCGACATGGCCCAGGACGCCGTCGGCGTACTCGACCACCTCGGGATCGCGCGGGCGCACCTGGTCGGACGGTCGATGGGAGGGATGATCGCGCAGACGATCGCGGCCACCGCACCCGAGCGGGTCCTGTCGCTGGCCTCCCTCTACTCCACGACCGGGGCGCGCAAGGTCGGTCAGCCGGCCCTGTCGACGATCCGGCTCCTCGCCGCCCCGCCGGCGAGGAACAGGACCGCGGCGGTCCGTGCCCACCTGAGGCTCACCCGGCACGTCGCGGGAACGGACCACCCCATCGACGACGCGGCCGAGGCGGCCATCGCGGCGCGCGGCTGGGACCGCAGCGCCGGCGACCCGGCGGCCGGCACGGCGCGCCAGATCCAGGCCATCCAGCGCTCCGGGGACCGGACGGCCCAGCTGAGCCGGATCACCGCCCCGACGCTGGTCGTCCACGGCGCCCGGGACCCGCTGGTGCACCCGAGCGGTGGCGCCGCGACCGTCAGGGCGATCCGCTCGGCCCAGCACGTGGTCATTCCCGGCATGGGCCATCACCTCCCCGAGTCCCTCGTCGGCCCCGTCACGACCTACATCGCGCAACACGCGAACCGCGTGGGTGAAGGAGGCAGCCATGTCCGGATCTCGTGAGCCCCGCTCCGGGAACACCACGGTCGACGTCGTGGTCGTCGGTGCCGGTTTCGCCGGTCTGAGCGCGGCGGAGCGGCTGGTGAGCACGGGGCGGTCCGTCCTGGTCGTGGAAGGCCGCGACCGGGTCGGAGGCCGCTCGCTCTCCGGCGAGGTGGCCGGCGTGAAGGTCGACCTCGGAGCGACCTGGGTGGCCCGGCGCCACACCGCCGTCCGGGACCTCGCGAGCCGGGTGGGGTGCACCACCACCGACCAGTTCGCCCAGGGGCGCAACGTGCTGTGGATGGCGGGCCGGCGCCGCACCTACAGCGGCACCATTCCCAAGGTCTCCCCCGCGGCCCTGGTGGACATGGCGCGCATGCAGGCGGCGGTGAACAAGCTGGTCGCGACCGTCGACGTGGACGCGGCGTGGGAGACGCCGGGGGCCGGCCGCCTCGACGCCCTCTCGTTCGGCGAGTGGCTCGACCGGAAGAACGCGCTGCCCGGCACCCGCGCGCTGATGACCGTCATCAGCAAGGTGCAGTGGGGCTGCACCCCGGGAGACGTCTCCCTGCTGCACGCACTGCGCTACATCCGTTCGGCGGGCGGGCTCGACCACATGCTGGACGTCGAGGGCGGCCAGCAGCAGGACCGGATCGTCGAGACCACCCAGGAGATCGCCCGGCGGGTGGCGGAGCGGCTCGGCGACCGCGTGCGCCTGGAGACACCGGTGCGCCGCATCGCACAGGACGACGACGGCGTCACCGTCCGCACCGACTCCGGCGAGATCCGGGCCCGGTACGCGATCGTCACGGCCTCGCCGGCGCACCGCGCCGCCATCGCCTTCGAGCCCGCTCTGTCCGAACGGGGCGAAGGGCTCACGCGGACCTGGCGCATGGGCGTGCTGAGCAAGGCGTTCGTGGCCTACGAGAGGCCGTTCTGGAGGGCGGAGGGCTGTTCCGGTGAGGCGGTGACCGACACCGGGACCGTGTTCATCACCTTCGACGTGTCCCCCGCCCCCGGCGGACCGGGCGTCCTGATGGCCTTCTGCGATCCGCGCGTCTTCGACGGCTTCGGCCCCGGGGCCCGGCGCGACCGGGTGGTCCGGCAGCTCGCCGACCTCTACGGTCCGCGGGCGCTCGCCCCGATCGACTACGTGGACCACTGCTGGGGAGCGGAGCCCTTCGCCCCGGGCGGCCCCAATCCCGCCGTCGCCCCCTACGCGACCACGAGCTTCGGCAAGGCGCTGAGCGAGCCCCACGGGCGCGTCCACTGGGCGGGCTCCGAAACCGCCGGCGAATGGGCCGGAACCATGAACGGCGCGGTTCTGACGGGCCAGCGCACCGCCGAGAGCGTCCTCACCCTGCTGACTCGCGACGTCCGAGAGGGGGCGTCCCGATGAAGGAGACGCTGTTCCTGCTGGCCGACCTGTGGATGATCTTCGCCGGTTACTTCTACGGCTGGAGATTCATCCGCCGCTACGGCAACTACCTCCTGGGCCTCGAATGGATGGTCGTCGCCACGTCGGGCACCAACTTCCTGCTCTGGTCGCTGCTCGGGGCCAAGAGCGACAGCGTGCTGTACGACGTGGCGTACTTCTTCGACGCGTTCTCCAGGTCGGTCGGCATCACCCTCATCCTGGTCCTGGGCCTGATGAAGGTCACCCATCGCTACAAGCCGAGCCGCGGCGTCGACGTCGCCGTGTTCGGGGTCGCGATCGTCGCCGCCCTGTTCCTCCGCCCCTTCCACGGCGCGGATCTCCACGCCGACCGCGGTGCGTTCTGGGTCTCCGCGTTCTACGTCGTCGTCAACCTGCTCACGGCCGCGTTCCTCTGCTTCTTCGTCAAACGGCTCTGGAGCGCGGGCGCGAGGTGGCCGGCGGTCTGGACCGGACTGGTCACGGCCGCCGGGACCACCATCGCGGTCACGTACGACTTCTTCCCCCTGCCGTTCGACGACGTGAACCGCACGATCTTCTACACCGCCGCGCTGGCGACCTGGGGCACCCAGGGATTCGTCTACTTCCGCGCCTACCGCGCGCTGCACGACCGCGACGCGGCTCTGGACCCGTACCCGGCCCGCACGGCCGGGGCCCCCGCATGAACCCGAACCACGACGAAGGAGTCAGCATGGCGAAGAGGCACGTGTACGCGGTGGTGGACCCCGCCAGCGGCAAGCTGGTCAAGGAGTACCCCACCGCGACGGACGAGACCGTCGACGCGGCGCTCGACGCGGCGGCGGAGGCCTACGCGCAGTGGTCGAGGCAGACCTCCGTGGAACAGCGCGGCCAGCTGTTGCACGCCGTCGCCACCCTGCACGACGAGCGCAGCCGGCAGCTCGCCGAGATCATCCACCGGGAGATGGGCAAGCCGGTGGAGGAGGCCGTCGGGGAAGTCGAGTTCAGTGCCTCGATCTACCGGTACTACGCCGAGAACGCGGAGAAGTTCCTCACCGACGAGCCGATCGAGCTCCTGGAGGGAGAGGGCACCGCCTTCGTCCGCCGCCAGCCGGTCGGCGTGCTGCTTGGGATCATGCCCTGGAACTACCCGTACTACCAGGTGGCCCGGTTCGCCGCGCCCAACCTCGCGCTGGGCAACACCATCGTGCTCAAGCACGCGTCGCAGTGTCCGGAGTCGTCCGCGGCTCTCCAGCAGCTGTTCACGGACGCCGGCTTCCCCCAGGGCGCTTACGTCAACGTCCACGCCACCGGGGAGCAGATCGGCCGCGCCATCGCGGACCCCCGCGTGCAGGGCGTCTCCTTCACCGGTTCGGAGCGGGCCGGCGCGGAGGTCGCCGAGAAGGCCGGGCGCAGCCTCAAGAAGGTGGTGCTCGAACTGGGCGGCTCGGACCCGTTCATCGTGCTGTCGACCGACGACCTCGACGCCACGGTCCAGGCGGCGGTCGAGGCGCGGTTCGAGAACGCCGGGCAGGCGTGCAACGCCGGGAAGCGCTTCATCGTCGCCGATGACGTCTACGACGCCTTCCTCGCCATGTTCACCGAGAAGGTGCTCGCGCTGACCGACGGACTGGCGCCGCTCTCCTCGGTCGCCGCCGCCGAGTACGTCGAGGAGCAGGTCGGGCGAGCCGTCGCCGAGGGGGCGACCTTCGTCTCCGCACGGCAGCGCGAGGGGGCGTACTTCCCGCCCGGCGTGCTGACGGGCCTCTCCCCGGCGTCGCCGTCGGCCGCCGAGGAGCTCTTCGGCCCCGTCGCGACCGTCTACCGGGTCGCCTCCGAGGACGAGGCCGTCGAGCTGGCGAACGACACCCCGTACGGGCTTGGCTCCTACGTGTTCACGACGGACGCCGAGCAGGCGCTGCGCGTCGCCGACAGGATCGAGGCCGGCATGGTCTTCATCAACGGCGTCGGCCTCGACGGCGCGGAACTGCCTTTCGGTGGCGTCAAGTTGTCCGGCTTCGGCCGCGAGCTCGGCCGGGCGGGAATCGACGAGTTCGCCAACAAGAAGCTCATCCGCACCGCTCGGACGTGACCGCCCCACCACACGGAAGGAAGACTTTCATGACGATCGAGTTCGACGCCGCCGTCTTCAGGACGCCGAACGAACCGCTGACCATCGAGCGAGTGACGATCCCCTCGGCGCCTCCGCCCGGCGAGGTGCTCGTGCGGCTCCGGGCGAGCGGGGTGTGCCACAGCGACCTCCACGTCCTCCTGGGCGAATGGGAGGTTCCTACGCCGATGATCCTCGGCCATGAGGGAGCCGGGATCGTCGAGAGCGTCGGCGAGGGCGTCACGACGCTCAAGAAGGGCGACCACGTCGTGCTGTCCTGGACGCCCTCGTGTCGCCGCTGCCGCTACTGCATCAGCGGCAGGCCCGTCCTCTGCGACATGGTCAGACAGCACTCGGCGAACCACCTGTCGTTCGACGGCCGGTCCCGGATCACGTCCGCCGACGGGGGCGCCGTGCTCAGCTTCGCGGGCCTCGGAACGTTCGGCGAGTACGCCCTCGTGCCCGAGTCGGGTGCGATCGCCGTCCGGGACGACGCCCCGTTCCCGCAGGCGGCTCTGGTCGGATGCGCCGTCACGACCGGTGTCGGCGCGGCCGTCAACACCGCCAAGGTGCGGCCGAGCGACACCGTGCTGGTCCTCGGCTGCGGCGGCGTCGGCCTGAACGCGATCCAGGGGGCCCGGCTCGCCGGCGCGCGGAGGATCATCGCCGCGGACATCTCCGACGAGAAGCTGGAGCAGGCGCGCGTCTTCGGTGCGACCGACCTGATCAACAACGGTCGCGAGGACTTCGCGGACCGGGTGCGACAGCTCACCGACGGACGCGGTGTGGAGATCGCCATCGAGGCCATCGGGCTGCCCCGCACCATCGAGGCGGCCTACGAGGTCCTGGCCCGGGGCGGCACGGCGGTGGTCGCCGGGCAGGTGGCGGACGGCCTGAAGGTCTCCATCGACCCCTTCGTCATGTCCGATCAGGAGCTCTCGCTCATCGGCTCGAACTACGGCTCCAGCAAGCCTGCTTCCGACTTCCCGCTGCTGATCGACCACTACATGAACGACCGCATCGATCTCGACTCCCTGGTGACGAGCGTGATCGGTCTGCAGGACGTCAACGAGGCGTTCGACCGGATGAAGCGCGGCATCGGCATCCGCTCGGTGATCACGTACTGAAAGGCAGGGGCGATCTCATGGCCCTGGAATCATCCCGCTCGGCCTTCGAGCGAGCCCGCCGCAGCGTCGGCGGGGGTGTGGGATCGGGCCTGCGCGCCGCGATGCCACCCCATCCGCTCTTCGTGCGCGAGGCGCGGGGCGCACACGTCTGGGACCTGGACGGCGACCGGTACGTCGACTACGTGATGGCCTGGGGGCCGCTCGTCCTCGGTCACGGTGACCCGCGCGTGCTGTCAGCGGTGTCCGAGGTCGCGACGAGGATGCAGGTCGTCGGCACCGGCCACCCGCTGGAGTACCTCGCGGCGGAAGCGGTCCTCGAAGCCGTGCCGCACGGCGAGCGGCTGCTGTGGAGCAACACGGGGACCGAGGCGGTGCAGGTGGCGCTGCGCCTCGCGCGCGCCGCCACCGGACGGCGCCGCGTCCTCAAGTTCGCCAAGAGCTACCACGGCTGGCACGACACCGTGTACGCCGGGATGGCCGAGGACGACTGCGATCGCCCCGCCACCCCCGGTGGGGCGGGACAGTCGGCCAGCGTCCTCGACGACCTGGTCGTGGCGCGCTTCAACGACGTGCGGCTGGCCGAACGTCTGCTGGGCGAGGCCGTCGAGCGCGACATCGCGGCCGTGCTCGTCGACCCGGTGATGAGCAACGCGGGCGTCGAAGCGCCCTCGCCGCAGTTCCTGTCGACACTGCGGACCCTCTGCGACCGGCACGGCGTCGTCCTCGTCTTCGACGAGGTGATCGCCGGGTTCCGGATCGCCCGGGGAGGGGCGGCCGAGAAGTACGGCGTCCTTCCCGACCTGTCCGTCTTCGGGAAGGCGATGGCCGGCGGCTTCACCCAGAGCGCCGTCGTCGGCCGGTCCGATCTGATCGACCAGGTGACCTCCGGTGTCGTGCACGCCGGAACCTTCAACGCCAACCCGATCGCGCTGGCGGCCGTCACGGCGACGATGCGCGTCCTGGCCGATCACGCGGTCTACGAGCAACTCGAAGGGGTTTCCTCCGAGTTCGAAGCCCTCGTCGGCGCCGTTCTCGGTTCGTCGCCCGACTTCGGCAGCTTCAACCGGGTCGGCTCGCTCCTCCAGTACGTCCCCGCCGGTGGCGCGACGGGGCTGCACGGAACGAGCGGGCTCTGGGCGGTGATCCTCGAAGGGATGCTGCGGCAGGGCTTCCTTTTCATGCCGTCCGGCAAGGTCTTCCTCAGCACGGCGCACACCACCGCCGACGTCGAGGCGACGGCCGAGGCCCTCGACCGGCTCCTGCGGACGCTGTGACGTCCGCGTCGAGCCACGCGTAAACCCCCACCCGCTCCGGGCCAGGCCGCGTGTTCTGTTCCTCCGCGGCCTGGCTCGGCCCACCTTCCCGGAAATGACACCATGCTGAACCTCTCGGTCCTGCTCGAGGACTCCGCCCGCACGCACCCGGACCGGGACGCGGTCGTCCTCGGCACGACGCGTCTCACCTACGCCCAGATCGACGCCGCCGCCAGCCAGGTCGCCAACCTCCTGGTGGACCGAGGCGTCTGGCCCGGCGACAAGGTCGCGCTCAGTTGTCCGAACGTGCCCTGGTTCCCGATCGTCTACTACGGGATCCTCAAGGCCGGCGCCGTCGTCGTACCGCTCAACGTCCTGCTCAAGGGCCGGGAGGTCGCCTACCACCTCGCCGACTCGGGGGCTAAGGCGTACTTCTGCTTCGAGGGCGGCGAGGGCCTGCCGATGGGTGCGGAGGGCCACGCCGGGTTCGCCGGGACCCCGGGCTGCGAGCACTTCTTCCTCATCACCGCCGATCCCGCGGCGGAGAGCCCGATCGAGGGCGTCGAGACCATGGGCGCCGCGCTGCGGGGCACCGCGGCGACGTTCGACAGCATCGGGACGTCGGGGGACGACCCGGCCGTGCTGCTCTACACGAGCGGTACGACCGGGCAGGCGAAGGGCGCCGAACTCAGCCACGCCAACCTGGTACTCAACGCCCTCGCGGTCAACCAGCTGTTGGAGAACCGGCCGGCGCTGGACACCCATCTGGTCGTGCTGCCGCTGTTCCACTCCTTCGGCGCGACCGTGCAGTTGAACGCCGGCTTCTCGACGGCGAGCACGCTGGTGCTGCTGCCGCGGTTCGACGCCCGGCAGGCGGTGTCCCTGATGCAGCGGGAGGACATCACCGTCTTCGCGGGTGTCCCCACCATGTGGTGGGGCCTGTTGCAGGCGCTCACCGAGGACGTCGACGTCGAGAGGATCGCGAGGAACCTGCGCGTCGGCGTCTCCGGCGGCGCCGCGCTCCCCGCGGAACTCATCAAGCAGGTCGGGGAGCGACTGGGCGTCCAGGTCCTGGAGGGCTACGGCCTCTCCGAGACCTCGCCGGTGGTGACCTTCAGCGATCCGGCGCGGGAGCCCCGTCCCGGGTCGATCGGCGTGCCGGTCTGGGGCGTCGAGGTCAAGCTCGTCAACGCGGACTGGTCGGAGGTCGAGGACGACGGCACGGGCAGCGCCGTCGGGGAGATCGCGGTCAAGGGACACAACGTGATGAAGGGCTACCACGGCCGCCCCGAGGCCACCGCCGAAGCCCTCAGGGACGGCTGGTTCCGCACCGGCGACCTGGCCCGCAGGGACAAGGACGGCTTCTACTACATCGTCGACCGGGCGAAGGACCTGATCATCCGCGGTGGCTTCAACGTGTACCCGCGCGAGATCGAGGAGGTCCTGATGACGCACCCGGCGGTCAGCCTGGCCGCGGTCGTCGGCGTGCCGCACGAGAGCCACGGTGAGGAGGTCAAGGCGTTCGTCATCCTCGACCGCGGCGCCGAGGCCCGTCCCGACGAGCTGGTCGCCTGGGGCAAGGAGCAGATGGCCGCCTACAAGTACCCGCGCATCGTGGAGGTCGTGCAGACCCTGCCGATGACGTCCACCGGAAAGATCCTCAAGCGCGAACTCACGTGACCGGCGCGCCGAGCGCGTGGACGCGGATGGGAAGGACAGCAGATGACAGTGGATGACGGCGGGCGGCGGGACACGTCCCCCGACGGGTCCGGTACGGGGCCGGACACGACACCCGGCTCGCTCGTGGCCGCCTGGAAGGCTCGCGTGGCGAAGAACCCGGACGGGATCGCGCTGCGCTACTTCGACGGCGTCCTGTCGGCGCGCGAGGTGGACGCGGCGTCGGACGCCCTGGCCGCCGCGTTCGAGGCCCGCGGAACCGGCCGGGGCGACCGCGTCGGGGTGTACCTGCAGAACGTTCCGCAGTACGCGCTGGTGCTGCTGGCCCTGTGGAAGCTGGGGGCCACGGCCCTGGGACTCAACCCGATGTACCGGGGCCGGGAACTCCGCCGGATCATCGAGGACTCCGGGGCGGTCGGCGTCGTCTGCGCGGACGAGGACGTCCACGAGACGCTCGGCACACTGGCGGGGAGTTCGGTGCGGTGGCTGATCAGCACGTCGGCGCTGGACTGCCAGTCGAAGAACGACCCACGGGTCTTCGCGACGACGGAACGCCACGCCCCGGCCCCGGACGGCGACCTGGTGGCCCTGATCGGCGAGTTCGCGGGCCGCGGCCCCTCGCCCGTGGAACCGACCCGCGACGACGTCGCGTTCCTGACGTACACCTCGGGAACGACGGGCCCGCCGAAGGGCGCCATGAACACCCACGGCAACGTCCTGGGCGTGGTGGCGACCTGCGCGTCGTGGATGGGCGTGGGCGACGGGGACGTCGTGCTCGCCATGGCCCCGCTGTTCCACATCACCGGCGCCGTGGTCAACGCGACGATCTCCCTGCTCACCGACACCACCCTCGTCCTGGCGGGCCGCTTCCACCCCGAGGTCGTCCTGGAGGCGTTCGCCGAGCACCAGGTGACCTACACGATCGGCTCCATCACCGCGTACAACGCGATCTACGAGCTGCCGCAGGCCGGACCGGAGCACTTCGCGACGGCCAAGGCCCTGTACTCCGGGGGCGCGCCGATCCCGCCGGCAACCGTCGAGCGGTTCCGGGAGCGGTTCGGCGTCTACCTCCACAACGGCTACGGGATGACCGAGACGACGTCCGCCGTCATCGCCGTGCCGCCGGGTGAGCGGGCGCCGGTGCACCTGCCGAGCGGGACGCTGTCCGTCGGCAAGCCGCTGCCGCACCTCACCGCGCGCGTCGTCGACCTGCACGGCGATCCAGTGCCCTGCGGTCAGCAGGGTGAGCTGGAGCTGAGCGGGCCGCAGGTGGTGCCCGGGTACTGGGGCAAGCCCGAGGCCACCCGTCGGGCGATGCCGGAGGGCCGGCTGCGTACCGGTGATGTCGCGGTGATCGACGAGGAGGGCTGGGTCTACCTGGTGGACCGGCTCAAGGACCAGATCAACGTGTCCGGGTACAAGGTCTGGCCGCGCGAGGTCGAGGACGCGCTGTACGAGCATCCGTCGGTCCTGGAGGCCGCGGTCGTCGGGCAGCCGGACGCGTACCGCGGTGAGACCGTCGTCGCCTACGTCTCGCTCAAGGCGGGTCTGAACGCCACGGCGGAGGAACTGATCGCCTTCTCCCGCGAGCGGCTGGCCGCCTACAAGTGCCCCCGCACGGTCCATTTCCTGTCCGACCTGCCCAAGACCCAGAGCGGCAAGATCCGGCGCGCCGAACTCCGCGACGTGGACGGCACCGGGCCGGATTCTCCTTCGAAGGACTGATCCATGAGCAAGAACCACACCGGCCGATTCTCGGGACGCACCGCCGTCATCACCGGGGCGAGCCGGGGCATCGGTCTCGCCGTCGCCGAACGGCTCGTCACCGAAGGGGCGCGCGTGTGTCTGACCGCGCGGAAGGCCGGTCCCCTCGAAGAGGCGGCGGCCTCCCTCCCCCCGGGCAGCGTCGTCACCGTCGCCGGCAGGGCGGACGATCCCGACCACCGCCGCGAGGTCCTGGACACCGTCGCGCGCGAGTTCGGCGGGCTCGACGTCCTCGTGAACAACGCGGGCATCAACCCTGCCTACGGCCCCGTCGTCGGCCTGGAGCTCGATGTCGCCCGCAAGGTCCTGGAGGTCAACGTCCTCGCCACCCTCGCCTGGGTGCAGGACGCGGTGGCCCACCCGAAGCTCGGTTTCACCGAACGTCGGGGCGCCGTCGTGAACCTCTCCTCCGTCACCGGCGACACCCCGTCACCCGGCATCGGGCTCTACGGCGTGAGCAAGGCGGCGGTGTCCCACCTGACCCGGACCCTGGCCGCCGAACTCGGCCCGGAGATCCGCGTCAACGCCGTGGCCCCCGCCGTGGTGAAAACCCGGTTCGCCGAAGCCCTGTACGAGGGCAAGGAGGCCGAGGTGGCCGCCGACTACCCGCTGCGCCGCCTGGGCGAGCCGTCGGACGTCGCCTCCGCCGTGGCCTTCCTGGCCTCGCAGGACGCCTCCTGGGTCACCGGCCACGTCCTGACCGTCGACGGCGGCCTCGCGGTCGCCGGCGGGACCGCGTAACGACCGCGCCACCCCCGAAAGGATTGCCATGACTTTCCCTCCTCTTCCGCCCGAGGTGGCGGAACTCGCGGAGCGCACGCGCCGGTTCATCCGCGAGACCGTCGTCGACGCCGAACCCGCCCCCGGCGGACGTCTCGACCAGGCCACCCGCGACCGGCTCCAGGCCGCCGCGAAGGAGGCCGGTGTCTTCGCGCCGCTCGTCCCGAAGGAGTACGGCGGGCAGGGACTGCCCATCGAGCACTGGTCGCCGGTCCTCCAGGAGGCCGGATACTCGCCGATCGGCCCCAGCGTGCTCAACTGCATGGCCCCCGACGAGGGCAACATGCACATGCTCCACCTCATCGCCACCGAGGAGCAGAAGAAGCGGTACCTCGTGCCTCTGGCGGCCGGCGACGTCCGGTCCTGCTTCGGCATGACCGAGCCCCACCCCGGAGCGGGATCCGACCCGGCCGCGCTGCGGACCACCGCCGTACGCGCCGCCGGCGGCTGGATCATCGACGGCCACAAGCGGTTCACCAGTGGTGCCGTGGGCGCGGCGTTCTGCATCGTGATGGCACGGACGCCGGCGGTCGACGGGGCTCCCGAGGGGGCCACCATGTTCCTCGTCGACATGACGAACCCCGGGATCCGGATCGGCGAGGCGATCCACACCGTCGACCGCGCCATCGACGGCGGCCACCCGCACCTGTACCTGGAGGACTGCTTCGTCCCCGACGACGCGGTCCTCGGCGAGGTCGGACTCGGCTTCCGGTACGCGCAGGTGCGGCTCGGGCCCGCGCGGCTCACGCACTGCATGCGGTGGCTGGGACTGGCCCGGCGGGCGCACGACATCGCGCTGGACCGGGCCGCGAAACGGGAGCTGTTCGGCGGTCCGATCGACTCGCTCGGCCTGGCCCAGCACCTGATCGCCGAGTCCGTCATCGACATCGAGACCTCCGACGCGATCATCACCAAGACCGCCACCCTGCTGCACGACGACCCGAAGGCGGGCTCGGCGATGTCCTCGGTCGCCAAGGTCCACTGCTCCGAGGCGATCTACCGGGTGATCGACCGCGCCGTCCAGATCTGCGGCGGCGACGGCGTCTCCGACGGGCTCCCGCTCGCCCAGTACCTCAACGAGGTCCGCCCGTTCCGCATCTACGACGGCTCCAACGAGACCCACCGGTGGGCCATCGCCCGCCGCGCCTCGGCCGGCCGGCGGGCCGCCGTCCAGGCCGGTGAGCGATACCGGGGCGACGCCGTCGTCGGCCGGGACGGGGGCGCGTGATGCACACCGTCCCCGACGGCGTGGAGGTCGTCGCGAGCCGCGAGCGGGCCCGTCATCTCGACAGCCCCCCGCTCCTGGTCCTCGACGCGGTCGCCGGCTTCCTCGACGCGCACGGCATCGGCAGCGGTCCGCTCGCCTGGCAGCGCATCGGCGACGGCCAGTCCAACGTCACCTACCTGATCGAACGCGGCCGCGAGTCCGTCGTCCTGCGCCGCGGCCCGCGCCCGCCGCTGCCGAAGTCGACGCACGACATGGTCCGTGAAGCCCGCGTCCAGAAGATCCTCCACGGGCACGGGGTCCCGGTGCCGGAGATCCTCGCCGTCTGCGAGGACGAGGCCGTCCTGGGCGTGCCGTTCTACCTCATGTCCCGGCTCGACGGCACGGTCGTCACCGACACCATCCCGCCCCACCTCTCCCCCGCCGACCAGCGCCGGCTGACCAGCGAAGCGGTCGTCGACACCCTCGTCGCCCTGCACGGCATCGATGTCACCGAAGGGGAACTCGCCTCCCTGGGCCGCCCCGAGGGGTACCTGCGTCGGCAGGTCGAGCGGTTCCGCGGCCTGTGGGAGGTCAACACCACCCGCGGCCTGCCCGCGGTGGAGCGCATCGCGGACTGGCTCGCCCAGAACCTGCCGACGAGCCAGTCGGCGTCGGTGGTGCACGGCGACTACCGCATGGGCAACCTGATGTTCGCCCCGCGGGCCCCGGCCGAGGTCCTCGCGATCCTCGACTGGGAGATGGCCACGCTCGGCGACCCGCTCGCGGACCTGGGGTACCTCACCGCCACCTGGTCCGAGGCCGGCAGCCCTGCCACCCCGCTCGAACTCACCAAGGTGACCCGTTCACCCGGCTACCTCACCCAGCGCCAACTGACAGAGCGCTACCAGCGCCGCACAGACCTCGATCTCACCCCGCTCCCCTGGTACCAGGCCCTCGCCCTCTGGAAGGCGGCGATCTTCTGCGAGGCCATCCACACCCGCTGGCTGCGCGGCGAGCGCCCCCACGACACCACCTTCGGACCGTCGCTCGAAACAGGCGTCCCCCGGCTCCTGGAGCGGGCCGGGCACTACGCCGGCCTGACCGCGACCAGCCGCCGCTGACGCCCGACGCCGCGGTGCGAGGCGCTTCACCAGTCTCACCGCGGCCGGGCCGTCGTGCTCTGACGTCACGCCGAGGCCGCCGTTCGCCGTGGAGCCGGCGCGACCTCCTCCGCGGACGCCGCGCCACCGTCGAACCCCGGCGGTCACAGGCATGGCTTCCGACCGGTACGGAGCACGGCTGCCCGGCTCCCCCGCCCGTCCTCGACGGCTGCGACCGTCCCCCGCCCCCTCGCACCGAGTCCGTCTTCCCTGTCCTTCCAGAGAGAGGTCCCGTGCCCTCCGATTCCTCCCGGCATTCCCCCCGTGACACACGGATGCTGGTCACCGTCAACGCGCTGCCGCTCGCCGTCGGCGTCCTGCTCTCCTGCTCCACGACTCTCGGAGAGATCTCCGTGTACGGCCGTCTCACCCTCGCCATCACGTGGGCATTCACCCAGCTGGTCGTCCTCGTCGGCGGGACCTGGTGGTACGAGAACCGGGCCGTGTCCTCCTTCGAACCGGCCTCGGCGACGACTACCGCCTCCCGTCCGGCCGGGGGCGCGTGGTGACGACGCACCTCCTGAGCGTCGGCGCGCCCGATCTCATCGGCACCGCCGCGAGGGGCGCGGTCATCAGCGCCTTCCTCGTCTTCATCGGCCTCTGCCTGCTGTGGGTCTTCACGCTCGCCACGCAGGACGACGACCCGGAACGCCTCTACGTCGCCGGCCGGTCCCTCCCGCCCGTCTTCAACGGCGTCGCGATGGCGGGAGAACAGATCACGGTCGTCATCCTGGTCTCGCTGCCGGGAGCGATCGCCCTCTTCGGCTACGACGGAGTCTCGACCGCCGTCGACAGCGCCCTCGCACTCGGCGTCTTCCTGCTCCTCGCCCCCAGGATTCGCGCGACCCGCCGCTACACCCTGGGCGAACTGTTCTCCCTGCGCGCCGAGGGGCCGGGAGTACGGATCGCGGGTGCCGTGGTGACGCTGTGCATCGCCGTGCCCCTGCTCATGGTGCAACTACGGGCCGGCGGCATCACCACCGCCCTTCTCATCGGCATGCCGAGCGAGCGGGCCCAGGTGGTGTGCACGGTGCTGATGGGATTCCTGGTCACGTGCTTCGCAGGGGTGGCCGATCTGCGCGGCACCAGTTTCGTGCAGGTCGCCAAAGTGCCCGTGGCCCTGGTGACGCTCGCCGCGGTGACCGTGCTGGCGCTCCGCTTCTTCGACTGGAGTCCCGGATCCCTGCTGTCGGCCGCCCTGGACAAGAGCGTGTCACCGGGCGGATACCTCAGCCCAGGACTGTGGGAGCACTCCGCCGGAGGCGGACCGCTCGGCACGCTCAGTGACCACATCGTCGTCATCCTCGGAACCGCGATGATGCCCCACCTGCTCCTGCGCGTCAGTGCCGGCCGGGACGTGCCCGCCGCCCGGCGCTCACTGAGCGTCGCCGTCGGGCTGACCGGCCTCTTCTACCTGCTGCTGATCACGACCGGCTTCGCCGCGGCCGCGGTGGTGGGCAGCGGCCGGATCGGGGCGGTCGACGCGAAGGGGCAGGGAGCCCCCATCCTCCTGGCGTCGGAGGTCCTCCCCCACCACTCCACCGGCCGGGTCGTGCTCATCACCCTCGTGGCCTGTGTCGCCTTCCTCGCCGTGCTCACGGCCGTGGCGAGCGTGACCTTCGCCGCCGCCGTCTCCGTGACCCGCGACCTGCCCGGACGGAAGGGCCGTGCCCGGATCGGGATCGGAGAGCCGGCGGTCCTGCGGCTGGCCGTCGTCGCGCTCTGCGTCGCGAGCCTTCTCCTCACCACCGCCGTACACCGCTATCCCATCGAGTTCCTCCTCGCCTTCTCGCTGGGCCTCGCGGCCACATGTGTGTTCCCCGCGGTCGTCTACTCCTTCTTCTGGACCGGCTTCAACCGCCGCGGACTGCTGTGGCTCGTCTACGGAGGGCTGTCCCTGTGCACCCTCCTGACCCTCGCCTCCCCCGCTGTGTCCGGGACGAGATACGCGCTGCTGCCGGAGCAGGACTTCAACCTGTTCCCGCTCCACACCCCCGGCCTGATCTCCGTACCGGCGGCCTTCCTCCTCGGATGGCTCGGCAGCACGCGCCCCTGGGAGCGGACCACACACCGCCGGCACACGGCGCCGGGTCCCGCTTCCGCCCGTAGCGCCCCCGCAGCTCGCGTCGACTCCGGCAAGGACGCCGTGAGCGGATAGCTCCGCCGTGCCCGCGACCGGACGGTGCATCGTGCACCGGGCAGGGGCGAAGCAGGTGCCCGCTGTCGTTCTCGCCTGCGGTACCGGCTGGCGACAGTGAGACGACCACCACAGGAACAACGCGGAAACGCCTGACCACCGAGCCCGCCTGATCAACCGCGCTTCGGATCGAGGAAGAGGACACGCATGACGACCCAGAAGAAGACCCAGGCGCTGACGTCCGTGGCGAACGACACGCCTGCAAAGGAGATCCTCGAGATCGTGACGCGTGACGGCGGCGTCATGATCGAGGGCTTCCTGACGCAGGAGCAGATCGTCCGCTTCAACGCCGAGATCGAGCAGCCGCTGCGGGCGCTCGCCCCGGGGTCCCTCCACGAGGACGAGATCGTGGCCGCGTTCCACGGCAGCAACACCAAGCGCCTCACGAACCTGGTGACGCACAGCGCCACGTTCCGCAGCGAGGTCGTCGACCATCCCCTGGTCCACGAGATCAGCGACCTGGTCTTCCTCCAGGAGTCGG
Organism: Streptomyces omiyaensis; assembly: GCF_014650895.1. Classification (GTDB taxonomy): domain Bacteria; phylum Actinomycetota; class Actinomycetes; order Streptomycetales; family Streptomycetaceae; genus Streptomyces; species Streptomyces omiyaensis. The sequence goes on from NZ_BMVV01000035.1 coordinate 38,316, forward strand.
GCACGTACTGGATGACCACCGCCCAGGTGATCGAGATCGGCCCCGGCAACAAGGCGCAGATGCTCCACCGTGACCTGGAGAACTGGTTCCCGTTCATCGGCATGGGGCCCGGCGGGCCGGAAGTCACCATCAACTTCCTGGTCGCCCTGACCGACTTCACGGAGGAGAACGGCGCCACCCGCGTCATCCCCGGAAGCAACCACTGGAGCGACTTCGAGGACCGCGGGACGCCCGAGCAGACGATCCCCGCCGTCATGAACGCCGGGGACGTCCTTCTCTTCAGCGGCAAGACCGCGCACGGCGGTGGGGCGAACCGGACCGGCCACGAGTACCGGCGTGGCCTCGCCTTCGCGTTCAACGCGGGCTTCCTCACCGGTGAGGAGGCGTACCCCTTCCTGGTCGACAGGGAGCTCGCCAAGACGCTCTCGCCGCGCGTCCAGCGCATGCTCGGCTTCCGCTCCCAGTACCCCACGGGCTCTCCCGGCCTGTGGCAGGTCGACTACGCCGACCTGGGCGACCACCTCGGCCTCTGAGAGCCGGGTCGATCAGAGGCCGCCACAGCCGTCCGAGGAGCGCACGCCATGGCTTTCCCGTACATTCGCACTATGGGAACCGAGGTCGATGCGTTCCTTGGTCAGCTGGCCCGCCGCCTCAGACCGCAGGTGAAGAAGCTGGCCGGCCTGCTGCTCCAACGCCTGAACGGCGAGCTCCCCGAGCTGTGGGAGAACGCAGACATCGAGGCCTTGACCCTGGAGGAGACGGCCCAGCACGTCACCGCCCTGCTGGACCTCCTGGAGGCCCGCCCCGGCGCGAGCGCGCCGGAAGCTCCTCCGGCCGCCTTGGACATCGCCCGCCTCTACGCCCGGCGGGGGATCCCGGTGAGCCGGCTCCTCCGTGCCTACCGGCTCGACCACCTCAGCCTGCTCGAACAGCTGCAGGCCGAAGCTCCCCGCCTCACCGACGACTGGCACATGATCAACCAGGCCACGATGAGGCTGGTCGCGATCGGTTTCGACTACGTGGACCGTTCCTCGGAACAGGTCGTCGCCGCCTACCAGGAGGAACGCGACCGTCTGCTGCAGCGTCGGCTCGCCCTCACCGACAGGGCGAGCAAGCGGATCGGAACCACGCTCGACATCTCCCGCACCGCGGAGGAGCTGACGGAGGTCTGCACCGAGGACTTCGCCGACCTCGTCACCGTCGACCTCTTCGACTCCGCACTCGACGAGACCGGCACCGGTCCGCCGGAGGCCCTGACGCAGCGCCGCGTCGCCCAGCGCTCCGTCCTCGACGGCTGTCCGGAGTCCCCGCTCCGCGTCGGTGGGACCCACACCTACCCCGACGACTCGGAACCGGTTCGCGCGCTGACCACCGGACGGTCCGTCCTGCACCACATCACGGGCACCGAGATGCCCACGTGGGTGGCGCCGTCGGAGTCCCACGGCCGGGTGCTGCGCGGCCTCGGGCTTCACTCCGTGCTCCTCGTGCCTCTGCACGCCCGCGGGGAGATCCTCGGCCTGGTGCAGTTCGTACGCCATCGCACCTCGGCCCCCTTCGACGACGACGACCTCCTGCTGGCGCAGGAGATCGCCTCCAGGGCGGCGGTGTCCATCGACAACGCCCGCCGGTACACCCACGAGCGTTCCACCGCGCTCGCCCTCCAGCGGGCCCTGCTGCCGCGGAACACGGTGGAACACGCGGCCGTCGAAACCGCCTCGCGTTACCTGCCCGCCGGGTCCCGCGCCGGCGTGGGCGGCGACTGGTACGACGTCATTCCCCTGTCGGGGGCCCGCGTCGCGCTGGTCGTCGGCGACGTGGTCGGTCACGGTCTGCACGCCGCCGCCACCATGGGCCGGCTCCGCACGGCCGTCCGCGCCTTCGCCGACATCGACCTCATGCCCGACGAACTCCTCACCCATCTGGACGACGTGGTCATCCGCATGCAGCGCGAGGAGTCGGCGGACGAGGGCGAGACCAGTGCCACCTGCCTGTACGCGGTCTACGACCCCGTCTCGCGCAGGTGCTCGCTGGCCAGTGCCGGCCATGTCCCGCCGACCGTGGTGACCCCCTCGAAGATCAGCGGGGCCTTGCCGGAGGTACCGATCGGACCGCCTCTCGGCCTGGGTGGACTCCCCTTCGAAACCGCGGAGTTCGAGCTGCCGGAGGACAGCCTGCTGGTCCTGCACACCGACGGGCTGATCGCCGGCCGCGCGCGTGACGTGGACCGAGGACTCGCCACACTGCACGACGTCCTCACCTCGGCGCCGGACTCGCTGGAGGAGATCTGCGACCGACTCCTGGACGCAGTGCTGCCCGGCCGCCCCGCCGACGACGTCGCCCTGCTCGTCGCCCGGACCCATGCCCTCGACCCGGACCACGTGGCCACGATGGACCTCCCGTCCGATCCGGCGGCCGTGTCCGGGGCCCGACGCTTCGCCTCCGACGTCCTGACGGCCTGGGGGGTGGAGGAGCTTTCCTTCACCACGGAGCTGGTCGTCAGCGAACTGGTCACGAACGCGATCCGCTACGGCAAGAGCCCCGTCCAGCTGCGGCTGATCCTCCAGTCGACGCTCACCTGCGAGGTCTCCGACGCCAGCAGCACCGCCCCGCATCTGCGCCGCGCCCGGATCTTCGACGAAGGCGGCCGCGGCCTGCTCCTCGTGGCCCAGTGCGCGGACCGCTGGGGGACGCGACACGGTCGCGAGGGAAAGGTCATCTGGGCCGAGCAGGCCCTTCCGTGGACAACGCGTCGACCGCCGAAGTGACGTGACGCCTGGTCCGGGCCGACTTGATCGATCGACTAAGTCGATATAGTGGACGTATGGCTCATGTTTCCGCGGCGGAGCGCCGCCCTCAGTTGATCAAGGCGGCCATCGACCTCATGACCCGGGAGGGCGTCGCCGCGGGGAGCACCCGCGCCATCGCCGCGGAGCTCGGTGTCGCGCAGGCCACCGTCCACTACACCTTCGGTACGAAGGAGGACCTGTACCGAGCCGTCATGGACCAGATCACCGACGAGCTGGTCGCGCAGGTGCGGCGGGCGGCGCCGGAGGACGCGGGCTTCGAGGAGACCTTCAGCGCCCTGGCGGGGGCCCTGTGGGGCACCGTGCGCGAGCCGACGTCGCACCACCAGCTGCTCAGCGAGCTGACCATGTTCGCCCTGCGCGTACCCGGCCTCGACGAGGCCCGGCAGAGCCACTACCGGCGGGTCATAGAGGTGACCGCCCAGGTGATCGCGGAGACGGCCGGGAGGACGGGTCAGGAACTGGCCGAGTCCCCGGAGACGGTGGCCCGGTTCTTCCTCTCCGGCTTCGACGGACTCACCATGCAGGTCCTCCAGTGCCTGCCGGACGAGGCCACCGAGCGGACGGGGCTGAGGGCGCTCGTGGGCGCGACCGTGGCGCTGGCCAAGGGGGCCCTCGACCTGCCTGACGTACCGATGGCCTGACACGACGCGAGAACGGTTGTGGGCGCACCTTTCCAGGTGCGCCCACAACCGTTTCTTCCTCCTTGCGAGAATCAGCCGGCCCAGACGTCCTCGACGTAGCGTCCGGACCCGACGAGCGCGGCGAGCCACGCCTCGGCCCGCTCGTCGCTCTCACCGGTGCGCTCGCGGTAGATCGCCATGAACGCCTCCCGTACGGCGGGTGCCATGCGACGGCCGTCGCCGCAGATGTAGACGCGCCCACCGGCTTCCAGGACCGACCACACCTCCTCGCTCTCGCGGGCGATGCGCTCCTGGACGAAACGGGCGCCGTTCTCGGGCGCGTGCATGAAGGTGGGACGCATGCTGACGGCGCCGGCGGCCTCCGCCTCCTCGAACTCCTCCCGGTGCAGGAAGTCCACGTCCGGGTGGTCGCAGCCGAAGTAGCAGAGCAGGGTGCCGGTCGAGCCCGCGTGGTGGCGGTCCAGGACGGCTCCGCGGAAGGGCGCGAGGCCGGTGCCCGCGCTGACCAGGATCACCGGCACGGAGGTGTCCTCGGGGAGGCGGAAGGACTCGCTGCACGGCAGGACCCGGGCCTGGATCACGTCGCCCGCGTTCACGGTCTGCAGGAAGTGCGAGGCGATGCCCCGGAAGGTGCCCTCGCCCGACCGGTGGGGCGCTGCGAGCAGCGACACCATCAGGTCGGCCTCGCCGGGCCGGGCCGCGGCGGACGACGAGATCGAGTAGTGCCGGGGGCGCAGGACCGGGAGCAGTTCCAGGAAGCGCTCGAAGGGCAGCTCGCACGCGCGGTAGCGCTCCAGGAGGTCCAGGACGCCGAGGCCCGCGACGGTCACCTGCTCCCGGAAGGTCTCGGGATCGGCGGTGGCGAAGGCGGTGAGCGGCTGCTTCTCGGGCGGGCAGTCGGTGTGCTCGGCGAGCACCGCGACCTGCTCCCGGGTGGCCGCGTCCTGGAGCTCGACGAAGTCGGTGAGCAGGCGGCGCAAGGTCAGCGGCCGGTCCACGGGCAGGGCGCCCCGGCTCCGGCGGCGGGCGCGCAGCCGGACGGTGCGGTCCAGGTCGAGGCCGAAGCGGTCGGCGACGCGCCGGACGAGGTCCTCGGGGTTGCCGGGCAGGACGGCCAGGTGGTCGGCGGTGCGGTAGGTGACGCCCTCGGGCAGCCGGAGCCTCAGGAACCGCTTGGAGCGGCCCAGCTCGTGGTCGGTGTCGACGAGTTCGTACGCTTCGAGGACCTCCATCGGCTGGACGCCGTGGCGCTCGGCGAGACCACCGAGGACCGACTCCGAGGTGTCCTCCAGCTCGTACAGTCCCTCCCCGTCCGCCACGGGTGCGGGGGCGGCCGCTTCACCGGCGACCGCCTCGCCGTACTCCTCCAGGAGCGCCTTCCACAGGTCTTCCGTCCACTGGTCGACCGCTCCGCCGAAGTCGCCGGAGGCGTCGGCGCTGCCGCGCTCCAGGAGCGGGACGGCGCCGGCGGCGGTCAGGCGCTCGTCGATCAGGGTGGGGATCCGCTGGTACGTGGCGGCCCAGTTGCGGTCGCCGACACCGAGGACGGCGTACCGCAGCCCGGTGAGCGAGCCGGGGGCGAGGTTCTCCAAGGAGGCGACGAACTCGGCGGCGTCGTCGGTCGGGCGGCCGTTGTAGGAAGCGGCGATGATGACGACGGGGCCCTTGGAGCCGGCCAACCTCTCCGTGTACTGGTCGAGGGAGGCGACGGTCGGGGCGAAGCCGTGCTCCTCGCCGTCCGTGCCGAGGTCGCGGGCGATGCCGGCGCAGGTGCCGAGGTTGGAACCGTGGAGCAGCGTCAGCGCGGTGCCGCTCGCCCGGCGCGTCACGGCCGCGGTCCGGCCCGCGGCGGGGACCGCCGCCGCGGCGGCGGGCAGGCGTCGTTCGTCGCTGGTGCGGCGGGCGAGCCTCAGGCTGAACCCGTCGGGCTTGATGGTGAGGGTCGACTTGATCTTCATCTGGTAGTCGGTGTGGTCGATCAGGCGGTAGCGGTGCACCAGCAGGCCGAGCAGCAGGGTGGCCTCGTGCAGCGCGAACTGCCGTCCGATGCAGGCCCGTTCGCCGTTGCCGAACGGCTTGAAGGCGTGGACCGAGCGGGCCGCCTCCCGCTCGGGCGTGAAGCGCTCGGGATCGAACAGCTCGACGTTCTCCCCCCAGGCCGCGTCGCGGTGCAGGGCCGAGGCGATCACCATCAGCGACTCGCCCTTGCGCACGGGGTACTTGCCGCCGATGACGGTGTCCTCGATCGGCTCGACGGCGTACGCGGGCGCCGTCGGCCACAGCCGCAGGCTCTCGTTGAGCACCTGGCGGATGTACGCGAGCTTGCCGATGTCGCCGTACTGGGGATCCGGGGACTCGGTGTCTCCCCACAGGGCGTCCACCTCGGCCTGGGCCCGGGCGAGCACCTCCGGATGCTTGGTCAGGTAGTACAGCGCGAAGGAGAGCGCACTGCTCGTGGTCTCGTGGCCGGCGATCAGGAAGGTGATCACCTGGTGCCGGATGTTGACGTCGTCCAGGAGCTCGCCGGTGACGGGGTCCTTCGTGTGCAGCATCAGCCCCATCAGATCGTCCGTGCTGGTGTCGCCGGAGGCGCGGCGCTCCCTGATCACGTCGTCGACGAGCTCCGTCATCAGGTCGATGTCCGCGCGGAACTGCTCGACCTTCTTCCTCTTGAACAGTTCGGAGCCCGGGATGGACTCGCCCTTCTCCTGGGCGAAGACGAGGGCCCGGGACATCGCCTCGACGAACGGGTGCAGGTCGTCGCGGCGGAAGGACTCGAAGTCGTAGCCGAAGCCGCACAGGCCGATCGTGTCGAAGGTCAGCCGGGTCATCTCGTCGGGCACGTCCACCGACTGCACCCCGGCCAGCCGGTCCCACTTGCCGATCAGCGACCGGGCGACCTGGAGCATGGGGGCGTGGTAGCTGCGCATCGAGCCGAGTGAGAACGCGGGCATCAGGATGTCGTGGGCCTTGCGCCAGTTCGGCTCGTGGTTGTAGGCGGTGAACAGACCGTCCCCGGCCAGGGCCCGGACCTCGACCAGGTCGGCGTGGACGTGCTTGCGGAAGCGGGTCTCGTCCGACAGCTCGGTCACGAGGTCCAGACCGCCGACCATGACGGTGTCCCTCCCGAAGAGCCGCAGCCGGTACACGGGCCCGAATTCCCTGAACTCCTTCAGCAGGTAGGCCAGGAAGTCCGCGCCCGCCGGAACGTTGAACGCGTGGCCTACGAGGGGCAGCGGGGGGCGCTCGGGGATCGCCCGCGCCGCGCCTACGGACACCTGAGTCATGAGCGTGCCTTTCGTTGCACTCCAGCAGTCACCAGCCAACATACACACGACTTTGTCAGGCGAACATGTCGAATGACTGTACTGAACGACACAGTCACAGGACGGAACTCGGAGCATGCCGTGAACGTCCGGCGGGAGCGGCTTGACAGATGACACCGTCAGTAGACACGGTTAATCGACATGGTCAGTCGACCATGTCGAGCGCCTGAGCTACGCACGCGCTTCCTTCATCGAGCACATCGAGGTCTCCGCATGAACACCATGCTGGCCGGGCGGCTGCGCCTGGACACCCGTACCTTCGCCGTCGAAGAGGTCCCGATCCCGGTCCCCGGCCCGGGCGAGGTCCTCGTGGAGGTGCGGGCCGCCGGCGTCTGCCTGTCCGACATCCATCTGATCGACGGCAGCCTGAGCCCCTTCTTCCCCACCGACGCCGTCACGAAGGCGGGCGCCGTCACCCTCGGCCACGAGGTCGCCGGAGTCGTCCACACCCTCGGCCCGGACGTGAAGGGCGACTGGGCGCCCGGACAGCGCGTGGTCCTCCAGGCCGGCGAGGCGTGCGGCGACTGCGGCGGCTGCCTGCGACGGATGACGTGCCACCGGCCGATCACCCGCGGCCTGGACTACGACGGCGGCTGGGCGCAGTACGCGATCGCCCGCGAGGGCACGCTGCTGCCCATACCGGACGACCTGCCCTTCGACCAGGCCGCGATCATCCCCGACGCGGTCTCCACCCCGTACGCCGCGATCGTGGGAACCGGCGCGGTCCGCCCCGCCCAGTCGGTCGGCATCTGGGGCGCGGGCGGCCTCGGCGCCCACGCCGTGCGCCTCGCCCGGATGGTCGGCGCGGCCCCGATCCTCGCGATCGACCCGCTGCCCTCGGCCCGCGAGCGGGCCCTCCTCTTCGGCGCGGACGTCGCCCTCGACCCCCTCGCCCCGGACTTCGCGGAGGCGGTGCGGGAGGCGACGGCCGGGCGCGGCCTCGACGTCGCGTTCGACTTCGCCGGCGTGGGCGCCGCCCGCGCCCAGGCCGCGTCGGTCCTCGGTCCCTTCGGTTCGCTCGTCCTCGCCGGACTCACCCCGGAGCCGGTCGCGATCGCCGACAGCATCGGATTCTGCTTCAACGTCAACCAGGTCCGCGGCCACTACGGCTCCGAGCCGGAGCACGTGGAGCAGCTCGTCGGACTGGCCGCCGCCGGACGGATCGACCTCGGCCCCTCCGTCAGCGCCCACGTCCCGCTGGCGGAAGCCGCGGAGGCCGTCGCCCGGCTGGAGAAGAAGATCGGAGACCCGATCCGCCTCGTACTCACCCCCTGAGCACGAGGGGCGGTGGCCGGCTCACTCCGCACGCGCGGACGAACCGGCCACCGCCCCACCATCGCCCGAGGACCGACGGCACCTGTCAGACGCCCTGCCCACCATCCAGCGCCGCGACCATGCCGGCCACGATCACCGTGTTGAAGACGAACGCGATGGTCGCGTTGGCCGCCACCGTCCGGCGCATCTCCCGCGACATCACCGTGACGTCCGTCGTCCCGAACGTCGTCATGACCGACAGGGCGAAGTACACGTAGTCGGCCCAAGCCGCCGTCTCCCCACCCGGGAAGTCCAGCGCCGCCTCGTCCTCCACGAGGTTGTCGGCATGGAACGCGACCGTGAAGGCGACCAGAACGCAGATCCAGGCGACGACGACGAGACCGAGCGCCATCAGAACCCGCGCGGTCGCCGGGAAGGCGGAACCCAGATGCCCGGGACGCCACACCGCCGACACCACGAGCGCCGCCGACGCGATGAGGACCGACACGCCGGGGCCCGGCGCGGTCCCCAGAAGGTAGCGCTGCAGCACGGTGCCCCGCGCCTCCCGCCGGGCCCAGGCGCGGATCCGTTCCGGCGGCGCGTTCGAGAAGGCCCTCAGCGTGACCACCAGGTAGCAGAGCAGGTAGGCGAACAGCGCCACCACGCCCAGATCGGCACTGGAGGCGGACACGGCCCCCGGCGCGAGAACTCCCAGCAGGCCGAGGAGCACGGCGACACAGGCCCCGACGACCGTACTCACCGCGGACCGGCGGCGCTCGGAGAGCCACGAATGCACCGGCCGTGCCTCCTCGTCGAACGTCCCCGCGCACGCGAGGACGACCGCCCGGCCCCCGCAGAGGAATCCGGACAGAACGTGATCGTACGAAAGGGCGGCCGTCCCAGGCCGCCGTCCACCGAACGACGCGCTGGTGGTGTGCACACGCTCCCCGCCCCGCCGCGCTTCCCCCTCCTGCGGACGCGTCCGCCGCCCATCCGCTCGGCGGGCATGCCTGGGAAGGTGCGGCCGGAGGCTCCCTCCTCGTCCAGGAACCCGGCCGGTTCGGTCGTCGTCGTCCGCAGGACGGTCAGCGGGCCGAGGCGCCGGCCTCGGCCGGGTGGTCGAACTCGTCGTGGAGTCCGAAGCCGGGATGGACCCGCCGCCCCGCACGCGTCGGAACTTGCGGCCACCTGACCCCGGCGCCTTCCGCTGGTCGCAGGAGCCGCCGGCGGGCTCGTGGGCGTGGGCCTCGGTCGCGGATGTGCGCGAACGGGGAGGCGCTGCCCGTGGAGAGGCCGTCGGCGCTGGACGCCGGCCCGTGCGCTACCGCGTGGGCGGCCGCCAGAGTCGCCCCCTGGCCGGCGAGCACGGTGGCCGCGCCGGTGCGGGACGGCGCCGAGACGGTCGCGGCGCCGTCGGTCGCGGCGCCCGGCAGCGGTTCCCGGACGCGGGCCGCGGACCGGCCGTGCGGGCGGCGGCCCGGGCGGTTTCTCGCCGGCTCTCGCAGGACGGTGGCCGTACCGCCCCCCGTCGAAGGCCTGGAGAGCCCTCGCGAGCCGGGGCCGGCCCTCAGGCGGACAGCTCCTGCTCGACCCAGATGGTCTTCCCCGTCGGTCCGTACCTGCTCCCCCACCGGCGGCTGAGCTGAGCCACCAGGAACAGTCCCCGTCCCCCTTCGTCGCCGACGCGGGCGCGGCGCATCCGGGGCTGGGTGTTGCTGGGGTCCGTGACCTCGCAGAAGAGGGCTTCGTCGCGGACGAGACGCAGGCCCACGGGGCCGCCCGCGTACCGCACCGCGTTGGTGGCGAGTTCGCTGACGATCAACTCGGTCACGAAGGAGTTCCCCTCGAGTCCCCATGCGGCCAGCTTGCCCGTCGCCGCCTCCCTCGCCGAGGCCACCGCCCGGGGATCCGCGGGAAACGTCCAGTCGGCGACGGAGTCCTCCCCCAGGGGGGCGGTGCGCGCGAGCAGGAGGGCCGCGTCGTCGCGCGGGGGGCCCGATCCGGAGCCGCTCATGAGCGCCCGCGCGATCGCGGTGAGGTCTCCGTCGGCGGGCCGGAGCCGTGTCAGCAGGTCGGTCACCGCGCGGGCGGGGTCGTCGGCGCCGTAGTGCTGGAGCAGGCCGTCGGTGTGGAGGGCGAGGACGCTGCCCGGGGGCACGTCGACGGTCGTCGCCTCGAACGGGAAGCCGCCCACGCCGAGGGGAGGTCCCGGCCGCACGGCCACCGGCGCGGCCCGTCCCCCGGGCGGGGCCAGGAGGGGCGGAGGGTGCCCCGCGGAAGCCATCGTGCAGCGTCCGGCGACAGGGTCGTGCACGGCCACCAGGCAGGTCGCGCCGACCACGTCGTGCTGCGCGGGACCGGACTAGCCGGCCAGCCGGGACACCAGGTCGTCCAGGTGGGCGAGCAGTTCGTCGGGGGGCAGCTCCAGGTCCGCAAGCGTCTGTACGGCCGTGCGCAGCCGCCCCATGGTGGCGGTGGCGTGCAGACCGTGGCCGGTCACGTCCCCGACGACGAGGGCGGTGCGCAGCGAGGGGAGTGCGATCGCGTCGAACCAGTCCCCACCGATCTCGGCACCCCCCGACGCGGGCACGTAGGCGCCCGCGGTCTCCATGACCCGGGTGGAGGTGACGGCCTGGGGCAGCAGGCGCCGCTGGAGGGTCACGGCAGCACGGTGCTCACGGGTGTAGCGGCGGGCGTTGTCCACTCCGAGGGCGGAATGCGCCGCGATCTCCGAGAGCAGGATCGCGTCCTCCTCCTCGAAGGGCTCGGGTCGGTCGGTACGCCAGGCGGCCACCAGCCCCAGCACCAGGCCGCGCGCGAACAGCGGGGCAGCGATCATCGAGTGGCCGTCCTCGGGGGCCGCGAGCCGCAGGTGGTCCGGGTCCGCCAGGCCTCGTCCCAGGGTCTCGCGGTCGGTCACGATCGTGCGGCCCTCCTGGAGCTCGCGCACCATGGCCAGGTCGGGGAAGGGCGGGACGGGAGCGCCGGGCGGGAGCAGGCCGGAGGGCCACGTCCCCCTCGCGGAGCGCACCGCCGCCCTGCGCAGGTGGAGATCGCCGCCGCCGAAGGTCTTCGGCGGCTCCTCTCCCGCGAGGGCTGCGTCCGCCAGATCGACCCACGCGACGTCGGCGAAGTCCGGGACCAGCGCGTCGACGACCTCCTGGGCCGTCCTGCCGATGTCGAGCGTGCTCCCGATCCCCGCCGACGCGCGGTGGCGCAGCTCGCGCCGCCGCTCGGCCCGCCAGTGCCTCGTGGCGTCGGTGAACAGGACGGCGACGCCCGTGGGCCGTCCGTGCGCGTCCTGGGTCCGTACCGCGGACACGGAGAAGGACCATTCTTCGTAGGGGGGCCGTGCGGACCTCACCCGCTGTTCGTGTCCGGCGAGGGGCACACCCGTCTCCAGCACGGCCCGCAGCCCCGCTTCGGCCTCGGCCGCGTCGGGTGGGCGCATGACGTCGGAGAGCCGGCTGCCCACGGGGAGCGGCGGCCCGACGTGCGCGCCCCGCGCCAGGTTGGTCCGTACGACGGCGAGATCGGTGTCACGGAGGACGAAGCCGATGCGTTCCTGCGCGAGCAGGGCCCGGGTGAGGGCCGCGTCCCACTCCGCTTCGGCCGGCCGGTCGGCGGCGACGGCCAGGATCAGCGACAGTTCCGGGCTCCGCAGCCCGTCGGTTCGGTAACGCACCGTGACGGTCTTGCCTGAGCCGCACCGCAGCCTGGCCGTCCCGCGGTCCGGCAGTCGTCCGGCGGGAACCGCGCCGCGGTCGGCCAGCAGCCGGAGGACGGAACGGTGCATCACCTCCGGCGCGGGCCGCTCGACGAGCCGTTCCGCGGCGTGGGACCAGCCGATCACGACGCCCCGGCGGTCGACCAGCGCGGCTGCCACCTGGGGCGGCGGAACGCCCTCACCGGCGTCCTCCGCTTTCGTGCTCATGGCCACCGCCTCCCAGCGGGTCGGTGAACCCATCATGTCGCGGCGCCGGAATCCTCGCCTTCCAGCGAGGAGGGGGCGCCGGGGACGGCGGCCCCGATCCGCCCGTACCCGGCGGGGGCCGGTGAACCACGCCTGCGCGGCGGGACCCGCGAGTCCCGTGGCGCGCCCCCCGGCGTCCGGGAGGCGCGTACGTCCTACGGCCGGTGCTGGACCGTGGAGTGTCCCAGCATCTCGGACATGGCGCGGGTAGAGCTCAGCAGTTCCTCCGAGAGGCGGGCCACGTCCTGCTCCGTGACGCCCCGCGCCGGCATCACGAGGGTGACGACGAGGGGGAAGGACTCGCCGGCCGTGAACACGGGGGCCGCCAGGGAGGTGACGCCGGGAATGACGCCGCCGACGGTGGTGGACACCCCCTCGCGCAACACCTCGGCCCGGATCCGGTCGACGCGGTCCCGGGTGGCCGCGTCCAGGGTCTCCGTCTCCAGCTGTCCGCGCAGCACCGGCTCGGTGAGCCGCTCGGGCAGGTGCGCGAGGAACGCCGCTCCCATCGCCGAGTTCAGCAGCGGCATGGTGGCGCCGACGCGGACCGTGATCGGCAGGGCGTGGGCGCCGTACTCCCAGCGCACGACGACGGGACCGTGATCGCCCCACACCGCCAGGTTGACCGCGTGCGAGGTACGGTCCCTCAGCCCCGGCAGGTGTTCGCTGACCAGGGCCACCTCGTCCATCCTGCGCAGCGACTCGACCCCGAGCCGTCGCATGGCCGGCCCCATGTCGTAGTGCCCGGAGCTGGGCGACTGGGTGACGAGGCCGACGCGGGTGAGGCTGACGAGGTAGCGGTGGGCCTTGCTGGGCTGCATGCCGCTGGCGGCGGCTATCTGCGTCAGGCTCATCGGGCCCCGCCCCTCTTCGAGGGCTTGCAGGACGGTCATCGCCAGCTCGACGGATTGGATGCCCTGCCGGGCCGGCGACGTCTCGCCGGCCTCGGAGCCGGAAGGATGGGGTGTCTTCACGGACGCGATCATAGTGACCGGCCCGACGGGGCCGTCGGAAGCCGACCGGCCGGGGTCGCGCCCTCGGAGCCGTGCGACGGCGGCATCAGGCGTCCCTCCCCACCTCCGGGGCGCCCGCGCCTCCGTGGACCGCGGCCAGCAGCTCGGCCGCGAGGCCGGTCACCGCGTCGGAGCCGGCGGCCGTGCCGTACATGTAGAAGTCGGGCCGGACGACGACGGCCGAGCAGCCGAGCTCGGCGAACCAGGCGCGGTAGGTGCCGTCCACGTCCCGCACGACGGTCGCCGACGGATGCGTCGCGGCCCGCTCGCCGAGGGCGACGACGCGCACGCCGGCCGCGGCGAGGCCGTCGAGCAGCCGGTCGTCCTCGAGCGCGGGCAGGTGGTCTTCGGCGACGAGCAGGTGGAACCCGCCCCCCACGATCTGGTCGAGGCGGTCGCGTCGGGTGCCGTCGTCCACGAAGCCCTGCACCGACAGCTGTCCCCGGCCCGCGACCGTGCTCTCGGCGAACAGGCCCTCGGTGAGGTCCGGGAAGCGCATGGGCTCGGGAGCGGCGGACTCCGCACGGCGGGCCAGCAGCGTCCGGTCGCGGTCGCTTCGGTGGCGCCCTCGATCCAGGCCGCGGTCGCCCGCACGAACCGCTCCGGCGAAAGCGGCTCGGCGCTCTGGAGCGGGTTGAGCAGGATCAGGGCGAACTCCTCCGGCAGGCGCGCCGCGAGCCGGGCGCGGACCTCGCCGACCAGGTGGGCGCCGAGCAGGGCGAGCACCACACGGGCCGCGCGCTCGGCCTCCTCCACGGTGTCGTACCTGCCGCGTTCCTTGACGTCGTCGAGGAACGCGGCGTGTCGCAGGGTCATCTCGGCCGCCACCCCTTCATCTGTTCCACGGACTTCCCACGGGGCGCGGAGGACGGGAAGGAGGGGGGAGATCGGGTGCCCGCCCTCCGCGCAGGTCCGGCCGGTGTCAGCCGGAGATCTCCTTGCGGCCGGATCCGGCGCCGATGGTGATCTTGCGGGGCTTGGCCCGCTCGGCGATCGGGATGCGCAGGGTGAGCACGCCCGCGTCGTAATCGGCCTGGATCCGCTCGGTGTCGAGGGTGTCGGCGAGCACGATCTGGCGCGAGAAGACGCCCAGCGGCCGCTCGGACAGCTCCACCTTCACGCCGTCGGCCTTCGCCACCGGCCGCCGCTCGGCCTTGACGGTGAGCATGTTCCGCTCGACGTCGATGTCGATCGCGTCCGCGGTCACGCCGGGGAGGTCGAAGGCCACCACGTACCAGTCGCCCTCGCGGTAGGCGTCCATCGGCATCACCGACGGCTTCGACCACGTACCGGGGCCCACCAGCTGCTGCGCCATGCGGTCCAGCTCACGGAAGGGGTCAGTGCGCATCAACATGGTGAGAACACCTCCAGCGGGTTTGAGCGATTGCTGCCAATGCGCTGCACGGAAACCGTTGTAACATGTCATCCGATGGATGACAAACACGGCGTCGTCCACTGGATGACTTCTTGAGGGAGGTGCTCGTGACCGCAGCCGACCGGCCGTCCACGACGCGCACCGACGCCCGGAGCCCGGCGTCCTTTCTCGCCGCCACGGCGGCCCTCACCGCCATAGACGACGCGCTGCGCGAGGCCCGGCAGGAGAGCTCCGACACCACCGGGCCCGGGCCCGAACAAGCCCTGGCCTCCCTGATGCTGCTGCGGCAGGTGCGTGAGCAGCTCGCCGGGTGGGAGACCGACCTGATCGAGACCGCCCGCGACGCGGGCGCCAGCTGGGCCGATCTCGCCGCCCCCCTCGGCGTCGCCAGCCGGCAGGCGGCCGAACGGCGCTACCTGCGCGGCCGCCCCGGCACCGGCACAACCGGCGAGCAGCGGGTGACGGCCACCCGTCAGGCCAGGGCCGCCGAACGCGCCACCGCCACCTGGGCGCGCGCCAACGCCGCCGACCTGCGCCGCCTCGCGGGGCAGATCACCGCGCTCGCGCAGCTCGGGTCCGAAGCGCGCCCGGCCCAGGACGCCCTGCACGCCGCGCTCGGTGCCGCGGACGCCGCCGCGCTCCTCGCCCCCCTGGCCGATGTGCGACCCCACCTCGACGCCCGCCACGCCGGCCTGGCCGCATCGCTCGACGTCCTGGAGGACCGGCGGACGACGGCCCTCGGGGAGAACGCCTGACCGGCCTCCTGGGACGCCGCGCCACGCCGGGCGCCGCGGTCGCGGCTCGTCAGGAGCGCCACCGCGGCGGGCGGGAGCCTCTCGCCGCGCCCCTCCGCATCCGCATCCGTTCACGACCCCTTCATGACATTCCCACAGAAAGAGATCCGCATGGGCAGCAGTGTCGAGACGCTGGAGTTCCAGGCCGAAACACGCCAGTTGCTCCGACTGGTGATCCACTCGATCTACTCGAACAAGGACATCTTCCTGCGCGAGCTGATCTCGAACGCCTCGGACGCCCTGGACAAGTTGCGTCTGGAATCGCTGACGGACCCCGACCTCGCCGGGACCGATCCCGCCGCCCTGGGCATCTGGCTGGAGACCGACGAGGACGCCCGGACCCTCACCGTCCGCGACAACGGGATCGGCATGACCCGGGACGAGCTCGTGGAGGTGATCGGCACGATCGCCAAGTCGGGCACCGCCGGCCTGCTGGAGAAGATCAAGGAGTCCAAGGACGCCTCCGGCACCGAGGGTCTGATCGGACAGTTCGGCGTCGGCTTCTACTCGGCGTTCATGGTCGCCGACAGGGTCACCCTCCTCACCCGGCGGGCCGGCACCGACTCGGGCACCCGGTGGGAGTCCGACGGCGAGAGCACGTACGAAATCCAGTCCGTCGACGGCCTGCCCGTGGGCACCTCCGTCACCCTGCACCTCAAGCCCGCCGACGGCGAGGACGGACTGGCCGACTACCTCTCCGAACCGAAGATCCGTCAGGTCGTCAAGCAGTACTCGGACTTCATCCGCTGGCCGATCATGCTGACCGCCCGGCGGACCGACGCCGAGGACGGGACCGCGGCCGCCCCCGACACGATCAACTCGATGAAGGCGCTGTGGGCCCGGCCGCGCAACGAGGTGACCGAGGACGAATACCACGAGTTCTACCGGCAGATCAGCCACGACTGGCTGCCGCCGGCCGAGACGATCCACATGCGCGCCGAAGGCACCTTCGAGTACGAGGCGCTGCTGTTCATCCCCTCGCAGGCGCCCTTCGACCTGTTCTCCCGCGAGACCAGGCCCGGAGTGCAGCTGTACGTCAAGCGGGTGTTCATCATGGACGACTGCGAAGCGCTCATGCCCGACTACCTGCGCTTCGTCAAGGGGGTCGTGGACGCCCACGACCTGTCCCTGAACGTCTCCCGGGAGATCCTCCAGCACGACCGGCAGATCCGCGGGGTGCGCCGACGGCTGGTGAAGAAGGTCCTCGGCGCCCTCAAGGACATGCGGTCCAAGGACGCCGAACGCTACGCGACGGTATGGGCGCAGTTCGGCCGCGCGCTGAAGGAGGGACTGGTCGAGGACACCGACAACACCGAGGCCCTGCTCGAGCTGGTGTCCGTCGCCTCCACGCACGACCCGCAGGGGACAACCACCCTGCGCGAGTACGTCGAGCGCATGAAGGACGGACAGGACGCCGTCTACTACCTGACCGGCGAGACCCGAGCGACGGTGGAGAACTCGCCGCACATGGAGGCCTTCGCCGCCAAGGGGTACGAGGTCCTGATCCTCACCGACCCCGTCGACGAGGTCTGGGTGGAACGGGTCCCGGGCTACGACGGCCACCGCTTCCAGTCCGTCGCCAAGGGCCTGGTCGACCTCGACGGGCCCGGCGAGGGCGACCCGGAGGCCGAGGCCGAGAGGGCGCGGCGGGACCAGGACTTCGCCGCCCTGCTGTCCTGGCTGACCACCACCCTGTCCGAGCAGGTCAAGCAGGTCCGGCTGTCGTCGCGCCTGACCACCTCGGCGGCCTGCGTCGTCGGCGACGCGCACGACGTGACGCCCACCCTGGAGAAGATGTACCGGGCGATGGGGCAGCAGATCCCGCCGGTCAAGCGGATCCTGGAACTCAACCCCGCGCACCCCCTCGTCACGGCCCTGCGCACCGCGCACGCCGCGGGCGCGGACGATTCCGCCCTGGCGGAGACGGCCGAGCTGATCCTCGGCGGCGCGCTGCTCGCCGAAGGCGGCGACCTGCCCGACCCGGCCCGTTTCACCCGTCTGCTCACCGACCGGCTGGCCCACACCCTGTGACCGGCCGGCCATGTGGTCGCGCCCGTCACCACGCGGACCGACGGGGAACGGTCACGACGCGGCGAGGGGCCGGGCGCCGGGCGTCCTCGGCCGGAGCCTGACGGGCGCGGGCGGGAGGAGGACTCCCGCCCGCGGAGCGCCCGCGCCGGGGCGGCGCGAGCCTCTTCGCCCGTCGGCGGCGCACGGGGCGGTCCGGGGACGCCCGGGGCATCGGGGAACACCCGGTGGGCGCAGGCCGGGGCCGGGGTGCCGTCAGGGGTTGCGGGCACGGATGACCACCAGTTCCTCCCGCCGCTCGTCGGGGGCCGCCAGGCCCCGCCGTTCCAGCCAGGCCTGCCGCGAACGCAGCACCGGCCCCCACGGGACGAGGGCACGCGCCGTGACCTCGGCGGACAGGCCCTCGCCGGCCAGCCGCTCCACGGTCGCCCGCGCCCCGCACATGCCCGAGTGCACCATCAGCAGCACACCACCGGGCCGCAGCAGACCGGCGGCGGCCGCGCAGACCCGGTCGATCACCAGACGCCCGTCGGGACCCGCGTCCCAGGCCCGCTTCGCACCCCGCGGCGGCGGCCCGGCCCCCGGCGCCGGGACGTAGGGAGGGTTGGTGACGACCAGGTCGAAGCGCCGCCCCTCCGTCCGCGCGGCGAAGTCGCCGTGCAGGACGCGCAGGGGCACCCGGTGGAGCAGCGCGTTCACCCG
>NZ_BMVV01000036.1 GCF_014650895.1 Streptomyces omiyaensis
CATGGAGCCGCTGCTGCTGGACGACGGAACCGAGTTCCCCAAGCTGGAGGTCGCGCCCTACTCCTACCGGCACTCCTACGCGCAGCGGCACGCGGACGCCGGAACCCTCCCGGACGTCCTGCGCGAGCTCATGGGCCACCGGTCGCTGCAAACCACGCAGACCTACTACCGGGTCACCGAGAAACGCACCCGGGCCGCCGTCGACAAGCTCATCTCGCACCAGTTCGACCGGCACGGCAACCGGGTCTGGACCGAGGCCCGCCGGCTCCTGGACCACGAACACGCCCGCCTGCGGATCGGGCAGGTCTCGGTCCCCTACGGCATCTGCGTCGAGCCCAGCAACGTCAAGGCCGGCGGGCACGGCTGCCCCTTCCGGTTCCGCTGCGTCGGCTGCGATCACTTCCGCACCGACCCCTCCTACCTCCCCGAACTGCGGACCTATCTCGACTCGCTGCTGCGGGACCGCGAACGCCTCGCGGCGGCGACCGATCTGGACGACTGGGCCCGCACCGAGGCGACCCCGTCCGAGGAGGAGATCAAGCGCATCCGCACGCTGATCCGCCGCGTCGAGACCGACCTCGACGGACTCACCGACGACGAACGCACGCAGATCAAGGAGGCGACACGGACCCTGCGGAAGACCCGCACGGTCTCGCTCGGCATGCCCGGCGTCCGTCCGCCCGCGCCGGACCTGCGGCTGGAGCGCGACGCATGACGACCTCACCTCACCACCTGGCCCAGGCCCGGGCCGCGGACTCCGAACGCCGTCGGGCCCGGGTCCTCAAGGCCCTCGACCAGCTCGCAGCCAACGGCGAGGAGATCACCGTGTCCGCGGTCGCCCGCGCGGCTCGGGTCCACCGCAGCTTCGTCCACCGACACAGCGATCTCCACGCGGCTGTTCTCGCCCGGGCGAGCGAGCCTCCGCCCGGGGCGACAACCGGGACGCAGGCCAGCCGCCGGTCGCTGCTGGCCGACGTCGCGAACCTCACGGCCCGCAACGGCCGACTGACCGCGCACATCACCCGGCTCGAACAACGGCTCTCCGAGGCCCTCGGGCAAGCCGCCTGGGAAGCCTCCGGTCTCGGCGCCCCGGCGGACGTCGACACCCTCACCCGGAGGGTCGGGGAGCTGGAACAGCAGATCCTCGATCTCCGGGTCGAACTCGCCGAACGCGACGACGACCTCGCCGCCGCACGCGCCGCGAACCGGGAACTCATGGCCCAGATCAACACGCCGCACGTCGGCTGACCGCACCAACCTCGACGGCTCTTCGCCCTCCGGGCGAAGAGCCGTCCGCAACACCTGTCGGGCACGAACCCCGGGGCACGTCACCGGGTTCACCAGCGGAAATCAGCGGCCCGGGACTCTCCCGCAGCCCGGAACCCGAGGGAAGCGATGTGCTCCAGGCACGCCTTACGGCCGTCGGCCGTGCCGTGGGTGGTCTTCTCCTCGGTGGCCGGGTCGACGTAGGTGACCGGGTGGTCGTCGGAGGCGCCCTTCACCCGGGCGCAGAAGTCGTTCTGCACCCAGAAGTCGCCGGCGGCGCTGGCGGCGCGGGTCAGTCCGAGCAGGGCTGCGAAGGCGGCGGGCCGGTGAGCCTGCATGAGGTGGTCCTCTCTGTTCATGCGGCCAGCAGGTGCGGGGCCGGGGGAGCGGTGTAGGAGGCGGGGTCGGCGGGCGTGCCGTCGTAGCACTCCAGGCACGAGCCCAAGGTCTTCAGAGGGAGGCAGTGGAAGTAGCGCCGGCGGCAGGTGCCGCAGGTCTGGCGGGCGGCCATCGCGGCGTCGAGCGCCGCTTCCTTGGCGAGGGTCATCGGCCGCTTCGGCTTCGCCAGGTCGATCCGGTACAGCCACGCGAACCTCTTGCCGCCGCGGCACTCGATGCGGGCGACGGGCTCCTGGCCGCCGGGGCGCAGGCCCATCTCCCGCAGCTGGCGGCGGGTGGCGAGCCCGGGGCCGGCCTGGCGCCACCGGAAGACCGGCAGCGAGCCGTCGCCGGGGTCGCGCGGGTCGACGTCGACCAGGTCCTCGTCGGTGTCGTGAGCGTGCACGAGTCCTCCTTTCACCAGTACGACCGATCCGGCGTTGCGATACAAAGTAGCGATACAGGGAAGCGATACGCAAGCGTGTAGCGCTACTCTGTTGCGCATGGATGCTGAACAGGCTCTGGATCAAGCCACCCGGCAGTACAGAAAGACCGAGGAAGCCCACGAGGAAGCGCGGCAGGCTGCGATCACAGCCGTCATCGCTGCGCTGCGCGGCGGGATGCGCCCCACGGACGTCACGGAGCGGTCCCCGTTCACGGCGGCATACGTACGGCGTATCGCCCGCGAGCACGGCATCGAGCCCGCAAGGCCAGGCCCCAAGAGCCGCAGGTAGGGGAGGCGTGATGGTCGCCGATCCCACAGCTCGGACCGCGTTGTACCGCGCCTTCGGCCAGGAGGGAGAGCTGCTGTACGTGGGCATCTCCAGCGACCCTTATGGCCGCTTCCGTACTCATCACCGGGAGAAAGACTGGTGGGAGAAGGACGTCGCCAAACTGACCCTGGAGTGGTACCCGAACCGGCCTCTGGCCGAGAAGGCCGAGTACGAGGCCCTGCACTCAGAACTCCCGCTGCGTAACGAGCGCCGTTCGTACATCTCAAAGTTTGCCGACGAGCGGCCGCTGGCAGAGGTCACCGACGGCATGGACGTGGCGAACGCCCGGAGGGTGGCCGAGTTCCTCCATGTCTCTCCCCAACGCATCGCGGAGCTGAGCAAACGACGCGACTTCCCTCCGCGTCTGGACATCCCGGGTCCGGCGTCGTGGGACTTCGACGCAGTCAAGCTCTGGGCCTCAACCTGGGACCGCGTGCCTAAGTGGAAGCGAGACAGGGAAGCTCGCTCCCACTGATCACATCAACACAAGCGCGCCGCACGGATCATCCGTGCGGCGCGCTTCTGCGTGAAGCCGGCCGGGACGTCACCGGCTCCAGGCGCCGGGGAGCCGGTCGGGGTGCCGCGGGTAGCGGGGGCCGGGGCGCTGCGGACGGGGCCGTCCGATCCGGCGGCGCGGGCGGGGGATGAGCACGAGGTGTCCTCCAACGGGATGGGTGGCGGGCTGTGCTGCGCCCCGTCGACGGACGATCCGTCGATGGGGCGTGAGGTGAGGCGGGTGGCCGGTCGGCCTGCCCGGTCACCGGGACCAGCCGCCCCGGGGCGGGGGCGGTGGTGCCGGTGGCCGGACGGGGTGACCGGATCAGCCGGTGGCCGTGAGGGCGGCGGTGCGGGCGCGGTGGACGTCGTGGCGGCGGGTCCGGGTGCCGCTGTGGGAGGTGCACAGGGCGCGGGGCTTGGCGTCGCAGGCCGGGCAGGCGACGGCGAGCGCGGGGTTGTTCAGCGCAGGCGCCTGGTCCGGGGTGAGGTCCTGCGCGTCGGGGGCGTCGGTCTGGGCCGCGGTCTCGTCGGGGTACTGGGCGCCGAGCTGGTCCAGGAGCTCGCGGATGCGGTCGGCGTTGCCGCGGATCCATCCGGGGACGGGGTGCTGGCCGTGGCCGGCGGTGTAGAAGGCGGCGGTGTCGTGGGGGTCGGCGGCGAGCGCCTCCTCCAGGTGCGCGGCGGCCGCGACCATCGCGGTGATGGCCGGGGCCTCGCAGCGGGCGGTCAGGACGTGGTGCGCGCAGCGGTCGATCGTGTCCGGGACGGTGTGCACGGTTGCGTCTCCTTCGGCGGAGGGTTGGTCGGGCGGGGCGGTCGGTCAGCGGGGGAGCGGGGCGGAGCTCCTCGTCGCGGCGACGGTGAACTGGCCGTCGCCGGTCAGGGCGTCGGCGAGGCGGGTGGACAGCTCGGTGTCCTCGGTCCTGAGGAGCTCCAGGGCCTGGGTGATGCGGTACTCGGCGGCCAGGCGGCCGCGCTCCTGGCTGGCGGCGCGGTCGTGGAGTTCCTGGACGTGGGTGCGGAGCTCGCGAAGGGTGCGGGTGCGGATCAGACGGAGCATCGGGGTCTCCCGGACGGAACGGTGGGGAAGGGCGAGGAAGTGCGGCGCCCCGCCGACCGGGAGGGTCTGCGGGGCGCGGGTGGTGGCCGGGCGGGGCGGTCAGTGCCGGGTCAGAGGGCGGCGGAGACGACGAGGGTGATGAGGGCGGCCGAGCCGCCGATCAGGAGGGCGGCGCCGGCGCTGGCCCACCAGTAGTGGCCCAGCGTCTTCTCGTCCCGCAGGTCGCTGAGGCCGTCGGCGATGCGGGCGTGGAGCACGGCGAGCGGGGACAGGGCGGCGTACCAGCGGCCTAGGCGGTCTATCTCGCCGGCGAGTTCGTCGTCGGGGAAGTGGCCGCCGTGGACGGCCTGGCGGTGGGCGTCTCCTTCGGCGTTGAGGTCGTCGGGGTGGAGGACGACGGGGCTGGTGGTGCGGCAGATGGTGCAGCGGTAGCGGTAGCGGCGCACGGTGGCGGTCTCCCGAGGGGACGGTGTTCGGGCAGGGAACGGCGACGCCCCGCCCGGAAGGAGGTTCCAGGCGGGGCGCGTTGCCGAGCTGTGCGGTGTGTCAGTTGTTGATCTGCCTGCGGACGTCGGCGACGAGCCGGAGGATCTCGGTGGCCATGTCGCTGATCGTCTGGAGCTGCTGGTCGATGTCGGCCGGGTCCGGGCCGGTGAACGAGAACGAGCGGCCGTCATCCTCCGGCTGTGGGTCGGTGAAGGAGAACGAGCGGCCGCCGCGGTCCGGCTGCGGGTTGGTGAACGAGAACGACACAGGCAGCTCCAGCGTCAGATGTTCAGGTGGTGGGCCCGCCGGATGGCGGACTCCCACACGCTACGCACCTCCGCTCCGCTGTGGCAGTCGTTCCAGGACGGGATGGTCTCCCACTTCTTGCCGTGCTGGCGCCGGGCCTCGTCCAGCAACAGGTTCCCGGCGTCGCAGTAGGCCGCGTTGCGGGAGCCGGCCGCGGCGCGCAAGGCGCCGATGGAGCAGCGGGCGCCCTCCGTGTTGATGAGGGAGTACCTGGTCCAGCCGTGGGTGTCGAGGAAGTTGAGGGCGTCGGTGAGGGTCTTCTCGACCGGGCCGGTCAGGCGCATCGGCAGGGTGGCGGTGAGGGGAACCGCCGCGAGGGCCGCAGGGGCGGCGGGGGCGGCGGGTTCCGGGATGGGGTCGGGGCCGGGGTCCAGGAGCTGGAACGCCTTCTCGTACAGGTCCTGGTCGACGGGGGTGAAGTCGGTACTGCTGTCGGTGTGGGTGTTCATGCTGCCCTCCACAGGCCGCTCTCGTTGATGACCTTGTTCTGCTTCTTCAGCTCGGACAGCCGCGGCTTGACGCGAGTGGCGGGGATCTCGAGCTTTCGGGCGATGGTTTCGGCGGTCATGGGGATGGAGTGCTCCTGGAGGAGCTCGAGGATGCGCGGCTTGATCAGCTCCTGTCCGTCGGGGGCCGCCGGTGTTCCGCCCGGCCGGGCGGGCCCGGGGACGGCGTGGAGACCGGTGGGGGTGTGGTGGGCCGCTGGCTCCTGCGAGGAGGCGGCGGCGGTTTCGGCGGCGGCGAGGAGGTCGGCGAGGCTGCCGATGAGGTTCTTGCCGCGCTTGTCGACCATCGGCGTCTGCGCGATGGCGTCGCGCTCGCGCCAGGCGTCGCAGTGCTCAATCCCGACGGGCCGCTCGCCTCCGGCGAGGGAGACGGGTGGCACGTCGAGGTGCAGGGAGCGGAACTGGACGGCCTGGCTGCCGGGGGTGAGGAGGTAGCCCAGGCCGAAGGTGCCGTCCTCGGGAGCGGCGGCGACCTCGGTGGCCAGGCCGGACATGTCCCGGTCGGCGACCTTGGCGTACTGGCCGGGCCACTGCGAGGGGATCATCGACAGGTCGATGCCCTCCGCGCCCTCCACGGAGTTCGTGCCGACCAGGTTGCCCTGGCCGCGCGCGCAGCGCAGGAACACGGCGCCGCCGCCGATGAGGAGCTGACTTCGGATGACCGTGCTGTTGCCGAGGTCTTCGGCCAGCGGAGTCTGGGTGGCCAGAACGACGCCGATGCCCCGCTTGAGGGACCGGCGGGTCAGCTGCTCCACGATCGCCTTGGCCTCCGCGTGGTACGGGGAGGAGGCCGACAGCAGCATGTGCGCCTCGTCGACGACGAACAGGACCAGCGGGTCGGTGAACGGGAACGCCGGGCTGCGGTAGCGGGCTTCGCGGTCGAGCATCAGCGCGTAGGCCAGGCGCAGTGCGCCCATGGCCTCGTCCAGGCCGTCCCCGAGGTAGGCCGAGAGCGAGGCGCCGGCGATGGTCCCCGCCTGCGGAGAAGCGAGGATCACCGCGATGCCGGAGAGGTGGGCCGAGAGCAGGATCTGCTCCAGCAGCCCCGACTTGCCCGACCGCGACCCGCCCACCAGGTAGAGGTGGCGGGCACCGGAGCCGGGCTGGGCGAGGGGCAGGAGCGCGGGGCGGCCGTCGACGTAGGTGCCGGCGCGGACGTAGCCGCGCGAGTCCATCGCCAGCTCGCCGACGACCGAGGAGAGCATCGTGCCGTGCATCAGCGCGTGCTCCCGCATCACTCGGATCCCCATCTGCGACGGCTTGTCGCCGGGGGACAGGGCGATCTGGATGGTCTCCAGGTCGAGGTTGCCCGCGAGGTCCTGAAGGTTGACGGTGCCGATCGCCCGGCGGTCGCGGGTGGCGATGCCTTCCCAGTCCTTCGGCCCGTCGTAGCGGGTGACGGTCAGGGTCGTGCCGGGCATCGCGCCCTCCGGCCCGGCCACGTACGCGGCCCACAGCTCCTGGGGCGTCGTGGGGGCGCCGGTCTGGATCTGCGGCTGCTCCGCCGGTGCCGTCAGCTGCACGGTGACCGGCAGGGCGTTGGGCGCGTAGTGCTTGGGGTCGCCCAGCTCGATCTGAGAGGTGGGGACGTGGTAGACGGAGGCGATGTCGGCTTCCCGGACCCGCACCTGCTGCCCGGGAGGCAGGGTGATGATCCCGGTGAACACCACGTGGCTGCCGTCGATCTGGAGGACGAGCTGCTCCAGGTTGGCGCCGGGCTGGATGAGCTTGCGGTCCTCGGTCTGGGTAGGCCCGGAGATGTACTCCGCCCAGAAAGCGGCGATCACCTGCTCCTGCGACGTCAGCCCCGTCCCCGTGCCCGCGCCCTTGGTGACAGTCGCGGGCGTGAGCTCGGGGGCGGGGAGGTGACCGGCGAGGTTGCGGTGGTGCGCGAGGGCGGCCGCCCCGGCCGGGACGGCGAGCCCGAGGGCGATCAGCGGGTTCATGCCGGCGGCGAGGACCTCGCTGGCGGCGATGCCGCAGCCGGTGGTGGTGAGCCCGCACGCGATCAGGGACCGCAGAACCGGGGCGGAGGCGCCGACGGCCCACGCCCCGGCTCCGGCCGCCGCGGCGGCGAGGGCGGACCAGGGGCCGGCGGCGAGTGGCACCACCGCGAGAGCGGCGGGCGCGTACTGAACAAAGTGAGCTCGAGTCGGCCCCATGGTCCTTCGATCTCCTTTACTGCTGGGCGTAGAAGCCGGCTTCGGCCATGTCGACGGGGGAGGTGGCGACGGCGTCGGCGATGCCGCCGTGGTCGTTCTCGGTGGTGGTCTTCGCGTCGTCGGCGGCCGCGGAGGCGCTGTCGGCGGCGGAGGTGTAGGCGCCGGCGGCGTCCTTGACGCCGGTCATGGTCAGCGCGGCGTCGGCGAACTCGGAGGTCGTGGCGTCGTCGACGGCCAGGGCCTTCATCGTTTCGGAGGCGTCGAGCATCTGTTCGGCGGCGTCGTCGACGTCGGCGGCGAGCTTGGTGACGGTCTGGGCGTGCGCGTGGACCTTGTGGGTGAGCCAGGCCAGCTTGGTGCGCAGCGCCGCGTAGTTCGCGGCGTCCTTCAGGGTCTCGGTGGCGCTCATGCGGGGGCTTCTCCTGTCTGTGGTCAGCGGGCGTTGTAGAAGTCGCGCTCGGCGGGCTTGGTCAGGGGGCTGTCGGCGACGGCGCGGAAGATCCCGCCGTGCCGGGCCTCGGCGTTCGCGGACGCGGTGCGGCACGCCTCCTCGCCGCCCTGAATCTTGTCGTGGACGTCCTTGGCGGCGGCGGCCTGGAGGTCGAGCTGCTCCTTGAGCACCTCGCACTTGGCGATGAGGTTCGCTCCGACGCCCTTCGCGGTGATGTCGGCGATGAGCGTGTCGCAGTCCGTGGCCAGCTCCAGGGCCTCGTCCATGAGCTCCAGGGCGGTGTCGGTGCTGGCCTGGCACAGGGTGGCCGAGCCGTCGGCGAGGTCGATGACCTGGGTGAGGGTCATGACCTCGCCGCCGCTGTAGGTGCGGGACTTGCCCGCGGCGGTCGTGACGTGGACGCCCTTGTCGTCGACGGTCGCGGCGTGCGGGGTGGGCGGGTTGGGCTGCATAGAGGGGTCCTTCCGGATGTGGTCGGGCAGCTTGACGGTGCGGGGCCGCGGAATGGTCCCGGCCGGGGGAACCGCGGACCCCGGCGGCACCGTCACCGGCGGGGTCGTCGGCGGCGGCGGGGTCGTCGGGGGAGGGGGCGCCGTCGGCGGTGGGGGTGCGGACGGCGGGGGAGGCGTCGTCGGCGGAGACGTCGAAGACGGCGGCGTCGCCGTGGAGGACGGGGTGCCCGTCGGCGGCGTCGCCGAGGACGAAGAGCCCGTCGGCGGGGTCGCCGAGGACGGGGTCCCGGTCGGCGGCGTCGTCGAGGACGAGGCCCCCGCCGGCGGCGTCGAGGACGGCTTTCCCTTCGTCGACTTCCCCTTCGTCGACTTCGCCGCAGAGGGGTCTGCGGAAGGGGAAACGGAATGCTTCTCGGTCGGCTCCTTGAGGTAGGCCGAGCGCCATCCGTCGCGCAGGCCACCGGCCATATGCGCACCCGCCAGCAGACCGTAATGCGTTTTCGCCGCGATGTTGTAAGGCGTGTTTCGGAATGTATCCGGCGTCCGGGTCGGATTCCATTTCTCTTTTGTTTTAGCAGGGGGTTTCTTGATTCCTGCCTGCTCGTATTTCCCGTGTGTTTTCTCCACGCCGAAGACGTAGCTGATGGCGAGGAGCAAGAGCAGTTCCATGACCCTCCCTTCTGTGACTCTGTGTGGTTGAGGTCGGTTACCGGTTACCGGTTACAGGCCCCCAGGACCCCGGTTCGGGCCCTCCGGCGGTGGGTTCGAGGGGGCTCTGGGGGCTGTAACCGGTAACCGGTAACTGCGATCTGTCACTCAGCGCGACGCCGAGCCGATGTTGTTCACGGTGGTGTTCGCCGTGTTGAAAACGGACTCCAGCGTGCTGCGGATCGACTCGCTGAACGGCGTGTAGGGCAGGAAGATGCCGGAGACGATGAGCATGATGCAGACGACCATCTGCTTCCCCTTGGTCTTCTTGAAGGTGAAGAACAGGGCCCAGCAGAACAGGGCGAGGGCGAAGAACTGAAGCGTCATTTTTACGCACCCTTCTCGAAGGTGAATCCCTTGTTGCTGACGGTGGTGCCCGAACCTGAACCGGAGGGCGTGGAGAGCTTCTTGTAGGCGATGAATCCGCCGCCGCCGACGAGCGCCACCCACAGCCACGGGCTGGAGGTGATGCCGCTGCTGGAGCTGGCGCCGGCGGGCTGCTGGGCCCGGGCGGAGGTGCCGCTGAAGACCGGGGCGGGGCACTCGGGGATCCGGGAGATCTCGAAGCTGTTCGCCTTGGCGACGGCCGCCGCGCGGTCCTTCATGCACTCGCGGTAGACGGTCAGCTCCCGCTCGTACGCGGCCTTGGCGGCGGCCTCCTCGATCTGGGCCCGCTGCTTGTCGGCCTCGGCCTCGACCAGGGCGTTCGCGGCGTCCTGCTGGGCGCGCGCACGGTCCTGGGCGGCCTGGTCGGCCTGCATGTTGGTGACGGCGATGACCGTTCCGCACACGGCGACGACGGCGATCGTGCCGCACACGGCGAGGGCCGCGGTGTTGCGGCGCATCCCGTCGACCGCGGCGGAAAACCTCGAGGTCGCGGGCTTCTCCGGCTTCTCCGGGGCCTGAGGGGCGGGGGTCTGAGGGGTCGGGGGCTGGGGCTGGGGGGTCATGAGGCTGAGCTCCTTGTCCCAGTCGATGCCGGACATGGCTGGTGGCTCCTCTCGGTTCGGTGGTCGCGACCGCTCAAGTCCGCCTCCGGCGGGCCGGGGGCGAAGTTCAGCGGCGGCATGTGTGGGTGAGCGGCCTGCCGGCCGTGGCCGTCACCGGTCCGCGCTCACGCTCGGGAGCGTGGGCGCGGGCCGGTGGCGACCATGAGCGGCAGGGGTGGTGCGAGGGGTGCAAGCGCTCGGGTGTTCAGGCGCTCGCCGGGGCGCTCGCCGGGGCGCTCGCCTTCGCGCTCGCCAGGGCGTCCTGGGCGCTCTCTTCGACCTGCTCGCGCAGGCGCTGGGCGGTGGGGCGGGAGACGGGCTCGTCGGACAGGCCCGCCTTGGTGAGCGCGTCGCGGATCTCCGTCCACTGCGGGCGGCGCCCGAGCTCGGTGTAGAGGAGGCGGATGCGGTCGTGGCGGCGCTCGGTCAGCGCGTCCCGTTCGCTGCGCGTTCGGGGGCTGTCCGCTCGGTGAGCGTCGTCGTCCTCGGTGGTGCGCTCATCCTCGTGGGCACCCGTGGTGAGCGCCGGACGCTCGCGCTCGCTGTCGGCTTCCCCGGGGGTGAGCGCGCTCATTTCGGGGTGAGCGCCGCTCGGTTCGGGGTGAGCGTCGTGAGCGTCGTGAGCGTCGTCGCTCTCTTCGACGCGCTCGATGGTGTGAGCGTCGTCGGGGGTGAGCGTGTCGGCGAGCGCGGCGGGCGCGGAGCCGAGCTTGAGCGCCATCCGCTGCTCCAGCGGAGCCTTCCACCGCCACAGCAGGCCGTACTGCTCGCGCAGGCGCGCTCGCAGCCAGGTCTCCTGCTGGAGGCGGGTGAGCGCCTCGTCGTAGGAGGTGATCTCCCACAGGATCATCCGGCGGCGCAGCCGGGCGGTGGGGATCGGGGCGAGGATCCAGCGCGAGCGCCGGACCGTCTCCATCCTGATCTTGCCGGTGACCGCGCCGATCCTCGTGGCGTAGACGTGGGAGGCGATCTCCGAGAAGACGACCCAGAGCAGGGTGAGGGCGGCGTGCCCGATGCGGCCCGACGCGGAGTCCGAGGCGTTCCAGTTCAGGTACACGGTCACCGCGGTCAGTACGCGGGGCACCCAGCGGATCCAGCGCAGCTCCATGCCCATCCGGATCAGGATCAGGTTGGCGCCGGTGAACGCCGGGATGGCGACGTCGATGCCGACGGGGAGCAGCCACGGCCACTCCCAGCCCCACGCGGCGGCCTTGGCCTCCAGCGCGGTGTAGGAGGAGAGCAGGCCGAGGGTGGAGACGACCGCGGCCGCCAGGACGATCCCGACGACCAGGAGCAGCTCCTGTCCGGACAGCGGCGGTACTCCGCCGGCGGGCCGGGCGTCGTTGCGGGCCTTGGCCCGCTTGGCGCGCGACTCCGCCTTGATCTCCCGGCGGCGGGCCCGCTGCACGGTGCGCTGCGTCGCTGCCTCGAGGATCCGGGCCGCCTCGGCGCGGGCCTGCGCGGCGGCGGCCTGGTCGGCCGTGGCCTTGGCCGCCGCCTCGCGGGCCGTCTTCGCGTCCGTCTCCGCCTGCTCGCGCAGCCGGGCGACGTCCTTGTCGGTGACGGACCGCAGCTCCTCGGCGGAGGTGCGGGCGTCGTCCAGGGCGCGCTCGGCGTCCTGGCGAAGGCCGGCCGCGGCCTTCTCGGCTCCGGCCCGCACCTGCGTGGCCTGGTCGTCCGCGCTCTCGCGCATCCGGTCGGCCTCGCCGCGCGCCCGCTGCAGGAGCTGTTCGGCGTCGGTGGTGGCACGGGTGCGGGTCTCGGCCGCGGTGCGCTCCGCCGCCGCGAGCAGCTCGGCGCGCTTGGCCTGCGCGTCGGCGAGGGCCTTCTCGGCGGCGCGGGCGGCCTGGGC
Source organism: Streptomyces omiyaensis (assembly GCF_014650895.1). Classification (GTDB taxonomy): domain Bacteria; phylum Actinomycetota; class Actinomycetes; order Streptomycetales; family Streptomycetaceae; genus Streptomyces; species Streptomyces omiyaensis. The sequence continues at coordinate 11,888 of NZ_BMVV01000036.1, forward strand.
CTGCACCTCGTCGGCCTGCGCGGCCGCCGTGGCGGTGACCTCCTGCGCCTGGCGGCCAGCGTCGGCGAGCAGCTGCTCGGCAGACGCCTTGGCGTCGGCGAGGACCTGCTCGGCCTCGGCGGTCGCGGTCGTCGTGACGGTGTCGGCCTGGCCGCGCGCGCCGGCGAGCAGCTGCTCGGCCTTCGTCTCGGCGTCGGCCAGGACCCGCTCGGCGTCTGCGGCCGCGCTGCCCGCGACCTCCTTGCGCATCCGGTCGGCGTCGGCCAGGAGCCGGGTCTGCTCGGCCGTGGCCGCCTCGGTGATCGAAGCGGCCTCGGTCCGGGCGCCGTCCAGGAGTTCAGCGGCCCGCTGCTCGCCGTCGGTGAGGATCCGGGCGGCGTCGTCGGCGGCCAGGGCCCGCAGGTCGGCGGCGCGGTCGGCGGCGTCGGCCAGGACCGGGTCGGCCTCCTCGAATACCAGCGGCACGCTCGTCTCGGGGGCGGCGGCCTGGGCGGGGACGGTGTCCAGCGGCGCCGGCGTCTTGGCGTGCCCGGCGCCTCGGGTCTTCGGAGCCGGAGCGGGCTTGCGCCTGCGCCGGGTGGTGGTGTTGGCCACGGGGGTGTCCTCTCTTTCCGGCGCCTCGTGCAAGAGGTCACCGCGGATCGGCGTCGGTCGGTAGGGTCGTGACCAGGCCCTCCGAGGCCCCGGCAGCTCAAATGCCGGGGACTCGGAGGGCCGTCTGCGTGAGCAGTGGTCAGCGCTGCTCGGGCAGCTCGGGCCGCTGGTTGGCGGTCGTGTGCTGCTGGGTGAGCCACGCCATCGCGGCCGCGGTCATGCCGTCGGCGGCGTCGGCGCCGTGCAGGGGGGCGGTGTCGATGTCGCGCATCGCGTCGATCGGCGGCAGCAGCCGCATGTAGTCCGGCCGGACGTAGGGGACCACCTTGCCGGAGGCCAGCGCGGTCAGGTGGTAGGTGCCGTCCGTCCACCTGCTCCCGACTCGGCAGACGAAGGTGTGGTTGGGCTTGCCGGTCCAGAACAGCTCCGGGTCGCGGTACAGGACGTAGTCGCCGAAGTTGTAGGTGACAGCCGGGGTGTTCTGCTCGGTGCTCGTACGCATGCATCTCTCCTCGGTGGTGGAGGGCTGTCCGGACTGTCCGGCTCCCCTCACCCCGCCCGTACCGGCACACAGACCGGGACGGGCGGGGGAGGCAACCGCCAGGCGGGGGAAGGTCACTTGACGCCGACGAAGCGGAACGCGGCGAAGGCGGTGCCGCGGGGGTCGGCGGTGGCCTGGACGATGCGGTCGGCCTCGGCGGTGTCGCCGCGGTTGACGGCGTCGGCCGCCGCCCGGGCCGCGGCCCAGTCGATGCCCGCCGCCGGCGTCACGGTCGCGGCGGGGCGGTGGAGCCGGGCGCGCAGCGTGCGCCAGGCCCGGCGGAGCGGGCGCCGGCGGCGGGCTCGGTTCACCCGGGCGGCGGCGTCGCGGTGCCCGAGCTGGTGGAGGATCTGCTCGGAGTCGTAGTCGGCGGCGGTCCAGCCGTCGCGGCGGATGGTGCGCATGGCGCCTCCTGAGATGGATGTCGATCCGGGTCGATGCCCGGTTCTGGGGATGCGAAAGGCCGGCCGTCCGTGGTGCGGGCGGCCGACCTGGTCGAAGAGCGTGCGACGGGAACGAAGTTCGGTCCGCGTCCTGCAGGGCGGGCTGCTCAGCCGTGCAGGCGCCGGCCGAAGTCGTGCTGCTCGTTGGTCCGGCGGACTTCGTCCTCCAGGCGCTTCTGGTCCTCGCTCATGCCGCCACCCCGTTCTGCGCGCCCCGGGCGCGGTTGCGGGCGGCGCGGCGCTTCATCGCCCGCCGCTCGTTCTCCGACAGACCGCCCCAGACGCCCTCGTCCTGCCCGGACTCCAGCGCCCACTGCAGGCACGCCTCCATGACCGGGCAGCGGCGGCAGACGGCCTTGGCCTCCTCGATCTGCAGCAGCGCCGGGCCCGTGTTGCCGATGGGGAAGAACAGCTCGGGGTCCTCCTCGCGGCAGACCGCATTGTGGCGCCAGTCCATCGCGGTCACCGCCCCTGTCCGGCGAGGGCCATGTCGGCGAGCGTGCGGCGGGCCCGGCGGCCGGCGTCGGCCGCGCGGCGGTCGCCGTCGACGACGAGGTGGCGGACGAGCTGGTGGAACGCGGTGAGGTCGTCGGGCTCGTAGCCCTTCTTGTTGTCCTCGCGCTCGATGTCGTCGATGATCCCGGCGTTCGGCCGGGGCACGGAACGTGTCATGCTGAGCTGCATCAGGTCCTCCGAGTCAGGTCCTGGACAGCCCCGGGGGCGCAATCCCTGGGGCTGTCGTTCGTTTGGCGGGTCGTACGACCGGCCACGACCAGCGGCCACCCCTCGGCGCGGTAGGGGTGGCCGTTGATCGTGGGCGTCCGTCCGGGGCCGGGGGTCAGGCGGCGGCGTACTCGGGGCGGGCCCCGGAGCGGATCGTCCGGCGCAGGTGGGCGGTGTGGGGGAGGAGGACGTCGACCAGGCGCTTGCGGATGCGGGCGGTGATCGAGGGGTCGATGGCGAGGATGTCGCGGCTGGCGTCGACGCGGGCGGTGATCTCGGCGCCGTGCGCGAGGGCGAGCTCGTGGCGGCGGTCGGGCGGGACGGTCAGGACCGCGGCCGCGTACCGGCGCATCTCCCGGGCGGTGCCCGCGGGCTCGTACATCGCCAGCGGCGTACCGAAGGCGATGTCGAGGTCGACCTCGGCGTCGTCGAGGTCGACGGGGAGCGGGACGTCGAGCTCGTCCAGGAGCGCGAGCGTCTCGGTGTCGAACACCTCGCCGCTGCTGGGCCGGTGGGACGTCAGGGTCAGGGTGGCGGGCATCGGGACCTCCAGGGTGCGGTGAGCGGGCAGGGACGGGAGCAGACGGCCCCGGCCCCGACCCCCGCGCGGTGCGGGAGCCGAGGCCGGGGCCGGGGCGGTTGTGCGGGTCAGGCCGCGAGAGCGGGCTTGCGGCAGCGGGCGGTGTACGCCGTGGCGGTCTCGCCCGGGGCCGGGGCGGGCAGCGCGGCCCGGACCGCGGCCACCAGCTCGGTGTGCTTGGACTGGTCGTCCGGGGTCAGGGGGCGGCGCCAGAGCGTGGCCAAGTGCGTGTAGGCGACGCGGGCGAGGTGCTCGTCGAGGACGTCGCTCGCGGAACGGCCCGGGGCGGCGTCGGCCAGGACGCGGAGGGTGCCGGCGGCCAGGGCCCGGACGGAGCTGGCGTCCCGGGCGTTCTGCCGGGGCATGGCGGGCAGGGCGCCGGCGGGGCCGTCGACGGCCCGACCGCGCGTGGTGGGGATCGCGTCGGCGGGAACCGCGCGGGCGGCGTCGGCCCGGCGGGCGGCGGGAACCGCACGCTCCCACTGGGCTCGCCGGTCGGCGGGGCGCTCCTGCGGCCGGGCGACCTTGAGGGTCTGGACGGTGGCGCGGCGGTGACGGGTCAGGTCGACCGCGAGGCGTTCCTCGCGCGCCCACTCCTCGTACTGGCGGCTCCAGGTGTCCGCGCTGATGTCGACGTCGACGAGGCGGTTGCTGGAGCTGCAGCGGATCGCGGCGTCGACGCCGGCCCGGCCGGTGTGGTGCGGGACGAGCTTGAGCAGGTAGGTGCCGCGGTTGGGGGTCAGGGGCACCCAGGTGTCGCAGGCCGGGCAGATCAGCGAGATGCGGCGCTTCTGGGTGGACTCGATCCGCCGCATGTCGATGTGGCCGGGCGACAGGGTCGAGAGGACGATCGGGGCGAGGGGGCTGACGCGGGAGGTACGGGTGCGGCCCCGGCGCTTGGCGGCCTTGGGCATGGCGAGCTCGGGCATGGCGACTCCTCGGCAGGAGAAGGGGAAGGGGTACGCGGGGCGGATGCCTTCTCCACCCACCAGGTCCACGAGCCAACGGCCCGCGTCCCGGCGGATAGACAGCGCATCAGCACTGAGGTCATGCAGCAGTTCCACCGGCCTGGGGGGTTTGGTCGTAGCTACCGCCTCCGGCCACCTGCCCGACTCCGAAGAGACGGGCCGCAGAACTGCAGTGGTGCAGGTGTGAGGTGTTGCCTACCGGCCGTCACCTCGCATTCCTAAGGTTCCCTATGGTCTCCTAAGCTGTCAAGCGGTACGGTAAGGAAACCTAAGATCTGAAGTGACGAGCCACCGAGGAGGCAGACGTGAGCCGGGCCGACAATCGACCGCCGTACGCACGGATCGCAGGTCACTATCGAGATCTGATCGAGTCCGGCGCGCTGGTCGCCGGCACACTCCTGCCGAGCATCAAGAACCTGTCGGAGGAGTGGTCCGTCAGCACAGCCACGGTGGAGAAGGCCCTTCGCGTCCTCAAGGAGGAACGCCTGGTCGCCGGGATTCACGGCATCGGCACGGAAGTGCTCGGCACGCAGGTCTCCCTCTCCTCCGGAGCCGAACGACACGACCGCAGCAGCAGGACCCAGTCGTCCTGGGGCGTCGGGGAGAAGTCGTCCGGCCATACAGCTGGCGTGGTGCAGGCCCCGGTCGATGTCGCCGAGGTCATGGGGATCGCGCCTGGTGCCGACGTAATTCGCCGGAGCCGGGTTTACCGTGACGCGCACGGACTCGTCTCCCACTCGACCTCGTGGATCCCGGCCAGATTCGCCGTGGACATCCCGGACCTGGCCCGCAGCGAGCGCCTCAAGGGAGGAATTTCGCTGGACCTGATCGCTCGGGTGACAGGGCGGCACGCTGTACGCCGCGTAGACGAGGAGACCGCTCGCATCGCCACAGCGCACGACCTCGAGCTCCTGGAGCTGGAGGCCGGCACCGTGGCGGCCATCCTGGTGTTGACCGCGCGGTTCCTTGACTCGAATGGCGAGCTGCTGGAGTACGGCGTGGACCTGGGCGCCCCCGGCCGCACCCGGCGGACCACGTCCGAGGTTCTACGGTGACCGGGCCCAACACCGGCCGTCCGGTTCCCACGCCTCGCGCGATCCTCATGTCGGGCCTGCAGGGCGCGGGCAAAACGACCCTTGCCCGCGCCCTGGAGAAGGCCGGCTTCCGGCGTCTCTGCCCCGACGAGGAGATGTTCCGCCGCTACGGCCACTACGGCCGGGACTTCCCCCGTGGGCAGTTCAGGGTCAGAGAGGCACCCGTACTCAAGGACATCGCTCTTGAGCTCGGAGAGCTCCTGGCGGCCGGACACGACGCCGTGGTCGACCACGGCTTCTGGACTCCGGAGGAGCGGTCCCAGTGGGCAGCGGCTGTGGTGAAGGCGGGCGGTGAACCCATCCTGATCTACCTGCCGCTCCCGCACGAGGTGCGCTGGGACCGAATCCGGAAGCGCAACGAGCAGTCGTTGGTCGACGCGAACTCGATCGAGTTCAGCGAGGAGGACCTCCTTCGGCATGCGGGCCGCTTCTCCCCGCCGACCGCCGATGAGCCGCACCTCGTGTACGACGGCCATCCGGACAGCGTCCTCGCCCTGCTTCGCCGCGCGCAGCAGCCGGATGCGGATGGAACCGTAAAACACTGAGCCTCCTGAGTCGGCGGACCGTTCGTTTCGGTTCTAGGTCCGCCACACTCAGGAGTTCCAGATCTGACATGTGGCCGGATCATCTGGCCACATAGGCCACGAGGTTGGGGGCGGGATGGCGCAGAAGCCGAGGGAGCTGACGCCCTGGGTGTCGCCCTTGCACAACTGGGGGTACCAGCTGCGGGAGCTGCGGACCTCACGGGGACTGAGCCTTCGCGAGCTCGGCAAGATGACTCGTATCGACCACAGCCACCTGGGACGATTCGAGCGAGCGGAGCGAACGCCCGACCGTTCGCAGGCCGTGGTCCTGGACGACAAACTGGGCGCCAGCGGCATGCTGCTCCGCCTGTGGGAGCGGATCGGTGACGAGCGTGGCCATGTGGCCAATCCCCCGGCCCATGTGGCCAGATCATCAGTGGACCTAGCTTTCGCCATGGCTGACCAGGCAGCGTCGGACGAAGGGATCTCGGTCCCGTGTCGTCTAGCTGATGGGTCGGTGATTTGGGTGGCTCTGAATCGGCGTGCGCTGCTGCGCACGGGGATGGGGCTCGGGGCTGCGGCCGCGGTCGGCGTCGGCTCGCCGGCCTTCGCGGACTCCGGTGCCGTTCCCGGTCTGGTCCGCAAGGCCCGGGCCGCGTACGCGTACGGCTCGACGCCTGTGGAGCACCTACGTCGCACCCGCCGCCTGCTGATCGACAACGACAACCTGCTCGGGCCCCGGCACGCCGTCGCCGCAGTGCGCGACCACATCCAGGTCATCCAAGAGCTGCGCCGGGACGCGAAGGGCGCCGACCGGCGCGACCTGATGGAGCTCCAGACGCAGTACGGCGAGTTCCTGTCCTGGCTCTACCAGGACCTGGGCAACCCGCAGGCGGCGTCGTACTGGCTGGACCGGGCCATGCAGTGGTCGCACACCGTCGGCGACAACGACCTGACCACGTACGTCATGGCCCGCAAGGCACAACTGGCCGGTGACACGGCCGACCTGGTCGACGTGGTCGACCTCGCCGAGGCCGCCCAGCGCATGGCCCGTCCGCGCAGCCGCCTCGCCGCCGTCGCGCGCACCTACGAGGCGTACGGACACGCGCTGCGCGGTGACGCCGACGAGAGCGAGCGGGCGATCGACGACGTCCGCAACGCCCTCGATGGCGCCGCCGCCGACCCCACCCCGTGGGGCGTGTGGCTGAATGCCTCGTACGTGGAGGTCCACCGCGCCCAGGGCCTCGAGGCCCTCGGCAAGCACGACCAGGCCGCCGCCGCGTTCGGCGCCGCCATCCGGCTGATGCCGGACGGCTACCACCGCGACCGGGGCGTCTACATGGCGCGGCAGGCCGTAGCGTTGGCCGGCGCCCGCGCCCCGGAGCAAGCCGCCGCACTCGGGATGCACGCGCTGACCGTCGCGGAGGACACGGGCTCCGGCCGGATCACGAACGAACTCGTCCGGCTCGACAAGGCCCTGATCCCCTGGCAGCGCGAGCCGGCCGTAGCCGAGTTCCGCGCCACCTTCGACTCCACCCTCTTCCACGAGACAGAAACGGAAGCCTGAGCAGATGACCGCCCGCCCGTACGTTCTGCTGTCCGCCGCCATGTCGGTCGACGGCTACCTGGACGACACCAGCTCCGAGCGGCTGCTGCTCTCCAACGCTGAGGACTTCGACCGCGTCGACCAGGTCCGCGCGGAGTCCGACGCCATCCTGATCGGCGCGAACACCATGCGCCGGGACAACCCGCGCCTGTTGGTCAACAGCGACGAACGCCGTGCTCAGCGCGTCGCCGACGGCAAGCCGGCCTACCCGCTCAAGGTCACGGTCACCCGCACCGGCGACCTAACCGCCGACCTGAAGTTCTGGCACCACGGCGGCGACAAGTTGGTCTTCACCGTCGACAGCGCGGTGGAAAAGGTCCGCGCGACGCTCGGGGACCTCGCTGACGTCGTCAGCGTCGGGCCCGACCTCGACTGGGACCTGGTCCTCGATGAGCTCGGGCGCCGCGGCGTCAAGCAACTGATGGTGGAGGGCGGCGGCACGATCCACACCCAGCTCATGGCGCAGAACCTGGCCGACGAGGTCCACCTCGCCGTCGCGCCACTGCTCGTAGGCCAGGCCGACGCCCCGAAATTCCTGGGCACCGCCGACTACCCGGGCGGGTCGACCTCCCGGATGCGTCTGCTGGAGGCCCGCGCGATCGGCGACGTCGTGCTCCTGCGCTACGCCCCGAAGGAGCGCGGCTGATGTACGCGCCCGGCCGAGACGAGGAACTCCGCTGGATGCGGCGCGCGATCGACCTCGCCGCGCTGTGCCCTCCGGCCGCCGGGGCGTACTCGGTGGGCGCGGTCATCGTTGCCGAGGACGGCACCGAGCTCGCGGCCGGCTACTCGCGCGAGACCGATCCGCGTGAACACGCGGAGGAGGCCGCCCTCGCGAAGCTCCCGGCGGGCGACCCGCGGCTGGCCACGGCGACGATCTACTCGTCCCTGGAGCCGTGCTCCCAGCGGAGCGCGGATCGTACTCCCTGCACGCAGCGGATCCTCGAGGCCGGGATCCCGCGCGTCGTCATCGCCTGGCGCGAACCGCCGTTGTTCGTTGCCGACTGCGTGGGGGTCGAGCAGCTCGCCGAGGCGGGCGTGGACGTCGTAGAGCTGCCGGAACTCGCTGAGGCCGCACGCGCCGCGAACTCGCATCTGGGGTTCTCGTGACCACGCCTGTCCGTGATCTCGGCAGCGCCGTTTCGTTGGCGGCAGGCCAGGCGCTTCCCGAGCAGAGATCGAATGATGTATCTTTTCGGGAAGTGCTGGATAGGATGGAGGCTGTGATGTCGGATCCGCTGCGTCGAGTTGATGCTCTGGTGGATGCTGACACGCTGCCCCCGCCTCATATCCGGCAGCAGTTGCGGATCGCTGCAAATCTCACCCAGGCGGAAGTTGCCGAGGCCATCGGCGTCCAGCGGCTTGCCGTCGTGCGATGGGAAGCCGGCCAGACGCAGCCCCACCGGGGAAACCGTCTGAAGTACGCGCAGCTGCTCCGCCGCCTGGCCGAGGAACACCCGTCCGTCGCTCAAGGAGGACTGGGTGAAGGCTGACCTCGCACCTGTTTTCCGGCAGGCCGACTCCACCTTCAAGATCGAGGGGGTCGGGATGACCTAGGTCATCGGCCGCGCGCGCCAAGTAGTGGACTCGCAATCCACTGCGGCCTCGCGCGGCCCGTCGTGCCGACAAGGGCTTCGCAACCCGAGTCGGCTGCCCAGTGTCCGATTGACGTCGGCCCTGGGCCCAGCTCATCGAGCTGGTTCTTCTTCTCAATGCAGTCCCCGCCTTGACAAGCGGGTCGCTCCACTCGGCTGACAACCGAGCTTCGCAGTTCCACCCGGTCTGACAGGACCGGGCTCGTTCCACCCGGTCCGGCAAGACCGAGCTTCACCGCAGTAGCCCCTTCGCAGGGGGCTCCTGTCGTTCCTCAGCCCCGACAAGGACTTTGGAACATCCGTTCGAATCACAGAGAGAAAGGGATTGCCTCTGGTTCTTCGTCCGGTCGCCCGCTCCTCACGGAGGGGGCGGCCACCTCACCCATTCACTCGCCGGCTGCCCTGTTCTCACAGGTCGGCCCGGCTCGCATATGAGAGTTGGTGTCCTCGTCATAGTGCCCGATCTGGTGTCCCCTGAAAAGTCGACCACTGCCCGTTTCGATACGATTCGCGACATTCGCGCACTTCGCGCGGCAGAACTTCCTATGGGAAGTCGCGCCCTGGCCAGCCCCGCCCGGCCGACGTACGTCCACGTCCGCAACGACTCCGTCAACGACGTCTGCGACGAGGCCGTCCCATGTGGCGGGACGCGATCTGAAGTCGTCGCCCGCCGTGCGGGAGCGCGGGGGGCAATCGGGGTTCGACGGTCTTTGTCCACAGGGCGGCCGGTCCAGGCTGCCGAGGTGATCATTTCTCGCACCGCTGTGCCCCGCCCGCGCTTCGCCCCCCGAGGGGGTGTCCGGTTTGGCTGGTACACCACGGCCATGACCGCCTGCACCGCCCTGTCCGCCCCGGCGCCTCTCTACGTCCGCGCTTCCTCCATGACGCTCGTCGGGGGTGCCCGATGAGCGCCGCCGCGGCATCGGCCGCCGTACTCCCGCGCTCCCGCACGGTGTCCGCCGGCGGGGCCTCGCGCCGCCGGCTTCGGTCGGTTCCGGCGCAGCCCGGGCCGGTCCCGAAGCGGGCTGCGGGTCATCCGCTGTCGCTCGGTCGCGACGCGCGTGCACGTCTGGGTGGTGCGGTGCGCGCCCTTCTGGATGCGGCGGGCCTGGACGGCGCGTCGGACGCGGTGCGTCTGGCGGTGCTGGTGCTGGCGTCGCGGACCCCGGCGGAGAACGGTGTGGTGAAGATCCATACCTCGGAGCTCGGCCGGTGGATCGGGATGTCGGCGTCGTACACGGCATCTGAGGTGGTGTCGGGGCTGCGCGGCTCGGGTGTGGTGTCGGTGGAGACCGAGAAGGGCGAGTACCGCGAGGACATCGGCCTGGAGTGCAAGGTGCTGCCTCTGTGGGCGGCGCAGGACGTCGTCGGGCACCCGCTGAATCTGGCGAAGAAGGAGTACGCGACGCTGCAGCGGCTGATGGAGGCCGTGATGGCGCCGGGCTGGAAGCACAAGGACGGCCGGGTCACTCCGGCCGGGCTGATCGGTACGCGTACCGGCCGGGGCGCGGCGACGGACCGTCTGGCGCTGCTGCTGCTGGTGCTGGAGGCGCGGGAGACCGGGCGGGTGCGGCAGTGCGGCGGGACGGTGGACACCAAGCGCGGCCGCGCGGCGGCGACGGTGGCCCGGCTGCTCGGGTGCACGGCGTCGGCAGGAGAGCGGGTACTGGAGCGTCTGGAGGCTCGGGAGCTGGTGCTGCGGGTGCGGCTGAAGACGGGCTCGGGCATGCCGAACCGGTCGCGGCTGATGGTGCCGGCGGTCGCCGCCGCGCACGGCCGCACGGTCGCCGATGACGTCCAGGAGGACTGCGAGGAGGACCTGGGGCCCGTTTTTTCAGACCCCGACGTTACGGCAGGGCCTAGTGAGGTCCTAGAGGTGGCAGCCGAACCGCAGGTCAGCGGCCCGTCTGTGACGGATGAGGCAGATGTTGCAGAGCCCGACGTTGCGGCAGCCCTTCACACTGACCACCCTCACCTGGTTACTCCCGTCGTTGATCTCTCGGTCTCTGGTGGCTTTTCCGGCGAAGGCCGTGGGGGTGAGGGCCGTCGGCCGGGACGCGCGTGCGTGCGCGAGGACCAGGCCGCCGACGGCGAGTCCGCCGTGGCCGGGTCCGGGAGCCTGGTGGCCGGGGTCGCCCCGCTTCGCGGTGAAAAGCCCACCAAGTCACCCGTCGACGAGCAGGAGCAGGCAGGCGGCGTCGCCGCTGGTGCTGGTGCCCGGCTGACGGTCGTGGGTGGTGGAAAGACGCGGCAGCAAGGGCGGTCGGAGCTTCCGGCCGATCTTGATCTGCGGGTGGCTCTGACACCGGTGTCCTGGCTGTGGACGAAGCTGAACCGCTGGCAGCAGGACCGCGTCGTGGAGGCCGCGAAGGCGGAGCTCGCGCAGCTGCGCCAGGTGCTGGAGTGGGCGGGGCAGGCTCCGTCGGCGTTGGCCGCCCGGCTGACGTCCCGGCTCGAGGAGACCGGCGGCGAGGCCCTGATCGCCCGCCCGTACGGCTGGATCACCCGCCGCGGGCTGGTGCGCCGGCCGTCGTGCTCGGACGTGCGGTGCGACGACGGCGCCCGGCTCGACACCGGTGCCGACTGCGACAACTGCGCCAACATCCTGCACTCACGCCGTGCGTGGCGGGTGCGGATCGCGGCCGAGGTCGACCAGGAGCTGCCCGGCCTGGAGACGGACGCCCGGTACCGGGAGATCGAAGCCCGGATGCGCCGTCACGCCGAGGCCGAGGCCGCCGACTTCGTGGCCCGTCAGGCCGAGGCCCGGGAGCGAGCGGCCCAGTGCGCGGCGGCCCGTGCCGAGGCCGAGGCGCAGGCCCTGGTCGAGCGGGAGAGGGCGGCGGCCGAGGCGGCGGCCCGGCAGGCTGTGGCGTGCGCGGACTGCGGCCGGGAGCGGTCGGCCGGGCTGTGCGAGGCGTGCGACCACCGGCGCCAGACCAAGGTCCTGATCGGCGAGGCCGGTCTCCTCGCGGCCACCTGGTCGGCCGACCCGGCCGACCCGGTCGCCGTCGCGGCCGTCGTCGCCGAGGTCCGTACGGCCATCGAGGACGCCATCGCCGCCTCGTGGGCCCAGTTCCAGCAGATCACCGACCCGGCCGCCCTGGCGGCAGCCGGTCCCGACGCCGTCGAGGACGCCGCCGCGCACAACGCGTTCCTGACCGCCGAGAGCGCGGCCGCGGAGTACCGGCACGAGGCCCTGGTGATGCTCGGCCGCAGCACGGAGGCCCAGGCCGAGGCCAGCAAGGCGTACACCACGGAGCTCGCCAAGCCCTGGTTCCAGGCCATGCCCGACAGCGACGACGCCCAGCGCGCCGCGGCCGAGGCCGCCGCGAAGGCGCAGACCCGCACCGGCGAGCACCTGCTCGCCGTACGGCTGGAGCAGCTGCGCACCCTCGCCCGCCCGGAGCCGGTCCGGCCCGCTCCGTGGTCGCGGCGTCTGCCCGAGCTCGCCGCCCGCCCGCTGGACGGCGAGGGCCTGGAGGTGATCGCGTGACCGCCGTCCCGGAGCTGTCCGGCGTCGACCTCGCCCGCCAGGCCCTGCTCGCCGCCCGGGAAGCGGCGAAGAAGAACGGCGCCCAGACGAAGAAGCCTAAGCGGCGCACCGGCACCGCCGTACGGCGGGACGGCCGCGAGCCCCTCGGGCTCGGTGCGGCGATCACGATGATGATGACCGAGCGCGGCCTGGTCGCCCCGGCTGCCGGCGGCAGCGTCCTGGCCCAGTGGGAGGCCATCCTCGCCGCGGCCGCGCCCGAACTTGCCGGGCACGTCCAGGCCGTCGGCTTCGACGCGGACACCGGCCGCCTGGACGTCGCCCCCGACGCTCCGGCGTACGCCACGAAGACCCGCTGGTGCGCGTCGAAGTTGATTGAGGCCGCCAACCGCGCGGTGTCCGGGGTGAACGTGCGGGCGGTGAACGTCCTGGCGCCCGCCACCCGTGCTGCGGCTACGGCGACGTCCCCGGCAGCTGCCGACGACCTGGCCCCGCAGCCGGTTGCACCAGCGGGGCCGGTGAAGACGCGGGAGAGCGCGTCGGCCGGCTATCGCCGTGCCCTCGCCGCTCACCACGCGGTCGCCCCGCCTCGCCAGGAAGACCCGGCCATGGCCACCGCCGTCGTTGTACGGAAGGAACAGGTCCGCCGCGGCCTCGACGAGCGCGCTGTCCCCGACATCGACCAGGAGCAGAAGGACGAGGCACCGGCCTCCCCCGAGGCTGTCCGTGTCCAGGAGCGCCAGGAGGCCGAAGAGATCCGTGCGGCCGCGATCCTGCGGGCCCGCGCCGAACGCGCAGGGCGAACGGTGCCGCTCGTTACACCCGCCCTGCGCCAGGCCGGGTGACAGCCCTGCGACAGGGCGATCAACCGGCAGATCCCATAGGCCCTTTCGGCTGATCGAGGTACAAGTGCCCCCTGGCGGCTGCAAGGATCATCGAGCCACGAAAAGGCGAAGGAGAGCGACGAGGATGCCGAAGAAGCGCAAGAAGAACCGCAAGCCTGCCGCAGTTCGTACAGCCCCGACCCAATACACAGGCCCGGAGCAGGCGGATTGGGATGATGCTCCGGAGGAGGAGTTCAACCCGCTCGCATCCCTCAAGGATCGGTTTCCCACTCCTGCTGACGCCGTGAAAACCGTTCAGGCTGGCGAAGAAGTGGAGTGGATCGGCAGCGTCGAAGGCGCCAAGATGCGCCACCGCGTCGTCCTGACCGACAACGGCGAAGCTCTCGTCGAGCAGGCCGTCTTCCTCGACGGCGCCCTGGAGCAGATGGTGCTGTGCGCCGCGCACCAGGCCGGCGAACACGGCCGGGACGAACTGCGCACCGGAGTGCTCGCCGCTCTCGATGTCCTGCACGCCGTTATCCGCCCGATGACGGAAACTGATGTCCGCGAGTTCCAGCCCGGCTACACCGCTGCTGTACTCGAGTCCTTCCAGGAAGCGCCTGAACCCCATGGCCCGGGTACCCCGGTGTTCGGGTGGCGCACCTTCCACAGCGTCGGCCCGAACACCACCTGGGATGACACGATCGACACGGCCACCTGGAACAGCTCCACCGTGATGTCCGGTTTCCTCGGAGACTCAGACGACGTGCCCGAGCTCCAGCCTTTTCAGCTCGCACGGGTACTGCGCGACCACGGGGTCCCGGTCATCCTCTGCGCCGTTTGCGGCGATCCCCTCACCGACCGACACCCTCGATGGAACGGTGTATGGGTCTCGCCCGGCAACGACACTGGCCCGCTCTGCGAACCGCCCGTTCCCGCGCTGCAGCTCCCGGCCCCCCGACTTGGGTGGCTCACCGACGCGGAGTTCGGCCACCCGCACCAACCTGCCCCCACGACTGACTGACTAGGGGGCCGCCGCCCGTGCGGGACGGCGGCCCCCTTCGTGTCTTGCCCTCCCGGAATATCGCCAGAAGTGACTTGATCATGTCGGTGGGTAACCGTCGGTTGGCGGGGCGCTTTCCGGTCTCGCTCACGCGAAGGGCCCGCCGTGAGGGCACGGCGGGCCCGGACCGGATGGGGCGGATCGTGGGGGACTAGGCGTAGAGCTTGGCGTGGTCGCGGTTGGACTCCGCCCATCCCTCGTACTTCTGTGCCTCGTGGAGGTGTTCCTCGGCCAGGGACGGCTCGGCGGCCGCCAGCTGCCGGAAGACGCTGGCGATCTCCTGGCTGTGGTCGGCCGTCGCGGTCAGGTTGTCGGCCAGGGCCCGGGGGTCGCCGGTCTCCTTCAGGAGGCGGTACGCGTTGCTGAGTTCCTGAAGCTGGTCCTTCAGTACGGTCAGCCGGGCGTTCAGGGCGGCGCCCCGGGCGCGTAGGGAGCCCTCGTACTCGCGGGAGCCGGGGAAGCGGACGGCGTCCAGGCCGGAGCTGACCGCGGTGGTCTGCTCCGGGAACAGGCGGGCGTAGTAGCGGTCGAGCATGGCCGCGTTCTCCATGGAGTCCTTCGGGCTGTGGGCCGGCAGGTCGGACCGGCCGGTGGCGGCCCAGGCGCGCACGTTGCCGTGCCACCGCTCGTGGGCGGCCTGCCGGGTGGTGCCGGCCGCCGCGCCGATCTGGTCCCAGGTGGTGCCCCGCTCGCGTTCGGCGATGGCGGCGCTTGTCACGGCCCGGTCGGCGAGCTCGGCGAGGCGCAGGGCGGCGCGGAGCAGGTCACCGGGGGCGGGGTCGAGGGCGATGGGAATCTGCTCCAGGGCCTCGTCAGCGAGGAAGAAGGCGGCGGAGGCGTAGTGCAGGCGGCCTTCGTCGCGGGGGGAGAGGCGGGCGCCGGGGATGGTCTGCTCGCCGTCGGAGGGGAGGGCGGTGTCGGTCATGAAGTCAAGGTAGCCCTGACGGAGAAGGCTAGTCAGGGTTGCCTTGACGAATTCGGCCATGATCGTCAAGGGCGGGCGCCAGGCGGTCCGCAGAGTGCGGACGCCGTCCGTTTCGTCATGGTGGGCCCGATGGCGGCCCGGCTCCGCGGCGCCCGTTCCCCCGACCCCGTGACGGCCGTTATCAGGGCATGGACACCCTCCCGTCTCCTTCCCGGACCCTGCGAGACGTCCGGGGGGAGATCCTGGCCCTCGACCTCGTCCGCGACTGGGCGGCCGGGCAGGATCTGGTCGCCGAGCTCGACAGCGCGATGCGCGCGCTCACCGACCCCACCGGCGGACTCCCGCTCCACACCGCCGCGCAGAACGCTCTCACGGGCCTCTTCGAGGACGAGCTCGTAGCCCTGGACGTCCCGCCGCACGACCCCGCCAGCCGGATCCCGACCGCTCGCCTGACGGCCGAGACCGACCTGCTGCTCACCGGGACGACGACCGCGCCCGAGATCTGCGACGCCCTGGCCGCGTTCGCCGTCGGCGACTTCGCCGGCATGGTCTCGGTGCCGACGACCAGCTGGTTCGTCGTGGTCGGGCTCGCGGCCGCGGCCGCCGGACGAGTCCGCCACGGCAGCGCCGACGCCTACCTCACCGCCCTCGAACGCCGCCGCACGGTGTCCGCCGCCCTCTGAAGTCCTCCAGCGCGGCAGACATCGCCGCTGCGCGGCCGCGTGCCGGGGAGAGAAGGACCGAGACCCGGATTCCAGGGCCCCACTGAACCGCACGGTGGCCTCGGACCTCTTGACGTGCCAGGATCCCGATCAGCAACAAGGGGAAGGGGAGCGGGTGTGGCTGGGAGCGTGGTGGGGCCGGGTGTGGTGGTGCGCGGGGTCGAGGAGCTGACCATCGAGGAGGTTGAGAGGCTGCTGGGCTGGCTCTTCCCTCACCTCGATCCCAAGGCGCCCGGCCTCTTGGCGACTGCGCAGCTCGCCGAGGGAAGGGTGCGTGAGCAGCTGGCACGGCGGGATGCCGAAGCCGTGCCGGGCTGGTCGGTGCTGGCCGATCTGGCGCAGGACTGGCAGTTTCTGCGTCAGGTCGCGCGCGGGATCGCCGGCCGCGCGCTTCCGGACGACCGGACGGTGTTCTGGAAGGGGACATTCGACTACATCCCCCGAGGTGCAGGCTCGGGGGAGGTGGCCGCTGCAGGGGCGGTGCTGTGGTGGTGAGGGGCGGCGGCCGGTGCGCTGTTTTCCGCCTGGGTTCAAAGATCGACGCGTGGAGTTCGGAGATTGACGCGTAGAGTTCAAAGCCGTACCATCGATCCATACCCCGCCGGGTCTGCAAAGCCCCGGTTCGACGGCCCCGCAAGGGGCCGTTTTTGTATTCACAGGCAGGTTGTGCACGCAGGCGAGCGAACCCCGGCTGTTCCTGGCCGGCAGTACCAGGGCCCGGGCATTACCTCGGGCTCTCGGGAGGGGAAGCCAGCGTGTCCGAGCTGATCGTCTATGTGGACGGTTTCAATCTGTACCACGGTCTGCACGAGAAGTACGGTCGTAGATTTCTCTGGCTTGACCTGGAGAAACTCGCTCGGACGCTGCGGCCGCGTGACCAGCTCGTGAAGGTCAAGTACTTCACCGCCTCGGTCATGAACGACCCGGACGCTTTGAGCAGGCAGGACACCTACCTCCAGGCTCTCTCCGCGTACAGCGGCGAAACGGTGGAGATCGTCAAGGGGCGCTACCAGGCGAAGCGGAAGACGTGCAAGCAGTGCGGCGGGAGCTGGACTCACTACGAGGAGAAGGAGACCGACGTCAACATTGCGGTCTCCCTCGTCGCGGACGTGGCAACGAAGGCTGCCACGTCGGCCGTCGTCATCAGCGGAGACAGCGACCTCGCGCCCGCCGTCCGCAAGGCCAAGAGCCTGGCCCCCGGCACCCACATCATGGCGGCGTTTCCTCCTATGAGGGGCTCCAACGAGCTGAAGACCCTGATGCCGGCCTCCTTCTATATCGGCCGTGCCAAGTTCGCCGGAGCCCAGCTGCCGGATCAGATCACTGACCCGGTGAGGGGACACGTTCTCGCTCGGCCCGCGAAATGGTCCTGACAGCCGTCAGCAGCGCTTTCTCTACCCCTCGCCGACGGCTGCCCTGATCCGGCCCTGGCCAGCCGTGAAGAGGCTGCCGCCCGGCCTGTACGCGACTGCGGCTCCGACCAGAGGTGTCTGGTCGGAGCCGCAGTCGCGTCTGGGGTCAGTGTCCGGGGAGCAGGCGTTCCTGCCGGGCCTGGACGAGGCCGCGCCACGCGGAGCGGACCTCGTCCTCGCTCTTGGTCCAGCGGACGGTCGAGGGCGCGGGAAGGGGGAGGTCGGCCATGAAGTGGGCGATGTCGGTGAAGTAGGCGAAGTCGCCGGTGGTGGTGAGCGTGCGGAGCCGGCCGATGGTGGCGGCGAGGTCCTGGTCCGCGCCGCGGACGGCGTGGTGGAAGGCGAGGGCGAGTTCGACGAACCGGTGGAGGAAGGGGAGCCCCGCGGTCTCGATGTCGGTCCGCAGGTTCTCGGCGCGGGCGGCGACGTCGCGGTCGCTGGTTCCGGCGTCCTTGATCAGGGCGACGACCTGGGTGAGGAGGGTGTTGGAGCGCTGGTCGAGCCCGTCGAGGAGCTGGTGGGCGTAGGCGAGCTCGTCGGCGGCGCGGTCGGGGTCGGCGAAGGAGACGGCCAGCGCGAGGCGGACCTGCATCATGGCGCGCTCGCCTGCGGCATTGTGCTGTTCGGCTTCGGCGCGGCCGGCTTCGAAGGCGGTGATGGCGGCTGCGGTGTCGGCGTGGGACCAGTGGATGTCGCCGAGGACGCGGTGGTGGCGGCCCTTCCAGCCCAGGGTGGGGACGGCGGCCAGGGCGGTGGGGAAGTCGCCGGCGAGGCGGGCCAGGTTGGCGAGCGCCCGGCGGGCCTTGACGGCGAGGCGGCCGCCCGTGTCGGCGACCTGCTGCATGCCGGTGCGGGCGGCGTCGTTGTGGCTGAGGTCCTTGTGGGCCTTGGCCCGGTAGTAGAGGGCCATCTCGGTCAGCTCGGCGGGCAGCAGGCCGGTGTCCAGGACGGCGGTGAGGCGGTCGGCGGTGCGCCGGCGGTGCTCGCGCTGGCGGCGGGCGATCGCGGTGAGGAGCTCGGCCACGGCGTCGGCCGGAGTGTCCGGGGCGCCGGTGGCGGTGGTGGGTGGGGTGAGGGGTTCCCAGATGGAGTCGTCGGTGTAGACGAAGGCGGCGTCGATGAGCCAGCCCAGGCCGGTCAGGCGGTGGTCGCGGGCCAGGCGCAGGCCCTGGCGCAGGCACGCGACGAGGAGCATCCGGCTGGGGGCGAGGGCCGCGGCCCTCGCCCACTGGTCGCCGAGGGCGGCCAGGGCGCGGCCGGCGGCCTGATGCCAGTCGGCGTCCGTCCAGCGGTCGTCGCTGTGTTCGTCCTCCTGTACGGCGCTGCGGATCGCGCGGTGCAGGTGGTAGGGCCACAGGGCGTAGGGGTCCTCGGTGACCAGGGGCCGCTCGACCAGGCGGCGGGCCGGGGCCTGCTGGGGAAGGCCGGCCGTCCGGGTGGCCAGGTCGAGGTCGAAGGCGTCCAGCAGGGCGACGGAGCGCAGCAGGTGTCGTTCCTCGGGGGTGAGGTCGGACAGGGTGCGGGCGAGGAGGGCGGGGAAGGTGCAGTCGAAGTCGGCCGCGGTGGGGGTGCGGCCGGTGCGGCGGATCTCCAGGAAGCGGCTCACGGCGAGGTCGAGGTGGAGGGGCAGGCCGTGGGAGCGGGCGGTGATCGCCGCCCGGATGTCGGCGGCGATGAGGGGCTCGCCGTCGTGGACCAGGCGGCGGGCGAGGTGGGTCTCGCAGTCTTCGGGGGAGAGGTCGCCGATCAGGAACTGCCGGGCGCCGGAGCCGGCGGCCCGGGGCTGCGGAACGGTCAGGGACGTGGGGGCGGTGGCCAGGCCGGGCCAGGCGGCGGGGCCGGTCCAGTCGAGCTGGCCGTGGAGGGCGGGGTCGGCCCACTGCAAGCGGCTGCGGCCGCCGATGACGAAGAAGACGTTGGGCATGAGCCAGACCAGGCGCTGCAGCAGCCGCTCGAAGTCCCGGTGACGGTCCGCGGTGTCCTCGAAGGTGTCCAGCAGGATCACCGGGGTGAGCCGCTTCTTCGCGGGCAGCTGGTTCAGGTCCCAGGCCAGCAGGTGCGGGTAGTAGGACAGCGCCTCCAGGTCCGGGGTGGCTTCCAGCAGGGCCGCCGTCCGGGCCGCGCCGGCCAGGGCCCGGGCGCGTTCTTGGCGCTCGCGCAGCGCCGACACGAGCGCGCCGGTGAGCTGGCCGGCCGCGGAACCGACGAGGCCGGGCAGTGCCAGGGCGGCGGCGACCTCTCCGACTCCGGCCTGCAGCTGCCCGGGCAGCAGGTTGGCAAAGCGGCCCGCCAGCCCGGACCGCCGGACGTACTCGTCCAGCGGCTCGCCGGGGTGCGTGTGTTCCCAGTAGTTGCGCAGGGCCACGTCGAAGGACACCGTCGTGCGGTCCAGGGCCCCGGCGAGCGCGAGGCGGATCGTCAGGATGACCCGCTCGAAGTCCGAGCCGGTCGACGCGGCCCTCGACAGATCGATCCGGATGGGCAGAACCCGCTCGGTCCAGGTCGGTGCGCCCCACTGCTCGGGCCGGTGCTCGGCAGCGGTGAGCGCGGCCTCGATCTTGCGGAGCAGGGTCGACTTACCCACCCCGCCGACACCGTGGAAGACGATCACGTTGGTGCGGGGCGCCTCGAGGTCCTCCACGTCGAAGGCACCGCCGGCGACGCGGCGCAGGTGCTCCTCCAGGGCGGCGGCCACCACGGCCCACTGGCTGTTGCGGTCGGTGAACGCCTCCGCGACGTCGAACGCCGACGGGTCGTTGGAGCTGAACAGCGCACGCAGGTTGTCGGCCATGGTCCCCCCAGGTGATCGTCTGCGTCCCAACCTATGCCGCCCGGCACGCCCTGGAGGACACTCCGCTCGGCACGTCCGGTGCCCGCCGGTGGTGGACTGGATATCGGCCCCGGCCGACAATGATCCTTTTGCCGTCACCCTAGTGAAGGTTGGTTCCCGTGCACGATCCGGCATCCCCCTCCAGCTCCTCCGAGCCGGCCGACGAAATCAGCCGCCGGGCCCCCGCCGACGTGGTGGAGGAGGTGATGGCCTGGTACAGCCGGGCGATCCTGGCCGAACGCCGCGCACCCAACTCCTCTCCGGAGCGGCTGGAGCAGCTGCTCGCCCAGCGGCAGGAGTGCGTGCGTGACCGGGCGCGGCTGGAGGAGGCCGACGCCGAGGAGACCGCCCGGATCACCGCCTCCTACGCGGCCCGCCTGCGGGAGCTCGGGGCCACCGGCCCGTAGCCGTCGCCGTCGTCAGCCTTCGGCAAGGGGAGGGCGGCTACGGTCGCGGGACCGGCGAGGCGACGCGGCTGGAGGTGCGCGGGCATCAGCGCCCGCGCCAGCCGGGTGATCTGCTCGATGTCGTGGCGGTAGTGCGGGAGCTCGGCGCGCAGACGGCGCTGGACGGCTCGGAAGCGTGCCGCCTCCTGGTCGGTGTAGGGGCGCTGCTGCTCGGCGAGCAGCGTGTCCGCCGCCCTGGCCGGCCGCGCCCAGGAGCCCTTGGGGGTGAGGTCGTTGCGGTAGAGGACCGTGCCGTCGCGCCCCCACACCAGGACGCGGTCCACCGCCGCTTCCTGTTCGGCCGCGGCCACCGCGTCGGCGAGCACCGTGAAGTGGTGGTCGTGCCCGGCCGCGGTGGTGAAGCGGCCCTGGCCGCCCAGCCGGTTCACCTCGGCGCAGCGCACCGCGGTGCCCTGTCGGGAGTCCGCCGCCCGTACGGCCAGCACCACCAGCTCCACCCGGTAGCCCGCCCGCCGGTAGGCCATCGCTCCCTCCACGAAGCCAGCCGCACTGCCGGGGGCGATCTCGATCGTCACATCCCCGCGCCGCTCCCGTACGGCCGCCTCCGCCATGGCCTGCCAGGCCCGGTAGTCCGCCCGGATGCGCTCGCCGGCCGTGCGCGGCTCCTCGCGCAGCAGGTCGTAGTAGTCCGGGTGCGACGCCTTGAAGAAGTCGCCGCTGATGTGTGTCGGACGGTCGCGCAGGGCCCGGCGCAGCACCCGGGCCGTGGTCGACTTCCCGGATCCGGGCTGGCCCATCACGTACACCGCGACCGGCCGCTCCTGCGGCGTGATGCCCTCCAGGAGGGACGGGGCGATCAGCGTGTCGAAGATCCACCGGTGTTCCTCGGCGGAGAGCCGGTGGTAGTCGACGCCCGGCGCCTCCCGCCGGACCTGGACGCCGCGCCGC
The DNA here is from genome assembly GCF_014650895.1 of Streptomyces omiyaensis. Classification (GTDB taxonomy): domain Bacteria; phylum Actinomycetota; class Actinomycetes; order Streptomycetales; family Streptomycetaceae; genus Streptomyces; species Streptomyces omiyaensis. Next base: position 33,177 of record NZ_BMVV01000036.1, read on the forward strand.
ACGGGCTCGGCCAGCGCGGCCGCGCGCTCGCCGTCGCGCCGCACCGCAAGAGCCCAGTCCTCGGGTAGTCGCGGATCGTGCGCACGCCGGTCGGCGTCTGCGAGCTGGCGGCGGAAGACGCCGGTCTCCGCCGCGCTCCACGGACGTAACCGCTCGCCCAGCAGCGCCTCGCGCGCACCGGCCGGCCTCCACCAGCCGCCCTCGGTCGTGAGCTCGTTGGCGTACAGGACTTCGCCGGCGCGCCGGACGACAACGACCCGGTCGGCCAGGCGCCCGGCCTCGATGTCCGCGAGGGCGGCGGGCAGCGCGGCGGCGCAGGCGTCGTGGTTGTCCCACCCGACGTACCGGGCCCGGCCCTCCTCGGCCAGGCGCAGGTACCGGTCCAGCACACCGAGCTGGGAAACAGCCTCCGGCACGGCCAGGGCCACCACCTCGACCCGGTAGCCGGCCGTGCGGTAGACGGCGAGGGTGGCCAGCCACCCGGCCGGGTCGGCCAGAGCCTCTTCCGCCACCACGTCGAACCGGCTGCTGCGGGCGAGCGCTTCGACCTCGGCCTGCCAGCGGTAGGTCTCCGGCCGCACCCGCACACCGGCCGTCCGCACGTCCTCGGCCAGGAAGGTGCTGTAGTGCGGGTGCAGGGCCTTGTAGCCGTCCCGGTCTACCCGCACCGCACCGCCCCGCTGTTCGAGGGCGGCGTGCACCAGGTCCATCACCAGCGTCTTGCCGCTGCCGGCCTGCCCGGCCACGAACACCACCACCGGGTGCTCCTGCGCCACCGCGCCCGCCAGCAGCTTCGGCGCGATCACCTCGGCGAGCAGCTCGCCGTACTTCTCCACCAACGTCTCCCGGCCGCGTTCGAGCTCTTCTGACTCCTCCGTGCCCGTTCCGGCCCGCCGCAGGGGCCTGCGGCGGGCCGGAACGGGCGCAGCGTCCTACTGGGCGTCCAGTTCCCGGCGCAGTTCGTCCAGCGTTCGGCCGTCACCCTCGACATGCCACAGGGTCCAGCCGTTGATGACGTTGCCCGTGACGGCCTCTGCCGCCTTCGACGGCGAGGGGAACACGGAGGAGTGACCGTCGACGATGAGCTGCCCGTCGGCGGTCACGACCGCGCGGCCCGACCGGTTGGCTCGGCGCTGGTGGAAGGTGAGGACGGTGTCCGGCTTCAGCAGGCCGGCCTGCATCAGCGCGGCGAGCGGCCCGTGCGGGATGGCCGGCGAGGCCGTCGCGCCGTCGGATCCGCTGCCGAGGGACAGGGTGACGTGGATGGTGTCGTCGCCGCTCGCGCTCGTGAGCCGGGCGATCACGGCGGGGTCGAAGTGGATGCTGAGAGTGGCCATGCGTTCTCCTGCCATCGAGGCCCCAGGACCTGTTTCGCTGACTTACGCTTCGATATTAAGCAGCATAAGCAGCTCGAATCAACTTCGCATGTCAGTGATTCAGCAGAAGTGTGGAGGGGAAACCGCCGAACGTCCGCTCCTCGCCGCGAGCCGGCCTGCCGAGCCGTGTGACGCAAGGGCGGCGGGGGCAGGCCGACGGTGCTTCAAGCGGGCGGGCGGCTACGGCCTGGTGGCGATGACGGCTTCGATGGGGACGGTGTTCTCGAAGACGCCGCTCGGGCTGAACGCGGTGAGCTCACGGCGCAGGAGCTCGTCGAAGGCGGCCTGCCGGGTGCCGAGGACGGCGGGGCTGGAGTAGGAGAAGGAGTACTGCAGGCCGACGAGCTCGTCCAGGGTGCGGGCGAAGGTCTGGTCCCAGCGGGCGGTCTCGATGCGGGAGAACGCGGAGCGGGCGAGGGCGTCGTCCCGGCCTTCGGCGGGGTGGGCGGCGGGACCGTGCTCCTGGCGGTAGCCGGGGCCGATGACGTCGGTGCAGACGCGGTCGATGATGTCGAGCCACGCCGGCCTGGGCGCGCTGGCCCTGGGGCCGGTGGAGACGAGGACGACGCCGCCTCCGTCGCGGATGAGGGTGTCGAGGTCGGCCAGCACCTGGTCCTGGTTCATCCACTGGAAGGACTTGCCCATCGTGCACAGGTGGAGCAGGGGCAGACCCATGCCGGTGAGACCGGCGGCGTCGCCGCACGCCCAGGTGATGTTCCCGGCGCCGTGCACGGCCGCGGCCTTGCGGCCCTCGCGGATCATCGCCGGTTCGATGTCGATCGCGTGGACGTGGCCGGCCCGTGCGGCGAGGGGGATGGTGATGGTGCCCGGCCCGCAGCCGAGGTCGAGGACCGTCTGGGTCCCGTCGAGGCCGAAGCGGTCGACCAGGAGGGTGAAGAACTCCTCGGGGTAGTGGGGGCGGAAGGCGGCGTAGTGGTGTGCGGCGGAGGCGAAGGTCGTCACGGGGTGGTGCTCCTTCCGGGGCGGGTGGCGATGAGGACTTCGGTGCGGATCACCTCGTGGTAGAGGCCCGAGGGGTCGTGGTCGAGGAGCGCTTGGCGCAGGTCGCGGGTGAACGCGTCCAGGCGGTCTCCGAGGAGGGCGGGGGTGGAGTAGGAGTTGGACAGCTGCAGTCCGACGAGCTGGTCGAGGTCGCGCGTCACGTGCTGGTCCAGGGACGCGAGCTCGACGCGGGAGAACGGCGAGCGCTTCAGGGTGTCGGTGAAGCGGTCTTCGGGTTCGGGGTAGGTGCCGGTGCCGGCGCGGCGTACGGGCCCGAGGTAGGCGGTGCGGACCTGGGCGATGACGGGCGCCCAGGCGGGCAGTGGCGTGGTGCCGGGCGGGCCGGCGGAGGCGATGACGATGCCGCCGGCGGGGGTGATGAGCGTGTCGAGGTCGGCCAGGACGCGGGGCCGGTCGAACCAGTGGAACGACTTGGCCATGACGCACAGGTCGATCGGGGGCAGGCCCAGGGCGGTGATCTGGGTGGAGTCGCCTCTGATCCACTCGATGTTCCCGGCGCCGCGCTGGGCGGCGAGGCGGGCGCCGGCGGCGAGCATCCCGGGCTCGGGGTCGATGGCGTAGAGACGGTCGACATGCGGCGCCAGCGGCAGGGCGGACATGCCCGGGCCGCAGCCCAGGTCCATGGCCGTCTGGGTGCCGTCGAGGCCGAACCGCTCGGCCAGGAGCGCGAAGAACTCGTCGGGGTACCAGGGGCGGAAGCGGACGTAGTGCTCCGCTGCCGATGCGAACAGAGCGGTCGGATCTGCTGTCACGGCGGGCCTTCCTTCGCGGACAGGGGTTATCGGGCGAGGGTGGCGAGGTAAGACTCGGCGGCGGTCCAGGGGGTGAGCTCGATGCCGAAGCCGGAGCGAGGCCCGTCGGTGGTGTGGACGAGCCGGCCCGACAGGTAGACGGTGTCGCCGGTGCGGAACGCCCCGGTGTAGGCGCCCAGGTAGGAGCGCATGTGGGTGATGCGGCGGGCGAAGATCTCGGGGTCGTCGACGGTGGACTGGATGACGGTGTCCACGCCGATGCCGTACAGCGCCGGCGTGGCCAGGCCCTGGGCGTCGTCGGTGATGGTGGCGACGACGCTGATCGCGCCGACCTCCTTGGTGGTGACGCCGGTGAAGGTGGCGTCGCCGTCGTCGCGCAGGGGCTCGCAGTTGATGTGCGCGTCGGCCCCGGCGGTGAGTCCCTGCAACTTGCGGGTCTCCTGGCGCATCAGGACGTCGAAGGAGCTGCCCGTCATGTACTTGGCGCGGCGCAGGTACAGCCGGGTCAGCGCGTCGCCCTCGTACGGGCGTATGAGCGTGCGGTCGGAGAAGAGTTCGCGGGCGGCTTCGTAGCCGCGGGGCCCGTAGCAGACGAGGTCGACGTCGGAGCGCGCGTTGAAGCAGCCGACGAGGAACGAGCCGGTCACGCCGATCACGTCCTGGGCGTCGAGGTCGACGACGCGGTCGATGACGGCCTTCAGGTCCCGGGAGACGGCGAAGTCGCCGAGGAGCTCGGGCGTCTGGTGCAGGACGGCCAGGGCGTGGCGGCAGGAGTAGTGCCGGACGACGTCGTGGCGGGGCACGCCGGTGATGACGCAGCCGATCGTGTCGGAGTAGAGGTAGCACTCGGGCCGGTCGGCGAGGATGCCAAAGGCCTTGGAGACGACCGTGTTCTGCCGGTAGGTGCGCCCGAATAACTGCCGGTCGCCCTTGTCGTCCGGGTAGTACTTCACGTACCCGAGGTAGTGGCTGGGCGGGTGGACATCGCCGATGACCTTGAAGACCACGCCATGGCGGTCCAGGAGGTAGTCGCGGTCACGCACCGCCGGTACGGCAGTGCTCAGGCTGAGCGGCGAAGTCGTCGAGGCTGGGGAAGGAGGCGGTGTCGATACGGCCGGTGCGCTCATACTGCTCGACTCCCATCGTGAACAGGGTGCGGCGGTAGTCCCACTTCAGGACCTTGTCGGTGTCCGTGAGGTCGGCCGGCTTCATGAGCGCGAGGAAGAACAGCGCCTTGATGAGCAGGAACTCGCCCAGGTGCCGGCCCGGCTTGCTCCCGAGGACGTGCAGGGCGGCTTCGTCGAGCGCGGCCGTGTACCGCTCGCGCTGGGCGGCGGTGGCGAAGTAGCCCTTGGTCCCGCCCTTGAAGGCGATGATCTCCAGGGCCGGGTAGGTGTCGTAGCCGACCGGGGCGAGGCCGTGGTGCTGCCAGTCGATGACGCCGGAGGGGAAGGCGTTGGGCAGGCCGTAGTCGTAGTGGGCCAAGCACATCGGCGTGTGGGCGAGCCGGTCCAGCGCGCTGTCCACGACGGCGCGGGTGTGGGGGGTGTCGAGGTCGGGGTTCTCGGCGAAGACGTTGGCCGTCCACCCCGCCTCGGTCACCCAGGTGTCGAGTGCGGTGCGGGTGGCCGGCTCGGCGTGCTTGGCCTGGGCGGCGAGCAGCCGGGCGCCGACGGCCGCGGCCTCGTCGACGACCCTGTCGGGCATCGGTCCGTAGGCGCCGCCGACGGCGTTCCAGGCCGAGTCGTGCAGCGAGGCCGGCCCGAGCGAGGGCTCCACGAAGAAGAACTCGGTGCCGTCGAAGCCGGTCTCCAGGACGGCGGGGACGGGGTAGCCCAGGGCGGCGATCCGCTGCTGAAACGCGGCTTCCGCCTCGAGCCGGCTGTCCCCGGTCCGCTTGAACTTCGAGCGGTCCTGGTTCACCCAGACGGCGCCCTCGGCCGCGGTCCGCTTCTTGACGAACGTCCACTCGTCTTTCATCGCTTTTCCTCTTTTCTCGGGAGGTATCGGGGCTTATCGTTCGGCGGCATGAGACTGGCGGTAGTACGGCACGCGGAGTCGGTCGAGAACGCCGACAAGTACAACGGCTTCTACCAGGACCCCCGCCCGTGGGCGGGCGCGGCGGCGCACGCCCTGTCGCGGGATGTCATCGGGTTGACGGTCCGGGGCTTTCGCCAGACGGAGTGGCTGGGCGAGACCCTGCCGACCGTGGTGGGAGAAGAGCCGGCGGTGTTCGTGTCGCAGTACCGGCGGGCCCGGGACACCGCCGAACTCGCGATGCCGGAGATTCAGGCGGAGGTCACGGGGCTGCTGAACGAGCAGCACTACGCCGACGCCACCTACATGACGATGCGGGAGCTGTTCGCCACCTTCCCCGACGGCGCGGACGACCGCCGTCACCGAAAGCACCTGTGGACCCCGCCCGGTGAGGGCGGTGAGTCCCTGGCCGTCGGCGTCCACGGGCGGGTGACCGCGTTCCTGACGCTGCTCTCGTTCGGCGCCGTCGAGGCCGGCCGCAGCGTGGTCGCCTTCACCCACCACACCACGATCCTCGGCCTGCGCGCCGTCCTGGAGCAGCGCCCGGTGACCGAGGTCGTCGAGGAATCGCGCGCCCGCAAGCTGCCCAACGCCGCCGTGCTCGTCTACCGGGCATCCGCAGGCGGATACGAGCTGGAGCAGGTCATCGAGCCTCCCGCGTAAGGAGAGACCGTGCGCATCGCCTTCTTCAACGGACCCGTCCAGAACGGCGACTTCACCTTCGCCGACAAGCCCGGCAAGGCCGTCGGTATCCGCGTGGCCGCCGCCCTGAACACGCTCCTTGGCGAGCCCGCGGTCCCTCACCTGTGGAACACGGTCACCCTCGAAGGCGACCTGCGCCACCAGGCGGAGCTCGCCGCCGGCTCGGACCGGCATCAGCACGAGCAGGACCTCATCCGCGCGAAGTACCCCGAGGGTCTGCTGCCTGCGGAGGGGGTGGTCACCGACGTCGACCCGGCCGTCGCCCGCCTCGCCCACGACATGATCCGTGACCGGCTGGAGACGGGCGTCCTGAGCGTGGAGGAGGCGGTCACCGTGGTGTGCTCGTCCTGCGCCCACATGGCGGGCGTCGGCTCGCCCGCCTGCAAGGCGTGCGGCAGCACCGACCTGGTCAAGAAGGTCGCACCCCAGCTGACGGCCCGCCGCCCCGCCGGCGCTCCGGTCCTGGGCCCGGACGATGTCCACGGGCGGCGCCTGGCGCACCTGGAGAACATCGCCCGCAACGTCCCCGACCAGCTCATCCTCTCCCGCACTCGCGCGCACGGGATCAGCCTGGCGCCGTTCGGACTGGCCGGGACGGTCCTCGATCCCCGTGCCGCTCTTCACATCGAGGTCCTGGCCGCGGCCGAGCGACACGGCGCCGAGCGCGCCCTCATGCTGGCCACCGAGACCGCGGCCGCGCACGTCGCCGCCTACGGCCTGCCGTTCAGGAGCCACGGCGACATCCGGCTGGGCTACGCCGTCCACGGCAAGGTGCCCTACGGCGACCCGCTGCTCGGCCGGCTCTACGAGGTCCACCGCCTGGGCGAGGCGCAGCGCACGCTGTTCGAGGAGTGGTTCCTGCCGCTGTACGCGCTGCGCGAGCGGGGCGGCATCCACCCCGGCAAGCTGCCCGCGCTGGTGAAGTTCTTCCGCCGGGTCTGTCTGGCCTCTTCCGGCCCGGAGGCCGAAGGCCGTGCCGGTGAGGTGCGGCGTGCGGTGCGCAGCGGGGACATGGGCTGGCTGATGGACGCGCGTACGGTGACACATCTGCTTCCCGCCTTCCCGGCCGGGACGCCGTCGGCCGGCGGCGGTGAACCTGGACCGGTCCGGCGGCGTCGCCCTTGAGAGCGATGGTGCTCCTCGAAAGTAGGGACGCCCCGATACGCTGTCAATACAGTTTGCATCTGCCCTGTCAGCGGTGACCGGTTCTCAGCAACTCGCGCTGTCAATACAGTTGAAGTCCTGGCTTGACACAGGATCAGGGCGCGAGCCAGGCACCGCCGCCGAGCCGGAGGACACACATGGACGCCAGCACGATCGCAGCGCAGCTACGGCAGAAGATCATCGAAGGTGAGTACCCGCACGGCAGCAAGCTCCCGACCGTGCGAGACCTCGCGGCAGAACATGGAGTGAGCCAGCAGACGGCATCCGCCGCCTACGCCGCGCTGGGCGCGCTCGGCCTGGTCCGCACCGATGCCCGCAGTGGAACCCGTGTCACGGCGTCCCGGCAGTCTGACGCCCATCTGGGCACCTTCACGCCCCCGGACCTGGCGGTCGCCCAGGCGTGGAAGCCGACCGCCCAGGGGGCCGCGACAGAGGAGACGACGCTGGTGCGCCAGCTCGACGCGACGGCCCAGATGACGGCATGGGGCATCACCGAGGGCGCGACCGTCGTCGAGCGCACCCGCATCCGGTCGGTCGACGGAGTGCCCGTGCAGCACAAGATGACGGTGATGCCCTACGAGATCGCGGCCAAGGTGCCCGACGGGTACGAGGGCACCCCGCCGATGCTCACCCCCGCCGGCGAGACGTCACCGAAGGCACCGGCCGGCGTCCGCGTCGCGGACTGGCTCGGCTGGGACGTCGCCCGCACCGAGTCGGTCATCACCGCCGAACCGATGAACGAGACCGTCTGCGCGGCCCTCGGCATCCCGGCCGGATCCCCCGGCTTCCGGATCGTCGGCATCACCCGCGACTCCCAGGGCGAGACGGTGTTCGTGACGATCACCTCGGCACAGCTCCATCACCGCGTCACCCTCGACATCATCGGCTGATGAACAAGCCGTCCGGCTCCGGCGTCCCAACGGGGCGGCGCCGGGCCCGGACGCCGATGCCGGAGGTCAGGAGGGGCACCTCGGAGCGTCGCAGTCCTTACTTGCCGGTCGCGCTCAGCTGGGCCATCCGTGCGGAGAACGCCTGGACGTTGGCGCGGATTTGGCGCTCCTCGATGAGTTCGCACGCGCTGAGCGCTGCCCCGATGCACAAGCGGAAGATGTCTCGTTCGTCGCCGTTCAGCAGCCGGTGCGCTCCCGTCAGCGCGATCCATGCCGACAGCCGGCGAGCAGAGCGGTCGCAGTGCGCGGACCACCAGGACGGCAGGTTCGCGGCGAGCCGATCGCTGTACCCCGTCGGCGGAAAGAGCGCGGGGGTGTCGTCCAGCAGGGCTGCCTCCGCGCGGCGCAGGAAGTCGACCGCCTCGTCCTCGTCCTTGTTCTCGTCCCCCAGACACGCCAGGACGATGCCGAAGTAGGGGACGGACAGCAGGACGCCGTCAGGCCAGTCGTCGGGCCGCTCACCGAACGTCTCGGCGAAGGTCTCCATCAGGACGTCGTTGGGGTCACGGTGCACAGCCCACATGTACTCCCTGGCCCGGACCGTGAAGGGCAGAACACGACGGCCCGGGAAGCGGATCGCCCGTACGAGCTACCCGCAGCCCGTGAGCCGCACCCGCTCCGCATGGCGGCCGGACCCGGGTCTGAAACGTCGCCGTGCCGCCCCGGGACTTCCGGGGGGGCGAGCCTGCAACACGCGGTGCAACACGGCACTGCAACGCACCTGTGTTGCAGCCCTGACCTGCACGAATGCCCGTTGCGTGGCTTACCCGCCCGCGTGTTGCACTCCCACGCAATGAGCGATTCATGCGCGACTGGGTGCGCGAATCAATGCGCGATCGGATATGCTGTCTATTGGAGGTGACCTCTGTGTCCACTGAGAACGAGCTGTTCAGCGCTGTCGATGCGCTGCTGGAGCAAGTCGCACAGGATGACCTGCCGGCCCCTGCGGAGCGCAAGCGTCTGCGGGAGGCGGCGGGCCTGAGCCAGGCGCAGATCGCGAAGGCGCTGGACGCCCGCCGGGAGGCGGTGGGGAACTGGGAGACCGGCAAGACCGAGCCGCGGCCACCGAAGCGCGCCGCCTACGCCCGGCTGCTGGAGGGCCTCGCCGCCCGCTTCCCCGCCTCGCCCGACGACGCGCCCGCCCCGCCTTCGGCGCCGAGGGTGCCGGAGGCGTTCACCGGGCCCGCGCCCGTTCCCGCCCCGGCGGCCGAAGCGCCGGCGCCCCCGGCACCGGCTGCTGCCGTACGACCGACGCCCGCCGTGAAGCCCGCCGCGTCGTCGCGGCGCCCGGGCGCGAAGAAGGCGGTGGCGAAGAAGACCACGGCGGCCGCGGCCGCTGACGTCGACCCGCGCTTCGAGAACGGCCCCCTGGCGGTCATCGACGTCGACGCCGACGGGCAGGTCTCCGCGTACTGCGTCGGCGGCCTCGTCCTGGACGTGCCCGCCAAGACGATCCCGGCCCTGGTCGACTGGACGCTGGCGGAGGCGAAGCTCGGGCAGGCCCGCCTGCACCGCAACGGCCGCGACGCCGACCCGATCCTCGTCCTCACCGCCTCCGCGCTGGAGCGCTACGGGCTGCCCGCCGCCCTGTCGGAACAGGAGCGGCACGCGGGACGGCTGACGGCCGGCCACAAGGTGGTCAAGCAGATCGAGCGCGCCGGGCTGCAGATGACGCAGCGGGGCCTCGGGCCGTGGGCCCGGCTCTACCGCGACCCGGAGGGCTCCCGGCGGCGCTGCGTGCAGCTGTGCATCCTGCCGTGGGACGCGCTGAACACGAGGGAGTGGGGCCGTAAGGACGACCCGGAGCTGCTGCTGACGATGCACCCGGCTGACCTCGCCCGTTACCTCGGCCTGTACGCGGCGCGGGTGATGACGCCGCGCGGCTCCACCGCGACGACCGGCCTGGAGCTGATGACCGCGCTGCGCCCGCCGACCCGCGCGGAGAAGGACCCGGCCACCGGCGAGTTCAAGCGGGCCTTCAACGACGACGCCCTCACCCAGCTCTACCCGGTGGTGGAGTGCGAGGTCCCCGACGAGCACCCGATCCTCAAGGACAAGTTCGCCCGGCACCACATCCGTACGCCGGCCGAGATGCTGATGGAGGAGGCGTACGACTGGTGCCGGCCGCTGACCGACGAGGAGTGCGCGAACCCGTACCTGGTCGCCATCGACATCAACATGTCGTACGCCGCGGCCGCGAACGGGCTCACGATCGGGCTGAACGGGCCGACCCACCTGCCCGGCAACCCGCAGTTCGACGCGTCGCTGCCCGGCTCCTGGCTGGTCGACCTGTCCCACGTCGACCTCTCCCGCGTACGGGTCAACGGCCGCACCGTCGACGGCGACCGGCTCCCCTCGCCGTTCACGCCGACCGGCGAGCGCCCCACCGGCCCGGCCTGGTACGCCACGCCGACCGTCGCCTACGCGGTGGAGCTCGGCTTCGACGTCGCCCCGATCGAGGCGTACGTGCGCACCCAGACCGGCCGCTACCTGGACTCCTGGTACAAGCGGCTGCGCGACGCGTACGTGGCCACGATGGCCGACATGGGCGTCACCACCGACCTCCAGGGCGAGGATTTCCTCGAGGCGATGGCGCGGCGCAAACAGGTCGACCCGACGATGGCGCTGCTGGAGACCGCGATCAAGGCCACGGCCAAGGGCGCGATCGGGAAGCTGCGCCAGCGTTCCCGGGGCCAGGTGCCGTACTACGAGCCCTATCCGGCGCTGGAGCGGGTGAACTGGCGCCCGGACATCCGGGCCGCCGTGCTCGCCAGCCAGCGCACCGGCCTGCACCGCAAGCTGATGAAGACGGCGGCCGCCGCCGACCTGTACCCGACCTCCATCGGCACGGACGCGATCGTCTACCCCTCGCCCGGCCCGTCCCCGCTGGACCTCCTGCCGACCACGCCCGAGGGTAAGCCGGTGCCCGGTGGCTTCCGGCTCGGCGTCTCGCCGGGGATGGTCAAGCACCAGGGCACCCAGACCGTCCTGTGGGCGGAGCAGTTGTTCGAGGAGCGCGGCGGCGTCTTCAACATCTCCAACCTCATCAAGACCGCTGACCCGACCGCCGGAGAAGGGGAGTAACCCATGGTTGACTCGCTCGGGGACAGCCTGGACCGCGCACTGGAGAAGGCGTTCACCCGCCCCGCTCCCAAGAGCGCCCAGGCGCAGATGAAGTACCTCGTCAAGCAGCTCAAGGGCACTGCGGCCGTCGCCCAGGCGCTCGGGGTCTCCCAGCGCACCGTGGAGCGGTACGTGACGGGCAAGCTCAAGCGGCCCCGCCAGGACCTGCGCGCCCGCCTGGAGAGCGAGGTGAAGAAGAGGTGGCAGCCGCAGGTCCGCGCGAAGGCGAGGCAGAAGGCGGCGACCACGACCGGGATCGTCGTCTCCACCCGCGCCCGCTTCGGCTTCGAAGCCGCCGGGGGGACGACCGACGATGCCCGGATCCGGGACATCACCCAGGCCCTGCCGCCCGAGTACGCCGACCAGCTGTTCACCGCACGGGAGCAGGGCGCCGGCGAGGACCAGCTCCGGCAGATCGCCGCCGACGGGCTCGCGAGGATGTACTTCCGGGCGAACAACTCCAGGGCGCACGGCCTGGACGTGGAGTTCACCGACGTGGAGCGGCTCGACATCGACCTGTAGGCCGGCTCCCGCACGAGCGCCGCGCCCCCCGGCATTGGAGCTGCCGGGGGGCGCGGCGCTTCGCATCCTACGGAAGGCCCGCCACGGTCAGGCTGTACGCGCGGCACGGCGCCGTGCCCACCAGGACAGCCGTGGCGCGGTGGCGGCGTTGACGGCCCGGCCGAACGCCTCCAGCGCGGCCTCCAGGCGCGCGGTGTTCTCGACGTTCGACAGGGCGTTCAGCAGCTGCTCGGTGGCGGTGACGACGGCCGGGTCGGAGGAGCGCATGAGCGGGGCGGCGGCGGTGGCGGCCCGGGTGAGCGGCTCGCGCACGGCGGCCACGGTCTGCTTGCTCGCCATCCGCTCCCGGCTCAGCAGCTCGGCCGCGCGCCCGAAGCCCACGAGCCCGCTCAGGACGTCGGTGCCGCCGGCGACCCGGGCGCGGGCGGCACCGCCGGCGAAGGCGAGCACGGCCAGTAGGAACGTCCGGCCGCGCTCGGCCGGCCCCTCCCACAGCAGCCGGTTGGTGGTGGCCGCGCTCTGCAGTTCCATCACGGCCACCGTCATCGCATCCGCCTGCACGCGCAGGGCGCCGATCTCAGCCTGCTGCTCCTGGCGGTTGCGGGAGCGGTTGGTCAGCCACGCCGCGAGGACGGCGATGAAGGCCCCCGAGACGAGTGTGCTGGCCAACTCGATCAACTTGTCCATTCCCACAGACTGACCGTGCGCCGGGCCCGTCGTCCGGGCCGTTGCGCACCTGACGCACAACCCGCACCCTCCTGTTGCCGATCAAGAGCAGAGGCGGCGGCCGGGACGCCGTGAGGCCCCGCCCTGCGCTGCTGCGCCGGTGCGGGGCCTCACACGCGTATCCGCGGGGGGTCGGATGTTCATGCACGCGCTGCCGTGTCCAACGTCGCCAGCCGGCCCGGGTCACGGCTCGCCTCTCCTACTCCCCGTCGTCATCCTTCTGCTGCCGGCGTTCCGCCTGCTCCTTGCGCTCCTTGGCCTCGAGCGCGTACGCCAGTGCCCTGCGGTGTTCGTTGACGCTGCCGCCTTCGCCGCGGCGCTGGGCGATGTCCCCGGCCAGGTAGTCGGCGAACAGGCGCACGGGCTTGTGGCTGCTGCCCTCGGCGAACTCCAGCAGGTGCAGCAGCGCCTCCAGCTCGCTCCTGCGCACGGGCACGTTGACGATGTCGTCGGCACCGGAGGTCAGCGCCTGGACGGTGCGGTCGTAGTAGGCCCCGCAGCGGGCTTCGTCGAAGCGCAGCTCGTAGCTGGGGTTGCCGTAGTAGAGGCGCCTGTGTGCTTGCAGCCGTTCGCACAGGCCGGAGAGGTCCTCAAGGGGCTGGCGGTAGAAGGGGCGGTCGTCGCTGCCCGCGGAGTGCGGGTCGAGCTGCACGGCGGAGAGGAAGGCCGCCACGCGGTCGGGCTCGGGGATCAGGCCGGCGCCCAGCCAGCGTGCACCGTCGTAGAAGGAGCCGCCGGCGCCCGCCCGGCCCTTGGGCATGCTCCACAGACACCAGCCGGACGTCCCGGACCAGTGCAGTCCAGCCTCGGCGTCCGGGAGGAACCGGCGGACGAAGCTCTCGTTGAGGTTGACGCTGCCCTCCACGTCATTGTGGTGCTTCTCCCGGTCCTCGTCATCGTCGTACCGGCCCCAAGCGGTGACAGAACTGACGGGTGTCCCCTCGGCCAGCAACTTCTCGGCGACAGCCGTCGCGTAGTGGCCGATGGCGTTCTTCAGCGCGGCGGCCAGTGGGGTCTCTGCCATGCGGTCTTCCCTCCCTCGCAGGCCGTCGGTGAGCCCGCCCCCGCCTCAGCAGATGGCGTCGCCCCGGTCGGCCGACACTGTGACGCTCCTTTCTAGCGGCGCCGGGCACCTGACCGGGCGGTTTCCGGCCGCGCAGCGCACGGCAGCCGACCGCAGCCCTACGCGGCATGCAGAGGCCCGCCAGCGGGCCGCCTGGCGGCCGTTCAGGGTTGCTCGGGCGGGACGTCCTTCAAGTACCAGCCGTGAGCGGCCATGCACTCCTTCGTCCACTCCATCAGCAGGTGGGCGGCCTCCTGAATGCGGCTCTCGTCGTGGCCGCCGGCGTCGGCGAAGAACTGCACGAACAGTCCCGCTGCGGGCCGGTCCACATTGCCGGCGTCGCACGCCGGGCACAGCTCCAGGTGGATCGGCCGCCCGTGCTCGTCGTCCTGCGGCGCCACCGCGCTCATGATGAGATCGCCTCCGCAGCGCGAACACTGCGGCAGCCGGTCCGACAACTTGAGCAGCTCCATGGTCGGCCCCCTTGCTCTGTACCTGGCCTTCCACCCAAGACGCGCTGACCTGCGCCGTCAACCCTTCGAGGGCAAGGGAAGCCGTCTGGTCACCGGTCTCTGTCCACAGGCCCGGTCCGGTGGGGTGTTCGTATGACTGATGAGGAGAAGGCAGCGCAGGCGGCCCGGACGCGCTCCAAGCTGATGGAGGGCCTCGCCCGCGCGGAGCGGAAGCTGTTCACCCGGCCTGCGCCGAAATCGCCGCGCGCCCAGATGAAATTCCTTCGCACGCGGGAGAAGGGCTCCATTAAGTCCCTGGCGGAGCGCCTGGGCGTCTCCCGCAAGACGGTGCAGCGCTACCTCTCGGGCGAGTCCACCAAGCCCAACAAGCGTCTGAAGGAGGCGCTGGTGCAGGAGACGGAATCGGAGTGGCAACCGCAGGTCAGAGCACGTGCGAGGCAGCACGCGGCGTCTTCGGGCGGGATGGTCATCTCCTGCCGGGCGTACTTCGGGTTCGGTCCGGAGGGCACCTCGGACGCGGGCCGGGTCCGGGACATCAGCGTGGCCGTCAGCGCCTTCCACGCGGCCGCGATCCTGGCCGCCCAGGAGGATGGTGCGACGCAGAGCGATCTACACGACGCGGTCGCAGAGGCCATCGCGGACACCTATTTCCGTCAAGGCGGCGGTGGCCGTGCGGGCCTGGAGGTGAAATTCGCGGACGTGGAATGGTTGAACATCGCGTTTTAGCAGCGCGTAATTCGGGCGTGCGGTAGACCTGGGTAAGCGGCCCGCCGAACCGCATTACCGACGGGCCCTCATTTTTCGTACCAGAGCTGAAGCGAGTGCTGATGACCACGTCCGACAGGTGGCGGCCGCGCCGTGTCTCCGAGGCCCGCGGTCGCGCCGGCGCTCCGCGCACGCCGATCGACTACGCGAAGGTCGGCCGGTCCTCGGTGCGGCGCCGCGCGCGGGGCATGACGCACAGCGAGGCGGTGGCGGCGCTCGAAGAGGCCGAACTGCACGCGCACCTGGACCGCCGCGACGAAGCCGCGGCCGACGACGGCGGCCGCCGTGCCGCGGAGCTCGCGGAGTGGCAGCGCGTCGTGCAGCTGCTCGCCGCGACGGGCGGCCCGTACGACCCGGACGCCGACGCCGTCGTCCAGGAGGAGCTCGCCGCAGACCGCCGCCGCGAGGAAGCCGAGCAGCAGCGCCGCCAGGAGCAGCAGCAGCTCGCCGACCGCGCCGAAGAACTCGCCCGGCTCGGCGGGGCTGGCCGACTCGACCGGAGCGTGCCGAGCCGGGCCGGGGACGAAGCCGCCCGCGACCTCCTGGACGACCGCGGCGACTACCGCGCGGCGAAGGTCGACGCCTGGCTCGCCCGCGCCCTCGCCGACCGGTCCGGTTACTACGCCGACCCGGCTGCCCGCGCCGCCGCCGTCGGCCTGCTGCCCGTCCCCGTCCGTGCCCGTGCCGCGCTGCTCGCCGCCCTCGCCCGCACCGGCGCTCCGGTCGACGGCGACCTCGAGTTCGTCGGGCGTCTCGCCCAGGCCGACCCGGACGCCACGACCGCGCTCGCCGCGTGGCTGGAGAACGCGGCCGCGGTGAAGGGCGGTACGGCGTGAGCGCGGCGGACGAGGTGGTGGTGGCCGCCTGGAGCGAGCACAGCGAGATCGGGCACCACTACGAGGACCTGCTCGCCGACGGGTCCGTCATCGCCTGGACCGAGCCGCCCTTCGGCGAGAGCCTCTACCCCGGTGGCGACGATCCCGACTAGAACCCGATCTGCCACTGCCCGCTGACCCCGCGCCAGTTCTGCATGGAGTGCGCCGGCTGCGCCGCCTGCGGGCAGTGCACCGGCCCGCACATCTGGCCCCCCGCTCCGGACCTGACAACCAGTTGTCAGGCTCACTGTGGGTAATTGCCCCCTGTCACGCCCGCTGTCACGTCGCCGGAAGACCGCGTGACAGCCCACGCTCGAAAGTCTGCCAATTCGGACATATAGGCGTGGATACGGCCCGGAAACCCCCCTCCGGGCCGTTTCCACGTGACAGGCGCGACAGCGTGACACCCCACCGGCCGGTGATCACGTTCCGTGTCGGGTGGCGCGGAGCCGAAACCGCCGGCCCCGCGCCCTGCAGAGCCCTTGCCGCTCCGGTTCGCCCGTACTGGGGTCAGGTGGCACGCCCCGGCGATACCGTGGTGCCACACGCCAGACAGAAGCCCAGGAGCCCCGGATGAGCCAGCAGCCGGCCCCCGCGCCCGCCCGCCAGCCCCTCGACGAGCACGCCGCCGCTTCCGCCCGCGCGTACGCGGCCGCGGAGCGCGCCAAGACGGACGCCCTCGCTTCGGTCCTGGAGGACATCGCCGCCAACGGCTACCCCTCGCCGGAGTCCGGCGTGCCGTGGGAGACCGCCCGCGACGCCCACCTGGCCCGCCTCGCGGACGAGCAGCCGCGTGTCGCCTGACCACGGCGCGCGCCGCTCGCGCGTCATCATGGTCGAGCCCGCGCTCACCCAGCTGGCGAAGCTCACCGCGTCCGAGACGCACCGCCTGGACCGAGCGATCGTCGCGATCAGCGTCAACCCGGAGCTCGGCACCGAGGTGCCCGGCACCCTGCTGCGCGACTACGCGGACGAGGTCGACGGCGTCCGCGTGATCTTCTTCGCCAGCGCCTTGGGGACGATCACGATCGTGGCGTACGTCGAAGCCTGATCAGCATGCAGCAGCGCCCCGGACCTGCTCGGGTCCGGGGCGCTGCTGCGTCTGCTGCTCGAGGTGCTGCTACCGGTGATCCGGGTGCCGGAGAGCGATGACATTCGAAGGCCGGCCCCAGGCACCGCAAGGGTGCTGCTCGGGCAGCAGGCCCTGCTGCACCGAGAGCAGCACGCCGTGCAGCAAACAGTCGTTCGGCTGCCGCACGGCGCGCTGCAACCCTCAGCGCCAGCCCGCTGGCGGGTCCCCTACGGTGCCGCTATGTCCCATGCGACGACTCGCCCCCAAACCGTCGGCGTACAGGCCGTCTTCAGCGACCGAGCCTTGTGGGCCGCGGGGATGTCCCGCCTCATGACGCCACGGCTTGTCGAACGGGTCCTGCAAGCTCAGCGCGTGGTTGAACGTCATCGCGCCGGCCGCTGTCGAGGCAGTTGGAACGTCAACGGGAACGGCGACCCACGCTCCTGCAGGTACGGCACCCTTCCGGGAGTGCCCGCCTGCCTGCGGCATCTGGACCAGGAGGAACTCGGAGCCGTCCAGGAGATGGTGGAAGGTGCGCAGAGGCTGGTCGACCGCTGGCTTCCGCACCTGGCACCCGCGTGCTGGTTCTGGCCGCTGCCCGCGTCTGCCCTCGCCCCAACACGGTTCAGCACGGAAGCGAGCCTCTTCACCTGGCAGAAGGACCGTTGTGCGATCTGTGGACGCCACGGTCGGCAGGGCGGGACGTCGTCCGACTCACTCGTCCTGGACCACGACCATCAGACCGACCAGGCCAGGGGCTTTCTATGCCACCCGTGCAACAAGCGGGAGAGCCAGCGCGATCCCGGCGATGGGCGCTTCGCTAACTACCGGCGCCGCCCGCCGGCGGTCCTACTCGGCATCACCGCCCGCTACAGCCACGCCGTACGACTTCGTCCCCCGCTCCCGCGCCAGGAACCACCGGCGCCCTCCCCAGCGGACTTCTCGCGGTCCCTCACGAAGATCCGCAAGATGGCTCCGCAGATCGAGGAACAGCTGCGTTCGGCAGCTGACAATCCCAAGAGCCGCAAGTACGTCGGCGAGGACGTGTGGCAAGCACTCCAAGCCCTGGTGCCCGTCTTGCTCGCCGCCACAGAGAGGGCCGACCGCGAACTCCCCCAGGCCGATCTGGCTCCCCTTGTCCACTGGCTGAGGGAGTTTCCGCCGACGTCAACACCGCGATGAGTGCCGTGCGGGGTGGCACCTCCCAGCGCACGAGAACGGCGCCGCGCCCCGTTGAAGGGTGCGGCGCCGCTGATGTCGTGTCACCCGGGCGGTCGCCCGGCCGGGCGGCCGGTCAAGCGCTGCGACGCGTAGGCACGGCGGACAGGTGCCGTTGCGGGGCGGGCGGGGTGGGGACCTCCGGCGCGGCCAGGGCGCCGGCCTTGATGGCCTCGGTGGCCTCGCGCAGCGCCCCCTCCATCTCTTCGACCGTGGCGTACCCGGCGAAGTACGGGTGGATGAAGTAGCTGCGGTAGCGGCCCTCGGGGCGCAGGACGACGTTCCGCTCGACCAGCTGGCTCATCGCGATCGACGTGCGGTTCTTGCTGAGCCCCACGCGCGCCCGCAGCTCGGCCTGTGAGGCGTTCACCTCGCCGCCAGGGCGCTGGACCTCCATCATCGCGCTGAGAAGGTCGTAGGCGGCCTTGGAGAGCTCCAGACGGTGCAGCTGCGCGAACCCGAGGGTGGCCTGGATCAGCATGCTCGCTCCTCCACGTCGTTGTCGCCGAACGCCAGCTGCCGCGTGCGCGGCTCCGGAACCGCCGGCCGCGCGAACTCCGGGAAGCTCTCGCTCGCCGCCTGCTCCAGCGCCTCAACATCTTCCCGCATCTCCGGGAAGTGCTTCCTGAGCGCCGCCCTGGCGTCCTGCCGCAGCTGTTCCAGGGCCTCGCGCTGAAGGTCGCCGTTGCCCTTGAAGCAGATCAGCGGGTTGACCACGATCAGCGAGTTCGCCCTGCGCTGGATCATGTGCCAGTTCTCCAGGCTGCCCAGCGCCCGGGTGACGTTCGCGCGCTCCACCCCGAGGTGGCGGGCGACCTTGATGTGGGTGATCCGCAGCCGCCCCTCCACCTGGCGGCCCATGCAGAACAGCAGGACGGCCGACTGGACGGGCGACATGCCGTACCGGGCGATCAGCACCGCCAGGACGTCGGCGAGGAAGTCGTTGCTGACCATGCTGTAGCCGCTGCGCCCCCACGCGTCGTGGGGCTCGCGGTACTTGTACTCGACGCTCGCCGACTTCACCGGCCGCCCGCGCTCCGGCGGCGTCCGGTCCAGGGCCCTGGCGAAGCTGTCCGCCAGCGGCGACGTCACGGGCTCACCGCGGCTCGCCGACCGCCGGCCTCTGCTGGTGGAGCGACTCGCTTCCCCGGCCACCCTGGCTCCTGCTGCTCGATCTTGTGTGGTGCCCGGCACCCTAGCCGAGATTGTCCCCGCCCAGGGGGACCTTTGTCCCTGTCGGCGTGGCCCCCTGGTGTCGACGCCGACACATCACCTCCCGCCACCCGACCGGCGAATACGCCCCTGACCAGCACGAACGCAGTTTGTACCTCTTTCCGGGGCCAAATGCGGTGCTCTTGTGTCGGGCGAGGCACAAAACCGCAGGTCGATGTGTCAGGGGCAACACATAGCCCCTCACAAAACCGCAGGTCAGAGCGGGTTTCCTCGCGGGCCCCTTTTATCAGTAAGACGCGCACGCGCGCGCGAGGCTCAACCGTGGTGCGTCGCCCTCGCCCACCGACGGCCCCGAACACAGATACCCCGCCGCGCGCAGCTCTCATTCCCTCCAGCACCCGAACGCCACCCGGTCCGTTTCGACTAATCACCCGCGAATGCTCCCACTCCATTTCCCTCCGTTTCCGACACCGTTATTTCCGGCAGGTTCTCCCGGCAATTGCGCACTTTTCTCGCTAACCTCAACCCACCTCTCCCCAATCGTTATCCACGCCGCATTTCCCGGTCAGGGGTGGCGGACCCTCATTCCAGTCTCAATCTAGCTCCTATCTTTGAAGCACCGGCCCGCCCCGGCAACCCATGCCGCCCCGACCTGTGTTCGGCCTCTCACCCTCCCGACCACCTGTCACCCCCTCTCCTCTTGTTGCTGCTTGTGGCCTGAGCCCTGTGGGTGGGCCGCGCGGAGCGTGGCACGCCTGGCCGGTAGGGGGAGTCTGACCCGCGCTCCATCCCCGTCGCTGCGCTTTTCGTGGCTGGAGCGCAGCGGAGGCCACGGGCCGGCTGGAGGCCGGCCCCGGCCCGCAACGCGGGCCGGATGCCCTGCGGTTGGGCGGCGGGCGCGGAGCGCGTGCCGCCGGCGGTGAGCGAAGCGAGCCGCTCCGCTCACGCGGAGCG
>NZ_BMVV01000037.1 GCF_014650895.1 Streptomyces omiyaensis
GGCTCGTCGAGCGGCCGCCCGGCACAGAGCGCGGTCAGCTCCGGCAGGACCTCGGCGGCCCGGCCCAGCGCGAGCGCCGCCTCGAACCGGGCACGGCGGGCGTCCAGGCGGCGGGCGGCCCAGCGGGCGGCCTCGGCGTGCCGGTCGGGCAGGTCGGCGAGGGCCGGTCCGGCCCACAGGGCGAGGGCCTCGTCGAGGAGGGCGGCGGCCCGGCCGGGGTCCCCGGCGGCGAGCGCGGCGGAGCCGTCGGCGGCGAGCGCCTCGAAGCGGAACAGGTCGACGTCCTCGCGGGCGGCGCCGAGGCGGTAGCCGCCCTCTGCGGAGTGGACGCGGTCCCGCCCGAGCGCCTTCCGGAGCCGTCCGACCAGGGCCTGGAGGGCGGCGACGGCGTCGGCGGGCGGCTCGTCGCCGTGCCAGACCTCGTCGACCAGCGCGGGCACGGGCAGGGTCCGGCCGGGCCGCAGGGCGAGGGCGGTGAGCAGGGCGCGGACGCGGGGGCCGCCGACGGGCAGCTCGTGGCCGTCGGCGGTCAGCACGCGGGTCGGACCCAGGAGGCAGTAGCGCACGCCCCCCATTCTCCGTGAGGGGCACGTCGGCGCCGGGAAGCGGGGGGAACCCGGGGGCGGGGCGGTACGTTCTCCCGCACACAGTCCGTACGAGGCCCGGGGGTCCCTGATGAGTTCGGCCGCCGTCCGTCGCGGGGAGCGCCGGATCAGTCCCGTCTTCCTGGCGGTCCTCGCCGTCATGGCGGTCACCGGCTGGGCGGTGTGGACGGGCTTCGCGGCCCTGCCGGGCCTGGCGATCTTCCTGTTCGTCGTCTCGGCGTGGGTCGTCTCGCTCTGTCTGCACGAGTACGCGCACGCCCGCACCGCCCTGCACGCCGGGGACGTCACGGTGGGCGCGAAGGGCTATCTGACCCTGAACCCGTTCGCGTACACCCACGCCGTCCTGAGCGTGGTCCTGCCGGTGCTCTTCGTGATCATGGGCGGGATCGGCCTGCCGGGCGGTGCCGTCTTCATCGAGCAGGGCCGGATCAGGGGGCGGTGGCGGCACAGTCTGGTGTCGGCGGCGGGACCGCTGGCGAACGTGCTCTTCGCGGTGGTGTGCACGGCCCCGTTCTGGCTGGACGCGCTGGACGGGGTGCCGGCCGCCTTCCGGTACGCGCTGGCCTTCCTGGCGTTCCTCCAGGTGACGGCCGCGCTGCTGAACCTGCTGCCGGTGCCGGGTCTCGACGGCTACGGGATCGTCGAGCCCTGGCTGTCGTACGGGCTGAAGCGGAAGATCGCGCCGTACGCGCCGTACGGCTTCTTCGTCGTGATCGCCCTGCTCTTCGTGCCGGCCGTGAACACGGCCTTCTTCGACGCGGTCGACGCGCTGATGCGGTCCCTCGGCGTCGACGGCCTGACCCGCTACTGCGGCTCGGAGCTGTTCCGCTTCTGGCAGGGCGCGCCGGAGTTCTGCCCGGTCTAGCCCTGTGCGGCGGCGGCCTTCTCGACCTTCGCGCGGCGGACGTAGTACCAGGCCATGTTGGAGGAGAGGCCCGCGAGGAGGACCCAGACGACGCCGATGAAGCTGCCGTTGACGAAGGAGATCACGGCCGCGGCGACGGCCAGGGCGCAGACCGCGAGGGCGTAGAGGGCGAGACGGGGCATGGGGGTCGGCTCCTGTCGGATGCGGCGGGGCGGTGCCCGACCAGTGTCCCCCATGCCCCGAAGCGTCCGTTCTCCGGCTCCGCCCCGGGCGCGGCGCCGGCTCAGACGTCGGTGACGCGCAGGCCCGCGTGGGCCTTGTAGCGGCGGTTCACCGAGATCAGGTTGGCGACGAGCGACTCGACCTGGTGGGCGTTGCGCAGCCGGCCGGCGAAGACGCCGCGCATGCCGGGGATGCGGCCGGCGAGCGCCTGGACGATCTCGACGTCGGCGCGCTCCTCGCCGAGGACCATGACGTCGGTGTCGATCTCGGCGATCGAGGTGTCCTTGAGGAGGACGGCGGACAGGTGGTGGAAGGCGGCGGCGACCCGGGAGTCCGGGAGCAGCGCGGCGGCCTGCTCGGCGGCGGAGCCCTCCTCGGGCTTGAGGGCGTAGGCGCCCTTCTTGTCGAAGCCGAGCGGGTTGACGCAGTCGACGACGAGCTTGCCGGCGAGCTCCTCGCGCAGCGATTCCAGGGTCTTGGTGTGGCCGTCCCAGGGGACGGCCACGATGACGACGTCGCTGCGGCGGGCGCACTCGGCGTTGTCGGCGCCCTGGACGCCGTGGCCGATCTCGGCGGCGACGGCCTCGGCGCGGTCGGCGGCGCGGGAGCCGATGATCACCTGCTGGCCGGCGGCGGCGAGGCGGTAGGCGAGGCCGCGGCCCTGGTCGCCGGTGCCGCCGAGGACGCCGACGACGAGTCCGGAGACGTCGGGGAGGTCCCAGGGGTCCTTGGGGGGACGGGGAGGAGTCGAGGAAGTCATGGGGCGACCCTACCCACCGGTTCGGTCCCCGTTCGGGTGGATCGGGGACAAGGGCGCCCGCGCGGACGGCGGCTGGGGCAGGATGCGGCGCCATGGATGCCGTACGGGTCGCCTTGCTGCGGGAAGTGCTCGCCGGGACGGAGTGGCCGGCGGCCGCCCGCCGCTTCGCCGGGACGCTGCGGGCGTCGGTGGTGCCGCAGCGGGGCGGGCTGCTGCTGGTCGGCACCCGGGAGTACGAGCCCTGGCACCTGGCGGCGCACCTGGTGGACGAGGCGGCCTGGTCCGGGCTGCCCGAGCTGGCCCCCACGCTGGTGCGGCACGGGGCGCGGCCGGGCGACCCGGCGCACCTGGCGGTGGGGCTCGGCCGGCTGGAGGCGGCGGGCCGGGGCGCGACGCTGCTCGTCGTGGCGCCGGAGCGGCCGGAGGCGGGGCTGCTCCAGCGGGTCCACGACGCGCGCCGGGCGGGGGCGACGGTCCTCTCCCTGGACGGCGGCGACGCGGAGGTCCACGGGCTGGCGCACGAGGCGCTGGCGGTCGCCGAGGGGACGGGGGTGGACCTGGACACGCTCCAGCACCTGGTGAGCGCGGCGGCGGGCGAGAACGCGCTGCCGGCTCCGCGGGGCCGGCGCTTCCACGACCGCCTCGCCCGGCTGGCCGACCGGCTGACCGCCCCGCCTCCCGCACGCTGGTAGCGGAATCCGGTTGCCTCGGGCGATCATCGGACGGAACATGGCTCCTCGTGTCCTCCTCCGCTCCGCCCACGCTCCGCGCCCGGCTCGCCGCCGTGCTTCCCGACACCGCCCCCTGGCGGTCCTCACGGGACTTCCGGCTCCTGTGGGGACAGGGGCTCGTCACCTTCTTCGCCAGTGCCATGGCGATGGTCGCGCTGCCCCTGCAGATCAAGGAGCTGACGGACTCGCCGCTCGCGGTGGGCGCAATGGGCGCGGTGGAGCTGGTGCCGCTGGTGGTCTTCGGCCTGTACGGCGGGGCGCTGGCGGACGCGGTGGACCGGCGGCGGGTGATCGTGGGGACCGAGGCGGGGCTCGGCCTCCTCGCGCTGCTGCTGCTCCTGAACTCGCTGCTGGAGGAGCCGCTGCTGTGGCCGCTGTACGTGGTCGCCGCGGGCGTCTCCGCGCTGGCCGGGCTCCAGCGGCCCGCGCTGGACTCGCTGATGGCGCGGATCGTGCCGCACGCGCAGCAGACGGCGGCGGCGGCCCTGAACTCGCTGCGCTGGCAGCTGGGCGCGATCGCGGGTCCGTCGCTGGCGGGCCTGGTGGTGGCCTACGCGGGGCACGCGCCGGCGTACGCGGTGACGCTCGCCGGCTTCGCGGTGTCGGTGCTGATGTGCCGCCGCCTCTCCCCCGCGCCGCCCGCGCACGACGCGGAGAAGCCCTCGCTGCGGTCGATCGCGGAGGGCGCGCGGTACGCCTGGTCGCGGCCGGTGCTGCTGGGCACCTACGCGATCGACATGGCCGCGATGTTCTTCGCCTTCCCGAACGCGGTCTTCCCCTTCCTCGCGGACGATCTGGACGCGCCGTGGGCGCTGGGGCTGATGTACGCGGCGGGTTCGGTCGGCTCGCTGGTCCTCGGCCTGACCAGCGGCTGGACGTCGCGGGTCCGGCGGCACGGGCTGCTCGTGGCGGGCGGCGCGGCGGGCTGGGGCCTGGCGATCGCGGGCGCGGGCTGGTTCGGGAACGTGTGGCTGGTGCTGCTGTGCCTGGCCTTCGCGGGCATGGGCGACATGCTGAGCGGGCTCGGGCGCTCGACGATCTGGAACCAGACGATCCCGGAGGAGCTGCGCGGCCGCCTCGCGGGCATCGAGGTGCTCTCCTACAGCGTGGGCCCGCAGCTGGGCCAGGTGCGGGCGGGCGTGATGGCGGGCTGGACCGGCACCCGCAGCGCCGTGTGGGCGGGCGGGGTGGCCTGCGTGGCCTCGGTGGGGCTGCTGTGCCTGGCCCTGCCGAAGCTGATCCGCTACGACTCCGCCACGGACGAGGACGCCCTGCGCCGCAAGGCCCAGCAGGAGGCGGCGGCCGGGACCGCGTGACCCGGGTCCCGGCCGCCCGCCGTCAGTCCCGGCCCTCTTCCGGCCGGGGCCGGTCGTGCCAGCGCGGGTCGGTCTCCCACTCCAGGTTCCGCTCGCGGGCGGTGTCCATGGCGTGGGCGGCCTCCTCACGGGTGGCGTAGGGACCGAACCGGTTCTTCGCCGGGCATTCGGGCCCTTCCTCGACCTTCTTGTGCTCCAGGCAGTAGTACCACTCGCCCGGCTTTCCGGCCGTGCGCTTCTTGAACAGGGCCATGGTCGTCGGCTCCTTCCCTCGGGACCATGCTGCCCCAGACGCGGTCGTTAGACTCGCTGGTATGTCTGGCCAGTCGCTTCTCGTTCCGGGGGAGCTCTCCCCCACCCGCTCCGTCCCGGGCTCGATCCGCCGCCCCGAGTACGTGGGGAAGCCCGCTCCCACCCCGTACACGGGGCCCGAGGTGCAGGATTCCGACACGATCGAACGGATGCGGATCGCCGGCCGCATCGCCGCGCAGGCGATGGAGGAGGCCGCCAAGCACATCGCCCCGGGCGTCACCACCGACGAGCTCGACCGTGTCGCGCACGAGTTCATGTGCGACCACGGCGCCTATCCGTCGACCCTCGGCTACCGGGGCTTCCCCAAGTCGCTGTGCGCCTCGGTCAACGAGGTCATCTGCCACGGCATCCCGGACTCCACGGTGCTGCGCGACGGCGACATCGTGAACCTGGACGTGACGGCGTACATCGGCGGCGTCCACGGCGACAACAACGCCACCTACCTGTGCGGGGACGTCGACGAGGAGTCGCGCCTGCTGGTGGAGCGCACCCGGGAGTCGCTGAACCGCGCGATCAAGGCAGTGAAGCCGGGACGGCAGATCAACATCGTCGGCCGGGTCATCGAGTCGTACGCCAAGCGCTTCGGCTACGGCGTCGTGCGCGACTTCACGGGGCACGGCATCAACTCGTCCTTCCACTCCGGCCTGATCGTCCCGCACTACGACTCGCCCCACCACACCACCGTCATCCAGCCCGGCATGACCTTCACGATCGAGCCGATGCTGACGCTGGGCACCCACGAGTACGACATGTGGGAGGACGGCTGGACCGTGGTGACCAAGGACCGCAGGCGGACCGCCCAGTTCGAGCACACGCTCGTGGTGACGGCGACGGGAGCCGAGATTCTTACGTTGCCCTGACCCTCCACGGGGTACCTCTTTACCGACAGGTCGTCGGGAACCAGTTGACTTAGGTAAACCTAACCTTGCAGAATCGGGTCAGCTGGTTCCCGCCCCATCGGTCCCGGAGGCACGCCTTGGACACGCCCTTCTCCACCCTGATCCGCACCGCCTCGCACGAGCAGCACACCGAGGCGGAGACGTCGTCCTTCATGGGCGACCTGCTCGGCGGGCGGCTCGGCGTGGACGCCTACGCCCGCTACACCGAGCAGCTCTGGTTCGTGTACCGGGCGCTGGAGGAGGGCGCGGAGGCGCTGCGCGAGGACCCGGTCGCCGGGCCGTTCATACGGCCCGAGCTCTTCCGCACGGCCGCCCTGGAGGCGGACCTCGCCCACCTGCGCGGCCCGCAGTGGCGCGCCGGCGCCTCGGCGCTGCCCGCCACGGTGGCGTACGCGGAGCGGGTCGCCGAGTGCGCGCGCACCTGGCCCGCGGGCTACGTCGCCCACCACTACACGCGCTACCTCGGGGACCTGTCGGGCGGTCAGATCATCCGCGACAAGGCCGAGCGGACCTGGGGCTTCGACCGCAAGGGCGACGGCGTCCGCTTCTACGTCTTCGACGCGATCGGGAACCCGGCCGCCTTCAAGCGGACCTACCGGGAGCTCCTCGACGGGGTGAACGCGGACGACCTGGAGAAGCAGCGGATCGTCGACGAGTGCAAGCGGGCCTTCGCCTTCAACAGCGCCGTCTTCCGCGAGCTGGGCGTCGAGTTCCCGCTCAGCGCGTGACCGGGGCCCTCACCGGATGAGGGTCCCCTCCAGGCGGACGCGTCCGCCCAACTCCACGATGCCGTCAGGGCCGGGGGCAGTGAGCAGCTGCGAACCCCGGCCCTGCGTGATGTTCAGGGCCCGGCCCAGCTCGGCGGTGAGCAGCAGGGCCGCCGCGCCGGTGGCCTCGTCCTCGTCGATGCCGTCGCCGCGACCGGGGAAGGCGCGGGCCCGGATCCGCCCGGCGGCCTCCTCCTCCCACGCCCAGGCGTAGATCCACTCGCCCGGCGGCGGCACCTCCAGGGCCTCCACCTCGGCGGCGGAGCCGTACTGGCGCAGGGTGCGCGGCGGCGCCCACTCGGCGCGGGCCTCGATCCAGGTGAACTCGCCGTCGCCGCGCACCCAGACCTCGCCGGCGGGCGGGCGGATCACCTCCAGGTCGAGCAGCCAGGCGGAGCCGACCAGCGGGTGGCCGGCGAAGGGGAGCCGCAGTCCGGGGGTGTAGATGTCGACGACGCCGCGCTCGGGGTCGTCGACGAACACGGTCTCGCTGTAGCCGAGTTCCTTGGCCAGTGCCTGCCGGGACGCCTCGTCGGGGTGGGTGCGCCCGTCCCGTACGACGCCGAGGGCGTTGCCGTGGCGGCCGTCGCCCGCGCAGAAGACCCGCAGGACGTCGATCTCCGTGACGTCGGTGACAGTCGTGTTCATGGCGGAATTCAACCATCCAGGGGCATGCGGCAGGGCCGCACGTCCGTTTCCGGGGTGCGGCCCTGCCTGTCGGGGGGTGGCGGTCTTCGGGGGTGGCGGTCTTCGGGGGTGGCGGTCTTCGGGGGGCGGGCCGGTCAGCCCTCGGCGCCGCCGGTGCGGCGGCGGGCGGCGACGACGACGGCCCCGCCGGCGGCGACGACGAGCGCGGCGGCGCCGGCCAGCAGGCCGGTGGGGGTGGAGGAGCCCGTGGCGGCGAGCGCGCCGGAGCCGCCGACGGTCCCGGCGCCGCCGACCGTGCCGCCGCCGCCGACCGTGCCCGCTCCGGTGGTGCCGGCGCCGGTGGTGCCCGAGCCGCCGGTGCCGCCGGTGCCGGTGGAACCCGTGGAGCCCGTGGTGCCGGTGGGCGGCAGGGTGGCGTCCTTGTCCAGGGCGAGGGAGACGGTCACCGGCTCCAGGGCGAGCCCCGCGTCGTAGAAGGACGCGCCGCCGGGGGCGGCGAAGAGGGCGGCGCCGTCGGCGGTCAGCTTCGCCGGGAGGGCGGCGAGGGTGACGACCCCGTTCTTCGGGGTCCAGTCGGCCTTCGCCAGGTCGAGCTCGGCGAAGCGCACGCCCTTCTTGGTGCCGTCGGCGGTGGTGACGTCGGCGGTGATGCTGCCCCTGGTGCCGTCGGCGGCGAGGTTCACGCCACCGATCCGCCAGTCGATGCCGTGCGCGGCGCAGACGAAGTCGACGCGGCCGGTGAAGGAGGCGGCGAGGGTGCGGGCGTCCGCGTCGAGCTCGGCCTCGTCGACCTGGAAGGCGTACGCGGAGCCGGACCTCGCCGCCCCGGCGGCCGGGGTGACGGTGCCGCCGCAGCGCTCGGCGACGTACACCCGCCAGCGCTCCAGGACGCCCCAGGTGAGCCGGCCCGCGACGACGCCGGGCTCCTCGGCGGGCGCGGTCGTGGTGGAGGTCGGGCTCGGCGCGGTGGTCGTCGGCGCCGGGGTGGTGGGCGCGGTGGTGGTCGGGGCCGTCGTGGGGGTGGTCGGCGCGGTGGTGGGCGGGGTGGTCGGGGGCGTGGTCGGGGACGTGGTCGGCGGGGTGGTCGTCGGCGTGGCGGTGGGCGGGGTGGTGGGCGGCGTCGTCGTCGGGGTCGGGCGGGAGCCGGCCTTCACCGTGAGGGTGGCGGCGTCGAGGGCGTCGCCCTCCTTGTAGAACCCGGCGAACGCGGCGGCGCCCTTCTCGGTGAGCCTGGCCGGTATGTCCTTGAAGACCATCGCGCCGCCGGCGCCCTGGCCGGGGCGGATGCCGGTCATGTCGAGCGCGGCGAAGGAGACGTCGCCGCGGGTGGTGAAGGAGCCGTCCTTCTCCTTGGTGACGACGTCGGCGGTGATCTCGCCGGTCGGGGCGGCGGAGCCGGTGGTCTTGAGCCTGACGTCCGAGATGCGGATGTCGAGGGCGCCGTCGTGGGCCTCGAAGTGGACGCCGCCCTTGAAGGCGGTGGCGGTGGCGTGGCTCGTCGTGTCGTAGGTGCCGGTGCCGTCGGCGAAGGTGAAGACGCCGTTGCCCGCGGCCTGGGTCGCGCCGCCCTCCATCGTCGTCCTGCCCTTGCTGAAGGGCTGCGCGAGGTAGTTGCGGAAGGACTGCTTGATGCCCCAGTCCAGGGTGCCGTCCACGAGGGACACCGGCGGAGCCGGGGTGTCGGCGGCGGCAGCGGGGAGCGCGAGGGTCAGGGCCCCGGCGCTCAGGGCGGCGGCCGTGGTGACGGCGGCGGCCAGAGTGACGGGACGGCGCATACGGGTGGCCATGTCGGGGGTCTCCTAGGCGGGAACGGGGGGCGGGGGGGTGCGGGGGCGCACGAGGGCGTGGGGGACCGGCGCACGGGCGTCCTGCGCGGGCCCGTGCGGGGGGGCTTGGGGAAGGGGGGAGGTCAGTCGGTGGGCTTGGGCGCCTCGACCGGGCCGGCCGGGCCGGCCGGCCCGGTCGCGTCCGCCGGCTGCGGGGTGCGGCGCCGGCGGAGGAGGAGCACGTACGCGGCGGCGGCGACGGCCAGGAGGCCCGCGCCGATCCCGGCGTAGACGCCGACCGGCGTGCCGGAGTCCGAGGAGGCGGCGGCGGTCACCGGCGCGACGGAGGCGGAGGGGCTCGCGGCGGACGGGGTGGCCGTGGGCTCGCTGCCGAGGTCGGGCAGGGCCGGGAGGGCGGCCGCCGCGTCGACGGAGACGGCGAGGGAGACCGGGTCCATCACGGTGCCCGCCCTGTACATCCCGCCGAAGGCGCGGGCGCCGCCCTCGGTGAGGGTGGCGGGCGCCTCGGTCACGACGGCGAGGCCGTTCTTCGGCGCGAGTCCGCGGGCGGGGAAGGTGACGAGGGGGACCTTCTTCTCGGTCTTCCCGGCGCTCGTGACGTCGGCGGCGAGGGTGCCGGTGCCGCCGGCCACCTTCACGGTGACCCCGGCGAGGGTGAGATCGACGTGGGTGCCGGTGAAGCGGACGCTGCCGGCGAAGGCGGCGTCGAGGGTGCCCGCCCCGGGGTCGAAGCGGCCGGTGCCGGAGGGGAAGCGGAAGAGGGCTCCGCCGTCCTGGGCTCCGCCGGCGAGGGTCCACTGCCCCTGCGCGATGGCGCCGGTGACGTACTCGCGGAAGGTGCGGCGGACGCCCCAGTCGACGGCGGCGGTCTTCAGCGCGGCGCCGGCGGTCGCCGTGGGCCTCGGAGCGGCCGTGGCGGGAGCGGTCGTCGGCGGGGCGGTCGTGGGCGGCGCGCTGGACGGGGACTTCGCCGCCGGGGCGGCCCGCACGTCCACGGTGAGGCTGACCGGGTCGAGCGCGGTGCCGGCCGGGTAGTAGCCGGCGAAGGCGGTGGCGCCCTGGGCGGTGAGCGTGGCGGGGACGTTGGCGAGCGAGACGGAGCCGGTGCCGCCGCGCATGTCGATGCCGCCGAGGTTCAGGGTGGCGAGCGGGACCCGGGAGCTGACGGTCTTGCGGCCGCTGCCCTTGGCCTTGCTCGCCATGTCGGCGTAGAGGGTGCCGACGCCGCCCTGGATCCGGATCCGGGGCCTGCTGATGGTGAGGTCGAGCTCGTGCGTGCCGTCGGCCTTGCGGTGTCCGGTGAAGTGGACGCCGCCGCCGAAGGCGGCTTCGAAGGTGCCGGTGGCGGGGTCGTACGAGCCCTGCGCGGAGTGGAAGCGGTACTGGGCGCCGACCGTGGCGGCGCCGCCGGTGAGGCTCCAGCTTCCTTGCGCGACCGGTCCGGTGACGTAGCCCTGGAAGGAGGACTTGATGCCCCAGTCGAGCCGGCCGCCCTGCACCGTGCGGCTCTCCGCGTGCGCGGCGCCGGCCGGGACGAGGGCGGCGAGCAGGGCCGCGAACACGGTCGCGGCGAGCGCGCGGCCGGATCTGGACAGCAGCATGGAGCACCCCTCCGAGGGCTAGCGAGTGAGGTAAGGCTAACCTAAGCTACAGCCAGTCCCGGCCGGAACCCTTGCCACCGAAGCCGGGCGACGAAGCTCCGAAGCGGAACGACAGGACGGTGTCCGGTGCGCAGAACTCGCCTAGCGGGAGCGCTGACAGCAGTAATCGCCCTCGCCCTCACGGCGACCGGATGCGGAGGCGGGGACGGCCCCGAGCCCGCTCGCGGCGCGACGGCGGCCGCCGCACCCGACCGGGTCGAACCGCTCGCCTCCCCGCACTCCCCGCGGCTCCCCGTCACCGTCGCCTCCGCCGACGGCCGGCGGGTGACCGTCGGCTCGGCCGAGCGGATCGTGCCGCTCAGCGGCTCGCTCAGCGAGATCGTCTTCACCCTCGGCCTGGGTGACCGGGTCGTGGCCAAGGACGTCACCGCCACCTTCGAACAGGCCGCGGGGCTCCCGGTGGTGACCCGCGCCCACGACGTCTCCGCCGAGAGCGTCCTCTCCCTGAAGCCGACCCTCGTCCTCGCCGAGTCCACCACCGGCCCCGCCGAGGCGATCGCCCAGATCCGCGACGCGGGCGTCCCGCTCGTCGTCGTCCCGGCCGCCAAGGACCTCGACGACGTCGGCAGCCGCATCGACGGCGTGGCCGCCGCGCTCGGCGTGCCCGCCGCCGGCGAGGAGCTGCGCGAGCGGACCGCCGAACGGCTCGACGCCGTGCGGGAGAAGATCCCCGCCCACGCCGACAGGCCGCGCGTCGCCTTCCTCTACGTGCGCGGTTCGGCAGCCGTCTACCTCCTCGGCGGCGCCGAGTCCGGGGCGAGCTCGCTCCTGGAGGCGGCCGGCGCGGTCGACGCGGGCAAGGAGTCGGGGCTGAAGAAGGACTTCACCCCCATCACCACCGAGGCCCTCGCCCAGGCAGCCCCCGACGCGATCCTCGTCATGACCAAGGGCCTGCGGTCCGTCGGCGGGGTCGACGGACTGGTGAAGATCCCCGGCGTCGCCGAGACCCCGGCCGGAGCCGACCGCCGGGTCGTCTCCGTCGACGACGGCGTCCTCCTCAACTACGGGCCGCGCACCGACCAGGTGCTCGCCTCGCTGGTGGACCAGCTCTACGGGGAGGGGAAGTGACGGCGCTCCGGGAGCGCGCGGCCTCCCCCGAGGGCCCGACGGCCGCCGAGGACCCCGGGAAGGCTCCCGGCCCCGCGCCCCGGCGCGGCCGCACCGCCCTGCTCGCCGGCGGACTGCTCGCCGCCCTGCTGCTGCTCGCCCTGCTGTCCGCCGGCATCGGCGCGTACGGCATCCCGCTCGGCGACGTCCTCGCCTCGGTCCAGCACCGGACCGGCCTCGGCGGGCACGCCCTGGACCGGACCGCCGAGAGCGTGCTGTGGAACATCCGGCTGCCCCGGGTGGTGCTCGCCCTCCTCGTCGGCGCCTCCCTCGGCTGCGCCGGCGCCCTGATGCAGGGCGTCTTCGGCAACCCGCTCGCCGAACCCGGCGTCATCGGCATCTCCTCCGGCGCGGCCGTCGGCGCGGTCGGCGCGATCGTGCTCGGCGCGGGGTTCCTCGGCACCTGGACGGTGACCGTCTTCGCCTTCGCGGGCGGGCTCGTCACGGTGGTCCTCGTCTACGCGATGTCCCGCTCCGGCGGCCGGACGGAGGTCGTCACGCTGATCCTCACCGGCATCGCCGTGACCGCCTTCGCGGGCGCGCTGATCGGGCTCTTCCTCTTCTTCGCGGACAACGCGCAGATCAGCCAGATCACCTTCTGGCAGCTGGGTTCGCTGGCGCAGGCCACCTGGCCGAAGGTGCTCGCGGTGCTGCCGTGCGCGCTGCTCGGCCTGGCCGTCGCCCCGCTGTACGCCCGCCGGCTCGACCTGCTCGCGCTCGGCGAGCGGCCCGCCCGGCACCTGGGCGTGGAGGTGGAGCGGCTGCGGATCGCGCTGATCCTGGTGGTGGCGCTGCTGACGGCGGCGGCGGTCGCCGTCTCCGGCATCGTGACCTTCGTCGGCCTGGTCGTGCCGCACGTGCTGCGGATGGCGAACGGCCCGGGGCACCGCTTCCTGATCCCCGGCAGCGCGCTCGGCGGGGCGGTCGCGCTCACCGCCGGCGACCTGGCGGCCCGCACCCTCGCGGCCCCCGCCGAACTCCCCCTGGGCGTCCTCACCGCCCTCATCGGCAGCCCGTTCTTCTTCTGGCTGCTGCGCAGGACCCGTCGGAAGCAGGGTGGTTGGGCATGAGCGGCGTGAAGGAGCTGTTCCGGAGGCGTACGAGGGAGCTGCCGGCCCCCGTGGAGCCGGGCGGCCTCGCCGCCGAGGCGGACGGGGTGCGCGTGGTGCGGGGGCGGCGGGCCGTCCTCGACGGGGCCCGGATCGGGGTGCGCGCCGGCGAGGTGCTGGCCCTGGTGGGGCCCAACGGCGCCGGGAAGTCGACGCTGCTGTCGGTGCTCGCCGGGGACCTGGCGCCCGCGGCCGGGACGGTGCGGATCGGGGGCCGGGCCGCCGGGGAGTGGAGCGCGCCCGAACTGGCGCTGCGGCGGGCGGTGCTGCCGCAGACCGCCGAGCTCTCCTTCCCCTTCCCGGTCGCGGACGTGGTCCGGATGGGCCGGGCCCCGTGGGCGGGGACCGCGCGGGAGGCGGAGGACGGGGCGGCGGTGGCGGAGGCGATGGCCGCGACCGAGGTCACGGAGTTCGCCGCGCGCCCCTTCTCCGCGCTCTCCGGCGGGGAGCGGGCCCGGGTGGCGCTCGCCCGGGTGCTGGCCCAGCGGACCGGGCTGCTGCTGCTCGACGAGCCGACCGCCGCGCTCGACCTGCGCCACCAGGAACTGGTGCTGCGGGTCTGCCGGGAGCGGGCGGCGGCCGGGGACGCGGTGGTGGTCGTCCTGCACGACCTGGGGCTCGCGGCGGCGCACGCGGACCGGGTGGGGGTCGTGCACGGGGGCGGAGTGGCCGCCGACGGGCCGCCCGCCGAGGTGTTCGGCGAGGAGCTGCTGAGCCGGGTCTACCGGCAGCCGGTGGAGGTCTTCCCGCACCCGCGGACGGGCGTCCCGCAGGTCGTCCCGCACCGGGACCCGATCGCGGCGCACATCGGGTCACATCGCCCCGCTTGACCGGTGCTTGACCCCGGGATGGGGCGGTCGTGGCGGACCCGTGACCGCCCCGTGTCCGTTCCGCCGGACGTGAGAGGCACCTCACTGGACGGACCGTTTCGAGTGAGGTAAGCCTCGGTTGAGTTGGGTCCGCCCCAGCGGCATCCCCGTCCCGTCGCCCCGTCCTGGAGCCTTCATGCGAGCCGTCCGCACCACCGCCGTCACCGCCCTGGCGGGCGCCGCCGTCCTGGCCGCCGTCACCGGCTGCACCGCGAAGAGCGACGCCAAGGCCGGTGACGGGATCACCGTCACCGCCAAGGACGACTCCTGCGAGGTGTCGAGGAAGGAGTTCCCGGCCGGCCACGTCACCCTGGAGGTGGAGAACCGCGGCTCCAAGGTCACCGAGGTCTACGTCCTCCACCCGGACGACCGGATCGTCGCCGAGCGCGAGAACATCGGCCCCGGCACCAGGGCCACGCTCACCGCCGAGATCAAGGCCGGCGCGTACGCGATCGTCTGCAAGCCCGGCATGACCGGCGCCGGCATCCGCCAGGCCGTCACCCTCACCGGCGGGGCCGTCGCCCCGAAGCGCTCCGCCGAGATGGACGCCGCCGTCGCGGCGTACCGCCAGTACGTCCAGGCCCAGGCCGAGGAGACGCTGCCGCGGGCGAAGGCCTTCACCGACGCGGTCCGCGCCGGCGACCTGGAGGCCGCGAAGAAGGCCTACGCCCCCTCCCGCATCGGCTGGGAGCGCACCGAGCCGGTCGCCGAGTCCTTCGGCGACATCGACCCGAAGGTCGACGTCCGCGAGGACGGCCTGGAGGAGGGCCAGGACCCGGCGAAGGACTGGACCGGCTGGCACCGCCTGGAGAAGGCGCTCTGGCAGGACGAGAAGATCACCACCCGCGAGCGGCAGCTCGCCGACCGGCTCGACGCGGACCTCGCGGACTGGGTGAAGCGCGTCGGTACCGCCGAGATCACCCCCACCTCCATGGCCAACGGCGCCAAGGAGCTCCTCGACGAGGTCGCCACCGGCAAGGTCACCGGTGAGGAGGAGCGCTACTCCCACACCGACCTGGTCGACTTCAAGGCCAACGTCGAGGGCGCCCAGAAGTCCTTCGACCTGCTCAAGCCGATCGCCTCGAAGAACGACCCCGCCCTCGTCGGCGAGCTGGACCGGCAGTTCGCCGCGCTGAACGCGCTGCTCGACAAGTACCGCGCCGACAAGACCGGTTACGACTTCACCTCCTACGACAAGGTCGGCAAGGCCGAGCGCAAGGAGCTCTCGGACGGCGTCAACGCGCTGGCCGAGCCGCTCTCCAAGCTCGCCGCCGCGGTCGTCAAGTGACCACC
The DNA here is from genome assembly GCF_014650895.1 of Streptomyces omiyaensis. GTDB lineage: Bacteria > Actinomycetota > Actinomycetes > Streptomycetales > Streptomycetaceae > Streptomyces > Streptomyces omiyaensis. The sequence goes on from NZ_BMVV01000037.1 coordinate 14,952, forward strand.
GCCGGCGGCCCGGGCCGCCGCACCGTCCTCGCCGCCGGCGGCGGCCTCGCCCTCGGCGCCGCCGTCGCCGGCGGCGCCGCGGCACTGGCGCGCGGCGGCGACGCGACGGCGCCCGTCGCGGACGGCGGCGCCGCCGTCCCCTTCCACGGCCCGCACCAGGCCGGCATCGCCACCCCCGTCCAGGACCGGCTGCACTTCGCCTCCTTCGACGTCACCACCGGCGACCGCGAGAAGCTGGTGCGGCTCCTGACGGAGTGGACCCGGGCCGCCGAGCGGATGGCCGCGGGCCGCGAGGTCGGCGAGGGCGCCCACGGCGGACTGCCGGAGGCGCCGCCGGACGACACCGGCGAGGCGCTCGGCCTCAAGCCCTCCCGCCTCACCCTCACCCTCGGCTTCGGCCCCTCCCTCTTCGACGGGCGGTTCGGCCTGAAGGACCGCCGGCCCGGCGCCCTGGTGGAGCTGCCCCGCTTCCCGGGCGACAACCTCGACCCGGCGCGCAGCGGCGGCGACCTGTGCGTGCAGGCCTGCGCCGACGACCCGCAGGTCGCCGTGCACGCCGTCCGCAACCTCGCCCGCATCGGCTTCGGCACCGTCGCGGTCCGCTGGTCCCAGCTGGGCTTCGGCAAGACCTCCTCGACCACCCCGGACGCGCAGACCCCGCGCAACCTCTTCGGCTTCAAGGACGGCACCCGCAACGTCCCCGGCACCGACACCGCCGCCCTGGACCGGCACGTCTGGGTCGGCGCGAAGGACGCCGCCGGCGGCGGCTCCTGGATGGCCGGGGGCTCCTACCTGGTCGCCCGCCGGATCCGGATGAACGTCGAGACCTGGGACCGCACCCCGCTCGCCGAGCAGGAGGACATCTTCGGCCGGGACAAGAAGGAGGGCGCGCCCGTCGGGAAGGCGAAGGAGCACGACGAGCCCTTCCTCAAGGCGATGAAGCCGGACTCCCACGTCCGCCTCGCCCACCCGGACGCCAACGGCGGGGCGCGGCTGCTGCGCCGCGGCTACTCCTTCACCGACGGCACCGACGGCCTCGGCCGGCTCGACGCGGGCCTGTTCTTCCTCGCCTACCAGCGGGACGTGCGCTCCGGCTTCGTCCCGGTGCAGACCGCCCTGTCCCGGTCCGACGCCCTCAACGAGTACATCCAGCACGTCGGTTCGGCGGTCTTCGCCGTCCCGCCCGGCGTCCGCGACGCGGACGACTGGTGGGGCCGCGGCCTTTTCTCGTAACCCTGGGAGGTATCCGGCGTGTTCGGCAACTATCTGATCGGCCTGCGCGAAGGCCTGGAGGCCAGCCTCGTCGTCTGCGTCCTCATCGCCTACCTGGTCAAGACCGGCCGCCGGGACGCCCTGAGGCCGGTCTGGACGGGCATCGGCGTGGCCGTCGGCATCGCGCTCGCCTTCGGCGCCGGCCTGGAGTTCGGCTCGCAGGAGCTGACCTTCGAGGCGCAGGAGCTGCTCGGCGGCTCGCTGTCGATCCTCGCCGTGGTCCTGGTGACCTGGATGGTCTTCTGGATGCGCAGGACCGCCCGGAACCTGCGGGCGGAGCTGCACGGCAAGCTGGACGCGGCCCTGGCGACGGGGACCGGCGCGCTGGTCGCCACCGCCTTCCTGGCGGTGGGCCGGGAAGGGCTGGAGACCGCCCTGTTCGTGTGGGCGTCGGTACGGGCCTCCTCCGACGGCAGCCACGCGCCGCTGGCCGGCGTGGTGCTCGGCCTGGCGACGGCGGTGCTGCTGGGATGGCTCTTCTACCGGGGCGCGGTGCGGATCGACCTGGCGAGGTTCTTCACCTGGACCGGCGGGATGCTGGTCGTGGTGGCGGCGGGCGTCCTCGCGTACGGCGTGCACGACCTCCAGGAGGCGCGCTTCCTCGGCGGCCTCGCCGACAAGGCCTTCGACGTCTCGGCGGCCGTCCCGCCGGACAGCTGGTACGGCACGCTCCTCAAGGGCGTCCTCAACTTCCAGCCCGATCCGACGGTCCTTCAGGTCACGGTGTGGGCGCTGTATCTGGTCCCGACGCTCGCGCTCTTCCTCTCCCCGATAGGGTCGGGTCCGTCCGTGCGCGTGGAGAAGCAGAAGGCGACCGATGAGAAGGCTGAGGCTGGAGCGGCAGACCCGGCGGTCTGAGGAGCGGCCGGGACGGCGTCCCGCCCGGGCCCTGGCGTCCGTCGCCGCGGCGACCGCCGTGGCACTGACGGCGAGCGGCTGCGTGACCGTCCACGGCGGGACCGCGGTGGTGCCGGGCGCGACGGCGGAGGAGGCGGCGGCCGCGCTGACGGGGTTCGTCACCGCCTTCAACCGGGCCGACAAGGCCAACGACCCGGCGCTCGCCGCCCGTCAGGTGACGGGCCCGCTGGGGGCGATCAACCAGGCCGGCCTGAAGTCGAGGTCGGTGACCCAGCCGGGGGGCAACCCGGACCACCGGCCGCTGGAGCTGCGCGACGCCCGCTTCCTGGTCCCCCGCAAGGCGGGCTGGCCGCGCTGGTTCGTCGCGGACACCGACGCCAACCGGGACGACGGCACGGCCGGGAAGGACAACCGCTGGCTGGTGGCCTTCGTCCGCAACGGCCCGGACGACACCTGGAAGGCCGCCCACCTGGTGATCACCGGCCGGGACGGGCTGCCCCGGTTCGCCGAGGAGCAGGGCGACGCGGTGGCGGTCGCCGCCGGCACGGACGCGCTCGCCGTCGCCCCGGGCGCGCTGAGCGGGCGGTACACCGCCTATCTGAAGGACGGCGGGGCGAGCCCCTTCGCCGCCGGACCGCACACCAGCGAGTGGCGCGAGAAGCGGGCCCGCACCGCGCAGCGGCCCGGCCTGGCCACGCAGTTCATCGACCGGGCCGCCGACTCCGGCGACTTCGCGCCGCTGGCGCTGCGGACGGAGGACGGCGGGGCGCTCATCTTCTTCGCGAGCCGCCACTTCGAACGGCAGACGACCGCGAAGGGCTACCGGCCGAAGGTGGGCCCGGACCTGAAGGCCCTGATGAAGGGCGAGGTCGTGAACACGGTCACCAAGGAGTGGGTGTCGAGCCAGGCCGTCGTGGTGAAGCCGGCGGGCACGGAGCGCGACGCGGTCGCGTTCGCGGGCCGGCTCCAGGGCGTGGTGGCCGTCGAGGGCTCCTAGGCGGCCCGGGGCCCGCCGCCGTCGGACGGCTTTGGGGACGACCCGTTCCGTACGCCCTCCGGGGACGGCGGCCCGTGGCGCACGGCTCCGGGGCGGCGGACGGCGTCGGGGGCCGGGACCGGGGCGGCGCCCGGGGCCGGGTCAGCGGGTGAGGGGCCAGGCGACGCCGTGGGCGGCGTGCTCGTCGTCCCCGTCGGCCTCCCGCTCGGCGGCGTGCCGGGCGCAGGCGTCGGTGAGGGTCTCCAGGAGGTTCAGCGGGTCGGGCAGGGCGTGCTCGGGGCCGCGGACCCAGCCGACGACCGGGTGGTCGTCCTCGTCGCCGGGGAGCCGGGCGGGCGGGACGAGGACGTAGCTGCCGCGGCAGTGCCAGCGCAGGCCGGGATGCTCGTCCATGGTCTCGGGATGGCAGTCCAGCTCGCAGGGCCACCACTCGTCCTCGTCCTCGGGGGTGCCCCGGGTGGCGGTGAAGAAGAGCATCCGCCCGCCGTCGCCGGTGCTGTCCGGGGACTCGGCGACGGGTCCGACCTCGACGCCCTCGGCGAGGAGGCGGTCCAGCGCGGCGCGGCCGGCGGCCAGCGGCACGTCGAGCACGTCGTGGACCATGCCGGTGGCGGTGACGAAGTTCGCCCCGGGCTCGTTCCGCGCCCAGCGCTCGATCTGCGCGCGGTCGGTGGTCGACTGGGTCTGCCAGGCGAAGGAGACCGGGTGGCGGCCGGGGGTGGGACAGCCGATCCGCTCACAGGAACAGCTGTAGCCGACGGGGTGGGCGGCGGGGGCCAGGGGCAGTCCGGCGGCGGCGACGGCCAGGAGCAGCGTCTCGCGGGTGTTCCCGTCGTCGGCCGCGGTGCGTTTCGGGCGCCTGCGCAGCCACTGTGCGAGTTTGCCCTCCGTGCCGCGGTAGCGGCCGATGCCGTCGCCCATCTATCCCCTCACAGCTCATGCTCGCCCGTTCGGCTCTGCCCATGGTCCCACCATCCTGCTCCCCGGGTGACCGGAGTGGGGAACCGGGGCCGGTGACGACGCTCACGCCCGTCACGGACGGGGCGTGAGGCCGCGCAGGGCGTGCTCGACGAGGGCGTCGGCGTAGGCGTGGGTGAGCGGTCCGGTGCGGTGCAGCCAGCGGTGGTGGAGGGGGCCGACGAGGAGTTCGGTGGCGAGCCGGGGGTCGACGGCCGGGTCGGCCTGGCCGGCCGCCTGGGCGGCCTCGATGCGCCGGGCGAAGACCTGGAGCTGGGGTTCGAGCAGCGCGGCGGTCAAGCGGGCGCCGAGCTCGGGGTCGGTGGAGCCCTCGGCGGCGAGGGCCCGGGTGGGGGCGTCGTACCGGGGGTTGTTGAGCTCGTCGACGGTGGCGCGCAGGACGAGCCGGAGGTCGGCGGCGAGGTCCCCGGTGTCGGGCAGCTCGGTCTGCCCCTGTGCCGCGCCGGCCTCCTCGGCGGTGCGGGCGGCGAGGTCGAGGAAGGCGTCGAGGAGGACGGCCGCCTTCGACGGCCACCAGCGGTAGATGGTCTGCTTGCCGACGCCGGCGCGGGCGGCGATGCCCTCGACGGTGGTCTTCGCGTAGCCGGTCTCGGAGACGAGGGCGAGGGCGGCGTCGAAGATGGCGCGGCGGGAGCGCTCGCTGCGGCGGGAGGCGTCGGGGGCCTTGGTCTCGGGCATGGCGCCCAACCTACCACCGGACGAGACGCCACGTCTCGCCGGATGGCGTCCGGGCGTCGACCAGGTGTGCGGAGGACGAACCACCCGAACGGTCCACTGCGCTCGGGGCTCCGAGAGCGGACCATGGCTCCACCGATCCACGGCCCGCCCCGCGGGCCGCCGTCCGTGAGGAGGCCCGATTGCGCCCCACTCCGCGCGAGTCCTCGCCCCGCCGCTACCTGATGTGCCCACCCGCGCACTTCACGGTGACGTACTCCATCAACCCCTGGATGGACCCGACGAAGCCCGTCGACCTGCCGCTCGCCCTCGCCCAGTGGGAGGACCTGCGGGACCGCTACCTGTCCCTCGGGCACACCGTCGAACTCCTCGACCCCGACCCGGCGCTCCCGGACATGGTCTTCGCGGCCAACGGCGCGACCGTCGTCGGCGGGCGGGTGCTCGGCGCCCGGTTCGCCCACCCCGAGCGCACCGCCGAGGCGGACGCGCACCTCGCCTGGTTCCGCCGCAACGGCTGGGCGGAGGAGGACCTGTGGATCCCGGAGCACGTCAACGAGGGCGAGGGCGACTTCGCCGTGACCGCCTCCTGGATCCTGGCGGGCACCGGCTTCCGCTCCAGCCCGCTCTCCCACGGCGAGGCCCAGGAGTTCTTCGGCCGGCCGGTGATCGGCCTGGAGCTGGTGGATCCGCGCTACTACCACCTCGACACGGCGCTGTGCGTCCTCGACGAGGCGGGCGACGAGATCATGTACTACCCCGGCGCCTTCTCCCCCGGCAGCCGCGCCGTCCTCGCCCGGCTCTTCCCCGGCGCCCTCCTGGCCACCGAGGAGGACGCGGCGGCGCTCGGCCTCAACGCGGTCAGCGACGGCCGGCACGTCCTGCTCCCGCAGACGGCGACCGGCCTCCTCGACCCCCTGCGGGCCCGCGGCTTCGAGCCGGTCGGCATGGACCTCGGCGAACTGCTCAAGGGCGGCGGCAGCGTGAAGTGCTGCACCCAGGAGCTGCGGCCCTAGACGTCCGCCTCCGGCGGCCAGGAGTCGCCCCACTCGGCGTCACGGGCCTGCTTGTAGAGGGGCCCGTGGCGCTTGGTGACGGTCTCGCGGCCGAGGCCCTCCGGGGCGCAGAGGTCGAGCAGGACCAGGCCCTTGCGGAGCTGCGGCTTGCGGACGACGCGGGCGGGGGCCGGGGTCACCGGGAACCTGGTGGCGGCCACGTACGCGTACTTCTCGTCCTCGTACGGCAGCGAGCCGCCCTTCACCCGCCGGTGCAGCGAGGAGCGGCTGACCCGCGCCGCGAAGTGGCACCAGTCGGTGCCGGGCTCGATGGGGCAGGCGCCGCTGTGCGGGCAGGGCGCGGCGACGGTGAGGCCGGCGTCGACCAGCAGGGCGCGGGCGGCGATGATCCGCTCGTAGCCGTCCGGGGTGCCCGGCTCCACGATCACGACGGCCCCGCGCGCCGCGCGGGCCGCCTCGGTGACGAGCGCCGCCCGGTCGGCCCCGGTGAGCTCCTTGAGCACGTACGAGACGGTGACCAGGTCGGTGTCGGCGAGGCGCAGCGCGGTGCCGATGCGCTCGCGGTGCCACGCGGCGTCCAGCACGCCCCGGGCCAGCTCCCGTCCGAGCCCGAGCGCGGGCTCGGCCCAGTCGAGGACGGTGGTGCGCGGCGCGGCCCCGTCCCAGGCCTCGGCGACGGCCCAGCTCGCGGCGCCGGTCCCGCCGCCGACGTCGGTGTGGGTGCCCGGCACCCACTCCGGGGCGGCGGCCCGCAGCGCGTCCAGGGCGCCCCGGGCCGCCTCGAAGGTGGCGGGCATCCGGTAGGCGGCGTACGCGGCGACGTCGGACCGGTCGCGGAGGACGGGCGCGTCGGTGGGCGTCGTCCCCCGGTAGTGCGTGATCAGCCGCTCCACCGCCTTCGCGGCCTGCGTGGGCGGCAGTCCGTCCAGCAGCCCGGCCAGGGCGGCGCGCAGGGACTCGGCGGAGGGGGCGGAGGCGTTCACCGATCCAGTCTAGGCGGCGCCGTGCCCTGCCCGGGCAGGGCGAGGGCTCCGCGCGGGCGCGCAGGGGGGAGGGTCAGGGGGTGGCGGCGCGCCAGGGTCGGCACAGGAGGAGGAAGCAGGCCAGGGCGGCGGCCGCGCAGACGAGCTGGACGACGGCCATGGGGACGGCGGTCCGCTCGCCCGCGATGCCGACCAGCGGGGAGGCGACCGCCCCGATGAGGAAGGAGGAGGTGCCGAGGAGCGCGGAGGCCGAGCCGGCGGCGTGCGGGGTGCGCATCAGCGCCTGCGCGTTGGTGTTCGGCATCGCCAGGCCCATCGCGGACATGAGGACGAAGAGGCCGGCGGCGATCGGGACGAGGCCCACCTCGCCGAAGGCGCCGGAGGTCATCAGGAGCAGCGCCACCGAGGCGAGCAGGATGACCGAGAGGCCCCAGCCGAGCGCCTTGTCGAGGCTGACCCGGCCGACGAGCAGTTTGCCGTTGACCTGGCCGACGGCGACGAGGCCGATGGAGTTGAGCCCGAAGAGGAGGCTGAAGGTCTGCGGGGAGGCGCCGTAGATCTCCTGGACGACGAAGGGCGAGGCGGAGATGTAGGCGAAGAGGGCGGCGAAGGCGAGGCCGCCGGCGAGCATGTAGCCGGTGAAGACGCGGTCGGCGAGCAGTCCCCGCATGGTCCTCAGGGCCTGCCCGACACCGCCTTTCTGGCGCCGCTCCGGGGGCAGGGTCTCGTGCAGGAAGCGCCGGACGACGAGGGTGAGCAGGACTCCGATGACGGCGAGGACGTGGAAGACGCCCCGCCAGTCGGTGATCCGCAGGATCTGGCCGCCGATGAGCGGCGCGATGATCGGGGCGACGCCGGAGATCAGCATCAGGGTGGAGAAGAAGCGGGCCATCTCGACGCCCTCGTAGAGGTCGCGGACGACGGCGCGGGCGATGACGATGCCGGCGGCGCCCGCGAGGCCCTGGAGGAGACGGAAGGCGATGAGGAGCTCGGCACTGGGGGCGAAGGCGCAGACGGCGGTGGCGAGGACGTAGACGACCATGCCGGCGAGGAGCGGCCGGCGGCGCCCCCACTTGTCGCTCATGGGGCCGACGACGAGCTGGCCGAGCGCCATGCCGGCGAGGCAGGCGGTGAGGGTGAGCTGGACGGTGGCGGCGGGGGCGGTCAGCGAGCGGGTGACCTCCGGCAGCGCCGGCAGGTACATGTCCATGGACAGCGGCGGGAGGGCGGTGAGGCCGCCCAGCACGAGGGTGACGAGCAGCCCGGCCCGCTGCGCGGCGGAGGCGGGGGCCGCCGGAGAGGGCCCGGCTATGTGTCCTTGTGTTGTTTTCTGGCCGCTCTCCGGCATCGACTGCTCCATTTCGTTGAAACCTTGCCTATGCTCTCAGCTCGATCGGACTGGTCGATACCTGTGGGGTGGCACGGCATGAGCGACGACGTGGTGCGGTGGGGCGTTCTGGCGACCGGCGGCATAGCCGAACGGTTCGCGACGGACCTGGCGGGGCTGGACGGCGCCGAGGTGGTGGCCGTGGCGTCGCGCACGGAGGCGTCCGCGCGGTCCTTCGCGGACCGGCTCGGCATCGCCCGGGCGTACGGCGGCTGGGACGGGCTCCTCGCCGACCCCGAGGTCGACGTGGTGTACGTGGCGACGCCGCACCACGCCCACCGCCGGGCCGCCGGGCTCGCCCTGGAGGCGGGCAAGCCGGTCCTGTGCGAGAAGGCCTTCACGCTGAACGCCCGGGAGGCCGGGGAGCTGGTCGGCCTCGCCCGGGACCGCGGCCTCTTCCTCATGGAGGCCATGTGGATGTACTGCAACCCGCTGATCCGGACGCTGGCCGGGCTGGTCCGGGACGGGGCGGTCGGCGAGGTCCGGACCGTCCAGGCCGACTTCGGGATCCCCGGCCCCTTCGCCCCCGGCCACCGGCTGCGGGACCCCGCGGTCGGCGGCGGGGCCCTGCTCGACCTGGGCGTCTACCCGGTGGCGTTCGCCCAGCTGCTGCTCGGCGAGCCGGACTCGGTGCAGGCCCACGCGCGGATCTCCTCCGAGGGCGTCGACCTGAACACCGGCATGCTGCTGGGCTGGGAGTCCGGCGCGTCGGCGCTGCTCTCCTGCTCGCTGGAGGCGGACACCCCGCTGACCGCCTCGGTGACCGGCACGAAGGGCCGGATCGAGGTGCCGCGCGGCTTCTTCTCCCCGGAGCGGTTCACGCTGTACCGGGAGGGCGCCGAGCCCGAGGAGTTCGCCAACGCCGACGACCCGCACTCGCTGCGCCACGAGGCCGCCGAGGTCATGCGCTGCCTGCGGGCCGGGGAGACCGAGTCGCCGCTGGTCCCGCTGGACGGCACGCTCGCGGTGATGCGGACGCTCGACGCGGTGCGGGACCGCGTCGGCGTCCGCTACCCGCAGGAGGCGGAGCTCACGCGGGCGTGAGCCCCGGGGCGCCCGCCTCCGTCACGAAGGAGCCGGCGGTGGTGACCGGGGCGCCCGGCCTCGTCACGTACGGGACCGTGCGGAAGTCGGCGCGGGCGCTCTCCTCGCCGAGGGCCACGGTGACGTAGCCGCGCCGCCCGTTGAAGAACCTCAGGTGCGGGTTGGCCTGGAGGAGCTTGTCGTAGTTCGACGGGCGGTCGGCGCCGTCCTTGCCGCTGGCGATCGAGGTGGCGACGATCTCGGTGCCGACGGTCCGCGAGTCCGGGTCGCGGAAGTCGGCCTTGAGGTCGAAGCCGTAGCCGACGTGCACGTCGCCGGTGAGCACCATCAGGTTCTCCACCCCGGCGGACTCGGCGCCCGCGAGGATCCGCCGCCGCGAGGCCGGGTAACCGTCCCAGGAGTCCATGGAGAGCTTGAAGTCGGCGGTGGGGCGGTCGCGGCGCTCGGCGAACACGACCTGCTGGGGCAGGACGTTCCAGCGGGCTCCGGAGGTGCGCCAGCCGTCGAGGAGCCAGCGCTCCTGGGCGGCGCCGGTCATCGTGCGGGCCGGGTCCTCGGAGAGCGGGCCCGGGACCTGCCAGCCGTCGCCGTAGGCCTGGTCGGAGCGGTACTGGCGGGTGTCGAGGATGTCGAACTGGGCCAGCCGGCCGAACCGCAGCCGCCGGTACAGCCGCATGTCCGGACCTTCCGGCAGCTGGGGGCGGCGCAGCGGCTGGTGCTCCCAGTAGGCGCGGTAGGCGGCGGCGCGGCGGAGCAGGAACTCCTCCGGCGGGACGCCGTTCTCGGGGGTGCCGCCCGCGTAGTTGTTCTCGGTCTCGTGGTCGTCCCAGGTGACGACGAAGGGGTGCGCGGCGTGCGCGGCCCGCAGGTCGGGGTCCGACTTGTAGAGGCCGTACCGGAGCCGGTAGTCCTCCAGGGTGAGCGTCTCGCGGTCGAAGACGGCCGGGAGGGTGCGGTCGGTGTGGGCGCGGGCGCCGCCGGTGGCGTTGACGGCGTACTCGTAGAGGTAGTCGCCGAGGTGGAACACGACGTCGAGGTCCTCGTCGGCGAGGTGCCGGTAGGCCGTGAAGTACCCGTCGTGGTAGGCCTGGCAGGAGACGGCGCCGAGCCGCAGCCCCGCCGGCCGGGCCCAGGGCGCGGGCGCGGTGCGGGTCCGCCCGGTCGGGCTGGTCCACTCCCCCGCCCGGAACCGGTAGAAGAACTCCCGTCCCGACTCCAGGTGTTCCACCTCCACGTGCACGGCGTGGCCGAACTCCGGGTGCGCGGTGGCGCGTCCGCGCCGCACGGGCCGGGTGAAGCGCTCGTCGCGGGCGAGCTCCCAGTGGACGGACACCCGCTCGGCGGGCAGGCCGCCGCCGGGCTCGAAGGGGCGGGGGGCCAGCCGGGTCCACAGCAGGACGGAGCCGGGGTGCGGGTCGCCGGAGGCGACGCCGAGGGTGAAGGGGTCCTCGGTGATGCGGCGGCCGTCCAGCTCCGCGGCGGCGGCCGTGCCGGCGGCGGGCAGCTGGGTGGCGAAGGCCAGCGCGGCGGCGGCGCCGGTGACGGTGAGGAACCGGCGGCGGCCGAAGTGGCGTGCGGCGGCGCGGAGTTCCTCGCCGTACTGCGGTGCGGGTGTCATGTGCCCCTCCCCTGACGGTTGGTGTCCGTCGGTATTCGAGGGGGCCGGAGCGACATCGCATTGTCGGGGACAGGTCATCCACGTGTCGGACGGATGAGTTCATGGGGCACGCGTCTGGCGTACGCTGCCCGGCCGGGGGCGACACGAAGCTGGAAGGTGGGTTCGGCATGGGCGTCGCTGTGGTGACGGGAGCGGGTTCGGGCATCGGCCGGAGCGTGGCACGGGCCCTCGCGGAGGCGGGCTGGTCGGTGGCGCTCGCGGGGCGGCGGCTCGCGCCCCTGGAGGAGACGGCCGGGGGCCTGGCGGACGACCGCGTCCTCCGCGTCCCGACGGACGTGACGTCACCGGAGGCGGTGGCGGCCCTCTTCGACGCGGTGCGGGACCGCTTCGGCCGCGTCGACCTGCTCTTCAACAACGCGGGGACGTTCGCGGGCGGCGGCACCCCCGTCGAGGAGCTGTCCTACGACACCTGGCGCACGGTCGTCGACGTCAACCTGACGGGCGCCTTCCTCTGCGCGCAGGCCGCCTTCCGGGCCATGAAGGAGCAGTCCCCGCAGGGCGGCCGCATCATCAACAACGGCTCGATCTCCGCCCACGTGCCGCGCCCGCACTCGATCGCGTACACCGCCACCAAGCACGCCATGACCGGCCTGACCAGGTCGCTCTCGCTGGACGGCCGCCCCCACCGGATCGCCTGCGGCCAGATCGACATCGGCAACGCGGCGACCGAGATGACGGCCCGCATGCAGACCGGCATCCTCCAGGCCGACGGCCGGCTGGCGGCGGAGCCGGTCATGGACGCGGCGGACGTGGCCGCGACGGTGGTCCACATGGCGGCCCTCCCCCTGGAGGCGAACGTGCAGTTCGCCACGGTCATGGCCACGGCGATGCCCTACATCGGCCGGGGCTGACGGAGGAGGAGCTCGGGGCGGACCCCGGCGGCAGGGCCCCGGGGCTACGGGCCACGGCCACGGGCCACGGCCACGGGCCACGGCCACGGGCCACGGGCCACGGGCCACGGGCCACGGGCCACGGGCTACGAGGCGGGCGCCTGCCCGGTCTCGAAGCGGGCCACCTTCCCGCCCTCGACGGTGAACCGCCAGGCGGTCCGCATCGACCCCCAGGTGTCGTTCGTGTAGGTGGCGACGAGGGCGACCCCGCCCTCGTCCTCGCTCTCCACCGCCATCCGCCCCCGGGAGGAGAACACCTCCCTCTCGGTCCACTCCCGCAGGTCCCGCTCCGATCCGTCGTCGGACATGGTCGCGCCGGGCGCGAGCGCCCCGGCGAAGGCCTCCCGGTCGTTGGCGTTCAGGGCGGCGACGAAGGCGCGCACGGCGGGCTCGGTGAGCCGGTCCACAGGAATGGTCATGGACCAGCCGTACCCGCCGGGCGGCCCGGCGGCCCGCTCCGGCGCCCGGGATGGGCCAGTCGGGCGAGCCCCGCACCGGCCCCCGGCAGCCTCCGGCGCCCCGGCGGCCGCCCCGGGCAGTATCGGGGGACCAGGCCCCCGCCCCGCTGGAGGAACGATGTCGGAGCACGACCGGATCGTCAGGCTGTACGCGAAGGGGGCCCCGGTCGGGGTCCACGAGGGACGGCTCGCCGCCTTCCCGGACGACGGGCGGCACACCGCCGAGTGGGCGGTCGGCGCGGCGGACGGCGGCTTCCGCCTCACCGTCAAGGGCACCGAGGACTCCGTCACCGCTCCGGGCACCGACCGCGCCCCGGCCCTGGTCCGCCCCGACGCCTCCCCCGCCTCGGTCTGGCGCCTCCACCGCGTCACGCCCGACGGCGCCGAGCCCGTCCGCTCCCTCGCCGGCCTCACCACCGGCACGTACGTCCTCACCCACAACGGCCTCGCCCTCGGCCGCGACCTCTTCGAGGACCGCTCCCCGGACCCGAAGCCGGTCGTCGTCCGCACGGACGACCGCGAGCCGCACTGGACGGTGGAGGTGCTGGTCTGAGCGGCCCCGCCCCCGCGAGAACGGCCCGGCGAAGGAGCCCCGGGGGGCGGACGGGTCGTCGGGCCGCGCGGAGGGGCGGTCACCGCCCCGCCGCGACCTGCCCTCTTTCCTCGCCCGACTCGCCCGCGAAGCGGGCCACCCCTCTCCTGGCGGGGCATGGACCGACAGGAGAACATCGCCGCGTCGATCGCCGGCTTCCACGCGGACAACGACCTCTGGAGAAGATGCTGGACGGCCTGGTGGATCCCGCCTGACCGGCGTCCGCCGGTGGCCCGGCCGGGAGTCCGCGCCCCCCGACCGACAGGAAAGGGCCCCCGTGGGGGCCCTGAGGGGCAGACGAGTCGGGCTGTACGCCGGGTTCTGTACCCCGGGACCTCGCGGTCGTCGGGGTGACGGCCATCCATCTAGGGCCGGCGTCGCCGCCGGCCTCGTGCGGTCTACCCGCGAACTCGGGCGAGCAGCCCTCGATCATTCGCGCAGGGACACCGGGGTGTCCCCTCTTGACCTTGCTCCGGGTGGGGTTTACCTAGCCGCCTGAGTCACCTCAGGCGCTGGTGGTCTCTTACACCACCGTTTCACCCTTACCGTGGGCCGAGGCCCCCGGCGGTCTGTTCTCTGTGGCACTGTCCCGCGGGTCACCCCGGGTGGCCGTTAGCCACCACCCTGCTCTGTGGAGCCCGGACGTTCCTCGGGAGGATCCGAAGACCCCCACGCGGCCGCCCGCCCGGCTCGTCTGCCGTGCCGCCCATGCTACCTGCAGGGGAGGGCGGCCCTCGACCGCTTGACCTTGCCGCGACGTCAGGGTTTCTACTGAGGACATGCGTATCGGCGAGATCGCCGCGCTCGTCGGGGTCACCCCCCGCGCGGTGCGGCACTACCACCATCTGGGGCTGCTGCCCGAGCCCGCGCGGCTGGCCAACGGGTACCGGGAGTACGGCATCCGGGACGCCGTGCTGCTCGCCCGGGTGCGGCGGCTGACCGAGCTGGGGCTCGGGCTCGACGAGGTGCGGGACGTGCTCGCGGACGACGAGGGGCGGGAGCTGGTGGACGTGCTGGAGGAACTGGACGCGGACCTCGCCCGCCAGGAGGCGGTGATCCGCGGGCGGCGGGCGCGGCTGGCCGGGCTGCTCGGCGAGGCGCGCGCCGGACGGCTCACCGCCGAGGGGCCGGTCTCGCCGGAGCTGGCCGCGCTGCTCGCCGGGGTCGGCGAGCTGCCGGACTCGCCGATGGCGGTGAAGGACCGGGAGATCCTCGCGCTGCTCGACACCGTCGTGCCCGAGGAGGAGCGCGCCCGGCTGATGGGGCTGATGCACGAGGTCGCCGGGAGCGCGGGGGACGTGTACGGCCTCCTCGACGCGCTGGCCGACGCCCCGGCGGACGATCCGCGGGTCGAGGGGGCGGCGGCGGCGCTCGCCGGGGCGCTGCCGGACGGGATCGGCTCCTTCGAGCCGCCCGCGGAGGGGGCCGGCGGACTCGCCGACGTGTTCTTCGCGGAGCTCGCCCCCGCCCAGGCGGCCGCCGTCCGCCGGGCGCTGGCCCTGGTGTCGGAGCGGTCCGGGGAGGGTGGTCGTCGTGGCGGGGAGTGAGCGGGGGCCCGTGCTGCGGGTGCTGCGCGGGGTCGCCTACGCGGTGCTCCCGGCCGAGCTGGTGCTGTTCGCGCTGCTGCTCGGCGGGGTGCGGGTGCCGGGGTCCGTGCTGCTCGGCGCGGAGCTGGTGGTGGTCGCGCTGCTCGCCGCCGAGGCGGTCGTGTGGGTGCGGCTGCGGCGGCGGGGGCTCTCCCGGCGCCGGGCGCTGGCGGAGCTCGTGCCGGAGCCGGTGCTGCGGCTGATCGGGCACGAGCTGGCGCTGATGGCGAGCCTCGGGCGGTGGACGGCGCGGCGGCGGCACGGGACGGCGGGCGCCGAAGGTGTGTTCCCGCACGCGCGGGACCAGGCCGCCCTCATGTACGGCTTCGCCTTCGTCTGTCTGGTCGAGACGGCCGGCATGTCGTGGCTGCTGGCCGACTGGCCGGTGGTCCACGCGGTCGTCCTCGTCCTCGACGTCTACACCGTCCTCTTCGTCCTCGGGCTGCACGCGGCCTCCGCCACCCGCCCGCACGTGCTGTCCGGGGACCGGCTCCGGGTGCGGCAGGCCGCCCACGTCGACGTGGACGTGCCGCTGGAGCGGATCGCGTCCGTCCGGCGCGAGAACCGTTTCACCCACGAGAAGAAGGACGGCGAGCTGAACCTCGACGTCGGCTCGCAGACCTCCGTCACCCTGGAGCTGGACGCGCCGGTGGACGTCGTCGGGCTGCTCGGATCGGTCCGGCGGGTGACGACCGTCCGGCTCCACGCGGACGACCCGAAGGCGCTGTACGAGGCGGTGCGCGGGGCCGTCACGCGGGCGCGAACAGCACCTTCGCCCGACCGGGGTCCGCTTCCGACAGCCTGACCCGCAGCCACTCCCCCAGCGGCAGCGGGGCGGTGCCGCCCTCGACCCGGGCGACGACCGCCGGGTCGTCGAGGTGGACGGTGCCGACGGTCGGCTCCCGCTCCTTGACGTCGATCACGTACGCGTCGAAGAGCTCCCCGACCCGGCCGCCGAGCAGCGCCGCCTCCACGATGTCGACGCTCTCCCGCTCCACGGTGTTGGCGCGGCGCGAGCCGGCGGCCATCTCGTCGGGGAGCGCCGGCAGGGCGGCCCGCACCCACTCGGGCGGCTCGTTCCCGGCGACCGCCGCCACGCACAGCTCGGAGGCGTAGCGGTCGACGAGCCGGCGCAGCGGGGCGGTGCAGTGGGTGTACTCGTCGGCGACGGCCGCGTGCACAGCGGGGTCGGGGAGCCGGCCGTCGGTGAAGACGCTGTAGCCGGCGCCGCGCAGCAGGGTGGTGCACTCCTGGAGGAAGGCGGCCTGGCGCGGGTCGGTGGGGTCGGCGTCGCGGACCACCTGCGCGTAGGACACGTGGTGCGGCCAGGCGACGCCGAGCGCCTCGGCGGAGCGGCGCAGCCGGGCGACCGCCCCGTCGGGGGCGGTCGGCAGGGTGCGCAGGATGCCGGTGCCGGCGGCGGTCATGAGGTCGGCGGCGGCCATGCCGGTGAGGAGGGAGATCTGCGCGTTCCACCCCTCGGCGGGGACCGGGGCCCGGTAGGCGAGCGTGTAGGCGGGGCCGCCGGGGAGCTCGACGATCTCCTGTTCGGGCACGGCGAGGGAGATCCCCCCGCGCTCGGTCTCGCGCTCCTCGCGGAGCCGGCCGATGGTGCGGAGGAGGGCGAGGGGTTCCTCGGCGGTGCCGGAGTCGATGAGCCGCTGGACGCCCGCGTAGTCGAGCTTGGCGCGGCTGCGGACGAGGGCGCGGCGCAGGTCGGTGGCGACGCGGCGGCCCTCGGCGTCGAGGTCGATCCGCCAGAGGAGGGCGGGCCGGGGCTCGCCGGGGAGCAGGCTCGCGGCGCCCTCGGAGAGGACCGGCGGGTGGAGCGGGACCTTGCCGTCGGGGAAGTAGAGGGTGAGGACGCGCCGGTGGGCCTCGGCGTCGAGCGCCCCGCCGGGCGCGACGAAGGCGGCGACGTCGGCGATGGCGTAGTGGACGCGGTAGCCGCCGTCGGCCCGCCGGGCCAGGTGCAGGGCCTGGTCGAGGTCGGTGGAGGCGGGCGGGTCGACGGTGAGGAACGGCAGGTCGGTGGCGTCGTAGGAGGGGAGGCGCGGGTTCTTCGCGGCGGCCTCGGCCTCGGCGAGCACGGCGGGCGGGAAGCCCTCGGGCACCGCGAGTTCGGTCCGGAGTGCGCGCAGGGCGGCCCGCAGCGGAGCCTCGGCTGCGCCGGTCACGTGGAGGTGGCGGCGGGGCATGGAACCGAGCGTAGGGCGGGGGGCGGTGCCCGGCACCTCGTACGCTGGCATGCCGGGGCCGCATCCCCGGCCCCGTACGTACGAAGGAGAACCACCGTGCTCGTGCTGCTGCCGCCCTCCGAAGGCAAGGCGCCCTCCGGGTCCGGGACGCCGCTCAAGCCGGAGTCGCTGTCGCTGCCGGGGCTCGCGGAGGCGCGGGCGGCCGTCCTGGACGAGCTGGTCGAGCTGTGCGCCGCCGACGAGGAGAAGGCGCGCGAGGCGCTGGGCCTGAGCGAGGGGCTGCGCGGCGAGGTCGCGAAGAACGTCGGGCTGCGCACGGCCGGCGCCCGCCCGGCCGGGGAGATCTACACCGGTGTCCTCTACGACGCGCTGGGCCTGGCCACGCTGGACGCGGCCGCGGGGAAGCGGGCGGGTGCCTCGCTGCTCGTCTTCTCCGGGCTGTGGGGCGCGGTGCGGGTGACGGACCGGATCCCGTCGTACCGCTGCTCGATGGGGGTGAAGCTGCCGGGGCTCGGCGCGCTGGGGGCGCACTGGCGGGGCGCGATGGCCTCGGTGCTGCCGGAGGCGGCCGGGGACGGCCTCGTCCTGGACCTGCGCTCGTCGGCGTACGCGTCGGCGTGGAAGCCGAAGGGAGAGGTGGCGGCGCGGACCGCGACGGTCCGGGTGCTGCACGCGCCGACCCGGAAGGTGGTCAGCCACTTCAACAAGGCGACCAAGGGCCGGATCGTGCGGAGCCTGCTGGAGTCGGGCGCGGCCCCGGGCACGCCGGCCGAGCTGGTGGAGGTGCTGGGCGACCTCGGGTACGTGGTGGAGACGGGTGCGAGGGCGGGGGCGCTGGACGTGCTGGTGGACGAGATCCACTGACCCCGCGTTGCATCATGCGCAACGCGCGTTGCGTGGACTGGTGGCGCTGGGCAGGATGAGGTCATGCCCCGCACCCCCGGTCTCTTCGCGCTCGCCCCGCACGCCCCCGTCGTCCCGGTCGTGGTGATCGAGGACGCCGCCGACGCCGTGCCGCTGGCCCGGGCCCTGGTGGCCGGCGGGCTGCCGCTGATCGAGTTCACGCTGCGCACCCCGGCCGCGCTCGACGCGGTGCGGGCCGTCGCGGCCGAGGTGCCGGAGGCGGTGGTCGGCGCGGGGACGGTGGTCTCGGCGGCCGGCGCGGCGGACGCGGTACGGGCCGGGGCGCGGTTCCTGGTGAGCCCGGGGTGCTCGCGGCGGCTGCTGGGGGCGCTGCGGGAGTCGGGGGTGCCCTTCCTGCCGGGCGTCTCGACCGCCTCCGAGGTGCTCGCGCTGCTCGACGAGGGCGTGACGGAGCTGAAGTTCTTCCCCGCCGAGGCCGCCGGCGGCGTCCCGTACCTGAAGTCCCTGGCGGGCCCGCTGCCGCAGGCCCGCTTCTGCCCGACCGGCGGCGTCTCGGCCGCCTCCGCCCCCGCCTACCTGGCCCTCCCCAACGTCGCCTGCGTCGGCGGCACCTGGATGCTCCCGCCGGACGCCCTCGCCGCCCGCGACTGGGCCCGGGTGGAGGCGCTGGCGCGGGAAGCGGCGGGGCTGCGGACGGCGGGCGCCCCGGCGGCGGCCGGAGGGTCTACGTCCGGGGCGTGAGCCGGACGCCGAGGTGGTCGGTCACCGGGCGGTAGCCGAGGCGCCGGTAGAGGGCGTTGCTGGTGGGGTTGGCGAGGTCGGTGAAGAGGAGGACCTGCGGGGCCCCGGAGCCGAGGGCGGCCCGGCTGACGGCGGCGGTGACCCCGGCGGCGTATCCCCGGCCGCGCTCGGCGGGCGGGGTGTAGACGAGGTGGACGCGGGCCTGGCCCCCGATCGTGCGGGAGACGGCGGCCATCGACACCGGGGCTCCGCCGGGCGCCTCCCAGAGGTGGAGCCGGCCCCCGGCGACGCGCTCGGAGAGGAAGCCGGTGTAGTCGGCGGCGGGTTCCTCCCCGATGGCGCGGACGAAGGCCGTGGTCCAGGCGCCGAGCAGCGGCAGGTCCGCCTCGGTCGCGGGCCGGGAGCGGCCCGCCGGGGCCGGGTCGGGCGGGACGAGCTCGCCGAGCCGGAAGAGCCGCATCCGTGCGAGCGGGGTCGCGGTGCGGCCGGTGGCGTCGAGGTGGGCCTCCACCGCCGCGGTCTCGCCGCGCACCTCCAGCGGCTCGTCCCCGTCGGGCAGGACCAGCGCCCGGGCCGCCTCGCGGGGCATCGCGCCCAGGGACACCAGGCCGGCCGGGGACTCGGCGAGGACCCCGGTGACGGTCCCGTCCGGTGCGGTCCACCAGCCGAGCCGCTCCGCCTCGTCCATCAGCGTCAGGACGGCGGTGTTGCGGGCCGGTTCGGCGGCGAGGTGCGCGCCGGCGGCGGCGCGGAAGGCCTCCGGGTCGGAGGTGAAGTGCCAGCTCATACCGGGATGGTGGTCCAGGCGCGGCGGTGTCCGCCACCGGGTTCCCGGAGTCAGCGCCGCAGGTGCGAGGTGTCGTTGAGGAGGCGCACGGAGGCGTTGCCGTCGGCGTAGTAGGCGACGGCGGAGAGCGAGGCGGCGGACAGCTCCATCTTGAACAGGGACTCCGGCGGGGCGCCGAGCGCCAGCCGGACCAGGGTCTTGATGGGCGTGACGTGGCTGACCAGGAGGACCGTGCGGCCCGCGTGGGCGGCGGCCAGCCGGTCCCGGGCGGCGGCGACCCGGCGGGCCACGGCGGCGAAGCTCTCGCCGCCGCCGGTGGGGGCCGCCTTCGCCGACGCGAGCCAGGCGTCGAGGTCCTCGGGGTGGCGCTCGCGGACCTCGCCGAAGGTGAGGCCCTCCCAGGCGCCGAAGTCGGTCTCGCGCAGGGCCGGTTCGACGACGACGTCGAGCCCGAGGCGGGCGGCGACGGTCTCGGCGGTCCGGCGGCAGCGGACGAGCGGCGAGCTGACGACGTGCTGGATCGTGCCGCGCGCGGCGAGCGCCTCGGCGACGGCGGCCGCCTGCCGGCGTCCGGCCTCGGACAGCTCGGGGTCGCTGCCCCCGCTCCCGGAGAACCGCTTCTCCGGGGTGAGCGCCGTCTCCCCGTGCCGCAGCAGCACGAAGGTGGCGGGCGCGGCCATGTCCGGCGGGGCGGCGGACACGGGTGCGGAGGCCCGGGGGGCGGCCGGAACGGCTGCCTGCGCGGCGGCCGGGGCGGGCTCGGCGGCGGACGGGTCCCGGGGAGCGGTGTCCGGCACCGGGGGCTGCGCCCGCCCGTGCCGCCCCGCGGGACGCCCGTCCACGGCCGGGACGGCGACGGCCGCGGCCGCGTCGGCACGGCCCGCGGCGGACGGGGTCGCGGCGGCGGCGGCCGCCGACAGGGCCGCGCGGGCACGGGCGGCGCCCGCCGCCGCGTCGCCGGGCGGGCCCGACGGGGGCGGGGTCGCCGCGGCGCGGGCCGCGTCCCTGTCCCGGGGGCTCCACTGCTCGCCGCGCCGGCCCGCGTCCATCGCCTCGTTGGCCAGCCGGTCGGCGTGCTTGTTGCGCTCGCGGGGGATCCACTCGTAGGTGACCCGGTCGCGCGGGAAGGCGCGGGCCGCCTCCGCCGCCAGCGGCTTCATGTCGGGGTGCTTGATCTTCCAGCGGCCCGACATCTGCTCGACGACGAGCTTGGAGTCCATCCTGACCCGGACCGCGGCGTCGGGCGCCAGGTCCAGGGCGGCGCGGAGGCCCGCGATGAGGCCCTTGTACTCGGCGACGTTGTTGGTGGCGACGCCGATGTACTCGGCGGCCTCCGCGAGCGTCTCGCCCGTGGCCGGGTCGAGGACGACGGCCCCGTAGCCGGCGGGCCCGGGGTTGCCCCGGGAACCGCCGTCCGCCTCGACCACGAGCTCGCGCATTACAGGCCGGACTCCGCCGTGCGGACGAGGATGCGGCGGCAGTTCTCGCAGCGCACGACCGTGTCCTTGGCGGCGGCGCGCACCTCGTTGAGCTCGGTGATGTTGAGCTCGATGTGGCAGCCCTCGCACTTGCGCTGGTAGAGGCGGGCCGCGCCGACGCCGCCCTGCTGCTCGCGGAGCTTGTCGTACAGCTTGAGGAGGTCGGCCGGGACGGTGCCGGCGACGACCTCGCGCTCCTTGACGACGGTGGCGGACTCCTCGTCGAGACCGGCCTGGGCCGTGTCGCGGCGGCCGGTGGCGTCGTCGACCTTGGCCTGGACGGCGGCGGTGCGCTCGGTCAGCTCGGAGACGCGCTCCTGGGCGGACTCGCGGCGCTCCATCACCTCCAGGACGATCTCCTCCAGGTCGCCCTGGCGCTTGGCGAGCGAGGTGATCTCGCGCTGGAGGTTCTCCAGGTCCTTCGGGGAGGAGACGGCGCCGGAGTCGAGCCGCTGCTGGTCGCGGGCGGCCCGCTGGCGGACCTGGTCGACGTCCTGCTCGGCCTTGGTCTGCTCGCGTGCGCAGTCGCTCTCCTCGGTCTGCGCGGCGACGAGCAGGTCGCGCAGCTGGGTGAGGTCCTTGGTCAGCGCCTCGATCTCCGCGTGCTCGGGCAGCGCCTTGCGCTTGTGGGCGAGCTGCTGGAGGCGGACGTCCAGGGCCTGGACGTCGAGGAGGCGGATCTGGTCGGCGGGCGCGGCGTTCAGTTGGGGGCTCCAGGAGAGGTGTGGTGGGAGGACCAGGGGTCGGTGACCGTCTTCGAGACGTGGACCCGGAGGTCCCAGCCGTGACGGTCGGAGATCTCGTCGAGCTGGGCGGCGGCCAGCTCGCACCAGGGCCATTCGGTGGCCCAGTGGGCGGCGTCGACGAGGCCGAGCGGGGAGCGCTGGGTGGCCTCGGAGACGGGGTGGTGGCGCAGGTCCGCGGTGAGGAAGGCGTCCACCCCGGCGGCGCGCACGGCGTCGAAGAGGCTGTCGCCGGAGCCGCCGCTGACGGCGACGCGGCGGACGGTCGTGTCCGGGTCGCCGGCGACCCGGATGCCCTGCGCGGTCGCGGGCAGGCGCTTCGCGGCGCGGGCGGCGAACTCGGCGAGGGTCTCCGGGTGGTCGAGCTCGCAGACGCGGCCGAGATTGTTCTCGGGGACGAGCGGGCCGGTGACGCGCAGGCCGAGGGCGCCGGCGAGGGCGTCGGAGACGCCGGGGTCGGCGGTGTCGGCGTTGGTGTGCGCGACGTGCAGGGCGATGTCCTGCTTGATCAGGGTGTGCACGACGCGGCCCTTGAAGTGGCCGGCCGCGACCGTCGTCGTCCCGCGCAGGTAGAGCGGGTGGTGGGTGACGATCAGGTCGGCGCCGAGGGAGACGGCCTCGTCGGCGATCTCCTGGACGGGGTCGACGGCGAAGAGGACGCGGCGGACCTCCGCGTCGGGGTCGCCGCAGACGGTGCCGACGGCGTCCCACGCCTCGGCCCGCTCGGGGGGCCAGAGGGCGTCGAGCTCGGCGATGACTTCAGACAGGCGGGGCACGGAGGAAAGGCTACCTGCCCTGCGTGCCCCGCCGCCCTGGGCCGGGGCGGCCCCGGTCCCGGGCCCTCCTTCCCCACCGGGCCGGCGCGCGGGCCGTCGAGGCGGGGAGGCCCTGCGGGCGGCGGGGGGGGCGGCTCGGGGCGGGGTCGCGGGATCCGCCCCGGCCGGCCTTCCCCCGGGCCCTCCGGCCCCGCCAGCACAATCGGCCCCGCCGCTCCGTCGAACCGACCGACCGCCATCCATATGTGTGAAGTGCGGGTGCTCGTGTTGTTCGGCTGGAAGTGCGAAAACTAGCTTCGTGGCCGGAGGTGACGAGTCGATGACAGCGTGTGCCATCGAGACCGCGGCCGAGGACGGCGACCACGAAGGGACGGCCGTCCACCCCCCGGCGGGTTTCGCGATCACGGTGAACGGCGCGTACGGAGCCAGGCTCGCGGGCGCCGGGGACGCCCTGTACGCCGAGCGGTGGACCCTCGACGGCCCGGAGCCGTACGCCGTCCCGCTCCCGCTGGACCAGCCCGAGGAGTCCGGCACCCGGCTGCTGCCGCTCGCCGACGGGCGGGTCCTGGTGTGCCGCCGGGTGGACGGACGGCGCCACACCTTCTCGCTGCTCTACCCGACCGGGCCCGGCACCGGCGAGCTGCGGCTCGGCTCGGTGGAGGCCCCGGGCCCCGGCTGCGTGGAGCTGCTGCCGCCGTCCCCGGACGGCATCTGCGCGTACGCGCTGCACTCCGGGCCGGAGACCACCACGCTCTGGCTGGTGGCGGGCGGGGCCTTCGGTCCCGAGCGGGTGGCGGAGGTGCCCGGCCGCTGCGCGGGCGGGGTCTGGCTGGACCGCACGGGGCGGATGCTGGCCCTGGACCGGCGGATCGGCGACGGGCCGGTGAAGACGGTGGCGGTGGACCTGGAACGGGGCGGCGAGGTGACGCCGCTGCTCCAGATCACCGAGGCGAGCCAGGACCGGCTGCTGCTCGCGGACCCGGACAGCGGGCTGCTCCTGATCCGCTCGGACGCGCCCTCGCCGGGGCACGAGCGGCTGGGCTGGGGGGTGCTGGGCAGTCTGCTGCCGGTGCGCTTCCCGGAGTGCCTGCGGCTCGACGACGCGGCGGTGACGCCCTTCGCGATCCAGCCGGGGCAGGTGCTGATGCCGGAGAGCTGCGGGGTGGCGCTGCGGATCGACGCGGCGAGCGGCAGCTGGGTCGGGCTGTGGCGGCCGTCGGGGCGGCGGATGCACCAGGTCGCGGCGCCGCCCGGGTGGGTGGCCGGGGCCGGGTTCTGGTCCCGGGAGGGGATACTGCGGCTGCCGTGCTCGACCCCCGAGCTGCCGTGCGCGCTGGCCGGCCTCTCGGTGCCGGAGGAGCCGGAGCCGTGCGGGGAGGCGGGCCCTCCGGCCGGTGCCGGGCCGCAGGAGGAGCAGCCGCGCGCGTGCCGGCCGGTGCCCCTCCAGCAGGCGCCGCTGACGGACCGTAAACCCGCTGGTTAGACTCACCGCCGCAGCAAAAAGCACGAGCGCGTTCCAACGGGGTGAGCACGAACCATGGCGGAGAACAGCACGGAGGCGGCGCAGGAGTCGCCGGACACGGGGGCCGGACGGCACCGCGGGGCGGCCGCGGCGGAGGAGTCCTCCTCCTCGCCGCACGGCCGGCACCGGCGCGAGGCGGACGAGCGGTAGACGCTCCCGCGCGTGCGGCGAAGGGCCCCGGGGATCCGCTCCCCGGGGCCCTTCGCCGTCCCCGCCGTTCCCGTGGCCGCCCCCCGCGGCCCGGTTTCAGCCCTTCTTCAGCCCCAGCACCTCGGAGGCCGCGAAGGTCTCGCCGGGCGGGCGCCCCTCGAAGTACGGGGTGAGCAGCCCGTCCAGCTCCTCGAAGCCGAAGGCCTCCTTGGCCGTGTCGAACTTGGCGGCCACCCGGGGCCGCTCGACGACCGCGACCATCCCGCCGTGCACGACGAGGAGCTGTCCGTTGACCTTGGCGGCGGCCGGCGAGGCGAGGTACCCGACGAGCGGGGCCACGTGTTCCGGCGACAGCGGGTCGAGCTCGTCCTGGCCCGCGGGCTCGGCGAAGCCGGCGAAGACGTCCTCCGTCATGCGGGTGCGGGCGCGCGGGCAGATGGCGTTGGCGGTGACCCCGTACCGGGCGAGGGCGAGCGCCGTCGAGGTGGTGAGGCCCACGATGCCGCCCTTGGCCGCCGCGTAGTTGGGCTGTCCGGCCGAGCCGGCGAGGAAGGCCTCGGAGGAGGTGTTGACGATCCGGCCGTAGACGCCGGTCTCCCCCGCCTTGGACCGCCCGCGCCAGTGCGCGGCGGCGAAGTGGGTGGTGTTGAAGTGGCCCTTGAGGTGGACGCGGATCACCGAGTCCCACTCGTCCTCGCTCATCGAGAAGACCATCCGGTCGCGCAGGATGCCCGCGTTGTTGACCAGGACGTCGAGCTTGCCGAACTCGGCCACGGCCAGGTCGACCAGGCCGCGCGCGGTCTCCAGGTCGGAGACGTCGCCGAGGTGGGCGACGGCCCGGCCGCCGGCCGCGGTGATCTCGGCGGCCACCTCCTCGGCGGGGGCGGCCGACGCCTCCCCGGAGCCGTCCCGGCCGGCCTGCCCGTAGTCGTTGACGACGACGGCGGCGCCGAGCCGGGCCAGTTCGAGCGCCTCGGCGCGGCCGAGTCCGCGCCCGGCGCCGGTGACGATCGCGCTGAGCCCCTCAAGAGGCAGTGACATGGCGGGGTCCTCTCAGATCTCGATGCAGGTGCGGAGGGACGTGCCGGTCCGCATCTGCTCCAGGGCCTCGTTGACGTTCGCCAGCGGGACCCGGTGGGTGATCAGCGACTCCAGGTCGATGCGGCCGGCCCGCCAGAGGGCGATGGCCCGCTCGTACGACCGCAGGACGTCCCCGCCGCCGTACATGGAGGGCAGGATCCGCTTCTCGTCGAAGAACAGCTCGAACATGTTGAGCTGGAGGTTGTCGTCCATGGCGCCGGCGCCGACCACGCAGAGGGTGCCGCCGCGCCGGGTGGTCTCGTAGGCGGTCCGCGCGGTGGCGGACTTGCCGACGACCTCGAAGACGTAGTCGAAGCCCTCGCCGGCGGTGATCCGCTGCTTGGCGTCGCCCAGGGCCTCGGGGGCGACGGCCTCGGTGGCGCCGAAGCGGAGCGCGGCCTCGCGGCGGGACGCGACGGGGTCGACGGCGACGATCTGGGCGGCGCCCTGGAGCCGGGCGCCCTGGACGGCGGAGATGCCGACGCCGCCGCAGCCGATCACGGCGACCGACGAACCGGCCTCGACCTTGGCGGTGTTGATGGCGGCGCCGAGGCCGGTGGTGACGCCGCAGCCGATGAGGGCGGCGATGTCGAAGGGCACGTCGTCGGGGATCGGGACGGCGCAGCCGGCGTCGACGACGACCTCCTCGGTGAAGGTGCCGGTCCCGGCGAAGCCGAAGACGTCCCCGCCGGGGCGCCTGAAGTTGGGGGTGCCCGCGTTCATGAAGCCGGCGAGACAGAGCTGGGTCTGACCGCGCTTGCAGGCGGCGCAGGCGCCGCAGGCGGGCAGCCAGCACAGCAGGACGCGCCGGCCCGCGGAGAGCCCGGTGACGCCGTCGCCGACGTCGAGGATCTCGCCGGCGCCCTCGTGGCCGGGGATGAAGGGCGCGGGCTGGGGCAGGACGCCGCTCATGGCGGAGACGTCGGAGTGGCACAGGCCGGTGGCCCGGACCCGGATCCTCACCTTGCCGGGGCCGAAGCCCACCGCCTCGACGTCGTCGAGGACTTCGAGTTTGTCCTGGCCGATCTCGTGCAGTACGGCTGCGCGCATGGTGCGGCTCCCTCCGGGACGGGTCTACGAGTGGGTGACGAGGGTGTCGGCGAGCACGGGCGCGTCCTCGCGCTCCACCGCCGTCACGGTCACCTGGACGCGGCCCTCGTCGGCCCACATCCGGATGCGCAGGGTCTCGCCGGGGAAGACGACCCCGGCGAATCGGGTGCGGTACGAGCGGACCCGGGTGACGTCCCCGCCGAGCACGGTGTCGACCACGGCCTTGAGGGTCACGCCGTACGAGCAGAGTCCGTGCAGGATCGGCCGGTCGAAGCCGGCGAGGCGGGCGAACTCGGGGTCGGCGTGGAGCGGGTTCCAGTCGCCGGAGAGCCGGTAGAGGAGGGCCTGCTCCTCGCGGATCGGGCGCTCGACGGTCTTGTCCGGCTCGCGGCCGGGGAGGCCGAGGCGCTCGGAGGGGCCGCGGTCGCCGCCCCAGCCGCCCTCGCCCCGGACGAAGATCTGGGCGTCGGAGGTCCACAGGGGGCCCTCGTCGTCCGCGGCCTCGGAGCGCAGCACGAGGATGGCGGCCTTGCCCTTGTCGTACACGGCGGCGACGCGGGAGGTGGAGACGGCCCGGCCGCCGGTGGGCAGCGGGCGGTGGAGGGTGATCGACTGGCCGCCGTGGAGGACGGCCGCGAGGTCGATGTCGATTCCGGGGGCGGAGAGCCCGCCGACGACGCCCATGCCGGCGCCGGCGACGGTGGCGAAGCTGGGCAGCACGTGGAGCCGGGATTCGAGGGTGTAGCGCAGCTCGGCCGGGTCGGTGGCGGGGCTGCCGGCGCCGAGCCCGAGGTGGTAGAGCTGGACGTCCTTGTGGTCCCAGGCGATCTCGGCGCTGCGGGGTTCGGCGGCGAGGGCCTCGGCGGGGTCAATGGGCATCGACTTGCTGCTCCTTGGAGATCCCTGGAGTGGAAGACCTCGGCGCGACCGTCCGCACCGTCGGTCACGCCGAGGCCGTGCGGGAACCGTCCCGTACGCGTCGATGTAGAACGCGTTCCAGTTCGGTGCCCCCCATGTATAGCGGAGCGTCCGGATGTTGGGAACCCTTGCGCGCGAAGACTCCTGACGGTACGTCAGACACGCCGGGACGGGGACCGCCCGGGACGTCCGACACCGCCGGACCGGTGCCCGCACGCCCGCCGCGCCCCTCCGGCAGCGGCCCGCGCGGCCCGGCCGAACGCCCGGCGGCGACGGGCGGCACCCCGACGGCGGCCGCGCCCCGGGCGGCGGCTTCCGCCCGACGGCGGAGCTCCCGGCGGGGGACGGCGCCGTCTCCCCGGCCCGGTCCGGGAGACGGCCTAGGCTGTGGACGTGGACGAGATGCCTCGGGATCACCGGCCGGTGAAGTCGATTCGGGTCCTCCTCGCCGAGGACCAGGGGATGATGCGCGGGGCTCTCGCGCTGCTGCTCGGGATGGAGGCGGACATCGAGGTCGTCGCCCAGGTCGGACGGGGGGACGAGATCGTGGACCGGGCGCTGGTCACCCGGCCCGACGTGGCGCTCCTCGACATCGAACTGCCGGGGCGGTCCGGACTCGACGCGGCGGCGGAGCTGCGGGACGAGGTGCCGGACTGCCGGGTGCTGATCCTGACGACCTCCGGGCGGCCGGGGTACCTGCGGCGGGCGAGGGAGGCCGGGGCGGCCGGGTTCCTGGTGAAGGACGGGCCGGTGGAGGAGCTGGCGGAGGCGATCCGGACGGTGCTGCGCGGCGAGACCGTCATCGACCCGGCGCTCGCCGCCGCCGCGCCCGCCGCGGGGCCGAACCCGCTGACGGCCCGTGAGCGGGAGGCCCTGTCGGCGGCGGTGGACGGGGCGACGATCGCGGACATCGCGGGCCGGCTGCACCTGCCGGAGTCGGCCGTGCGGGACTGCCTGTCGTCCGCGATCGGGAAGACCGGCACCCGCAACCGGACGGAGGCGGCCCGGTCCGCCCGGCAGCAGGGCTGGCTGTAGGGACCCGCCCCGCCGGTCAGGCCGGGGCGCCGCCGGGGCGGACCAGGCCCGTCTCGTAGGCGAGGATCACCAGCTGGGCGCGGTCGCGGGCGCCGAGCTTGGCGAGGGCCCGGGTGACGTGGGTCTTCGCGGTGAGGGGGCTGATGACGAGCCGTTCGGCGATCTGGTCGTTGGAGAGGCCGGTGGCGATCAGGCGGGTGATCTCGCGTTCGCGGGGGGTGAGGACGTCCAGGCGTCCGGGGTCCGGGGCGGCGGCCGCCGGGCGGTGGGCGAACTGCTCGATCACCCGGCGGGTCGCGCCCGGGGAGAGCAGGCCGTCGCCCGCGGCGACCGCGCGGACGGCCTGGCGCAGGTCGTCCGGCTCGGTCTCCTTGGTGAGGAAGCCGCTGGCGCCGGCGCGCAGGGCCGCGAAGACGTACTCGTCGGTCTCGAAGGTGGTGAGGACGATGACCCGGCACCCCGTCAGGCCGGGGTCCGCGACGAGGGTCCGGGTGGCGGTGAGACCGTCGGTGCCGGGCATCCGGATGTCCATCAGGACGACGTCGGGGCGGACGGCGCGGGCGGTGCGGACGGCCTCGTCGCCGGTGCCGGCCTCGCCGACGACCTCGATGTCCCTGGCGCGGCCCAGCAGGCTGCGGAAGCCGGCCCGCACCAGGGCCTGGTCGTCGGCGAGGAGCACCTTGATCGTCATGAGGGGAAGCCTGGCACGGGGACGACGGCCCGGACCAGCCATCCGGAGCCGGTACCGGTGCCGTCCCCGGTCCCGGAGCCGGTCCCGGCCGCGCCGCCCTTCGCGTCCGCCGTCCCGTTCCCGGTTCTTCCGGCGGTGAGTTCGCCGCCCAGCGCGTGGACCCGTTCGGCCATGCCCCGGAGCCCGTGACCGGGGGTGGGGCCGGCGGGCCGCTCCCCGGAGGGCCGGCCGTCGTCGGCGACCGTGACCTCGACGCGGCCGCCGCCGATCCGGACGGTGACCTCGGCCCGCGAGGCACCGGAGTGGCGGGCGGTGTTGGTGAGGGCCTCCTGGACGACGCGGTGGACCGCGAGGGAGGCCGGGGCGGGAACGGCGGCGGGGTCGCCGGTGGTCTCCAGCCGGATGTCGAGTCCGGGCGTGCGCATCCGGTCGACGAGGGCGGCGAGCTCCGGGAGCCCGGCGGCGGGCTCCTCCGGGGCGGCGGACGGCCGCTCCCCCGGCGCGCGCAGGACGTGGACGAGGGAGCGGAGGTCGCGTACGGCGGCGGTGCGGACCTCCTGGGCGGTGGCGAGGGCGGCCCGGGCCTCCGCCGGGGAGTCGTCCAGGGACTCCGCGGCGACGCGGAGCTGGAGGCCGACGACGGTGAGGGTGTGGCCGACGACGTCGTGAAGTTCGCGGGCGATCTCCAGGCGGGCCTCGGCGATCCGCCGGCCGGTCTCCAGGTCGCGCTCGCGGGCCTCCCGGAGCAGGCGGGCGTCGCGTTCGGCGCGCCAGCGGAGCCGGTCGCGGTGGGCGGTGGCGGCGGCGAGCAGCAGCGCCAGCCACAGCGTCTCGGCACCCAGCGAGGCGAGGGCCTCGCGGGGCCCGGTGCCGAGTGCCGTCACCTCCCAGCCCGCGGCGAAGGCGAGTTCGGCCAGGCCGACCCCGGCGGCCCACGGCAGGCCGGGGCGGCCGGGGCGGTCGTCGGCGGCGAGGCAGGCGTACGCGGCGGAGACCGGCCAGATCCAGCCGAGGTCGGTGAGGCCCGAGGTGCGGAAGACGATGACGGCCTGCACGGAGAGGAGCAGGACGGCGAGCGGCCACCGGCGCCGGCCCAGGAGCAGCAGGCCGAGCCAGAGGGCGAGCGGCAGGGCGCCCGCCGCGTCCAGCCGGCCGCCGAGGCGGGCGGTGCCCGCCAGGACGGCGACGACGGTGCCGGCGGCGAGGAGCGCGTCGGCGGGGGCCACCCCGCGCAGGGCGGCGACGGTGCGCGTGAGCGGTCGGTCCATCCGCCGATCATGCACGACGGCCCCGCTCCCCGGCCGTGGTCGCGACGAGCGCGACGGCGACCCAGCCGAGGTCGGCGGCGAGCACGATCCGCTCGACGAGGCCGAGGAGGGTGGGGGCGCCGCCCAGGCCGAGGGAGGGGCCGCCGTCCATGACGTCGGCCAGGAAGACGGCGAGGGCGGCCGTGCCCAGCAGGGAGGCCGCCGTGAGGGCGGTGAGGGCGGTCCGCAGGCGGGGCCGGGCCGCCGTGAGCGTCCGGCGGAGCAGGAGGGCGGCCACCGGGAGGGCGGCGAAGGCGAGGAAGGCGGCGTTGCCGTGGACGAGTTCGGAGGCCGAGGGGCGGTGGTGCCGGCCGGACGGGTCTGCGGGGAAGACCCCCGCGACCAGGATCCCCAGGGCCCACACCGCCACCGCGATCCGCCCGGCCCCGCCCCGGAGGCGTACCGCGAGGACGGCGGAGGCCGCGGCGACGGCCAGCAGGGCCGCCGGGAGGAGCGCGCCCGCGGTGCCGTGCACGTACCGGCTGAGGACCTCGCTCACCGGGTCCTGGCCGGGGTTCAGCAGCTCCACCGCCGTCATGGCCAGGGCGCCGCCGGCGATCAGCGCGAGGGGCGCCCGCACCCCCGTGGTCGCCGCCGTGCCCGCCGTGCCCGTCGCGTCCGTCGTGCCCGTCGTGCCCGTCGCGTCCATCGTCTTCATCGTGCCGTCCTCGCTCGTGGTCGCTTCCGGTGGTTCCGGAGCCGTGGTCACGAAGCTAGGGAGCGGGACGGGCCGGCCGCGTCCTCCCGGCGCGGTCACCCCGGGGTACACCGGACGGTGACGGCGGCTAGGGCTTCTGCACCGTCCGGTGTACGGAGCGGGGCAGCCAGACGGCCGTCAGGACGGCCGCGGCGAGGAGGACCCCGGTCGAGACCCGGAAGGCCATGGCGTAGCCGGGGACCAGGTGGGCGCCGTCCGGGGCGCCGACGGCGGAGAAGTCGGGGCCGGTGGGGACGGCGGCGGCCACCGTCGTCAGGACGGCGAGGCCGAGGGCGCCGCCCATCGTCCGGGAGGTGTTGACCAGACCGGAGACGAGGCCGGCGTCGCCGGGGGCGGCGCCGGAGGTGGCGAGGGTCGCGAGCGGCGTGGTGGCGAGGCCGATGCCGCCCATCATGAGGACGCCGGGGCCGAGGATGGTGGTGAGGAAGGTGCCGTCGGCGGTCAGCGTGGACTGCCAGGCGAAACCGGCGGCGGCGACGAGGATGCCGGCGACGGCGAGGGGCTTGGCGCCGGTCGCGGTCATCAGACGGGGCGCGGCCTTGGACCCGACGAGGACGGCGAGCGAGCTGGGGACGAGGGCGAGGCCGGCCTGGAGCGGGGTGTAGCCGAGGACGTTCTGGGCGTACACGGTCATGAAGAACCACATGCCGAAGGAGCTGGAACCGCACAGCAGGATGCCGGCGTTGGCGGCGGACACGGCCCGGTTGCGGAAGATGCCGAGCGGGACGAGGGGCTCCTCGGTCCGCCGCTGGACGGCGACGAAGCAGACGAGCAGGGCGAGGCCGGCGAGGAGCGGCAGGAGGGTCGCGGCGGAGGTCCAGCCGGCCGTCTCGGTCTGCACGATGCCGTAGGCGAGGGTGGCCAGTCCGGCGGTGACGAGGACCGCTCCGGGCAGGTCGAGGCGGCGGCCCGCGGCGGCGCGGCCCTCGCGGAGCCAGAGCGCGGCGGCGGCGAGGATCAGGACGCCGACGGGGACGTTGACGAGGAGGACCCAGCGCCAGTTCAGCAGGTCGACGAGGAGGCCGCCGACGAAGCCGCCCGCGGCGCCGCCGGCCGCGCCGACCGCGGTCCAGGTGCCGATGGCCCGGCTGCGGGCGGCGCCGGCGGGGACGGCGGAGGTGACGAGGGTGAGGGTGGCCGGCGAGAGGGCCGCCGCGCCGAGGCCCTGCGCGGCGCGCGCGCCGATGAGCCAGGAGCCCTCGGGAGCGATGCCGCCGACGGCCGAGGCGGCGGTGAAGAGGCCGAGTCCCGCCAGGAACATGGTCTTGCGTCCGTACAGGTCGGCCGCCCGGCCGCCGAGCAGCATGAAGCCGGCGAAGGCGATCGAGTAGGCGTTGAGCACCCACTGGAGGCCGAGGGTGCCCAGGCCGAGGTCGGCCTTGAGGGAGGGCAGGGCCACGTTCATGACCGACACGTCGAGGACGACGAGGAACTGTCCGGCGCAGGCGACGAGGACGACGAGCCAGGGTCGGGTGCGGGAGGACGGGGCGGTGGAGGTGGATCCGGTGGCGGAGTCGGTCTGCGGCATGGCTGTCATGGTCGCAGACCGGCTCCGCCCCGTACATGCGCGAAAAGGCCTACGACCTGCGGAGCAGGGTCACCACCGCCGCGCCGCCGAGGCCGATGTTGTGGGCGAGGCCGACGCGGGCGCCGGCGACCTGCCGGCCGGCGGCCTCGCCGCGGAGCTGCCGGACGAGTTCGGCGGCCTGGGCGAGGCCGGTGGCACCGAGGGGGTGGCCCTTGGAGATGAGGCCGCCGGAGGGGTTGACCACCCAGCGGCCCCCGTAGGTGGTGGCACCGGACTCGACGAGCTTGCCGGAGGCGCCCTCCTCGCACATGCCGAGGGCCTCGTAGGTGAGGAGCTCGTTGATGGAGAAGCAGTCGTGGAGCTCGATGACGTCGACGTCCTCGATGCCGAGTCCCGACGCCTCGTACGCCCTGCGGGCGGCCTCCCGCGCCATGGGGCGGCCGACGGCGTCGATGCAGGAGCCGGAGGCGAAGGACTCGCCGGTGTCGGTGGTCATGGCCTGGCCGGCGATCTCCACGGCCCGGTCCTCCAGGCCGTGGGCGGCGACGAAGCGGGCGGAGACGACGAGGGCGGCGGCGGCCCCGTCGGAGGTGGGCGAGCACTGGAGCCTGGTGAGGGGGCGGTGGACGGTCTTCGCCGCGAGGATCTCGTCGACGGTGTGGACGTCCTGGAACTGGGCCTGGGGGTTGCGCGAGGAGTGCAGGTGGTTCTTGGCGGCGACGGCCGCGAGCTGCGCCTCGGTGGTGCCGTGCCGCTCCATGTGCTCGCGGGCGGCGTTGCCGAAGATCTGCGCGGTGGGCGGGGAGGCCTCGAAGCCGTGGGCGGCGGCCATGATGCCGTAGTGGCGGGCGACCGGGGAGGTCGCGAAGTCCCCGGCGCCGCCCGCCCCGCCGCCGAGGGAGCCCCTGCTCATCTTCTCGAAGCCGAGGGCGAGGACGCAGTCGGCGATGCCGCCCTCGACGAACTGGCGGGCGGTCATCAGGGCGGTGGAGCCGGTGGCGCAGTTGTTGTTGAGGTTGTAGACGGGCAGACCGGTGAGGCCGAGTTCGTAGACGGCCCGCTGACCGGCGGTGGAGGCCTGGAAGCAGTAGCCGACGGCGGCCTGTTCGACCTTCCCGTACGGGATCCCGGCGTCGGCGAGGGCGGCGGTGCCGGCCTCGCGGGCCATGTCCCAGTACTGCCAGTCGCGGGTCTCGGGCTTCTCGAACTTCGTCATGCCGACCCCGACGATGTACGACTTCATGGCGTGCCCTCTCAGTCCCTGGGGAGGCCGAGCAGGCGCTCGGCGACGACGTTGAGCTGGACCTGGGTGGTGCCCCCGGCGATGGTGAGGCAGCGGGACATGAGGACCCCGTGGACGGCCGCCGCGCCGGGTCCCTCGCACACGGCGCCGTCGGGGCCGAGGAGTTCGAGGGCGAGTTCGGCGGTCTTCTGCTGGTGGAGGGTCTGGACGAGTTTGCGGACGCTGGCGCCGGCACCGGGTTCGAGGCCGGAGACCTGGAGGAGGGTGGTGCGCAGGCCGATGCAGGCGAGGGCGTGGGCCTCGGCGAGGAGGGCGCCGGTGCGGGCGCGGACGGAGCCGTCGGCCTCGGCGGAGGCCTTGATGAGCGCTTCGAGGCCGGTGTCGAAGACGACCTGGTCGGCCATGTGGACGCGTTCGTTGCCGAGGGTGTTGCGGGCGACGCGCCAGCCGTCGTTCACCTCGCCGACGACGGCGTCGGCGGGGAGGACGGCGTCGTCGAACCAGACCTCGTTGAAGAGGGAGTCCCCGGTGATCTCCTTGAGGGGGCGGATGTCGATGCCGGGGGTGTTCCTCATGTCGACGAGGAAGTAGGTGAGCCCCCGGTGCTTGGGGGCGTCGGGGTCGGTGCGGGCGAGCAGGATGCCGTGGTCGGCCCCCTGGGCGGCGCTCGTCCACACCTTCTGTCCGGTGATCCGCCAGCTGCCGTCCCCGGCGCGTTCGGCGCGGGTGCGCAGCGAGGCGAGGTCGGAGCCGGCGCCGGGCTCGGAGAAGAGCTGGCACCAGCGCTGTTCGCCGCGGAGGGTGGGCCCGAGGTGGCGTTCCTGCTGGGCGGGGCTGCCGTGCGCGAGGAGGGAGGGCACGACCCAGGTGGCGATGCCGAGTCCGGCGACGACGATGCCCGCCTCGTCGAGTTCGCGCTGGACGGCGAGCTGCTGGAGCGGGCCGGCACCGAGGCCGTACGGCTCCGGGAGGTGCGGGGCGGCGTAGCCGGTGGGGGCGAGGGCCCGGCGGGCGGCGGCGGGGTCGAGTCCCCGGGCGGCGCCGAGGGCCTCGCGGGCGGCGGCGCGGTACGGCTCGGCGGCGGCCGGCAGGTCGAGGCGGAGGCCGCGGCGCAGCCCTCCGGCGGCGTGCCGGAGGGCGTCGAGCCGGAAGCGGTCGCCGGTGCCGAGGAGTTGCCGGGCGACCAGGGCGCGGCGGAGCAGGAGGTGGGCGTCGTGCTCCCAGCTGAAGCCGATGCCGCCGAGGATCTGGATGCAGTCCTTGGCGCAGCCGTGGGCGGCGTCGAGGGCGGTGGCGGCGGCGAGGGCGGCGACGAGGGGCCGGGCGGGGTCGTGGGCGGCGCGGGCGGCGTCCCAGGTGAGGGCGCGGGCCTGTTCGAGCCGGACGAGCATGTCGGCGCAGAGGTGTTTGACGCCCTGGAACTGCCCGATGGGGCGGCCGAACTGTTCGCGGGTGCGGGCGTGTTCGGCGGCGGTCTCGACGGCGCGGGCGGCGGTGCCGCAGGCGTCGGCGGCGAAGAGCACGGCGGCGAGGTCGTGGGCGAGGCCGGTGTCGAGGGCGAGGGCCCGGCCGGCGGGGACGCGGAGGGCGGCGGCGGTGACCTCGGCGGTGGGCCGGGTGGGGTCGGCGGAGGCGTGGGCACGGACGGCGGGTCCGGTCCCGGCGGGCGCCCCGGGTGCGCCGGGCGTGTCCACGGCGAGCCAGACGGTCCCGTCGGCGGTGGCGGCCTGGAGGAGGAGCAGGTCGGCCTGGCCGGCGCCGAGGACGGGCGGCGCGGTGCCGTCGAGGAGGTATCCGGTGCCGGTGCGCACGGCGGTGAGGGTGCCGGTGCCGCCGAGGGCGACGGCGCCGGTCCGCCGTCCTTCGGCGAGGTCGGCGAGGAGCGTGCCGGGGCCCGCGGGCCCGGGTTCCGGCCGGTCGGCGGGGTGGAGGGGTGCGGCGTGGTGGAGGAGTGCGGCGGCGAGGACGGTGGGGAGGTAGGGGCCGGGGAGGAGGGCCCGGGCGGTCTCCTCCACGACGACGGC
Organism: Streptomyces omiyaensis; assembly: GCF_014650895.1. GTDB lineage: Bacteria > Actinomycetota > Actinomycetes > Streptomycetales > Streptomycetaceae > Streptomyces > Streptomyces omiyaensis. The sequence continues at coordinate 50,216 of NZ_BMVV01000037.1, forward strand.
GAGGTCGTCGAGGCCGCCGCCCCCGCCTCCGTGCTCCTCGGGTACGTGGATCCCGAGGAGGCCCTGCGCGGCGGCGGCGTCCCAGTGTCCGGGCCGGCCGCGCGGCGGCTCGGGCGCGTCGAGCCACCGGCGGAGCTCCTCGGGGGGTGCGGCGCGGGTGAGCCAGGCGCGGACGGACCGGGCGAGGTCCCGCTGTTCGTGCGTGATGGCGATGCCCATGGCGCGCAGATTAGAACACGTTCCATTCTGACGGAAGGTCAGATACGGAGTGGATCCCGCGCCCCGCGGGCGGTCAGCCCTCCCCCTCCGCCGCTTCCGCCTCCGCGTCCCGCGGGGGCGCGGGCTTCGACAGCAGGATCTCCCGGGCCTGCTCGGCCGCCCGCACTATCCCCTCGCTCACGAAGTCCATGAAGCGGGCCACGTTCTCCAGGCGGGCGGCGGCCGGGGTGCCGGCGCCGAGGACGGCGACGCCCTGCCGGGCGATCTCGACCATCTGTTCGTTGGCCTTGGCGGCGGCGATCATCGACTGGTACCAGAGCTCGTCGTCGACGATGTACCGCTCGCGGCGGCGGTCGTCGCGCTCGCGCCGGATGAGGCTCTGGCTCTCCAGGAAGGTGACGGCCTTGGAGATGGACCCGGCGCTGACCTGGAGCCGTTCGCCGAGCTCGCCGGCGGTGAGGCTGCCCGCGTCGGTGGCGTAGAGGGCGGCGAGGACGCGGGCCGTCATGCGGGGCAGTCCGCCCTGCATGAAGACGGTGGCGAAGGCCTCCTCGTAGTCGCGCACGGCCGCCGCGTCCCGCCCGTCGGCCCGCACGGCCGGCTGGGCGGCACCGCCGGACCGGCGCCGCCGGGCGCGGCTCTCGGTGGCGCGGTGGGCGAGGTCGGGGCGGTAGGCGGCGGGGCCGCCGTTGCGCATCACCTCGCGCGTGACGGTGGAGGTGGGACGTTCGAGCCGCCGCGCGATCTCCGCGTAGGCGAGCCCGTCACCGAGCCCCAGCGCGATCTGCTGACGCTCCTGCTGGGTGAGCCTGCCTCCCGGCATCGCCGTCTCCCTTCCTCCGCGCGTCCGCGCGTCCGTGTGGTCCGCGCCCCTCACGGGCCCGATACGGCGCCAGCATAGCGTTCACCCTCCCATCATTGCAACGCCTGGGCATATGCCGTTGCATCAATCCAGCTTTCATTGCAATGAATTCTCCATTCTGACCTGCGTATATGCGATTCCAGCGCAACGAAGCAGTTGCCACGCCCTGGAAAGCAACGTAACTTTTCCCTTGTCGGAAACACCGGCCGAGAGAAACTCACACAGGAGCAGTCACCATGCAGACCTTCGCCACCGCCGCCCCCGTCACCGCCGTCGTCACCGCCCCCGCCGGCCACCTCCGCTTCATCGCCGCCGACCGCACCGACACCACCGTCGACATCCGCCCCGCCGTCCCCGGCCGCAGCCGCGACGTCAAGGCCGCGAAAAAGACCACCGTCTCCTTCACCGACGGCGTCCTGCGGATCACCGCCCCCGAGACGAACAACCAGCTCCTCGGCGCCTCCGGCTCCGTCGAGATCACCGTCCAGCTC
>NZ_BMVV01000038.1 GCF_014650895.1 Streptomyces omiyaensis
TGCAGGGCGTCCCGGTCCGGGTCGGCGTAGACGGCTACGCTCGCGATCCCGGCATCCCGGCAGGCACGGGCGACACGAACAGCGATTTCGCCACGGTTGGCGATGAGCACCTTGCGCACGATGGCTCCCTCCTTGAAACAAGCTGAGTTTAGGGACTGCCGACACGGCCCCTCGACCCGTCCCCAAGGGTGAGATGGCCCACACGGAGCGTGCATCGACGGTCGCTCGGGTCGTGAAATCCCTTGTCGCACCACGGTACGCAGGGTTTCTTTACGGCACAGTAGCTCCGAGGTGTGGCGCAGGTCTCTGTTCGTGGAGCCAGTCGCCATTCGGGTTTCTTTGTGGAGTCCCTACGAATGGCGCAATGATTCTTTGCCTGACCGTCGCCCTTCGGCCACGGCGCGCGCACTCTTGTCCGGACGTTTACCGGCCAGTAGCCTTCGCGCAGTCGACCGTACTGTCGGTAACAGGCGAATCCAGGGGGTGGCCGAGGTGGCCCGCAGACCGATCGCACTCGTCACGGCCGCCGTGCTCCTCCTGGAGGCGCCCGCGATCGTCGGACTCAACGCGGTCATGGCCCGCTTCGTGGAGGCCCAGTCGATGTCCCTCGACGGACTCGACCCCGACCACATGGTCACCGGCACCTGGGCGCTCGGCATCGGCTCCGGCGCCGCCCTCCTGCTCTGCGCCCTCGTCGCCCTCCTCACCGGTCTCCGCGACCGGGCCCCCGGCCGCTTCGGGCGCGGACTGCTCATCGGCTGCGCGGTCGTCCACGGCGTCCTGGGCGCGGTCGCCGTCGGCCTGATCGGCTGGACCGCCTTCGCCGTCCTCATGGGCGTCGTCGGACTGATCGTGCTCACCCTGGTGGCGTACGCGAAGGAGCCCGGGGTCCCGGCGGAGCCGAAGGCCTCCGCGTCCGGGGAGGCGGAGGCCGCGACGGCCTGAGGGACGCTCAGGCCCAGAGCTCGGTGATGCCCACGTCCAGTTTGGCGAGGAGGCGGCGCAGCAGCGGCAGCGACAGGCCGATCACGTTGCCCGGGTCGCCGTCGATGCCCTCGATGAACGGCGCCGACCGGCCGTCCAGGGTGAACGCGCCCGCCACGTGCAGCGGTTCGCCGCTCGCCACGTACGCCGCGATCTCCTCGTCGCTCGGCTCGCCGAACCGCACGACCGTCGACGCCGTCGCCGACTCGTACCGCTTGGCCGTCGTGTCGTAGACGCAGTGGCCGGTCTGCAGGATCCCGACGCGGCCCCGCATCTCCTTCCAGCGGGCGGTCGCCTCCGCGGCGTCGGCCGGCTTGCCCAGCGCCCGTCCGTCCAGCTCCAGGACCGAGTCGCAGCCGATCACCAGCGCGCCGCTCGCCTCCGGGCGGGCGGCGACGTGCGCCGCCTTCGCCTCGGCGAGCGTCAGCGCGAGCTCCGCCGGGGTCGGTGCGTGGACCTTGTCCTCGTCCACCCCGCTGACGATCACCTCGGGCGCGAGCCCGGCCTGGCGCAGCAGACCGAGCCGGGCGGGGGAGGCGGAGGCGAGGACGAGTCGGCGGGGCGTGCCGCCCGGGCGATCAGCAGTCATGGGGGCAGCGTACTCAGCGCGCGCCCACGACGAGCATCAGAACGACCATGGCCAGCGCCAGCAGCACGCTCGATCGGCGCAGCATCGCCTGCGTCTCGCGCAGGAACGACGGCGGCTTGTTCTCCGGGTCGGACCACAGCATGGCTCCGATCCTGCTCCGGGCGGGAGCGGAGCGCCTGAGTACGGATACTCAACCGTCCCGGCGGGGTCCGCCCGGGGCGGCGTCCCGGCGCGGCGGCGCGAGCTCGTCGACGGCGTCCAGGTAGGCGCGGACCAGGGGGTTGCGGCCGGCCGTGGGCCACATCAGGCCGTAGTCGACGGTCGGGCCGTCCCGGAGCGGCACGAAGGCCAGCCCGGACCCGCCGTGGTACCGCTCGGCGCGGGCGGCGGCGAGGCCGACGCCGGAGCCGGCGGCGACGTGGACGAGGATCTCCGGCCAGCAGCGCGTCGCGGGTCCCTGGGGCACCGGCCGGCCCGCCGGGGTCCGGCGGGGGAAGTGGCGGTCCATCCAGCGGCGGGGGACGCGGGCGTCGGCGAGGGTGACGAGGACGGTGTCGGCGAGGTCCTCGACGGAGACCGACCCCCGGCGGGCGAACGGATGGTCGGAGGGGACCAGCAGCGCCCTCGGCTCCGCGAAGACCAGCCGTCCGGCGGTGATGTCCGGTTCGTCGACGGGGAACTCGGTCAGCTGGACGTCGACGGTGCCCGCGCGCATCCCGCCGAGGGGGTCGAGGAGCCGGATCTCGCGCAGCTCGACCTCGCAGCCGGGGTGCCGGACCCGCAGCAGCCGCGCGGCCCGCGCCACGAGCTCGCCGCACCACGGCGTGGACCAGCCGACCCGCAGGAGCCCCCCGGTCCGGCCGCCCCGGCCCGCCGCGATCGCCTGGGCCAGCCCCAGACCGATCTGCTCGTACGCGGGCCGCAGGTCGTCCCGCAGCCGCTCGCCGACCCGGGTGAGCGCCACGCGCCGGCTGGTGCGCACGAACAGACGGGTGCCGACGCGGCGTTCCAGCTTCGCGATGGTCTGGCTGATCCGGCTCGTCGTCACGTGGAGCCGGGCGGCGGTGCGCCCGAAGTGCAGCTCCTCGGACAGCGTGAGGAAGGCCTCCAGCTCCAGCCGGTCCAGCATGGGGTGCCCGCCCCTTCGTGTAGCCGCGCTCAACGAGCGTTCCTCCTTCCGGTCTTGTCGGCCGTTCCGGCCGCTCCCGATGCTGGTGGCCCCAGGAACCCCCCTCTCGGCCAAGGAAGTGCACCGGCATGCGCAAGATCGTCAACTCGACGTACCTCTCCCTCGACGGCGACATCGAGAAGCTCGACCAGTGGGCCGCCGACCACTGGAGCGACGACCTGGAGCGGTACGCGACCGAGCTGCTGTCGGGGGCCGACGCGCTGCTGATGGGGCGTGAGACCTACACGGGCTTCGCCTCCGCCTGGTCGGCGCGGGCCGGCGCCGACGCGTTCGCCGACCGGATGAACGCCCTCGACAAGTACGTCGTCTCCTCGACCCTCACGGGCGGGGACTGGGGCGACACCACGGTGATCCCCCGGGAGGGGGCCGCCCGGGCGATCGCCGCGCTCAAGGAGCGGCCGGGCGGGGACATCCTCATGTACGGCTTCGGCCCGGTCGCCAGGACCCTGCTCGCGCACGGGCTGCTGGACGAGGTCCGCTTCTGGGTGCACCCGGTGTTCGCCGGCGGCGGGACCCTGGCGGCCGACGGCTTCCGGGGCCGCCTGCGGCACGTCCGCACCGAGACCCTGGACACCGGTGTCGTGGTGCTCACCTACGGGCCCGCCTCCTCCGAGAAGTAGAGACGAACCGTATCGTCTCGCGAGGTCACTATGGCGCCGCCGGCGCCCCGGGGTCAAGCGGCCCTCCGGGGCGCCGGCGGCGTGCCGGGGAGGGGTCAGGCCGTGTAGGCGCCCGCCGCGGCGGCGGCCAGGGCGGCCGTGACGGCCCGCTCGGCGTCGGCGGCGGTCAACTCCTCGTGGGTGAGGGCGAAGCGGTGGTAGAGCGGCGCCGAGACGGCCCGCAGCAGCTCCAGCGGGTCGGTGCCGGCGGGCAGTTCGCCGCGGGCCTCGGCCCGCACGGCGACCGGCGCCCACTCGGCCAGGCGTGCGCGGTAGAAGCCGCCCAGGGCCCGGGCGCACTCCTCGTCGCAGGCGGCCGCGGCGATGACGGCCCGGAAGACCGCGCCCATCCGGGGGTCGGTGAGGGTCTCCCGGACGAGGGTGGCGTTGGCCCGCAGGTCGCCCGCGAGGCCGCCGGTGTCGGCGGCGGGCGCGGACTGCTCGGCCATGTCGCGCAGGAGGTCCGTGACGAGGCCCACGGGGGAGCCCCAGCGGCGGTAGACCGTGGTCTTGCCGACGCCCGCGGCGGCGGCGACCTGATCCATGTTCAGGGTGTGGAAGCCGCCGGCGGCGAGGGCCTCCTCGGTGGCGTCGAGGACCGCCCGGCGCACCTTGGCGGTGCGGCCTCCGGGGCGCTGGGTGCCGGGCACGGCCGACGGGCTCTCGTTCAAACGGGTCTCCTGTTCCATTAGCGCACTGCGGTCTGCTACGGTCACGTTCATCTTAACGGAACCAGTCTCCCATTAAGGGGTCCCGTCATGGTCGCCCTCGACACCGCCCCCGCCCCGGCGCCGCGCCTCCGCATGGACGGGCGGTCGCGGCTCGTCCTCGTCGTCCTCCTCGTCGCCCAGTTCATGCTGGCCGTCGACTTCTCGATCCTGAACGTCGCCCTCCCCGTCATCGGCGAGGGACTCGGCTTCCCCCTCGGCGGGCTCCAGTGGATCGCCACCTCCTTCGCCCTCGCCGCCGCCGGCTTCACCCTCCTCTTCGGGCGCCTCGCCGACCTCCTCGGCCGCCGCCGCGTCTTCCTCGCCGGCATGGGCGTCCTCGGCGCGGCCTCGCTCGCCGGCGGCCTCGCCACCACCCCCGAACTCCTCATGGCCGCCCGCGTCGCACAGGGCCTCGCCACCGCGGCCGTCACCCCCGCCGGCCTCTCCCTGCTCACCTCCGCCTTCCCCGAGGGCCCGCTCCGCGACAAGGCCCTCGGCCTCAACGGAGCCCTGATGTCCGCCGGATTCACCACCGGCGCCGTCCTCGGAGGCGTCCTCACCGACCTGCTCTCCTGGCGGTGGGCCTTTTTCGTCAACGTGCCGGTCGCGATCGCCGTCCTGCTCGTCGCCCCCGCCGTCCTGGAGGAGAGCCGCCCCGCCGCCCGGCCCCGGCTCGACGTGCCCGGCGCCATCACCGTCACCGGCGGCCTGCTCGCCCTCGTCCTCGGCCTCACCGGCGCCGGCGAGCACGGCTGGACCGCCCCCGGCGCGCTCGTCCCGCTCGCGGTGGCCGCCGTCCTCCTGACCGCCTTCCCGTTCGTCGAGCGGCGCTCCGCCGCGCCCCTCGTCCCCCTGCGGATCCTGAAGCGCCGCACCGTCGTCCGGGGCAACCTCGCCGGCCTCGTCGCCTTCGCCACCGAGACCTCGCTGGTCTTCCTGATGACCCTGCACCTCCAGGACGTGCTCGGCTTCTCCCCGCTCGCCGCCGGCCTCTCCTTCGGCGTCCTCGGCGCCGGCACCGTCCTCGGCGGCCTGCTCGCCCCCCGCTTCATCGGCCGCTTCTCGCCCCGCGCCGCCCTCGTCGCGGGCGGACTCCTCCAGGCCGCCGCCACCCTCGCCCTCCTCGGCATCGGCGACACGCGGAGCACGTACGGACTGCTGCTCGCGGCCACCTTCGCCGGCGGGACCGGCAACATGCTCGCCATCGTCGGCTTCATGGTCACCGCCACCTCGGGCCTCCCCGACGGCGAGCAGGGCACGGCCACCGGCATCGCCACCATGACCCAGCAGGTCGGCATCACCCTCGGCACCCCGGTGATGAGCGGCGTCCTCGTCACCGCCGCCACGCTCCCCGACGGCATCGCCCGCGCGGTCGCCGTCAACGCGGCCCTCGTCCTCGCCGCGGCCCTCGTGCCGGCGCTCCTCCGGCGGCGGCGCTGACCGCACGACGAAGGCCGGACCCCCCGCACACGGGGTCCGGCCTTCGCTCACGTCACACGGGTCGGACCGGTCAGACCGGCCAGTAGGACCGCGCCCAGGCCCGCGGGCCCGGCCGCTGCCGCACCGCGCGCGCGATCCGCGACGGATCCGACCAGCCCTCCGGCACCGCCGGGCCGCCGCCCTGCGCGGCGGCCGCCGCGGTGGCCGCGGCCCGGGCCTGGACCACCGCCAGTGCGGCGGCCAGCTCCTCGGGCGTCGGGTTGCCTCGTACGACCTTGATCATCGTGCTGTCCCTCCCGAGGGCTAGAGCGGGATGTTGCCGTGCTTCTTCGGAGGCAGGGATTCCCGCTTGGTCCGCAGCTGACGCAGACCCTTCACGACCTGCGCCCGGGTCTCCGACGGCAGGACCACCCCGTCGATGTACCCGCGCTCGGCCGCGATGTACGGGTTGAGCAGGGTGTCCTCGTACTCCTGGATCAGCCGCGCCCGCACCGCCTCGACATCCTCGCCGTTCGCCTCCGCCTCCGCGATCGTGCGGCGGTGCAGGATGTTCACCGCGCCCTGCGCGCCCATGACCGCGATCTGCGCCGTCGGCCACGCCAGGTTCAGGTCGGCGCCCAGGTGCTTGGAGCCCATGACGTCGTAGGCGCCGCCGAAGGCCTTGCGGGTGATGACCGTGATCAGCGGGACGGTCGCCTCGGCGTACGCGTAGATCAGCTTCGCGCCGCGCCGGATGATGCCGCCGTACTCCTGGTCCACGCCCGGCAGGAAGCCCGGCACGTCGACGAAGGTCAGCACCGGGATGTTGAAGGCGTCGCAGGTGCGCACGAACCGCGCCGCCTTCTCCGAGGCGTTGATGTCCAGGCAGCCCGCGAACTGCATCGGCTGGTTGGCGACGATGCCGACCGGGAAGCCCTCCACCCGGCCGAAGCCGGTCAGGATGTTCGGCGCGAAGAGCGCCTGGGTCTCCAGGAACTCGCCGTCGTCCACGACGTGCTCGATCACCGTGTGCATGTCGTACGGCTGGTTCGCCGAGTCCGGGATCAGCGCGTCGAGCTCCAGGTCCTCGCCCGACACCTCGGTCTCGGCCGTCTCCGGGAAGGCCGGCGGCTCGGAGAGGTTGTTCGACGGCAGGTACGAGAGCAGCTGCTTCACGTACTCGATGGCGTCCTTCTCGTCCCCCGCCATGTGGTGCGCCACGCCCGAGGTCGCGTTGTGCGTCCGGGCACCGCCCAGCTCCTCGAAGCCCACGTCCTCGCCGGTCACCGTCTTGATGACGTCGGGACCGGTGATGAACATGTGCGAGGTCTGGTCCACCATCACCGTGAAGTCGGTGATCGCGGGGGAGTACACCGCGCCGCCCGCGCACGGGCCCACGACCAGCGAGATCTGCGGGATCACGCCCGACGCGTGGGTGTTGCGGCGGAAGATCTCGCCGTACATGCCGAGCGCGCTCACGCCCTCCTGGATGCGGGCGCCGCCGGAGTCGTTGATGCCGACGACCGGACAGCCGGTCTTCAGCGCGAAGTCCATCACCTTGATGATCTTCTGGCCGTAGGTCTCGCCGAGCGCCCCGCCGAAGACCGTGAAGTCCTGCGAGAAGACGGCCACCGGACGCCCGTCCACGGTGCCGTAGCCGGTGACCACGCCGTCGCCGTACGGCCGGTTCCTCTCCAGGCCGAAGTTGGTCGACCGGTGCCGGGCCAGCTCGTCCAGCTCCACGAAGGACCCCTCGTCGAGCAGCAGGGCGATCCGCTCGCGCGCGGTCAGCTTGCCCTTCGCGTGCTGCTTCTCCACCGCGCGCTCCGAGCCGGCGTGCGTGGCCTCGTCGATACGGCGCCTGAGGTCCGCGATCTTGCCCGCGGTCGTGTGAATGTCGATCTCGTACTGCTCTGCCGGCTCGGACATCGGGATGCGGCTCCCTGCCTGGTCACGGGGGGTTCGTTGACTGCGAATGGGCTACTGACGGCCTACTGACCCGTAGCGTATCGGCGCGGGTACGGCAGCGCAGTGCGGTCTATCCCACACCTAGTCTGGCTTGCATGACGTCCTCCCACGCATCAGGCGGACCCTGGTCCGACCTCGACCGGCCCCCGCTCAACGTCCGCGCCCTGCGCCAGGCGCTCCTCCTCCCGGAGGGGCTGTGGACCTCGCTCGACGTCGTCCCCACCACCGGGTCGACCAACTCCGACCTCGCCGCGCGCGCCGCCGAACTGCCCGAGGGCGCCGTGCTCGTCGCCGAGGAGCAGACCTCCGGCCGCGGCCGGCTCGACCGCACCTGGAGCGCCCCCGCCCGGTCCGGTCTCTTCCTCTCCGTGCTGCTCAAGCCGGACGTGCCCGCCCACCGCCTCGGCTGGCTGCCGCTGCTCACCGGCGTGGCCGCCGCGACCGGCCTCGTGAAGGCGGCCGGCGTCGACGTCTCCCTCAAGTGGCCCAACGACCTCCTGGTCACGGTCGCCGGCGAGGAGCGCAAGGCCGGCGGCATCCTCGCCGAGCGGGCCGGCGAGGACGGCGTGGTGGTCGGCCTCGGCCTCAACGTCTCCCTGCGCGCCGGCGAACTGCCCGTCCCCACGGCCGGCTCCCTCCTCCTCGCCGACGCCGTCTCCACCGACCGCGACACGCTGCTCAGGGCCGTCCTGCGCTCCCTCGCCGACCGGTACGGCGCCTGGGTGCGGGCCGGCGGCGACCCCGAGGCCTCCGGCCTCCTGGAGGCCTACACGGCGGACTGCTCCACCCTCGGCCGCCGGATCCGCGCCGACCTGCCGGGCGAGCGGACGCTGGAGGGCGAGGCGGTCTCCCTGGACGGCGACGGGCGCCTCGTCGTCGCCACCGAGGGCGGCGGCACGGAGGCGGTCGGCGCGGGCGACATCGTCCACCTGCGGGCCGCGGGCTGATCCCCGTACCGTTCCGGCGTGAGCCAGCCCACACCTGTCGTATCGTGGAGCGCGATCCAGGCGAACAGATCGGCAGGACAGTGGGCAGCGGCAGGGAACGGGCAGGAGGCGGCCGGTGACCGTCGACGACGCGAACACGGGCGACGGCCGGTCCGGGCCCCCGGAGCCGCCGGAGACGGCGGCGCCCGCCGAGGCCTCGGCGTACCCGACTCCCCACCACGCCGTCGACCACACGGTCGAGCCGACCGACGACCCGCTCGCCATCCGGCTGGAACAGCTCATCCTCGGCGCCGACCGCCGCTACACCCCCTTCCAGGCCGCCCGTACCGCCGGCGTCTCCATGGAGCTGGCCTCCCGCTTCTGGCGGGCCATGGGCTTCGCCGACATCGGACAGGCCAAGGCGCTCACCGAGGCCGACGTGCTCGCCCTGCGGCGGCTCGCCGGCCTCGTCGAGGCGGGACTGCTCAGCGAGCCGATGGCGGTCCAGGTGGCCCGCTCCACCGGGCAGACCACCGCCCGACTGGCCGAATGGCAGATCGATTCCTTCCTGGAGGGGCTGACCGAGCCGCCCGAGCCCGGCATGACCCGCGCCGAGGTCACCTACCCCCTGGTCGAGCTGCTCCTGCCGGAGCTGGAGGAGTTCCTGATCTACGTGTGGCGGCGGCAGCTCGCCGCCGCCACCGGCCGGGTCGCGCAGGCGGCCGACGACGAGGAGATGGTCGACCGCCGCCTCGCCGTGGGCTTCGCCGACCTCGTCGGCTTCACCCGCCTCACCCGCCGCCTGGAGGAGGAGGAGCTCGGCGAGCTGGTCGAGGCCTTCGAGACCACCTGCGCCGACCTGGTCGCCGCGCACGGCGGCCGGCTCATCAAGACCCTCGGCGACGAGGTGCTGTACGCGGCCGACGACGCCGGCATCGCCGCCGAGATCGCGCTCCGCCTGATCGAGACGCTCAGCCAGGACGAGACCATGCCGGCGCTGCGGGTCGGCATCGCCTTCGGCACCGTCACGACCCGGATGGGCGACGTCTTCGGCACCACCGTGAACCTCGCCAGCCGGCTCACCTCGATAGCGCCCAAGGACGCCGTGCTGGTCGACAGCGCCTTCGCCCAGGAGCTGACCCGCACCGGCGAGGTCCCCGTCTCGGAGGCCGGGGTGGCGGAGGAGGCGGCCCTCGCCGAGAAGGAGGGCCGGCCCCCGAGGTCGTACCGCTTCGCGCTCCAGCCGATGTGGCAGCGCTCGGTCCGCGGCCTCGGTGTCGTGGAGCCCTGGCTCCTGAACCGCCGTCCGACCTAAGATCCCTCCCGGTGACACATGTGAACCGTCGTTAACCGGGAGGGCCTGGGGTATGTCCGAGCAGCGTTTTGGTGAGTTCGTGCTGATCCGCAAGGAGGGGCACGTCGCCGAGTTCGTCCTCGACCGGCCCAAGGCGATGAACGCGGTCTCCTCGGAGATGGCCCGCTCCATCGGCGAGGCCTGTGCGGCGCTCGCCGCCGACCGGGAGGTCCGGGTCACCGTCCTGAGCTCGTCGAACGACCGGGCCTTCTGCGTCGGCGCCGACCTCAAGGAGCGCAACTCCTTCACCGACGCCGAGCTGGTCCGCCAGCGGCCCACCGCCCGCGCCGCCTACACCGGCGTCCTGGAGCTGCCGATGCCCACCGTCGCCGCCGTGCACGGCTTCGCCCTCGGCGGCGGCTACGAGCTGGCGCTCGCCTGCGACCTGATCGTCGCCGACGCCACCACCGTCGTCGGCCTCCCCGAGGTCTCCGTCGGCGTCATCCCGGGCGGCGGCGGCACGCAGCTGCTGCCGCGCCGGGTGGGCGCCGCGCGCGCCGCCGAGCTGGTCTTCACGGCCCGCCGGGTGGAGGCGGGCGAGGCGCGCGAGCTGGGCCTCGTGGACGTCGTCGCGGAGGACGCCCGCACGGCCGCCCTGGAGCTCGCCGGGCGGATCGCGGCGAACTCCCCGGTGGGGCTGCGGGCCGCGAAGAAGGCGATGCGGCTCGGCCAGGGCCTGGACCTGCGGGCCGGCCTGGAGGTCGAGGACGCGGCCTGGCGCTCGGTGGCCTTCTCCGGCGACCGTGCCGAGGGCGTGGCGGCGTTCAACGAGAAGCGGAAGCCGGCCTGGCCCGGCGAGTGACGCGATTGATCCGATCTCGTACCAAAGGTCACTTTCCGTGACGTCTCGGAGGGGAAAACGGATCAAACCTCCCTAAGCTGGAGGAATGGGAGAGGACGTGCGGCTGCGGGCCGTGGTGGCGCTGGCGCAGGGGATGGCGGCGGCGCACACCCCGCGGGAGTTCTGGCGGGCCGCGGCGCTCGGGGCGAGCGCCGGACTGGACGGGAGCTTCGGCGCCCTGTCGGTCTGGGAGCGGGACCACGGGCGGCTGCGGGTGCTGGTGAACGCCGGGGACCGGGCGGCGGGGGAGGAGGAGTTCCCCGACGCGGAGACCTATCCGGTCCACCAGTTCCCCGAGATCACCGAGTTCCTGCACGAGCGGTGGGCGGTCGGCGCCGGCCCGCACGCCTGGGTCGAGACCGCCGACGCGCCCGTCCTCACCGGCCGCGTGGCGGGCCTGCGGCGGCGCGGCCGGTCCTGCTGCGTGGTCGCCCCGGTCGTGCTGCACGGCCGGGCCTGGGGCGAGCTGTACGTGGCCCGGCCCGCGGGGGCGAAACCTTTCACCGGCGCCGACGCGGACTTCGCGAACGTCCTCGCGGCGGTCGTCGCGGCCGGCATCGCCCAGGCCGAGCGCCTGGAGGAGGTCCGCAAGCTCGCCTTCACCGACCCGCTCACCGGCCTCGCCAACCGCCGCGCGGTCGACGCGCGCCTCGACGAGGCCATCGAGCGCTACCGCGTCGACGGCCTGGTCGTCAGCCTCGTCGTCTGCGACCTCAACGGCCTCAAGCGGGTCAACGACACCCACGGGCACGCCGTCGGCGACCGCCTCCTCGAACGCTTCGGCTCCGTCCTCTCCCGCTGCGGCGCCCGGCTGCCCGGCGCCCTCGCGGCCCGCCTCGGCGGCGACGAGTTCTGCCTCCTGGCGGTCGGGCCCACGGCCGACGAGGTGGTCGCGGTGGCGGAGGAGCTCTGCGTCCGCGCCGCCGAGCTGGAGCTGGGGGAGGGGGTGGCCTGCGGGGTCGCCTCCACCGGCGACCCCATCGGCCCCCTGAAGTCCGCCCGCCGCCTCTTCCGCCTCGCCGACGCGGCCCAGTACCGGGCCAAGGCCGCCCGCTCCGCGAAGCCGGTCGTCGCCGGCCGCGACGGCACCGTCATCCGCCTGGCCGACGCCCCGCCCGGCGCCCGCGACCGCCGCCGCTTCCGCGACGCCCCGACCCTCGACCTGCCGCCGGAACCGTGACGGGCCGCCGCGCGCGCGAACCCCTCCGTCCGGCCGCCCCACGGCCGGGGGCGGCCGGACGGAGGTAAGGGGCCGCGCCCCGGTGGGCGGGTGACACATTGCCTAGTGACAGGTCGGTCTTCAATCCGTAGGGTGCTGAATATGGATATGCAGACAGTCGTTCTCGGCACGTCCGGCACGACCCCGCAGGACGTCATCGCCGTCGCCCGCCACGGCGCCCGTGTCGAGCTGTCGGAGGGGGCCGTCGCGGCGCTCGCCGCCTCCCGCGCCGTCGTCGACGCGCTCGCCGCCAAGCCCGAGCCCGTCTACGGCGTCTCCACCGGGTTCGGCGCCCTCGCCACCCGGCACATCGACCACGAGCTGCGCACGCAGCTCCAGCGGAACATCGTCCGCTCGCACGCCGCCGGCATGGGCCCGCGCGTCGAGCGCGAGGTCGTCCGCGCCCTCATGTTCCTGCGGCTCAAGACCGTCGCCTCCGGCCGCACCGGCGTCCGCCCCGAGGTCGCGCGGACCATGGCCGACGTCCTCAACGCCGGCATCACCCCGGTCGTCCACGAGTACGGCTCCCTCGGCTGCTCCGGCGACCTCGCCCCGCTCTCCCACTGCGCGCTCGCGCTCATGGGCGAGGGCGACGCCGAAGGACCCGACGGCACCGTGAAGCCCGCCGGCGAGCTGCTCGCCGCCGCCGGCATCGAGCCCGTCGTCCTGCGCGAGAAGGAGGGCCTCGCCCTCCTCAACGGCACCGACGGCATGCTCGGCATGCTGATCATGGCCCTCGCCGACCTCGACACCCTCTACAAGTCGGCCGACGTCACCGCCGCGCTCTCCCTCGAAGCCCTCCTCGGCACCGAGAAGGTCCTCGAACCCGAGCTGCACGCCATCCGCCCCCACCCCGGCCAGGCCGCCTCCGCCGCCAACATGCTGGCCGTCCTCAAGGGCTCCGGCCTCACCGGCCACTTCCAGGCCGGCGAGGCCCCCCGCGTCCAGGACGCCTACTCGATCCGCTGCGCCCCGCAGGTCGCCGGCGCCGGCCGCGACACCATGGCCCACGCCCTGCTCGTCGCCGAGCGCGAGCTCGCCGCCGCCGTCGACAACCCCGTCGTGCTGTCCACCGGCGAGGTCCGCTCCAACGGCAACTTCCACGGCGCCCCCGTCGCGTACGTCCTCGACTTCCTCGCCATCGCCGCCGCCGACCTCGGCTCCATCGCCGAGCGCCGCACCGACCGGCTCCTCGACAAGAACCGCAGCCACGGCCTGCCGCCCTTCCTCGCCGACGACGCCGGCGTCGACTCGGGCCTCATGATCGCCCAGTACACGCAGGCCGCCCTGGTCAGCGAGATGAAGCGGCTCGCCGTCCCGGCCTCCGCCGACTCCATCCCGTCCTCGGCGATGCAGGAGGACCACGTCTCCATGGGCTGGTCCGCCGCCCGCAAGCTGCGCACCGCCGTCGGCAACCTCGCCCGGATCATCGCCGTCGAGCTGTACGCCGCCACCCGCGGCATCGAGCTGCGCCACGGCCTCACCCCCGCCCCCGCCTCGCGGGCCGCCATCGACGCCCTGCGCGCCGCCGGCGTCGAGGGCCCCGGCCCGGACCGCTTCCTCGCCCCCGACCTGGCCGCCGCCGACGCCTTCGTGCGCGAGGGCCGCCTGGTCGCCGCCGTCGAGCCGGTCACCGGTCCGCTGGCCTGACCCCCGCGGGACGCCGCACCGGGCCGCCCCCGAGGGGGCGGCCCGCCGTGTTCAGGAGGCGCGCCCGTGCCGCCGCATCGCCAGCGCCACGAAGCCCGCGCCCACCCCGAGGAAGCCCGTCCCGCCCAGCACGTACGCGGTGGTGTCCGGGCCGCCGGTCTCGGCGAGCCGGTCCCCGCCCCCCTCGCCGGCGGGCTGGAGGCTCCCGCCGCGCACCGCGGCCCCGCCCGTGCCGTCGGAGGCGTTGGCCGACGGGACGAACCACAGGGCGCACAGCAGGGTCCCCGCCGCGGTGGCGGTCAGCAGCGGACGTCGGGCGGCGGACACGTGGATCTCGTTCTCCCTCACGGCAGGCCCCGCGGCCGGACCGCGGTGGGCAGATGCTAATGAACACAGCGGGTCGCGGGAAAGCCGAGGCCGGGCAGACCCTACGCTCCCAGCCATGAGCACCTCCGAAATCCCCGGCACCCCCGACACCCCCGACACCGGCACCACCACCCGTCACGTCCGGCTCCGCGTCGACATCGTCCTGGAGATCGACGGCCCCGCCGAGCTGACCGCCGCCGCGGAAGGGCGGATCGACTCCGACGAGTTCATGCCGGCCGAGGAGCGCGAGCACGCCCGCGCGGCCGTCCGGGAGGACCCCTCCGAGGCCCTCGCCTACCTCGTGGAGCCCTTCGACCTGGTCCGCGACCTGCCGGGCGTCGAACTCGTCCAGGCCGCCTGGAGCAGCGAGGAGGTCGACTACGACCCCGACGCGATGGAGTGGGAGCTCGACGAGGAGGATGGGGACGGGGAGGACGACTGAACGCGGCTGTTCGCGGGGCCCCGGGACGGCGTCCCGGGGCCTTTGCGCGCCGAGGCGGGCCCCCTCGGGGAACCGGAGGGCCCGCCCGTGCGTGTCGAACAGTGTTGTTCAGTGGTCTTCCCCACAAACCCGCTGCTTCCGGAACCGGAGCGGGGGCATGGGTGTTCTGATGGATTGACAGGGAATCGGCGACGATGGAGAAGCGTGTGATGACGGTCGGCAAGCGCCGCAGGAGCCTGGCCGCGGCGGCAGCGGTGCTCAGCGGCGTACTCGTCCTCTCGGCCTGCAACGACGACGACACGGCCGGTGCCGGCGCGTCCGGTTCGCCGACCGCCCCGTCACAGGCCCAGGTCGACGAGGCGGCCCAGCAGAAGACCTCCAAGGCGCAGATCACGATCGCGCCGGAGAACGGCTCGCAGAACGCCTCGATCAACAACGCCGCCAAGGTCGCCGTCACCGACGGCAAGCTCACCGAGGTCACCATGACCTCCGCCGAGGGCACCGCGGTCAAGGGCGAGATAGCGGCCGACGGCCTCTCCTGGAAGCCGACCGGCCAGCTGGAGCGCGCCACCGTCTACAAGATCGCCGCCACCGCCGTCGACGCGGCGGGCCTGGAGGCGCACGAGAACTCCTCCTTCACCACCGTGTCGAAGGAGAACAGCTTCATCGGCAACTTCACCCCCGAGGACGGCTCGACCGTCGGCGTGGGCATGCCGGTCTCGATCAACTTCAACAAGGCGATCACCGACAAGAAGGCCGTCCAGGGCGGCATCAAGGTCTCCTCCAGCTCCGGCCAGGAGATCGTCGGCCACTGGTTCAACTCGACCCGGCTCGACTTCCGCCCGGACGACTACTGGAAGGCCGGCACGACCGTCACCCTCAAGCTCGACCTCGACGGCGTCGAGGGCGCCGACGGCGTCTTCGGCGTCCAGCAGAAGACCGTCACCTTCAAGGTCGGCCGCAGCCAGGTCTCCACGGTCGACGTCGCGAAGAAGACCATGACCGTCGTGCGCGACGGCAAGGTGATCCGGACGATCCCGATCTCCGCCGGCTCCCCGGACAACACCACCTACAACGGCGAGATGGTGATCTCCGAGAAGTTCAAGGAGACCCGGATGAACGGCGCCACCGTCGGCTTCACCGACTCCGACGGCAAGGGCGAGTACGACATCAAGGACGTGCCGCACGCCATGCGCCTGTCCACCTCCGGCACCTTCATCCACGGCAACTACTGGGGCGCCCGCTCCATCTTCGGCTCCGTCAACACCAGCCACGGCTGCGTGGGCCTCGCCGACGTCAAGGGCGCCGGCGACCCCAACCAGACGGCCGCCTGGTTCTACGACCAGTCGATCACCGGTGACGTCGTGATCGTCAAGAACTCCAAGGACAAGACGATCGCCCCCGACAACGGCCTCAACGGCTGGAACATGGACTGGTCGGCCTGGAAGGCCGGCTCGGCGCTCTGATCCGCCGCCGTCCCCGCGGGACCCGCACGGGAAGGGCCCCCTCCGCTCCGGAGGGGGCCCTTCCCGCATGACCTCCGGGGTAATCGACCCCGGCGCCGCGCCCCGGCACGCTGGTCCCATGACCGCATACGCGATGGCGAACCTGACCCCGAAGCCCGTCCTCGACCCCGAGGTCCTCGACTACATGGAGCGGATCCAGGCCACCCTGGACCCCTTCGGCGGACGCTTCCTCGTGCACGGCGCGCCCCGGCGCGAGGTCCTCGAAGGAGAGTGGCCCGGCGCCGTCGTGCTCATCGCCTTCCCGACGTACGAGACGGCGAGGGCCTGGTACGACTCCGAGCCGTACCAGGCCCTGCTGCCCCTGCGGACCCGTCACATGGACGGCGACGTCCTCCTGGTCGACGGCACCCCCGAGGGGTACCGGGCGGCCGCGACGGCCGGGGCGCTGCGCGCCGCCTACTCCGCCGGGGCCACCCCGATCGGGCAGGAGACGCCCGTGCCGCCGATGCCGCAGTAGCCGGCCGGGTTCTTGTCCAGGTACTGCTGGTGGTAGCCCTCCGCCGGGTAGAACGGGCGCTCGCCGGCCGGGAGGACGGCGGTGGTGATCTCGCCGTAGCCGGAGCCGGTCAGCACCCTCTGGTAGGCGGCGCGGGAGGCCTCGGCGGCCTCCGCCTGGGCGGGGGAGTGGGTGTAGGCGGCGGAGCGGTACTGGGTGCCCACGTCGTTGCCCTGGCGGAAGCCCTGCGTCGGGTCGTGGGACTCCCAGAAGACCTTCAGGAGCGTCTCGTACGACACCTTCGCCGGGTCGAAGACCACCCGGACCACCTCGGTGTGCCCGGTGAGGCCCGAGCAGACCTCCTCGTACGTGGGGTTCGGGGTGTAGCCGCCCTGGTAGCCGACGAGCGTCGTCCACACGCCGTCGGTCTGCCAGAACTTCCGCTCGGCGCCCCAGAAACAGCCGAGGCCGAAGTCGGCGACCTCCAGGCCCTCCGGGTACGGGCCGAGCAGCGGGTTGCCGAGCACCGTGTGGCGCTCGGGGACGGAGAACTCCGGCTCCGGGCGGCCACGCAGGGCCTGCTCCGGGGCGGGCAGGACGGGGGTGCGGGACAGGAACATGCGGCATCTCTCCTCGACGCTGTACGGCAGTCGGCACAACACCGGCGCGCCCGCGCCTGTTCCCCCGGTCCCCGCCCCGTCCCCCCGTCCCCCGTCGCCGGGGGAGCCGCGTCAGCGGCGCAGGGTCGCCGGGTTCCCGCCGTTCGCCTCGTACCCGGCCACCGCCAGGTTCCGGTGGAGGGTGTACTCGGCCGCCGGGTCGCCGCTCAGCGTCCACGGCAGCGCGCCCACGTGCCCGTCCACCCGCACCAGCTGGTGCATCGCCTCGGCCCAGCGCTCGCCGCGCACCAGGAACCACACCAGCAGGTGCCGCACGTGCGCGAGCATCGGGTCGTCGGGCCGGGCCGAGTGCACCGCGTACAGCGCGCCCTCCATCGCCTTGCTCACCACCGCCGTGCCGTAGAAGTCCTGCACCAGCACCACGTCCGGCACGTGCTCGAAGACCGCGAAGAGCGGCAGCGCCGCGAGCAGCGAACCCCGCGGGGCCCGCGCGGCGGCCGTGGTCGCGAAGTGGTCGGCCTCCTCGCGCGAACCGTGCCACTTCTCGCACCAGTAGTGCAGCGCCGCCAGGTGCGCGCCCATGTGGTGCGGCGCCCGGTCGATGACCTCGGCCCACACCCGGTCGAACTGCTCGGGGCCGTAGCCCAGTCCGCGCGCCACCGCGAGCCGCGTGACGTACGGGACGGGGTCGCCGGGCGCGAGCAGCGCGGCCTCCTCGGCGACCTTCCGGGCCTCCTCCAGGATGATCCGGAAGTCGTCGCTGCCGGCCGCGGAGGAGCGCCACGCCTGCTGCACCAGGAACTCCGCGTGCACGGCCGCGCCGCCCGCGTCCTTCGGCGCCTCCGAGCGCCAGGCGCGCAGCCAGGCCCCGCCGGCGCCCGGCTTCTCCGCGAGCTCCAGGGAGGCCGCCCCGGCGAAGGCCTGGACGCGCTGCCAGCGCACCTCGCTCTCCTTCGGCGTGCCGGCGAGCAGCTGGGACGCGGCCCGCCAGTCCTGGGTGGCCTGCACGACGTGGAGGACGTCCAGGAGATCGTGGTCCGGCCCCGGGAGCCGCACGTCCAGCTCCTCCTGCCGGACGAATCCGTACGCCTCCGGGTCGGCGGCGTCGGGCGTGCCGGGCGCGACCTGCCGGATGCCGCCGCCACGGCGGCGCAGCAGATAGGGGCCGAGGACGCCGAAGAGCAGACCCAGGGCGATCAGGAACCAGAGAATCTCCATGCGTCCATTGTCCAGGACGCGGTCGTGGACGAATCGCGGCGGTGGCGGGGCCGCGGCACTACGCTCCTGACCATGAGCGACCAGCACAGCCACCAGAACTTCGAGACCCGCGCCATCCACGCGGGCAACACCGCCGACCCGCTGACCGGCGCGGTCGTCCCGCCCATCTACCAGGTGTCCACCTACAAGCAGGACGGTGTGGGCGGGCTCCGCGGCGGCTACGAGTACAGCCGCAGCGCCAATCCGACCCGGACCGCCCTGGAGGAGAACCTGGCGGCGCTGGAGGGCGGCCGGCGCGGCCTGGCCTTCGCCTCCGGCCTGGCCGCCGAGGACTGCCTGCTGCGCACCCTCCTCGCCCCCGGCGACCACGTGGTCATCCCGAACGACGCCTACGGCGGCACCTTCCGCCTCTTCGCCAAGGTCGTGCAGCGCTGGGGCGTCGACTTCTCCGTCGCGGACACCTCCGACATCGCCTCCGTGCGCGGCGCGATCAACGACCGCACGAAGCTGATCTGGGTCGAGACCCCGTCGAACCCGCTGCTCGGCATCACCGACGTCGAGGCCGTCGCGGGCGTGGCCCGCCAGGCCGGCGCGAAGCTGGTCGTCGACAACACCTTCGCCTCGCCCTACCTCCAGCAGCCGCTGGCGCTCGGCGCGGACGTCGTCGTCCACTCCCTCACCAAGTACATGGGCGGCCACTCCGACGTCGTCGGCGGCGCGCTGATCGCGGCCGACGCGGAGCTCGGCGAGGAACTGGCGTACCACCAGAACGCGATGGGCGCGGTGGCCGGCCCGTTCGACTCGTGGATCGTGCTGCGCGGCATCAAGACGCTCGCCGTCCGCATGGACCGGCACAGCGAGAACGCCACCGCGGTCGCCGACTTCCTGACCCGGCACCCGAAGGTCACCCAGGTCCTCTACCCGGGCCTCGCCGAGCACCCGGGCCACGAGATCGCGGCCAAGCAGATGCGCTCCTTCGGCGGCATGATCTCCTTCCGCGTCGAGGGCGGCGAGGAGGCGGCGGTCGGCGTGTGCAACCGCGCGAAGCTCTTCACCCTGGGCGAGTCCCTCGGCGGCGTCGAGTCGCTGATCGAGCACCCGGGCCGGATGACGCACGCCAGCGTCGCCGGTTCGGCCCTGGAGGTCCCGGCCGACCTGGTCCGCCTCTCCGTGGGCATCGAGAACGTCGACGACCTGATCGCCGACCTGCGCGAGGCGCTGGGCTGACCCCGCCCGCGCCCCCGGCCGCGGGGACGGGGCCACCCCGTCCCCGCGGCCGGGTCCCCGCGGCCGCTCAGGTCCCGGGCAGGGCGTCCTTCAGGCTCGCCCGCACCTCCGCCCGCAGTTCCGGGGAGTCCGTGTGCTCGTGGACCGAGACCGCGTGCTCGGTGGCGGCCCGGACCACCTCCTCCTCCTCGCCGGAGATGTAGAGCGAGCAGCCCGACACGCTCGGGGCGTCCCGGCAGTCGGCGGCTTTCCTGGTCATGTGGGCCTCCTGCGTCGCTGTTCCGACCCCCTCCTCCAGGCTAGGACCGTCGTCACGGCCCGGCGAACGGCGGCGTGGTCGCGGCAGGCGGCGGCTCCCAGGGGCGCGCCTCCGCCGCCCAGACGGCGAAGCAGAGCGCGGCGAGCCCGGCCAGCGCGGCGCCGGCCCGCCGCGCCGTCCGCCGCCGCCGGCGGACCCGGCCGCCGAGCGCCGCCGCCCGCGCCCCCAGACCGGGCGGCACCGGCGGGTGCGGGGTGTCGAGCAGCCGTCTGACGGCCGCCTCCTTGTCGCCGTGCCTCACCACGCGGCCGCCCCCTCGTCCCGGTCCGTCATGCCGCCGCCCGTCGCCCGCCGGCCCGCATCACGGCCACCGCGCGGGCGCACACCGCCCGGACCCGGTCCTCCGGGAGACCGAGCAGCGCGGCGGTCTGCTCCTCGGGCACGCCCTCGTACAGGCGCAGCACCAGCACCAGGCGTTCGAGCGGGGTGAGGGCGCCGAGGACCCCGCCCCGGCCGGTGCGGTGGCGCCAGGCGGTGCGGGCGAAGCGCAGTGCGAGCCCGTCCCGGGTGAGGGCGTACGGATCCTCGTCGCGGCCCCGTTCGCGGATCGCGTAGGTGTGGGCCAGGGCGGTGGTCAGCAGGGCGTGGGCGTACGGGTTGCGGGCCCGGGTCTCGGCGGTGAGCAGCGTGGCGACGTGCAGCAGCCGCCCCGCCGCGCCCGCCACGAAGGCGTCGAACTCCCGGGCGCGGGTGGCGTGTTCGGATCTGCTCCGGCGCGTGCCCACACCTCATCTAGCGGCCCCGGGGGAGGGGAGGTCAACCCCCCTGCGGGGAGGCGGCGGTGCCCGGCTGGTGGCCGGACTGGCGGGCGGAGAGCGCCGTGTTGAAACGGGTGAGCAGGGAGCAGAAGGCCTCCCGCTCCTCCTCCGTCCAGCCGTCCGTGACCTCGGCCATCAGCGTGCGGCGCGAGGAGCGGACCTCCTCCAGGCGCTCCAGGCCGCGCGGGGAGAGCTGGAGCACGACCGCGCGCCCGTCCTCCGGGTGCGAGGCGCGCTTGACCAGGCCGGAGTCGACGAGCGGGGCGACCTGGCGGGTGACGGTCGAGGAGTCGATCCCCATGCCCGCCGCGAGCGCCTTGACGCCCATCGGCCCTTCCTGGTCGAGGCGGTTGAGGAGGAGGTAGGCGGCCCGGTCCATGGAGTTGCGGAGCTGGCCGGTGCCGCCGAGGCGCGTCTGCTCGGCCCGGCGGGCGAAGACGGCCACCTGGTGCTGGAGGGCATCGAGGAGGCCGGGATCAAGCTCGGTCGTCATGTCCTGAGATGTGGGCATGGCTGAGGGCTCTCTCGTGCGGGGGTGGTCGGTGTGGGGGACAGAGTACGCGGACGCGCCGGGCTCCGTACCGGCCGTGCGCAAACCCGCCCCGGGGCCGTGGCCCGCGCGGCCGCGACCCCGGTGAGCTGCGAGACTTGGGGTCATGACCTTCGGCACGCCACACCCCTTGCACCGCCTGATGCTCGACGACGTGCGCGGCGCGCAGAAGATGCTGTCGGGGGTGGCCCGGACGACCGCCCTGGAGGGCAGCCGTCACCTGTCGTCGCTGGTGGGGGCGCCGGTCCTGCTCAAGTGCGAGAACCTCCAGCGGACCGGGTCGTTCAAGCTGCGCGGGGCGTACGTGCGGATCGCGGGGCTGCGGCCGGAGGAGAAGGCGGCCGGGGTGGTCGCCGCCTCGGCGGGGAACCACGCGCAGGGTGTGGCGCTCGCCTCACGGCTGCTCGGGGTGCACGCGACCGTGTTCATGCCGGTCGGGGCGCCGCTGCCGAAGGTCGCGGCGACCCGGGAGTACGGGGCGGAGGTGCGGCTCCAGGGGCACGTGGTGGACGAGACGCTGGCCGCGGCGCAGGAGTACGCGCGGGAGACCGGCGCGGTCTTCATCCACCCCTTCGACCACCCCGACGTGATCGTCGGCCAGGGCACGGTCGGCCTGGAGATCCTGGAGCAGTGCCCGGAGGTCCGCACCATCGTGGTCGGGATCGGCGGCGGCGGCCTCGCGGCCGGCGTCGGCCTCGCGGTGAAGTCGGTCCGGCCGGACGTGCGGATCGTGGGCGTGCAGGCGGAGGGGGCGGCGGCCTATCCGCCGTCGCTGGCCGCCGGGCACCCGGTGGTGGTCGAGTCGCCGGTGACGATGGCCGACGGGATCAAGGTGGGGCGGCCCGGCGACGTGCCCTTCGGCCTGGTCCAGGAGTACGTCGACGAGGTGCGCACGGTGTCGGAGGACGCGCTCTCCTCGGCGCTGCTGCTCTGCCTGGAGCGGGCGAAGCTGGTGGTGGAACCGGCCGGGGCGAGCCCGGTGGCGGCGCTGCTGAGCGACCCCGAGTCCTTCCGGGGGCCGGTCGTGGCGGTCCTCTCGGGCGGGAACGTGGATCCGCTGCTGCTCCAGCGGATCCTGCGGCACGGCATGGCGGCGGCCGGGCGCTACCTGAGCCTGCGGCTGCGGGTGGCGGACCGGCCGGGGGCGCTGGCGACGCTGCTCGCGGTGCTGACCGTGGTCGACGCGAACGTGCTCGACGTCAGCCACGTGCGGACCGATCCCCGGCTCGGCCTCACGGAGGTGGAGGTGGAGCTGCACCTGGAGACGAAGGGGCCGGAGCACTGCCGTGAGGTGGAGGCGGCGCTGCGGGACGCGGACTACACCGTCCTGGCCTGAGCGCGCCCCATCACACTGCCCTAGGATCGGCAGAAATGCCCGAAATGATCCGGGAGTGTGGACATGCCAGGCGCGATCCATGCCGAGGGACTGGTGAAGACCTTCGGCGACGTCACCGCACTGGACGGGGTGGACCTCGACGTGCCCGAGGGCACCGTCCTCGGCCTGCTCGGTCCCAACGGAGCGGGGAAGACGACCACCGTACGGGTCCTCACGACCCTGCTCCGCCCCGACAGCGGCTCCGCCACGGTCGCCGGCCTCGACGTCCTGGAGCACCCCGACGAGGTCCGCCGCTCCATCGGCCTCTCCGGCCAGTTCGCCGCCGTCGACGAGTACCTCACCGGCCGCGAGAACCTCCAGATGGTCGGACAGCTCTACCAGATGAGGGCCCGCGCGGCGAAGGAGCGGGCCGGCGAGCTCCTGGAGCGCTTCCACCTCGCCGACGCCGCCGACCGCCCCGCCAGGACCTACTCCGGCGGCATGCGCCGCCGCCTCGACCTCGCCGCCGCCCTGGTCGTCTCCCCGCCCGTGATGTTCATGGACGAGCCGACCACCGGCCTCGACCCCCGCAACCGCCAGGCCCTGTGGGACGTCATCAAGGAACTCGTCTCCGGCGGCACCACCCTCCTCCTCACCACCCAGTACCTGGAGGAGGCCGATCACCTCGCCCACGACATCGCCGTGGTCGACCACGGCAAGGTCATCGCCCGCGGCACCTCCGACCAGCTCAAGGCCCGCACCGGCGGCGAACGCGTCGAGGTCGTCGTCCACGAACGGGACGCCATCGCCCCCGCCCGCGGGATCCTCGCCCGCTACGGCCCCGGCGAGCGCGGCCTCGGCGACGTCTCCGTCGAGGACCACACCCGCAAGCTCACCGTCCCCGTCACCGGCGGCGCCAAGCTCCTCGCCGAGGTCATCCGCGACCTCGACGCCGTCGGCGTCGAGATCGACGACATCGGACTGCGCCGCCCCACCCTCGACGACGTCTTCATCTCCCTCACCGGCCACGCCGCCGAGCGCGCGCAGGACGAGGAGAACGGCGCGGACCCCTCCGCCGGGGGCCGCGGGCAGCGGAAGGAGCCGGCCGCGTGACCACCCTCACCGACGGGGCCCGAAGGCCCCCCGCCGCGCGCGGCGGGATCGCCCGGTCGTTCGCGGACTCCCTGGTCGTCACCAAGCGGAACCTGATCCGCATGTCCAGGATCCCGGAGATGATCCTCTTCGGGCTGATCCAGCCCGTCATGTTCGTCATCCTGTTCACGTACGTCTTCGGCGGCTCGATGCAGATCGGGAACAGCACCGACCCGGACGTCTACAAGAACTTCCTGATGGCGGGCATCTTCGCCCAGACCGTCACCTTCGCCACCGCCGGAGCGGGCGCAGGCATCGCCGACGACATGCACAAGGGCCTCATCGACCGGTTCCGGTCGCTGCCGATGGCGCGCGGCGCGGTCCTCACCGGCCGCACGATGGCGGACCTGGTGCAGACGGCGGTGACCCTGCTGGTCCTCGCGGTCGTCGCCCTGATCATCGGCTGGCGGCCCGGCTACGCCGCGCCGACCAACGCCGGGAAGATCATGCTCGGCTTCGCCCTGCTGCTCCTCCTCGGGTACGCCTTCACCTGGATCGGCGCCCTCATCGGCCTCTCCGTGCGCACCCCGGAGGCCGCGACCTCCGGAGGGCTGATCTGGCTCTTCCCCGTCACCTTCGTCTCGAACGCCTTCGTCGACTCCAGCAAGCTCCCCGGCTGGCTCCAGCCGGTGGCGGAGTGGAACCCGTTCAGCGCGACCGTCCAGGCGTGCCGCAAGCTCTTCGGCGACCCGGGCCTCTCCCCGTCCGACGCGTGGCCGATGCAGTACCCGGTGTGGGCGTCGCTGATCTACTCGGTCCTCATCGTCGTCGTCTTCCGCACCCTCTCCGTCCGCAAGTACCGCTCCGCCTCCGCCTGAGCCCCGCGCACGCCGAAGGGCCGGCCCCCTCCAGGGGACCGGCCCTCCGTCACGTGCGGAAGCCGGAGCGTCAGCCGCCGTACGGCTTCGCGCTGAGGATCTTCACCCTGGCCTTCTTGCCGTTCGGCAGCTCGTACTCGGCGTCGTCGCCGGCCTTCTTGCCGTTCACGCCGATGCCGAGCGGCGACTGCGGCGAGTAGGTCTCGATGTCGCCGCTCGCGTACTCGCGGGAGGCGAGCAGGAAGGTCATCGTGTCGGACTCGTCGCCGTCGAAGGCGATCGTCACGACCATGCCGGGCTCGACGACGCCGTCGTCCGCCGGGGCCTCGCCGACCTTCGCGTTCTGGAGCAGCTGGGTGAGCTGGCGGACCCGGAGCTCCTGCTTGCCCTGCTCCTCCTTGGCCGCGTGGTACCCGCCGTTCTCGCGCAGGTCGCCCTCCTCGCGCGCGGCGGCGATCTTCGCGGCGATCTCGGTACGCGCGGGACCAGACAGGTACTCAAGCTCGTCCTTGAGCTTGTTGTACGCCTCCTGGGTGAGCCAGGTGACGTTGTCGCTGGTCTGGGTCACAGGTGCTCCTCGTAGGTACTGGGAATACAAAGCATCGCCCTACGCGGGAGACGTTCGCTTCCCGGGTGGGCGAAAGCACGAGCCTAACAATGAGTGGCGGAAAGCGGGAGGACATAAACCATCGGGATGGCGTCGGTCCAGGTCACCGCGGCGACCCGCCGGAACTCGCTGCCCCTCCCCTACCCACCGCTACCGCGCCGTACACCCCGTGAGCTCGGCGCTGGTGGCACGGGCGGTCGTGCGCAGGGAGTAGACCTGGTCGACCCGCGTTGCCGGGTCGTCGACGGTGACGTCCTTGCGGGCCACCTCGGCGCCGTCCTCGGAGCGGGAGCGGAGCGTGCACACGCCCTCGACGCCCCGGTCCTTGCGGACCTCCAGGTGCACCTGCACCTCGGTGTCGCTCACCACGTCGAACTTGATCATCTCGGCGCTGATCTTGTTGTCGACGACGTAGTGCCAGCCGAACCAGCCGATCATGGCCAGGAAGAGGACCCCGAGGACCGAGCCCGCGATCCGGAGCTTCCGGTCGGCCCGCTCGTCCGCGGAGCGCCCGTAGCGTCCCTCGGGCAGCTGCTCTCGCACGGTGCCGTTCATCTATCGGTCCTCTCCCGGCCGGGGGTGGCGGAATTTTCGTCCCCCCGGTTCCGTCACTATAGAGACCACCCTCCGCGTCGAATCACTGAGGATCGAGTCTTGACTGAGCAGCTGCGACTGATGGCCGTTCACGCCCACCCCGACGACGAGTCGAGCAAGGGCGCGGCGACCATGGCCAAGTACGTGTCCGAGGGGGTGGACGTCCTGGTGGTGACGTGCACGGGCGGTGAGCGCGGCTCGGTCCTGAACCCCAAGCTCCAGGGCGACCCCGCCATCGAGGAGAACATCCACGAGGTCCGCCGCAAGGAGATGGACGAGGCCCGGGAGATCCTCGGCGTCGAGCAGGAGTGGCTCGGCTTCGTCGACTCCGGCCTCCCCGAGGGCGACCCGCTGCCCCCGCTCCCCGAGGGCTGCTTCGCCCTGGAGGACGTGGACCACGCGGCCGGCGAGCTCGTCCGCAAGATCCGCTCCTTCCGTCCGCAGGTCATCACGACCTACGACGAGAACGGCGGCTACCCGCACCCCGACCACATCATGACCCACAAGATCACGATGGTGGCCTTCGACGGCGCGGCCGACGCGGAGAAGTTCCCCGAGGCCGAGTTCGGTCCGGTCTTCGAGCCCCAGAAGCTCTACTACAACCAGGGCTTCAACCGCCCCCGCACCGAGGCCCTCCACCAGGCCCTCCTCGACCGGGGCCTGGAGTCCCCGTACGGCGAGTGGCTGGAGCGCTGGAAGGAGTTCGAGCGCAAGGAGCGGACGCTGACCACCTTCGTCCCCTGCGCCGACTTCTTCGAGACCCGCGACCGCGCGCTGATCGCCCACGCCACCCAGATCGACCCCGAGGGCGGCTGGTTCCGGGTGCCGATGGCGATCCAGAAGGAGGTCTGGCCGACGGAGGAGTACGAGCTCAGCAAGTCGCTGGTGCCGACCTCCCTCCCCGAGGAAGATCTCTTCGCGGGCATCCGCGACAATGCCTGACATGAGCGCACACCTCGCACTGACGCAGCTGGTCCCCTTCGCCGCCGAGGAGCTGGACAAGAACAAGGTGACCCCCGGCGTCCTCGGGTTCGTCGTCTTCGCCGTCCTGGCCCTCGCGGTCTGGGCGCTGATGAAGTCGATGACCCGCCACATGAACAGGATCTCCTTCGAGGAGGCCCCCGACCCGGCGGCCGCCCCCGGCGAGCCCGGAGGCCGGACCCCCGCCGCGTCCAAGTGACGCCCCGCCGGCCCGTACCCCCGCGGCACGGGCCGGCGGCCCCCGCCGGAGGCGCCCGGTGAGCGGCGCGCCCGAGCCGGCCGCCGAGGGCGCCTGCGCCACCCGGTCCGCCCGCCGCCGTACCGAGGCGGACCTCCCGCCCCCGCCCGTACCGGCAGGGCAGGATGGGCCCATGCCGAACCGACTGGCCCATGAGACCTCCCCCTACCTCCTCCAGCACGCCGACAACCCGGTCGACTGGTGGCCCTGGTCCGCCGAGGCGTTCGAGGAGGCCCGGCGCCGTGACGTCCCGGTCCTGCTCAGCGTCGGGTACAGCTCGTGCCACTGGTGCCACGTGATGGCCCACGAGTCCTTCGAGGACGAGGCCACCGCCGCCCTGGTCAACGAGCACTTCGTCGCCGTCAAGGTCGACCGCGAGGAGCGGCCCGACGTCGACGCCGTCTACATGGAGGCCGTGCAGGCCGCCACCGGTCAGGGCGGCTGGCCCATGACCGTCTTCCTCACGCCCGACGCGGCGCCGTTCTACTTCGGCACCTACTTCCCGCCGGAGCCCCGCCACGGCATGCCGTCCTTCCCCGAGGTCCTCGACGGCGTCCGCGCCGCCTGGGCCGACCGCCGCGGCGAGGTCGCCGAGGTCGCCGACCGGATCGTGAAGGACCTCGCCGGCCGCTCCCTCGCCCACGGCGGCCAGGGGCTGCCCGGCGAGGAGGAGCTCGCCGCCGCCCTCCTCGGCCTCACCCGCGAGTACGACGCCACCCGCGGCGGCTTCGGCGGCGCCCCCAAGTTCCCGCCGTCGATGACCCTGGAGTTCCTCCTCCGCCACCACGCCCGCACCGGCTCCGAGGGCGCCCTCCAGATGGCCGCCGACACCTGCGAGGCGATGGCCCGCGGCGGCATCTACGACCAGCTCGGCGGCGGCTTCGCCCGCTACGCCGTCGACCGCGCCTGGGTCGTGCCGCACTTCGAGAAGATGCTGTACGACAACGCCCTGCTCTGCCGGGTCTACGCCCACCTGTGGAGGGCCACCGGCAGCGACCTGGCCCGCCGGATCGCCCTGGAGACCGCCGACTTCATGGTCCGCGAGCTGCGCACCCCCGAGGGCGGCCTCGCCTCCGCGCTCGACGCGGACAGCGACGACGGCACGGGCGCGCACGTCGAGGGCGCCTACTACGTGTGGACCCCCGAGCAGCTCGCCGAGGTCCTCGGCGAGCGGGACGCGGCCCTCGCCGCCGCCCACTACGGCGTCACCGGGGACGGCACCTTCGAGCACGGCACCTCGGTCCTCCAGCTGCCGCAGGAGGCCGGTCCCGCCGACGCCGGCCGGATCGCCTCGATCCGCACCCGGCTGCACGCGGCCCGCGAGCGCCGCGAGCGCCCCGGCCGCGACGACAAGGTCGTCGCCGCCTGGAACGGCCTCGCGATCGCCGCCCTGGCCGAGACCGGCGCCCTCTTCGACCGGCCCGACCTGGTCGAGCGCGCCACCGAGGCCGCCGACCTCCTCGTCCGGCTCCACCTCGACGACGGCGGCCGGCTCACCCGCACCTCGAAGGACGGGCGGGCCGGCGCCAACGCGGGCGTCCTGGAGGACTACGCCGACGTCGCCGAGGGCTTCCTCGCCCTCGCCGCCGTCACCGGCGAGGGCGCCTGGCTCGACTTCGCCGGGCTCCTCCTGGACCACGTCCTCGACCGCTTCACCGGCGAGGGCGGCGCGCTGTACGACACGGCCCACGACGCCGAGGCCCTCATCCGGCGCCCCCAGGACCCCACCGACAACGCCACCCCCTCCGGCTGGACCGCCGCGGCCGGGGCCCTGCTCTCCTACGCGGCCCACACCGGCTCGGAGGCCCACCGGGCCGCCGCCGAGGGAGCCCTCGGCGTGGTCAAGGCGCTCGGCCCGCGCGCCCCCCGCTTCATCGGCTGGGGGCTCGCCGTCGCCGAGGCCCTGCTCGACGGCCCCCGCGAGATCGCCGTCGTCGGCGCCGCCGACGACCCCGCCTTCCGGGAGCTGCGCCGTACGGCCCTGGGGGCGGCCACCCCCGGAGCGGTCCTCGCCGCCGGAGCCCCCGACGGCGGGGAGTTCCCGCTCCTGGCCGGCCGCCCCCTGGTCGCCGGGTCACCCGCCGCGTACGTCTGCCGCCACTTCACCTGCGACGCACCCGTGACCGACCCGGACGCGCTGGCCCGCCTGCTGCGCTGAGCCCCGTAACGGACACGGCCCCGCCGGCCCTCGGGAGAGGGACGACGGGGCCGCGCCGTGGCCGAGCGGCGTGGCTCAGCTGTTGCCGGCGCCGTTGCCGGACAGCACGGGGATGTCGCTGAGGATGTGCGACAGCGGCTCGTCGCCCTTGGCCTGGGTCGAGTTCTCGACGCACTGCTGGTTCTGCGGGGAGGACAGGACGTTGATGTCCTGGACCGCGATCGGGATGGCACCGATCAGCGAGCCGGCGTTGACCTTGGCCGGGAGACCGATGCACGGCTTGTTCAGGGAGCCCTGGACGAGCGCGAACTGCGGGCTCATGTTGCCGTAGGTGGCGGAGTTGCCGAACTCCTGGTGCGCGCCGTTGCCGGAGAGCGAGGTGGTGCCACCGTCATCGGCGATCGCGAGCGCCTGCCCGGCCGTCGCGCCGACGACCGAAACAGCCACCGCAGCGGTCGCGAGGAGCTTCTTCATGTTCTGGCCTTTCGATGACTGACTCGCGCTGAGTGCCGAGCCGTGCTGATCAACTGGAGGGGGAGGCGGAGGTTCCGGCATGTCCACCGGACGGCCTACGGGCAGATGAGCGAAGACCCCCGGGCGGGCGCGTAGCGCGCGACGGAGAGGGAGCCGGGGGCGACGGAGTCGGCGGGCGGCAGCGGACGGTCCGCGCGCAGCCGCGCGAAGACCTTCGCGGCCCCCTCCCCGTCCCAGCCCACGGTGGACCCGGCGCCCGCGACGGGCGGGTTGAAGCCCCGCACCGGCACGGTCGCGAACTCGGTGCGGGAGGGGCCCACGAGCCTCGTCCGGTCGGCGAGCCGCAGCAGTTCGGCGACGGAGAGGCCGCGTGCGGCGGACGCCGTCCCGCGCAGGGTCGCGGCGAGCGCCCTCAGCTCCGCCGGGTCGGCGAGGATCCCGCCCGAGCGGATCCGGGCCAGCGTGTTGACGACGAACCGCTGCTGCTTGCGGATGCGGCCGAAGTCCATCTCCCCGTCGGCCTTCCGCGAGCGCACGTACTGGAGCCCTTCGCCGCCGCCCACCCGCCGGGTGCCGGGCGCCAGGTCGAGCCCGGTCGACGGGTCCTTGAGCGGCTTCTCCGTGCAGATCGGCACCCCGCCGTCGACGCGGTCGACGGTGTCCATGAAGCGCCGGAAGTCGATCGCCAGGAACCGGTGCACGGTGAGCCCGGTCAGCGCCTCGACCGTCTCGACGGTCAGCTCCGAACCGCCCTCCGCGTGCGCCGCGTTGAGCTTGGCGAGGTGGGCGTCGTGCACGGCGCCGGTGCGCAGGTCGGTGTGGGGGCCGGGGAGTTCGGCGAGCGAGTCGCGCGGCAGCGACACCACGCTGATCCGGTCGTACCCGGCGGAGAAGTGCACCAGCATGATCGCGTCGGCGCAGTCGCAGTCCGCACCGCCCAGCAGGAATCGTTTCTTCTCGGCGGCGGTGACCCCCGCCCGCGAGTCCGTGCCGACGACGAGCAGGTTCAGCCCCCGGGCGGGAACGGGGAGTTCGGCGGGACCGCCGAGGGCGGAGGCGAGTGCTCCGGGGGCGAGCGCGAGAAGCGCCGCCGGAGCCGCGAGGAGCCGCCACGGACGCGGGAATCTCATGCCCGCACGGTATTTCGACTCCGCTCGCACAGATATCCGCGACGCGGGGTCGAGCGCCTGAATCACTCCGTTGCGAGGCTTGTGTAATGATGCGGGAATAGCAACGGAAGGAGCGAGGATGGCGCCGCCGGATCCCGGTAATCCCGGGAAATGGGAACGGATGGCCTTCATTCCGAAGAGCCGGTACGTGAGTGAGCAGCCGACCGCCGACCCGTTGCGGTCGACCCGGCAATTCCCCGTCTATTCCGCCCTGGTGACCCAGTGGACGCAGGCGGGGCGGGCGGTGCCGGGAATGCCGGACCGCGAGTGGGAGCGGCTGGTCTCGACGCCCGTCTGGCCGCGCTAGACGCACGCGAAGGGGCCGTCCCGACCGGGACGGCCCCTCGACGCGCGGACGTCAGCCGTTGGCCACGCCGTTGCCCGAGAGGATCGGGATGTCCTCCAGCAGGTGCGACAGCGGCTCGTCGCCCTTGGCCTGGGTCGAGTTCTCGACGCACTGCTGGTTCTGCGGGGAGGACAGGACGTTGACGTCCTGGACGCTGATCGGGACCAGGCCCACGAGGGAACCGGCGTTGAGCTTGGCCGGCAGGCCGACGCACGGCTTGTTCAGGGAACCCTGGACGAGCGCGAACTGCGGGCTCATGTTCCCGTAGGTGGCGGAGTTGCCGTACTCCTGGTGGGCGAAGTTGCCGCTCTTGGAGGTGGTGCCGCCGTCGTCGGCGATGGCGAGGGCGGGGGTGGCCGCGGCGGCGGAGGCGCCGACGATCGAGGCGGCGGCGGCCGCGGTGGCCATGACCTTCTTGATCACGGTAGTTCCCTTCTAGAACCGGCTCCGTGCAGGGAGCCCCCTGATCAACTCGCCCCGGAGCGGCGGGTTCCGCCCAGTCACCCCGATGGCGGAGCGCGCGTGGCAGCGCTCGTCGTCCCTCCCAGTCGATCGGGTGAAGAGCCGGAACCTCCTTCCCCGGCCGCAGTTGATCCGGTCGCATCAATCAGGTCGATTGGTGGGAACAGAACGGATTCACCGTGATCAAGAAGATGATGACGGCCGCGGCCGTCACCGCTTCGGCCGTCGGCGTCGCCGCCGCGGCCGCCGCCCCCGCGATGGCCATCGCCAACGACGGCGGCACGACCTCCCTCTCCGGGAACGGCGCCCACCAGGCGTTCGGCAACTCCAAGACCGCCGGTGACATGAGCCCGCAGTTCTCCGCCGTCCAGGGCTCCCTGAACAAGCTGTGCCTCGGCGCCCCGGTCAAGGGCAACGTCGGCTCGCTCATCGGCGTCCTCGTCCCGGTCGCCGTCCAGGACGTCAACGTCCTCTCCTCCCCGCAGAACCAGCAGTGCGCGGAGAACTCGACCCAGGCCAAGGGCGACGAGCCGCTGTCGCACGTCCTGGAGGACATCCCGGTCCTGTCCGGGAACGGCATCGGCAACAGCTGATCCGACAAAAGCGCCGCGGGGCCGGAGGAATTCCTTCCTCCGGCCCTGTGTCGTGTGAGCAACGGAGTGAATGGCGGGGTCGCAGCGGAATTCTCGGTTTCCTTCGCGGGAGGGTGTCGTTGTCCCTGTGTGCGGCGGAGGCCGATCTTCCGCCGAGGAAAGGAACCAGACGCAATGAACTGCAAGAAGGCTGCTGCCGTCATCGCCGGAGTCATCATGGCCATGGGCGCGGCCACGCCCGCCTTCGCCGACGCCGACGCGTACGGTGCCGCCATCGGTTCGCCGGGTGTCCTCTCGGGCAACGTCGTCCAGATCCCGATCCACGTGCCGATCAACGTCTGCGGCAACAGCATCAACGTCATCGGCGCCCTGAACCCGGCCGCCGGCAACGTCTGCATCAACGCCTGACCCAGGCCCCCGCACCGCGGAAGGGCACCGGCCGGCCCCGGGGAGAGCATCCGCTCCCCGGGGCCGGCCCGCGTCTACGCCCCCACCGGGGCCGCGCGTCCGCCGCTGCGGGGCCGGCCCGCCGCGCCGCCCCCGCCCCCGGCGCCCAGCCGCCGCCGCACCCCCTTCACCAGCCGCCCCGCCGTGTAGCCGGCGCCGAACACGAAGCGCATGGAGGGGCCGTACGAGGGGGCGGTGAGCAGTCCGGCGAGGAAGAGGCCCGGCCAGGAGGATTCGAAGAGGGCGCCGGTCTCGGGGGCGCGGACCGGCCCGACCGTGCGCAGCGCGGACCGCAGCCGCGGGTCCAGGACCCCGGCCCGGTCGAGGGAGGGCACGAAGCCGGTGGCCGCCACCACGTGGTCGGTCTCCAGGACCGTGGCCCCCTCCGGTCCCTCCACGTCGAGCCGGAGCCGCTCGTCGCCGGTGACGGCCGCCGAGGCGATCCGGTGGCCGAGGCGCACGTCGGCGACGGCGGCGAACCGCTCGCGCAGCCACCAGGCGCCGGCCGGGCCGAGCGCCGAGTCGAAGAGCCGCGCACGGGTGGGCGCGGGCAGCCTGCGGAAGACGCCCGGGGTGTCGGCGTACAGCTTGTTCCGCCAGCCGCAGCCGAGGCCCGTGTGCGGGGCGCGCAGGGCGGGCCAGACACCCCGGTCGAGGGCGGGCGGCAGGGTGTTCCAGTGCAGCCGGCCGGCCCGGGCGACGATCCGCACGGCGGCGGCGCCGGCCTCGGCGAGCAGTGCGGCCGTCTCCAGGGCGGCCTGGCCGGCGCCGACGACGGTGACGTCCCGGCCGGCGAGGGCGTCGAGTTCGCCGTGGTGGCTGGAGTGGGTGACGTACCGCCGGGGGAGGTGCCGGAGCGGGCCGGGGACCTCCAGGAAGGGGAGCACGCCGACGGCGAGGGCGACCGTGCGGGAGCGCAGGGCCTCGCCGTCCTCCGTCGTGAGCAGGAAGCCCTCCGGCGCGGGCGCCACCGAGGCGATCAGCCGCTCGTCGACGGTGGGGACGGCCTGCCGGGCGAACCAGTCCCCGTAGGAGGCGAAGAAGGAGACCGGGAGGGGGACGCCGTGCTCGGCGCGCACCCCCTGCCCGGCCGCGTAGGCGTCGAGGCCGTAGGCGCCCGCAGGGTCGGAGAGGTGCGAGGCCCAGGGCTCGGACTTGAGGAACATGCCGGTGGGCATGGCGTGCCAGGACTCCATGGGGCGGCCGAAGGTGAGCGGGCCGAGCCCGTGGGCCGCCGCGTGGGCGGCCACCGAGAGCCCGTACGGACCGGCCCCGACGACCACCAGGTCGTGCACCGGATTCGCCTTCGCCATCGCGTTCGCCATCGTGTCTTCCGTCTTCATCGCCGGGTGAGCTGGGTGGGGGAGGTGCGGACCGCGGGGCCCGGCAGGGTGGCCGGGTGCCGCGGCCGGCCGGCCGCGAGCCGCCGGCCGGCCGCCACCAGGGCCCTGCGCAGCAGGTGGACGAGCCAGGCGCGGCCCATGGCGAGCGCCGGAGCCGGGTCGTCGGCGGCGCACCAGGCGCGCTCGACGGTCCGCCGGGCGGTGTCCGGCCCGGCCGCACCCCGCCGGCGGGGCGAGGTGAGCAGGGAGAGCGCCGCGTAGTTCTCCACGACGAACCGGCGGCCGTGCACGGGGGAGTGCGGCGGCACCGGCCGGCCGGTGAGGTCCAGGTGCAGGGCCCGCACCACGTCGAGCCCGGCGGGGTCGGCGAAGAGCCGGAACTGGGCGCCGGGGCGCGGGTTGAAGTCGAGCAGGTGGTACGCGCCGGTGTCCCGGTCGAGCCGGAAGTCGAGGTCGCACACGCCCCGGTAGCCGAGGGCGTCGAGCAGCGCGCGGGCCAGCCGGTCGACCTCCGGATTGGGGCTCCAGCGGCCGACGGCGGTGAGCCCGGCGCCGTCCGGCCAGGAGCGCTCCTTGCGGCCGGTGGCCCCGACGGCGCAGCGCCCGGCGGCGTCCGCGTACCCGTGGAAGAACCAGTCGAGGTCCCGCCCCGGCGGCAGCAGCTCCTGGAGCAGCAGCCGGCTGCCGGCCTGCGGGGTCCGTCCGTACAGCGCCCGCACCTCGGCGAGCGAGCGGAGGATCGTCGTACTGCGCAGCCCCGCCCCGGCCGGCAGCAGCCACGGGCGGCTCCACTTGGCGACCACCGGCAGCCCGAGCGCCCAGGCCATGGCGGCGGCCTCGTCGGCGTCGGAGGGGAGTTCGGTACGGGGGTGGGGCAGGCCCAGCCGGGCACAGGTCGTGGCGAGGGCGGCCTTGTCCGCGACCCGCAGCAGCTGCTCCTCGCTCTGCTCGGGCAGCAGGACCCGGCCGGCCAGCTCGGCGCGGCGGCGGGCGAGCGCGAGGGCGCTGATGTCGTCCAGCGGCACGGCGAGCACGGGACCTGATGGGGTGTCGGTGACCTCCCCGGCGATCCGGAGCAGCAGCGCGGCCAGCTCGGTGGAGGCGGCCGAGCCGGGCCGGGGGCGGGCGGAGCGCACGTACCGCGAGCGGGCGACGGGGCTGCCGGCCGCCTCGACGACGGCGTGGACGGGGATTCCGGCCCGGCCCAGGGAGCGGGCGGCGCCCAGGGTTCCGTGGTGGAAGGGGTTCCGGTCCAGCCTCACGAGGACTGCGGGTACGCGGGTGTCGAAAGGCGGCACGGGCATGGCCCCTTCATCTCGGGTGCCCCAATTGGGCGATGAAATCCTCTAATGGACTACGGAGCGGAGGGAAGCGGAGTTCACGGTCGGGTCATTAGGAATACTTTCGGAACATCAGAATGACTGATCGTCAAGTGGCGTTCGTGTGAAGGAGCGGCCATGGAAACCGTCGGAGGAACACCGAGAAAAACAAGGAAATGGCTGGGGGTGATCACCGCCGGCCTCCTCGTCTCGGGTTCGGTCGCGCTGTCGGCACCCGCCCACGCCGCCGCATCCCTAACGACCGAGGACCCCGGTCCGACTCTCCCCGCCACCACCGCCATGGGGGCCTTCCTCGAATCCGGTTCCCGGGGGGTGAGCCGGATCGGCCAGCTGGAGCGCTGGCTCGGAGGCCGTGAGCTCCGCGTGGGGCACACGTACCTGCCCGGCGACCTCTGGTCCAACATCGAGGGCCCGCCCGGCTTCCTCGACGCCTGGGCCGACTGGCGGAACGCGAAGCGGGACCGGATCTTCGTCCTCAACGTCCCCATGCTGGAAAGGAACGAGGCCGGGGTCTCCGACCAGGAGGTCCGCCGCCAGCTCCAGCTCGGCGCCGCCGGTTACTTCGACGACCACTTCCGCACCCTCGCCCGCCGCCTCGTCGAGGCCGGCGCCCTGGACACGGTCCTGGTCCTCGGCTGGGAGATGAACGGCACCACCTACACCCACCGGTGCGGGCCCGACCCGACCGCCTGGAAGAAGTACTGGAACCGGATCGTCACGACCATGCGGTCCGTGCCCGGCGAGAAGTTCCGCTTCGACTTCAACCCCAGCCGGGGCCGGGACGCGGTTCCCTGGACGGAGTGCTACCCCGGCGACGACGTCGTCGACATCATCGGCATGGACTCGTACGACCAGCCGGCCGGCGCCGATTTCGACCAGCACGTGAACGAGCCGTACGGCCTCCGGAAACAGGTCGACTTCGCGGCCGAACACGGGAAGCAGATCTCCTACCCCGAATGGGGCCTGTTCCGGAACGGCGACAATCCGACGTACATGCGCCGGATGCTGGAATGGATCCGCGACCACAAACCGCTCTACCACACGATCACCGACTACTGCCCGCACGGCGTGTGGCAGTGCGACCGGAACCCGCAGTCGTCCCGGGTGTTCCGGGAAATGCTGTACGGGGTGGAGCCTTCGGTGCCGGTGGATCCGGTGGATCCGGTGGATCCGGTGGATCCGGTGGATCCGGTGGATCCGGTGGATCCGGTGGATCCGGTCGACCCGGTGGATCCGGTCGACCCGGTGGATCCCGTGGACCCGGTGGATCCGACTCAGCCTGAGCCGAAGCCTGAGCCGAAACCTGAGCCGAAGCCTGAGCCGAAGCCTGAGCCGAAGCCGGAACCTAAGCCCGAGCCCAAGCCTGAGCCCAAGCCTGAGCCCAAGCCGGAACCTAAGCCCGAGCCCAAGCCCGAGCCCAAGCCGGAACCTAAGCCCGAGCCCAAGCCCGAGCCCAAGCCTGAGCCGAAGCCTGAGCCGAAGCCGGAGCCGAAGCCGGAACCCAAGCCTGAGCCGAAGCCGGAACCCAAGCCCGAGCCGAAGCCTGAGCCCGAGCCCGAGCCGAAGCCCGAGCCCGGCTGTTGGACGGTCGAGCTCGGGGACTGGGTGGAGAGCTGGATCGGCGGGCCGGTGTGCGTGCCGAAGGAGGCCGCCGACACCGACTGGAAGGACGACCTGGGCGTCGCCCTCGACTGGAAGGGGGCGCTGAACGGCGTCTGGCCCTTCTGACGGTCAGCCGCCGGGCGCGGGCGCGGCGGCGCGGCCGGGCAGGCGGGCGAGGAGCCGGCCGGCCCAGGCCCGCTCCCGCGCCTGCCGGGCCGCCCAGCGCCGCGCGTCGGCCGCGCCGGCGTGGAGCCACAGCAGCGGTGCCGTACCGCGACCGGTGAGCAGCAGCCGCCGGTTGCGGACCGGCTCCGGCCGCCAGTGGTGCTTGTACGGTTCGCTGCCCCGCAGCATGCTCAGCGTGGCCCGGCCGCCCGCACTGGTCTCCCGGGCCCCGTGCCGCAGCAGCATCGCGGCGACGTCGACCTTCCGTTCCCGGAGGACCGGGTCGGCGCCGTACAGATAGCCGCCGGCCAGCCGCGGCGACATCAGGGTGAGGTCGGCGGCGACCACGTCCCCGCCGAGCCGGAACTCGGTGACCATCGCGTCGCCGCGCTCCACCATCGGCCGGACCGCCCGGGCCAGGTGCTGGGCGAACCGCTCGCTGGTGTGCTCGACGGTCACCCCGCGGCCCCGCCACTGGAGCCGGTGCAGGGTCAGCAGCCGGTCGAGCGCGGCCGGCACGTCGGGCGCGGTGACGACGTGCGCGTCGATGCCGAGGGCGTCGAGCTTGCGCAGCTTGGCCCGCACCCGCTGGGCCTTCCCCGAGGGGATCCGTTCGAGCAGGCCCTCCATGGGGACGGCGGGCAGCTCCAGGCAGAGCGAGTCCGGGAGCCGCCGGCGCGGCCCGCGCCACTGGGCGAAGACCCGTTCGGCGGCGGCACCGGGCCGCACCTCCCGCAGGTCGACGACGGCGCCCCGGGCGGCCCGGGCGATCGCGCCGGCCAGCGCGGCCGCCGCCTCCGGCCGCTCGTCGTCGACGAGGACGTCGGTGAAGTCGGTGATGGCCCCGCCCAGCTGGGTGAGCACGGGCAGCGGCCCGCGCGCCCGCATCAGGGGCGCCGCCGCCACGAGCGCCCCGGCCCCGTCGCGCACGAGCACCACCCGCAGGGCGCCGGGACGCCCGTACGAGAGCCACCAGGAGTGCAGCCAGGAGTGGGACTGGAACGGGGTGGCCGAGGAGCAGCGCCCGTACAGCGCCGTCCACTCGGCGGCGAGCCGCCCGAAGGCCTCCGCGTCACGGCAGAGTTCGGTCCGCAGCGTTCTTCCCAAGGTCACACCGCCTCCGGTTCCGGCTGGTGGGTGGCGGGCGCGGGCACCGCGGCCCCGCCCACGGGCGCGGCGGCCGGCCGGGAGTGACGGCCCTCGCCGCGCCCGGCGGACCGCTTCGGGCGGACGAGCA
Organism: Streptomyces omiyaensis; assembly: GCF_014650895.1. Taxonomy (GTDB): domain Bacteria; phylum Actinomycetota; class Actinomycetes; order Streptomycetales; family Streptomycetaceae; genus Streptomyces; species Streptomyces omiyaensis. Next base: position 38,012 of record NZ_BMVV01000038.1, read on the forward strand.
GCGCGAGGCCGCCGAGCAGTCCGCCCGCACAGGCCCCGACCAGGGCGGAGAGCGGAGCGGACGGCGACACCGGGGCGACGGGCTTCGTCGCGCGGGAGAACTGCACCACCTTCACGCCCGTGCTGCCCGCCACGTGCGAGGAGTTGAGGACCAGCGAGCGGGCCACCCCGTCGGCGATCGACACCGCCTGCGACGCCTTCGCGGCCCGGGCGGTGATCGAGATCATCGGGGCGTCCGGGGAGGTCTCCGCGCGGACGCTCTCCCGGAGCTTCGCGGCGGTGACGCCCGCCCACACCTGGGCGTCGCCCGTCACCGCGATGTCGGTGGCGACCCGCCCGTAGGCCTGGGCGAAGCCGAGCGCCGCCGCCGGGTCGGACTTCTCGCCGGGGACGACGATGACGTAACTGGTCGCCGCGTACTCGGGGGTCTTCAGTGCCCCGTAGCCGCCGCCGAGCGCGGCCCCGGCGACCACGGCGGCGGGCAGCACCGCCCAGCGGCCGGGGGAGCGCAGTCGGGCGGGCAGACGGACGGCGCGGGGTGGGGTGGTGGTCATGACGGGCTCTCTCGCTTCACGGGACTTCTACAGGGACGGGCAGGGGCTTCAGGGGGACTTCACCGAGGCGGGGCGGCCGCGACGGCCCGGTCGTAGAGGGTCATCAGGCGGTCCGCGCTGTGCGCGATGTCGTAGCGGCGGGCGGCGGCGGGCGCGGGCAGCCGTACGGCCCCGGGGACGTGCGCGGCCCGCAGCTCCCGCAGGGCGCCGATCAGCTCGGGCACCGACTCGCCGATCCGGCGGGCGCCCGGCGCCGCGTCCGCCGGCAGGTCCTCGATCGCCGGGCACGCCACGTACAGCACCGGCAGGCCGGCGGCCAGCGCCTCGACGACGGCGAGTCCGAAGGTCTCGTCGGGCGAGGTGGAGACGAAGACGTCCATGGCGGCGAGGAGTTCGGGGAGCATCGGCCCGGCCGGGCCGTCCGCCGGCGGGTCCTCGCAGGCCCCGAAGAAGAGGACCCGGCCGGCGGCGCCGCAGGCGCGGGCCACCTCGCGCAGCTCCTCGCGCCGCTCGCCGTCGCCGACCAGCAGCAGCCGGGCCTCCGGCACCGAGGCCACCGCCCGGACCAGCCGGTCGAACCGCTTCCCCGGCGCGAGCCGCCCGACCCCGCCGACGACGAACGCGTCCTCCGGGATGCCGAGGACGCCCCGGGTCAGGCGGCGGGCGCGCGGGACGAAGGCGAAGCGGCCGGTCTCGATGCCGTTCGGCACCACCTCGATCCGCTCCGGCGCCACCCCCCAGTCGGCGAGCCGGCGGGCCACGCTCGGAGAGACCGCGACCGTGGAGGTGCCCAGCCGCTCGGAGGCCAGGTAGAGCGCGCGGGTCCCCGCCGACAGCGGGCGGCCCTCGATCTGGGTCGTGCCGAGCGAGTGCTCGGTGGCGATGACCCGGCGCACCCCGCCGAGCCGGGCGGCGAGCCGGCCGTAGACGCACGCCCGGTACAGGTGGGTGTGGACGAGGTCGTAGCCGCCCTCGCGGACCAGCCGGGCGAGCCGGGGCAGCGCGCCCAGGTCCCGGTTCCCGGTCATCCCGAGATGGGTGACCGGGGTGCCGTCGGCCTCGATGCCGGCCGCGACCGGGCCGGGGTTGGTGAGCGTCACCACCCGCCCCCGGACCGGCAGGTGGCGCAGCAGCAGCCGCAGCTGCTGCTCGGCGCCGCCGATGCCGAGCCCCGTGATGACGTGCAGCACCCGCAGGCCGCTCATCCCAGCACCACCGCCGCCGGGCCCGTCCGCGCCGGGATCAGCTCGGCCGGGTGACGGCGGCGCAGCGGGTGCAGGGCCCGCTTCGCGGTGAGCCGCCACGAGGTGTCGTCCTCGCCGATGTGGATCCGCGGCAGGGCGTACGCGCTGGTCAGCGGGCCCGGGTCGATGCCGCAGGCGTAGCCGTATCCGGCCTTGCGCACCGCGCGCACCACCCGCGGGTCGACCGCCCCGTACGGATAGCAGAAGCCGTCCACCGGGCCGCCGGTGATCTCCTCCAGGAGGGACCGGGAGTGCCGGGTCTCGTCGGCGAGGGTGGCGTCGTCGGCCTCCGTCAGCCGTCGGTGGGTCAGCCCGTGCGAGCCGATCTCCATGCCGGCGGCGGCGATGCGCTCGATGCCCTCCTCGGTCAGCAGCGGCCGGCGCGGGCCCTCGGCGTCCCAGTCGTTGACGCCGCCGAGCCGGCCCGGCAGGACGTACACGGTCGCGGTGAAGCCGTGCCGGCGCAGCAGCGGCAGCGCCGAGTCGAGGAAGTCGGCGTACCCGTCGTCGAAGGTGAGGCCGACGAGCCCCTTCGCCCGTCCCGCGGCGGTGGCGGCGAGCAGCTCCCGCACCGACACCCCGCGCAGGCCCCGGTCGCCCAGCCAGTGGAGCTGCCGGGCGAAGCGCACGGGGGAGACGGTCACCCGGTACGGGTCGTCAGCGACGTCCGTGATCGAGTGGTACATCGCCACCCACAGGGGCGGCTTCGCCCACAGGGGCGGCTTCGGCAGCAGACGGCGCAGCGCGGTGGGGGCGGGCATGGGCGGTCCTTCGGCGTCGGGTCGAACGGTGGGGGAGGGGAGGGATCTCCGGCGCCTTGGCGGCGCAGGCGACGAAGAGCAGGAAGACGACGGCCACGACCGCGACGGCGACGGCGAGGGAGAGCGCGGGCGGGCCGATCGCCGTCGAGCACAGCCAGCCCGCGCCGGTCGCCCACGCGGCGGCCGTGGCGAGCCGCAGCAGGTCCTCGCCGAGCCGGTTCGAGCGGACCGGGACGGTCTGGCGGTGGGCGCCGCGCAGCAGCAGGACGGCGGTCAGGGTGATCCCGAGCGCGTTGGCGGCGGCGATGCCGACGGCGCCCCAGGCGCGGGCGCCGGGCACCCCGGCGGCGGCGGTGGCGGCGAGCCCGGCGGCCATCGCGGCGGCCGGGTACCAGAGGGGGCGGGCGGCGGAGAAGTAGCAGCGGACGAGGGCGCCGACCATGGTCTGGCCGAGCAGCCCGAGCGCGTACACCCGCATCACGGCGGCCGTGGCGACCGTGTCCGCGTGGTCGAACTCGCCCCGCTGGAAGAGCAGTTCGACGATCCTGGGGGCGGCGGAGATCACCACGGAGGCGCCCACCAGGACCACCACCGCCGCCAGCAGCAGGTCCCGCTCGACCCGCCGCCGCGCCCCCTCCGGATCGCCCGCGGCCAGCGCCCGCGCCACCACCGGGAAGCTGACCGTGCACAGCATCAGCGACAGGATCATCGGCATCTGCGCGATCTTCTGCGCGTAGTTCAGGTGCGAGATCGCCCCGGACGGCAGCGGCGCCGCGAGGAACCGCTCGATCAGCGTCTGCGACTGGCGGATCAGCGAGAAGGCGACGACCGGCGCGATCAGGCCCAGGACGATCAGCCGCCCGTCCCCGCCGGACCCCGGCGCCGGTGCCTCCGGCTCCCGCGACGGCCCCGGCCGCGCCCGCAGCACCCGCAGCAGCGACGGCGCCTGCACCAGCACCATCAGCACCCCGCCGACCGCCACCCCGGCGGCCGCCGACCGCACCCCCCACGGGTCGCGCAGGAGCACCATCGTGCCGATGATGCCGACGTTGTACGCCACGTAGATCGCGGCCGGCGGCAGGAAGACGTGGTGCGCCCGCAGCGCCGCCGAGCAGTAGCCGACGAGCGCGAAGGTCAGCACGCAGGTCGCGGTGAGCCGGGTGCAGTCGACCGCGAGCCCCGGGTCGGAGAGCCCCGGCGCGAGGAGCCGGACGACCGACGGCGCGGCCGCGATCAGCACGGCGGCGACCAGCCCGACCGAGAGGGTCAGCCGGGGCAGCGTCCCGCGGACCAGACCCCGCACCGGATCGCCGGACAGCGCCCCCGGCCGGCGGGCCAGCGCCCGCGAGAAGGCCGGCACCAGGATCAGCGCCATCGCGTCCTCGATGAGCAGCGTGGACGCGAACTCCGGCACCGTCCACGCCACCAGGAAGGCGTCCGTCTCCGCGCCCGCGCCGAAGTACCCGGCGAGGATCTGGTCCCGGACGAGCCCGAGCACCGCCCCGACGGCGGTCAGCCCCGCCGTCACCGCCGCCGCCTTCGCCAGGAACCCCCGTCCCTGCCCGCCCCCCGCGGGCCCCTTCACCCGGGCGTGCGCCCTGCGCCCGGTCCGGGGCGGGGCGGCCGGCGGGGCGGTGAGCGTGGCGCCGGCCGCCGCGGCCCGGGGCCCGGCGCCGGCCGGGGAGGGCGCCGGCGCCCACACGTCGGCGGCGGGCGGCGCGGGACGGCGGACGGCGACCCGGCGGGCACCGGCGAGGCCACCGGGCGCGGGGCCGGGCGCCGGAGCCGCGGCCCCGGCGCCCGGCCCCGCGCCCGGTGCCGCACCGGCCCCCGGCAGCACGGTGGCCCCCGGGGCGCACGGGGAGTCCGTGGCGTCCGGGGGCATCGGGGTCCAGGGGTCGGTCAGGGGATCGCCGCGCGGCGGACACGGCGGGGGCGGCGGCACCGCCCCGGGGCCGTACGCCCCCGGCGGCGCGACGTGCGCGTCCGTGGGATCCGGCGGACCGGCCCACGGGTCACGCACCGCGCACCTCCGCCCGGCCCTCGGCGCCGGGAGCCAGCGCCCACCAGGCCGCCAGGCCGAACACCACCGACATCAGCACCGTCGACGGGCCGCCGATGTCCGCGTAGAAGAAGTCGATCAGCTGCCAGGCCAGCAGCCCGCTCGCCACCAGCGCGCAGTCCGCGCCCGACCGGCGCCGCCGCAGCGCCCCCACCAGCAGCGCCACCCAGCTCCCCGCCAGCGCGAGGAGCCCGATCAGCCCCTGCTCGCTGAGGACCAGCAGGTACATGTTGTGCGGGGAGAGCAGCGGCTGCTTCCGGAACCCCGCACCCGCGCCGGCCGTGTCGCTGCCGGAGGAGAGCGCCACCGAGGCGTTCGAGTCCCGGTACCGGGGGAAGCCCTTCAGCCCGACCCCGGTCAGAGGCTCCGCGGCCCACATCCGCCCGGCCGCCGCCCACATCGTGTACCGGTCCGTCACCGACTGGTCCGGCGCCGCCGTCACCTGCGTGATGCTGGCGACCCGCTCCTTCACCATCGACGAGCCGATCCCGAGCCCGCCGACCAGCACCACCGCGAGCGCGCCCACCGCGAACGCCACCCGCACCGCCCGGCGCACCCCGCCGAGCAGCAGCTGGATCCCGCAGGCCAGCACGGTCGCGATCCACGCGCCCCGGCTGAAGGACAGCACCAGCGGCACCACCAGCAGCACCGCGCAGACCAGCGCGGCCGTCCGCGTCCGCCCGGCCGGACTGCCCAGCGCGATCCCGACGACGACGACCAGGCCGTACGCCACCACCGTCGCCATGCCCATCACGTCGGTCGCCCCGAAGGTGCCCACCGCCCGGATGTCCTCGCCCTGGTACGAGGCGCCCGTCCCCGTCAGGTACTGCGCGACGCCCACCCCGCCCTGGAGCAGCGCCAGGCCCACCAGCCCCCACGCCACCACCGTGAAGTCCCGCCGGTCCCGGACCATCAGCAGCACCGCCGCCGGGACCAGCACGAAGACCTGCACGTAGCGGGCGACGCCCGGCAGGCTCGACGCCGGGTCGTGCGAGGTGACCGCGGCCAGGCAGACCCCGAACACCGGCAGCCCGAGCACCACCGCCGCCGTCCGGGTCAGCGGCCGCGCGCCGCCGCGCAGCAGCCGCACGACACAGACCAGCACCAGCAGCCCGGAGGCCGCGTCGGCGACCGTGCCGGTGCCGCCCGTCCCGCCCTCCGCCCCACCGCCGCCCGGCACCAGGAGCAGCGCGATCACGGCGAGGACCGGGGAGAGCGCCCCGGCCCGCCGCGCCCAGTCCCGGGCGTCCGGCGCCCCGCCGCGGGCGTCCGGCGCCCCGCCGCGGGCGGCCGGTGCCCCGCCCGGGGCGCCCGGCCCCGCGGCGAGCACCGGCGCCGTCCTCACGGCCGTCGCCATCCTCAGCTCCCCGTGGGTCGGACGAGCCCGGCCGCGGTGCGCACCAGGATGCAGACGTCCTGCCAGAGCGACCAGTGGTCGATGTAGTGGTTGTCGAAGCGGCAGCGGTCCTCGATCGAGGTGTCGCCGCGCAGCCCGTGCACCTGTGCCAGACCGGTGAGCCCGACCGGCATCCGGTGGCGGGCCGCGTACCCCGCGTGGATCTTGCTGAACTGGGCGACGAAGTAGGGGCGTTCGGGCCGGGGCCCGACCAGGCTCATGTCACCGCGGAGCACGTTCCACAGCTGCGGCAGCTCGTCCAGCGAGGACTTCCGCAGGAAGCCGCCGGCCGCGCTCATCCGCCGGTCCCCGGCCACGTTCCACCGGGTCGCCGACTCCGTCTCGTCGGACGGCCGGAGCGTACGGAACTTCAGCAGCGTGAAGTGGCGCCCGTGCTGGCCCACCCGCTCCTGCCGGAAGAGCACCCCCGGCCCGTCCGCCAGCCGCACCGCCAGCGCGCACACCGCCAGCACCGGCAGCGCGAGCGCCAGCGCCGGACCGGCCAGCGCGATGTCCAGGGCCCGCTTGGCCAGCACCCCGCGCCGCTCGGTGGCCGGGATCAGACGGCGGCGGGCGTAGCCCCACACGTGCTCGCCCATCGGCCCCCCGCGGCGCTCGCCGCCGACCCGCCAGGTCGTGCAGCCGTAGTGCTGGAAGAGCGTGACCAGCTCCGGCTCGTCGACGAGGAACACCGCCTCGCGGACCGAGTTCTGGATGACCGCCCGGCGGATCTCCTCCGCCGTCGTCAGCAGCGGCAGCCCCGGCTCCAGCGGCCGCTGCTCGCCGACCGTCCCGTCCGGCAGCCCCACGAGGCCCACCGGCCGCATCCCGTACTCGGGGTGCTGCGCCGCCGCCGCCGCGAACCGGCGGGCCGCCGCCGGAGGACCCACCACCAGCGCCGAACGCGGCCGCTCCCGGGCGACCCGCCGCCCGCGCGCCAGCAGCGCCGCACGCAGCAGGGCCGCGACCCCGACGTGGGCGACGTACGCCGCGGACAGCCGCAGCGGCCCGATCGCCAGCTCCGGCGACCAGGCCGCGGCACCCGCCGCCGCCACGCACCACACCACCCCGGCCCGGGACGCCAGCGCCGGCAGCTCGTCGAGCAGCCGCACGTGCGCCGCCGGCCGGTACAGCCCGCCGCGCCCGTCGAGGACGAGCAGCAGCGCCGCCATCGGCAGCAGCAGCCGCGGGTCCTGGTGCGCGGGGCCGAGCAGCGCGCCGCCGGCGAGCACCGCCAGACAGTCGACGACCCGCAGCACCGCCGGCCCGGGACCCGGCCGCGGGGCCGTCCGGTGGCGCGGCGGCGCGAGCCGGCCCGGCAGCCGCCGCCGGGGGGCGAGCGAGGCCGGCCCGAAGGCGGGCCCCGCGACCGGCCACGGGCCGGGCGAGGAGGGAACGCTGGTACTTTCCGTGGTCACTGCGCAATCGGCTCTCTGTGCTCGGTGCCCCGCACTCCGGCCAGCTCGCGGTAGATCTCCGCGACGGCCGCGCCGGTGCGCCGCACATCGAATCTGCTGAGGACGTGCTCGTGGGCCTCGCGGCCCAGGCGGTGCCGCAACTCCGGCCCGCCGAGGAGGCGGCCGAGAGCGGCGGCGAGGGCGGCCGGGTCCTCGGGCGGGACCAGGCACGGGGCTTCGTGGCCGGGCGGCAGGCTCTCGCGCGCCCCGTCGACGTCGGTGACGACGACCGGACGGCCCGCGGCCATCGCCTCCAGCGGCGACAGCGCCATGCCCTCCCAGCGCGACGGCAGGACGACGACGTCCGCCGCCCGGTACCAGGGGGCGGTGTCGCCGACGGCACCGGTGAACCGCACCGAGGGACCGGCGGCGGCCCGCAGCCGCTCCCCGTCCGGCCCGTCGCCGACCAGCACCAGACGTGCGGCCGGCACCTCGGCGAGGACCGCGGGCCAGGCGGCGAGCAGCACGTCCTGGCCCTTCTGCCGGCAGAGCCGGCCCACGCACACCACGGTGGGCTCACCACCGGGCACGGGGGCGGGGCCGTCGGCCGCGAACCGCGCCACGTCCACGCCGTTGTGCACCACCGACCAGGCCGCCACGACCCCGGCCTCCTCGCCGGTACGCCGCTCCGCCCCGCTCACGCAGAGGATCCGGTCGGCCCAGCGGGCGCCGAACCGCTCCCAGCGGCGGGCGAGTTCGGCCGTGGTGCCGGTGACGGCCTCGAAGGACCAGGCGTGCGGCTGGTACACGGTCGGGATCCGGCCGCGCACCGCGAGCCGGGCGCACAGGCCCGCCTTCGCCGAATGCGCGTGGACGAGTCCGGGCCGGACGGCGCGGACCACCCGGGCCAGGTCGCGGGTCTCGCGGAGGACCGCGCGGCCGGGGTCGCGCCCGGCCCGCCAGTCGTGGACCTCCGCGCCCTCGGCGCGCAGCTCCGCGGCGAGCCCGGTGCCGGGCGGGCAGGCGACGACGGGCCGCAGGCCGGCCGCGCGCTGGGCGCGCACCAGGTCGGCGACGACCCGGGCGACCCCGCCGTCGCCGGGCTGGACCGCGTGCAGGACGGTGACGGACCCGGAGTCCGCCTCGATCGGGGTCCGCACGTCAGCGCCGTACGTCCGCCTGCAGGAAGAGCGCGCCGAGCCAGACGGTGTCCTCACGGCTGCCGAGCCGGACGTGGACACGGTCGGCTCCTTGGCGCAGCGCCCCCCGCAGATCGAAGACGTCGGAGTCGTACCCCAGGGTGTTCCCGGCATCGGGGAACCGGGTGCTCCCGGCCTTGCCGAATTCGGTGATGCTGGAGTTCAGGACGTCGTTCACGGAATTGGCGGAATCACCGATCCGGGTCGCCTTCCGGTGACTCGTGCGGACCTCCAGGTAATCCCCGGAAGTTCCCCGGTCGCCGTCATAGGCGATCACTCCGAGCCGCCCCTCGGAGCCCTTCGGATAACGGTGTCCGTCGAGTGCGACGCGCAGCTCGCCGGAGCGCGGACCGACCGTCTCGAAGCCGTCCCAGACGCTCAGCCGGCGCAGCGGCTCGTCGTCCTTCTCGTACGCGGCGACCAGCGTCCAGCCGCCCCAGCCGCCCACCGCGCTGCGGCCCATGGCGACGTTCACCTGCGCGACCGTCCACTGTCCCGGAGTGGCCCACCGGACCAGCTCGGTGACGTCGGCGGAGGCCTGGAAGGCGTCGGCGCCGTCCGCGGCGCGGTGGCCGACCAGGGTGTCCGCGAGGACCGCCTTGTACCGCCCGCCGGGCTCCGCGATCAGCACCCGCCCGTTGTCCTCCGGCGGCTTCTGCTCGCCCACCCGCAGGTTGCCGCCCCAGTACAGCCGGGCCCAGGCGACCCGGGCGCCGGCCGGCACGCGCAGCTCGGCACGGCTGGAGTTGTACGTGTCGGGGTTGTCGTCCACGTCGACGTAGCCGATCGCCGCCCCGTCGTTGGCCGTCTCGGTGCCCTCGCCGCCCTTCGCGGAGGCGTTGGCGGCGCGGACGATCCCGCCGCGCAGCTCGGCCTGGTAGCGCGCGGCGAAGGGGACCCGGGCGGCCTCCCCGGGGGCGGGTGCGGCGGCGGAGGCGAGCGGCGGCGCGGCCGACAGAACCGCGCACGCCAGGGCGCACCACACGCTGCGACGCACAGCAGGAACCGCTGAATTCCGCATACAGGTTCTCCGCTTTGATGAGAGGAGGAAGGGAAGACCCGTGAAGACCGGGGGAGGGGAAGGTGTCGTCCGCACGAAATGGGTGAACGCGCGGCGGGCCCGGAAGCAACGTTCGGGAACGTTATAACCCCGGCGCGGAGCGATAGTAAGCATTAGATGCTCGGAAACGCTAACTCCCGTATCCCGGTGGCAGGTTCCTCGTTGAGCGTGTTGCGCCATTCCCGGGTCCATCGCCCGAATGGCCCTCCGGTGACCCGAAGATCGGCCCGATGTCACCCGTTCGGGAGAGCAACCGATGAAAAGCCGGGGCGTTGTTGAGGGAGCCGGGCCGAACAGTCCGCGCAGTCCGAGTTGGAAATCGATCGAGGAGAACTTCTCCATGTCCCGTATCGCGAAGGCCGTTGTCCTGACCGTGGGTGCCGCCGCCGCGGTCGCCGGTGCCGCCGGTGCCGCCGCCGCCGACTCCATCGCCGAGGGCGCTGCCGTGAAGTCCCCCGGTGTCGGCTCCGGCAACGTCGTCCAGGTCCCGGTCCACATCCCGGTGAACCTCTGCGGCAACACGGTGAGCGTCATCGGCGCGCTCAACCCGGCCTTCGGCAACGCCTGCGTCAACGCCTGATCTCGCACGTCGGATCGGTCCTTCCGAAGCCGGTGCGCCCACCCCGCGGGTGGGCGCACCGGCTTTTTCCTTGCGGCCACTGGGCCGGCACCCGTTCGGACGCATCCCCGTGCGCCGCCCGGTGCAACGGCGTACGCCCCTTCGGGGGGCAGGGCGGGGCAGCGGATTCACTCGAAAGGAGGCGTGGCGCTCCGTAGTTTCCCGGTTGCGGAGGGCTATAGCCGCAGGCACGGTGGGAGGGCAGTTGTCCGACGCATAAGGAAAAGGAACACATATGCGTCCCCTTGCTTCACCCCGTCTCACCGTCCTGGCGATATCCGCCGCCCTCACCCTCGGCACGGCGGGACCCGCCGTCGCCGACCGGCTCCACCCCTCCTCCGCGGCCGACCGGGCCGCCCGCGCCCCGCTTCCCGACGCGGCCGCCCTGCTGGCCCAGGCCGAGGCCCTCGGTGACGTCGGCGGGGTCACGACCCCCGTGACCGCACTCGTCACGGCCGCCCTGGAGGCCGACGGCGGTCAGGTCCCCGCGACCGACGCCGACGCCCTCGGGGCCAGGATCCGGGCCGCCGTCGAGCGGGCGAAGGAGACCGCCCCCGCCCCGCTGCCGGAGACCCCGGCCGCCCCGGCGCTTCCGGTCGCCCCGCCCGTCGACGCCCCGGCCGTCCCGCCCGCCGTGGAGGTTCCGGCGACGCCTCCGGCCGCCGACGTCCCCGTGACGCCTCCGGCCGCCGAGGCGCCGGTCGTCCCGCCCGCCGTGGAGGTTCCGGCCGGGCTGCCCGCGAAGCCGCCCGTCACCCTGCCCGTCGCGGCCGGGGCCAAGGCCGCGAAGCCGGCCGCGGCGGCGCCCGCGGACCTGGTGGACGACGCCCTCGCCTCCGTCGAGAAGGCCGTCGCCGGGCTGCTCGCCGCCGTCACCTCCGGGGAGGCCGGCGGAGTCGCCCCGCAGGTCACGGCCACGCTGACCTCGCTGGTCAACCTCGCCGTCGCGACGGTGCTCGGCAGCGGGCTGCCCGCGCCGGACCTGCCCGGGCTGCCCGCGCTGCCCCCGCTCCCCGTCGAGGTCCCGCAGCTGCCCGTCGACCCGCCGGTCGAGGCGCCCGAACTGCCGGTCGGCGCGCCCGTGGAGCCGCCGGTCGCCGCGCCCGAGCTGCCGGTGACGCCGCCGCTGCCGGTCCGCTGACCCGCGAGCGCACCCCGTCCCGTACCGGTCCGGCCCCCCGCCGGGCCGGTACGGGCACGTCCGCGTCTGGTCGTCCGGAAATCACACCGGTCCCCTTCGATCGGGTGCAGTGTAGAGAAATCCTTCCTTCTGGAGTTTCCGGGGAGCGAACCTCTCGTTACAGAAGACGGAACGACGTACGGGAATTCCCCAAGAACCCTGTGCGAAACGTGAGTTGAAAGAACAGAGGAAGGATTCTCTCCATGAAGCCCACCAAGGTCGCCGCGGTCGTCGCCGGTTCGCTCATGGCCCTCGGCGTCGCCGCCCCCGCCATGGCCGCGGAGGCGCTGACCCCGACCAGCCTCAACGGCGGACTGGAGGCGATCGCCGCCAACGGGCTGAAGTCGGACGTGCTCAGCAGCACCACCGACGGTTCCCCGGTCAAGACCGTCACCGACACCGCCACCCAGCTGAACCAGACCGGAAAGGGCCTTCCGCTGCTCGGCGGCCTTCCGGCCGGTCCGCTCGGCGGCTGAAAGAATGATTTTCTGACCGGTCGCCGTGTGGCCTCGACTCCACACGGTGTGCCGCTCCCTACTCTCTGGACCGTCCCACGCGAACGTCAGCGGGGGACGCGGCCGGTCGGAGCGAGGGGGGATCCTCGCCGGTCTCTCCCTTTCTCCCGAGGAAGAGCGGTATGCGGTCCATCATCAGCAGGAAAGTACTCACCGCGGCGGCAGCGACCGGCATCCTGTCGCTGACCGGCGGCTTCGCACTGGCCGCGAACGCGCATCCCGGTACGGGCGACACCCCGGGACCCGGCAGCGGCCAGGTCCACGCCCCGCTCCCGCCGGAACTCTGCGGCCCGAGCACGGACCTGGGCGGATACGTGGCGTCGGCCGTCGGCGACCTCTGCGACCACGTGGCGGAGGACCCCGACGGCGGCTACGGCGAGGAACCCACCCCGACGCACCCGCCCACGAAGCCGCCGACCCACCCGCCGACGCATCCCCCCACCCACCCGCCGACGAAGCCGCCGACGGAGCCGCCGACGAAGCCCCCGACGGAGCCGCCGACGAAGCCCCCGACGGAGCCTCCGACGAAGCCGCCCACGGAGCCTCCGACGAAGCCCCCGACGGAGCCGCCGACGAAGCCCCCGACGGAGCCGCCGACGAAGCCCCCGACGGAGCCGCCGACGAAGCCGCCCACGGAGCCTCCGACGAAGCCGCCCACGGAGCCTCCGACGAAGCCCCCGACGGAGCCTCCGACGAAGCCCCCGACGGAGCCGCCGACGAAGCCCCCGACGGAGCCGCCGACGAAGCCCCCGACGGAGCCGCCGACGAAGCCCCCGACGGAGCCGCCGACGAA
>NZ_BMVV01000039.1 GCF_014650895.1 Streptomyces omiyaensis
GTAGGACACCGCCGAACAATTTTTAGCCTCAACCCCCGGACCATGTCCGGGGGTTGAGGCATTTCTGCGTTCACGACGCCTTCCCCGCCGGACCCGCCTGCGGGTCCCCGCAGACGCTGTCCCGTTCGGGTTTCGGAGGCGCGTACGGGGTGAGGTGAGTTCTCGTCGGGGAGGGGCGGGGTGGAGGGAGAGGGCCTACATGGCAGCGGTCGGTGACGAGGGCAGGGGCGCGATGAGACGCGGAGGCCGGGCGCGCCCGCTGAGGGATCTGGTACTCGCGGTCGGGCTCTTGGGCGTGCTGGCCGGAGGGGCTGCGCTGATGGTCAGGACGGCCCGTGCGACCGGCTCGTACCTCCCGGCCGTCCTCTCGGGCCTCGCGCTGTTGCTCGGCGTGGGGGTGTTGTTGTCACGGAGGGGCAGGATTCCCGCGGTGCGGGGGCGGACGCGCGTGGTGTCCGGAGCCGTGGACGTGTACGGCAGCGACGGCGGGACGGAGGCGACGGTCCCGCTTCCGGACGTCGGTGGACCCGGTTTCGCGACCGTCCCGCCCGTGGTCGAACCTCCTCCCGCGGCCTCGCCCGCCGTCGATTCCGGGGCGCTGGACCACCTGGCCGTCGACCCGGACGGCTTCGAGCACACGGTCGCCGCGCTGTGCGCACGCGACGGCTGTTCTCCCGTCGAGGTGGTCGGTGGCGCCGGCGACCTCGGCGCGGACGTGATAGCGACGACTCCCGACGGGCTGCGCGTGGTCCTGCAGTGCAAGCAGTACGCGGCGGACCATCGCGTCGGATCTCCGGACCTCCAGCGCTTCGGGGGCACTTGCTACGCGGTGCACGAGGCCGATGTGGCCGTCGTCGTCACCACCAGTTCCTTCACGGACCCGGCGCTCGAGTACGCGGCTTCCTGCGGCATCGTCTGCGTCGACGGCGCGGAGCTGGAGGCCTGGACCGGATCGGCGGCCCCGGCCCCCTGGGCCGCCCGGGCGGAGGACGCGACCCGCGGCCTCCGGAGCGGTACGTCCTGCGAGACCTGAGCGGTTGAGTCGGTGCCTCGGGCCGGCCCGTCTCGGCCCTACGGCCGTAGCGGGTCCCGAGAGCAGGGTGCTCGTCGGTGGATTCCGGTGCCCGACGGTGGGATGGTCCGGCGCATCATCGATCGACAGCAGGTGATGGCCCGCCAGCGGAAGGATCCCGCCGACACCTGGATCGTGCCGCTCTTTTGCGCGTCCTACCAGAGGGTGCCCGGTCCCGCGATGATCCAGCCGGCGTCGACAGGCTTGACCCAGAAGCTCAATGCCACCTCGATCACCCGTGTGCGGTAGGCGATCTCCACGTAGAAGTGGCTGCCGGTTTCGCCCCAGTGGAAGTCTGCGGGATCGAGGTCGCCGAGCCAGGACAGATCCTGCTCCCACTCGTCGGCAGCGGGGTTTCCGCTCGCCCCGTCCCCCTCGGCGCTTGCTCCGAATCCTCACCGCGAGATCATACGAGCCCGGGAACCGCCTCGGTCCGAGCCGGCCGGTGGGAGGGTGAGTGCGGCGTGGACGGCGTCCGTGATCCGGCCCGGGGGAGTCCGAGGCCGGTCTGGAGGAGCGCGATCGCCGGTGCTTCGGTTTTGGCGGCGGGACGTTTCGGCGTGCGGGTCAGCTCCAGTAGTCGGCGGTGGCCGCTGTCCTTCCTGTCGGGAGTTCGAGTCGTCGTCTGCAGGAGGTGGTGGTGGCCGTCGCCCAGGCGCGGAAGGCTTTGGGGTCTTCCGCGAGGGCGTGGAGGCGGCGGGCCGATTCCTGGGCCCGGACCATCCAGGGCGCGAAGGCGTCCTCGGCCAGGACCCGGTCGAGGTGGTGCCGCGCGGTGGTGGTCCTGCCGGACAGCCCGGCGGCGACGCCGGCGTGGTAGCCGTCCCAGAAGTGGTCGGGGCGAGGCTTCTGGGACGTCAGGAAGGCGGTCGTGGAGGGCAGGTCGACGAACCGGGCCCGGTTCTCCCGCACCAGTGCGGCGGCCCGTCGCGCGAGGTTCCGCGCGTCGAGGGCGAACTGGGCGGGGTTCACGAACCGCTCGAATCCGGGTTCGCGACCGCCGGCGTCGAAGGACAGGTGGTCCCTGTCCTGCCACAACCACATCACGCCGACGTTGAGGTAGCTCCCGTCGCTCCGGCCGGGCTGGAACTCGACGACGCCCAGCCACCAGCCGTGGTCGTCGATCCAGGTGCGCGACCGTCCGCGCTGCTGGAGACCGAGCGGCCGGAGGACCTCGCGGGCGGCCGCCGTGACCAGGCGGGTGGCGGGTGATGTGGCTGTCATGCGGGTCATTGTCCGTCGTCTTGCCGTGCGAGTCCTCCTCGGGCGATCCCCGGAGTCCGGGGCGTGGGGCCGCCCGTCGGGCAGGGCCGAGGCGGTCTCGTGCCGCGTGGGAGCATGTCGGGATGCGGCTGATGGCTGACGGAGCCACACCGGTCTCGCGGTCGGTGCTGGTGAACGATCTGGAGACCGACGACGGCTATGCCTTCGAGCCGGCGAGCCCGCTCTTCCTGGCCGCCGGTGACCGGGTCGGTTTCGAGGGCGGCGTGCTTGTCGTCGTGCGGGCCGGAGGAGAGCGGCTGGCGCCGGCGGGGGACTGGTCCCCTCGGTGCGGGCCCGGAGCTCCGCGCCGCCGGTAGGGGGTGCCCCTCGAACGGCGCGTCGTACGGGGTCGCTCGGTGCGGACACACCGGATGCGGTGTGTCCGGGCCGCCCTCCCGCGGGGCCTGTCGGTGCGTGTGCGGGCGGGGCGATGCCCGAAGTGCCCGACGTCCGCTTCGGGTTCGTCGCCGCGTCGAATCCCTTCGGTTGATCGCGTCGCTGAGGGGGTGTCAGGAGGGCCGTGTGATGTGGCCGTTCGGGGGAGGGGCGCGGCGGGACGTGTGAACGACGTGGAGGCGATGCGGGGGGCTTTTTAAGAAACCTTGTTGAATAAAGCCGCCGGCTGGTTCGCTCTTGATTTGCGCCTGCCAATCCGCACAGGGTTCTCTCGAACGTTTGACGCCCCACACGTCAAGACGAGGAGAAACCCCCTACATGGCAACTCACAAGCGATCGCGCGGACTTCGCAACACGGTCATAGCCGCAGGCGTGGCGGGTTCCGCCGCCGCGGGCCTGCTCGCGGCCAACCTGGCCGGCGCGGCCTCCCCGGCCGAAGGGACCGTGCACGGACTCGGCGCACCCGGCGCCGTCGACGGCAGCTTCGTCGTCATCCTCGACGCGTCCGCGAACAAGGAAGCCCTGGCGAAGAAGTACGGCGGGACGCTCGACCGCGCCTACGGCTCCGAGGTCAACGGCTTCTCGGCGTCCGGACTGAGCGTCCAGGAGGCCAAGCGGCTCGCGGCCGACCCGGCCGTCGGGACGGTCGTGCAGAACAAGCGCTTCACCATCAACGAGACGCAGGAGAAGCCCCCGTCCTGGGGCCTGGACCGGATCGACCAGGCCGAGACCGCCGGCGACGCGAAGTACACGTACCCCGCCGGTGGCGGGGAGGGCGTGACCGCGTACGTGATCGACACCGGAGTCCGCGTCTCGCACCAGGACTTCGGCGGCCGGGCGTCCCATGGTTACGACGCCGTCGACAACGACGAGTCGGCCGACGACGGCAACGGCCACGGCACGCACGTCGCCGGCACCATCGCCGGCACCGCGCACGGAGTCGCGAAGAAGGCCAGGATCGTGGCCGTGAGGGTCCTGGACGACAACGGCTCCGGCACCACCGAGCAGGTCGTCGCGGGCATCGACTGGGTGACGAAGAACCACACCGGTCCCTCCGTCGCCAACATGAGCCTCGGCGGCGGCGCCGACGAGGCGCTCGACGCGGCGGTCCAGCGGGCCATCGCCTCCGGAATCAGCTTCTCGGTCGCCGCCGGCAACGAGTCCTCCGACGCCGGTCAGGGCTCGCCGTCCCGGGTGCCCGAGGCCCTCACGGTCGCCTCCAGCACCGCCACCGACGAGCAGTCCGACTTCTCGAACTTCGGTGCCACGGTCGATCTCTACGCCCCCGGCTCGGAGATCACCTCGGCGTGGAACGACAGCGACACCGGGGTCAAGACGATCTCCGGCACCTCCATGGCCGCGCCCCACGTGGCCGGCGCCGCCGCCCTCCACCTGGCGGCCAACCCGACGGCGACCCCGGCCGACACGGCCGCCGCGCTCACCGGGGCGGCCACGGCGGACGCCATCGAGAACCCGTCCCCCGGCACCCCCAACAAGCTCCTGAAGATCGCCCCCTGACCCGGACCCGCGCACCGCACACGACGGTCCCCTGGAGATCCAGGGGGCCGTCCCCGTGGCGACGTCCCTCGCCGCGGGTCCCACGGGCGGGTGCCTGCGTCGACCCGAGGACCGTCACGCGGGGGACGCGTCGCGCCGCTCCGTTCGGGGGATGTCCTGTCGGACCGGGTCGCTACCGTCCGGTCGTAGGCGTCCGGCTCGGTACGGCTTCGGTGAAGGAGAGCGTGATGGTGTTCGTGGGGGTACACGGGGAGTGGGGGCGGATCGATGCCACCCAGGCCGACCTCGGGTGCGGGCAGGACCGGGAAAGCATCTACCGGGCGAAGCCGGCCGCGCCGCTCACCTGCTACGAGTGCGGCTGGCGCCTGCACCTGGTCCACAGGACCCACGGGGCGTACGAGCTGTGGTTCCTGCGGCACGCCGCCCACGCGCCGCACTGCGAGGCGCGGCTCGCGGGCGAGGGCATGGCGCACCACCTCCTGAAGCTCGACCTCGCCCACCACGCCCGCGCGGCCGGCTGGAGCGCCGAGTACGAGGTCGCCGCCCCGGACGGTTCCTGGCGCGCGGACGTGATGGCCACCTCCCCGGACGGGAGCCGGCGGATCGCGCTGGAGGCGCAGATGTCCTCCCTCTCCCTCGCCGACGCCAAGGCCCGCACCGACCGCTACGCCGCCGCCGGCGTCGAGGTCTGCTGGTTCACCGACCGCAGGACCGTGCCCTGGCTCGACGCGGTGCCGTCCGTCCGGATCGCCCGCCCCGAGGACGGCGGCGCCGTCCGGATCACGGCCGGCGCCGCCCGCATGGAACCGGAGTGGTGCCACGACCGTGCCGACTGCTCCTGGAGCGGCTGGGGCGTCGAAGGGGCCCTCCCGTGCGGAGGCCACGGGAAGTGGGCGGACGTCGAGCCGTTCCCGCTCGACCGGTTCGTCGCGGCCGTCTGCGCGAACACCACCCGTCCGCACCGCCTGCGCGTGCCGAGCTGGGAACAGGGGGAGACCTGGCGGTGGATCACCCGCCGGTACTTCGAGCTGGAGGAGGAACAGGTCCGGGCCACGGCCCGGCGGAAGCGGGTGATGGACCGGCTGGCCGCCGTCCAGCAGCGGCAGCGCGAAGCCGGGGCCGCCGCCGAACGGGAGCACATGACGGCGATCGAGGCCCTGCTCCGGCGCCAGAAGGCCCTGGTCAGGCCGGTGGTGGAGTTCGTCTTCCACGAGTCCGGGGCCTCTCCGAACGTCGGTCGTGACGGCCTCCCCGAGTTCGCCATGGGCGTGCCCGTGTACGTCCGCGGGAAGCCCTACGCGGTCATCTGCCCCGTCGCCGGCCGCGTCCCCGCCCTGCGTGACGCCCTGGCCCCGCTCGTCCTCTTCGCCGCCACCGAGCGCGAGCGCGACCGGATAGCCGCCCAGGCCGAGCCCGGCCAGCGCGTCGAGGTCCTGACGGTCGACGTCCCGCCCCCGACGCTGTCCGCCCGACGCGAGCCGGGCGGACTCACCGTCGAGGCCGCCGTGGACCGGATGTTCGGCCTCGGCCGGATGTAGGCGGCTGCCCGTCGGCCGTCGGCCGTCGGCTGTCGGTCGTCCGCCGTCCGCCGTCCGCCCGTCGCCCGTCCCGCGTGCGGACGAGGGGCCGGCGGGCCCCGCCGAGCGGTGTCCGGCCGTGTTTCCCCGGTGGGGACGGCTCACGGTGCGGTGAGGGTGGCGAGGACCTGCTCGGCGACGCCCGGGTCGCCGAGCAGGTCGTTGTGGCCCATGTCGGCCACCTGCACGTTGCGCGCCCCCGACAGGGCGGTGCTGCTCGTGGGGAGGATCTGGCCGTCGCCGGCGGACCGGAACGTGGTGTAGCGGACGTCGCCCGGCGTCTCGTCGCCCTCGTTCAGACGGGACACCACGTACGAGCCGGGCGTCATGTCCCGGCAGCCCTGGTCCCACAGCGCGCAGGCCCACGCGAGGCCGGTGCCGTGGTTGGGACCGGCGAGGGAGACCCAGTTGCGGACCCTGGGCGCGCCGCCCCCGTACTTCACGTACCAGCGCGTGGGCAGGGAGCCCAGGCTGTGCGCCACGAGGTCCACCCGGTCGGCCCCCGTCCGCCGGAGCACGTCGTCGACGTAGGCGGCGAGCTGTCCGGCGAGCACCTCGTTCGTCGAACGGGACGAGTCGTAGCTCCAGGCGAAGATCCGGTCGGCGGGCGTCCCGGCGGTGGTCAGACGCTCCGTCAGCGATCCCCAGACGCCGGGTCCGGCGTTCCGGCCGTGGACGAGCACGACCGGCCGGGGCGCGCCCGCCGAGTCCTCCCGGGACGCGCCCGCCGAGGCGGCCCGGGACGCGTCCGCCGAGGCGGGCCGGGGCGCGGCCTGGGCGGTGGCGGGGACGGCGACCGTACCGGCGAGGAGCAGTCCGGCGAGGAGCAGGGTGGCACTGCGGCGCATGCGTGACCTCCGGTGAGAAGCGGCGGGGCGGGTCCCCTCCATGTCTGACGCACCGCCAGATAAATCAAACCCCTCCCGCCGCAGAGGATTTACCGCCGGTACGCCGTGCTGTGCCGTGGTGCGGCCGGAACGCGACCCGCACCGTCAGCCCACCGCCCTCCTCCTCCGGGTGCGCCGACGCCGTCGCGGTGGCGCCGTGCGCGCGGGCGATCGCGTCGACGATCGACAGGCCGAGGCCGGCGCCCTCGCCGGGTGCGTGGGTGCGTTCGTTCAGCCGGCGGAAGGGCTCGAAGAGCAGCGCGACGGTGTCGGGCGGGACGACCGGGCCGGTGTTGGTCACCTCGATCCCGGTTCCCGGGCCGGTGCGCACCTCGACCCGGCCGTGCGGGACGTTGTGCCGCACCGCGTTCGCCACCAGATTGTGCAGCAGGCGCTCCAGGAGCACCGGGTCCCCCTCCACGTCCAGCGGCAGCGCCCGCACGTCGAGGGTCACGTCCCGCTCCGCCGCCTCGCCGGCCAGCGCGGCCGCCGCCCGCCGGGCGAGCTCGTCCACCGCGACGGTGCCGCGCTCCTTGAGGCCCTGCTCGGAGGCGGCCAGGAGCAGCAGGCCCTCGATGATCCGCTCGCTGCCGTCCGCGACCTCGATCAGCTTCGCCCGCATCCGCGCCACCCGCCCGGGAGACGGGTCGCCCGCGAGCCCGATCTCGGCCGCCGCCCGCTGCACGGCGAGCGGGGTGCGCAGCTCGTGCGCGGCGTTGGCGGCGAACCGCTGCTGGGCGGAGACCAGGCGCTCCATCCGGCCGAGCATGTCGTCGAAGGTGTCGGCGAGGCGCTTGAGCTCGCCGGGCGGCGCGTCGAGGGCGATCCTCTCGTGCAGGTTTTCCCCGGAGAGACGGCGGGCCGTGTCGGTGATGACGGCGATCGGCCGGAGCACCCTGCCCGCCGTCCACCAGGCGAGGGCGACCGACAGGACCGCGTAGCAGACGAGGACGGCGACGGAGACGGTGAGCAGCCGGTCGAGGGCGGCGGCCTCCGCCGCGTCGCTCACCGTCCGCGTGATCGCCAGCGCCTCGCGCGGGGAGGCGCCCGTCCCCGGGGAGGGCAGCGGACCGGCGGGCGCGGCGCTCGGCGGCCCGCTGGGAAGGGCCGTCGCCCACGGGACCGTCGTCCACGGGGTCGTCGCCCACGGGGCCGTCGGTCCGTCGAGCCGCTGCGCCGGGACGGCCGTGGTCACGGCCATGCTGATCGACGAGTACATGCCTTCTCCCACGAGGACGTATACGACGCCCGTGAGCAGCGAACCGGCGAGCACGAGCAACCCGGCGTAGAGCGCCGTCAGCCGCGCCCGCTCGCCGCGGAAGGCCGGCAGCTGCGCGGCCGCCCCGCCGGGGGCCGCCGCACCGGAGTTCCGGGACCGCCGCCGAGCCCGCCGGGAGGCGAGTCGCCCGCGCGGACCGGGACCCCCGTGTTCCCCGCGTACACCGGGACCCCCGTGTTCCCCGCGTACACCGGCTTCCCCGCGCTCCCCGTGGCCGTCGTCCGCGGCGTGCCCCCCGTGTGCCTCCCGCCGCCCCTTCACGACGCGATCCGGTAGCCCGCGCCCGGCACCGTCTCCACCACCGGTGGCTCTCCGAGCTTGGCGCGGAGCTTGCTGAGGGTCACCCGCACCGCGTTCGTGCGGTAGCTGGTGTGCTCCTCCCAGACCTGCTCGATCAGGTCCTCGCCGCTCACCACCGCTCCCTCGGCCCGCAGCAGCTCCTCCAGCACGCCGAACTCCTTGGGGGAGAGGTGGAGGTGCCGGCCGTCGCGGCTGGCCTGGCGGCGGGCGGTGTCCAGCACGATCCCGGCCCGTTCGAGGACGGGCGGCAGCGCGGGCCGGGCCCGGCGGCCGAGGGCCAGGACGCGGGCGAGCAGCTCGTCGTACGCGAACGGCTTGGCGAGGTAGTCGTCGGCGCCGAGTCCGAGGCCCTCGACCCGGTCCCGTACGGTGCCGGCGGCCGTCAGCATCAGGATCCGGGTCATCAGCCGCTGCTCGAGCACCCGGCGGCACACGTCGTCGCCGTGCGTCCCCGGCAGGTCCCGGTCGAGGACGAGGACGTCGTACTCCCCGAGCCGGAGCTTCCGCAGGGCTTCGAGGCCGTCGGTCGCCACGTCCACGGCGAGCGCGTCCCGGCGCAGCCCTTCCGCGATCATCTCCGCGAGGAACGCCTCGTCCTCCACCACCAGTACGCGCATGACCCCTGTGTATCCGAAAGGGACCTTTCGCCGATGTAAACGAAACCGCTGAGAGAAACGAAACACCCCCGCGCGGCACCGTCGCCGCCATGACGATTCGACGGATCATCCGGACGGCCGCCCCCTCCCTGGCCGCGGCCCTCGCCCTCTTCGCCACCGCCTGCTCGGGCTCCGCGGCCGGAGGGAAGGACGAAGGAAGCGCGAGCGACGAGGGAAAGAAGGCCGACCAGGCCTTCGAGCACCGCAGGTGCCTGCGCGAGCAGGGCCTCGACGTGCCCGAGCCGAAGCCGGGCGAGCAGGGGGTCGGGCTGACGATCGGCGGCGACGGCATGTCCAAGGAGAAGATGGAGAAGGCCTTCAAGGCCTGCGCGGACAAGGCCGGCGGCGCCGGGTTCGGCAAGGAGCCGACGCAGGCCGACAAGGACAAGGCGCTCGCGTACGCGAAGTGCATGCGCGAGAACGGCTTCCCCATGCCCGACCCGGCCTTCGACGGCGCGGCCCAGAAGGCCCTGCCGATACCGCAGGGCGCGGAGAAGCAGAAGTTCGAGAAGGCCGTGAAGGCGTGCGAAGGCGTCGCCCGATGAGCGGCGGCACGCCGGACCCCCGCGCCGCCGGGGCGCGGCCGCTGGGGCGGCGCCGGCTCGGACTCGCCCTCGTGACGCTCCTCGCCCTCACGGGCGGCGGCGTCGCCGTCACCGCCCTCGCGACCCCGTCGAAGGGTCCGGCCGGCGACGCCGGTGCGCAGGGACTGCCGCCGGCCACCGCGCCGGTCACCCGCGGCGACCTCACGGACAGCTCCCGGCGCGACGGCACCCTCGGCCACCTGGGGGAGCGGAGGATCAACGCGGGCGGCCCCGGCGGCACCCTCACCTGGCTCGCCCCGGCCGGCTCCGTCGTGGAGCGCGACGAGCGGCTGTACGAGGTCGACGGCGAGGCCGTCCGGCTGATGTACGGCGAGGAGCCCATGTACCGGAACCTCAAGACCGGCGACACGGGCAAGGACGTGCGGCAGCTGGAGGAGAACCTCGCCGCGCTCGGCCACACCGGCTTCGACGTGGACGACGAGTACACCGCCAAGACCGCCGCGGCGGTCGGGCGCTGGCAGAAGTCCCACGGCCTGAAGCGGACCGGCACCGTCGGCCCGGACCGGATCGCCTTCGCGGGCGGCGCGGTGCGGGTCAAGGAAGCGGGCGCGGACGCGGGCGGCGGCCGGATCGCCCCCGGCGACCGGCTCTCCACCGGCACCCCGGTCCTCACCGTGACCGGCTCCGAGCGGGTCGTCACCTTCGAGGTCCCGGCCTCCGAGGCCGCGTCCGCGAAGACCGGCACCAAGGTCGTGGTGACGCTCCCGGACGGGACGCGGCTGCCGGGCGAGGTGTCCACCGTCGGCAGGACCGCGACGGCCGGCGACGACCCGCAGGACAGGACCCCGAAGATCGACGTCACCGTCGCCTTCGACGACCCGGGCAAGGCCGGGGGCGTCGACCAGTCCCCGGTCGCCGTCGAACTCGCCGGCGAGACCCGCCGGGACGTCCTCTCCGTTCCCGTCAACGCCCTCCTCGCCCTTCCCGACGGCGGGTTCGGCGTCCAGGTCGTGGAGAACGGGACGGCCCGGGACGTCAGGGTCGAGCTCGGCATGTTCGCACAGGGCCGGGTCGAGGTCAGCGGCGACGGCCTGCGCGCGGGCGCGAAGGTCGGGGTGCCGTCCTGATGACCGGCACGCACCGTCCCGCCCCCGGCCTCGGCCGTGATCCCGTCGGCTCTCCTGCTCACGGTCCCGTCGACTCTCCTGTCCACGGTCCCGTCGGCTCTCCTGCTCACGGTCCCGTCGACTCTCCTGTCCACGGTCCCGTCGGCTCTCCTGCTCACGGTCCCGTCGGCCGTCCCGTCCACGGTCCCGTCGACCTCCCGGGCCGGGGCCCTGACGCGGCCGGAAACCCGCCGTGCCACGGGTCCGGCGGTCCGGCGCCGGACGCTCGGGCCTCCCGGACGCCCGTCGTCGAACTGCGGAACGTCGTCAAGGAGTACGCGGGCGGCGTCCGCGCGCTCGACGGCGTCCACCTCACCGTGGAGGAGGGCGAACTCCTCGGCATCGTCGGCCCCTCGGGCTCCGGCAAGTCGACCCTCCTCCACATCGTCGGCACCCTCGACCGGCCGACCACCGGCACCGTCGCGATCGCCGGCCACGACATCGCCGCGCTCGCCGACCGGAAGCTCTCCGCGCTGCGCGCCCGCCACATCGGCTTCGTCTTCCAGGCCTTCCACCTCGCTCCGGGCGTCACCGCCGTGGACAACGTGGCCGAGGGGCTCCTGTACTCCGGACTGCCCCGGGCCCGCCGCCGCGCGCTCGCCGCGGAGGCGCTGGCCCGGGTCGGGCTCGCCGACCGCGCCCGGCACCGGCCGCACGAACTGTCCGGCGGCCAGAAGCAGCGCGTCGCGATCGCCCGCGCGATCGTCGGACAGCCCGACCTGCTGCTCGCCGACGAACCCACCGGTGCGCTGGACACGGCGTCCGGCGAGGCCGTCGTGGAACTGCTGCACAGTCTGAACCGGGAGGGCGCCACGATCGCCGTCATCACCCACGACACCGAGATCGCGCAGCGCCTGCCCCGGCGGGTCCGGATCCGGGACGGACGGGTCGTCGCCGACTCGGCGCGCGGAAAGGCCGTGGTCCGATGAGCGACAGGCGGAAGAAGGCGCACGCGCCGCACGCGCCGATCGAGCCGACCGCGTCCGGCGTGCCCACCGTGTCGACCGCGTCCGCCGTGCCCGTCACGTCCCCCGTGCCCGTCACGTCCGCCGTGCCGACGGCGTCCGGACGGCGGGCCGCGTCCGGACGGCGGGCCGTGGCGCTCAAGGCCCGCAGGCTCGGCCCGCGCGACGTCCTGCACGTCGGCTCGGCCGGACTGCGCAGTCGGCCCGCGCGGGTCGTGCTGTCGGCGCTCGGCATCGCCATCGGCATCGCGACGATGATCGCGGTCGTCGGCATCTCGGCGTCCAGCCAGGCGCAGCTGCTCCAGCGGCTCGACGCCCTCGGCACCAACCTGCTGGTCGCCGAGCCCGGCGAGGGGATGTTCAGCGGCCAGGAGGTGAAGCTGCCCAAGGACGCCGTCGGCATGGTCGGCCGCATCGACGGCGTGGAGGGGGCGGGCGCGAGCGGCGACCTCCGGCACGCGGTGCGCCGCTCGCAGGTGATCCCGGAGGAGGAGACCGGCGGCATCGCCGTGAAGGCGGCGACCGAGGGGCTCCTCGGCGTGCTCCGCGGCACGACGGCGTCCGGCACCTGGCTGAACGCGGCCAACGGCCGCTACCCGGCCGTGGTCCTCGGGCACGTCGCCGCCGAACGCCTCGGCATCGACCGGCCGGGCCGCCAGGTCTGGATCGGCGACCGGTACTTCACCGTGGTCGGCGTCCTCGCCCCCCTCCCGCTCGCCCCCGAGATCGAGCGCGCCGCGCTGGTCGGCTGGGAGGGCGCACAGCGGCTCCTCGGCTTCGACGGCCACCCCACGGCGGTGTACGAGCGGTCCACGGACGCCTCCGTCCGCCGGGTCCAGCGGCTCCTCGCCCCGACGATCGACCCGCGGAACCCGCAGAACGTGGCGGTGAGCGACCCGTCCGAGGCGCTGAAGGCGAAGGCGGCGACCGAGGGGGCCTTCTCCACGCTGCTCCTGGGGCTCGGCGGGATCGCCCTCCTCGTGGGCGGCGTCGGCGTCGCCAACACGATGATCATCTCGGTCCTGGAGCGCCGCCACGAGATCGGCCTGCGCCGTTCGCTCGGTGCGACGAGGGGCCAGATCCGGATCCAGTTCGTCACGGAGTCCCTGATGCTCTCCGGGCTCGGAGGCGTCGCCGGGGTGGCGTTGGGCACGGCGGCGACGGGCGTGTACGCCGCCGCCGGCGGCCTGCCCTGGGTGGTCCCGCCGTGGGCGGCGGGCGCGGGCTTCGTCGCGACGCTCGCGATCGGCACGGTCGCGGGCCTCTACCCGGCGGTCCGCGCCTCCCGGCAGTCGCCGACCGCGGCCCTGGCGGCGGGGTAGGGCACCTCGCCCCGGCGCGGCGCCCCACCCCGGTACCGCACCCCGCCCTCCTCCCTCCGCCCTCGTGCGCGCCGGACCGGCCGCGCCGAGGGCGGAGCCGTTCCCGGGAGGCGGAGCCGTTCCCGGGAGCAGGACCCCTCAGTCCCCGTGGTTCCCGCCCGTCAGTGAGGCGCGGAGCAGGGCCGCCTCCTCGTCGAGGTGGTGCAGGAGCGCCTCCAGGGCCGGGGTGCGGGTGCGGTGGGCGGCCTCGGTGACGCCCACCGTGCGGCCGACGGAGGGGAGTTCGACCGGCAGCGCCGCCAGGTGCTCGTCGTCGCGGAGGACCAGTTCCGGCAGGAGCGCCACCATGTCGGTCTGGAGCAGCAGCGCGCGCATCGTCAGGATGGACGTGCACTCGACCCGGTCGACGGGGAGCGAGAGGCCCCGGTCGACGAAGAGGGCGGCCAGTTCCTGCCGCAGGGCGGTCTGCTCGACGGGCAGGATCCACGGATGGGCGAGGGCGTCCGCGAGCGTGACGCCCGGGCCGGCCCCGCCGTGCCGCGCCCGCTCCAGCAGCGGGTGACCGGCCCGTACCGCGAGCCGGATGGGTTCGCGGTAGAGCATGCGCTGGCGGATCCGCTCGCCCCCCTCGCCGTCACCGGACACGGCCCCCACCCGTCCGACGATGACGTCGACCTCGCCGCCGAGCAGTGCGGGGTGGAGGACGTCGGGCGTGCCCTCCCGGACCACGACGGTGAGCCGGGGGCGTTCGCGTTTCAGGCGTGCCACCGCCCGGGGGAGCAGGACGTTCGCCCCGGCCAGCAGGGTGCCCACGGTCACCGTCCCGTCCCGTCCCTGCCGCAGCCCGGTGAGGTGCTCCTCGGCGCGCCGCACCTCGGCCACCACGGCGCGCGCGTGTCCGACGAGCGCCTCGCCGTACACGGTGGGGAGCATGCCGCGCGGGACGCGGGTGAAGAGCGGCAGCTCCGCCACCGCCTCCAGTTCCCGCAGGGTCCGGGTCGCGGCGGGCTGCGTGAGGTGCAGCGATTCGGCGGCGCGGACGACGCTCCCGTGCTCGTACACCGCGATCAGCAGGGTCAGGTGCCGGAACTTCAGCCGGCCGTCCAGGAGATCCACCGTCAGGGCTCCTTCCGGGGGACGCGGGGAGGGAAGCGGCGCCGTTCCTCCGCCCGGCCCTCCCGGCATACCAGGTTTGCTATACCGCTCTCGCCGATCGGCATTGGATCGGCATAGCTGAGTGGGCGCACTATACCGACACGCCCCGGGGGCGAGTTTCGGACAGTCCCCGGCTCAGCAACGGAGGTCTGCAAGGTGAGTTCACCCGTGCGGCATTACGTAGGAGGCGGGTTCGACGCGTCCGGCGTGCCGTTCCCGCTGGTCGACCCGGTCACCGGGCGCGTCGTCGGCGAGGTGCCGGAGGCGTCCCGGGAGCTGGTCGACCGGGCGGTGGGCGCGGCCCGCGCGGCGCTGCGCGGGCCGTGGGCCGCCTGGAGCCCGGAGGAGCGGGCACGGCTCCTGCGCCGGATCGCGGACGGCATCGAGCGCCGCGCGGAGGAGTTCACCGCCGCCGAGTGCGCCGACACCGGCAAACCCCATGCGCTCGCCTCGACCGTCGACATCCCGCGCGCCGTCGCCAACTTCCGCGCCTACGCCGACCTCCTGGCCGGCCGCCACGAGCGCGCCTGGAACACCCCGACCCCCGACGGGCGCGGCGCGCTCAACTACACGGTGCACAAGCCGCTCGGCGTCGTCGCGGTCATCTCGCCGTGGAACCTGCCGCTGCTCCTCCTCACCTGGAAGGTCGCACCGGCCCTGGCCACCGGCAACACCGTCGTCGCCAAGCCGTCCGAACTCACCCCCGGCACGGCCTGCCTGCTCGCCGAGGTGATCGACGAGGCGGGGGTCCCGGCCGGCGTCTTCAACCTCGTGCACGGCCGGGGCGCCGACGCCGCCGGCCAGTGGCTGACCGAGCACCCCGAGGTGGACGCGGTCGCCTTCACCGGCGAGTCCCGCACCGGGACGACGATCATGCGGGCGGCGGCGGCCCGGCTGGCCCCGGTCTCCTTCGAACTCGGCGGCAAGAACGCCGGACTCGTCTTCGCCGACGCCGACCTCGACGAGGCGGTGGCGGGAACCCTCCGCTCCTCCTTCACCCACAGCGGCCAGGTCTGCCTCTGCACCGAGCGCGTGTACGTGGAGCGGCCGGTCTTCGACGCGTTCGCGGCCGCGCTCGCCGCCGGGGCGAAGGCGCTCACCGGCTACGGTCCGATGATCTCCGCCGCCCACCGCGACAAGGTGCGCGGCCACCTCGCGCGCGCCGCCGCCGACGGCCGGGTCCTCGCTGGCGGGGGAGTCCCCGACTTCGGCGACGCCCGCGACGGAGGCTTCTGGATCGAGCCCACCGTGCTCACCGGCCTCCCCGAGGACCACCCGGCGGTACGCGACGAGATCTTCGGACCGGTCGTGCACCTGGCTCCGTTCGACACCGAGGAGGAGGCGCTGGCCCTCGCCAACGCCGGCCCGTACGGGCTCGCCGCCACCGTCTGGACCGGCGACGTGCGCCGGGCCCACCGCGTCGCCCCCGCCCTCGACGTCGGCATCGCCTGGGTCAACACCTGGAACCTGCGCGACCTGCGCACGCCGTTCGGCGGGGTGAAGGCGTCCGGCATCGGGCGCGAGGGCGGCGACCACTCGCTGGACTTCTTCTCCGAACCGATGAATGTGTGCGTGAAACTGTGACGACGACCCCCCGGACGACCCCGCACGCGACCGAGGCGGTGACGGCCGCCGCCGACCGCCTCGACCGGGCCCGCCGCACCGGTGTCCCCTGCGCCCCGGTGCGCGACCTCCTGCCGCCCGGCGACCTCGACGCCGCCTACGCCGTCCAGGCCCTCCTCACCGGGCGCGGGCTCGCCGGGGGCCGCCGGATCACCGGCTGGAAGATCGGCCTCACCTCGCCCGCCGTGCAGCGGCAACTCGGCGTCACGACACCCGACTTCGGCGCCCTCCTCGACGACACCGCCGTCCCCGACGGCGCCGAGCTGCCCTGGGGCGAGGTCCTCCAGCCGAAGGCGGAAGCCGAAGTGGCCCTCGTCCTGGAGCACGACCTCGGCCACGAACGGCACACCGTCGCCGACGTGATCCGGGCGACCGCCTTCGCGCTGCCCGCCGTCGAGATCGTCGGCAGCCGCGTCCGCGACTGGGACATCACCGCCGTCGACACCGTCGCCGACAACGCCTCCAGCGGCGCCTACGTCCTCGGCACCCGCCCCGTCCTCCTGCGCGACCTCGACCTGCGGACCGCCGGCATGGTCCTGGAGCGCGGCGGCGAGCCCGTCTCCACCGGCGCGGGCGTCGCCTGCCTCGGCAACCCGCTGCACGCCGCCGTCTGGCTCGCCGACACCCTCGTCCGTCTCGGCCGGCCGCTGCGCGCCGGCGACACCGTCCTCACCGGAGCGCTCGGACCCATGGCCGAAGTGGCGCCCGGCGACGTGCTGGAGGCCCGCATCGACGGCCTCGGCTCGGTGCGCGCGGCCTTCGGCCCCGCCACCCCCGAAGGAGACGCCCGATGAACCCGACCGCACTCGCCGAACGGCTCGACGCCGCCGCCCGCGACGCCCGCCCGCTCCCCGGCGGCACCACCGGCCTCCCCGAGACCGGCACCGACGCGGCCTACGCCGTCCAGCAGGCCCTGGTCGCCCTCCGCCTCGCCCGCGGCGAACGCCCCACCGGCGTCAAGCTCGGCTTCACCAGCCTCGCCAAGATGCGCCAGATGGGCGTCGCCGACCTCATCCACGGACGGCTCACCGACCGGATGGAGATCCCGGACGGCGGCCGCCTCGACGTCGCCGGCCTCATCCACCCGCGCGTCGAACCCGAGATCGCCTTCCTCCTCGGCACGGAACTCGCCCCCGGCGGTGACCCGGCCGCCGCGGTCGCGGGCGTCGCCCCGGCCCTGGAGGTCATCGACTCCCGCTACGACGGCTTCCGCTTCTCGCTGCCCGAGGTCATCGCCGACAACACCTCCGCCGCCGCCTACGCCACCGGCCCCTGGACCCGGCCCGAGGACCTCGGGGGACTCCGCTCCCTCGCCAACCTCGGCGTCGTCCTCGAACTCGACGGCCGCCCCGCCGAGACCGGCTCCACCGCCGCGATCCTCGGCGACCCGCTGCGCGCCCTCGCCGCCGCGGCCCGGCTCGCGGGCCCGCTCCCCGCCGGCACGGTGATCCTGGCGGGAGCCGCCACCGCCGCCGCACCGCTGCCGCCCGGCACCCACGTGCGCGCCACCGTCGCCCGCCTCGGCGCCGTCCGGTTCACCACCGGGGAGGCGGCGTGATCGTCCCCGGCGCCGCGCCCCCGCGCGGCCGCTTCCCGCACCTGCGCCGCGCCGGCGACCTGGTCTTCGTCTCCGGTACGAGCTCCCGCCGCCCCGACGGCACCTTCGCCGGCGCGAGCGCCGACCCGATGGGCGTCACGGACCTCGACGTCCGGGTCCAGACCCGGGCCGTCCTCGACACCATCGACACCCTGCTCGCCGCCGCCGGCGGAAGCCTCCGCGACCTCGTGTCGGTCACCGCCTACCTCGTCAGCATGAACGACTTCGGCGGCTACAACGAGGTCTACGGCGAGTACTTCGACGAGACCGGCCCCGCCCGGACCACCGTCGCCGTCCACCAGCTGCCCCACCCCCACCTGCTGATCGAGATCAGCGCGGTGGCCCACCTCCCGCAGGACAAGGAAACGCACCGATGAACCTCAGACCGTTCAACCTCCAGGCGTGGATCGAGGAGCACCGCCACCTGCTGAAGCCGCCCGTCGGCAACGTGCAGATCTGGCAGGACGCCGACCTGATGGTGACGGTCGTCGGCGGCCCCAACCGCCGCACCGACTTCCACGACGACCCCATCGAGGAGTTCTTCTACCAGCTCAAGGGCGACATGGTGCTGCGCGTCATGGAGGAGGAGGGCAGGCCGCCGCACGACCTCCACATCCGCGAGGGCGACGTCTTCCTCGCCCCCGCCCACCTCCGGCACTCCCCGCAGCGCCCCGAGGAGGACAGCATCGGCCTCGTCGTCGAGTTCGCCCGCCCCCAGGGCCACCGCGACGCCTTCGAGTGGTACTGCGTCGAGTGCCACCACCTCGTGCACCGCAGCGAGGTCCAGCTCACCTCCATCGTCGACGACCTGCCGCCCGTCTTCGGGGCCTTCTACGCCGACGAGACCGCCCGCACCTGCGGCCACTGCGGAGCCCTCCACCCCGGCAGGGACTGGCCCGAGGAGCTCCGCCCCCGCACCCGCCGCGACGGGGTGGACGGCGCATGACCGTCGTCGACATCCACGCCCACGTCTTCCCCGAGATCGGCCGCGCCGAAGCCCGCCGCATCACCGGCAGCGACGACGCGCCGTGGCTGCGCACCACCGACGGCCCCGGCACCGGGATGATGATGGCCGGCACCGCCGAGTACCGCCCGGTGCGCCGCACCCTGTGGGACCCGGCCGAGCGCGTCGCCGACCTCGACCGGCTCGGCGTCGACGCCCAGGTGCTCTCCAGCACCCCGCTGCTCTTCGGCTACGGACTCGAACCCGC
This sequence comes from Streptomyces omiyaensis, assembly GCF_014650895.1. Classification (GTDB taxonomy): domain Bacteria; phylum Actinomycetota; class Actinomycetes; order Streptomycetales; family Streptomycetaceae; genus Streptomyces; species Streptomyces omiyaensis. The sequence goes on from NZ_BMVV01000039.1 coordinate 18,533, forward strand.
CCGGGCCGCCGACTGGTGCCGCACCGTCAACGCCCACCTCCTGGCGTACGCCGCCCACGCCCCCGACCGCCTCGCCCCGCTCTGCCAGGTGCCCCTCCAGGACACCGAGGCCGCCTGCGAGGCGGTCACCGAGGCGATGCGGCAGGGCTTCCACGGCGTCCACATCGGCAACCACCTCGGCGACCGCGACCTCGACGACGGCGCGCTCGTGGAGTTCCTGGCGCACTGCGCGCACGAGGACGCGGCCGTCCTCGTCCACCCGTGGGACCTGCCCTCCGGGCCCCGCCACGCCCGGTACATGCTGGCCTGGCTGGCCGGCATGGCCGGCGAGACCCACCTGACGATCCTGTCGCTGATCCTCTCCGGCGCCTTCGAGCGGCTCCCGGCCTCCCTGCGGCTGCTCTTCGCGCACGGCGGCGGCAGCTTCCCCTACCTGCTGGGCCGGGCGGACAACGCGTGGCACCGCCGCGACATCGTCCGCGCCGACAGCCCCCGCCCGCCCTCCGCCTACACCGACCGCTTCTCCGTCGACTCCGCCGTCTTCGACCCGGGCGCGCTCCGGCTCCTCGTCGACGTGATGGGCGCGGAGCGGGTGCTCCTCGGCTCGGACCACCCCTTCCCGCTCGGCGAGGAGGCCATCGGCCGGCTGGTCCGCGAGAGCGACCTCACCCCCCAGGAGCGGGACGCCGTCCTCGGCGGCAACGCCGTCCGCTTCTTCGGACTGACCCCGAGGCTCAAGGAGGCCGCGCGGTGAAGGCAGCCGTCATCGGATCGGGCAACATCGGCACCGATCTCCTCATCAAGATCATCCGGGGCGAGGGGCACGTCACCGCCGCCGCGATGGCCGGCATCGACCCCGCCTCGGAAGGGCTCGCCCGGGCCCGCAGGCTCGGGGTCCCCACCACGGCCGACGGCGTCGCCGGACTCATCGCCCTGGACGGCTTCGACGAGATCGACGTCGTCTTCGACGCCACCTCGGCCGCCGCCCACCACCGCAACGCCGCCGCCCTCGCCCCCTACGGCAAGACGCTCGTCGACCTCACCCCGGCCGCCATCGGCCCGTACGTCGTCCCGTCCGTCAACCTCGACCGGCACCTCGGCGAGACCAACGTCAACATGGTCACCTGCGGCGGCCAGGCCACCGTCCCCGTCGTCGCCGCCGTCTCCGCCGTCACTCCCGTCCACTACACGGAGATCGTCGCCTCCATCGCCTCCCGTTCCGCCGGGCCCGGAACCCGCGCCAACATCGACGAGTTCACCGAGACCACCGCCCGCGCCCTCGAGGAGGTCGGCGGCGCCGCCCGCGGCAAGGCCATCATCGTCCTCAACCCGGCCGAACCACCGCTGCTCATGCGGGACACCGTCCACTGCCTCGTCGACGACGCCGACACCGACCGCATCACCGCCTCCGTGCACGCCATGGCCGCCTCCGTCGCCGCCTACGTCCCCGGCTACCGGCTCAAGCAGGAACCCCAGTTCCGCACGCTCCCCGCCGACGACCCGCTCGTTCGCCTCGGCGCCGGAGGCAGGCTCCTCGTCTCCGTCTACCTGGAGGTCGAGGGCGCCGCCCACCACCTCCCCGCCTACGCCGGAAACCTCGACATCATGACCGCCGCCGCGCTGCGCACCGCCGAGCGCCTGGCCGAACGGAGCCGGAACCGATGAACCGGGTCTACGTCCAGGACGTCACCCTCCGGGACGGCATGCACGCCGTCTCCCACCGCTACACCCCCGACCAGGTCCGCGCCATCGCCGCCGCCCTGGAGGCGGCCGGCGTCGACGCCGTCGAGGTCGCCCACGGCGACGGCCTCTCCGGCTCCTCCGTCACCTACGGTCCCGGCGCCCACACCGACTGGGAGTGGCTGGAGGCCGCCGCCGGCGTCCTCGACCGGGCCCGCCTCACCACCCTGCTGCTGCCCGGCATCGGCACCGCCCACGACCTGCGCCGCGCCCACGCCCTCGGCGTCACCTCGGTCCGCGTCGCCACCCACTGCACCGAGGCGGACATCTCCGCCCAGCACATCGGGCTGGCCCGCGAGCTCGGCATGGACGTCTCCGGCTTCCTGATGATGTCCCACCTCGCCCCGCCCGCCGAACTCGCTGCCCAGGCACGCCTGATGGAGTCCTACGGCGCCCACTGCGTGTACGTCACCGACTCCGGCGGCCGGCTCACCATGGACGGCGTCCGCGACCGGGTCCGCGCCTACCGCGACGTCCTCGACCCGGCCACCGAGATCGGCATCCACGCCCACCACAACCTCGGCCTGGGCGTCGCCAACAGCATCGTCGCCGTCGAGGCCGGCGCCCACCGCGTCGACGCCTCCCTCGCCGGACAGGGCGCCGGCGCCGGAAACGCGCCCCTCGAACCCGTCGTCGCCGTCCTCGACCTCATGGGCATCGCGCACGGCTGCGACCTCTTCCCCCTCATGGACGCCGCCGAGGAGCTCGTCCGCCCCACCCAGGACCGGCCCGTCCGCGTCGACCGGGAGACCCTCACGCTCGGCTACGCCGGGGTGTACTCCAGCTTCCTGCGGCACGCCGAGGCGACGGCCGCGCGCCACGGCCTCGACACCCGCGACCTGCTCGTCGAGGCGGGCCGGCGCCGGCTCGTCGGCGGTCAGGAGGACCTCCTCACGGACATCGCCCTCGACCTCGCCCGCCCCGCCGCCGCCCCCGCAGGCCCCGTTCCCGCCGTCCCCGGAGCCCCCGCATGACGCACGACCTCACCGCACGCGCCGCCGCCCTGGACGCCGCCGACCCGCTCGCCGCCGTCCGCGACCGCTTCCTCCTCCCCGACGACGTCGTCTACCTCGACGGCAACTCCCTCGGCGCCCTGCCCGCCGCCGTCCCCGCCGCCGTCGAGGACGCCGTCCACCGCCAGTGGGGCACCGACCTCATCCGCTCCTGGAACGCCAACGGCTGGTGGGACGCCCCCGTCCGCACCGGCGACGCCATCGGCCGGCTCATCGGCGCCGCCCCCGGCCAGGTCGTCGCCGGCGACTCCACCAGCGTCCAGCTCTTCAACACCCTCCTCGCCGCCGCCCGGCTCCGCCCCGGCCGCCGCCTGCTCCTCACCGACCCGGACCACTTCCCGACGGACCAGTACATCGCCGACTCCGTCGGCCGGCTCCTCGGCCTCGACGTGCGCCGCGTCCCGGCCCGCGACGCCGCCGCCGTGCTCGCCGCCGAGTCCGGGAACGTCGCCGTCGCCGCGTACGCCCCCGTCGACTACCGCACCGGCGAACTCCACGACATGGCCGCGCTCACCGCCGCCGCCCACGCCGCCGGCGCGCTCATGCATTGGGACCTCTGCCACGCGGCCGGCGCCCTCCCCGTCGAACTCGACGCCATCGAGGCCGACTTCGCCGTCGGCTGCGGCTACAAGTACCTGTCCGGCGGCCCCGGCGCCCCGGCCTTCGCGTACGTCGCCCGCCGCCACCAGGACACCTTCGACCACCCCCTCACCGGCTGGCACGGGCACGCCGAGCCGTTCGCCATGTCGGGCACGTACACCCCGGCGGCGGACATCACCCGGGCCCGCGTCGGCACCCCCGCCCTGCTCTCGCTCCTCGCCCTGGAGGCCGCGCTCACCGCCTTCGACGGCGTCGGGATGAAGACCGTCCGGGAGAAGGGCCTCTCCCTCACCGGCTTCTTCCAGGAGTGCGCCGACGCCCTCCTCGACGGACTCGGCTTCACCCCGGCCACCCCGCGCGACCCCGAACGGCGCGGCAGCCAGGTCGCGCTGCGCCACCCCGAGGCGTACCCCCTGGTCGCCGCGCTCACCGCCCGCGGCGTCATCGGCGACATGCGCGCCCCCGACCTGCTCCGCTTCGGCTTCAACGCCCTGTACGTCACCCACGCGGACGTCCTGCGCGCGGTGCGCGAACTCCGCGACATCGCGGTCACCGGCGCCCACCGGGCCCCGGCGTTCCAGGCCCGGCCGACCGTCACCTGACCACCCGCCCGCCCCGCCCCCTCTCCGCGCAGCCCCCCGAAAGGACCGTCCATGCGCCTCACCCGCGGAACCACGGTGCTCGCCACCCTCGTCGCGGCCGCCGCCACGGCCACGCTGCTCGCCCCCGGCACCTCCGCCACACCCGTCGCGGCCGCCGCGGCCGACCCGGACGTCCGGGAGGTCTGCGCCGACCGCCGCCCCGGGCCGGCCGACCCCGGCGCGTACGGGATGCAGCTCGACGGCACGTTCCGCCACCCCGCCCTCACCCCGGTCGACGAGGAGTCCGACCACCCCTTCCCCGGCCGCGCCGACCAGTACGACACCCGCGCGTACATCAGGAACATGAAGGTCGAAGCCGCCTACGAGGGCGCCGACTTCACCCCCGACTACTTCCACACCTGGCAGAACGTCGTCGACTTCGACGGCCGCCGCTACCTCTTCCAGTACGACCGCTCCGAGGGCCGCGTCTACGACATCACCGACGTCAGGAAGGTCGAGGTCGTCGAGAGGCTGAGCCGCGAGGACGTCGACGGCGACGAGACCCGCGCCAACGGCGACTGGGCCGCGCACGACTACTGGGGCGCCTCCACCATCCAGTGGAACCGCAAGCTCGGCGCGTACGTGATGGTGCAGAGCTTCGAGAGCAAGCGGCAGATCTCCGAACTCTCCGACCACCCGCCGCTCGACAAGTACGACAACCCCGACGGCGTCCGGAAGCTGCGGGCCAAGCCCGGCCTCAAGGGGTTCAAGGTCTACCGCCTCGACGGCCCGCGCAAGAAGGACTGGAAGCTCCTCGCGACCGTCTCCACCGACTCCACCCAGAAGGACCCGCTGCGCAGCGACCCCGCCACCGCCCAGCAGGGCTCCGGCTCCATCGACGTGCCCTACTGGACCGGCGAGAAGTACATGTTCCTCGCCACGGCCCCCGACGACACCTACTCCGGCACCGAGTACCCCACCAACCTGCACTCGGCCGGCTACCAGTCCTGGGACATGTCCGACCCCGCGCACCCCCGGCTCCTCGACACCTGGCACCTGCCGGGGCAGCGCACCGGCGAGGACGCCGCCTACCGGCAGAACCCGCGCTGCGGGAACCGCACCAGCTGGATGGGCGCCCGGATGCCGCTCTTCCTCCCCAAGCCCGTGGAGAAGGGCGGGCGTTACGCCTTCGCCGCGATGGGCGGGTACGGCCTCACGGTGCTCGACGTCTCCGACCCCGCGCACATGCGGACCGTCGGTCACCTCGACCTGCCCGCCTCGGTCGCGGGCACCGAGGGCGACAACATCGACGTCTCCCAGTACGAGAAGACCGGGATGATCTACTACTCCGGCTACCCGCTGACCGAGGACTGCCACGAGCCCTACAAGGACGTCTACCAGATCGACGTCCGCGACCCCGCCCGCCCGCGCGTCGTCGGCACCCTGCCCCGCCCCGTCCCGCCGAAGGCGTCCGGCCTCACCGACTACTGCCAGCGGCGCGGCAGCTTCGGCCCCAAGCGCACCGGCTACTACACCAACCCCGGCAAGCACGACGCCGGACTCCTCGGCTACGGCTTCTACAACGCCGGCGTCCAGTTCTTCGACGTCTCCGACCCGGCCGCCCCGGAGATCTCCGCGTACTTCGTGCCCAAGGCGTACGGCCGGGACACCGCCGAGTACGCGTACGGCAACCAGACCCACGGCGTCTACGTCGAGTGGGACCGCAACATCGCCTGGGCCCTGACCAACCACGGCATCTACGCCCTCTCGTCGAAGGTCCTCGGCAAGCCCGACCTCGACGCCCCCGCGAAGCCGTTCCGCGCCAGCGAGTTCTGAGCCGGCGAGTTCCGCACCTGAGAGTTCCGCGCCGCACCTCCGGGGGGCGCCCCGCCCCCCGCCCCCACCCCTCCCCACCCTCCCCGCGCAGAAGGGTCACACCGCCATGACCGCATCCAGCGAATCCGCGCCCACCGCCCCGCCCGCCGACGCCGACGAGACCGCCAGACCGGCTCCCGGAGGCGAGGGCGGCCTGGTCCGCTCCCTCACCCACCGCCAGACCACCATGATCGGACTGGGCTCCGCGCTCGGCACCGGCCTCTTCCTCGGCTCCGGCTCCGCGATATCGGTCGCCGGCCCCGCCGTGATCGTCTCGTACGCCATCGGCGCGGTGCTCGTCGCGATCATCGCCGTCCTGCTCGGCGAGATGTCCGCCGCCCACCCCGTCCAGGGCTCGTTCGGCACCGTCGCCCACCGCTACCTCGGACCCCGGGCGGGCTTCCTCAGCCGCTGGCTGTACTGGTTCAGCGCGGTCGTCGTCATCGGCACCGAGGTCGTCGCCTCCGCCCTCTACATCCGCTGGTGGTGGCCCGAGGTGCCGATGTCGGCGGCCATCCTCGTCATCGCCGCCGTGGTCCTCGCCGTCAACGTCATCAGCGTGAAGTCCTTCGGCACCACCGAGTTCTGGCTCTCCACCGTCAAGGTCGTCGCCCTCTGCGCCTTCGTCCTCTGCGCCGCCCTGCTCGTCGTCTTCGGCCTGCCGGACACCGAGGCCACCGGCTTCGCGCGCCTCACCGACGACGGCGGCTTCCTCCCGCACGGGGCGGGCTCGATCTGGCTGGCCATGTCCGTCGTGATGTTCGCCTACGCCGGCTTCGAGGTCGTCGCCATCGCCTCCGCCGAGGCGGCCGACCCGCAGCGCACCATCCGCACCGCCATGCGCCAGCTGGCCTGGCGCCTCGCCTTCTTCTACCTGCTCTCCCTCACCCTCGTCCTCGCCCTGATCCCGTGGCGGACCCTGGCCGGCGGCGACGGCAGCGTCGAGTCCAGCCCCTTCGTCCGCGTCTTCACCGAGGTCGGCGTGCCCGCCGCGGCGACCGTCACCAACGCGGTCGTCCTCATCGCCGCCATGTCCGCCGCCAACGCACACCTGTACGGCGCCTCCCGGCTGCTCCACTCCCTCGGTGACGACGGCCTCGCGCCCGCCCCGCTGGCCCGGCTCAGCCGGCGCGGCGTCCCCGCGCCCGCCCTCGCCGCGTCCACCCTGGGCATCGCCGCGGCGGCCCTGCTCGCCTTCTACGACGTCAGCGGCCTGTTCGGCATCCTCATGTCGATCGCGATCTTCGCGGTGCTGCTCGTGTGGCTGCTGATCCTCGCCTCGTACGTCGCCTTCCACCGCCACCGGAAGGCGCACCCGGAGGAGTTCACCGGCTTCAGCGTCCCCGGCGGCGACAAGCTCGCGGTCGTCGCGACGGTCGGGGTCCTCGCGGTGGCGGCGACGGCGGTGGAGGTGCCCGACATGCGGCAGGCCGCCGGCATCGGCCTCGCCTTCACCGCCCTCCTCCTCGCCTGTCACGCCCTGACGGCGCGCCGCCGCCGCCCGTGACCCCGGCTCCCCACGCCCCGGGGCCGTGCCGCACCCGCGCGGCACGGCCCCGGGGCCGCTCGCGGGCAGAGCGCCCCGGGCGGCCGCCGTCCCTTCTGCCCGAGACGGTTCATGGGGGTCCGCCCGCCGCGTACGGTGGCATCACCACGTCCCCCACGGAGGTGCCGATGAGCGCGCAGCCCGACCACACCCCACCCCCGCCCCACGCTCCCGCGCCCGGGGCCCCGGCCGAACTCCTCGCCCGGCTCCGCTCCAGCGGCCACGCGGAGCGGTGGGTGCCGGCTTTCGAGCGGGACTGGAGGGCCGCGCTGGAGGAGTCCCGCCGCACGTTCTCCCTCGCCGGGCTCTACGAGGTCGTCCAGGACTGGCAGGGCCGTCTCGCCCACGCACCGGCGGTCGACGCGTTCGTCGCCTCCGGCTGCGACGACAGCGGCGCCGTCGACATGACGAGGTCGGCGGGAAGGCGCCGGTGACCGACCCGCCCTACGCGGTCCGGGCTTCCGCGCGGGCCGCCAAGGTCCTCGACACCCTGCCCGAGCACGTCGAGGACACGGTGTGGGACGTCCTCGAGGCCGCCGCGGCGGACCCCTGGGGCTTTCGCCGGTGGGACGCCGACGACCCCGACGGCGAGGACGTGCGCTACGCCTCCGTCGGCCGCCTGTCCCTCACCTACTGGGTCAACCGCCCCTTGCGCCGGCTGACCGTCCTGGACATCGTCTGGCTCGGATAGGCACCGCGGCCCGCACGCCGCCGCGCGCCTTCCCGGTCCACCGGAACCGGGCCCCGGCCGGTACGGCTTCCCCGGCCGCGCCGTTTCCGCGCGGGTCCGTGTGATCGGATGGGGGCATGACGCGGACCCTGTACCTGTTCAGCAGCGCGGCACCCCCGGTCTTCGACATCGCCCGGGTCATCGAGGAGGCGCAGGCCGACGGCTGGGACGTCTGCCTGGGGCTCACCCCGACCGCGGCCCGGTGGCTCCAGGAATCCCTGGACGGTCTGGCCGCGCTCACGGGCCGGCCCGTGCGGTGGGACCACCCCTTCCCCGGCGAACCGGACGTGTGGCCGGAGCCGGACGCCGTCCTCGTCGCGCCGGCCACCTTCGCCACCGTGAACGCCTGGGCCCTCGGCCTCACGGACGAGTGGATCGTCGGAGTGGTCGCCGAAGGCATGGGCAAGGGCCTACCGATCGCGATGACGCCGTGCGTCGGCAGTGCCCTCACCGCCCACCCGCAATGGGAGCGGTCGATCGAGACGCTGCGCTCCGCCGGCGTCCACCTGGTCGACGGCGAAGGCGGGTTCGTGCCGCACGGGCCCGGCTGGGGGGAGCACTCCGCCTACCCCTGGTCCGAGGCGCTGAAGGCCGTCGCGGACCTGCTGTGAACCCACGGGCGGCGCGACCGGCGTGATCTCCCGGCGACAGCGGAGCGTTAGTGGGAGGCAAGCGGCGGACGGCAGGGTGGGGACCGCCAGCGGGTTCGCCTGCGCGTCGGAGCAAGGAGCACGAAGGAATGAAGAAGATGAGGGCGGCCCTCGTCGCCGCCGCCGTCCTGGCGGGACTCGTGGGGACGGCCGCGCCCGCCCAGGCGTTGACCTACTGCAGCCGGGCCGGCGGCGTCCACGTCTGCGAGTACGGGGTCACCGTCCACCCGCTCCCCGACGGCACGAAGCAGGAGTTCGTCGTCGGCACCGACCTGGCGGTGTGGACCCGCTGGACCAACACGAGCGGCAAGTGGACCGGCTGGCAGTCCATGGGCGGCAGGGTCTCCGGCGCCGTCGCCGTCATCGACCGCTTCAGCGGGGGCGACCCGTGGCGCTTCGCGCTCAGCGTTCCGACCGCCGACGGCTGGCGCTACGTCAACATCCGTGACCACGACGGCGGCTGGAGCGGCTGGATGCCGATGCCCGACCCGGAGTAGTCGTCCGGAGCGGTTCCCGAGGAGCGACGCTCCTCGTCCGCGGGCACCCCGGCCCCCTCCGGTGCCGTGCCGCGCGGACGCGCCCGTCCCCGTACGAGTCCCCGTACGCCGACGACGGGCCCGCCCGGCCCCTCCCGGCCGCCGTCACCCCGCGTGCGGCCGGGAGGGGCCCCTTTGGTTCCGGGGCCCGGCGGCGGAAGGCCGGCGTCGGGGGAGACCAGGGGCGAGCCGGGGAGGGCGCGACGGGAAACCTGAGGACGCCCGGCCGGACCACCGGGCCGGGCCCGGCTGTCCGCAGCCCGGCAGGGCCGACCCGCGGACGGGCCCGCTCGGGGTGCGGGCGGGCTGTCAGGCCGTGCCGCGGCCGCCGGGCGGAGCGGAGGCGGCCGCCGGGTCCTCCGGCGGGGGCGCCGTGCTGTTCCTTACGACGAGGCTGGTGGCGAGCTCCAGGCGGGTGACGGAGGGTTCTCCGGCACGCAGGCGCAGCAGCATCTGTACCGCCTCCTCGCCCATCTGCCGCAGCGGCTGGTGGACGGTGGTGAGCGCGGGGCTGGACCAGCGCGCGGGCATCACGTCGTCGTACCCGACGACGGACAGGTCCTCGGGCACGCGCAGACCGCGGATCCTGGCCGCCTCCAGGACGCCGAGCGCCTGGAGGTCGCTCCCCGCGAAGATCGCGGTGGGGCGGTCCGGAAGCCCCAGCAGGTCCAGGCCGTGCGCCTGCCCGCCCTCGACGTGGAAGTCGCCGAAACGGATCAGGGCGGGGTCGACGTCGATGCCGGCCATCCCGAGGGTCGAGCGGTAGCCGTCGAGGCGCGCGAGGGAGCACAGGACGTCCTCGGGGCCGGTGATGATGCCGATGCGGCGGTGCCCCAGGTCGATGAGGTGGCGGGTGGCGGCGACCCCGCCGGACCAGTTGGCCGAGCCCACCGAGGGGACGTCGGGTTCCGGGTCGCCGGCGGGGTCGACGATCACGAAGGGAATGGAGCGGGAGCCCAGCTGCTGCTTGACCTCGGCGGGAAGCGAGGAGAAGACGAGCACGACCCCGATCGGGCGCCGCTGCAGCACGCCCTCGATCCAGTCGGCCGCCGGAGCGTGCCGGGTGCCGCTCTCCGTGAGGACCACGCTGGCCTGGTGGGCCTTGGCGAGGTTCTCGACGCCCCGGATCAGTTCCATCGACCACACGCTGTCGAGCTCGTGGAAGACGATCTCGATCAGGGGCGCCTCGCCCGCCGCGCGGGTGGTCCTGCGGTAGGAGTGCGCCTCCAGCAGCGATTCCACCTTGCTCCGGGTGCGGGGCGAGACGTCCTGCCGCCCGTTGAGGACTTTCGAAACTGTCGAAAGCGACACCCCCGCCTTCCGGGCCACCTCGGCGAGGGTGATCCGCCGGTTCTCCTCGTCATCGCGCATCCGAGCAGCATAAAGCACACCCCTCGGGGCCTTCGGGCACGCGTTCTCGTAGGGCGGTCACAGGGGTTGACCGGTTCGACGCCCTCAGCCTAGCGTCCCGCCCATGAAGTTTCGGAAACTCTGCCGAAACTCTTTCGAAAGGTGTGGCGCGCGATGAAGAGGCACGCACGGCTCCTGAGAACCGCTGTCGTCGGCGGAGCGTCGCTGGCGATGACCCTGTCCCTGGCCGCCTGCGGCGGCTCCGCCGACGGCGACTCGGGCACGATCCACGTCCTGGTCTACGGCGACGCGACGAACAAGGTGGAGAAGCAGCTCGTCGACACCTTCAACAAGACCTCGAAGGTCAAAGCGGTCCTCGACACCGTCCCGGGCGCCGACTACCAGGCCAAGCTGCAGACGATCATCAGCGGCAAGCAGGCCCCCGACGTGTTCTTCAACTGGGGCGGCGGCAGCATCGAGCCCTACGTCGACGCCGGCCTGCTGAAGCCCCTCGACGACTTCATCGCCGAGGACCCCGGCCTGAAGGCCAACTTCCTGCCGTCGGTCTTCGACACCGCGGTCGTCGACGGCAAGCCCTACGGCGTGCCCATGCGCGGCACCCAGCCCGTCCTGCTCTTCAGCAACAAGAAGGTCCTCCAGGACGCCGGCGTCACCACGCCCCGCACCTGGGACGAGCTCCTGGCCACCGTCGGGACCCTGAAGGCCAAGGGCATCACCCCCATCGCCCTGGGCGGCGGCGACAAGTGGCCCACCCAGATGTGGTTCCAGTACGTCTACGACCGCGTGGCCGGCCCCGAGCTCTTCGAGAAGGCCGTCAAGGGCGACAAGGAGGTCTGGGCGAGCGCCGACAGCAGGAAGGCCCTCGGCATGCTCGAGGAGCTGATCGACACCGGCGCCTTCGGCACCAACTACGACTCGGTCAAGTTCACCGACGGCGGCTCGCCCGCCCTCCTGGCCACCGGCAAGGCCGCCTTCGAGCTCATGGGTTCCTGGGAGTACTCCACCCTCCAGGACGCCTACCCCGACTTCGTGAAGAACGACCTCGGCTACGGCACCTTCCCGACCGTCGAGGGCGGCAAGGGCGACGCCCGCAACGTCGCCGGCAACACCAACAACTTCTACTCGGTCCTCAGGACCACCGAGCACCCCGAGGCCGTCGCCGAGTTCCTGAAGCTCATGTACTCCGACGAGTTCGTCGAGGCCCAGCTCGCGGTCGGCAACCTGCCCACCACCACCAACACCCCGGAGTTCCTCGACCGGGCCGCCAACCCGGAGTACTCGAAGTACCAGTACGACCTGGTGAAGGAGGCCCCCGCCTTCCAGCTCTCCTGGGACCAGGCCTTCCCGCCGGCCGCCACCACCACGCTCCACCAGGCGGTCCAGCAGTTCTTCAACGGACAGACGGACACCGACTCCTTCATCGCCGCCATGCAGAGCCTGCCCGCGGCCTGACCTCCGGAACGCCCGACATGACCACTGCCACAGCTTCCGCCGCGGACGGCGAGAAGACCCGGAACCGCAGGCGCCCCGCCCGTCCCGGCGCCGGGCCGGGCCGTCCGGGCTTCGCCTGGGCGGCACCCGCCGCCGTCTTCTTCGGCCTGTTCGCCCTCGTACCCCTCCTCCTGGTCGCCGTGCTCTCCTTCACCCGCTGGAACGGCCTCGGCTCACCCGAGTTCGCCGGACTGGAGAACTGGAGCGCCCTCCTCGACGACCCCGTCATGGTCAAGAGCCTCTGGCTCAGCCTCGTCCTCACCGTCCTCGGCGTCGCCGTCCAGACCCCGCTCAGCATCCTGCTCGGAGTCTGGGCCGCCGGCCACCAGCGCAACCGGGCGGTCCTCTCGGCGATCTACTTCGTCCCGCTCCTGCTCTCCATCACCGCGGTCTCCGTCCTGTGGCGGGCCGTCCTCGACCCCAACTTCGGCATCCCCGCACAGGCGAAGTGGCTCTTCGGCGACGGCAACCTCTTCGGCGTCCAGGCCGGCGCCCTCGGCGTCCTCGTCTTCGTCAGCACCTGGCAGTTCACCCCCCTGCACACCCTGCTCTACCAGGGCGCCGCACGCGCCGTCCCCCGGGTGCTCTACCAAGCGGCCCAGATCGACGGCGCCGGCCGGGTGCGGCAGTTCTTCCACATCACCCTGCCGCAGCTGCGCAACACCGTCGTCACCTCGACGATCCTCATGGTCGTCGGCGGCCTGACCACCTTCGACACCGTCCTGATCCTCACCCAGGGCGGCCCCGGCACCGACACCACGAACAGCGCCTACTACATGTACCAGAAGGCCTTCAAGAGCTTCGACTTCGGCACGGCCTCCGCCGTCGCCCTGCTGCTCGTCCTGGTCGCCGGCCTCGTCTCCCTGGTCATGGTCCGCCTCAGCGGATACGACAGGATGCGCAGCACCCTGGAGGGCGTGTGACCAGGAAACGCCCCAACTACCTCGCGGGCCTCGGCTCCCTGGTCTGGCTGTTCGTCGTCGGCCTGCCGCTGTACGTCATGCTGATCGCCACCTTCCGGACCCGGGCCGACTACGCGGCGAACGGCCCCCTCGGACTCCCCGACGACCTCACGCTCGACAACTACCTCAACGACCTCGACGACGGCTTCGCCCGGTACTTCCTCAACACCGCCATCGTCACCGTGTGCGTGGTCGGCATCGTCCTCCTGCTCGTCCCGCCCCTGGCCTACGCGATCGTCCGCAGCGACGGCAAGGCGACCGGAAGGGTCTTCCGCCTCTTCCTGCTGGGCCTGGCCATCCCCTCGCAGGCCGTCATCGTGCCGATGTTCTACCTGATCAACGAGGCCGGCCTCTACGACAACCTCATCGGCGTCATCCTCCCGACCGCCGCCTTCGCCATGCCCGTCTGCGTCCTGGTCCTCACCGGCGTCATGCGCGACATCACCTCCGAGCTCTACGAGGCGATGACCGTCGACGGCGCCTCCACCCGGCGGATCTTCCTCCAGCTGGTCCTGCCCCTGTCCAGGAGCGGACTGTCGACCGTCGTCGTCTTCTCCGCCCTCCAGGCCTGGAACGGCTTCCTGTTCCCCCTCGTGCTCACCCAGTCCTCGCAGAACAAGGTCATCACCATGGGCCTGTACGACTTCCAGACCGAACACGGCGTCGACATCCCCGGCCTGCTCGCCGCCGTCGTCCTGTCCGTGATCCCCATCCTGCTCGTCTATCTGTTCGCCCGTCGCGCCCTGGTCCAGGGCCTGATGGGAGTCGGAGGAAAGTGACCGCCCACATGGCCACGCCGCCTCACACCGCGCCCGCCCCCTGGCGCGACACCACGCTGGACCCCGAGACCCGCGTGGACGCCCTGATCCGCGCGATGACGCCCAGGGAGAAGATCGCCCAGCTCTACGGCGTCTGGGTCGGCGCCTCCGACGAGGGCGCCGAGGTCGCACCCCACCAGCACGACATGGAAGAGCCGGTCGCCCTCGACGCCCTGATCCCCGACGGACTCGGACAGCTGACCCGCCCCTTCGGCACGGTCCCCGTCGACCCCGCCCTCGGAGCCCTGTCCCTGATGCGCACGCAGCAGAGGATCGCCGCCGGCAACCGCTTCGGCATTCCCGCCGTCGCCCACGAGGAGTGCCTCGCCGGCTTCGCCGCCTGGGGCGCCACCGCCTACCCCGTCCCGCTGTCCTGGGGCGCCACCTTCGACCCGGACCTCATACGGGAGATGGCCGGAGCCATCGGCCGCGACATGCGCTCGGTCGGCGTCCACCAGGGCCTGGCCCCCGTCCTCGACGTCGTGCGCGACGCCCGCTGGGGGCGCGTCGAGGAGACCATCGGCGAAGACCCCTACCTCGTCGGCACCATCGCCACCGCCTACGTCCAGGGCCTGGAGGCCGCGGGCGTCGTCGCCACCCTCAAGCACTTCGCCGGCTACTCGGCCTCCCGCGCGGGCCGCAACCTCGCCCCCGTCGGCATGGGCCGCCGCGAGCTCGCCGACGTGATCCTGCCCCCCTTCGAGATGGCGATCCGCGAGAGCGGCGTCCAGTCGGTCATGCACGCCTACACCGACACCGACGGCATCCCCTCCGCCGCCGACGACGAACTCCTCACCGGTCTGCTCCGCGACACCTGGGGCTTCACCGGCACCGTCGTCGCCGACTACTTCGGCATCGCCTTCCTCAAGACCCTGCACGGCGTCGCCGCGACCTTCGGCGAGGCCGCCCGCACCGCCCTCGCCGCCGGCGTCGACGTCGAACTGCCCACCGTCAAGACCTTCGGCGCCCCCCTCGCCGAAGCCGTCGAACGCGGTCAGGTCCCCGAAACCCTCGTCGACCGCGCCCTGCGCCGGGTCCTCCTCCAGAAGGCCCGCCTCGGCCTGCTCGACCCCGACTGGAGCCCCGTACCACCGGTCCTGGAGCACGCCGACACCACCGACCCGGAACTCCTGCGCGGCACCGTCGACCTCGACCCCGCCTCCAACCGCGCCCTCGCACGCCGGGTCGCCGAACGGGCCGTCGTCCTCCTCCGCAACGACGGCACCCTGCCGCTCGACCCCGCCACCCCCCTGCGCATCGCGCTGATCGGCCCCACCGCCGAAGCCCCCACGGCCGTCCTCGGCTGCTACTCCTTCCCCGTCCACGTCGGAGCACAGCACCCCGACGTCCCCCTCGGCATCGACCTGCCGACCCTCCACGACGCACTCCGAGCGGAGTTCCCCGCCGCCGACATCGCCGTCGCACAGGGCACGGGCATCGACGACGGGGCGACCGAAGGCCTCCCCGGAGCCGTCGCCCTCGCCCGCGACGCCGACCTCGTCATCGCCGCACTCGGCGACCGCGCCGGCCTCTTCGGCCGCGGCACCAGCGGAGAAGGCTGCGACGCCGAGTCCCTCAGCCTCCCCGGAGCCCAGCAGCAGCTCCTCGACGCCCTCCTCGACACCCGCACCCCCGTGATCGCCACCCTGCTGGCCGGACGCCCCTACGCCCTGGGCCGCGCCACCGACGAGGCGACCGCCGTCATCCAGTCCTTCTTCCCCGGCGAATCCGGAACCGCCGCCATCGCCTCCGTCCTCAGCGGCCGCACTGACCCCAGCGGCCGGCTGCCCGTCACCGTGCCCCGCCACCCCGGAGCCCAGCCCTCCACCTACCTCGCCGCCCGCCTCGGCCACGCCAGCGAGGTCTCCAGCATCGACCCCACCCCCGCCTTCGGCTTCGGCCACGGCCTCACCTACACCACCTTCACCTGGTCCGACCTCACCGTCGCAGCCGCCGAAGCCCCCACGGACGGCACGATCCGCCTCGCCTTCACCGTCGAGAACACCGGGCCCCGCAGCGGCACCGAACTCGTCCAGCTCTACCTCCACGACCCGGTCGCCTCCGTCGTCCAGCCCGTGCAGAGGCTCATCGGCTACACGCGGCTCGACCTGGCCGCCGGAGAGAAGAAGCTCCTCGCCGTGGAGGTCCCCGCCGATCTCGCCTCCTTCACCGGCCGCGACGGCAGGCGCACGGTCGAACCAGGAGAGCTGGAGCTCCGGCTCTCCACCTCCAGCACCACCCCCACCCTCACCGCCCGCGTCACCCTCACCGGTCCCGCGCGCCACGTCGACCACCACCGCCACCTGCACGCCTCCTTCCGGATCACCCCGCACACCGCCCGCTGACCCCACGGCTCCGGCCGGCCCTCCCCGCCGGCCGGAGCCCCTCCGCCACCGGCGAAGAAGCCGCCATGACCGGCGCCCGGCGGATCCTCCGGCGGACGGGTCGTCTCCGCCGACGCCGCGCACGGAGCCTGCACCGCATCCGGCCGTGCGCCCCTCCCGGCGCTCTTCGGAGGCGATGCGGGCGACGAGGACGGGCGACGCGCCGCGGAGCGCGACTCCGACGGTTGGGGGACGGCGGCCGGGGCAGGCGCCGGGCGAAGCGTTCTGCCCGATTCGCCGGAGGTGTCGCCACTGTGTCCGCGCAGAGCCGGGCCGCAGGCCCCAGCCCCTACGTACGAGCGGCCGACTACGTCGCGGCGGCCCTGATCTTCCTGCGGGACAACGTGCTGCTCGCCGAAGCCCTGCGGCCCGAGCACGTCAAACCCAGGCTCCTGGGCCACTGGGGCTCCTGCCCCGGCATCACGCTCGTCCACGCGGCCCTCAACGCCCTGGTCCGCGAGCGGGGCGCCGATGTCCTGCTGGTGACCGGCCCCGGCCACGGCGCACCGGCCATCCACGCCAACCTGTGGCTGGAGGGCACCCACGAACGCCACGACCCCGCGCTCGCGAGGACCGGGGCGGGACTGCGGGAGCTGGCGCGCCGCTACTGCGCCCCCGACGGGTTCCCCAGCCATCTCTCTCCCGCCGTGCCCGGCACCCTGCACGAAGGCGGAGAGCTCGGCTACGCCCTCGCGACGGCGGTGGGAGCGGCGCTGGACGCCCCGGACCGGGTCGTGGCGTGCGTGGTGGGCGACGGCGAGGCGGAGACGGGGCCGACGGCCGCTGCCTGGCACTCCACGAAGTTCCTCGACCCGGTGACCTGCGGAGCGGTCCTGCCCGTGCTCCACCTGAACGGCTACAAGATCTCCTCACCGACGCTCTTCGCGACGATGACGGACGAGGAGCTCACGGCCCTGTTCCGCGGCCATGGCTGGGACCCCCGCATCGTGGACGAGACCGGGCCCGCACCCGGGGCCGCCCTCACGACGGCCGTGCTGGACGCCCACACCACCCTCCGGGAGCTCCAGCGCCGGGCCCGCGCCGGCGACCTCCCCGTGCGGCCCGCCTGGCCGATGATCGTGCTGCGCACCCTCAAGGGGGCCGGTGCGCCGGCCGAGGTCGAGGGCACGCCGATCGAGGGCACCTTCCACTCCCACCAGGTCCCCCTCCCCGACGCACGCGAGGACCCGGAGCAGCTGAAGGCCCTGGAGTCCTGGCTCCGCTCGTACCGCCCCGAGGAACTGTTCGACGAGGAGGGGCGCCCGGCGCCCGAGGTGCTCGCCGCCCTGCCGGAGCCGGACGCCCTGATCGGCGCCCAGGCCGCCGCGAACGGAGGACGGCTCCGCCGCCCCCTCCCGCTCCCGCCCCTCGCCCCGTACGCCCTCGCGCTCCCCGACGGGCCCGGGTCGGCCACGGCCGGCCCCACCCGGGTGCTCGGCGACTGGCTGACCGAGCTGATGGAAGCGACCGCCGAGCGCCGTGACTTCCGCATCGTCTCCCCGGACGAGCTCGCCTCCAACAAGCTCGACGCGGTCCTGGAGGCCACCGGCCGCGCGTACGTGTGGCCGGTCGAGGAGTACGCCGAGGACCTGGACCGGGGCGGCCGCGTGATGGAGACCCTCTCCGAGCACAACTGTCAAGGCTGGCTCCAGGGGTACCTGCTCTCCGGCCGCCACGGACTCTTCCCCACCTACGAGGCCTTCGCCTCGATTGTCGACAGCATGGCCAACCAGTACGCGAAGTGGCTGAAGATGTCCCGGGAGGTCCCCTGGCGCGCCCCGGTCAGCAGCCTCACCTACCTCCTCACCAGCGAGGGATGGCGCCAGGAGCACAACGGCTACAGCCACCAGGGCCCCGGCTTCATCAGCAACCTCCTCGACCGCAACTCCACCGTCACCGGCGTCTACCTGCCGCCCGACGCCAACACCCTGCTCGTCACGATGGAACGGCTCCTCGACGAGACCGGGAAGATCAACGCCGTCGTCGCCGGAAAGCACGACGCCGCCCAATGGCTCGACCTCGACGCCGCCCGCGCGCACTGCCGGGCCGGGGCCTCCTCGTGGACCTGGGCCGGCACCGCGGGCGACGGGCCCGCCGAGGCCGTCCTGGCCTGCGCCGGAGGCATCCCCACCGTCGAGTCGCTGGCCGCCGCCGACCTGCTGCGCCGCGACCTGCCCGACGCCCGCATCCGCTTCGTCAACATCGTCGACCTGTGCGCCCTGGCCCCGCCGGACCGCCACCCCCACGGCATGTCACCGGAGCGGTTCCACGACCTGTTCGGCGAGGACACCCCCGTCGTGCTCGACTTCCACGGCTACCCCTCCGCCGTGCACCAGCTCCTGCACGGCCGCCCCCGCCCCGACCGCTTCCACGTCCGCGGGTACGTCGAGGAGGGCACGACCACCACCCCGTACGACCTCCTCGCCCTCAACGGGACCACCCGCCACGACCTCGCCCGCACGCTCCTGCGCCACCTGGACCGGCCCTCCGGCCGGACCCGTCGGCTCGCCGACCGGTACGCACACCACCGTGACGAACTCCGCCGCGAACTGCGCCGCACCGGCGAGGATCCCGCCGAGATCACCGCATGGCGGTGGCCGGGATGACCGGCACCGTGCTCGCGGCCGGCACCGGCTCCTCCGGGCCCCCACCCCGCCGGCCCCTCGGGGACGCAACCGAAGGCCCGCCGAGAGCACCGGAAGAAACACCCTCGAAACCTGCAGGACGGGGGGTAGGCCCCGGTTGCGTGCCTCGGGAGTCCGTCACGCGTGGCCGGTGTAGGCGATGCTGCATTCCTCGTAGTCGCCCTTGACCGCGCAGAGCTGTATCGAGACGGTCGTGCCCTCCTCCAGGTCTCCGGTGGTCCAGGGGCTGTAGTAGACGGCCGAGTGGCCGCGGGTGGTGGCCTTGCGGCCCGTGACGGGGGTGATCATGTAGGCCTCCATGCCCCATCCCTCGGAAAGCCTGTCGACCACCTGGAACGCGTCGCCGGGGATGCCGCAGCAGCCGGGGTCCGCGTTCCACACCATGGCGCCCGCGTAGGTGCCGTTGTAGTAGGCGGCGATGGAGAAGCTCCCGTCGGAGGACACGGAGGACTTCTCGAAGGTGAACGAGGCGGCCGCCGCGTCGCCGGCCCCGACGGTGAGGGACGCGCCGGCGAGAAGCGCGCCGACTGCCGAGAGGGTGACGGCCCGGCTCTTCAGCGGATTGTTCATCGAGTTCTCTCCTGAACGGGGTCGGGACGAAAACGGTCAGGATCATGGACCAGTCGCCGGGCCGGGTCAACGGTCCGCGAACGATGCGGCCCACCCGTCGTATACGGATCGTCATGCGCCCTCGTCGTGTCGAGCGGAGGTCGGCACGACGGGGCCGAGAGCGGGGCCGGTCCCGCCGGAACGCTTCCGCTCCCGTGGGGACCGGTGCCTCCCGGGCTCGGCTTCGTGGCCGGGGCGGTCCCGGCCGCCGGCCCGTGGTTCCGGGACCGCCTCGCACGCGTGGCCGCATGATCGATTAATCGGCGCGCGGACGGGGTAGGACGGGCACCGGACGTCTTCCCGCAAGGGGGAGGCTTCCTTTTTCTCGCCCGGCCGGAAGGCCGGCCTGAACAGAAGGACTCGCAGTATGGCCAGCGGTACCGTGAAGTGGTTCAACGCCGAGAAGGGCTTCGGCTTCATCCAGCAGGACGGCGGTGGACCGGACGTCTTCGCGCACTACTCGAACATCTCCGGCAACGGCTACCGGGAGCTGGTCGAGGGCGAGGCGGTCACTTTCGACGTGACGCAGGGCCAGAAGGGTCCCCAGGCCGAGAACATCGTCCGCGGCTGACCTGCCGCTCCTCACGGACGTGCGTACCGTCCCGCGTCGGCCACTGTGTAGAGTGGTGTCACCGACGCGGGGTGGAGCAGCTCGGTAGCTCGCTGGGCTCATAACCCAGAGGTCGCAGGTTCAAATCCTGTCCCCGCTACGAAAGACAGGGGCCCGGCAGCAGCCGGGCCCCTGTCGCGTGACGCCGTCGTGAGCGGCACGAGCGCGTGACGGGGCTCGACGCCATCCGGCGGCCGCACGGACCGCGCCCGGCGGCGCCGGCCGGCCGACGGCCGACACGGTTCGCGCTGGTCCGGTTCGCCTAGGACGGGGACCGGTGCGCGGACCGCCCCGTGGTACGGGACTTCGGGGGCGTCCAGGCGGAGCTCCGCCACCGGAAGCTCGACGAACTCCCCATCGGCTGGAACGCCATCGACACCACGGCGGCCATCACCGGCCGGGAGTGGGCCGAATCCACGCCGGGGCGGTCCTCCGCCGACGAGCGCCCCGCCCTATCCGTCCTGCGTCCGCTGCCGGCGGCACGACGGCACGCAGGTTCCGACGGCACGCGCCGAAGGGTGCCCCGTCCTGCACACCGCCACCGCGACGGTCTCCGGCAGGCGCTGAGCGCGATCGCCGGGACGGGGCGGCCACGTCCTCGAACGACGCCACTCGCCGGTGCCTCACCCGTCCGCGGCGGTATCGGCGGGCCCGATCACGCCTGCGTTCTTCCTCGCCCATTCGCTCCGCAGGGTCGTGTACTCCTCGACGCCGAGGTCCTGACAGGCCCTGGGCCTCTGGGTGTTCGTCGAGGTTCCGTCGATCGCCAGCCGGCAGGTTTCGCGCCTCTTCGCCTCGGAGTCGCCGCACGCGGTGAGCCCCACGAGCAGCGTGAGCAGGACGACGGTGGTGCGGAGCATCGTGGTTCCCCCCATGGTGGGACAGCGGCAGTCATGGGACGTGGCCGCAGGAGTACGGGTTCCAGGACGAGTGCCGGATCGCTCGCCCTCTCGCTTCCTCTTGTCTCGAATAGGGGGTCATGAGTCAGGACAGAACGGGCAGGCGGGGTGTTGAGGGGAAGAGCTCCCCGGCTCCCGAGGACGGCCCGTGCGGCCGGCGAAGAGGAAGGAAGCTTTCGTGTCGAAGGTCGAAGAGTCCATCGAGGTCGATGTCCCCGTGCGCACCGCCTACAACCAGTGGACGCAGTTCGAGTCGTTCCCCCACTTCATGGACGGGGTGGAGCGGATCGAACAGCGCACGGACACCCGCACCCACTGGGTGACCAGGTTCGGGGGAGTGGAGCGTGAGTTCGACGCGGAGATCACCGAGCAGATCCCCGACGAGCGCGTCGCGTGGACCACGGTCGGCGGCGAGGTGAGGCAGGCCGGTGTGGTGACCTTCCATCACCTCGCCGAGGGCAGGTCCAAGGTGATGCTGCAGATGGACTACGACCCGGAGGGGTTCGCGGAGAACATCGGCGACAAGCTCGGCTTCGTCAAGCTTCAGGTCACCGGTGACCTGAAGCGCTTCAAGACCTACATCGAGGACCGCGGCCGCGAGACCGGCTCCTGGCGCGGCGAGGTCTGACCCGCGGCACCCGCGCGGCCGGCCGGGGTCCGGTGCCTCTCGCCTCTGGGCACCGGGCCCCGGCTCGCGTCGTCCGGAGCGGACGCCCCGTTTCCCCGCGGCGCCGGTGCGGTCGCGGGCGGGGGGAGCGTACGGCTGTTCAGGGGGCCAGGGCGTCGGCGAGTACGGGACGGCAGTCGATGACGGCGTCCAGGCCGACGATGGTGAGGATGCGCTGTACGGCGGGGGAGGGCGCGGCCAGGCGGAGCCATCCGCCGGCCCGGGTCAGTTCGTGGTGGGCGTGGATGAGGATGTTGATGCCGCTCGAGTCCATGAAGGTGACCTGGCTCAGGTCGGCCACGACCCTCGGCCGCGGGCCGGTGGAGCGCAGGGCACCCCGGAGCGTGTCTCCGGTGGCGTGGTCGATCTCTCCGGTCAGGTGCACGAGGTGGACGCCCCCGGGTGCGGAGGCGGTGGTGAAGACCAGCTGTCCGGACCCGGGGTGCGGGAAGTCGGTGTTCTCTGCCGCAGCCATGCGGGAATCCTGGCACACTCTTCGGGCGATCCACAGCCCGCCCGGTACCTGGTATCGGCGCTCTCGCGGAGTGCTGTGTCTCACATGAAGGACCGGGCATCGGACCCCGGTGCGGGGGTAGTCGGCCTTCGGCAGAAAGCGGGTGTACGGACGGTCATGCACGAACCAGGAACAGCAACGCGCGAGGCCTTCACGGCGCCCGTCACGCACATGTCGGCGCCCCTGGACGGAACCGGCGCCTGCATCGCCCACGCCCGCCGCCTCGCCGCCGGCTTCCTCGCCGACGTGCACGCCGCCGGGGTCCGCTCCGTGGCGCCGTCGGCGGTCGACCTGGTGCAGCTGGTCCTCAGCGAGCTGGTCACCAACGCCGTCAAGTACGCCCCCGGCCCCATCGTGATGGAGCTGCGGATCGTCGGCGAGCAGGTGGAGGTGGTGGTGCGGGACTGCGACCCCGTCCTGCCGGCCGCCCGGGCCGCCGAGGCGGGGCGGGTCGGCGGGCACGGGCTGGAGATCGTCGTGAGGATCGCCGACAGCTTCGAAGCGCGCCGTGAGCCCGTGGGCAAGCGCATCACCGCGCGCTTGTCCCTCGGCGGCACCGCATAGCCGGGGCCGCGCAGCCGGGCCGGCGAACAGCCGGGGCCGCCGCGGGGAGGGCCCTTCCGCGGCTCCGCTGCGCGTCGGATGCCGGGCGGGCCCGCCCCGAGCGGGCGAGCCGGCCCGGAGCCGGGGCGTGCTGTCCTCCCCGGCGCGGTGGCAGGCCCGGCGTCACGGGGCCGTGGGGTGCGTGTCCTCGGCGAGCAGGCCGGTTCTGAGATCGTCGAGGACGCGGGTGAGGATGCGGGAGACGTGCATCTGCGAAAGGCCGACGCGGCGGCCGATCTCGGCCTGGGTGAGGTCGTGGACGAAGCGGAGGGAGAGGATCTCGCGGTCGCGGTCGTCGAGGCGGGCGATGAGCGGCTGGAGCGAGACGAGGTCGTCGATGAGGCCGTAGGCGGGTTCGGCGACGGCGGTGGCACGCCCCGCGGCCCTGGCGGGAGGGTCGTCGGCGTCCTCGCCGGTGAGGGGGGCGTCGAGGGAATCGGCGGCGTAGGCGTGGTGGGCGAGTTCGGCCTGGACGATGTCGGCCTCGCTCACGCGGAGTCGTCCGGCGAGTTCCGTACGGGTGGGGCGGCGCCCCGTCCGCTGTTCGAGTTCCTCCTGGGCCCTGGCGAGCTCGATCCGCAGTTCCTGCAGCCGGCGCGGGACGTGGACGCTCCAGGAGGTGTCGCGGAAGAAGCGCTTGATCTCCCCGACGACCGTGGGGATGGCGAAGGAGCTGAAGTCGACGCCGCGCGAGGGGTCGAAACGGTTGATCGCCTTGATCAGCCCGATCGTACCGACCTGGACGATCTCCTCCCGGGGCTCGGGACGGCCGCGGAACCGGCGGGCGGCGAACTTCACCAGGCTGAGGTTGAGCTCGACCAGCGTATTGCGGACGTAGGAGTACTCCGCGGTCCCCTCCTCCAGCTCGCGGAGCCGTCCGAACAGCGCGACGGACAGATCGCGGGCCTCGTCGGTGCTCGCCCGGGTCGGGCGCTCGATCTCGGGCAGCGGCCCGAGCGCCCTGCGGCGCACAGCCGCGCCGGGCGGGGGACCGGCTGCGGCGGGCCCCGGTCCGGCGGTGGTTCGACGGGTGTTCATGGCGCTCCTTTCCGCGGTCGAGCGCGTGGTTCAGCGGGCGGAGGTGACGCGGAGGAGTCCTCCGGGGTCCGGTCGGGAGGTGAGGCCGGCGGACTGGAAGACGCTCGTCAAGGCGGTCTCCAGAGCGGCACGGAACCCGTGGATTCCCGCGATGGCATGGATGTCGGGATCGGCCGCGTGGGCGTCGATGAGGGGCCGGACCAGGGGATCCGCCGTCCAGGCGAGGACGACGGCCGGGCCGTCGCTGGTCGCGGTCAGACCGCTGTCGGCGCCGTATCCGGCATCGGCGAGCAGGAGTTCGACCTGATGCAGGAGGTCGCGGTTCATGACGTCCTCCCGGGGACGCGTCCGTGTGTCCGAGAAGGGGGCCGGTTCCGGTCAGGCGGTACGGGCGGGAGACCTGGGCTCGCGGGGGGAACCGCCCTCCGGACGCCCCGCGGGCGGGCCGCGGCACCGGCCCGCAGGAGCGCGTCGAGGCCGGTGGAGTCGCAGAAGGACGCCCCGGACGTGTCCACCACGAGGGCAGCGCCCGCCGTACGGAGGGACGGGGCGCGCGCCGAGACGGTCTCCGGGCGCTCCACGTCGTCCCCGTCGGTCCCGCCCCCCAGGCGGACGGTCCCGTCCGCGTCGATCACCACGTGCGTCCCTCCCGGCTCCGAAGGCGGAAGCGGGGGGCGAGAATTTCGCGATGCGGGCGTGGGGGCCATGCCTGCTCCTGAGACGGAAGGCTTCGATCCGATTTTCCGTCCGTCCGGCATATGCGTCAACAGTTACATGTAATCCATTTCGTATTAAAAATTCAGAGTACGGGTAGAAGGGGAAGCATGGGACGAAGTGTCGACCGGTCGGGCTGGACCTTCCTCACCAGCCACGCCCGGGTCCTGCTCGCGATCGCAGCCGACCCCGGGATCCGTCTGAGGGACGTGGCGGCACGCTGCGACGTCACCGAACGGACCGTCCAGGGCATCGTCGCCGACCTCGAACAGGCCAAGTACCTCACCCGGCAACGCGCCCGCGACGGCCGCCGCAACCAGTACCGCGTCGACACCACCGCCCCCTTCCGCCACCCCGCCGAAGAGGGCCACGAGATCGCCGAACTCATCACCCTCTTCACCCCCCTCCCCGCGCCCCCGCCGGCCGACCAGCCGCACCGCCTCGGACGCGCCGCCCGCGACGGCTCCGGCCCGACACCGGAGCCGAGGCGCCAGAGCCCCTCCGCCTCCGCCTCGACGCCCCACGCACGGCCCTGACCTGCGGAGTGTGCGTTCCGGCCGGTGGAGGAGGATGGTGGGGGTACCGGACCGATCCGGGTCATCGCCGGCGCACCCACCTTCCCGCCGGCGGCGATGTCGTCTCGAGACCGGGCCTCGACGCCCGGAATCCCGCGGAGGCCAGCGGGAGCACTCTCCCGGAGGGCTCCCGTTCACGGATCGAGGTGCATCCCGTGACCCCCGACCGACCCCTGCGCGACAACCCCCTGAGCGACGCGTCCCGCGTCCGTCTCCAGCTCGCCGTCGGCACCCTGGCCTGGCGCCCGTCCTGCGGCGACGCCCTGGTCCGCTACGCGCCCTCCGGCAGCCCCGCCACGGCGGTGCTGCTGCTGAGCGGCGCGTTCGACGCCGAGACCGTCTCCTGCCTGCGCGAGGCCCTCGACACGGTCCGCACCCCGCAGATCGAACTGGTCCTGCTGGACATGACCGGCGTGACCTTCGGCGACTCGGCCCTCGTCCACGAGCTGACCGACACCCAGGGCCGCCCCCAGCGGCACGTCCTCCTCGGACCCCTCACCCGCCAGGTCGCCCGTCTGCTCGACCTCACCGACACCCGCCACGCCCTCGACATCGCCCTCGACGCCGCCTGAGAGGCGAACGGCCCGGGGGCGGGGCCGCACTGGCCCGGGAAGGCCGCCGCACGGCCCCGGAGGGGCTTCGCACCTCCACCGGCGCCTCGGCGGTGTTCGCCCGCCGTTCGAGGCACGGCGGGCCCCGGACGGCCCCGCCGACGTCACGCGCCGCGCACCGAATCCTGCCGGATGTCCGTTTTCGTGATCGGTCCTGGGGCAGGCGCGCGCCATGGACCAGTCGAAAGCACCCGTTCTCGATGCACTGGCGGACTACCACGAGAAGGGCCAGACCCCGTTCACGCCACCAGGACACAAACAGGGAAGGGGGGCCGACCCCAGGGTGCGGGCCGTGCTGGGCGACGCGGTCTTCCGGGCCGATGTCCTCGCCACCAGCGGGCTGGACGACCGCACCTCCTCCCGCGCCGTGGTGGAGGAGGCCCAGGCGTTGATGGCCGAGGCCGTGGGGGCGGAGCACGCCTTCTTCTCCACCTGCGGAAGCTCCCTCTCGGTGAAGTCGGCGATGCTGTCCGTCGCGGGACCGCACGAGAAGCTGCTGGTCGGCCGGGACGCCCACAAGTCCGTGGTGTCGGGCCTGATCCTCTCGGGGATCGAGCCCGCCTGGGTGGACCCCCGATGGGACGCCGGGCGCCACCTGGCCCACCCGCCGGCGGCCGAGGCGTTCGAGGCGGCGTTCGCCGAGCACCCCGACGCCCGGGGCGCGCTGGTGACGACGCCCACGCCCTACGGCACCTGCTCGGACCTGGCCGCGATCGCCGAGGTCTGCCACCGGCGGGGCCTGCCCCTCATCGTCGACGAGGCGTGGGGCGCCCACCTGCCGTTCCACCCCGAGCTCCCCACCTGGGCCATGGACGCCGGGGCGGACACGTGTGCGTCACGTCCGTCCACAAGATGGGATCCGGCCTGGAGCAGAGCTCGGTGTTCCACCTCCAGGGCGATCTGGTCCGCCCCGAGGTGCTCAGGAGCCGCGAGGACCTCCTGGGCACCACCAGCCCCAACGTGCTCGTCTACGCCGCCCTGGACGGCTGGCGCCGCCAGATGACCGAACACGGCGAGGCCCTGTACGACCACGCGCTGGCCCTCGCCCGTGAGACCCGCGCCCGCCTCTCCGGGATCGACGGCGTCCACGTCCACGACCGTGACGACTTCTGCGGGCCGGGCGGGGCAGCGGACATGGACCCCCTCCAGATCGTCATCGACATCAGCGCGTGGGAGATCACCGGCTACCAGGCCGCCGACTGGCTGCGTGCGCACCACCGGATCAACCTCCACATCGCCGACCACCGCCGCATCAGCGCCCAGCTCACCCACGCCGACGACGCCGACACGGTGGAAGCGCTCGTGGAAGGCCTGACGGACCTGTCCGCGCACCGGACGGAGCTGCGCCCGGGCCGGCCCGTCGAGATCCCGCCGCCGTCGACGCTGCGGCTGGACCAGGTGATGCTTCCCCGGGACGCCTTCTTCGGCCGTACGGAACAGGTGCCCTGGGAGAAGGCGGACGGCCGGATCGCCGCCGAGATGCTGACGCCCTACCCGCCGGGCATTCCGGCGGTGGTGCCGGGGGAGCGCCTGAACGACGGCGTTCTGCGCTACCTGCGGAGCGGGGTGGAGGCGGGCATGGTCGTGCCGGACGCCGTGGACACCCAGGTCACGAGCGTCCGGGTGGTGCGCGACACGTGACCCCGCGGACCCGGCCGGACGACGACGGACCGCGACACGCGGCCGACGGGCGTGCGACCGGCCGGCGCGCGGGGCGGCAGTCCGCCCGGCCGGGGAACGACGACACGCCCGCGAACGAGAGCAGACGACACGGCACGTCCGATGAGGAGGCGTCATGAGAGCACTCACCTGGCAGGGCAAGAGGGACGTACGCGTGGACACCGTGCCCGATCCGGTGATCCGCGACGACGACGACGTGATCGTCAGGATCACGACGACCGGCCTGTGCGGCTCCGACCTGCACCTCTACGAGGTCCTCGGAGCGTTCCTCGCTCCCGGCGACATCCTGGGCCACGAGCCCATGGGGGTGGTCGAGGAAGTGGGTCCGGCGGTCACCGCCCTGAGGCCGGGGGACCGGGTGGTCGTCCCGTTCAACATCTCCTGCGGGTCGTGCTTCATGTGCGGCCAGGGGCTGCACTCCCAGTGCGAGACGACTCAGGTACGAGAACACGGCACGGGAGCCTCGCTCTTCGGGTACACCAAGCTCTACGGCCAGGTACCCGGAGGGCAGGCCGAGTACCTGCGCGTGCCGTTCGGCGACTCCCTGCCGATCCCCGTTCCGGACGGGCCGCCCGACGAACGCTTCGTCTACCTCTCCGACGTCCTGCCCACGGCCTGGCAGGCGGTCGCGTACGCGGCCGTCCCTCCGGGCGGCAGCATCGCGGTCCTCGGGCTCGGGCCCATCGGCGACATGAGCTGCCGCATCGCCGCCCACCGCGGCGCCGAGACGGTCATCGGCATCGACCTCGTCCCCGAGCGGCTGGAAAGGGCGCGCCGGCGCGGCTTCCACGCCCTGGACCTGAAGGAGTACGGCGGCGACCTGTCCGACGCCGTCCGGTCCCTCACCGGAGGACGCGGCCCGGACGCCGTCATCGACGCCGTGGGCATGGAGGCCCACGGCAGCCGCGTCGCCGCGGCCGCCCAGGGCCTGACCACCCTCCTCCCGGACGCGCTGGCCGCGGCCATGATGAAGCGCGCCGGGGTCGACCGGCTCGCGGCCCTCCACACCGCCATCGACCTCGTCCGCCGCGGCGGCACCGTCTCGGTGTCCGGGGTGTACGGCGGCGCGGCCGATCCGCTGCCCCTGCTGACCATGTTCGACAAGCAGCTGACGCTGCGCATGGGCCAGGCCAACGTGCTGCGCTGGGTCGACGACATCCTCCCCCTGCTCACCGAGGGGGACCCGCTGGGGGTCGACGACTTCGCCACCCACCGCCTGCCGCTCGAACAGGCTCCCGACGCCTACGCCATGTTCCAGAAGAAGCGGGACGGGGCCGTCAAGGTCCTCTTCTCCCCCTGACACGGGGCCACGCCCGCCGTGGCCCCGGATCCCCGCGACCCAGGTGCACGGCTCGTGCGCGAGCCCGGCCCGTACCGGAAAAGAGGTAGTCGATGTCCAGCACGGCTCTGGCGGCGGGAACGTTTCCCGGCGGTCTGGTCGCCTTCCCGAGTGTCTACCGGCCGCAGGCGGACACGCGGCTGCTGGCGGCGGCCCTCGCGCGGGAGGAGGTCGGTTGCCTCACGGAGGTCCTGGAGATCGGTACCGGTACCGGTGC
>NZ_BMVV01000040.1 GCF_014650895.1 Streptomyces omiyaensis
CGGGTGAACGCGCTGCTCCACCGGGTGCCCCTGCGCGTCCTGCACGGCGACTTCGCCGCGCGGACGGAGGGGCGGCGCTTCGACCTGGTCGTCACCAACCCTCCGTACGTTCCGGCGCCGGGGGCCGGGCCGCCGTCGCGGGGTGCGGAGCGGGCCTGGGACGCGGGTCCCGACGGGCGTCTGGTGATCGACCGGGTCTGCGCGGCCGCCGCCGGTCTGCTGCGGCCCGGTGGTGTGCTGCTGATGGTGCACTCGGGCATGTGCGGGGCGCGGGCGACCGTGGAGCGGCTGGCCGGCGAGGGCCTGTCCGCCGAGGTCACGGCGCGTGCCCTCGTCCCGTGGGGGCCGGTGCTGCGTTCGCGGCGGGCCTGGCTGGAACGGCGGGGCCTGGCGGCCCCGGACGAGCGGCGGGAGGAACTGGTGGTCATCCGTGCCCGCACTCCCTGACGGCACCCCGGCCCCGACCTGCGCCCACCGGGTGTTCCTGGAGCCCCGGGGACCCGTCCTCGTGGAGGGGCCCGTCGAGATCGTCCTGGACGACGGGACGGTCGCCCGTTCCGACCGCTTCTCCGTCGCGATCTGCACGTGCCGGCGCAGTCGCACGTACCCCTGGTGCGACACCAGCCACCGCCGCCGCGAGCGGACCGCCCGCCCGCCCGAGGAAAGGAAGCCCTGATGCCCGCTCCGCGTCCGAGCCCGATGGCCCCCCGCACCGCTCCCCGCCTCGCGGAGGAGCGGGGCGAGCTGTCCCGCGCCGTGACCCGGGCCCTCCGTTCGGGCGGCGCACCGCGGTACGGGACCGGGGCCGTGCCGAGCGCCGACCCGTGGGGCGAGGACCTCCAGCTCGCCCTCTACGTCCTGTACGAACTGCACTACCGGGGCTTCGAGGGAGTGGACGACGCCCGCGAGTGGGACCCCGACCTCCTGCGGCTGCGCCGGGAGATGGAAACCCGCTTCCTCGACGCCCTGCGCGCCGAACTGCCCGGTGCGCCGCGGACGGTCGAAGAGGCCTTCGCGCCGCTCCTCGTGGAACCCGTGGACCCCGGGGGCAGCCTGAGCCACCACCTCCGGAGCGAGGGGGAGCTGTGGCAGCTGCGCGAGTACGCGGCCCTGCGTTCCCTCTACCACCTCAAGGAGGCCGATCCGCACGTCTGGGTGATCCCCCGGCTCACCGGACGGGCCAAGGCCTCCATGGCCGCCGTCGAGTACGACGAATTCGGCGCCGGCCGCGCCGACCGCGTCCACGCGAGGCTCTTCGCGAACCTCATGGACGACCTCGGCCTCGATCCCTCCTACGGCCGGTATGCGGACCACGCGCCCGCACCGCTCCTGGCGACCGTGAACCTGATGTCCCTCTTCGGGCTCCACCGCGCTCTGCGCGGGGCCCTCGTCGGACACTTCGCCTGCGTCGAGATCACGTCCTCGCCCGGATCCAGACGCCTGGCCGAGGCGATGCGGCGATGCGGTGCGGGAGCGGCGGCCGAGCACTTCTACGCCGAACACGTGGAGGCCGACGCCGTCCACGAACAGGTCGTGCGCCACGGCGTCGTCGGCGGCCTCCTGGCCGACGAGCCCGCCCTGGAGGCCGACATCGCCTTCGGCTCCGCCGCGACCGTCCTGCTGGAGGACCGCCTCGCCGGTCACCTCCGCGAGGCCTGGGACCGGGGTGACAGCGCGCTGCGCCGCCCCCTGGGGTGAGGGTCGCCCACCGGCCACGGGGCAGGCTGCCCGGCGCCGAGCGGTGTGCGTCCCCCCGCCCCCCCGTACGGCGAGGAGGAGACGTGCTTCTCGCGCTCCCGCGACACACCGCATCCGTCCCGGAGGACGGGGGTGCCGCTCGAACGCCGTGTCGCAGCGAGGACCGCCCCGCGGGATGGCGCAGACTCGGACCGCCGGCGGAGCGGAGGTCCCCAGCGGGCCCGACCGGCGGAACGCGGCGGCCTGTCGTCCGGGGAGCGACGCGCCGCCAGACCCCCGGCCCGACCGACGGCGGGACCGGACGAGAGAGGAGGGCTTCCGTGGCCCGTACGGCACTCATCGTGGTCGACGTGCTCAACCCGTACGCGCACGAGGACGCCGAGGCCCTGGTGCCCTCCGCCCGCGAGGCGCTTCCCGGGATCACGGCCCTGCTGCGGAACGCCCGCGCCGGCGACGGGCCCGTCATCTACGTGAACGACAATTTCGGAGAATGGCGCTCGCAGCACGGCGAGATCGTCACGACCGCCCTCGGCGGCCGCCACCGCGACCTGGTGGAGCCGGTCGTCCCCGACGAGGACGCGCTGTTCGTGGTCAAGGCCCGGCACTCGATCTTCTTCGAGACGCCGCTGGCCTACCTGCTGGGCCAGCTGGAGGTCGAGCGACTGGTCCTGTGCGGACAGGTGACCGAGCAGTGCGTGCTGTACTCGGCTCTGGACGCCCACATCCGGCACTTCGACGTGGTCGTGGCCGCCGACGCGGTCGCGCACATCGACCCCGACCTGGCGGCAGCGGCCTTGAGGATGATGCGGGTCAACATGTCCGCGACCGTCTGCCGGGCGGACGAGGTCGCCTTCGGCGCACGAGAGCCGGGGTGAGGCGGGGGCGCGGGCGCCGATGCCGGCGTCCGCGGACCGGACCTCGCCGTTCCGCCCCCGTGCCGGCTCCCTCGTGTGCCCCGGGGGAGAACGGACGCGACCTCACGACTCTTCGGGGTCCCGGCGTTCCAGAGGGCTCAGCGCCGGTCCCTGGAGGACCGCGCCGTCGACGTCGAAGCGGGAACCGTGGCAGGGGCATTCCCAGGTCCGTTCCGCGTTGTTGAACGCGACGAGGCACCCCAGGTGGGTGCAGACGGCGGACACGGCGTGGAGCCCGCCCCGGTCGTCGCGGTGCACGGCGCACGGGCCGCCCCGGCCGCGGACCACGGTCCCCTCACCGGGACGCAGGTCCCGGACGGGCCCGCCGGTGCCGTCGCCGAACGTCTCCAGCCGGTCCCCGACGAAGTGCCTGCCCGTCTCCCACTGCTCCTTGAGGAGCGCCGGCGCGGAACGGAGGAGCGGACCGAGGCGGCCCGGAGCGTAGAGACCGGCCCACGGCTCCCGCTCGCCCCGTACGAGGGCGGCGATGACCGATCCCGCCACGACACCGCCCGTCATCCCCCAGCCGGCGAAGCCGGTGGCGACGTGCACGTTCCCGCCGCCGGCGGGCATGCGGCCGATGAGCGGCAGGGTGTCCGTGGAGCTGTTGTCCTGCGCCGCCCAGCGGTGGGTGATCGTGACGTCGGGGAAGTGCCGCTCGGTCCAGTCCCGGAGACGGGCGTAGCCGGCCTCGGTGTCCTCCCCGGTGCCGGGCCGGAACGCCTCACCGGTGACGATCAGGAGCCGTCGGCCGTCCGGGAGCGGAGCCGTGCGGACGGAGCGCTTGCCGTCCTCCTCCGTGATGTACATGCCGTCCGGGTCCCGCGGGGCGGGCAGGGGGCCCGCGATCACCAGGTCGCGGTGCTGGCTCAGCCTCGTGGCGAGCAGCGTGCGGTCGAAGACGGGGTGGTGGGTGGCCACCACGACGTGCCGGGCGGAGACGGACCCCCCGGTGTCGGTGCCGAGCCGGCAGGGGTCCCCCCGGTCGAGTTCCACGACGCGGGTCCCCTCGTGGATCCGGCCGCCGAGCGCCACGATGTCGTCGACGAGCCCGCGCAGGTACGCGAGCGGGTGGAACTGGGCCTGGTCCTCCACCCTGACGGCACCGGCGACGGGGAAGGGCAGGCCGGTCTCCGTGACGAACGAGGCGTCCAGGCCGGCGGCCCGTGCCGCCTCCGCCTCGGCGCGCAGGGCGGCGACGCCCTCGGGTCGCCGGCAGTAGGTGAGCGCCGGGCGCCGTTCCAGCGCGCAGTCGATGCCGAGTTCCTCGGCCACCTCGACGACACGCCGCAGCGCGGCGCTCTGGGAGGCCGCGTACAGACCGGCGGCCTCGTCCCCGTGCTCGGTCCGAAGCGTGTCGTACGCACGGGGGTGGAGAGCGGTGAGTTTTCCCGTCGTGTGGCCCGTGACCCCTCCCGCGAGCCGGCCCGCCTCCAGCACGACGACGTCGAGTCCGGCCCGGGCGAGCTCCCACGCCGTGCTGAGACCGGCGATGCCGGCGCCGATGACCGCCACATCCGTGGCGGCCGCCTCCGTGAGGGAGGGGAAGGACGGCAACGCGGCCGTCTCCCTCCAGTAGGAGCCTTCGCTGTCCGAGAGTCGGTTCATACGCTGCCCCTGCCCGGGAACGCCGCGCTGACGCGCCGGGCGGGGACTTCGGACAGGGGGGAAGGGCCCGCACCGGCGCTCCGCCGAACGGCCGAAGCCCCGGTGTGCCGGCGGGCGGGCCGGGTAGCGGATCCTCATGCCCCGACTCGACACCGCCCTCGCGCCGTGGAGCGACAGCACGCTCGCCCTCCTGGCCCGTGGCTACGCCTGGCTGCCCGACCGCATGCGCGCCACGAACGGCGGCCCGGTCAGAACCCGGCTGCTGGGAAGGCCGGCGGTCGCCCTGCGCGGTCCCGACGCCATCGGCTTCTTCTACGACGAGCGGAACGTCAGGCGCGCGTCCGCCCTCCCCGGACCCGTGCTCGACACCCTTTTCGGGCGGGGGGCCGTCCACACCCTGGACGGCGAGGCCCACAGGGTCCGCAAGGCCGTGTTCCTGGCGATCCTCAAGGACGGAGCGGGGGTGGAGGCCCTCGCCGAGCACGTGGCCCGGTGCTGGTCCGAGAGCGTGGAGGAGTGGCGCGACGGCCGGCCCGTCGTGCTCTTCGACGAGGCGGCGCTGGTCCTGGCCCGCGCCGTCTGCGCGTGGGCGGGGATCCCGCTCTCCGACGAGGCCGTCCGGCGGATGGCCGCCGACTGCACGGCCATGGTCGACGGGTTCGCCGCACCGGGCCCTCGGCACGTCCGCGCGCGACGCGCCCGCACCCGCCAGGAGGACGCGCTCGCCGGCCTGGTCGGTGCCGCCCGCGAGGCCGGTGAACTGACGAGCGACAAGGGGACCGCCTTCGAGGCCGTGGTCTGGCACCGCGACGCCGACGGCGAACTCGCCGATCCGCGGACGGCCGCCGTCGAACTGCTGAACATCGTCCGGCCCACCGTCGCGATCGCGTGGTTCGCCGCCTTCGCTGCCCACGCCCTGCACCGGTGGCCGCAGCACCGCGAACCGCTCCGGAAGGACGAGGACGGGCGCTACGCGCGAGCGTTCGCCCACGAGGTACGGCGCTTCTACCCCTTCGCCCCGTTCGTCGGCGGGCTCGCCGCGACCGACCTGACCTGGCGGGGCGAGCCGGTCGCCGAGGACACCCTGATCCTCCTGGACCTCTACGGCTACCACCACGACCCCACGATGTGGATCAATCCGTACCGCTTCGATCCGGGGCGCTTCACCGGACGCGAACCGGGCGCCGACGAGCTCATCCCCCAGGGCGGCGGAGACCCGGCCCACGGCCACCGCTGCCCCGGCGAGGACGTCACCGTGGCGGTGCTGGCCACGCTGGTGCGGCAGCTCGCCCACCTCGACCACGAGGTCCCCGCGCAGGACCTGTCGATTCCGCTGTCCAGGATCCCCACCCGCCCGCGCAGCGGCTTCGTCCTCACCGTCGACGGCACCTCGCGCGGCGCGGGCTCCCCCGGCTGACCCTCCGGCCGGAGCCGCGCGTGCGGCACCGGTGCGTGCGGTCGACCGGCCGCCCGGCGGCAGGAGTCCGGACCCGTGCCCCCGGTGCCTACCGGTCGCCGGATCCGGGCTCGGCCATCCGGCGGTGTCCTTCCGCCTTCAGGCTGTCCGGCAGGACCTTGTCGGCCAAACCCTGCGCCTTGGTCTTCAGCGATCCGGCCACCACCTTGTCCTTGCCGGAGAAGAGGGCGTCGAGTCCCTGCTCGGCCACCTGGGCGGGATCGTCCTTCTCTCCCCGGCCGACCTTGGTGTCGCCCATGCCGGCCCGGCGGAAGAAGTCGGTGTCGGTCGGGCCGGGCATCAGGGCGGTCACCGTCAGGTGCGTGTCCTTGAGTTCGTTCTGCAGCGCCTGGGAGAAGGACTGGAGGAACGACTTCGAGGCGTTGTACACGGCCTGGAAGGAGCCCGGCATGGTGGAGGCGATGGAGGAGGTGATGAGCATGCGCCCCTCGCCCGCCGCGGCCATCGACCGCAGCAGCCGCTTGGCCAGATGGACCGTGGAGCGCACGTTCAGGTCGACGATCTCGAACTCGTCCTCCAGTTCCGTGTCGAGGAAGGCTCCTCCCCGGCCGACGCCGGCGTTGAGCGCCGCGACGGCCACCGGACGTCCGGTGGCGAGCACCGCCTCCACGAAGCGTTCCGCTTCCCCGTAGTCGCGCAGGTCCGCCGGTACGGCCCGCACGTCCGCCCCGGTCTCCCGTCCGATCTTCTCCGCGGCGGGCCGCAGCCGGGTTTCGTCGGCCGAGTTCACGACGAGATCGAATCCCCGCTCGGCCAGCAGCCGGGCGAGCTCGAACCCGATGCCGCTGGACGCGCCGGTCACCACCGCAAGTTCTCGCTTCTGAGTCATGGACCGCGGCTACCCACGGCGGCGGACCGTACCCGGGCACCGAGGACGAGCGACCGCGGCCGCCGAGGGGGAGAGGACCGTGTCGGGCGGTGCGCTGCGGGTAGCCGCTCCGGCGAGGCGCCGGTCCCGAGGGCGCCGTGAGGCGGAAGGGAGCGGCCGTGAAGCGTCGTCCGGACGGGGGGACCGACCCGATCGCCGACCCGTGGGGAGCGCGCACCCCGTACCCCCGAGGCGGACCGTGGCCCGTGCGCGTGGACTCGTGCCTGGCCGGGGGAGTGGGGGAGGACGAGGTCGACGCGTGGGTGCGGGCGGCTTCGCTGCTGCACTCCGACGGTGACGCGATGGACATCGCCGTCCGGGAGGGGCGGATCGTCGGCGTCAGGGGACGGGGCGGTGACCGGGTCAACCGGGGCCGTCTGGAGCCGAAGGACCTCTACGCGTGGCAGGCGAACGGTTCCCCGGACCGGCTGACCCGCCCGCTCGTCCGCGAGGGCGGGCGGCTCGTCGAGAGCGACTGGCCCACGGCGATGGGACGGATCGTGTCCGAATCCCGGAAGCTCCTCGACGCCCACGGTCCGGAGGCGCTCGCGTTCTACACCTCCGGGCAGCTCTTCCTGGAGGAGTACTACACGCTCGCCGTCCTGGCCCGTGCCGGGATCGGCACACCTCACCTGGACGGCAACACCCGCCTGTGCACGGCGACGGCGGCGGAGGCGCTGAAGGAGTCCTTCGGCAGCGACGGCCAGCCCGGCTCGTACGAGGACATCGACCACGCCGACGCGATCGCCCTGTTCGGCCACAACATCGCCGAGACGCAGGTCGTCCAGTGGATGAGGATCCTGGACCGCCTGGAGGGCGGCGAGCCGCCTCGCCTGCTGTGCGTGGACCCGCGGCTCACCGAGGTGGCGCGCCGGGCCACCGTGCACCTCGCCCCCCGGCTCGGCACCAATGTGGCCCTGCTCGACGCCCTGCTGCACGAGGTCATCCGGCGCGGCTGGACCGACCCCGGCTTCATCGCCCGGCACACGGTCGGCTTCGACAGGCTGCGGGAACAGGTCCGCCCCTGTACGCCCCGGTGGGCCGCGGGCATCTGCGACGTGCCGGCGGGCACGATCGAGGAGGCCGCCGAGGTGCTCGGCACCGCCGACCGGCTGCTGTCGACCGTGCTGCAGGGGTTCTACCAGGCCCATCAGGCGACCGCCGCGGCCGTGCAGGTCAACAACCTGCACCTGATCCGCGGCATGCTCGGCCGGCCCGGGGCGGGAGTGCTCCAGATGAACGGGCAGCCGACCGCGGAGAACACCCGCGAGTGCGGAGCCGACGGGGACCTCCCGGGTTTCAGGAACTGGCAGAACCGGGAGCACGTGGCCGACCTCGCACGGCTGTGGAACGTGGAACCGTCGGTCATCCCGCACGAGGGGCCGCCCACGCACGCCATGGAGATCTTCCGGCTGGCGGAGCGGGGCTCGGTGCGGATGCTGTGGATCAGTGCCACCAACCCGGCCGTTTCCCTGCCCGACCTGGCACGCATCCGCTCCGTCCTCTCCCGGGAGGGCCTGTTCACCGTCGTTCAGGACCTGTTCCTGACCGAGACCGCCCGATTCGCGGACGTGGTGCTGCCCGCGGCGACGTGGGGCGAGAAGACGGGCACCTTCACCAACGCCGACCGCACCGTCCACCTGTCCGAGAAGGCCGTGGACCCGCCCGGCGAGGCCCGTCCGGACCTGGACATCTTCCTCGACTACGCGGCCCGGATGGGCTTCGAGGACAAGGACGGCGGCCGCCTGGTCCGCTGGAGCGCCCCCGAGGAGGCCTTCGAGGAGTGGAAGCGGTGCAGCGAGGGACGTCCCTGCGACTACAGCGCCCTGAGCTACGACAAGCTCCGCGGCCCGAGCGGCATCCAGTGGCCGTGCACCGAACGCGCCCCCGGCGGCACGGACCGGCTCTACGGCGACGGCGCGGCCTGGGCGCACCCCGATCTGTGCGAGACGTACGGCAAGGACCTGGTGACCGGCGAGCCGATGGGCGAACGGTGGTACCGGTCGGTCAACCCGGACGGAAAGGCGCTCATCCGGCCCGCTCCGTACCTCCCCCCGAAGGAGTGGCCCGACGAGGAGCACCCCTTCCAGCTGACCACCGGCCGGACCCTCTACCACTTCCACACCCGCACCAAGACCGGACGCGCTCCCCGACTCGCGGCCGCCGCCCCGGACGTCTGGGTACAGGTCGCGGCCGCCGACGCGGCCCGCATGGGGCTGGCGGAGGGCGACCTCGTGGAGGTCGCCACGCGGGGCGGTGCTCTGCGTGGCCGCCTGCGCATCGGCTCGATCCGTCCGGGCGTGCTGTTCGTGCCCTTCCACTACGGGTACTGGGACACCCCGACGGGCAGTGCCCCCGCCCCCGGAGAAGCGGGGCGGGCCGCGAACGAGCTGATCCCCACCCTGTGGGACCCCGTCTCCAAGCAGCCGCAGTTCAAGACCGCCGCGGCCGCCCTGAGCCTCGTGGCACGCGGCGGCGATCCGCCCGACGCCGCTGCCACCGGGCCGGGCGGGGCGGGGCGTCGGCAAAGGTGATCCCGCCGTTCGTCCGGGGCCGCGCCGACCGGTTGCGCCCCGCCGCGCGGAGGCCCGGCACGGCGGTCCGGCACCTTCGGCCCGACGCTCCCGCAGAGGCGTTCCGTCGCGCGCGTCACTGCTCAAAGCCGGCGGAGGCGTCTTCGAGTGCGGGGTCGTCGAGCAGGCCGTCGCGCAGGGTGGTGAAGATGTGGGTGAGCAGGCGGGAGACGTGCATCTGGGAGAGGCCGAGACGGCGGCCTATCTCGGCCTGGGTGAGCTCTTCGCCGAAGCGCAGGCAGAGGATCTTCCGGGCGCGCTCGCTGAGCCGTTCCAGCAGGGGGCGCAGCGAACGCAGGTCGTCGATCAGTTCGTAGGCGGGTTCCTCGACGGCGGTGTGGCTGCCCGTGGTGCCCCTGAGGGCGCGCTCGTCGTCGTCATCGCCGCCGATGGCGGCGTCGAGGGAGTGGGCGGTGTATCCGTTCGCGGCGAGTTGCCCTTCCGCCACGCCTTCCTCGGTGAGATGCAGGTGCTCGGCGAGTTCGGCCCGGCCGGGCCGGCGGCCGTCGCGCTGTTCCATGGCGTCCGAGGCCTTGGTGAGGTCGATGCGCAGTTCCTGGAGGCGGCGCGGCACCCGGACCGCCCAGCCGGTGTCGCGGAAGAAGCGCTTCATCTCTCCGACGATCGTCGGCAGGGCGAAGCCGGAGAACTCGACGCCCCGCTCGGGGTCGAAGCGGTCGATCGCCTTGATCAGGCCGATCGTGCCGACCTGGGCGATGTCCTCGGCCGGCTCGGGCCGACCCCGGAACCTGCGGGCCGCGAACTTCACCAGGCTGAGGTTCAGCTCGATCAGCGTGTTGCGGACGTACGCGTACTCCGCCGTGCCCTCGGTCAGCTCGCCGAGACGGCGGAAGAGCGCGACGGACAGGGTGCGGGCGTCATCGGTGGTCGCCGC
This sequence comes from Streptomyces omiyaensis, assembly GCF_014650895.1. Lineage (GTDB taxonomy): Bacteria > Actinomycetota > Actinomycetes > Streptomycetales > Streptomycetaceae > Streptomyces > Streptomyces omiyaensis. The sequence continues at coordinate 10,034 of NZ_BMVV01000040.1, forward strand.
TGCCGGGCGCTCCGTCTCCGGCAGGCCGTCCAGGGCCCGCTTGCGCGTGGCGGCCTCCTGACCTCCTGCCGGAGCCGCCCGCGGGGCGACAGCCGGTCGCAGGATCGTGCTTTCGTGCGTCATGGCGAGCTCCCCAGAGTGTGGGCGGAAGGCCTCGCGCGGGGAATCGACTTCCCCGCGGCCTGTCCGTCGAGCTTCTGCGCGGGAGTCTGTCCCCGTGCGTGCCGCGCACACACCACGAGCACGAGGTGTTCGTTCCCCGGCCTGCATCCGCCGTCCACGCTTCGCCGGACGGCCGCAGGAGCGAGCGAACCCCGACTCCTGGAAGGGCAGCGGACACCGGAGCCACGAAAGCACCCCGCCTCCACGAAGACCGGGGAGCGTGACCGCGGAGCCGGTTACGGGGGAGCGGGACGGCCCCCCACCCGCTCCCGCCCGGCCCCGCTCGGGGCAACCGGTGCGAAGCCGGCGAACCGCGGCGGCTGCGGCGCCGGGACCCTCACGTACCTCCCGAAGCCCTCACGGAAAAGCAGAGGCGGTACCGGCGGCGGCTCCGAGACGCACTCCCGCGCCCCCTGCCCGCCGTTCCGCCGGCCTCGTGTCCCGCCCGGGTGGTCCGGGCGGGGGCGGAGCGACCCGTCGCCGGCTTCGCGTTTATCCGGTGGCCGGCGGGAAAGCCGCTGAACGCCGCTGCCCGTTCCCCTTCACCTCCGGGTGGCGGCCCACTCTCCTCACGCCCGGACCGGGCGGACGACGGTGAGCGCCCCGACGGCACGGGAGACGACGGCGGGCGCTCCGGAGACACGCGATCAGGCGCGCAGGGTGCCAGAGGGGCCGGGCCCGTAGGCCTCGCGGCAGGCGGCGGCGAAGCGGCCGGAGCGGGCGAAGCCCCCGTGGGCGGCGACGCGGGCCACGGACGTGGTCTGCGGGTTCCTCCGCGACAGGTCGTGGTGAGCGCGGGTGAAGGCTTCGCTTCCGACGCCGCCCCTCCCCGGCCCACCGGGCGAAACCTCCCGTCCTTCGCGCGCTGTCCTGGCGCGCACGCGGGTGCCGCGGCCTGCGAGGGGCCCAGGGACGGGAGCGACAGTCCCTGGGCCCCTCGCAGGCCGCGGCCGTCGGCCCGTGGTCCCGCGACCGTCCGGCCCCGGCCCCCTCGGGCGCGGGCAGGACGATCGCCCCGCACCCGAGGGGCTGTCGGAGACGCCTTGTACTGTGCACTCGTTCGGCGAACGAACGATCATGCACACGGGCCTGGGGGCGTGCGGGCACGGGACGGGCGTCCAGGGGCGGGAGCGCGGGGGTTTCGATGAGTGACGCACATCCGATGAGCAACCACGGGCAGGGCCTCTCGGTCGGTGCGCGGATCGTCGCCGTGGTCGTCCTCCTCGCGATCGGGGTCGGCGTCGCCTGGCTCCAGCGCGACGCTCCCGGCCGCAGCGCGGAGCCGCGTACGGAGTTCACCGCCGGCAACCCTCCCGCCGGTCTGCCGGCCGCGCTCACCACCGGCCAGCACCTCCGCTGGTCCCGCTGCACCGCGCCGCCCGCCGCCCGCACGGGCTACGAATGCGCCACCATGAAGTCCCCCCTCGACCACCGCAGACCGGGCGGCAGGACGATCGACGTCGCCCTGATCCGCCACAAGGCCACCGGCCCGAACTCCCGGCGCATCGGCTCCCTCGTCCTCAACTTCGGCGGCCCCGGCGTGTCCGGCGTGAGCGGACTGCCCACACACCTCGACCAGTACAAACCGCTCCTCGACCGCTACGACCTGGTCTCCTTCGACCCGCGCGGCGTCGGCGCGACCCTCCCCGTGCGCTGCGGGAAGACCGCGGACGACACCGGCTACGAAGGGGCCGACGCCTGCGCCGAGCACTCCGGGGCGCTCCTGCCGTACGTCGGCACCGCGCGCACCGCGCGCGACCTCGACCTGATGCGCTACCTCCTCGGCGACGAGCGGCTGTACTACTTCGGCGTCTCGTACGGAACGGAGCTCGGCGCGGCCTATGCCCACCTGTACCCATCGCACGTCGGGCGGCTCGTCCTCGAAGCGCCCGTCGATCCCACCGAGGACCTCGTGGAGGGGCAGGTCTCGCAGGCCAAGGCGGTCCAGGCGGCGTTCGACCGGTTCGCCGCGCACTGCGCGGCCCGTATCCGCCGCTGCCCGACCGGCGACGGGCCCGAGGAGGCCGCACGGCGCATGGCACGCCTGGCCGACCGCCTGGAGAGGAAGCCCGCCCCGGCCGGCGGCGGAAGCGAACTCGACGCCGCCGGCCTGGCGTACGCCGTCAGCGACCATCTCGACCTCGGCACCGACGGCTGGCCGCCGCTCGCCGAGGCCCTCACCGCACTGATCGACCACGACGACGCCGGCCCGCTGAGCAGGGGAGCGGACGACACCGGCGCCGCCGACCGCGCGGCGGCCCCGCCCGACGACAGCCGCGCCGCCCGGACCGCGATCACCTGCGCGGACTCCGGCCTGCGCCCCGGCGCCGAGCGCCTCGCCAGGGACGAGGCCCGCGTCAAGGCCGCCTCACCCGTCTTCGGCGCGGCCTGGTCCACCGGCGTCTACCTCTGTTACGGCTGGCCGTTCGAGGGCGAGCGCGCCGGGTCCGGGGTGGACGCCGGTGGCGCGGCCCCCGTCCTGGTGGTCGGCGGCACCGGGGACCCGACCACCCCGTATCCCGGCGCCCGCCGCATGGCCCGCGCCCTGGGCGACGGCGTCGGCGTGCTCCTGACGGCCGAGGAGGAGGGCCACGGCACGTACCCGCGGAACCGCTGCGTCACGGAGGCGGTCGACACCTACCTCCGCACGGGCCGCACCCCGGCCGCGGGGACGGTGTGCCCGGGCGGCATGTCCTGAGTCCGTACGGATCCGCCGGAGGCCCGCCGGGCACCGGGCCGTGCGCGGGGTCCTGGAGGCGCACCGGCCCACCCCCGGCCCGAGGCCGTCCCCGGAGGTCGCCGCTCTGCCGCGTGCCGGACCGGTCCCGTGCTCCCGCTCTCCCGCCGCCGTGCCGCCTCGGGCCCGAGGCGGCACGGCGGCGTGCGGCCGCGTTACGTCAACACCATTGACCGTTCCGGCCGCGGCCTGCCTAGGATCCGTCAGTCCGCCCCCGCCTCGCAGCCCACGGAGTGTCGTGATCGCCCCAGAACCGCAGACCGCCGACGGGCCTGGTTCCGCCCCCGCCCTCGACTTCGCCTTCGAACTCCGTGCCTTCCTCGCTCCCTCCCTGCACATCGGGCACGGCGGCGGCGGAGTCACCGAGTACGTCCCCATCACCGGCGGCACCGTCGAAGGACCCCGCCTGCGCGGCACGGTCCTGGCCGGTGGCGGTGACCGGTGCGACAGGCACCACGGGGTCTACCGGCTCGACGCCCGGTACCTCATTCGAGCCGATGACGGCGCGGTCATCGACATCACCAACCGCGGCTACTACCACGAGGACGAGCCCACCGCCCCCGCCCAGTACGACGGCGCCCTGCAGGTGTCCGAGGCGGGGGTGTACTACCGGACCTCACCGGTCTTCCGCACCGACGCCCCCGCCCACCTCTGGCTCGCGCGCACCGTCTTCGTCGGCCTCGCCCGCGGCGACGACTCCGAAGTCGCCATCCGCTTCTACTCCGTGGCCTGACCGTTTCCTCGCCGCCGCCGGGCACCGCCCGCAGAGGGCGGACGCACGGACGGGCCGCAGGCCGGAGAGCGCGATCCGCCAGGTGGTCTGCGCCGGCCCCGCCCCGCCCGGATCGGGCGGGGCGGGGCGGCCGGCAGGCCGCAGGTGATGATCTTTCGCATGGCCGGCGAACGCGACCCCGTCCCGCAGGTCACGAGCGGCCATCCGAACGGCGTGAACGGCGGGACCGGGAACCTGGCCCGGATGGCCGAGGAGATGTCGCTCGTGCGGGGGCGAGTGAACGTTTCCGTCCTTCCGCCCCCGCCGACGGCCTCGGGATGATCACGCCGTCCCGGCCCTTCCCCGGGAAACCCGCACGCCTTCCGGAGGTGGCCCTCGTGCTCCTGGTCGTCATCGTCGCCGTCCTCGCCCTGCTCGCGGGACTCGCCGCGAACCGCTGGCTGCGTCCCCGGCTGATCAGCGCCGACGACGACGAGGGCATGGCGGTCAAGGACCTGGTCGGGCCGCTGCTGACGATGACCGTGCTGCTGCTCTCCTTCGTCCTGCTCATCACCCTCGTCATCACCGTCGCGGCCCTGGGCTTCTGCCTGCCCCGCCGCAACAACCGGGGCCAGATCGTCACCCTCGTCGTCATCACCGCCCTGCTGACGACCGCGCTGTGCATCATCCGGGACGTCGACCGGCCCTTCGGCGGCATCATCGACGTCGAACCCACCGCCATCACCGAGGTCGAGCGGCAGGCCGAGCGCGACTTCACGGCCAACCACCCGGCCACCGAGGTGCCGTGCGACGACCAGGGCAACCGCCGCCCGGCCTGACACCGGGCCGCCCCGCCGACACCGGGCCGCCCCGCCGACACCGGGGCGCCCCGCCGACACCGGGCCGCCCCGCCGACACCGGGGCGGCCCGGCCGTCCGGTAGCGGGAGCGGCCGCCTCGTCAGGTGCATTCGGCCCGCACGACGCGGGAGCCCCGGTGGAGCAGGGTCAGCCGGGACTCGTCGTAGTCCATGGTGAGCATCTCTCCCTCCTGGGCGGTGCGGACGTTGCCGACGAGCCGGACCGCCTCGCCGTCCGGCGTGACGACGTCGGTGTGGCCCCGTCCCGTCCCCGCGACGCGGCTGCCGACGAGGGAGCCGGCGTCGCCGTGCGGGCAGAAGGCGCTCGCGTCGGTCGTCGTCGCCGCGTGCGCGGGCAGGACGGGCAGGACGGTGGCCGTCAGCAGCAGCGCGGCGAGGGGGAAGGCCTGGCGCGTCTTGATCATGGGGTGCACCTCTCCTTGACCGGGGCGCGTTCGGCCCCGGCCAAGACCCAACGCGCCCGCGACGGCAGGGGACACGCGGCGTGAGGTGAACGGGTGCCCGTGGGCCTCACTCCGTGCCGGTCGCCGTGTCCGGAGGGGCCCGGCCGTCGAAGCCCGCCGGGAACGACGCCCGTCGTCCGTGCCGGACGGCCCGCGGGCCCCGGCGATGCCAGCCGGCGCCGGTCCGGAAGCCTCGGCCCGTGAGCGGCACCGCTCGCACGCCGGGGAGCGGTTGGATTCCCGGCGTGATCCGCGCGGACGGACCGGCGTCCACATCGCCCGGCCCGGTCTCCAGGAGACCCGCTCGGGGCGCCCGGCCGCGCGGCGGGTGCATGGGCCGGGCGTGAGCGGAAAGCCGCCGTGCATGACAGAAGCACCGAAATCAGAGCACGGCAAGGACATCGGGCCTCCCGCGGAGGGGCCCCTCGCGGACGGGTCCGGCAGCGCGGGTCCCGACGAGCGGGTCGAGGACCGGGCCCCGGACCAGCCCCTGCAGATGCCGAAGCGGTCGTGGAGAGCGGTGCTGCGCGGCACGCTGAAGGAGTTCAAGGACGACGAGCTGGCCGACCGGGCCGCCGCCCTGACCTACTACGGGGTGCTGGCGCTCTTCCCGGCCCTCCTGGTGCTGGTGTCGCTGTTGGGCATCGCCGGCGAGTCCGCGACCAGGCAGGTCCTGGACAACCTCCAGAAGCTGACACCCGGCTCCGTGCGCGACGTGATCAGCAACGCGGTCCAGCAGCTCCAGGGCAACAGCGGGGTCGGCTCCCTCATGGCCCTCGTCGGCCTGGTGGTCGCCGTCTGGTCCGCCTCGGCCTACGTGGCAGCGTTCATCCGTACCTCGAACGCCGTCTACGACGTGCCGGAGGGCCGCCCCGTGTGGAAGGTGCTGCCCCTGCGCCTGGCCCTGACCGTCACCCTGATGGTCCTCGCCGTGGTCAGCGCCCTGATCGTGGTGTTCACCGGCAGGCTGGCCCGTGAGGCGGGCACCGCCCTGGGAATCGGTGACACCGCGCTGACGGTGTGGTCGATCGCGAAGTGGCCGGTCCTCGTCGTGCTCGTGACGCTCATGATCGCGATCCTCTACTGGGCTGCCCCGAACGCCAAGGGCCGCGGATTCAGGTGGATCACCCCGGGGAGTTTCCTGGCACTGGTCATCTGGATGATCGCCTCGGCCGGTTTCGCGTTCTACGTGGCGAATTTCGGCTCGTACAACAAGACGTACGGCGCCCTCGCCGGCGTCATCATCTTCCTGGTCTGGCTGTGGATCACGAATCTGGCGATCCTCCTGGGCCTGGAATTCGACGCCGAGATGGTCCGCCAGCGCGCCATCGCCGGCGGGCACCCCGAGGACGAGGAGCCCTACGTCGAGCCCCGGGACACCCGGAAGTGGAGCGATGAGGACCGCCGACGCATGGGATGAGCCCCGCGTGGCGCGGGCGGGCGGGCAACGGCTCGCGGAACTCCTGGAGCCCCTGCGCAGGGGCGATCGCCGGCTGGCCAGACGGATGACCGGATGGGACTCGGCCTGGGCCCGCCGGCTGCTGCCGCCGGTGGAGCGAGCGGCCGAGCACACGAAGGTGTGGTGGGCGGCGGCCCTGACGATGGCGGCGGGCGGGGGCCGGCGGGGCCGGAAGGCCGCTGCCGCAGGGGTCACGGCCATGGCGGTGGCGGAGCTGCTGTCCAACGGCGTCGCCAAACAGCTCGTCCAGCGGCGCCGCCCGCCCGCGGAGTGGATCCCCCACGGAGACGATGAGGACCGGCCCGACAGCTCCTCCTTCCCTTCCGGCCACACCGCCGCCGCCGTCGCCTTCACCGCGGCCACCGCGCCTTCCTGGCCGTGGGCCGGCGCCGTGTGCGCCGTGCCGATGGCCCTGGTGGCGATCGAGCGGGTCCACAGTGGCGCGCACTACCCCTCCGACGTCGCCGCCGGCGCTGCCGTCGGCCTCACCGCGGCCGCCCTGGTCCGGGCGGTGCCTCCCCCTCGGCGCCTCCCACCGGGCATGGCCTCTCGCTGCCGCGGATGATCAGGGGGCTACGGCCCGTCCGGCGGCGGGACTGCGTCGCGTCGCCGTCCGCGCCGGGCGCGATCCGGCGCCGGGCGTCCACCCCGACGGTGAGCGGGACGGCGGGCGCCGGCTCGCGCTCGGAACGGACAGGACGATGTGGGGGGCGCAGACCGGACGGGAAGAGCACGGACAGCGCGCTGTCGGACGGCTCCGCCCGGAAGGCGAGGCCGTCCGGCGTCTGCCGGTGCGAGGTCGCCTTTCCGGCCGTCAGCGCCTCCCCGGAGGGTGCCGCCGACCGGGGACTCGCGCGGTCAGGGGGCGTCCCGGTGGGCCCCGACGCCTCCTCGGCGACTTCGGGGGGCTCCGTACGCGCTTCACCGGCGGCGGCAGGGCGAAAGCCCCTCATGCCGCTCTCGCGGGCTCCGTCGCCAGCCGCCACAAGGGCGGCACCCGGCGTGCCTGCTCCGTCGCGCGCAGGGTGGCAAGGAGGGCGTGTGCCTCCGCGGCGGTGAGGGCGAGGTCCTCGACGATGCGGCGGGTGGTGACATAGGCGAGCCCGTCGTCGAGCATCGCGCGTTCCCAAGCGGTGTACCGCGCGAGGACGGCGTGGGCGTCCCGGGGCGTGCGCGGCGCGGACGGGGTGGGGGCGTGCGCGGCGCGGCGACGCTCCCGCTCGATCTCCGAGAAGCCGCACACCGCCCGGGAGACGGCCTCGGCCTCGTCCAGACCCGTGCAGCCCGCGAGCCTCCTCGCGAGCGGACTGAGCGCGAGGACCTGCCGGAGCGACAGCCGGTGGACGTTGCGGGCCGACTCGTCCAGCAGCACGGGGCGGGGCGCGTCCCGGGTGCCGCAGACCCCGCGTATGCCACGGGCGGCCGCGACGAGCAGAGCGCCGGCCTCGGAAGGGTGCCAGTCGAAAATGCCCGACACCCTTCGCGTCCGGCCGGCGTCGAGGGCGAACGCCGGCGCCCCCAGCCGGGGCAGAAGGTCGGGCAGGGGCACCTCGTTGTCCAGGCCGGGCCCCGCGACGTACACGGTGGTGGGGATGCCGGTGGCCGCGCAGGCGGCGACCGCGAGTGCGTCACCCAGCGGGCTGCGGAGCGTCGGTTCGTCGCCGCGGGCCACGATGTCGCCCCCCACGTCCACGAGCTCGATCCGGTCCGTCCCGCACCAGCGGGCCGCCGCTGCGATCTGGCGCGCCAGACCGGCGACACCGTCGTACGGGTCCAGCAGGCCCAACTGAGGACCGAGTTCCCCGGAGAGCCGCGGCAGGAGCGAGCCGGCCGGGGCGATCGGCGCCGTCGTGGGCGTGACCAGGGCGAGTTCCGGCCCGACCCGCACCGTGCCCGTGAAATCGGTGACGCGACGGGGGCCCGGCACGGGATCGACCACCAGGCGCTCCCACGCGTAGGTCAGGACCAGCGCGGGGGCGTCCGGGCCGTGCAGCGCGGTATGGACCAGGGACGCCGTGATCGGGTCACCGCCGCCGCCGGCCGCGATGAGGAGTCTCTTCATGGCAGACAGCGATACCGCAGCCGCCCGCGTGCCCGCGACCCCTCCCGTCGACGGGAACCCTCACGAACCGGGACGGAATCCATCCCTCCGTGAAAAGTGCATATGAACCTCTATCTGGAGGAGTCAGTTCTATGCGCATTGCACTACAGATATTGGCGCACCGCGACCCTAAGGTGACGCGTTGTCACGTTCTGTGTGCGGTCGGCCCGGCCCCGGTCCCGGACCCGTCGCACCCCACCCAGCCGAACGGAAGTCGACCCACGTCATGACCCAGCCCGTCCTGTTACCCACGCCCGCCCTTCCCCGCGTCGCCCCCACCCGCCCGGAGCCGGAGACGCCGTACGAGCAGTACGTCTACGCCTACCCGCACCAGAAGGCGTACCGCCTCCTGGAGAACGGCCCCCTGCTCAGCCGACTGTGGGCCGCGGAAAGGCTCGACGCCCTCTCGCTCTACGTGCACATCCCCTTCTGCGAGATGCGCTGCGGCTTCTGCAACCTCTTCACCCGTACCGGCGCCCCCGAAGAGGTCACCCGTGACTTCCTCGGCACCCTGGAACGCCAGGCGCGTGTCACCCGCGAGGCATTGGAGGCGAAGGGGGAGCCGATCCGCTTCCGCCTCGCCGCGTTCGGCGGCGGCACCCCCACGTATCTCACGGCGGACGAGCTGACCCGCCTGTGCGACATCAGCGAGCACATCATGGGCGCCGACCTCGAGGCCGCCTCCTGGTCGGTGGAGACCTCGCCCGCCACGGCGACCGAGGACCGGATCGCCGTACTCGCCGAGCGCGGAGCGACCAGGCTGAGCATCGGCGTGCAGAGCTTCATCGACGAGGAGGCCCGCGCCGCCGTCCGCCCGCAGAAGCGCGAAGAGGTCGAAGCGGCACTCGCCCGCCTCAAGGAGGCCGACTTCCCCATCCTCAACATCGACCTCATCTACGGCATCGACGGCCAGACGGAGCGCACCTTCAAGGTCTCCCTGGACGCGGCCCTCGCGTGGGAGCCGGAGGAGATCTACCTCTACCCGCTGTACGTCCGCCCGCTCACCGGTCTGAGCTCCCGTCACGCAAAGACCCTCCAGGAGTGGAACGACCAGCGCCTGCGGCTGTACCGCTACGGCCGCGACCACCTGCTGTCCGCGGGCTACGAGCAGACCTCGATGCGCGTCTTCCGGCGCGTCGGCACCGCCGCGGTCGAGGACACCGGCGGCAGCGGCATCAGCGAGTACAACCAGCAGGCCGGCATGGTCGGCCTCGGCGTCGGCGCCCGCTCGTTCACGACCGGCCTGCACTACACCACCGACTACGCGGTCGCCGTGCCGGAGGTGCGGCGCATCATCGACGACTACATCGCCACCCCGACGGAACGGTTCCGTCGAGCCCAGTGGGCGTTCGTCATGGACGCGGGGGAGCGGCGCCGGATGTACACGCTCCAGCACCTCCTCGAATCCACGGGCCTGCGCACCGCCGACTACGAGCAGCGGTTCGCCACGCGCTTCGAGGACGACTTCGGCCCCCAGCTCGACGCCCTGCTGGAGCGGAACTGGCTCCGGGAGAAGGGCGGAGTCCTCACCCTCACCCCGGAAGGCATGGCCTGGGCCGACGCCGTGGGACCGCTGTTCTTCTCCGACCGGGTACGCACGAACATGAGCGCCTACCAGGACCGCTAGGGCGTTCCTCTCGGATCGTCTGATCCGTTGGTCGATGTGTGTCGTTGACCGGTGCCCCGTGGGCGAGGATCGCGCCGTGGCTGCCGCATCGCACCCCGGAACGGGGTGGCCGGTGGCGCGATCACCGCCAGGTGATCGACGCGATCGCGTTCGAGTACCGCACGGGCACGCCGTCGATGGACCCGCTCGAGCACTTCGGCTCGTGGAAAGGCGCCCACGACCGGTTGCGGAAGCGGGCCGTCGACGGCACCTGGAAGAAGGTCTTCACCGCCCGCTCGCCCGGGCAGACGCCGAAGGCGGCCTCGACCGGCTCGTCTCGGTCGGCTCCACGGTCGTCCGGGCTCATCAGCACGCGGCCGGGGCCCGTCACAAGGGGCCCCGGCCGACGAGTCGGACGAACCCCTCTCCGCCTGCGCGGGATCCGGACCGTGATCATGCAGCCCTCCGACCGGCCCGCGAACCGCAAACGGCGCGGCCGGCTCGGTCCGGAGGCACGGCGACCGGCATCAACGACATCGCCCGTGGCCTCACCGTCTGGATGGCCGCCCGAGACTTCCCCGGACGGCCGAACAGGCGGATCAGCGCGGTTTCAGCACGGCCTAGGCCGGAACGTCGGCTGCCGTGCGGGACGGGCCGCCGGTGCCGTTCCCGTCGGCGTCGCCGGCCTCCTCGGCGAGGCGCTGCATGCCGCTGGTGGTCTTCAGCGGCTTCTCCTTGACGAAGAGGACGCAGAGCAGCGCGAGTGCGGCGAAGGGGGTCGCGATGAGGAAGAGTTCGCCGGTGGCGACGCCGTAGGCGTGCTCGACGATCTCGCGGATCGGTGCCGGGAGGGCCGCCATGTCCGGCATCGCGCTGCCGTGCCCGGCCGCGCTCTCACCGGCGGGTGCGCCGGCGTCCGCGAGCCCCTTGCCCATCTCCGTGGCGACGCGGTTGGCCAGGACGGCGCCGAGCACGCTGGTGCCGATGGTGCCTCCGAGGCTGCGGAAGAAGGACAGGACGGAGGTGGCGGCGCCGAGTTCGGTGGCCGGCACGTCGTTCTGCGCGGCCAGGACCAGATTCTGCATCAGCATGCCGACACCGATGCCCATGACGGCCATGTAGATGCTGGTCAGGCCGAAGTGGGTCTCGGAGTCGATCGTGGAGAGGAGCCCGAGGCCGGCCGTCATCGTGACGCCGCCGGCCACCAGGTAAACCTTCCAGCGGCCGGTCCTGCTGATGATCTGTCCGGCGACCGTGGAGGAGACCAGGAGGCCGAGGATCATCGGCAGGCTCATCAGGCCCGCGATCGTCGGGGACTTCCCGAGCGAGATCTGGAAGTACTGCGAGAGGAAGACGGTGCCGCCGAACATGGCCAGGCCGACGAAGAGGCTGGCGACGGTGGTGAGCGAGACGGTGCGGTTGCGGAAGATGCCGAGCGGGATGACGGGCTCCGGAACCCGGGACTCGACGAAGACCGCCGCGAGGAGCAGCACCAGTCCGCCGCCGGTCAGGGCGGCGGTCTGCCAGGAGGCCCAGTCGAAGCTGTTGCCGGCCAGTGACACCCAGATGAGGAGCGCGCTGACGCCGGCGACGATCAGGAAGGCGCCCAGGTAGTCGATCTTCGCCTCGCGGCGCAGGTCGGGCAGCTTCAGGGTCCGCTGGAGCAGCACGATGGCGAGGAGGGCGAAGGGGACGCCGATGAAGAAGCACCAGCGCCATCCCAGCCAGGAGGTGTCCACGAGGACGCCGCCGATGAGCGGTCCGGCGACGGTGCCGACGGCGAAGACGGCCCCGAAGATGCCGGCGTACTTGCCGAGCCTGCGCGGCGGGATGATCGCCGCCATCACGACCTGCGCGAGTGCGGTCAGGCCGCCGGCGCCGATGCCCTGGGCGACACGGCTGAAGATGAGCAGTCCGACTTCCTGGGAGAAGCCGGCCAGGAGCGAGCCGACCACGAACAGGCCCAGGGAGATCTGGAGGAGGAGCTTCTGGTTGTAGAGGTCGGCGAGCTTGCCCCACAGCGGCACCGTGGCCGTCATGGCGAGCAGTTCGGCGGTGACGACCCAGGTGTAGGCGGACTGGGTGGCCTGGAGGTCCGCCATGATCCGGGGCAGCGCGTTGGCGACCACCGTGCCGGCGAGGATGGAGACGAACATGCCCGCCATCAGGCCGGACATGGCCTGGAGTATCTGCCGGTCCGACATCGCGGTGGCCGGGGACGACTCGGCCGGCGCCGTGGCTGGTGATTTCACAGCTTCTCTTCTCAGTGTTTCGTGGAACGCGGGGGTTCGTGGGGTTCATGGGAGGCACGGGCCGGAGGGGCGCCTGCCGGAGTCGGCGCAGGCCCGCGCAGGGGCGGATCGGGCGGCGGCGTGTCGGGCAGGGGGCGGGCCGTGCCGCAGGCCCTGCGGGAGCGGGCCGCTCCGGCTTCGCTCCGAAGCCGGAGCCGGAGCCGCTGTCCCGTCAGGCGCCGTCGGCAGGTACGGGGTACTGCTGCGGGAGCGTAAGGCCCGTGGTGAGGTGCTCGAACGTCTCCCGGAAGACGTCGGCGAAGGCGGTTTCCCCCTGCCGGACGGACCAGTGCTCGACCGCGACGCGCACGGCCGTCCCGCCGACGGCGGCCAAGAGGCGCGGATACAGCCCCAGGGCGCGCCGCCGTTCCTCTTCCTCCGGTGACGCGAAGTCCGGGCGCTCCTCGGTGAAGAGCGGCGAGCCGGCCCCCATGCGCTCCGCGAGGGTCTCGGCGAGGCCGAGTTCGTCGGCCATGTGGGCGCCGATCCTGCGGGCGAGCAGCTGGGGCGCCTTGCGGAGTACTTCGGCGTGCAGGCACCACAGCTCCTGCTGCTGCTCCACCTCCTCCAGCTCCGCCGCCAGGGCGTCGCGGAGCGCTTCCAGCGGTGAGAGTTCGGGCGGGGCGGCGAGGACGGCCCGGCGCACCCGGTGGCCGGCGTCGGCGCCGACCATGACGAAGACCTCGTCACGGGAGTCGAAGTAGTTGAAGAACGTACGCGTGGAGACCCCCGCCGCCGCGCTGATGGCGTCCACGGTGACGTTCTCGACACCGCGCTCCACCGCCAGCCGTACGGCCGCCTCGACGAGCGCGGCCCGCGTGGCCCGCTTCTTGCGCTCCCTGAGCCCGCTCTCGGCAGGCGTCCCCTCCAGCATGGAGTGCATGGTACGCAAAAATGCAGAGCCTGCAAAAATGCATTCCCCTGCACGGACCACCGGGCCGCCCGACCGGCCACGCGACGAGCCACCCGCCCTCCGCGAGCGCACCCCCGGCATCCCGTACCACCGAGCCGCCGGAACCGGTGGCCGCGGCGCCCACCCCGCAGCCGCGCCCCGCCGGGACCGACATCCCTTCGGTCGAAGTGACGGACCTGCACGTCGTCCCCTACGAAGGCAGGACCGACGACCTGGTGCGCGTCACCGCAGGAGACACCACGTACACGTACCGGATCACCGAGGCCCGTACGACCGCCAGACGTCTCCCGCGCGCCCCTGACTTGCCAGAGGTGCAGTGCGACCCGCTGGAGAGGACGGTGAGGGGTACCGGACCGATCCGGGTCACCGCGGGCGCACCCCCCTTCCGCCGGCGGTGATGTCGCCTCACGACCGGGCCTCGACCTCGTGCACACCACCTACGGTCCACGTGGGGACTACCCCCCAGGGCGGCGGCGCGGCCGGCGAAGCCTGAGCGAACCGCAGCGCGCACTCGCCGACCTGCCGACCGTGCGCGCCGACCTGCTACGAGCCGAGGCCGGCCGGAACGGCGAGCACCGGAGTGTTCCGCGACGACCTCACTCGCCCCGCCCTCCAACTCACCCTCGCAGCCACCCGCCGGCACCTGACCCCGTCTGCGCCCCTGGACGCGTCGGGGGATCTCGGGGCGCGTCTGTGGCTGCTCCCCGCTCGCGCGGGAAGGGACCCCTGTACCCGACGGCCTCATCGGGCAGGTGCGGTATTTCCACGCGATGGCCTCCCGGGTTCGGCGGCGGTCGGCCCATCGCCGACCGCGGACCGGATCGGCCGGTATCAGCGGCTCGATCCGGTCCCCCGCCGCATCAGTGACCACTCACCGGACAGGCGTGTCCGATCGGCTGACCGACCGCTCAAAGAGACACGTTCCAGCTAGGACTCGTCCGGCCGATCAGGGTTCCGGTTGCTGTGGCCCGGCGGGGCTTCGGGCTGTCGAGCTCATGGTCGGCCCGCGGTGTCGTGTGCCAGGGTGGCGGCATGGATTGGCAGTCGGAGAGCCCGGAACTCTGGGCGTTCTTGGAGACCTTGCACCGCGGCGACATCTTGTCCGGCACCGTTGTGGCGATCGAGCGGTTCGGGGTCTTCGTGGCCCTGGACGACGGGCCTGCCCACCCGCTCTTCCCCGGTGTCGGGTTCATCGCCATCCCCGAACTGTCCTGGCGGCACATCTACGCTCCCACCGATGTCGTTCACGTAGGCCAGAGGGTCTCGTGCGAGTTCCTCCAGTTCGACACCTACAACCTGGAGGCCAGACTCTCCTTGAGGGCACTGGAGCCCGACCCCCTGCGGGCTTTCGCCGACCGCACGCCGGTGGGCCAGGAACTCCGTGGGACGGTGGAGAAGGTGCTTCCCTTCGGCGTCATCGTCGACCTCGGAGACGGGATCGCCGGGCTGATCCCCTTCAGGGAAGCCCCCGGTCGGCCCGCGGTGAGTCCGGTGGAAGACTTCGAGGTCGGCGAGAAGGTCACCGTCGTCGTCACGGAAATCGACCTGCCGACCCGCCGGGTTCGCCTCTCCAGGCCGAGGAACGCCCAGCGCGAGGGTGTCGTGCCGGTCACGTGACGGCCAGCGTGCTCCAGCCGTTGAATGGAGCGTGGGCGGGGTGATCTGAGTGATGCCGAGTGGGAACGGCTGCGGCCCTTCCCACCGAGCAGCAACGGGCGTTGTGGCCGCTGGCGGGATCACCGGCAGGTGATCGACGGGATCCTGCACCGGGTGCGGACCGGAGTGCAGTGGTGTGACCTGCCCGAACGGTTCGGTCCATGGAAGACCGTCTACGAACGCCACCGCCTGTGGTCGGCCGACGGCACCTGGGAACGTCTCCTCCAGCAGGTCCAGGCGGCGGCCGACGCCGCAGGCGAGATCGACTGGGACATCTCGGTCGACTCCACCATCGTCCGCGCGCATCAGCACGCGGCCGGCGCTCGCACCGACCCACCGCCGGCGCCCGGCTCAAAGGGGGCCGAGGAGCCGGAACATCAGGACGAAGCGCCGTGGCGGAGTCTGCACGCCCGCCTGGTGGAGGTGGTGCTGGAGGCGAGGGCCTGGGCCGCTCGCGCAGTGGGTTCACCAGCAAGCTGCACCTGAGCGCGGACGGCCGCCCGGCTTCGATGAGGACCGCTACGAGAAGCGCAACACCGTCTAACGGGCGATCAACCGCCTGAAACAGTCCCGAGCGGTCGCCACTCGCTACGACAAGCGCGGTTACGTCTTCCTCGGCACCGCCACCGCGTCAACCGTCGCGATCTGGCTCCGCACACGATCGGCCGGACAAGTCCCAGTCGGCCAGGTCCGCCGCCAGCTCGTCGCGCCAGTGCAGGGACATGCGCAGGCTCAGGACCGTCTCCGCCGCAGCGGGCAGGGGGAGCAGCAGGAACCGGCGCAGGGCCCCGGCCGCCGCGTTCCGTCCGTGCCACGCCGCGAGGTCGGCCGCGGTGACGGGCGCCAGATCCGGCTGGTGGCGGGCCTCGTCGAGCAGTCCACGGACGGCCCGGGCCTCCGCCTGGATGGTCCTCATCCGCAGATCGAGGGCCCCGTCGGCCGTCAGGTCCACCGGCTCGCCCCGGCCGACCTGTTCCAGCGCCCGGGCGATCTCCGGGTAGCCGTCGATGTCGCTCTCCGACGCCAGCCGGGCGAGCTGCGCCGCCATCGCGGAGTGCAACCGCTCCGGCGGGGTCCGCTCCACGAGGGCACCGAGGTCGACGTCGCGTACGACGGTGACCGGGTGCCGCGCCTCGGGGACCTCGTCGAGGACCGGCAGCAGCAGTGCGCTGGCCAGTGGCGCCGCTGTGTCGTCCGCCGGGTCCCAGCTGATGCCGTGCTCCGCCGTCAGGCCTGCCAGCAGCCGGGTGTAGGCGGCCGTCGAGCCGGGCCAGGGATCGACGCCGATCCGCTGCCACTGCTGTCCGCCGCGTCCGAGCACGGGCTGCCCGTCGGGTCCGGTCACGTAGTCCTCGCGCGGCGATTCGACCCGGTGGCCTGCCTCCGGCCGCTCCGCGCCGTCCTCCACGACGGTCACGCGCACCTCGCATCCCTGCTTCGCCAGCCGCACCACCCGGGTTCCGCGGGACAGCCGTCCCAGCACCTCGGGACGGCCGAACTGGGCGTCACCGCCCTCCTGCGTGGCGTACGACCACCCATCGCCGCAGGACCCGGCCCGGACCATCGGGCGGTGCGCGGCCCAGAGCGCGCCGGCGGACAGCCGCGCCTGTTCCCGGCTGCGCGGCCTGGCGGTCGCGGGCACCGAGCCCAGCCGTTCCAGCAACTCCCCGGGGTCGATGCCCGCCACGAACACGACGTCCGGCTGGACGGGCGGTTCGGGCCCGGGTTCGAAGAATCCGCCACTCCCGAAGGCGATGACGGCGTGTGCCCCGTCGGGCCGCGGGACGGGCGGGGCCGGCTCCGCCGCGGGGAGCTGTGGCTCGGGGGTCCCGGCGGCGAGGTCCAGGGCGGAGGTCGGGTCGGCGACGACCGTCCCGCCGCCGTCCCAGATCAGCCGGCCCTCGTGGGCCAGGGGTGTCCGCCCGTCGAAGGGCAGGCCGTTCTCCAGGGCCGTGGCGAAGTCGGAGAGGACGTGCCGCAGTCCCGACCAGGGGGTGAAGGACGAGCCCGTCTCGTCGAAGTACCGGCCGATCCGCCCGTGGTGCGGGCCGGGGCGGGTGACCAGGAACAGTCCGTCGGAGGACTGCCAGCCGATGCCCAGGGTGATCAGCAGGCGTTCGTGCGGCCAGTACGCGTATGCGTCGCGCTCCTCCTCGTCGAGCTCGTCCTCCTCCTCGGCGACGTCCTTCCCGACCTCGCGCAGGAACTCGGTGCTTCGGACGATCTCCCCGACTCCGGACGGCGGTCCGTAGTAGTCGAGCCGGAGCGTTCCCTCCTGGAGCTCCACACCGTCGTGCCGCAGCAGCGACTTCCTCAGGTCGGGCGGAAAGGTCACCCCCAGTCGGAGTTCGGCCGCCGTGATGTCCGCCGGGACGGCCGGCGGTCGCAGTAGCCCGTGGGTGACGGGGGCGTGCCGCCCGAGCCAGCTCTCGATGCGGTCCCAGGACTCTTCGACGGTGAACGTGATCATGCCCGGCACCCTAGGGGCGGGCACTGACACCCGGACGGCCGGGGCTGTCCGTCATCCCCTCGGCTCCGCCCATCGCTTGGACCCTGTCCGGTGGGTCATCGGATCGGTCACGGCAGTCGTAAGCCGTGACCTTCGTCGTGGGGCGGGCTCTTTCGGAGGTCTGGGCGGTGTCCGCCGGCAGCCGAGACCGGCCCGGGGCCCCTGCGGTCCGCCGGACGGCTCGGCTCTCCGTCCCCCATGCGCACTCATCCGTCCCCCTCACGTCCGGCCGGCCGCGTCCCCGTGCGGCCCGCACTCCGCCGCCGGTCGTTCTTCGGGATCAGGAGTCCTTGACCTTGGCCAGTGTCAGGGTGATCGGGCCGCCGTCCACGTCCGGCTGCAGGTACACCTTCTTCGAACTCACCGTCCAGAGCTGGATGTCGCTGATCCCGTCGGGTTCGGGTTGCAGGTACACGAAGTTCGAGGGGGTGGGATCCCAGGTGCCGTCGAAGTCGCCGAGGGAAGTGGTGCCCCCATCGATCTCCACGTCTTCCTGGGAGAGGCCGACGGCGGAGAACCGGCCGTCCGCGTCCAAGCGGATCTCCGCACCCGCGTCGTCATCGCGGTACACCCCGGGCAGGTCGCTCGGGTCGACGTGGACCGGGCCCAGACCCCCACACCCCGACACGGCCACGGTCATCAGCGCGATCAGCGCAGCGGCGAAGCCGCTCCTCCCCGTCCCGCGTGCCGCCTTCCTGTCGCCCCGCGTGTCCATACGCTTCTCCCCCCCCCCGGGATCGGGCGGCGGGATCGCCACCCCCACAACCCATTTGAACACGCTCAAAAAATCGGTGCGCAACCGGCCCCCGGTACGGCTCCGTGGAGTCGAGCGGCGCGGCTCCCCCGTCGCCGCATGGCGAAACCCTTTCGTCGACGGTGCCGCAGCGCCGTCCCGAGGAGGGCCGCATCACCCCGCATCCGCACCGGTGCTCGGAGGACGCCCGCCCGAAGCGGCATGCGGACTGCGCCATCGGGGAGGAATCGCGTCCGGTGTGATAGCGGCGTGGGGTGGGCGGGTAGCCGCTCAACATGAGTCCCAGCAATCACACTCCGCTGCGTGCGGTCGCTCTCGTCTGCACGCTGTCCCCGTCGCCGGCTCGGTCGAGTTCGCAGCTGCTGGCCGAGCAGACCATGGCCGCGCTCGCCGAGCACGGCGTGACGGGCAAGGTCATCCGGGTCGTCGACCACCACGTGAAACCCGGCGTGGAGACCGACATGGGCGAAGGGGACGACTGGCCGGAGATCCGCGCCGCCATCCTGGGCTGCGACATCCTCCTCCTGTCCACGCCCATCTGGCTCGGCCATCCCTCCAGCATCGCCCAGCGGGTCCTGGAACGCCTCGACGCCGAACTCGGTGAGAGCGACGACGAGGGCCGCATGCTCACCTACGGCAAAGCCGCCGCGGTGTGCGTGGTCGGCAACGAGGACGGCGCGCACAAGGTCGGCGCCGACCTCTTCCAGGGCCTGAACGACGTCGGCTTCTCCCTCGCGCCGAACGCCGTCACCTACTGGGTCGGCGAGGCCATGCAGGGCACCGACTACCAGGACCTCGACGAGACCCCCGAGAAGACCGCGGCCACCACCAGGACGCTCGCCGCGAACACCGCCCACCTCGCCCGCCGGCTCAAGGCCGCGCCGTACCCGGCGAGCTGACGCGCCCGTCCGCCATCCCCCGACAGGAGGAATCACCATGCCGTCCCCCGACTCTTCCGGCGTCCCCGACCCGCTCACCCGCCACCCGCGGCCGCCGCTTCCCGACCAGGAGCAGGAACACCCCGGGGCGACCGAGGCCATGCATCCGAGGCCCGACCACGGGGAGGACTCCTACCGGGGCCACGACGTGCTCGCGGGCCGGGCGGCACTGGTCACCGGCGGTGACTCCGGGATCGGCCGAGCCGTATGTCTGGCCTTCGCGCGGGAGGGCGCGGACGTCGTCTTCACCCATCTGCCCGAGGAGGCTGACGAGGCGGACGAGACCACGCGCCTGATCCGGGAGGCAGGACGCAAAGCCGTCGCCGTCGCCTGCGACCTCCGCGACGAAGCGCAGTGCGAGGCTCTGGTCGACCAGGCGGTGGGGGAGCTGGGGCGCGTCGACATTCTCGTCAACAACGCCGCCTACCAGATGTCCCAGCCCGACGGGATCGAGGCGATCACCACGGAGCAGTTCGACCGGGTGATGAAGACCAACCTGTACGGAATGTTCTGGCTCACACGCAAGGCCCTGGCGCACATCCCGCGGGGTGGGTCGGTCATCAACACCGCGTCCGTCCAGGGGTATCAGCCCAGCCCCCATCTGCTGGACTACGCGATGACGAAGTCGGCGATCATCTCCTTCACCCACGGGCTGGCGCAGATGGTCGCCGAGCGCGGCATCCGTGTCAACGCCGTCGCCCCCGGCCCGGTGTGGACGCCGCTGATCCCCGCCACGATGCCCGACACCACGCACTTCGGCGAGAAGGCGCCGCTGGGCCGGCCCGCCCAGCCCGCCGAGATGGCTCCCGCCTACGTCTTCCTCGCCTCACCCCAGAACACCTACATCACCGGCGAGATCGTCAACGCCACCGGCGGAACCCCCCTGCCCTGACCCGGAAGCCGCGCACGGCCGGAGGCGGCCACGGCCGGCTGCGGTCTCTCGGCTTCGTGCCCGTGCGCCACCTGCGCGAATACCGCTCCAGGGCAGGGAGATCGCCGTGGTCCCTCACGTCTGTGACGGCACGGCCCCCGAGCCGACGCGGGACCGCACCCACGCGCACACCCTCGCCGTCTCCCACCTCGCTGCCACGGAACCGGGGGACCGCGGCAGACCGCCGACTTGCCCGGTAGGAAAGTATCGAGTTACTTTCCCTGTAGGAAAGCAATCGGGGACGGAGCGTGGTGGGCATGAGCACGTCGGTGGATGCCGAGCAGGCGTGGAGGGATCTCCAGCGCATTCGGGTGCCGCAGGAGCGGGTGTACGACGAGTTCGAGCGCTCCGCGTCCGGCGGACGCGGTACGGCCTACGGCACCGCCGCACTGATGTGGGTGTTCCTCGCGGGTGTAGGCATCGGTCTGCCCCGGTGGGGTGTAGGACTGCTCGCGGCTGGTTATGTCGGCCTGCTGGGCGTGGTGATCGTGACCGGCAGCCGCCGAAGGCGGATGCAACTGCACCACACCCGCTGCCCCGGGCGCATGTGGGCCTCGTTCGGCGCGATGGCGGGGCTGGTCGCGGGCACGATCGTGCTCGCGGACCATTTCACCAAGGCGCTCGAACCGATCTCCGCAGGTCTCGTCCAGGCCACCGCCGGAGCAGCCGTGTACCTGCTCTCCCTGGGCCCCGCCAACCGGTGGGCCGCCGACTCGGTACGGAGCGGCGGTGGCCCGGAGGCCGGCGAGGAGCCGGGCCGATGAGCACTCCCGCCGGCTTCGACGAGCTGATCCACCCTGCCACCCGGCTGTCCGTCGTCGCGCTGCTCGCCGTCACCGAGTGGGCGGACTTCGCGTTCGTCCGCGACAGCCTCTCGCTCAGCGACTCCGCGCTTTCCAAACAGCTCCACACCCTGGAGGGCGCCGGATACCTGGAGATCCGCAAGGAGGGCGGCGGCCGCCATCGACGTACGAAGGTCCGGCTGACGGACCGCGGCCGCACCGCCTTCGAAGGACACGTGGCGGCGCTCCGTGCCATCGTCGACAACGCCGCACCCGCGACCGGGGCGGTACTCCGGCAGACCCCGACGGAGGCGGGCCGATGACGGCGCCCGGCCGCACCGAGGTCCTGCCCGTGATCCGGGTGCGCGATCTGGCCATGGCGTATGGCGACGTCGACGTCCTGCGCGGCGTCGAGCTGGACGTCCACCGCGGTGAGGTCTTCGCGCTGCTCGGACCCAACGGTGCGGGGAAGACCACCACCGTCGAGATCCTGGAAGGCTTCCGCAAGCGCTCCGGCGGGGAGGTGAGCGTCCTCGGGACGGACCCCGAGCGGGCCGGCGAGGCGTGGCGGGCCCGGATCGGCCTGGTCCTGCAGTCCTGGCGCGACCACCGCCGTTGGCGGGTCGTCGAACTGCTGACCCATTTCGCGGACTACTACCCGGATCCGCGCGACCCCGCCGAACTGCTCTCCCTGGTCGGCCTCACCGAGCAGGCCGGCCACCAGGTGGACCGGCTGTCCGGCGGCCAGCGCCGGCGCCTCGACGTCGCGCTCGGCATCATCGGCCGCCCCGAACTCCTCTTCCTCGACGAGCCGACCACCGGATTCGACCCCCAGGCGCGGCACGAGTTCCACGTCCTGGTCGAACGGCTGGCCCGCGACGAAGGCGTCACCGTCCTGCTCACCACCCACGACCTGGCGGAGGCCGAACGACTCGCCGACCGTATCGCGATGCTGGTCGGCGGCCGGATCCGGGCCTGCGGCACGCCTGCGGAGCTGGCGCGGCGGGCCGCCGCCCAGGCCGAGGTCCGCTGGACGTCCGACGACGGCACGCCCCGCCGCGAACGCACCGCGGCCCCCTCGCAGCTGGTCTGGGAACTCCACCGGCACGCGGCCGGCCCGATCGCCGACCTGGAGGTCCGCCGCCCGACCCTGGAGGACACCTACCTGCACATGGTCCACCGGCCGGCCGACGGCGAGGGCGGCGGCGACGGCGCGGAGGGCATGGACACGGACGCGCGCCATGACGTGGGTCAGCAGGTACCGGCCACATGAGGGGGACACCCATGACGCACACGACGAACAGCCGGCGAGCCGGGCTTCGACGCGGCGGAATCGAGCTGCGGCACCTCCTGGGCAACGCCAAGGAGGTGACCGGCCACCTGACCAACGTCGCCGTGGCACTGCTCGTCGCCGCCTACCTCGGCGACGACGTGCCCGGCACCCAGACCCCGATGACCCATCTGGTGCTGGCGGGCTTCGCCGCCTACCTGCTGTTCCAGGTCGGGCTGATCAACCTCCCGCAGATCCTCGTCACCGAGCGGGAGGAAGGCACCCTGCTGCGGCTGCGGGCCACACCCGGCGGCATCACCGCCTACCTCATCGCCAAGTGCCTGCTGGTGGTCGTCCTCGCAGTCGGCACCCTGGCCCTGCTCCTGACCGCCGGAGCACTGCTGGTCGACGGACCACTGCCGCACGGACCGGGCGACTGGCTGACGCTGCTGTGGGTCACCGCACTCGGGCTGCTCGCCGTCGTACCGCTCGGCGCGGCCATAGGCGCCGTACTGCCCAACCCCCGCGAGGCCCTGGCCCTGATCATGCTGCCGACGATGGGACTGCTGCTCACCTCCGGAGCGGTCTTCCCGATCACCGCGCTGCCCGTGCCGGTCCAGCAGGTGGCGTCGTTCTTTCCGCTCAAGTGGATGGCGCAGGGGCTGCGTTCGGCCCTGCTCCCGGACTCTGCGCAGACCGCCGAGCCGGCCGGCTCCTGGGAACTGCCCATGGTCGTCCTGGTCCTCACCACCTGGGCGGTCCTCGGCTTCCTCCTCGCGGTACCGCTCCTGCGGCGCGCCGCCCGCCGCGAGTCCGGCTCACGACTGACCGCCCGCCAACGCAAGGCAGCACAGAGCGGCGCACCGGTCGCGTAGACGGCCTCGCGACCACCCGCCGACCGGGCAACGCCGGCGCAGAAGTGACCGCTCCCGTCCCGCCCGGGTGCGCCTTCCGTTCGTCCCCGGGTGCTCGCGGTGTCCGGCACGGTCCGGCGTTCGGTCGGGGTTCGTCCGCCGTCACGGACACCCGTCCGCAGCCTTCTCGGCGTTCTTGCGGACGAGGCGGAGGTCGCGGGTGCCGCTCACGGGCGTGAGGGGCCGGGCAGTCGTGGCGGGAGCCGAGCGCGGCCTGCTTGGAGTCTCCGGCAGAGGGCAGGCGCACGGATAGCAGGCCGCCGGGACCGGCCGCGCGGTCGATCGAAGCTCGGGAGGCACAACGTGACTACCGCACGCGAGATCATGACGCCGGACGCCACGTGCATCGGGGCCGCCGACAGCATCCTGGACGCGGCGAAGAAGATGGCGAGCCTCGGCGTGGGCGCCCTGCCGATCTGCGGGAGTGACCAGCTGCTCAAGGGCATGCTCACCGACCGCGACATCGTCGTGAAGGTCCTCGCCGCCGGGAAGGACCCCGCCACCTGTACGGCCGGCGAGTTCGCCCAGGGGGAGACGGTCACCATCGGGGCCGACGACGACGCGGCCGAGATCCTTCGGACCATGACCGAGCACAAGGTCCGCCGCCTGCCCGTGATCGACGGCCACACCCTCGTCGGTGTCGTCGCCCAGGCTGACGTGGCCCGGGCCCTGCCCGACCCGCAGGTCGGCGAACTCCTCGAAGCCCTTTCCCGCTAAGGTCACCGGCTCGCCCGCCGACTCGGCACCTCTCCCGTGGGCCACGTGCTGCAGCCCGGCGGGGATCGTCGCGTGCGCGGAGCGCCGTGCACGCGAGCCGGCCGCACCCGCGGGGTTGTGGCCGGCTGGATGCCCGGAGGGATCCGGCCGTCGGGCGTGCGCGGCGCACGGTCCCAGCCGGTCGAGCCCCGTTGTCGCCCCCGGCTGCGGGGCGTGGTCGCGGCCGCTGTCCGTGCGTCGGCCACCTCCTCGCCGGTGACCACGACACGTGTGAGGGGCACTGCCGTCACTCGGGACGCGAGTGCAGGAGGTGCCGGACGGCACGTTCGACACCTCCGTGCGTGGCCGGCCGACCGAGGACGCCGTCCTCGCCCAACGCGTCGAGTGCGCCCGCGATGGTCTCGCCCTGTTCGTACAGCTCGATGACCCGGGGATCGATGTAGGACGCCCGGCACACTGCGGGCGTGTTCCCCAGGTACTCGCTCACCTCGCGCACGGCGCGTGCGACGGCCTTGCCGCGTTGGGGGCGGGAGGAGTCGCTGGTGCGAGCGGAGACGGCCAGAGCGACCGCGGCCAGGACGGTCGCGTACCAGGTCCTGAAGTCCTTGGCCGTCACGTCCTGCCCCGACCGCTCGCGCAGATAGGCGTTGAGGTCCTCGGCGTGGACCTCGTGCCACGCCCGGTGCTCCCAGTACGCGAACAGCCTCGGCCCGTCGTCGCTGCGCCGCAGGAGTGCCCGGACGACCGCGTAGGCCTGCTCGTCGACGAGGGAGCGGGTTACCTCTTTGCCTGATTTGGCGGGAAAGCAGAGGCGGATTTCGCCGCTGCGGCAGGTGGCGTGCTCGCGCAGGAGGGTCGTGAGCCCGAAGCTCCCGTTGTCGCGGGCGTAGCGCTCGCCGCCGACGCGCAGGAAACCGAGATCCAGGAGACGGATCAGGCAGGCCAGGACGCGGGTGCGGGTCAGGCCGTGTCCGGTGAGGTCCCGCGCCACGCCTTTGCGCAGGCGGGGAAGCGCACGGGCCACGCGCTGGACGTGCTCGTGTTTGGCGGCGTCCTGCTGGGCCCGGAAGGCGGCGTGGTAGAGATACTGGCGCCGCCCGGCGGCGTCCGTACCGACCGCCTGGATGTGGCCGTTCGGCCGGGGGCATATCCAGACGTCCTGCCAGGCCGGGGGGATCACGAGGGCGCGGACCCGCTCGCGGTCCGCCGCGGACAGGGCGTGTCCGTCGGTACCCAGGTAGCGGAACCCCCGTCCGTGGCGCACGCGACGCCACCCTGGCCGACTGGGGTCGCTGGTCCGCAGCCGCACCGTCAGTCCTCGTCAGGGTGAGCCCGGGTACGAAGGGTCCAGGACTGGCCCGGGCAGTCGTAGGGCAGTGGCGGGAACCGGTGCCCGCGCACGTCGGTGCTCTTGCTCCACTGGTGCTCCTTCCCGCAGTCGCACGCGTAGATGCCGCTTTGCGGCACGACCTCACCAGGTTTCCACTCTTCTGTCTGTTTCATACCGGGCCTCTACCCCCGTACCCGCCCGCACACCTGGAAGGGGCGAGCGACGAATGCGCGCGAAACCGCACGCCCCACCCTTTCGGTCGATGCGCCGCTGCCCGCAGCTGGTGTCGACCTCCGGTTCCGTCCGACGCGAACGCGGTGGTCGCCGCGCCGTGGCACAGGCCCTCCAGGACGCGGATCTGCTGTTCCGCGCGTCCCACCAGGTGGCGCATGACGTCCTGGTCGACGCGGTCGTCCGTCCGTGCCACGGAGTGGAGGGTGCGCCACCACGCGAGCTTGCCTTCCACGCTCAGGCGGAGTGCCTCCAGTTCCAGCAGGTCGCTCAGCGGTGAGCGCCGCAGCAGCCGGCCGTTGGGCTTGATGCGCGCGGTCTTCTCGGCGAGCCTGAAGATCAGCGTCTTGGTCCGCCTCACCGGCACGTCGAGGGCTCGCATCACCTCGCGCAGGCTCTCACGGTCCTCCGCGATCTCGGTGGCCAGTTCTGCCAGGCGCGGTCCGGAGGGCCGGGAGCGGTGGCTGCGGCTCACACGGCGGGCCAGTGCGGCACCACCGGCGGCGCCCGCGAGGTGATCGTTGAGGTACACGGCCAGGAGGCGTCGAGGGTCGGGCGAAGAGGGCGCCGGACGGCTCCGGGATTCCATGTCGGCTCCGATCGATTCGCCTGAGGCCGGCACGCGCTGAGACCTCTGCCCACCTGCTGTGCCCGGCGCTTGCCCCCGCCGGGCACGGCAGAACACACGGCCGAAGGGCTGAGGGGGTTCGTCCGCCTCGTTGCCGCGGCGGGATCAGCGGCGGTGGGGCGGGTGTTATCTGCGGGGGCTGGTGCCGGACGCCCGGCGGAAGTCGGTCCGGCCGATGGCCGAGCGGCTGCCGGACGGGAACACGCAGGCCCCGCAACAGTTCGTGAACCAGTCGCCGTGGGATCCGCTGCCGGTGCGGCGGCGGATCGCCGAACGGCTGAGCGAGGCGATCACGCCGGAGGTGTGGGTGAACGACGACGTGTCGTTCCCCCAGTGCGGCACCGCTTCGGTCGGGGTGGCCCGGCGGTACTGCGGAGCCCTCGGGAAACGGGCGAACTGCCAGGTCGCGGTCAGTGTCCACGCCGCCACCGACGCTGCGTCCCGTCCGTTGGACTGGCAGTTGTATCTGCCGAGGGAGTGGACGGACGAGCCGGACCGCTGCCGCAGGGCCGGAGTGCCGGACGAAGCCGTTGCCCGTCGGGAGAAGCGGCGCCTGGCACTCGGCATGCCGGGCACGCTCGCCGGCTGGGAACTGGAGGCGCCGGTGGTGGTCGCCGACGCGGGCTACGGCGTCAGCACCCCCTTCCGGACCGGCCTGGAGGAGCGCGGACGGTCCTACGTCCTGGCGCTGAACGGCAAGGAAGTCGCCCATGCCGGACAGGCCGAGCCGCACCGGCCCGCCTATGGCGGGCTCGGACCGCCGGCCCTGACGGTCCGGCCGGCGGGCAAGCAGTCCCTGGCCGCAGCCCAGACCGCGGGCGGCGGCCGCAACCGGTGGGACGGCATCCTGCCCGCCCGGACCCTCCTGGCCGAGTGGCCGCACGGCCAGGACGCCCCGACGGGCCACTGGATATCGAACCTGCCCGCCACCGTCCCGGTCGCCGACCTGGTTCGCTGGGTGAAGATGCGGTGGCGGATCGAGCACGACTACCGCGAGCTCAAGCACGGCCTGGGCCTGGACCACTTCGAGGGCCGGACCCGGCGCGGCTGGCACCACCACGCCACCCTCGTCACCGCCGCCCAGGCCTTCCTCGCCCTGCGGCGGCTCGACCCCAAAGCCCACACGCCGACCTGACCCTCTGCCAGGTCCTCGACGCCCTTCAGGACCTGCTGAGGTGCTGGACCGGCACCTGTGCGACGTGCGGCCGAGATCTGTCAGTACGGACGGGTACTCGTCATGGCTACAGGTACTCCACCCGAAGATCCGGCCGATGGAGCTCGCGGTATCGATCAAGGCTATCGGCCAACATCACCGCCCCATCCGGGACACGTTCCGCCAACGGCTTCCAACCCGCGAAACGCACATGCTCGGGGATGAGGACAAGGCCACTGACGGCGTCCCAGAAGGCAGGCCAGTTCCGACCGTGGAAGTCCGGAAAGTCGAACTCTCGCTGGAGCAGTCGGTGCAGCTCGTCCTCACTTGCGACTGAAGCTACGTCGATGATCACCATGGCCCGCATCCCAGGCGCCCTTCGCAACCTCACGGACAGCAGACCTGACGAAGCACTCCTAGGGCTCGCGGGGCGCCGGCTCGCCCTTCGCTCCGGCCGGGGGCGCCGGAAGCTCGGGCCCCGTGCCGGCCCGGGCCTTTCCGGTCCGGACCGGAAAGGCCCGCCCCGATCGGGTCCGGCCGGTTTTGGCCCCACGCCGTCCGGGGACGGACACGACGAGCAGACCGAGCAGCAGGAGCGCCGCGCCGGCCGCGGCGAGCGGCCCCGGCCGCTCGCCGATGACCACCACGCCGAGCACCGTCGCGACCAGCGGCTCGGTCAGGCTCAGCGTTCCCGTCGTCGCGGCGCTCAGCCTGCCGACCCCGCGGGTGAACAGCAGATAGCCGAGGGCGGTCGTCGCCAGCCCGAGCCAGGCGACGAGCGCGAGGGAGCGCCCCCCGGTCAGACCCTCCGGCGCCACCCACAGGTACGGAGACACCAGCAGCCCCGCGAGCAGGACGCTCACCGGGGCCGCCGTACCGAGATCGGCGCCGAGCGCACCCAGCTCCTTCGTCACGGCGATGTAGACGCCGAAGCTCGCCCCGGCCGCCACCCCGAACAGCACGCCCGGCAGATCCGCGCGGGCCCCGCTGCCGGGCAGGAGCAACAACCCGATGCCGGTCACGGCGCAGGCCGTCCCCGCCGTCCAGGAGCGGCCGGTCCGCTCGCCGGAGAGGACCCGGGCGCAGATCCCGCTGACCACGGGCACGGTCCCGAACGCCACGGCCGTCGCCAGGGCCGCCCCGCTGCGCTCGACCGCCTGGAGGAAGCAGACCTGGAACGCCGCCGTGACCAGCACGCTCAACCCGAGCCACCGCCCCACCGACGGCCGCCGCAGCGAGCGCAGTCCCGCCGTCCGCACCGTCACCAGGCTGAGGACCACCCCGCCCAGCAGCATGCGCGCGGCTCCCAGAGCCACGGGATGCACCCCGGCATCGGCCCAGAGCTGTGCGGGACCGACCGTTCCCCACAGCACGGCCGCCGTCAGCACGGACGCCACTGCTCCCACGAAGATGCTCCTTCGGCCGCCTGCCGGACACGGCGAACGTATCGGCAGCGAACCCGGCAGCCCTAGTGGCCGAAAGACCGACAAGCAGAGGTTTTCTGACGATCCGTCCGTGTCTTCGCACCAACCCGGTCAGGGACGGCGGAGGAGTGGACAGGGGGATCGCCGGGAACCGAAGGAGGCCGCGCCCCTGGAGCGGCGGCCGGGGGACGCGACCCGGCCCGAGGGGTGGCCGCGCCCCCGCACGGGGCGCGGCCGCACCGAGGGGCGGATGTGGTGCGACGTACGAGCCGGGCGCGTCGGCAGCCGGCCGGAAGGCGTGCCGTGTCCGGCCGGGACCCCTTCGCCGTACGACCCGGTCAGTCGGTCTGTTCCTGGGGCACCGGAGTTCCCGGACCGGCGGCCGGGCGGCCCTCGTCCCCCGCGTCGGCGTCCTCGTGCGGCTCGCCGCCGGTGCCGTCCCCGTCCTCGGATGCCCCCGCTCCGTCGGGCTTCTCGGACGGCGGGCTTTCGCCTCCGGCGCCCCGGATGTCGGGCGCCTCCGGGGTCGGCGGGGGCAGGTCGGGAGTGACGGCGTCCGGTGTCGTCGGGACGGGGTCGGGAAGCTCGGGCTCGGGAGTGCTGTCCATCGGATCCTCCTTGTTCGATTCCCGCGGGCTCTCCTCGCGGCTGCCCTCTTCCGCGGCCCGCACTCCTGCGCCCGGGGGCACCACCGCGGTCCGGCACGGTCCGCGGGGGAGGGGGCCCACCACTCCTCCCTGAGCGGGGGCGGCGGCCCTTCGGGCGCCGACCGGCCACGGCACCGGACGCCCCCGCGGCGTGGAGTGCGACGAGGCTCGCGCCACGGTCCGCCTCCAGGTCTGCCGGGGCGGCTGCTCCTCACCGCTGGGCAGCAGCGGGATCCGGGCGACGCCCGGAGGAGCGGAGGCCGCCCGCCCCGTACCCGTACCGCTCGGCACCCGGTGCGCGGCGGGCGCGGGTCCGCTCAGGACGCCGGGGCCACGGCCGGGGCGACGGCCTCGGACCCGTCGCCGGGGCCCTGCTCCGTACCACCGTCGGGGTCGTGGGGCGACGGTTCGGACAGCTGCTCGCGCACGTACCCCCACACCACCGCGACGAGGGCGGCGACGGGGACGGCGAGGAGGCTGCCGACGATGCCGGCCAGGCTGCCGCCGAGGGTGACGGCGAGCAGGACGACAGCGGCGTGCAGACCGAGTCCACGGCTCTGGATGAGGGGCTGGAAGACGTTTCCCTCCAGCTGTTGCACCACCACGATGATGGC
This sequence comes from Streptomyces omiyaensis, assembly GCF_014650895.1. Lineage (GTDB taxonomy): Bacteria > Actinomycetota > Actinomycetes > Streptomycetales > Streptomycetaceae > Streptomyces > Streptomyces omiyaensis. Next base: position 39,835 of record NZ_BMVV01000040.1, read on the forward strand.
GAGCACGATCAGGGCGTCGGTCAGGCCGTTGGAGACCAGGGCGATGAGCACGGCGACGAACCCGGCGAACAGCGCGCCGACGATCGGCACGAAGGCGCTGACGAAGGTGAGCACGGCGAGCGGCAGGACGAGGGGGACGTCCAGGATCCACAGGCCGATGCCGATGAGGACGGCGTCGAGGAGGCCGACCGCCGCCTGGGAGCGGACGAAGGCGCCGAGGGTTTCCCAGCCGCGCTCGGCGATCGTGGTGGCGTCGGTGGCGAGGCGCCCGGGCAGCTGACGGGCGAGCCAGGGCAGGAAGCGCGGCCCGTCCTTGAGGAAGAAGAACATCAGGAAGAGCGCGAGCACGGCGGTGACGACGCCGTTGACGACCGTGCCGACGCCGGTGGCGAGCGTCGTCAGCATGGAGCCGACGCTGTTCTGAAGGCGGTCGGTGGCGGTGTCCAGGGCGCTGGTGATCTGGTCGTCGCCGATGGCGAGCGGGGGACCGGCAGTCCATTCGCGCAGGCGCTGGATGCCCTCGACGACCCCGTCGGTCAATGCGCCGGACTGCGAGGCGACCGGGACGGCGATGAGCGCGACGGCGCCGGCGGTGACGGCGAGGAAGAGGACGGTGACCACCGAGGCGGCGAGCGCGGGCGGCCAGCCGCGGTTGCGCAGGAAGCGGGCGAAGGGCCAGGTCAGCGTAGTGATCAGCAGGCCGATGACGACCGGCCACACGATCGGCCACATCCGGCCGAGCAGCCAGATCATCACCGCGGTGCCGAAGAGGACCAGCAGCAACTCCGTCGATATGCGTGCCGAGGCGCGCAGCGCGGCACGAGTTCTCGCAGGACTGAGAGAGGCAGACATGCCGATCACCCTAGAGCCGCCCGGACGGCCCCCCATGCCCGCGTCCCGATCCCGCGCACCGGGGCGACGGCCATCGGGGGATCGGCACGGCCCCGGCCCCTCGCGAGGACGGGACGGGGCGCACCGAGGAGCCGAGGCGCGGCTCGGGCCGGTGTGCGTCGGTCGGTGGAACAGCCCGTCCGATGCCGCCGCCTGACCCTTTTTCAGGCTGCTCGGCTGACGTCCGGCCGTTCGGGCGACGGCTCGTAGCCGGCTGCCTTGTAGGCGGCGACGGCGGCGGCGTTCGAGGACGGGGTGCTGACGAGCGCGCTCGATGCACCCATGTCGCGCAGCGCCGCCGCAGCGGCCAGGCTGATCGCCGTGCCGTGGCCGTGGCCGCGGTGGTCGGCGTGCACGCCGACCGGCTCCAGCAGGCCGGGCTTTCCGGGCCCGGCCGACCAGACCGTCGCCGCGGCCACCGCGTTGTCCTGGTCGTCGTAGCCGATCAGACAGCGGGCGTCGGCATGGACCGGCCCGGCTGCGAGGACGTGCCAGACCTCTTCGGTGAACGCCGGGCTGCCGAACGCCGAGCGGTGCACCGCGGTCCGTACCCCCGCCGTCTCCGGCCCGGCCACCTCGATCCGCAGGCCGGAGTCCTCCACCGGCTGCGCGAGGTCGCGGCGCAGCGGCGTCCACGGTTCGTCCAGGCTCCAGCCCGCTTCCAGGAGGACCTCGCAGAGCAGGGCACCGCTGGGGATTTCGAGGCCGACCCTTCCGGGCGGCAGGACCCCGCGCTCCGGATCGCCGAGGTCTGCCAGCAGCCGGTGCGCCAGATCGCCGTCCTGCCTCAGATCCGGCGCGGTCGTCAGGCGCAGCAGATCGGGGTCGTCCAGGTACCCCACGGCGATGATCCGACCGTCCGCGCTCCAGGTGCGGACGGCCGCGGCCAGCCTCTCCGCGCCCAGCGCCCAGGCCCAGCCGAGGTCTCCCGGATGGAGTTGCAGCGGCGTGCGGTCGTCCTGCCACGCCCGGAGGGCATCCACGACCTCCGTCAGCCCATCGACCCCGGGGTTGTCCAGAACGATCGCCATGCCCCGCATCCCACACGATCACGGCGACCGGACGCACCTGATTTTCAGGGGTTCCGGCACAGGCGTGGGGCGTGTCGATGGGCGGGGAAGAGGGCGGGAACACGCGACGGCGGCGTGGCGGTTCGGGCGGGCGGCGGCACCGGACGGTTCGGTGCCCTCCGGTCGGCCGCCGGTGCGGAAGGGGACTGCGGTGTCCGGCCGGCTCCCGTCCCATCCCGTCGACCGGCACCTCAAGAAACACTCAACTCCTTTGTTCCTCAACGCAGTTGAGCGAAAGACTTCAGGTGACGGGGCGCGATCTCCTACTCGAAGTCCAAGTCGGCGACGTCGACCTGGACGGGCTCCACCGGGATCGGGGGCGACATCGGCATCATCGTCGCCGAGACCAACGTCAAGGGCGAAGGCTCCTACGCGAAGGCGTGGACCAAGGAGACCACCTGGACCTACCGCCTGGACGTCCCCAAGGGGAAGACCCAGCGCGCACGGTTGTACCACGCCTCGAAGTCCGCCTCCGTCACCAAGAAGACGTTCCACACCGGCCAGTGCAAGCGGAAGACCGCCTACTCCGGCAAGACCGTCATCGTCCCGTCCAAGGCGAACGTGAACGTCTGGAAGAGGGAAGACCTCTAGCATCCCGGGCGGGACGCCGCCAGGAGCGACGGAACCCCGGCCGCTTCCCGCCTTCGGCGACGGGTGCGGTGGCGCTTCTCCCGGCGGCCGTGCCCCGGAGGTCACGGGGGTGCCCGGAGGCGCGGCGGTTCAGCGCCGATCTCGGCGAGTCGCGCGGCCCGGGCGGCCGCGGTGCCCCCCGCCCGCCGGGTGGGCCAGGGGCGCCGGCCCTCGGGACCCTCGCCCCTCTCGCGCGGGAGAGGGGCGAGGGCCCTCCTGCTGCACCGCCCCCACGACGGACCTCCCGCATCCTGCCGCCGCTGCGTTCAGCCGACGGGCGAGCGTTCCACGGTGCAGGTGACGGTGCCCGCGGGGCACCAGTGGGTGCGGCCGCCGACGAGGCGGAGCTGGAGGTCGGCGTCGCTCATCCCGGCGCGGTCGAGCGCGGCGCGCAGGGCGGTGGGGGCCGGCTGGGGAGGGAGGCCGAGGACGCCGACCAGGACGACGCCGTTGCGGGCGTCGACGGAGGCGATCTGCCAGGCGCCGGCCCGTGCCCAGCGCTCGGCGACGGGCCGGGCGTCGGCGGCCAGGGCGCGGTCCCGGGCGACGGAGACGGTGCCCGTGGTCAGCGGGACGGCGACCAGCAGCACCACGGCCGCGACCGCGACCAGGGTCCGGCCGTGGAACGCGCCCACGGCGAGCCCGGCCGCCCGGGCCGCGTCGCGCACGCGGTAGCCGAGGAAGACCAGGGTGCCGGTGGCGACGATCGCGGCCACGTTGGTGGCGAACAGGAGCGCGGACTCGCCCGCGTCGTGATACCGGTGCACGGTGATCAGCAGCCCGGTCACGGCCAGCGGCGGGACGAGCGAGATGGCGATGGCCACCCCGGGCAGGGTGTCGGAGATGTCGGTCCTGACCAGGGCGAAAGCGCCGACCGTTCCCGTGGCCAGGGCGGCGAGCAGGTCGATCAGACGCGGACTGATCCGGGAGGACACCTGGCTGTTGCTCGCGAACGCGTCGGGCGGCGCGGCGATCCAGCCCAGCAGCATGCCGATCAGCACGACCACCACCGCACCGCCGAACACCAGCAGCGCGCTGCGTACGACGTGCGCCCGGTCGGCCAGGACCAGGGCCAGGGCGGTCCCGAGGATCGGCGTCATCAGCGGGGCCACGATCATGGCCCCGATGACGGTGGCGGTGGAGTCCCCCACCACTCCCGCGCTCGCGATGACCGCCGCCAGCACCAGCAGCACCCAGAACCGCGAGGCACCGCGACTTCCCCACGCCCGCTCGATGAACAGCGCGTCGGCCATCCGGCGGGCCGCCGCCTCGTCCACATCGGCCATCATGCACCCTTCGCTCTATTTGCCCAGATTCTGCTGTCTGGGGCGCGGTGGCGGGGGAAGGCGCGGCGGGTCTGTCCGCGCGGATGGGTTCCGGCTCGGCCGAAGGTGAGGGCGAAGGCCTGCGGGCCGGGTGCCGGACGGAGTTCGGGGCGGGCCTCGCGGGCGGGGCGTCGTGGTCGGCGAGCCGGTACGGGGCCGGTGTGCCGTGGACGCCGAAGGCACGGGTGGGGCGACGACGTCGGCGGTGATCTCCCTGCGGGCTCCGGCGACGGTGATCGCGGCGAGGACCGGCCCGGCGGCCACGGCGTCAGGGGTGCAGGTTGCGGGCCTGCGGGAGCGGGGTTCGGGCTGGTGGTGCGCCGCCGGCCGGGCCGCCCACGGCGACGGCGGCACGCTCACGCGTGGCGGGAGCGTCCGCGCCGGGGCCGGCCGCGAGGAAGACCACGGGAAGGACCGGCGGGACGCAGGGCGACACCGCGGTGACCAGCCCGCCCGGCAGTCCGATCGGTGCCGGAGTGACCATGCCGAACGCCCCTTCCCTCGTGAAGGTGGCTCTCGTCGCGTATGCGGACCGGGTACGGCGGTGGATTGCCACACCCGTCCGGACGAGCTCCGGGAGGCTGCGTGCGGGCCGCAGGAGACGGGGCGGGAGGTCCGATGGCCGGGCCTCCCGCCCCGTCCGCCCGGGACCGCGGCTCTGCGTGCGGCGAGCGCCGCCCTGGCGCGCCGCCCGGGTCCCGGGCGGACCACCGGCCCCCTCTCGTCCCCGAGGAGGGAACCGGATCCGGTTCCGCGGCCGGAGCGGTACGACACCGGATGTCGTACCGCTGCCGCGGAGGGACTGGGGGCGGCCCCGTGAGCCCTCCCCCGGGGCCGCCGAGGGAGCCAGGGGCGTCTGCCTCCCTCGGCTGGTGTTCGGTGCGTCTCTTCCCCCGGTGGGGAGGCCCGGGCGCATTTCACCCTTGCGGGTGAACGAAGGTCGGAACGGACGGCGAAAACCCCTCCCATCCGTACGCCTGTCCGTTACGAAGACTCTGCACAGGGCACCTCCCGGCCCTGTGGCCGCAGTTCGCCTCCACCGGGGCCGGCGGCCCCGCTCTCCGACCGAGGACCCGCATGCGATGGAGACCCCGCCCCCGGCCGGCCGTCCCGGACGGCCGCGTCTGGTCCGCACCCGCGGAGCCCGCCCGGTGAACCGGCCCGTTCCCGTCGACGGCCCCGGCCCGCCGCCGAGCCCCGTCCTCGCCGACGTGATGCGCGAGGTCGGCCAGGGGGACCAGCAGGCGTTCTCCACCCTCTACGACGCCCTCGCGCCGATGGTCTTCGGCCTCGTCGTCAGGGTCCTGCGCGACCGGGCGCAGTCCGAGGAGGTCACCCAGGAGGTCATGATCGACCTGTGGCGGCAGGCCGCCCGCTACCGGCCCGAGGCCGGTTCCGTCAGGACGTGGGCGGCGACCGTCGCCCACCGCCGGGCCGTGGA
>NZ_BMVV01000041.1 GCF_014650895.1 Streptomyces omiyaensis
TCCACGGCCCGGCGGTGGGCGACGGTCGCCGCCCACGTCCTGACGGAACCGGCCTCGGGCCGGTAGCGGGCGGCCTGCCGCCACAGGTCGATCATGACCTCCTGCGCGACCTCCTCCGACTGCGCCCGGTCGCGGACGACTTTGACCACGATGCCGAAGACCAGGGGGGCCAGGGCGTCGTAGAGGGCGGAGAACGCCTCCTTGTCGCCCTGGGCGACGTGCCGCATGACGTCGGTGAGGTCGCCGCGGTCGGCGTCGGCGGGCCGGCCGGTGCCGAAGGGGATCGGTCGGCTCACCTGTGCCGCTCCGGCCGTGGGGAGCAGGTGGAGGGGCGGCCTGGGGCGGCCGTCGGGGGGCGGGGCATCCATCGCATGCCGCTCCTTGTGTCGTCGCTCGTGCGGGGACGGGCCGTCCCCGGGGACGGCCCGGTCCGGGAGAACCGGGTGGGTGTCGCCTCTTCTTCGTAGCGGAAGGGCTCGCGGATGGGTGGCCCTTCCGCCGCCCCGCTCCGTCGGCGCTCCGTCCTCGCCCGGACGGCAACACGGGGGAGCCGTTCACTCTTTCGGAGGTCGGACCCATCCGCCGGGCGGGTGTCGCCGAATGACGGGTGTGAGCAGCTTCCGCAGCAAACTCGTGCGCGTCACCCTCGGTGCGTCTGCCGGCCTCCTGGCCGGCTTCACGGCCCTGGCCGTGGCCGAGCTGGTGGCCGGACTCGTGCGGCCCGCGGCGGGGCCGGTCACCGTCGTGGGCGGTGCGGTGATCGACCGGACCCCGGCCGCGGTGAAGGACTTCGCGATCCGCGCCTTCGGGGAGAACGACAAGACCGTCCTGCGGCTCGGGATCCTCGCGGTTCTCGCCCTCGTCGCCCTCGCCCTGGGCACGCTCGCCCTGTCGCACCGGCGCGCGGGAGCCGCGGGGGTGCTGCTGTTCGGGATCGTCGGTGCGACGGCCGCCCTCGGCCGGCCCGACTCCACCGGCACCGGCGACGCACTCCCCTCCCTGGCGGGTGCCCTCGCGGGTGCCCTCGTCCTGTACGTCCTCGCCTCCAGGGCCGTACCGGTGCCCGCTCCCGCCGACGGGGGCGCGGGCGGGGGATGGAACCGGCGCGGCTTCCTCACCGCCGCCGGTGTCACGGTCGTGGCGGCGGCCTCCGCCGGGGGCCTGGGCCGGTTCTTCACCGGCCGGCGGGCACGGGGTGCCGCCGCCTCGCGCGAGGCCCTGGTCCTTCCGGCGCCCGCCTCCCCGGCCCCCGCGCTTCCGGCCGGCGTGCGCCTGAAGGTCCCCGGCATCACCCCCTTCACCACCCCCGCCTCCCGCTTCTACCGCGTCGACACCGCCCTGACCGTGCCCAAGGTCGACGCCGGGACCTGGCGGCTGCGGATCCACGGCGAGGGCGTGACGCGGCCCCGCACGTACACCCTCGACCAGCTCTTGGCCCGCCCCCTCATCGAGCGCGACATCACCCTGACCTGCGTCTCGAACGAGGTCGGAGGCCCCTACGTCGGCAACGCCCGCTGGCTGGGCGTCCCCCTCGCCGACCTCCTGGAGGAGGCCGGCGTGCTCCCTCCGTCGCGGGGAGGACGCGCCGACCAGCTGGTGGCGCGCTCGGTGGACGGCATGACGCTCGGCTCCCCGGTCGAGGACCTCATGGACGGCCGGGACGCGATGCTCGCCGTCGGCATGAACGGCGAACCCCTCCCGTTCGAGCACGGATTCCCGGTCCGGATGCTCGTTCCCGGCCTCTACGGCTACGTGTCGGCCTGCAAGTGGATCACCGGCATCGAGCTGACCGCCTTCGACGCCTACGACCCGTACTGGGTGAGGCGCGGGTGGGCCCGCGAGGCGCCGGTCAAGACGCAGTCCCGGATCGACACCCCCAAGCCCTTCGCCCGCCCGGCCGCCGGCACCGTCGTCGTCGCGGGTGTCGCCTGGGCGCAGCGCCGCGGCGTCACGCGCGTCCAGATCCGGGTCGACGACGGCCCCTGGCGGGACGCCGACCTCGCCGCCCGGGCGGGCGTCGACACCTGGCGCCAGTGGTCCTACCGCTGGGACGCCACCCCCGGCGGACACACCCTCACGGTCCGCGCCACCGACGGCACCGGCCGGGTCCAGACCGAGCGGCGCACCCGGACCGTCCCCGACGGGGCGAGCGGCCGGCACGGCGTCTTCGTCACCGTCACCTAGACCACCGGTGCGGCCGGAGGCCGCACCGGACAGCACCACCACCTGTGCACACAACCGATACGAATCGCTCAAGGAGCAACCCGTCATGAGCAGCACGAAGTTCCGCCGCACCGCCGTCGCCGTCGCCGCAGCAGCCCTGCTGCCCTTCTCCCTGGCGGCGTGCTCCGACTCCGACAGCGGCACCGCGGCCGCGCCGTCGAGCGCGGCGGGCAACGAGGCGCAGACCGGTGCGACGCCCACCGAGGACGCGATGACCGACGACCAGCCCTTCGGTCCGGCCTGTGCCGGTGTGCCGAAGGAGGGCGCGGGCTCCTTCGACGGCATGGCGAAGGACCCGGTCGCGACCGCCGCGTCGAACAACCCGGCCCTGTCGACCCTGGTCGCCGCGGTCAAGCAGGCCGGGCTCGTCGACACCCTCAACAACGCCGAGAACATCACCGTGTTCGCGCCGACGAACGACGCCTTCGCCAAGATCCCGAAGGCGGACCTCGACAAGGTCCTCGCCGACAAGGCCACTCTCACCAAGATCCTCACCTACCACGTCGTCGGCGAGAAGCTGACGCCGAAGCAGCTGGAGAACGGCTCCTTCGAGACCCTCCAGAAGGGCACCGTCACCACCGCGGGCTCCGGGGAGTCCTACACGGTCAACGACACGTCCAAGGTCGTCTGCGGCAACGTGAAGACCTCCAACGCCAACGTCTACATCGTCGACACCGTCCTCATGCCGAAGTAACGCCGCCCGCCGGCAGCGGCGACGGCGACAGCCCCGGCCCCGTGCCCCTCCCGCCGTGGAGGGGCACGGGGCCGCTTCGTCCTTCTCGTCACTTCTCGCTCACGAGCGGCGAATAGGTGACGAGCGATACTCGCCCTGGCCCGCCTGGAGCCGGGAAGGCTCCCCGAAGGACGGGCGCGGGCCGTCATCGCCGCCTGCCGGGAGATCCGGGAGGGCCGGCTCCACGACCAGTTCGCGGTCGACGTCCTCCAGGGCGGTGCGGGCACGCCGGCGAACACGAACGCGGACGAGGTCATCGCCAACGGGGCGCTCGAACTCACGGGGCACGCCCGGGGGAGCTACGCCGAGCTCGGCCGCGCCCAGCCGCAGGACGCCGTGCCCATGCCCCTCGGGCGGGAGTTCGACGCGTTCGCCCTGACCGTGCGCGACGGCGCCGAGCCGATCGGCGGCGGCCGCGAAGCGCTGCTGGAGGTCACCCCGGGGGAACGGCCATCGGTGCCGGCCTCGACGCCGATCCCGGGTCCACGGCCCGCAGGGCCGGTTTCTCGGGCTCTCACGTTTCAGGTCATCGGGGTGAAGCCGCCGAACGTACCGCCTGTTGCGGAATCTTCCCGGCCCCGCCGGACGACCGCGCACCACGGTGCGGCGGTGGCCCGGCCGGGCCCCGTCGATCAGCCCGGTCGGTAGGTGCCCACGCTCCACTCGTGGCCCTCGGGGTCGAGGACCCGGGCGCGCCGCGCACCCCATCCGGTCTCCTCCGGCGCGATCACCGGGACCCCGCCCGCGGCCACCGCGCGGACGTACCAGCGGTCCACCGCCGCGGGGGAAGGCAGGCACAGGTACAGGCCGCTCCCCGTGCTGACGCCGTGCAGGGCGGGCCTGTCGTACGCGGAGTGCGCCGTGGCCAGCATCAGGACCACGTTCCCGAGACGGACCTCGGCGTGGCCGAGCGAACCGTCCTCCGCGTCCTGGCGCCGTACGACCTCGAATCCGACCTCCGCGAGCCAGACCAGGGCGGCTTCGGCGTCCCGGTAGCCGAGGTAGGCGTGCAGATCCGCGGCCGCGTCGCCGGCGGAGTCCGGATCCTCCCGGCCCCCCGCGCCCCCGGCCGCCCCCGCCGCGTTCGTCATGACGTCCTCCTCGGGAGAGCGTGGGCGCGCGTCCGCCCGTACCGAGGCCGGGGAGCCGAACGGCATCCCGTCCGCGTCGTCCGTGAACCGGCCCGGCCCTTTCCGCGGACGCCGGTACCCGTCCTTCCCCCCGGCCCCGGCCCGCGGATGCGGTGCGGGGCCCGGATCCTCGCGCCGCCCGTCCGCGCCGCTCCGCGCCCTCCCGCGGCGTGCTCCCGGCCGCGCGTCTCCGGCGGCGGCCGAGGCCGTGCGGGCCGCCGCCGACGCGGTCCGCACGGCCGTGCGGGGCCCTCCGCCGGGGCGGGGCCGCCGACGCGCTCCCGGGGCCTACCAGCCGTTGAGGTGCACGACCTCCGAGACCGGGCGGCGGCGCACGGGGCCGAAGTTGCCCATCGGCCAGCCGACCGGTATCGCGGCGAAGGTGCGCATGTCCTCGGGGATGCCGAGGGCCTGCTTCCACTCCTCCTCCAGCATCAGGTGCCAGATGGTGATGTTCGCGGCGAGGCCGAGGCCACGGGCGGCGAGCAGCAGGTTCTGCACACCCGGGTAGACGCAGGAACCTTCCGCGAGAGCCATGAAGCGCTCCTGCGTCTCCCCCATGCGCCGGGTCGCGTCCGGGCCGAGGGCCTGCGCGGAGGCGAGGTAGCCCTCCTCGGTCACGCGCGGTGCGGGGAACTGGTAACAGGGGATCACCAGGACGGGGGTGTCGGCGAAGTGGTCGCGCTGGTACTCGATCGCGGCGACCATGCGGCCGTAGGCGGCGTCGTCCATGCCCGCGGGGGCCAGCGCGCCCGTGGTGGCGAGGTAGGCGTCGACGCAGCGCTTCCACAAGGGGGCGAGGCGGGCCATGACGTCCCGGTCGGTGACGACGACGTACTCGAAGCGCTGCATGTTGCCGCCGCTCGGACCCCAGACCGCGGCCTGGACGAGCTGCTCGACGAGCTCCTCGGGGACCGGCTCGGGCTTGATGCGGCGCATGGCGCGCATGGTGGACATGGTGCCGAAGAGACGGGGATCGGTGTCCGCACCGATGAGATCGTTCATGATCGCGGAGTGTAGACCTCGTGACCGTGCGGACAAGAGGCTGCCGCCCCTCCCGGCGCCGGCCCCGCTTCAGTTCTCCGAGGCCGCCACGCGCTCCGTCCGGCCGCGCAGCTGGTAGGGCCGGAGCCGCTGCTTCCGGTCGCGCCGGGGAACGGCCACGGCACGACGGAACTCGGAGGTCTCCCCGGGGAGACGGTCGGTCGGAGGGCGGCAGGGCCGCTCCGGGGGGACGGGCGGATGCGTCGCCTCCCTCTGCAAGCGGGAGCCGAGGACGAATCCGGCCATGAGGACGGCGACGACGACCAGGCCGATGAAGACGTGCACGGGGACCTCCGGTGAGGGAGCGGATTCTTGCCACCTCTACGGCGTCACCGAGGCCTTCGGATGCCCGTGCTTTCCGAACCACCCGCCCGGTCGAACTCCGCTTGCGCCCGGGGCGTCGAGTCCGTGCCCTCGCCTCCGGGGGTGCGCTGCTCGCGTGCGTCCCGCCCGCCGGGGCGTCGCCGTACCGCTGTGCCGCCCCGGCGGGCGGGACGGCGGTACGGCGACGCCCGGACCGGTCAGGCCCGGTACCGCCCCGGAGCGGGGTCGGCCGAGTCCGAGGCCTGTGCCGCGCGCCACGTCCGGGCGCCGCAGTTCGGCGGGAACGGGGGGAAGAGGTGTCCGGCGAGGTCGATCCGCCAGACGTGCCCTCCGGTGCAGTCGCAGACGTATGCGCCCGCCGCCGGCGTGTAGTGGCCGGGCAGGAACGTGACAGACGGGGCCATGAGGCGTCCTGGCTTTCTCTGGGGGACTGGGCGGCCGGAATTCACGGACGGGCGTCCGCGCGGATGCGCGGCCCCCGGGGACCACCCGGACGGCGGTGCCCGCCGGACCGCCGTCGGGCGCGTGCCCCGCTGTCCTCACCGGGGGGCCGGGCACGGAACGGGGCCCCCGCCGCTCCGTCCCGGAAAACGCTGCGGCCTCACAACGCTGCACGAACGATGCGACTGGTCGCGCCCGTCCGCCGGAGGGACGCTGGTCTTCCTCCGCCCCGTCGACCTCCCGGCCCCGGCCGCACGGTCGCACCGCGGAGGTACGCGACAGAGCAACGTCCCAACCGGGCCTCGCCTCACGGGCGGGGATCGACGATCGGGGAGGCTTTCATGAACACCCACACCCTCGCGGTGGACGGACTGGCCGCCGGCGTCTGGCAGTCCGGACTCGCCCAGGTGCTCGGCGGCCTGGTCGTGGTCGTCGTCCTCATCGGCGCCTTCGTCCTGGGCATCAGGCTCACGAGGAAGGAGCTTCCGCCCCCGGACCCCGAGACCCAGCCGCACCGCCCCGAGACCGACCGGCACCCCGGCGAGATGTCCGAGTACCGCAAGCCCTCCGAGATGCCGCACACCGACGGGGAGCACCGTCTCCTGCCCTACAACCTGAAGAACTCCGGTGAGGCGTCGGCCGATCCGCCCAGCGAGGAGCAGCGCAAGTGGGGCGGCATCTCCAGCGGAGGCTTCGGCAGCGGCGGCACGGGGCACGGCGACTGAGACGCCCCGGTCCCGTCCCCGCGGAGCGGTGAACGGCGCGCGAGGATCCCTCCCTCGCGCGCCGTCTCCCTGCCCCCGCCCGCTCAGCGGGGGAGGCGCGTTCCCGCGTCCACGGCCGTGCCGAAGCGGACCCCGCGCCCGGCCCGCGTCCGTCCTGTGTCCGCCCCGCGCCCGGCCCGCGCCCGTCCTGTGTCCGCCCCACGTCCGCCCCGCGCCCGGCGCCGCGCCGGCACGGGGCTCACGGTCGGCCCCGGGGGATGGCGGCCGGCGGGATCCCGTGTTCCGCTGGGGCCGTGGGCATCTCTGCGCCGCGGCCTCGTCCCGAGGGACCCCTTACGGCCGTCGGCATCGCGACCCCGTCCCTTTCCCCGGACGCTTCCGGAGACGACCGGTGCCCTCCCGACCCCCCGCGCCCCCGTGCGCCCACTGCCTGGCCCGCGACGACGACGCACCGCCGCACGGCGACGTCGTGCGCGAGGCCTTCGAGTCCCTCTTCACCGACTGGTACCCCGTCGTGCTGCGCTGGGCCCGACGCCGCTGCATCGATCCCGAGGACGCCGAAGACGTCGCCCAGAGGGTGTTCGCGGACCTCTGGTCGCACTCCGGCCGGTACTGCCCGCGCCGCGGAGGCCTCGGCCCGTGGCTGCGCGGCATCACCACCCACAAAGCGGCCGACGCGTCCGGCGCGCTGGTGCGCCGCCACGAGGGCTTCCGCCGCCTGGGCCGCGGGCCCGCCCCGGAGAGCCCCGACGCCTGCGCGCGTGCGGTGGAGCGGCTGGGCCTCGCGGGCCACCTGGCCGGTCTGCCGCCCGAGCGCCGCGAGATCCTCTTCCTCGCCTACTACCTGGGACTCACGCAGCCCGAGATCGCACGGCGCCTCGGGCTGCCCCTCGGCACGGTCAAGAGCCATACGAGGAGGGCGCTGCGCTCGCTCGCCGGGGTCGTCGGCGAGCGGGCGTGACGTCCGTCCGGGAGGGCCGCGCGCCGTCCGGTGCCATCGCCCCCAGGAGTCTTCTCGCCATCCAGTCGGGCCCCCGCCGCGCCACCCGCCGGGACCAGTGACGAAGGCCCGGGGGAGGCTCGTCGAGCAGCCGCCGGAGGGCCGCCCCGGCCGTCCTCCCGTCGAGTCGCGACGGGTCGAGGCACCGGGCCAGGCCGGCGCGTTCGGCGTCGTGGGCGATGGCGAACTGGTCGCTGGAGAAAGGCAGGACGAGCGCCGGCGTCCCGGAGGCCAGTGCTTCCGTGAAGGAGTTGTTCCCGCCGTGGTGGACGACGGCGTCCACCTTCCCGAGGAGCCAGCGCTGGGGCACCACCGCGTCGACGTGGACACCGGGTCCCGCCAGGTGCGACAGGGCCGCCGCGCGGTCGCCCGCCGCCACGATCACGGCCGTGTCGGGCAGGTGCGTCCGCAGGCCCCCCACGAGCAGCGCGAGCACGTCGTCGCGTGCGGAGAGGAAGGTGCCGAGGGCGATCAGCACCAGCCGCCGGTGCGTGGCCCGGAGCCGTCGCGGCACCGCCTCCCACGGCGCGCCCGGCCCCGGTTCCGCGGCGGGCACGCAGTGTCCTCCGTGGACGAAGGCCGTGCCGTTCTCCGGCCGCCGGGGCAGCCAGGGGAAGTCGGGGTAGTTGAACACCACCGCGTGCGGCGAGGCCAGGGCGAAGGCCCGTCCCGGAGGCGGGGCGGCCGGAGCGTGGAGGCGTGCCGTCTCCGCGAAGCGCCGGGTGAACGCCGTGTCGACGGCCAGCGCCGCCCGCCGCAGGTCCGCGAGCTCCTCGTCGGAGGGCCGGATCGCCTCGGGCCAGGCGTAGGGCACGCCGAAGAGCGCGCTCCCGGAGGCGGGAACGTACGTGGGATGGCCGGGGCAGAACGTGGCGTAGCGCAGCCCCAGGCAGTGCAGGGCCAGCGTGACGGGGTAGCTCAGCTGGTCGACCACGTACCAGTCCGGCGCCAGCCGGGCGTGCAGCGAGCGGATCCGCGTCAGCGTGCCCTCCGGGTCCGGCAGCATGTCCTGGCCGCGGTGGCGGCACTGCGTGAGCAGCGCGGACACGGCTCCGTGCCGGGTGGAGTCGAGGAACTCGTCCAGGCGGGCGCGCTCCCCGGCCGCCTGCGGGGTGTTCCGGGCCACCCCGGTGTTCGCGTTCCGCGTGACGGTGAGGGGCGCGAACCCCACGTCCGCACGCTGCGCGAACCCCTCGAACTCCGGGGCGCACGCGAAGAAGACGTCGGCGCCCCGACGGGCGAGCGCCCCGGCCAGCACGGAGAGCGGCTGGGCGTGCGAGGCGAACGGAGGGCTGACGACGACCACGCGCGGACGGCGACCTTCCGGGGGTGAGGGCTCCATGCCGACGCTTTCGCCTCCCGCCGTACCGCCGGATGCACCGGCGGCGCGGTCGGCCCGCGGCCCGCTCCGCGATCCCGCGTTCCGGCCCGTGCTCCGGCCCCCGTTCCGGCCCGTGCTCCGCTGCGTGCCCCTGCCCGTGCTCCGGTTCCGTGCCCCGGCCCGCAGGTCCGTCCGTGATCCGGTCCGTCCGTGATCCGGTCCGTCGCGATCACGCACCTCCGCGGGGCGCCCGGGTGCTGCATCCGGTCCTCCGGTCCGTCACGAACACCTGGCGGCCGACCGCCGACGACGAGGACCGGCGGCCGACCGTAGACGACGAGGAGTTGCGATGAAACGCTCCCGCCCTGCTCCGGCTCACGCGGGACACCTGCCGCGGCGCTCCGGGCGTGCCCTGCCCGAGCCGTTCCTGGCCGTGCGGGCCGGGCACTGGGGGAGAGCCGCGGACGGCTCCACGGGCTGGCCGAGCGCACCGAACCTCCTGGCGGAGCTCGTGCGGGCCGAGTACCACCGGGACGGCCCGGCGGCACCGGGGCCCCCGGCGCTCGCCTCGCCCCAGGACCTGGTCCTGGCCGGACTGAGGAGGCGGCTGCGGCTGGGGAAGGCCCCCACGCCGGCGGAGTGCGTCCGGCTGCTCCTCGAAGGCGGTGACCACACGCGGGCCGCGGTCTTCGACGCGTGGCCGGACGTCGTACGGCTCCACGGGCCGGCGCGTGCGCAGACCGCCCTGCGCGCCGGCCTCCGGGCCGGCCGCGCACCCGAGGCGGTCCCGCAGATGCTGGACCTGGCCGCCGCGGCCGGGCTGTGGCCCCTCACCCGGACCGAGCTCGCCGGAGCGGCGTCGGCGCCGGCGTCCGGACGCCGGGTGCGGCACGCCGCCTGGCGCCTCCTCGCCGCGATGGGCGAACACTCCCTGATACCGGGAGTCCACGTCGCCGGGGACGCGTACGAGAGGGCGCTCCTGGCCGCTCTGGGCGGGAAACCCCCGATCGGCCCGGACCCGACCGGGGCGCGGCCGGGCCTCCTCGTCGCCCAGTCCATGCTGATGGGGCACCTCGACCGTCCGGGCGAAGGCATGAGCGGGGGACTGGGCGTTCTGCTCGGCTCCCTGGGGGACGCGCTCGCGGACACCGAGGCCGTCGCCGGCGTCCTCACCGTCGTGACGGCCGACCTCGCCGGGCTGGAGGCCGACCCGTGCCTGCTGCGCCGCCGCGGCCGGGGGCACTGGGTGCTCAGGATCCCCGTGGACAGCGACCACCAGATCCGACCCGAGGAGACGGGGGAGCACCGGGAGGCGATGACGTGGTGGGCGACCGTCCTCCTCACCTCGCTGCGCAGGCCGGTCGACGTCCTCCACGTCCGCTACGCCGACGACGGCTCGCTCGCCCTCGCCGAAGCCGCGCGCAGGGCCGGGACGTCCCTGGTGTTCACCGCCACCCCGGATCCCCACCGGCAGATGACCGAGCGGTACGGCGCTCCCGGCGCCGACCCGCTCGCCCTCAGGAACGACCTGCACCGCGTCTTCCTCGCGGACCGGCTGGTGGAGAGGGCGGACCGCGTCGTGGGGATCGCGGGGCGGGACGGAGGAGCGGCGGAGCTCGTGCGGTACTTCCCCCAGCTGGTGGACCGGTGCGCCGGAGGCGCGCCGAGCGCCCCGCCGGAGGGCATCCCGCCGTACCTGCCGCCCGCGCACGGGGCGCGGCGGCGCGGCGTGCTCCTGCGGGCGATCGACGACGCCGCCGAGCCGGACCCGGAGGACGGGCGCGCCGCCTCCTCGGTGCTGCTCAGCGTGGGCCGGCTCCACCCGGTCAAACAGCAGGATCTGCTGGTCCGTGCGTGGATCGCCTCGGGATGCCACCGCCGTGCCGTCCTGGTGCTCGTCGGAGGCGGCCCGCACTCCGGGGACCCCGTCGAGCGCATGATGCGCGCACGCATCGAGGAAGCGCTCCGCACCCGTCCCGAAGCGCGCCGCCGCCTGCTGCTCCTCCCGGCCCTCCCCAACGCGGAGGTCCGGATGCTCGAACGGGCCCTCGCCGATCCCGCGAGACGGCTCTCCGCGCGGTACGTGTGTCCCAGCGCCAAGGAGGAGTTCGGTCTCGCGCTCCTCGAGGCGATGGAGGCCGGGCTGCTGGTGGCGGGTCCCCTGCGCGGCGGCGTGCCGCACTACGTGGCCGACGGCCGCAACGGCCTCCTCGTCGACACCTCCACCTCGCGGACGCTCGGCGAGGGGCTGACCCGTCTGCTCGCCGTCGACGACGCGCGGGCGGCGGTGATGGCCGCCCGCGCCCGGAGCCTCGTCCGGTCCACCTACTCGTCGGCGGCCATGGCCCGCGCGCTGGCCGAGCAGTACGCGGCGGTGACCGCGAGCCGCGCCGCGCCGGCGGGACGCCCCCTCCCGGCGGTGCCTCCCCGGCGCGGGGGGCACGCGCACGGAGCGTGAGGGGGCCGCGCGGCGGCGCCGGCCCGGGACCGCGGCCCCGTCACCCGGTCCGGCGGATGGCGTGCAGGTGGGCGAAGACGACGAGGTTCTCGGTGTAGTCCTTCGCCGTGCGGTCGTACGGGCCCGCGCAGGTGATCAGCCGCACCTGAGCCTCGGGGGTGTCGGCGTAGACCCGCCGGTCGGGGAAGTCGTCCTTGCGGAAGCTCTCGACGGACTCGACGAGGAAGACGGCGGTGGTGCCGTCCGCGCGGGCGATGTCGAAGGTGTCTCCGGCGTCGAGCTCGCCGAGGCGGGCGAAGACGGCCGGGGCGGTGGCGGTGTCGAGGTGCCCGGCGACGAGGGCGGTCCCCCGCTCGCCGGGCGAGACGCCGGCGGCGTGCCAGCCGACCAGGTTGGTGTCGTCGGCCGGCGGCGGGTCCAGGGCGCCGGAAGCCCCGATCCGCAGATCGGTGAACGGCGCGTCCACGCCGATCCCGGGAATCGTCAGGCGCACCGGCGCGGACCTCGGCATGGCGGTGCCGGACGGCGGTGCGGGGCGGGACGGGGCCGGACGCGACGCGGCGGAGCCGGGTTCCGGTGCGGCGACCGGAAGGTCCCCGGCCGGGGTGGAAGCGGCGGGCCGCGGCGGCGCGGTCGTGCCGGGCGCGAACAGTCCCGGGCCGAAGAAGGTCAGGAGCAGCACCAGTACCAGCGTCCAGAACACCGCGGGCGCGACCCACCGCATGGTGCGCCGGGGGTCTTGCTCGCGGGCGGGGTTCGGCCGGGTCTTCACCGGGAGGGGGCCTTTCGTGTGCGCGTCGGATCGGGGCCTGGGCGGGGCCGGAGCGCGTGGTCCCTCCCTGACGGCGGCTCACGCGTTCCGGCCGGTGCCCCTTACGCGGCCGCGCCCGCGGCCTTCTTGCGGCGGTGGAGGACGAACGCGGCCGCTCCGGCGGCCAGCACCACGGCGCCGGTCACGTCGGTGCCCGTGCCCGCGAGGCCGCCCCCGCCGGTGTGCATGCCGCCCTTGGGCTTGTCGTGCTCCTTGCCCCACTCCTTGGGCCGGTCCTTCTGCGCGGGCTCGGAGGCGGAGCCGGGCTTGGACCAGTCGTCCGCGTCCACCGCGGTGAGCGCACCGCCGCCGGCGTGGACGCCGCCCTTGGGCTTGTCGTGCTCCTTGCCCCACTCCTTCGGCCGGTCCTTCTGCGCGGGCTCGGAGGCGGAGCCGGGCTTGGACCAGTCGTCCGCGTCCACCGCGGTGAGCGCACCGCCGCCCGCGTGCACGCCGCCGTGCGGCTTGCCCCACTCCTTGCCGCCCTCGGGGCGGTCCTTCTTGCCCTGCTCGTCCTTGGACCAGTCGTCGCCGCCGGTGAGGGCCAGGGCGCCGGAGCCCGTGTGCATGCCGCCGTGCGGCTTGTCGTGGTCGCGCTTCTGGCTGTGGGCGGCGTCGTCCTTGTCCCGGTCGCCCGAGGTCAGCGCGTACGCGCCGGGCGTGGTCAGTGCCAGGACGGCGGCGGTCGCGGTCGTGGCGAAGAGAATGCGGGCAGAGCGCATCGGGGGCTTCCTTCCGTGCGCCGCGCGAGCCGGCCCGCTGCCGGCTCTTCGCACGCGGCGACATGGCCCACCGTCAGCGGCCCTGTGCGCGCCTGCCACTTGAGCTAGTGCATCCGGGAAGGAAGGGCTGCCGAAGAGAGCCGAAAGGGCGTCAGGAACGCGTGCCGGAGCCGACCGCGGCGGGCCGGAGGCGGGCGGGTGCCGCGGAGGGACCTGTGCGGGCGGGCCGGAGGGCGCCGCGCACCCGTCGCCGTTCGGCGCGGTACGGAATCGTTCGCGTCGCGCGCCCCGGCGCGGGAGCACGGCGGCGACCGAGGCGCGGGCGCCCGTATCGGTGGAATGACCGATGTGCGGCGGGCGCGGTCCCGGCGATGGTTCTCGTAGATCGTTCGCGGGTGCCCGTGGGGCGCCCGGTCTTCGAAAGGACCCTGCTGTGGGTACGTATGCGGATCTGGTGTTCGTCGGCGGAAAGGTGGTCACGGTCGACGCGGAGTTCTCCGTGGCCGAGGCGCTGGCGGTGACCGGCTCGGTGATCGCCGCCGTGGGCGGCCGGGAGGACGTGGCTCCGCTGGTCGGTCCCGACACCCGCGTCGTGGACCTGGAGGGGGCGACCCTGCTGCCCGGCATCAACGACTCGCACCTGCACGGCTGCGCCTTCGGCATGGCGAGCCCGCCGCTCTCGCTGGACCTGGGCCACCCCGCCGTCTCGTCGCTCGCCGACGTGGCCGGGGCGGTGCGGGAGGCCGTCGGGCGGGCCCCGGCGGGGCGGTGGATCACCGGGCACGGCTGGGACACCGGCTACCTCGACGAGTGCGTCGCCGATCCGTCCCGGCAGCCCTCGCGGGGCGACCTCGACGCCGTCAGCCCGGACCACCCGGTCGTCCTGTACTCCTTCTCCGGGCACGCCACCTGGGTCAACTCCAAGGCGCTGGAGCTCATCGGCGTCGACCGCGGCACCGTGGCGCCGCCCGGCGGGGCCATCGTGACGGACGAGCGGGGGGAGCCGACCGGGCTGCTGCACGAGGGGGCGCAGGCCCTCGTGCAGAACGCGCTGCCGCCGCTCGGCCGGCGGGAACGGGCCGAGGCGATCCGCTCCACCCTCGCCACGCTCGCCGCCCTCGGCATCACCAGCTACACCGAGCCCGGGCTCGGCCCCGGCGGCGACGGCATCATGCGCGGCGCGCTCGGCACCGAGACCCTCGACGTCTACCGAGACCTGCTCGCCGACGGCGAACTCACTGCCCGTGTGGGCGTGTTGCTCCTGCCCACCGGCATGACGAGCACCGCCGAGGAGTTCGCCCGGAACCTCGACGCCCTCGACGCCGCCGACGCGCCGGGGGGCCACGACCCGCGCCGGCTCGCGATCCACGGCGTCAAGGTCTTCGCCGACGGCATCGTCCCCAACAAGACGGCCTGGATGCACGAGCCGTACGTCGGCGGCGGCTGCGGCTCCCTGTGCGTCGGCGGCGACCTCGACGAGGAGCGGGTCGGCGAGATCAGGGCCATGGTCCGCCACGCCCACGCCGCCGGCCACCAGCTCGGCGTCCACGCCACCGGCGACCGGGCCATCGACACCGTCGCCGACGCCTTCGCCGAAGCCGCCGCCGCCCACCCCAGGCCCGACGCCCGCCACTACGTCATCCACGGCGACTTCCTCACCCCGCACGCCATGAAGGTGCTCGCCGCCCACGACTACGGGGTCAACATGAACCCCACCATCAAGTGGACCGTCGCCGACATGGAGGAGGACTTCGTCGGCGCGGGCCGCGCCGCCTACGCCTGGCCCTACCGGGACGCCATCGACGCCGGCGTGCGCGTCGCCAGCGGCTCCGACGCCCCCGTCACCCACCCGGACTGGCGCCAGGGCGTCGCCACCATGGTGCTGCGCGAGTCCAAGGCCGCCGGCCGGGTCAGCGGCCCGGAGCAGCGCATCGCGCTGGCCGAGGCGATCCGCACGTACACGATCGAGGCGGCCCGGCAGGACTTCGCCGAGGACTGGAAGGGATCCCTGGAGCCGGGCAAGGTCGCCGACCTGTGCGTCGTCGGCGGCGACCTGCTCGGCGCCGACCCGCACGCCGTCCCCGGGATGCCCGTCGTCCTCACCGTCCTGGACGGGCGGATCGTGTACGACGCCCTGGGGTGACGCCCGGCGCGGGACCGTGCGCGACGGGACGGCGGGGAGCGCGGCGGCGGGCTGCCGCGCGGGACCCGGCGCGGGACCGCGCGACACCCCGGCCGGTTGACGTACCCCAGGCCGATGATCATCCTGAGGGGATGGCGGCACAGCGCGACACGGCGGACATCCTGGACTCGGCCCTCCGCGTCCGGGAAGCCGCCCGGAGCGCCACGGCCGGCGCGGCCGGCGTCGACACGGTCCTGACGGCCCTGTCGGAGGTGGTGGAGCACGACCACGCCTCCCTCTCCCGGTGGGACCCCCGGCGGCGGCGCCACACCACGCTCGCCGGCAGCTACCCCGAGGACGCCACGGCCTACATCGAGACCCGCCTCCACCAGGACCCGGTCTTCCCCGTGATGCGCAGCCCCGCCCGGGGCGGGGTGTGGCTCGGGGACGTCCCCGAGCGGCTCCTCGCCGCCTCGCCGGGCTTCCGGGACGTGCTGTCGCCCCTCGGCGTCGAGGACGGCGTCGCCCAGTGCCTGTTCGCCGCCGACGGCCGGTACGTCGGCATGCTGAACGTCAGCGTCCGGCGGCGGCTCCGCACCCCCGACCCGGCGCGCGCCGTCGTCACCCTGCTCACCGAGTCCCTCGCCGCGGCCGTCGCCTCCTGCCCGGCCCCGCCCGCGGAGGCGGCGGCGCCCGCGCCCGGCCCGGCGGCCGGGCCGGGCGGGCTCTCGCCGCGCGAGCGGGAGGTCCTTGCCGAGCTGTCGGCCGGACGCACCAACCGGCAGATCGCCGAGCGCCTCTACATCACGCCCCGCACCGTGGGGACGCACGTCGAGCACATCCTGGCGAAGCTCGACGTCCCCAACCGCGCGGCCGCCGCCGCCCGGGCCGCGGGCTGGGGGATCGAGCCGACCCGCTGAACCCCCCGGCCCCGCGGCACCGGATACTGGCCGGGACCGAACCGGCCGGGATCGACCCGGCCGGGCACCGGCGGGGTCGGTACCGACGGGGCAAGGCCGGTGGGGCGGTACCGGTGGGAACAGGGGGCGAACCGTGGAGTGGACGCTGTGGGCGGGCGTGGCGGCCGGCCTGCTCATCTCGGTGGTGACCGCGCCCGTGGGGGTCTCGGGCGCCGTCTTCCTGCTCCCGGTCCACCTCAGCGTCTTCGGCGTGCCGAACCCCGCCGTCACCCCGACGAACCTGCTCTTCAACGTGGTGGCCGGCCCCGGCGCCCTCTGGCGCTACCGCCGCGACGGTGCCCTCCGCGGCCCGCTGGCCCGGCGGCTCGTCGCCGGCACCGTGCCCGGAGTCGTGGCCGGTGCGGTGATCCGCGTCCACGCCCTGCCGGGCCCGACCGTCTACCGCCTCCTCATCGCCGGGCTCCTGCTCCCCCTGGGCGTGTGGCTGTGCGTCCGCACCTTCCGCCCCGCCCGCCCGGCGAAAGCGGCCGCCCGCCCCGCCGAGACCGCCGCCCCCGCCGAGGCCGCCGTCCCCGCCGGGGGCCCAACCCCTGCCGGGGAACCGTCCCCCGCCGGCCTCACCGCCCTGGCCCTCGCCGTCGGCGTCGTGGGCGGCGTCTACGGCATCGGAGGCGGCTCGCTCATCGGCCCGCTCCTCGTCGCCCGCGGCCTCCCCGTGGCCAGGGTCGCGCCCGCGGCCCTCGCGACCACCTTCGTCACCTCCGTCGTCGGGGCCGCCGCCTTCGCCGTGCTCTCCCTCACCGGCGCCGGCGACATCGCCCCCGACTGGTGGCTGGGCCTGGCCTGCGGCCTCGGCGGTCTCGTCGGCGGCTACCTCGGCGCCCGCCTCCAGCCGCGCCTGCCCGAACGGGCCCTCCGCCTCCTCCTCGGCGCCCTGGCCACGGCGATCGGCGGCCTCTACGCCGCCCAGGCCCTGGTCTGACCACCGGGCCCGCCCGGCGGCCCGCCGACGGCCCGCGGGCCGTCCCGTCACCCGGCCCCGACGCCCAGCCGTTCCGCGACGGAACCGAGCGTCTTCCCGAGGGGAAGCCCGACCCGGGCGACGGCCAGCTTGTCCCCGCGCGTCGGATCCCGGTTCACGATCACCACCGGCGTACCGGCCTGCGCCGCCTGCCGCACGAACCTCAGCCCCGACATCACCGTCAACGACGACCCCAGCACCAGCAGCGACGCCGCGCCCCGCACCAGCTCCCGGCACCGCTCCACCCGCTCCGCCGGCACGGTCTCGCCGAAGAACACCACGTCCGGCTTGAGCACCCCGCCGCACACCACGCACGGCACCACGTGGAACCCCGCCACCTGCTCGTCCGTGAGATCGGCGTCCCCGTCGGGATTGACCGCGGCGGGCACCGGATCGAAGCCGGGGTTGGCCTCCTCCAGCCGCCGCGCCAGCTCGCGCCGCGCGCTCACGTCCCCGCACTCCAGGCACACCACCCGGTCGAGCCCGCCGTGCAGCTCCACGACCCCCTCGCTGCCGGCGGCCTGGTGCAGTCCGTCCACGTTCTGCGTGATCACCCCCGCCAGCAGCCCCGCCCGCCCGAACGCCGCCACCGCCCGGTGCCCCTCGTTCGGCCGCGCCCGTCCGAACGTGCGCCATCCGAGGTGACTGCGCGCCCAGTACCGCCGCCGCGCCCCCGCCCCGCCCGTGAAGTCCTGGTACGTCATCGGCGTGTGCCGGCTCAGGCTCCCGCCCTCGCCCCGGTAGTCCGGAATCCCCGACTCGGTGGAGATCCCGGCCCCGCTGAGCACCAGCACACCCCCCGCCCGCACGAGGTCGACGACGGGCTCCGGATCCGTCGTGCCCGGCGGAAGGTCCTCGGCCGGTGTCCAGGTCAGAGTGGGACGCATACGCATGCGGCCAGCGTACGGAAGAACGATCCGGGACGGCGGACGGAGAGCGGCGGACGCCGGTGGCGCCCCGGGGCACCGCTCTTTCACATCGCGGGCGAGTGGATCACGCCCGTTCCGGTGTTGGACCCGGTGGGCGGCGGCAGGGAGGCTGGGTCCGGCGCGTCGGACCGTCGGCGCGCCGCCCGGGGAGACGCAGGGGGAGTGCTCGTGGACGACGTGTTCCGGACGACGTGCGGTGAGGTCCGGGGTTTCCGGGCGGCGGACGACGTCGTCGCCGTGCTCGGCGTCCCGTACGCCGCGCCGCCCTTCGGCGCCGACCGGTTCCGGGCGCCGCAGCCGGCCGCGCCGTGGAGCGGGGTCCGGGACGGTACGCGCTTCGGGCCGGTCGCGCCGCAGTCGGCGGAGCTCCCCGGCGCGCCCGTCTGGTCGCCCGGCGACGAGGACGTCCTCACGGTCAACGTGTGGACGCCGGCTCCGGACGGCGGTTCCCTGCCCGTGCTCGTCTGGTTCCACGGCGGCGCCTACGCCTTCGGCTCCTCCGCCCAGCCCGACTTCGACGGTACGGCCCTGGCGCGGGCCGGACTGGTCGTGGTGACGCTCAACCACCGGCTCGGCTTCGAGGGCTTCGGGCACCTGCCCGGCACCGGCGGCGAGGCCCTCCCCGACAACCGGGGGCTGCTCGACCAGGTGGCGGCCCTGCGCTGGGTGCGGGAGAACATCGCCGGTTTCGGCGGGGACCCCGGGAACGTCACCGTCGCCGGCCAGTCCTCGGGCGCCGCCGCCGTGGCCTGCCTGATGGTGACGGACCGGGCCCGGGGACTGTTCCGCCGCGCGATCGCGCACAGTCCCGCGAGCGTCTTCCACACCCGGGCCGTCGCCGCGGCGACCACCCGCGAGATCGCGGCGGAGGCCGGCCGCCCCGCCACCCCGGAAGGCCTGGCCTCGGCGCCCCCGGAGGCCCTGGTCGCCGCGGCGGACCGGGTGGTCCAGACGTACCGCGCCGACCCCGCCTCCGGGTCCCGCCACTACGACCCCTCCCTCTTCGCGCCCGTCCTCGGCGGGGACGCGCTGCCCGTCGACCCCCTCACGGCGCTGGCCGCCGGAGCGGGCCGGGACGTCGACCTGCTCGTCTGCCACACCACCGAGGAGTACTGGCTGCTCGACGCCGTCGGCAGCTGCGCCGAGCTCAACACGGATGCCGAACTGACCCGCTTCGCCGAGGACTTCGGGCTCCCCGCCGAACTGGTCGACGGCTACCGTGCCGCGCGGCCCCACGCCCCGGTCCGCGACGTGTACCTCGCCGTCTTCGGCGACCTGCTCTTCGGCGAGTTCGGCAACCGGCTCGCCGACGCCCACGCCGAGGCGGGCGGCCGGACGTACCTGTCCCGGTTCGACCGACGGCGCGGGGGCGGCGCGGGCGGGGACGAGACCGGGGGAGGGAGCGGAGCCGAGGCCGGGAGCGGCAGCCGGGACGGCGGAGGTACGGCGGTCCGGGCCTGGCACTGCGCGGACGTGCCGTTCGCCTTCGGCAACCACGCCGACCCGCGCCTGTCGTTCCTCATCGGCTGCGCCCCCACCGAGGCGGACCACGGCCTCGCCCGCCGCATGGTCCGCGCCTGGGCCGGCTTCGCCGCGACCGGCGACCCGGGCTGGGCACCGCTCGGTGCCCCGGACGCGCGGGCCGTCCCCGCCCGGACCGTCCACGTGTGGACCCCCGAGGACCAGACCCCGGACCGCCTGCCCGCCACCCCGCCGCGCGAGCTGTGGGCGACGGTCGGCTTCCCGGTGCTGCGCCCGTGAGACGGACGGTGCGGAGGGCGTACGCGAGTGCGCGTCCCGCGGCCATGCGGCCCTCACCGCTTCCGCTCCGTCCGGTCCGGGGCGCGGGCCCTCCCCACCGCGTCCGGACGGCTCCCGGCCGAGCCGCCCCGGGCGGACGCGACCGGACGGCGCAGGGCGAGGGCCGCGGGCGGTCCCCGGGTCGGCTTGCCGCCGAGGCGGCCGGCCTCGCCGATGAGGAGGCCGCCGAGCGCGCGGAAGACCGCCCGGCCCCGGGCGCGGCGGAGGGCCGCGGAGCCCACCGCCGGGCGGTGGGCGCGGTGGAAGCGTCCGGCGGTCCGCCGCACCCGCGTCCGGCGGGCGCCCCCTCCGGAGCGGGCCGGTGCAGGGCCGTCAGGAACGCGGCGGCGCGCCCGGCCGCGTCCGGCGCACCGGTCACGGGTGCGAGGTCGCCCGGAGTGCCCGGAACCCAGGCGGTGACCAGCCGGGGACGCGGGAACCGCTCCGGAGGCTCCCCGGACCGCCGGACCGCCAGGGCACCGGCACCCGGGTGTGCTCCCTCAGCGGCCGCGCGTCCGCCGCACCGGTCGCCCGCGGCAGCCGTACGGTCGAGCCGTCCCCCAGCCGCCGCAGCCGGTCGTCCCGGCCGCGCGCTCCGAGCCGCACGGGCAGACCGGCCGGATCGGGATGCTGTTCGCGCGGCGGCTCCCGGACCGGCGCGGCGGTGGTCCCGGCCCCGGCGGGAGGAGGGACGTCCGTCATGCCGGCCCACCCCGGGGCGCACCGCCGACGGCCGGAGCGCCCGTGCCCGCGGTCCCGTCGTCCTCGCGCACGTCCTCCGGGAGCCGGGGCGAGGCCAAACGGGTGTGCGCATGTCGGTCGTGCGTGATAGTCACTACATCCACGGGGCGGGACGATCACCGGTCCACCCCGTGCGAACACGGCAAGGGGTGGGGACATGGCGTTGCTCAGGGAGCTGGGGAACACGCTGGGACGGCTGACGGGACGGCCCGTCGCGCGCGTCGACGAGGACGCGGGGGACCCGGAGGCGGGACGCGTCCGCGAGGCCGCGGCGGCGCGCGACTGGGCGGCGGTGCGCGACGTGCTCGACGCGCGGCCCGAGAGCGAGGACCGCACGGGCCTGCTCTGGGCGGTGGGCGACGTCGCCGGCGTGGAGGGATGGATCGCCGACGTGGTGGCGGCGGAGCCCGAGGCCCCGCTGCCGCGCCTCGTCGCGGGCGTCCGGCACATCAGCTGGGCCTGGGAGGCCAGGACCTCCGCAAGCGCCCGGCACGTCTCCCGCGAGCAGTTCCAGGTCTTCCACGAGCGGCTCGCCGAGGCCGAGACGTGGCTCTACGAGGTCGCCGAGCGCGAACCCGGCTGGACCTCGCCCTGGTACGCCCTCCAGGTCACCGGCCGCGGACTCGAAGTCGGACCCGACGTGGCGCGACGCCGCTTCGAGGCCACGGTGCGCCGCGACCCGCACCACCTGGGGGCGCACCAGCAGCGGCTCCAGCAGCTCTGCCGGAAGTGGGGCGGCTCCCACGAGGAGATGCACGACTTCGCCCACCGGTCGGCCTTCGACGCCCCGGGCGGGACGCTCCTCGGCCAGCTCGTCGCCGTCGCGCACATCGAGCACTGGCTCCACCTCGACTCCGGAGCGGACGCCCGCTACATCGGGCAGCCGCAGGTGATCGCCTCCCTCCACAGGGCGGCCGACCACTCCGTCCGGCACCGGGACTTCGTCCCCGGGCGCGGCTCTCTCCAGGTCCTCAACACCTTCGCCATGGCGTTCTCCCTGGCCGGGGACCACACCGCCGCGCGCGAGTTCTTCCTGGCCACCGAGGGACGGGTCACCGAGTTCCCCTGGTACTACCTCGACGGCGACCCGGTCGCGTCCTACAAGGCGCGCCGCGCGCTCGCCGGACGCTGAGCGGCGGACGCCGGGGACCGGCGCGCGGGAGGGCGGCGCGGGACCGGTGCTCCCCGACGGCACCTCCGGGCCGGAGCCGGGCGGCGCTCCTCCCGCCTCCGGAACCGCCACCGGTCCCGTACGGGTGCGCGCACCCGGCCACCGGTTCCCGCGCCCGTACCCGTACCTGAGCCCGCCCACAGCCTCCCGCGCCCGGCCCCGCCCCGCCACCGCGTCCGAGGCGCGTCCGCACGGACATCCGTGCCGCCGCCCGGCACCGGGCCCGGCACCGTCCCGCGCCCGCGGGACGCGTAGCGCCCGCACCCTCCCCCGATCCGCCCGACCACACACCCCGACCCCGCCCGCGCCCCTCGTGCGCGGGCGCGCACCGAAGGACCGCGCCAGGTGTCCCACCCCGATTCCCCCCAGACGTCGCCGACCTCCCCGACGGACCACACCTTCCAGGTGGATCTGCGCGGCCTCGTCGACCTCCTCTCCCACCACCTCTACTCCAGCCCCCGCGTCTACCTGCGCGAGCTGCTCCAGAACGCCGTCGACGCCATCACCGCCCGGCAGGCGCTCACGCCCGGCGCGGCCGGCACGATCACCGTGCGCACCGGGGAGACGCTGACCGTCACGGACACCGGCATCGGCCTGACCGAGGCCGACGTGCACCGCTTCCTCGCCACCATCGGACGCAGCTCCAAGCGGACCGCCGAGGGCGTGCTCGACGGCGCGGGACTGGACGCCGCGCGCGGCGAGTTCATCGGGCAGTTCGGCATCGGCCTGCTCGCCTGCTTCGTCGTCGCCGACGAGATCACGGTGCTGAGCAGGTCCGCCGCCGACCCGGCCGCCCCCACCGTCGAGTGGCGCGGCCACTCCGACGGCCGCTACACCATCCGCACCCTCCCGTCCTCGACGCTCCCCGAGCCGGGCACCACGGTGAAGCTCGTCCCGCGCGCCGACAACGCCGAGTGGACCGGCCCCCAGCAGGTCGTCGCCCTCGCCCGGCACTACGGCCGGCTCCTGCGCCACGAGGTGACCGTCGTCGACGCGCGCGGCGACGACCACCGGATCAACGAGGCACCGCCGTGGGAGAGGACGCACCGCTCCCCGCTGGCCAAGCGCGAGGCGTACACCGCGTACTGCCGCGACCTCTTCGACTTCACCCCGCTCGACACCATCGAGCTCGACCTGCCGGCCGCCGGACTGCGCGGCGTCGCCTACGTCCTGCCGAACGCCGTCAGCCCCGCCCAGCGCGCCGGCCACCGCGTCCACCTCAAGGGCATGCTCCTCACCGACCAGGCGCCCGAACTGCTCCCCGAGTGGGCGTTCTTCGTGCGCTGCGTCGTCGACACCACCAGCCTGCGGCCGACCGCCTCCCGCGAGTCGCTGTACGAGGACGGCACGCTCTCGGCCGTACGGGACGCCCTCGGCGACCGGATCCGCGACTGGCTCACCGGGCTCGCCGCCAGCGACCCCGCCCTCCTCCACCGCTTCATCGACACCCACCACCTCGCGGTCAAGGCGCTCGCCCGCTACGACGACGAGCTGCTGCGGATCGTGCTGCCCTGGCTGCCGTTCGAGACCACCGACGGCAACGTCACGCTGGAGGAGTTCGCCCGGACCCACCCGACGCTCCTGGTGACCCGCAGCGTCGAGGAGTTCCGCCAGGTCGCGCCGATCGCCTCGGCCGCCGGACTCGGCGTCGTCAACGGCGGCTACACCTACGACCGCGACCTCGTGCACCGACTGCCCGAGATCCGGCCCGGCAGCACCGTCACCGACCTCGACCCGGCCACCGTCACCGCCCACCTCGACGCCGTCGACCCCGGCGCCGAACTCCGCGCCGCCGCCTTCCTCGCGGTCGCCCGCGAGACGATCGGCGTCCACGACTGCGACGTCGTCCTGCGCGACTTCCAGCCCGTCACCGCGCCCGCGCTGCTCCTCGACAACCGCGACGCCCGGCACGAGCGGACCCGGTCGAGCCTCGCCGCCGACAGCGACGGCCTGTGGGCCGACATCCTCGGCTCCCTCCGGAACGAGACCCCGCGCGCGCAGCTCGTCCTCAACCACCTCAACCCGCTGGTCCGCCAGGCCCTCACCATCGGCGAGCGCGGCCTCGCCGTCACCACCGCCGAGGCCCTCTACGGCCAGGCGCTGCTCCTCAGCCGCCGCCCGCTGCGGGCGAGCGAGAGCGCCCTGCTCAACCGGGCCTTCATCGGCCTGCTCACCCACGCCATGCACCACCCCGGCGACGCCGCCCCCGGCTCCGAGCCCCGGAAGGAACTGTAGATGCTGGACACTCCCGAGGCCGTCGTCGAAGCGCTCCGCGAGAACCACGAGCGCCCCCACGGCCTGGCACGCACCGTCACCGCCGAGGAACTCGTCGAGGCCGCCGAGGCCTTCGAGAAGCCCGACGTGCTCGTCACCGCGCTCCTCGAACTCATGACGGCGTACGAGTTCACCGGCGAGCAGCGCAAGTCGCCCGTCGCCTTCGCCCGCATCCTCAAGCTGTGGGACTCCGCGCCCGACTCCTTCAGCCCCTACGAGGCCCACCAGGTCTTCTGGCGCTTCAAGTGGGTGACCACCTCCCTCCTCCAGGTGCCCGAGGTGCCGCTGACGGCCATCGGCGGCTGGATCGACCAGATGCGCGAGCGGTACGAGGCCGCCGGCCACGGCGTCCAGCCCGTGGCCGCCATGCGCTACCACCTCGCCCACCACACCGGCACCGCCGCCGCCGACGCGTACGACCTCTGGGCCACCCGCCCCCGCACCGAGCTCAGCGACTGCGAGGCCTGCGAGACCCGGCACCACGCCTGGCACCGCGTCGGCGAGGGCGACGACGCGGCGGCCCTCGACACCTGGCGGCCCGTCCTCGACGGCGACCAGGGGTGCAGCGAGGAACCGCAGATGAGCCAGGCCCGCGCCCTGCTGCCGCTGCTGCGCACCGGCCGCGTCGACGAGGCCCGCTCCCACCACCTCACCGGCTACCGCAAGGTGCGCGGCAACACCGGCATGCAGGCCGAGGTCGGCCTCCACCTGGAGTTCTGCGCCCTCTCCCGCAACGAGGGCCGCGGTCTGGAGATCCTCGCCGAGAACCGGCCGCTCTTCGAGGCGACCGGCGCCCCGCTCGACCGCCTCGCCTTCCTCACCGGCGTCGAGGTGCTGCTCGCCCGCCTCGTCGAGGACGGACACGAGGCCACCGCCGTCGCCGGCCCGCCCGGGCGCGACTGGACGGCCGCCGGACTCCTCGCCCACGTCCGCGCCGAGGCCGAACCCCTCGCCGCCGCCTTCGACGCCCGCAACGGCACCGGTGCCGTCGGCGACCGGCGCGGGGACCGGCTCGCCCGCCGCCCGCTGCTCGACGAGCCGCTCCCGCTCGGCCTGCGCGCCTCCGCCGGCGCCCGCGCGGTCACCCGCACCCCCGGATCCGGCACCGGTTCCGCGTCGGCCGTCCCCGCCGCCGCCCGGATCGAGGTCCCCGACGACTACGCCGCTCTGGTGCGCGAGGCCCGCCGCCTGTCGCGCGACGGCCACCCCGGCGAGACCAGGCTCTGGACGCGGATCGCGGAGCTCCGCGCCGACGCCGCCGCGCCGCACGACGACGCCCTCGGTCCCGAGGAGCTCCTCCTGGCCGAACTCGCCGAGCACGACGCCCAGCGCCTCTGGCTGGCCGACCGCCACACCGGCGGAGTCGCCGAACTGGCCACCGCCATCGCCCGCTTCGAGAGCCTGGACATGCCCTGGCACGCCCTCTCCGCCCGGGCCCGCTCCCTCGCCTGGACGACCACCCCGGGCTCCCGCGACGGCGACGGGAGCGTCCGGGACCCCGCCGCGGCCCGGGCCGCCCTCGACGAGCTGAGCGCCCTCGCGGAGAAGCTGCTCGCCGAGACCCCCCTCGACGGCGAGCCGCTCGGTGCCGCGGAGGCCGCGTTCGGTGCCGACCTGCGCACCGAGCGCACCCTGGCGTACCTCTCCTTCCTCTACTCCGTGGCCTTCGCCGCGTACCAGGAACTGCTCGGCGTCCTGGCCCGGGAGGGCGACGGCGGCGAGGGCGACGGCGGGACAGGGACCGGGACGGAGGACGCGGGGGCCTCCCGGGACCCCGCCGGGGCGGCCGAACGGTTCGAGCGGAGCGTCGGCGCCCTCCGCGCCGAGGCGCTCCGCCTCGGCCACCCGCACCAGAGCGCCAACGCCCGCCAGTTCCGCGCCGACGTGCTCACCCGCCGGGGCGCCATGCCCGAAGCCGAACGGGAACTCCGCGAGGCCCTCCAGGACCTCGAAACCGCCGGCCGGCCCTGGCGCCGGCCGCGCCCGTCGGCCCTCCTTGCCCAGGTCCTGCTCGCCCAGGACCAGCCGCAGGAGGCGGTGGACCTGCTCCACGCCGCGCTCGCGGACGCCGTCGCGCACGACGACACCACGTTCGCGGCCGCCCCGACGTACCTGCTGCTCGGGCACGCCTCCTCGCACCTCGGGGACCACGGCGGCGCCGTCCGCCACCTCTCCGAGGCCGCCGTCCGCTTCGACCAGGCGGACGAGCCCGGCAGCGCCACCGAGGCGCGCCTCCAGCTCGCGGACGTCCTCGCCCGCTCCGGCCGGCCGGCCGACGCCGTCGCCGTCCTGGAGTCGGTCCTCTCCGACGACGCGGCGTCCGGGGTCGACGCGCGCACCCTCGCCCAGGCCCGCCTGACCTTCGGCCGGGGCCTGCGCGAGCTGGACGAGTTCCTGCCGGCCGCCGAGGAGCTGCTCCGCCTCGCGGACACCGTCGCCGGCTGGCCGGAGGACGAGCGGGCCGGAGTCCTCACCCTGGTGGCCGCCGAGGCGGCGACCACCCTCGCCCTGGCCGGCCGCTGGGACGCCGCGGCGAAGGCGTACGAGCGAGCCGTGGCGGCCCACGCCGAGGCGCCCAACCCGCCGATCGTCCTGCTGATGATGCGCGAGTTCGCCCGTCTCACGCCGAAGGACCGGGACGGCGCAGGCGCACCCGCGCGGACCGCCGGGGACGGTGACGGGGCCGGAGCCGGAGAGGGGGCCGGGAGCGTCGCCGCCGACCCCGGGACGGAGGCCGCGCTGGAGTACCTGGCCGCCGCCGACGGGGTCCTCGCCGCGCTGCCCTCCGGGGACGAGGGCTTCGCCGTCTGGTACGAACGCGGCGAGATCCACTACCGGCGCGCCCGCGTCCTCGCCGAGGCCGGCCGCCACGAAGAGGCGCTGCCGGAGGCCGAGGCCGCCGTCGCCGCCCACGGCGAGGGCGGCGAGCAGGGCGAGCTGCCGCGCGCCGAGGCGGTCCGTGTCGCGGCCCTGATCGAAGGCAACGGCCTCGACCGCGCCAACGAGGCGATCGCCCGCCTCACGACGGCGTCGGCACGCTGCCGCGAGGCCGGCCATCCGGAGGCCGCCCAGGTCCTGGACGCCCTCCGCCAGGAGCTCATGTCCCGCTGACCGACCGGCATCCGGCGCCACGGGGGCGGCTGCCCGGCCTTCGAGGCCGGGCCGCCGCCCCTGCGCCGTCCCGCCCGGTCAGCGGGCGCCGGCCGGCGGCGCGGTACCGGGCGCCGGCACGGCGGCCGGGGGAGGGGGAGGCGGGAGAGGCGAAGGGGAGGGGGGAAGCGGTGGCGGTGGCGGAGGCGGCGGGGGGCCGAGCGGCATCGGCGGGACACGGGGGCCGCGTTCGCGCGGCCCGGCCACCGGGGGAGGCGGCGGCGGGCCGGGAGGCAGGACGCTCGCGCGGGGCCGGGGCCCCCGCGCCGGCGGACGGGCCGGCGGCGGGGGCTGGGGAGGGGGAGGGGGAGCTTCGCCCAGGGGCGGGAGGACCGGTCCGCCCGCCCGCAGGCGCGCGAGGGTGCGCTCGCGGCGGCGGCGGGCGTCGGGAGCCTCGACGCGCCCGAAGACGAACCGCACGGCGGCGGTTCCGGTGGTGCCGAAGACGTCCCCGACCGCGCCGAAGGCGAACCCGGTCGTCTCGACCGTGAGCAGCTCGTAGCCGAGGGCATGGGCGATGCTCCGGATCCGCTCCTTCCGGGAGGCGGGGACGGCGCGGGCGTCCAGCAGCAGTTCGACCCGGACGCTGTCGTCGAACCGTGCCCGGATCCCGTCGTCGTCCACGTGCCACCGTCCCTCGGCGGGGGACCGGCGGACCGTCCGCCGTCCCCGTCCGTGCGGCGATCCTCGCACCCGGCGCGTCGTGTCGGCGAGTGATCGGTGGCCTGTTCCTTCCCTTGCGCGGCAGGGCGATCAAGGGCGGGGACCCCCACGGGGACGTGGCCCCGTCACCAGGTCCCGTGCCCGTGGCTGCTCGCGGCGGGCCTCCCCCGCCCGGGCGGGGGAGTCCGGCGGGCGGCCCTGCGCCGGCAAGTGGCCGGTTCCGCACTGCGGGCGGGCGGCCGGCGCACCCGCCGGGGAACGCCCGGGAGCGCGTTGTCGGTGCCCCGTGACACGATCACGGGCATGACGCCTCTGCTCCTCTCCGACATCGAACGAGCCGTCCGCGACAGCTGGAGCGCCGAGACCTGCACGCCCGAGTACCGCGCGCGCTGGACCGAGGAGAACCCGGCGCGCGACCAGTGCGGGGTGACCGCGATGGTGGTCAACGACCTCCTGGGCGGCGAGCTGCTCCGCGGCGAGGTCCACGTGGCCGGCGAGCGCGTGGACCACCACTGGTGGAACCGCCTGGGCACGGGCGTCGAGATCGACCTGACCCGCGAGCAGTTCGGGCCGGAGGAGACCGTCACCGACGGCGTCGTCGTCCCCCGCCCGCCCTTCGAGGAGTGGCGCAGACTCCACGCGGAGTACGAGCTCCTGCGCGACCGCGTCCTGGACCGGCTCGGCCGGCGGGACGGGACGCCCGTCGCGACCGGAGGGGGCCTCCCGGCGTGACGCCCCCGGGGACGCTCCCCGCCGAACTGCGGGCGGGCGCGGGCGAGGACAAGAGCGGACGAGGACGAGAGCGGGTGAAGGGGTGCGCGGCCACGAGGGGCCGGGGCGCCCTCGGGATCCGATCCGAACAGGGGGGAACCGTTCGATGGACCACAGGACAGAGCCGACAGAGCAGGCACGGCCGGGAGAGCTGACAGGGCCGGGGGAAGCCCGCGTCGAGGACGGGAACAACGTCCTGGTCGCGCCCGCCTCCATGCACGACCACGTCGTGATCAGGGACTTCTTCGGGACCACGATCACGCCGGAGGAGCTGGCCGGCGGTGCGCCCGACCTGGCGGGGAAGACCGTCTACCTGTGCGGTGGCCCGGCGGGTCCCGCCGGCTCCCGCCCGCTCCGCGCGGCCGACCGGGTGTTCGCCGTCGAGGAGTCGTCGCACGGCGGCGGTGGGGCGGCCGGCGCCCCCCTGACCTCCGTCGGCCTCGGCCGGGTCCCCGTCCGCGTCCACGGCGTCGGCGTGTACTACCACCGCTACTTCGCACCCGAGGAGGACCACTTCGGGCGGATCCGCGCGGAGCACGCGTTCCAGTCGCTGAGGGAGTCCGACAAGGCCGGTACGGCCCGCCGCAGCGGCATCTACCTGACGCCCGTCGTCCGCACCGGCGACGCCCTGCATTTCCGTCTGCTGCGGTGCTCCACGAACCTCTCGGGCCCGACCGAGGGCTTCCGTCCCACCGACACGGGCATCGTCGACGCGCTGAACCGCGAGGCCGCCGCCGTCTTCCGGGACCACGCGCCGCTCAACCACGTCCTCGCCCAGACCTACCACAACACCCCCGCCACGCCGGAGCGGAAGCAGTCCAAGGCCAGGATCTCCTCCCACGCCGACAAGACCAAGGACATGCCCGTCAACGGCGTCATGGCCTTCTGCACCTTCTACGACGGCCTCGACCGGCTGCGTCCCCTGCCCGACGACCCCTTCGACCGCGGCGTCGGGAACACCAGCGCG
Organism: Streptomyces omiyaensis; assembly: GCF_014650895.1. GTDB lineage: Bacteria > Actinomycetota > Actinomycetes > Streptomycetales > Streptomycetaceae > Streptomyces > Streptomyces omiyaensis. The sequence goes on from NZ_BMVV01000041.1 coordinate 29,462, forward strand.
CTGACCCGGCTCCACTTCCGCCTCAAGGAGCCCGCGGGCGAGGGGGGCGGGGCCGCCCTTCCGCCCCAGTTCACCCTGACCCTCCACCCCGGCTCGGTCTTCTTCATGCCCCTCTCCACCAACCGCCTGTACACGCACGAGATCCGGCCGTCGACGCTGGACGCCGACCTGCTGCCGACCCGGCTGGGGTACGTGGTGCGGTGTTCGAACGCCGAAGCCGTCCACGAGGACGGCCGGACCTTCCTCAAGACGGCCGGGGGCCCGGTGGAGCTGGAACCGCCCACCCCGGCCGGGATGGACGAGCTGCGCGGGCTGTACGCCGAGGAGAACAGGAGCTCGTCCTTCGTCGACTACGGCGACGCCTTCACCTTCAGCATGAACGAGGGAGACTACGCTGCGCCCCGGATCTAGGGTCTCGGACGAGATCCGCTCGTACTCCCTGTCCGCCGAGGCGAACCTCTTCGAGGAGCTGTCGGCGTCGGCCCGTCTCGAAGAGCTGGGAAAGGGGCGGCGCGGCGCCGTGCTCACCCGGGTCGACGAGGAGGGCGGCGTGCCCCTCGTCCGCACCACCACGCGGTACACCGCCCCGGCGCAGTGCTTCCGGCCGGTCCACGAACGGCTGGCACGGTGGATACGGGAACGGGCGGCGCTCCCGCACGACTTCGACAACGCCCTCATCGAGAGCTACACGAACGCCTACAGGAGGATGGGCGCCCATTCCGACCAGGCCCTCGACCTCGCGGACGGGTCGTCCATCGCCGTCTTCTCCTGCTACCGGGACCCCGGAGCGGGCGCGCGGCGGACGCTGATCGTCGAAGAGAAGGGCGCCGGCGGCGAGAGCCTCGAGGTCCCCCTCGCGCACCACGGCGTCGTCGCCTTCTCCGTCGACGCGAACCGGCGGCTGCGGCACCGCATCGTCCTGGACGCGCCCGCGCAGGCGGCGGACAACCCGTGGCTGGGCGTGACGTTCCGCACCTCGAAGACCCTCCTGCGGTTCCGGGGCGGACACCCGTACCTTCCGTGGGGCGCGCGTCTCACACAGGCCGACGAGGAGCAGCGGCGCGCGTTCCACCGGCTGCGCCGCCGCGAGAACGACGAGACGGACTTCACCTACCCCCCGCTGACGTACACCGTCAGCGAGAGCGACCTGGTGCCGCCGGTCCGGCCGTGAGCGCCACGGCCCCGGCCGCGCACCGGCCGGGGCGGAGAGAGCGCCACCGCCCCGGCCGCGCACCGGTCGTGGCGGAGGGCGTCACCGTCCCGGCCGCGTACGGTCCCGGACGGGGCGTCAGAGCGCGGCGAGCCGGTCCACCAGCAGGTCCACCCTGACGTCGGTGTGCTCGGGAGGGAGCCGCCCGGACCGGGTCAGGGTGGCGAGTCCGTGGAGGGCCGCCCAGAACGTCTCGGTGAACAGTCCCGGGTGGACACCGTCGCCCGCCACCTCGCCGAGGGTCTCCAGCAGGGCGGCGAAGGCGTCCTTCAGCGGCGCGGGGGTGTCCTCCCGGGCGAACGCCAGGCCGCCGTCGAGCCGGAACATGGCGTCGTAGACCGCCGGGTTGCGCACGGCGTAGTCGAGGTAGGCGCGGGCGAGCGCGGCGACCCGGGCCCGGGGGCCGTCGGCGGCGGAGGACGCGGCGCGCAGCGCCACGGCCATCTCGGCCGCTCCGTCGAGGGCGACGGCGCCGATGATCTCGCGCTTGCCGCGGAAGTGGCTGTAGAGGACGGGCTGGCTGTACTCGATGCGCTCGGCGAGCCGGCGGGTGGTGACCGCGTCCCAGCCCTGCTCCTCGGCGAGTTCGCGGGCCGTGGCCACGATGAGGCGCTCGCGGCCCGCCCGCTCGCGCTCCTTGCGTTCCTGTACCGACATGTCTCGATGCTAGCACCGCTAGACAATAGAGCGGCAGCAGTACTAGCGTTGCCTCATCAGCTAGCACTGCTAGATCCTTGAGGGGGCGTCATGTTCAACGTGTTCGAGGTGTTCACCACCGTGACCGTCGGCCTGATGGTGGGGGTGGAGTTCTCCGTGGCCTTCGTCATCAACCCGATCCTCGGCGGACTTCCCGACGACAGCGTCGTGCTCGCCCGTGCCCGCGGGGGCCGGATGCTCGGTGCCGTGATGCCGGTCTGGTACGTCACCTCGCTCGTCCTCGCCGGCGTCTGGGCCGTCGCCGGATGGCACCGGCCCGGCACCGGACTCGTCGTCACCGCCGCCGGACTCCTGGTCCTGAGCGTGGTCATGTCGCTGCTGCTGCTCGTCCCGATCAACAACCGGGGCAAGACCTGGACCCCCGAGAACCGGCCCGCCGACTGGAAGGAGCAGGCGAACCGCTGGGACCGCTACCACTACGTCCGCGTCGCCGTCGTCATCGGCGCCTTCACCCTCCTCGTCACGGCCCTCACCTCCGCCTGAGCCCCGGGCCGGTGTCCGGGTGGCGGGGCCCGGGATGCGACGGGGGCCGCGGCGAGCCGGACCCCGCTGTCGGACCGCTCCCGTGGGGCCGTGCATGATGACCGGCGTGAACACGGAAACCTGCGCCCCGGCCGAGGCGGCCGCCCTCCGGGAGCTCTTCGCGTCCCGCCCCGAGGCGGCGCCCCCGGCCGGCTGGGCGGCGGTGCGGTCCTTCGAGGCGGAGCACGGCATCGTCCTCCCGGAGCCGTACCGCACCTTCGTCGCGGAGATCTGCGACGGCCTCCGCGAAGGACCCCCCCACTACGGCCTCCTTCCCCTCGCCCGCACTCCCTCCGACTGGGGCGCGGACCGTCCCGAACGCCGGCTGGCGGAGCCCTTCCCGCTCACGGAGCCGTGGCAGTGGGAGGGAGCCGACGAGGAGGACGAGACCGGTGAGGAGGGCGAGCTCTCCCAGGAGGAGCTGGAGGCCCGGACGGACGCCGCGTACGACCACGGCTCCCTGCTCCTGGGCACCGACGGCTGCGGCATGTACTGGCACCTCGTCGTCACCGGCCCGGAACGCGGCCAGATCTGGATGATCGACGAGTACGGCGCCGTCCCCTTCGGCACCCGCCCGGGAACCTCCCCGATGCCCGGCACCCCCGGCTTCACGGGCTGGGCGACCCACTGGAGCCGGGGCGACTCCTGGTTCCCGGACGCCTGAGGACCGTGGTGCCCCGGACTCCAGGGGCGGGAGGGCGCATCGCCCACGTGAGGGGCGCGCCGTGCGCGGAGGGGCGGGAGACGGGTTCGCCCCCGGCGTGCGTGCGCGGGCTCAGAGCAGTGCCCGGAACGCGTCGCGCCGTTCGGGCAGGCCGGCTTTCCTGAGCCAGAGGGTCTTGTCGGCGATGTTTCCCCAGCACGCGTCGTTGGCGGCGATCGCGCCCAGGAGGTCCCGCTGGGCGGTCGTCAGCGGCAGGTCGGGGCGGTGGCCGTCCGGGAGGCCTTGACGAGCAGGGGCCCCCAGTCGCTGTCGACCGTGTGGTCGTTCGCGAGCGGCACCAGGGCCATGGCCGCCGGGGCGAGGTCCTCGAAGGCGCCGACGCGGTCGGGGGCGGCCTTCAGGAGGGCGAAGCGGAACCACCCGTCGACGAGGGGCAGGGGCTCCGGGAACCAGCGGTCCGCCGCGGCCGGGTCCTGCAGGGCCGTGAGCAGGACGTCGGTGGCGCGGGGCAGGTGCGCGACGCTCGGCGCCAGCGCGGCGCAGGCGCGCACGGCCGGATCCCGGTCGTCGAGGAAACCGCGGGTATCCGGATGCGGATCGTCGAGGAAGGGTCCACCGCGTCGTGGAGCTCGGACCGGATGCTCCGGCACGCTCGGGTCGCTTCGAGCTCCTCCTCGTACGCGTCCGTGTCCTCGTCCGCGACGGAGTGTTCCTCGCCGCCGCCGGCGTTCTCTCCGCAGGCGGCGGAGTCGGCGATCCGGCCGAGCCGGTCGAGCAGCGCGGCCCGCAGGGGGGGGCGGGCCCGGTCGTCCCAGGGGAAGAAGCCCTCGTGCTCGGCCGAGGCCCGGGGATGCGCCAGGACCGCGGCGACGAACAGGGCCGCCGGTGCGGTGGAGCTGTACGGGGTCCCCTGGTGGAGGACGGACATCTCGAGCACCGCCAGGGCCTCGGCCTGCTCCTCGGGAGCCTCGCTCAGGAGCAGGACCAGGTGCGCCGGGGTGTCCTCGGCGCTCCCGTAGGCGTGCCGCAGCGCGCCCCAGTCGGTTTCCCGGAGGAGGTCCTCGGCCGCCGGGAGCGCCCCGGGCCGGAGGGGGTGCGGTGTTCGTCGTCTCGGTTCGTCACGTGTCCACCCTGCCGACCACCACTGACAGCCGGGCGTTGTGATCCGAGGCCGGGGGAGGGGCGGGGGCGGGGAAAGAGGGGGCCGGGGTCCTCGGTGCGTACGGCGCCCCGGGCGCTCTCCTCTCGGGGAGCGCCCGGGGCGGGGCGGGTGCCGGCGTCCGGTGCCGGTCAGTTCATCAGCAGCAGGCGGGTCTGGGGGACGAGCTTGCGGTTGACGCTGGTGCTCTGCACGAAGATGGTGAAGTCGGCGTTGTGGTCGGGCTTCACGCGGACCTCCTCGTCGGGCAGGCCCAGCAGGGCGCGGGCCTCGGGGCCCGTGTACACGCGGTCGGTCTTCTTCTCCAGGACGGCGATCCGCTTCCGCGCCTGGATCTTCTCCGACTTGCTCAGCTGGTAGAAGGCGCATCCGGTCCGGTACGTGTGCCCGGACTCGGTCACCCACTCGCGGATCGCCACGTCGCGCGCGACCGGGATCAGCTGGTAGCCGGACGCGTCGACCGGAGTGAGGCCGGCCGCCGCGATGGTGTCCTTGTTGACGGCCTCCGCGCCGACGGAGAAGACCGCGCGCGAACCGCGGATGCCCTTCGACCGGCCGACCATGAACTTCTCCGTGGCCTGCTGGATGACGTGGCCGGCCTCCTCCAAGCCCCGGGTGCTCGTGGCGTCCCAGACGGCGACGTTGTCCTTCGGGAAGCCGCAGTTCATGGCCTCGCGCTTGCCCATCTGGTCCGGCACGAGCACGGCCAGCGTCCAGTTGTCGTCCTGCTTCTCGATCATCTCGGCCACCGCCGCGACCAGCGCGCGGGGCTGCTTGCCGGGGGAGTCCGGGCAGCGGTGGCTGGCGTTCTCCTGGCCGTCCGTCAGGACGAAGGTCAGGAAGCTGTGGTCGCCGTACAGCTGCGCGGTCTGCGCCAGCTCCCGCTGCGACTTCAGCGCGGCCGCCAGCAGCGCGGTCATCCCCCCGACCTTGTACAGCTCCTTCAGGGACGGCATGCGCAGCACGTCCTTGTCGTAGATGACGCACTCCACCTTGTCCGCGAACACGTACACCGTGACCCGGGTCTCCTGGTCCAGCTCCCGCGACCGCCGGGCGAGGTACGCGATCTGCTGGTCGGCGACCTCGACGACCTTGCCCCGCAGGTGCGACATGGACGAGCTCGCGTCCAGCACGAGGGCGACGTGATTGATGTAGTTCTGGCTTCCGGACATGGCAGACTCCCCGTCTTCGGCGGCTTGATGCTCCTATCGTTCCAGCCGCCACTGACAATCGAACAAGATCCGGAATCTGCCGTTCCGTCAGCGGGGGGTCAGGAGACAGAACTCGTTGCCCTCCGGGTCGGCCAGGATCGTCCAGTGGATCGCGGACCGGTCGAAGTCCGGGTCGGTGGCGCCCAGGGCGCGCAGCCGGTCCGCCTCGGAGGCCGGATCTTCGCCGGGGTAGGGCCTGACGTCGAGGTGGACGCGGTTCCACACGCTCTTGGCGTCGGGGGTGCGGACGAACTCCAGGTAGGGGCCGACGCCCTCGGCCGACCGCATGGTCGCGTGGTCGTCGGCGACCTCGTGCAGCGTCCAGTCCATCGCCCCGTCCCAGAAGCGGGCCATCTCCCGCGGGTCGGCGCAGTCGACCACCACCGCGGCGACGGGCCCGGTGTCCCGGTACCGCGGACGGGGCTCCAGCACGCAGAACTCGTTGCCCTCCGGATCGGCCATGACCGTCCAGGGGACGTCGCCCTGCCCCACGTCGGCGAGCGTCGCGCCGAGCCCCCTCAAGCGGGCGACCAACTCCTCCTGGTGGGCGGCCGAGGCGGTGGCCAGGTCGAGGTGCACGCGGTTCTTGGTGGTCTTCGGCTCGGGGTGGGAGATGAGGTCGACGCAGACGGCGACGGGGTCGGGGTAGACGAAGCCCACGGGTTCGAGATTGGTCACGCCGGGTCCCTCGCTGTCGACGCCCCAACCGAGCGCCTCCGCCCAGAACCGGCCGAGCGCCGAGTCGTCGTGGGCCTTCATGTTGATCTGCACGAGTCGCGTTGCCATGCACCGGATTTTAGGAGTTCGCCGATGCCGTCGCAGTCCGTGGCACCGACGCCTCGGGCCGTGGCACCGGCACCGCGGTGCGCGGCGCCGTCGGATCCGCCGGTGCGCGACAGCAGCGGCGGCCGGCGCCGGGTACAGGCCGAGGCGGCCCTCCAGGTTCGCCACCGCGCCGACGCGAAGGTTCAGGCCCTGGCCGAAAGACCGGACGGGGAAGGGGAACCGGGGGAGTGCCGCGCGTCCACTGCACCGCGGAGGACTTCCCCCGCATCCGGGTCGGCCCGCCCAGCCCCCGCCGGCGCGGAGCGGTACATCCCGCCGAGCTCGGCCAGGCGCAGGGGGCGTTCCCGGTAACTCCGGGAGCGGGAGCGGTGGATCAGCGCGTGGTGCGGGCGGAGGCCGGGCCGCAGCACGACCTGCTCGCCGCCGAGGTCCGTCGGCGGGAACATGCCGTCGCTGCAGTGCGCCCAGTGCCCCGAGAGCTCGTACAGCTCGCGCGTGCCCGGGACGGGCGAGTGGACGTGCCGGTGCCCCGCCCGCCGTTCGGCCTCGCGGATGTACTCCTCCAGGGCGTGGCGCACGGTCGCGCCGTCGGGGGCCAGTACGGCGGGCCCGCGCCGATCAGCGGGTCGGTGCCGAAGAGTTCCAGCTCCCGGCCGAGCCCGCGGTGGGCGTGCTCGTACCCGTGGTCGTGAAGGTGCTCGTGGTCGCGGTCCCGGGACGGCGCGTGGGCGTTCACGGGGTGCGGTCTCCTCGCGGACGGGGCGGGCGACCGCGGCACGAAGCCCCGGGGCACTCGCCCCGGGGCTTCGGACTGAGACAGCGTCAGCGCGCCGGGACGCTCTCCGGCGTCGTCGTCCCAGCGGCGGGCTTCATGCCGGAGACGCCAACAGGGGCCGGGCGTCGCGACACCCGGTTTTCCCCGGCACGGGCCGTCCCGTGCGTCACGCCGCGTTCGCGGACCCCTCGGGTCCCTCGGCCGCGTCGAGGCCCTCGGTGTCGAGGAACTCCTCGTCGAACTCCTCGCCCTCCGGCATCATGGCGCCGGCGAAGCCGCCCATGAACTCCTCCGGGGACATCTCGGTGGCGCCCGTGGGGGCGACCGGCGTGACGCCGTCGCTCAGCTTCAGGGAGAAGCCGAACTTCTCGACCTTCGCGTTCTCGGTGAGCTTGGCCAGGTCGACGTACACCTCGGTCAGCTCGCCGTTCTTGAGCGTGAAGTCGGCCGTGACCTTGCTGTCGGGGGCGTCCTTCAGGTCGGCCGCCGTCGGCAGCTCCAGGCCGGGCGGCAGCTCCTTGGAGAGCGGCCGGATCTCGCCGACGAGGTTCGTGATCAGGGTGCGGAAGGGCGCCGTGGCCGCGATGTGCTCGGTGCCGTCCGCGCCGCCGGCCGTCGTGAACTCGACGTCGCGGGCGATGACCTCGCGCAGCGCCTCCAGGAGCTTCTTCTGCGTCTTGGGGTCCAGCGTGGGCTCGGGCGAGGCCTCGCCGGCCGGGGCGCCGCCGTCGGCGCCCGGCACCTCGCCCAGCTCCTCGCCGGCCTTCTCCATCGCCTTCGTGTCGAACTTGATCCACTCGCCCTCCAGCGCCTTCTTGAAGGCGCCGGCGTCCGCCGGCAGCTGGTCGGCGGAGGGCAGGGGCATGCCCATCGCCTCCCCGAGCTGCCGGACGTCGGACCGGATGTAGGTGTAGTCGCCGACGACCCGGTACTCGACCAGGTCGCCGTCCGCGGTGCTCACCTTCATCGCCGCGCCGGAGATGTCCTTCTCCTCCGACTCGGCCAGGGGCTTCTTCGACTCGACCGTGAAGCTGATCTTCGCGCCGCCGATCAGCTCGGCGGCCTCGTCCGGGATCTCCTCGCCCGGCTCCGGGTCCGACGAGGCGTCCAGTTCCCTGAGGGTCTCGGCGTCGACGTCGAGGTCCAGCTCGAAGGAGAGCGACGTGGCCTTCCCCAGCTTCTCGAAGGCCTGGTCGAGCTTCTTGCCGGCGGACAGCTGCTCGACCGTCCCGCAGGCGGCCGAGCCCGCCAGGACGGCGCCGACGACGGCGGTGGCGGTGAGGGTCTTGCGTATCGCGGTGATGATGGTCTCCTCGGACGTCCGATCGCTCCGATCGGGGTGTGATCGACTGCAAGACTCACAGGGCGCCCACAGGGTTGTACGACGGGGACGAGAACAACGGGAGAAGTCCGGCCGTCGGACCGTGGACGCGACGGCGACCCCGCCGCGCGGACCGCGCCCGCACTAGAGTACGGCGGCGTGGACCCACTGAGACCGGGGCAGGACCCCGCGCGCATCGGCGACCACGTCCTGCTCGGCCGCCTCGGGGCCGGCGGCATGGGGCAGGTGTACCTGGCGCGTTCACCGGACGGCGGGATGGTCGCGCTGAAGGTGATCCGGAACGAGATCACCGGGCACCGGGAGGTCCTGGCGCGGTTCCGCCGGGAGGTCGCCACCGTCGGTGCCGTCCGCAGCCCGCACACCGCGCGGCTGGTCGGCGCCTCGCTGGACGGGGAGCCGTACTGGCTGGCCACCGAGTACGTCCCCGGCCCGACGCTCCGTCAGGCCGTGGGCGAGCGGGGCTCCTTCGGCGCGAGGGAGTCCCGTGCGCTGTTCGGGGCGCTCGCGGTGGCGCTCGACAGCGTCCACGCGCACGGGATCACCCACCGGGACCTCAAGCCGCAGAACGTCATCCTGGCCGCCGGAGGACCCCGGCTCATCGACTTCGGGATCGCGCGCGGCCCGGACGACACCGCCCTGACGCGGACCGGGGCGGCACCGGGGACACCCGGCTTCACCGCGCCCGAGGTGCTGCTGCGCAACGAGACGTCCCCGGCCGCCGACGTCTTCGCGCTCGGCGCCACGATGGCGTACGTGCTGACGGGCCGCCCTCCGTTCGGCGACGGGCCCGCCGAAGCGGTCTCCTACCGCGCGGTGCACGAGGAGATCGACCTGCCCGTGGACGCCGGCGGGGACGCCGAACTGCTCGGGCTGATCCGGGCCTGCGTGGCGAAGGACCCGGCGGACCGGCCGGGCGTGGCGGAGGTCATCGCGCGCTGCGGCGGAGGGAGCGGTACGGCCCTGCCGCCGACCCGCGTCGACGACGAGCGCGACGAGCGCGACGAGCGCGATCCGGTGCGCGAAGGGGGTCCCGGGCCGGGCGCCGTCGCGCCCTCCGTGCGGCGCGACCGGTGGGCAGGCGCGGTCCTGGCCCTGGCGCTGGCCGCCGTGCTCGGCACGGCCGCGTGGCAGGGGTGGTACGAGGACGGCACGGGCGGCGGTGCGGGAGGCGGCGGCGCGGCCGGCGCGCAGGACCCCCCGGCCTCCCGGACGCCCGCCCCGACCCCGCCCCGGGAACGCGACCGGAACGGCCCCGGCACGCCCACCGGCCCCGGCACGGCGTCGTCCACGGCCTCCGACGTCCGCTGGGTCCTTTCGAAGGACCCGCGGCAGGCGCGGCTCGGAGCCGGGGAGTGCGACCGGCCCCCGGAGGCGGGACCGTCCGGCAGCAGGTCCTCGACCTCGGTGGCGTACCGCTCCGGCGCGCCCTCGGCGGACGTGAGCCTCTCGTTCTCCGGCGACCGGACCTACCGGCTGGTGGCCGGGGTGAAGCCGCCCGGCGGGAAGGGCTTCGGCCACCTCTCCCGGCCGGTGCGGGTCGGGCCGGAGCCGCGGGCCCTCGCCTATCCGCGGGACTTCCCCGGCGCCCCGCCCGTCACGTCGGGGAACGGCGACTGGACGGTGGTCGTGTACCGCGCCGAGACCGACGACCGGGCCGCGTGGACGCGGTTCGGCTGCACCGGCTTCCGGGCGGTTCCGGCGGGGTGACCGCGGCACGGGCCGCGGGACCGCCCCCGCGGCCGCCCCCGGGCGTCGCTCAGGCCGCGTTCGGGCCCACCTCCGTCGGGTTGAGCGGGCGGCGGACGGGCGCGAGGGAGGAGTACTCGTCGGCGCCGACGTCGCGGGTCGTTCCGCGCGCGTGGCCGTCGGCGTCCTCCGCGAGGGAGAGCGAGGCGAGGGTGGCGGAGCCGACGGCCGGGCTGGTGGCGGTGAGGCGGTGGACGCCGTCGGCGTCCTTGCGGAGCAGCGGGTCGACACGGCGGAAACCGCCGGAGGGGATGGTGCCGTCGGAGGCCGCGCCCCAGAGGATGTTGCCCTGCCAGGTGAAGCCGGTGGTGGTGCCGAGGTCCACCAGGCTGCCGCTGGAGGCGACGAGGATGTTGTCCGCGACGACGACGTCCCGCGGCTCGTGGGTCCGGCTCTCGCCGGAGAGGGTGGCGGAGTTGCCGACGAGCGTGTTGTGCGCGATGACGGCCCGGTCGCAGGCGTCGTTCCCGCGCCGCTGCTCGGTCGTCTCGCCGTCGTGGTGGTCGCGGGTGGTGCCGCTGCCGATGACGATGCCGCGGGAGGTCGTGCCGGAGACGTGGTTGTTCACCACGAGGTGGTCGTTGCCGTACAGGCGCACGCCGTTCTCGCCGCCGAGGACGTGGTTGCCGTCGACGGTGGTGCCGTTGCCGTGGCGCAGGACGATGCCGCCCTTGCTGTCGCGGAGGGTGTTGTAGCGGATGGTGTTGCCGGAGGACTTGACCGAGATCGCCTCGGGGTCGCCGTCGCAGCGCTCGAAGAGGTTGTGCTCCACCAGGGCGGCGGCGCTGGACAGGGCGCGGTGGCTGACGCCGAGGCGGATGGCCTCGCCGCCGTTGGCGCCGGAGTAGGAGTGGTCGGCGAAGTAGTTGCGGAGGATGTGGGTCCGCTGGGCCATGGCGGTGGTGCCGGGGCCGTCGACCACCAGGAAGATGCCCTGCGAGGTCCGGTGGTGGAAGTGGTTGCGGTCGACCTTGGCGTCGTCGCCGCGGACCGTCACCCAGTCGAGCCCGGCGGTGTCCGCCAGCTTGAAGTCGTTGCGGGTGAGGCGGATGCGGGGACAGTCCGCGGGGATGGCGAGGCCGGTCGTCTGCCGGAAGGCGAAGCCGCTGATCGTGATGTTGCTGGAGGCCGACAGGACGAAGCTGACCGGGCCGTTCAGGACGGCCCCGCCGCGGCTGGCCGCGACGATGCTGATCGGGGCGCTGGTCGTGCCGTTCCGGCCGGTCACGCGGATGCCGGACGACGGGACGGTGTAGGAGCCGTCGGCCAGGACGATCCGGTCCCCGGCGACCGCGCCGTCGATCGCGCTCTGCAGCGCCGCGATGCTGCCGACGGTCACGGTGCCGGCCGCGGCGGCCGAGCCCTGGGCCAGGGCGGAGAGCGGGACGGCCGTGGCGGCCGCGCCCATCAGGGTCCCCTTGAGGAACGTACGTCGACGCATGATGCCTCCTGGTGTGGTCGGCCTCCACCTTCGGCCCCCGCCCTGACGCCTCGCTGACGCCCCGCTAACGCGCGAGCGTCCCGGAGTCCCTCGCCGCCGGAGACCGGACGGGCCACGAGCGCCCACGGACCGGTGTGCACAGCCGCACCCGGGCCCGGACGCAGGGCCCGTGCCCAGGCCCGTCCCAGCCCGCCCCAGGCCTGTCCCCGGACCCGAACTGCCGGACCTCGCCGTGGGAATCGGACCGGCGGGGGGCGTCAGGGCCGATCGCGGCTTCAGGAAAGGAGACGACCGTGCGCTCCGCCTCGTCCCCTTCCGTGACCAACGGTCACGGGACGGCCCTGAGCAGGCCGGACGGTTCACTCGTACAACCTTCCGGTCCGGACGGAGGTCTCAGAGAGCGGCGCCGGTACCAATGCGCCGCTAGCTCGCTTATCGGGAGGAAAACTTCATGTCCGGATCCGCGTCCCGCCGGGGTGTGTCCGCCGCGATCACCACCGTCCTCGCCGTCACGCTCGGCGCGGGCGTCCTGACCGCCCCGGCCCACGCCGCCCCGTTGCCCGCCGCGGTGACGGCCGTGACGGCGGCGGCACCCGTCCCCTATCCGGTGGGCGGCGAGCCGCCCGCTGCGGTGGGGCGGACCGGCTTCCTCAACCAGACGACCGTGAACGGCAAGCGGATGCTCCGGTGGACCCGGTTCGCGGACGGGGCGACCACCGTGATCGACGCGCCGGTGGCCGACTCCACCGGCACCGACGTGATCATGACCGGGAAGGGGTCGACCCCCGCCCGCTCCCTGGTGCTGCAGCTGCGCGACATGGCCCCCGGCGGCGGCACCGTCACCATGGACCTCCGCCCGCTGAACGCCACCTACGTCAAGGCCGTCTCCCCGGACACGATCCTGGCGCAGGTGACGAAGGCCGACGGCTCCGTGGAGCTGCACCTGGTCACCAGTGCCGGCGGCACCCTCACCCAGCGGAAGGTCGAAGGCGTCCCGGCCGGCATCCAGTACCCCCATTCCACCGAGGCGCGCGACGGCTCGGTCCTGCTCACGTACTCCCTGCAGGACGGGACGGAGTGGAGGAGCGAGTTCGCCGTGGTGGACCTCGCCACCGCGAAGGTGACCTCCGTCCACCGGCCCGACTCCCGCCCCCGTCGGGGCGCGCTCTCCGCCACGCACCTGGTATGGACGGACGAGGGCAAGGTCCACTCCAAGGACCGCGCCACCGGCGCGGAGGCCGTGACCGACTTCCGCCTCACCGAGGACGAGGGCATGGTCGTCGGCCTGCTCGACTCGTGGCAGCTGTACGGGACCTGGACCACCCTGGAGGGCGACGGCACGGGCAACCCGCGGACGCTGGTGCCCTTCGCCGCGAAGTCCCTGGCCTCGGGGCGGACGGTCGAGCTCCTCGACTACGCCTACGGGACGGTCATGGCCGGCCCCGGCAACACGGCGTACGTGCGCGGCGGCACCGTCGAGCAGGGCGACGGGCTCTACCGGATCTCGATCGGCGCGGACGGCGTGCCGACCGCGCAGGCGGTCGCCGTCACCGGGAGGCCGGTGGCCCTGCGCCACCTCGGCGCGCGGGTCCCGCAGCCGTTCGACCTCGCCTCCCACATGGCACTCACGTGGAAGCTGTCGCGGGAGAACGCCGACGTCGACCTGAGGATCACGCACCGGGCGACGGGCAAGTCCTTCTCGAAGACGCTGCACCTCTACAGCGAGTCCGCCGGCAGCGAGTACTACTACGGCGACGACGTCTTCGGCATCAGGTGGTCGCAGATCGCGGAGGAGTCCGAGATGGGCCGGGACGCCGCCACCGGGACCTACGACTGGTCGTTCACGGCCCGCCCCCAGAACGGCGTCGGCCCGGCCGTGGAGGCCTCCGGCAGCTTCACCGCCGTCAAGAACGCCGCCACCCAGCACGACCTCGGCTGGAACGGCAGCCCCGACCTGCTGGCCCGGGACACCGCGGGCGTGCTGTGGAAGCTCAACGGCGAGTACGACGCCGCCGGCAAGACCCTCGCCCAGGTCCACTCGCCCGTCAGGATCGGCGGCGGCTGGCAGGCCTACGACCGGATCGAGGTGCTCGGCTCGGTCGGCTCCGGCCCCTCCGACTTCGTCGCCCGCGACAAGACGGGC
>NZ_BMVV01000042.1 GCF_014650895.1 Streptomyces omiyaensis
CTTCGTTCCCGTTTCCGGGCCCTCCGGGCGCTTCCTTCGTTCCCGACTCTATCAGATCTTTCCGACCCGATTTCCTCGGTGCTTTCCGGTCCCGAATTCGATTTCCTCGGGGCCTTCCGGCGCTTTCCGACTTTATCAGAATCATTTTCGGCTACCTAATCGGCGGCTTTTTTTGATTCGTGATGAGAATCGGGAGTGAGTCAGACTCTAGTTGATTACTGCCGAGCTGTCCAGCTCTAGGCAACCATCCGAATCTACCTCCCCGCGTCCACCGTGTCAACGGCTTTTTCGGGTACCGGAGGACAGTACCAGCTTCTCGGGGCCCCACGCACATCGGCGCGGTGCGGTGCTCAGGCGGGGAACACGGACGGCGGGGTGTCCAGGTCCTCCAGCTCGACTCCGGGGGCGGCGAGGACGACGTCGCCGGCGATGTGGACGGTGTGGCGCTCCCCCGTGTCGAGGGTGCTGACCTGGTACGCGTCGACGGTCAGCGGGCCGTGGTCGGTGGGGTGGACCTCGCTCGTCAGGAGGGCCCAGGACTGGTCGACGGTGAGGGGGGCGAGGACCGGGTCCGTGAAGGCGACCAGGCGGACGCGGGTCTCGGGGGCGCCCGGGGCGAGGCGCAGCAGGCGGGTGAGGGCGACCAGGAACGCCGGGGAGGTACCGGTGAAGGCGTGGGCGCGGACGTTGCCCTCGGTGGCGTGGGTGCCGGTGGGGTCCGTGCGGACCCAGGTCACGCCGTCGAGGGCGGCGCCGCGGACCTGCCAGCTCGCCGCGTGGAGCTCCAGCCGGATGGGACGGCCGAGCGCGTCGACGGCCAGGTCGACGGAGCCCGCGTGGTCACCGGCGGGGGTGGTGGTCTGCGAGACGTAGCGCCAGCCGGAGGGGCCGGGGGCGCAGTGGAAGTGTTCCTCGCCGAGGGGTGTGTGGTCGTGGGGGTCGTGGAGCGAGTAGCGGCCGCGGGGCATGGGTCCTCGGGGGAAGGAGAAGGAGGGACGGGGCAGGCCCCCGGCACGGGGGTGCCGGGGGCCTGCGTGGGTCGCCTGGGGCGCGTCGGGCGCCGGTGGCGTCAGTAGCGGTAGTGGTCGGGCTTGTACGGGCCCTCGACCTGGACGCCGATGTACGCGGCCTGCTCCGGGCGGAGCGTCGTGAGCTTCACGCCGAGGGCGGCGAGGTGGAGGCGGGCCACCTTCTCGTCCAGGTGCTTCGGGAGCGTGTAGACCTCGGTCGGGTACTGCTCCGGCTTGGTGAAGAGCTCGATCTGGGCCAGGGTCTGGTCCGCGAAGGAGTTGGACATCACGAAGGACGGGTGGCCGGTGGCGTTGCCCAGGTTCAGCAGGCGGCCCTCGGAGAGGACGATGAGGACCTTGCCGTCGGGGAAGGTCCAGGTGTGGACCTGCGGCTTGACCTCGTCCTTGACGATGCCGGGGACGGCGGCGAGTCCGGCCATGTCGATCTCGTTGTCGAAGTGGCCGATGTTGCCGACGATCGCCTGGTGCTTCATGCGGGCCATGTCGGACGCCATGACGATGTCCTTGTTGCCCGTGGTGGTGATGAAGATGTCGGCGGTCTCCACCACGTCGTCAAGGGTGGCGACCTGGTAGCCGTCCATCGCCGCCTGGAGGGCGCAGATCGGGTCGATCTCCGTGACGATCACCCGGGCGCCCTGGCCGCGCAGGGACTCGGCGCAGCCCTTGCCGACGTCGCCGTAGCCGAAGACCACGGCGGTCTTGCCGCCGATGAGGACGTCGGTGGCGCGGTTGATGCCGTCGATCAGGGAGTGGCGGCAGCCGTACTTGTTGTCGAACTTCGACTTCGTCACGGCGTCGTTCACGTTGATCGCCGGGAAGAGCAGGGTGCCGTTCTGCATCATCTCGTAGAGACGGTGCACGCCGGTGGTGGTCTCCTCGGTGACGCCGCGGATCTCGGACGCCAGCTGGGTCCACTTCTGCGGGCTCTCGGCGAGGGTGCGGTTGAGGAGGCGGAGGATGTAGCCGTACTCCTCGCTGTCCGCGGTGGCCGGGTCCGGGGCGGAGCCGGCCTTCTCGAACTCGACGCCCTTGTGGACGAGGAGGGTGGCGTCACCGCCGTCGTCCAGGATCATGTTCGGGCCGCCGGTGGGGGTGTTCGGCCAGGTCAGGGCCTGCTCGGTGCACCACCAGTACTCCTCCAGGGTCTCGCCCTTCCAGGCGAAGACCGGGACGCCCCGCGGGTCCTCCGGGGTCCCGTCCGGGCCCACGGCGATGGCCGCGGCGGCGTGGTCCTGGGTGGAGAAGATGTTGCAGGAGGCCCAGCGGACCTCGGCGCCGAGCGCGACGAGCGTCTCGATCAGGACGGCCGTCTGCACCGTCATGTGGAGGGAACCGGTGATCCGGGCGCCGGCCAGCGGCTGCGTCTCGGCGTACTCGCGGCGGATCGCCATCAGACCGGGCATCTCGTGCTCGGCGAGGGTGATCTCCTTGCGGCCGAAAGCGGCCAGGGACAGGTCGGCGACCTTGAAGTCCTGCTGTGCGGCAGTCGTCATGACGGGTGCTGCTCCTCGTGGGATCGAGTGGCGAGGGTCGGTGTACGGCGCCTGACACCGCGGTCGAGGCACCTGCGGGCACACGAATGCCCGGGTGGTTCGCGGTGCAGTCGTCGGAGGCCCTCTCTCCCTCGGCCGGCCCCTGGGGGGCCGCCCGACCGCCATCAGCAGCGACGTCTGGCTCATCACGAATCTACACCGGTCGGAGCACCGGCCGCAGGCCGTACGGACGAGGCCCCCGGGTGCGCGCGGTGCGCTCCGGGGGCCTCATCAGGATGTTCGACGGGTGGTGCGGGGGCTCAGTGGCCGGATCCGCCCGGAGTCTTGGCCGGGTTCGCACCCGCGGCGGCCGCGGCGGCGTCGTAGATGTCCGGTTCCAGGTAGATGACCCGGGCGATCGGGACGGCCGCGCGGATGCGCTCCTCGGCGGCGTTGATGGCGGCGGCGACCTGGGGGGCGGTCTCGTCGGTCGCGACGGCGATCTTCGCGGCGACGAGGAGCTCCTCGGGGCCGAGGTGGAGGGTGCGCATGTGGATGAGGCGGGTGACGGTGTCGCCGTCGACGATCGCCTCCTCGATCTTCTTCACCTCGTCGAGGCCGGCGGCCTCGCCGAGCAGGAGCGACTTGGTCTCCAGGGCGAGGACGATCGCGATGAGGATGAGCAGGACGCCGATGCAGAGGGTGCCGATGCCGTCCCAGACGCCGTCGCCGGTGAGGAGGGCGAGGCCCACGCCGCCGAGGGCGAGGACGAGGCCGACGAGGGCGCCGAGGTCCTCCAGGAGGACGACGGGCAGCTCGGGGGCCTTGGCGCGGCGGACGAACTGCGTCCAGGTCAGGCCGCCTCGGACCGCGTTCGACTCCTTGATGGCGGTGCGGAAGGAGAAGGACTCGGCGATGATCGCGAAGACCAGGACGCCGACCGGCCAGTACCAGGCCTCGATCGGGTGCGGGTCGTGGATCTTCTCGTAGCCCTCGTAGATGGCGAACATGCCGCCGACGGAGAAGAGCACGATGGAGACGAGGAAGGCGTAGATGTAGCGCTCGCGCCCGTAGCCGAAGGGGTGCTGGGGGGTGGCCTCCCGCTGGGCCTTCTTGCCGCCGAGCAGGAGCAGGCCCTGGTTGCCGGAGTCGGCGAGGGAGTGGACGCTCTCGGCGAGCATCGAGGACGAGCCACTGAAGAGGAACGCCACGAACTTGGCTGCGGCGATCGCGAGGTTGGCGGCGAGGGCCGCCACGATCGCCTTGGTTCCGCCTGACGCGCTCATGGGTCTGTCTGTTCCCTTCGTCGGTGCTCCGGCCCGGTGACCGAGGCCGCGGTACGGCCGGTCATTGTTGCATCAGGCCACGACGGTGGCGCGGAACACGGTGCCCGCTCCGGACAGTTCGACGGACTCGCCGGCGGGGACGAAGGCCGATTCACCCGGGCCCAGGACGATTTCGCCCGCTTTCGGGTGGCCGGCGGTGGCGAGCAGGATCTGCGGGGTGCCGGCGGTCAGGTCGGTGGGGACGGCGCCCTCGGCCCGGACGAGGCGGGAGAGCCGGAACTCGTCGATGGGGGTCTCGTAGACCTCCTCGCCCGTCGGGGAGGCCTCGGGGCGCAGGACGGCGGGGTCGCCGGGCTCCAGGCGGACGACCCGGAGGAGCTCGGGGACGTCGACGTGCTTGGGGGTGAGGCCGCAGCGGAGCACGTTGTCGCTGTTGGCCATGATCTCGACGCCGAGGCCGGAGACGTAGGCGTGCGGGACGCCGGCGCCCAGGTAGAGGGCCTCGCCGGGCTGGAGCCGGACGTGGTGGAGGAGCATCGCGGCGATGACGCCGGGGTCGCCCGGGAAGTGGTGGGCGAGGACGGCGTACGGGGCGAGGTCGCCGCCCAGCCGGTCCGCGGCCTCGGCGGCCTCGGTGACGGTCTGCGCCATCTCCTCCGGGTCGGCGGTGAGCAGGGCCGTGAGGACCTCGCGGAGGGCGGCCTCCTCCGGGTGGGCGAGGAGGAGGTCGGCGTACGGCTTGAGGGAGTCGACGCCGAGGGCGGCGAGGGTGCCGGCGGCCTCGGCGGGCGCCCGGAATCCGCAGAACCCTTCGAAGGGGGTCAGCGCGCAGATCATCTCGGGCTTGTGGTTGGTGTCCTTGTACGTGCGGTGCGGCGCGTCGACCGGGATGCCGGCGGCCTCCTCGGCGGCGAACCCGGCGCGGGCCTGCTCCAGGTCGGGGTGGACCTGGAGGGAGAGCGGGGCGCCGGCGGCCAGGAGCTTGAGGAGGAAGGGCAGGCGGGGGCCGAACTTCTCGACGGCGGCGGCGCCCAGTTCGCGTACCGGGTCGGCCTCGATCAGCTCGTTGAGCGGTCCTCGGGCGGTCAGCGAGGGAGCACCGGGGTGCGCGCCCATCCACATCTCGGCCTGCGGCTCGCCGGTGGGGGCGGTGCCGAGCAGTTCCGGGATGGCCGTCGTGGATCCCCAGGCGTAGGGGCGGACGGCGTTGACGAGGCGTTCCATGGTGGCTTCCAGCTCCTCGGGGCGGTGACGGTGACGGTGCCAGACGACAGATGACAGGGGGCGGGTGACACACGGGCGTCCGGAAGCCGACCGGGGGGTGTCCGGGGCCGTACGCCGGGGGTGCCGCGGCCGGGTCCCCGTGCCGCGCCCGGGGTCAGGGGGCCATGTGGCCCGAGGTCGCCAGCGAGAGGTAGACGGCGGCGAAGTCGGTGACGGCGAGGAGCTCCGCGAGGGTCTCCAGGGCGTCGCCCTCCTCGGGTTCGAGCTCGCTGACGGCGGTGTCGTGGCCGAGGGCGAGTTCGCGGGCGGCGGGGGCGGCGCTGAGGGCGCCCGCGGGCCGGTCGCGGAGGAGGACGACCCGGGCGCGGGGCGCCTGGCTCTCCTCGACGCGGTCGCGGAAGAAGTCGTCGGGGTCGGCCGCGGCGGCGTAGGCGCCGGCGAGGAGGACGCCGTGGGCGGGGAGCGCCTCGGGGAGTTCGGCGGCGAGGGCGGGGAGGCCGGCGAGTTCGGCGAGGACGGCGGCGAAGCGGCGCCCGGCCGGTCCGGCGGCTTCGCCCTCGGTCCAGACGAGGGGGAGGGACTCGGCGAGCTCGGCGGCGAGGGTCTTGGCCGGGTTGGAGTAGGTGGCGATGGCGGGGCCGCAGCGCTCGGCGGTGCGGTCGAGCCGGTCGGCGACCCGCTCCAGCGCCTCGGGCGGGGCCTCGATGAGGCCGACGCGGTCGAGGAGGGCGAGGAGGGGGGTGAAGAGGGCCCAGAGGGCGCCGGGGCTGGCGGCGAGGCTCTCGCCGTACTCGTCGGGCGCCTCGTGCGGGGCCATCGCCAGCGGGACGAAGAGGCCGCGGGAGCCGCTGACGGCCTCGGAGAGCGGGGAGCCCTCGGGGGCGACGGCGACGACGGTGATGCCGCGGCGGTACGCCTGCTCGGCGAGGAGCGCGAGGCCGGGCTCGGAGCCGTCGGCGGTGGGGAGGAGGAGCAGGTCCACGGAGCCGGCCCAGCCGGGCAGGGCCCAGCGCAGGGCGCCGGCGGCGGGTGCGACGCCGGTGGGAGCGAGGCGTACGACGGGGGCGGAGGCGCCGGCGAGGGCGCCGATCAGGTCGGCGACGCCGGCGGCGGCGGTGCCGGGGCCCGCGACGAGGACGGCGCGGGGCCGGCCCTCGGGGCGGAGGTCGGCGATGCCGGCCTCGGCGGCGTGGCGGGCGGCGGTGCGGACCCGGGCGCCGGCCTCGGCGGCGCCGCGCAGAAGGCCGCGGCGGTCGGCCAGGGCGAGGGCGTCCGGTGCGTCGAGCAGGGTCTCGTCCAGCATGTGGCGGGCCTCCTGGGCGGGCGCGGTGTGCCGTGCGGCGCGGCGCGGGTGCGGTGCGGCGTGCGGCGCGGCGCGGGTGTGGATGCGGTGCGGGCGCTCCGGGTGGGTGTCCCTGGGGTCGGGCGTCGCCCCGGGGGTCTGTGCCCACCCGTTCCGCCCTCGCGGAACGCCTGCCCGCGAAGCGCCCGTGGGGCGCCCGCCCACCAAGCTCTCGTGGGGCGCCCGTGGGGCGTCTGTCCGCGGAGGGGTCGCGGGGCGGTCAGGCGGGGCGGCGGGCTTCGTCCACCAGGAGGACGGGGATGGCGTCGCGCACGGGGTAGGCGAGGCCGCAGTCGGGGGACGTGCAGACCAGCTCGGGGGTCTCGTCCGCCGTGCGGTCGTTCAGCGGAGCGTGGCAGGCCGGGCAGGCCAGGATCTCCAGGAGGCCGGCTTCGAGCGGCATGGGGTGTCCCTTCGTACCAAGTGAATGGTGCTGGTCAGCCTACCGCCGGGGGCGGGGAGTCGCGGCTCGGCGAGCGGCGGCTCCCCGCCCCCGGGGCGGGGCGGGCGGGTGTCGGGTCAGGCGCGGACGAGGGCGAGGACCTCGTCGCGGACCGCGGCCATGGTGGCCGCGTCGCGGGCCTCGACGTTGAGGCGGAGCAGCGGCTCGGTGTTGGACGGGCGGAGGTTGAACCACCAGTCGGCGGCGGCGACGGTGAGGCCGTCGAGCTCGTCGAGGGTGACGCCGTCCCGGCCGGCGTAGGCGGCCTTGACCGCGGCGGTCCTGGCGGCCTGGTCGGCGACGGTGGAGTTGATCTCGCCGGAGCCGGTGTAGCGGTCGTAGGCGGCGACGAGCTCGGAGAGCGGGCCCTCCTGGCCGCCGAGGGCGGCGAGGACGTGGAGGGCGGCGAGCATGCCGGTGTCGGCGTTCCAGAAGTCCTTGAAGTAGTAGTGCGCCGAGTGCTCGCCGCCGAAGATCGCCCCGGACTTCGCCATCTCCTCCTTGATGAAGGAGTGGCCGACGCGGGTGCGGACGGGGGCGCCGCCGTTCTCGCGGACGACCTCGGGGACCGACCAGGAGGTGATCAGGTTGTGGATGATCGTTCCGCCGGGGTGCTTGGCGAGCTCGCGGGCGGCGACGAGGGCGGTGATCGCGGAGGGGGAGACCGGCTCGCCGCGCTCGTCGACGACGAAGCAGCGGTCGGCGTCGCCGTCGAAGGCCAGGCCGAGGTCGGCGCCCTCGGCGCGGACGCGGGCCTGGAGGTCGACGATGTTCTTCGGGTCGAGCGGGTTGGCCTCGTGGTGGGGGAAGGTGCCGTCGAGCTCGAAGTACATCGGCACGGTGTCGAGCGGGAGGCCGTCGAAGACGGTGGGGACGGTGTGGCCGCCCATGCCGTTGCCGGCGTCGACGACGACCTTGAGCGGGCGGATCGCGGTGAGGTCGACCAGCGCCTTGAGGTGGCCGGCGTAGTCGGCCAGGGTGTCCCGCTCGGTGACGGTGCCGGTGGTGGCGGCGGCCTCGGGGGCGCCCTCCTCCAGCCAGCGCTCGGCGAGGGCGCGGATGTCGGCGAGGCCGGTGTCCTGGCCGACGGGGGCGGCGCCGGCGCGGCACATCTTGATGCCGTTGTACTGGGCCGGGTTGTGCGAGGCGGTGAACATCGCGCCGGGCAGGCCGAGGCTGCCGGAGGCGAAGTACAGCTGGTCCGTGGAGCAGAGCCCGATGAGGGTGACGTCGGCGCCGAGGCGGGTCGCGCCGCGCGCGAAGGCGTCGGCGAGGCCGGGCGAGGAGGGGCGCATGTCATGGCCGACGACGATGGCGTCGGCGTCCGTCACCCGGACGAAGGCGGCGCCGAAGAGTTCGGCGAGCTCCTCGTCCCACTGGTCCGGGACCACCCCGCGGACGTCGTACGCCTTCACGATCTGCGACAGATCGGCAGTCACGGATCCACCCTCCTGAGTTCTCGGCACGCGTGTGCGGCGCGTGTGCGGAACGCCCAAACTACCCGGGACGGGGGTGGGGCACTCGGGCGGTGGCCGGTTGTGGACGTCCGCCCGGGCGCGACGGGATCAGTTGTCGGGGGAGCGGAGCACCCGGAGGTGTCCGCGGCGGCCGACCTCCATGGGGTCGCCGCCCCGGCCCGTGCCGGGCTTGCCGGCCTCGGCGGCGCGCTCCGGGGGGCGGGCCGCCTCCCGGACCGCGTTGGCCAGGGCCTCCAGGTCGTCGCCGCTGGGGCGGGTGGGGGCGGAACCGTCGGAGAGCCGCACGACCTCCCAGCCGCGCGGGGCGGTGAGGCGCTCGCTGTGCTCGGCGCACAGGTCGTAGCAGTGGGGCTCGGCGTAGGTGGCGAGCGGGCCGAGGACCGCGGTCGAGTCGGCATAGACGTACGTCAGTGTCGCGACGGCAGGGCGGCCGCACGCAGTGCGCGAACAGCGACGTACAGGGCTCACGACGTTGGACGGTACCGCACTCTTGAGCGGGCCGCGACGACTCTCCCCCAGGTCACTCCACCGTGTCGCGGTGTGACGTCGGACACCCCCGTTCGGGTGGTGCCCGCTCTGACCTGCGGAGCAAGGGGCGCAAGGGGGGTGGCACAGGGGGCGATCCGGACAGAGAGAGGGAGAAATCCGGTCAGGCGCGGCCGGATGGCCGATCGCCGGTGGGTGCCGAATCGTTCCCCCGGACAGCCGGAATGTTCAGGTTTCGACAGGGGCGGGGGGCGGGCGGGGCCGGGGCGCGCCGATCCGCCGGTCCACGCCACGGTGCGGAGTGACCCAGGAGAGTTACGCTGCGTCAGTGATGGACACTCCTGTGCCGCCCGGACCGCCGGGCCCCCCGCAGAGCTCCGGGGAGCCGCCGGCCGAGCCGCGGGTCCGCCGGCGCGACCGGCACGGCCGCGGGATGCGGGGGCCGGTCGCGCCGCCGCAGGTGCCGCTCTCCGTGAGCCGCGCGGACACCTTCCGCGATCTGGTGCTGGACTCGGTGGAACGGCTGGAGCGGCGCTGGCCGCAGCTCCAGGACGTCGAGTTCATGATCCTGGAGGTGCCGCCGGTGGGCTCGGGCGAGACGGTGCCGCTGGGCGGTTCGGTGCCGGCGGAGAAGCGGGAGCCGGCGCGGGTGGTCGTCTACCGGCGTCCGGTGGAGATCCGGTCCAAGTCGCGCGACGAGCGGGCGGTGCTGGTCCACGAGGTCGTGGTGGAGCAGGTCGCCGAGCTGCTCGGCCTCTCCCCCGAGTCGGTCGATCCCCGGTACGGGCAGGACTGAGCCCTCCGGTACGGGCGGGACCGGCGCCCGCCCGTGCGGGCGGGCGCGCCGGCCCCTGCCGGCGGGGCGTCAGTCGTCGAGGACCGTCAGGTCCTGGCGGGCGGTCGGGACCTGGACCGTGCCGCGGTCGTCCACCAGGGTCTGGACGGTGAACATCGGGATGCCGTCCTCCGCGACGGCGAGGGTGCGCGCCGCGTACACCGGTCCGCCGCCCGCGACCGGTTCCACGGTCAGCGCGTAGGAGCCCTTGACGCCCTTGGGGGCGAGGTCGGTCAGGACGGTCGTGGTGCCCGCCTTGAGCGGGACCGTCCGGGTGGCGGGGGTGCCGCCGCCGGTGCCGGCCGAGGCGGTGACCTTCACCTGGGCGGCGCCCTCGGGGGCGCTGAGGGTGAGGGCGGTGCCCTGGGCGCGGTTGTCGGCGACGGTGGCGCGGGCGGTGACCGGGGCCGCCGCGGGGATGAACGCCATCTCCTGCTTCGCGCCCTTGCCGCGGACGATCCGGAGCGCGGCCACGACCGGGACCGGCTTCTTGGGGTCGCTCGGGGTGAGCAGCAGCGAGGCGGCGGCGCCGCGGGTGAGGTCGGGCAGGTCGACGGAGGCGGTCATGCCGGCCTTGACGTGCAGGGACTCGGCGGCCGCCGGGACGATCGTGCCGTTCGGGGTGACCAGCTGGATCTTCAGGTCGGCGTCGGAGTCGCCGGGGGCGAAGGCGACGAGGCGGACGCCGGTGGCGTCGCCCGGGATGCCGGGGAGCAGGGCGCGGGCCGCCGGGTCGGCGGAGGCGGCGAGCCAGTCGCTGCCGAGGCCGTCGGTGGCGGAGCCGAGGGAGGCGCCGACCCGGCCGCTGCGGGTGGTGACGTGGGCCGTCAGGTTCTCCTGGGCGCCTCCGGTGAGGAGGGGGCCGAGGAGGACGGGGACGGTGGAGCGCGGCGGGACCTGGACGCCCTCGGGGATGGAGGTCTTCAGCTCGCCCTCGGGGCCGTACAGCTCGATGTCGGCGACGGCGAGGGTGTCGTCCGGGTTGGTGAGGTGGACGTAGTCGGAGCGGCCCTTGGCGGTGGAGGCGGCCGGGAACCAGAAGTCGGTGTCCGGGGCGGCGCAGCCGACGCCGGAGAGGCCGCGGGCGGCGCCGGCCGGGAGGAGGGTGGTCTGCTGGACGGTCCACCCGGGGGCGAGGGTGCCGGTGGCGATGCCGGCGAGGCCGTGGCCGACGGGGCCGTCGACCTGGGTGGAGACGGGTTTGCCGGGGGCGGTGACGGAGGCGGGCGCCTTGGTGTTCTTGCCCGCCGGGGCGTTCGGGTTCCCGGCGACGCCGAGGACGGCGGTGGGCTTGGCGGCCGTGTCGCCGCCGGCCGGGGCGGTGGTGCCGGGCGGGGTGTACGAGGTGACGAGCGTCTCGGCGATCTCCGAGGCGCTCGGGGCGGGGCAGAGCAGGCTGGTGCGCTCGACGGGGAGCCGGGCGGCCTGCGGTGCGGGGGCGGCGGAGGCCGCGGCGGGCTCGCCGGGGGCGGTCAGCGCGGCGAAGCCGGTGACGGCGGCGAGGGCGGTGGCGACCGCGATCAGGGAGAGGGTGGTGCGCTTCACTGGTTGCTGCTCCCGTCGGGACGCTGCTCGGTCTCGTGGCCCTGCGGGTAGCCGTAGCCGTAGCCGTCCGCGTAGCCGTCCTGCGGGTCGTACGTCTGCGGGTCCCGCGGGTCGTGGCCCTGGGGGGCCCGGGGGTCGTACGTCCCGGTGGCGTCGTAGCCCTGGCCCTGGTCGTAGCCCTGGCCCTGGTCGTAGCCCTGGCCCTGGTCGTAGCCCTGCGCCGGGTCGTAGCCGTGCCCCTGGTCGTACCCCTGGCCCTGGTCGTACCCCTGGGGCGCGGGGTAGCCGGTCTGCGGGTCGTAGCCCTGGTCGTAGCCCTGCTGGGGGTACGCGTACGCCTGCTGCTGGTACGGGTCCGCGGCGTACTCCTGGGCGTAGCCCTGCTGGTCGTAGGCGGCGGGGGCGTACTGCTGGGCGTAGGCCGGGTCCTGGGCGCCGGTGTCCCACTCGTCCGGTTCGGCGGTCTGCTGGCCGGGGATGGCGGGGGACTCGGCGGCGTGGCCGGCCTCGGGGAGGCCGGGGCCGTCCTCGGACGCCTCGGCGGCGGCCGCGGCGGCCTCGGCCTCGGCCGCGGCGCGCAGGCGGCGGGCGCGGCGGCCGTCGCCGTCGGTGGCCTGGGCCGGGATGGCCGCCTCCTCCTCGGGCAGGTCGTCGTCGATCTCGCGGCGGCGGCCGGGCAGGGCGAGGACGACGAGGACGACGGCGAGGCCGAGCTGGGTCCAGATCCAGACGGTGTGCGCGAACGGCTCGTCGTAGGTGAGGTCGAGGCGGCCGCCCCCGGCGGGGAGCTGGAAGCCCTGGGCCCAGCCGTCGACGGTGGTCGGGGTGAGCGGCTCGCCGTCGAGGGTGGCGGTCCAGCCCTCGTCGGCGCGGTCGGCGACGCGCAGGACGCGGCCCGCCGGGCCGGCCGGGACGTCCGCGTGGGCCTCGACCGGCCCGGCGGGGACGAGGACCGGCTTGGCGGCCTCGCCGGCGGCGGCCGTCGCGGCGTCGGCCCTGGCGGCGGGCGGGACGATCATCACGCGGGCGATCTCGCGGTCGACGCGCCAGAGCGCGGCGCCGTCGAGCTGGCTGAGGCGGGAGATGCCGGGGGTGGTGTCGAGGACGCGGCTCATCTGGCGCGGCGAGCCGTCCTTCACGAGCACGTACCGGATGGCGAAGGCGCTCAGCTCCTGCGTCTGGTCGGCGCCGGAGCCCGCGACGAGCTTGGCGACGACGGAGTCGAGGCGGGGGTCGGGCTCGGCGGTCGCGGTCAGCTCGGCGTCGCCGAGGCGGGCGCCGGAGCCGCGGACCAGGGTGTAGTCGACCGCGCCGGGCGAGCTGCCGGAGAGCACCAGGGTGCGGGGCTGGTCCTCCTGGCCGCTCTCCTCGGCGACGAAGGCGGGGACCTGGACGGGGTCGCGGCGGGTCAGCGGGCCGTCGGCGCCGCCGATCATCCAGCCGGCGGCGGCGACGGCGGGGCCGAGGGCGCAGGCGAGGGCGATCAGCGCGGCGACGGGCTGGCGCCAGCCGAAGCCGTGGGCGGCGACGCGGCTGCGGCCGCCCTCGGCGCCGAGCATGCCGGCGGCGATGAGGGCGGAGCCGTAGACGAGGGTGGCGGGGCCGGCCCAGCCGGTGCCGTCGGCGCCGTTGGCCAGGGCGGCGAAGAGGAGGCCGGCGAGGGCGGCGGTCCAGGCGGCGAGGACGGCGAGGCGGCGCTCCTCGCGCAGGAGCGCGGCGAGCGCGGCCAGGACCAGGCCGAGGAGGAGGAGTCCGCCGGTGGTGCCGGGGCCGCCGGGGCTGCTCGCGAGCAGGTCGACGGCGGAGGCGGTGCCGGTGCGGAGGTCGAGTCCGGCCTCGTGGAGGAAGGCGGAGGGGTCGGTCAGCAGCGAGAGCGACCAGGGGGCCAGGGCCAGGACCGGGACGCCCGCGGCGGCGAGGAAGCGGAGCCCGTACGCGGTGATGTCGTCGCGGCGGAAGGCGAGGACGCCGAGGCCGAGGAGGACCGCGAGCGGCCACACGACCGGGGTGAACGCGGTGGCGACGGTGAGCAGCAGGGCGTAGGCCCAGGTGGCGCGCCAGCTGCCGCGGTCGGGGCGGTTGAAGCCGTGGGCGGCGACGGCGGCGCGGGCGATCAGCGGGAGCAGGATCGCGAGGATCGCGGTGCCGAGCCGGCCGGTGGCGAGGGCGCCGGTGGCGGCGGGCAGGAAGGCGTAGGCGATGGCGCCCCAGGCGAGCAGGAGCCGGGAGCCGACGAGGCCGCGGGCGGCGAAGTAGGCGGTGAAGCCGGCGAGCGGGACCGAGCAGACGAGCAGGACGGTCAGCGCGGTCGAGGTGGAGCCGAGGAAGAGGGCGGAGAGCGCGGCGAGGATGCCGAGGTAGGGCGGGGCGCTCTGGGTGCCGCCGGTGCCGAGGGCGTGCCAGGCGTCCGCGTACCGGCTCCACAGCTCGGAGACGGTGTCGGGGGCGGGCAGCAGGACGCCGCCGGCGAGGGAGCCGCCGGCGAAGAGGTTGCGGCAGGCGACGAGGGAGACGACGAGGAGGAGGGCGAAGAGGACCGGCCCGGGCTTGCGGGCGACCTTCTTCAGGCGGGCGAACTGCTCGATCTCCAGGAAGTCGGCGTCGTCGCCGCCGGGGCCGGACTCGACGGCGCCGTGGCGGGAGCCGGAGTCGGACTCGTCGCCGCCGAAGTGGGAGGCGATCTGCTCGGCGGCGGCGCGGACGGTGGCGCCGGGCGGCGGGAAGAGCGGGCGGAAGTCGCCGAGGGGGACGGCCGGGTTCTTGCGCCGCCTGCGCGCGGCGAGGATCCGCTCGGGGCGCAGCACGGTGGCGAGGAGACCGGTGATCTCGTCGACGGCCTGGCCGGGGTCCTTGCCGACCAGCAGGCCGAGGGCGCGGACCAGGGTGCCGAGGACGAGGCGGAGGAAGACGTACGGGAGGGCGCGGCCGGGGGTGTTGGCGAGCAGGGTGTAGACGGCCGCGGCCTTGTCGACGCGGTGCGGGCTGGCGGCGGTGCGGCCGGCGCAGTCGACGGTGCGGCGCTCGCGGGCGGATGCCTCGGCGTGCCGGAGGGCGGCGTCGGGGGCGACGAGGACGCGGTGGCCGGCGGAGTGGGCGCGCCAGCACAGGTCGACGTCGTCGCGCATCAGGGGCAGGCGGCGGTCGAAGCCGCCGAGGGCCTCGAAGACGTCGCGGCGGACGAGCATGCCGGCGGTGGAGACGGAGAGGACGGAGCGGACCTGGTCGTGCTGGCCCTGGTCCTGCTCGCGCCGGTCGAGTCCGGTCCAGCGGCGGCCGCTGCGGGCGAGGGTGACGCCGACCTCGAGGAGCTGCTTCCTGTCGTACCAGCCGCGCAGCTTGGGGCCGATGACGGCGGCGTCGTCGTCCGCGTCGGCGACGCGGAGGAGCTCGGCGAGGGCGCCGGGCTCGGGGGCGCAGTCGTCGTGGAGCAGCCAGAGCCACTGGACGGGTTCGCCGTGCGGGAGGTCGGGGAGGTCGTAGGCCTCGTCGTTCCAGGTGCGGCTGACGGGGTCCCAGCCGCTGGGGCGCTTGAGGTAGGGCAGGTCCTCGGGTCCGAGCACGGGGGCGGTGCGGACGGCCTCGTCGACGGCGGCGCCGAAGCCGGTGCGGCGCGCGAGGTGCAGGACGCGGTCGGCGCCGATGGCGTCGGCGACGAGCTGTGCGGAGTCGTCGGCGCTGCCGGTGTCGGCGGCGATCACGCCCTGCACCGGGCGCTCCTGGGCGAGCAGCCCGGAGAGCGCGTCGGGCAGCCAGCGGGCTCCGTCGTGGGTGACGAGCACGGCGGTGACGACGTGCCTGGGGAACTCAGGAGTTGAGGACATCGAGCTACGGGCCCTCCGGCCGGGGTCGCCCGCGGGGGGCGTGGGGAGCGTCTCGGACGGAGGCCCACACTAGTGGCTGCGGCTGCGGGGCCGGGGCGGTGCGGTCGCCGGGGGCGGGTGCGCGGGAGGCCGGGCGGGGTGCGCGGGCGGTGCGCGCGGGAGGCCGGGCGGGGTGCGCGGGCGGGTCCGGTCCCGGTGGGGCGCGGCCCGTGGCGGGGGCCGGGAACAGCGAACGGTCCGCCTCCTGTGCCGGGCACGGGGACGGACCGTCGGGGTCTTCGTGGGGGTCTTCGCCGGGTTCCGCGGGCGGTGCTCCGTGAGCTTCCTCGCGGGGGGCGGTTTCCGGCCGGGGGCCGGTTCAGACGGCGGCCTTCTTCAGCCGGCGCCGCTCGCGCTCGGAGAGGCCTCCCCAGATGCCGAAGCGCTCGTCGTTCTGGAGCGCGTACTCCAGGCATTCGGAGCGGACTTCGCAGGCGAGGCAGACCTTCTTGGCCTCTCGGGTCGAGCCGCCCTTCTCGGGGAAGAAGGACTCGGGGTCGGTCTGGGCGCACAGCGCGCGCTCCTGCCAGCCGAGTTCCTCGTCCGCGTCCTCGACCAGCAGTTCCTGGAACAACTCGGTCATCTGCGCCCCTCGTCTGTCTGTGCGTCCCGTGGTGTCGCCGTGATCGAAACGGCCGAACGACACGAGTGAAATTACAAGTTCGTGCTCTGTGCGAGTCAAGCCGAGATCTGCTATTGGGCCTCGTATTCACTCTGCGGAACCAAGCCTATGCGGAAAGTGTTCAAATCACCAAAAACGTGACACATGCCGCTGGCCGATCCCGCAGTGTCGTGCCTCCGCCCAGAAGGACGTACGAGACTTGGATCTTGTTGCGATCCAGCCATGGAAGCGATCCG
The DNA here is from genome assembly GCF_014650895.1 of Streptomyces omiyaensis. Lineage (GTDB taxonomy): Bacteria > Actinomycetota > Actinomycetes > Streptomycetales > Streptomycetaceae > Streptomyces > Streptomyces omiyaensis. The sequence continues at coordinate 15,860 of NZ_BMVV01000042.1, forward strand.
GATCACAGTCCGGTCACGGACGTGCGGTCACCGGCCGCGCCCACGGGCACGACTATGGCGCCGTGTTGCCTGCTCCCGGGCTGAATAAACCTTTCTCCGGGCACCGTAACCGGATGAGGTGAAACATTACCCCCAAATCGGTCATTGAGTTGACAGTCGGGTACCCCTCCCGCCACTTTGGTGGCATGCCAGCGACCGCAGCGCCCGCCGCGACCCACGCCCGTGGGTTCCGCCGCGCTGTCCAGGCGCGCTGTTGCTGTTGCTGTTCCGGCTGTTGATGCCCCCGAGCTCCGGCCCCTTCCCCCAGCGTCACCCTGCGTCACCCGAGTCACCCGTACGACCCCCGTGCCGTGACCCCCCACCGCTCTTCGTTTCTGCTGAGGAACAACCCCGCCCATGAACATGGACAGCGACCTTCAGATCGCCGGCGACCTCATGGAGGTCCCGCACCTGCTCCAGCCCGAGCGCGAGCACCCCGTCACCGTGGCCGAGTTCGCCGGTCTCGCCCGCGAGATCGCCGCGGACCGCGACCGGTGGGCCCCGCACGTCGAGTACGACGCCACCACCCGCTGGTACCACCGGCTGCGCACCGGGCCCGGGTACGAGGTGTGGCTGCTCTCCTGGGTGCCGGGCCAGGGCAGCGGCCTCCACGACCACGGCCGCTCCTCCGGCGTCCTCACCGTCCTCCAGGGCGAGTTGACGGAGCGCACGGACCGGGGCGTGCGGACCATGCGGCCCGGGACCCAGCGGGTCTTCGCGCCCGGATACGTCCACGAGGTCGTCAACGACTCCCTGGAGCCCGTGGTCAGCCTGCACGTCTACTTCCCCGGCCTCACCGACATGCCGATGCACGAGTCGTACCAGGGCCGGTGCGCCCCGGCCGGCCGGGAGACCGTCACCGCCTGACGGCCCGCCCTCCCCCGGCCCCCGCCGGGGGGGGCCGCCCGGCCCGGCCACCACCCCTCGGGGGACCGGGCCGCGGCTGACACACTGTCCGCATGCGCATTGTGGTTCTGGCCGGTGGCATCGGTGGTGCCCGTTTCCTTCGCGGCCTCAAGCAGGCCGTCCCGGACGCGGAGATCACGGTCGTCGGCAACACCGGTGACGACATCCATCTCTTCGGGCTGAAGGTCTGCCCCGACCTGGACACGGTGATGTACACCCTCGGCGGTGGCATCCACGAGGAACAGGGCTGGGGCCGCGAGGGCGAGTCCTTCGCCGTCAAGGACGAACTGGCCGCGTACGGCGTCGGGCCCGAGTGGTTCGGCCTCGGCGACAAGGACTTCGCCACCCACATCGTCCGCACCCAGATGCTCGGCGCCGGCTACCCGCTCAGCGCCGTCACCGAGGCGCTCTGCGCCCGCTGGCAGCCGGGCGTACGGCTGCTGCCGATGTCCGACGACCGCGTCGAGACGCACGTGGCGATCGAGGTCGACGGCGAGCAGCGGGCCGTGCACTTCCAGGAGTACTGGGTGAAGCTCCGCGCCTCCGTCGACGCCAAGGCCGTCGTGGCCGTCGGCGCGGAGGCCGCCAAGCCCGCCCCCGGCGTCCTGGAGGCGATCGCCGAGGCCGACGTCATCCTCTTCCCGCCGTCCAACCCCGTCGTCAGCGTCGGCACCATCCTCTCCGTGCCCGGCATCCGCGAGGCGGTCGCCGCCGCTCCCGCGCCGGTCGTCGGCCTCTCCCCCATCGTCGGGGACGCGCCGGTGCGCGGCATGGCCGACAAGGTCCTGGCCGCCGTCGGCGTCGAGTCGACGGCCGCCGCCGTGGCGCGCCACTACGGCTCCGCGCTCGTCGACGGCTGGCTGGTCGACACCGTGGACGCCGGCTCCGTCGCCGAGGTCGAGGCGGCCGGCATCGCCTGCCGGGCCGTGCCGCTGATGATGACCGACGCGGACGCGACCGCCGCGATGGCGCGGGCCGCGCTCGCCCTGGCCGAGGAGGTGCGCCGGTGACGGCCGGCCCGGCGCCCGCGTACCGGGTGTGGGGGCTGGCCGGACTGCCCGAGGTGGCGCCCGGGGACGACCTGGCCGAGCTGATCGCGTCCGTCTCCCCCGGCCTGGAGGACGGCGACGTCCTGCTGGTGACCTCCAAGATAGTGAGCAAGGCGGAGGGGCGGATCGTCGCCGCCGGCGACCGCGAGGAGGCCATCGACGCCGAGACGGTGCGGGTGGTGGCCCGGCGCGGTCCCCTCCGCATCGTCGAGAACCGGCAGGGCCTCGTCATGGCCGCGGCCGGGGTCGACGCCTCCAACACCCCCGCGGGGACCGTGCTGCTGCTGCCGGAGGACCCCGACGGGTCGGCCCGGCGGATCAGGACCGGACTGCGCGAGGCGCTCGGCGTGGACGTCGGCGTCGTCGTCACCGACACCTTCGGGCGGCCCTGGCGGGCCGGGCTCACCGACGTGGCGATCGGCGCGGCCGGCGTGCGGGTCCTGGACGACCTGCGCGGCGTCGCCGACTCCCACGGCAACGAACTGAACGTCACCGTCGTCGCCACCGCCGACGAACTCGCCGCCGCCGGCGACCTGGTGAAGGGCAAGGCCACCGGCGTGCCCGTCGCCGTCGTGCGCGGCCTGCCGCACCTGGTCGGCGACGACGGGGAGCCGGGGGCGCGGGCGCTGGTGCGGTCGGCCGAGGACGACATGTTCCGGCTCGGCACCTCGGAGGCCGTACGGGAGGCGGTGACGCTGCGCCGGACGGTGCGGGAGTTCACCGACGACCCCGTCGACCCCGGGGCGGTGCGGCGCGCGGTCGCGGCGGCCGTGACGGCGCCCGCGCCGCACCACACCACCCCCTGGCGGTTCGTCCTCCTGGAGTCCGCCGCGTCGCGGCTGCGGCTGCTCGACGCCATGCGGGACGCCTGGATCGCGGACCTGCGGCGGGACGGGAAGTCCGAGGAGTCCATCGCCCGGCGGGTCCGGCGCGGGGACGTCCTGCGGAACGCCCCCTACCTCGCCGTGCCCTGCCTCGTCACGGACGGCTCGCATCACTACGGCGATCCGCGCCGGGACGCCGCCGAGCGCGAGATGTTCGTCGTCGCGGCCGGTGCCGGGGTGCAGAACTTCCTCGTCGCGCTCGCCGGGGAGCGGCTGGGCTCGGCGTGGGTCTCCTCGACGATGTTCTGCCGGGACGTCGTCCGGGAGGCGCTCGGGCTGCCGGACGACTGGGACCCGATGGGGGCGGTGGCCATCGGCCGGCCGGCCGCGCCGCCGAAGGAGCGGCCGGGGCGGATCGCCTCGGAGTTCATCGAGGTGCGCTGAGGCCCCCCGTCCCCGTCCTGCCCCCGTCGCCGCCTCAGAGGCGGGTGATGTCGTTCGGCGACCGGCGGGGGGCCCGGCGGGGCGGGGTGCGGCCGCTGAGGAGGATCAGGCGGGCGGCCCGGTGGCGCTGGCCCGCGTAGGGGGCCAGGAGCTCCAGCATCCTCGCGTCGTCGGCGGTGCGGTCGCCCGCCAGCGCCCAGCCGACGATGCCGGGGAGGTGCAGGTCGCCGGTGGTGACCTCGTCGGGGGCGCCGTTGCTGCGCTGGACCGTCTCCGCGGAGGTCCAGGGGCCGATGCCGGGGACCAGCTCCAGGCGCCTGCGGGCCTCCGGGGGCGGCAGGTGGGCCGCCTCCTCCAGGCGGGGGGCGACGCGGGCGGCGCGGACGATCGTGGCGGCGCGCTTGCCGTCGACGTTGGCCCGGTGCCACTCCCAGGACGGGATCAGGGCCCACGTCCGGGCCTCCGGCATCACGTGGAGGCCCTCGGGGGCCGGGCCCGGGGCCGGTTCGCCGTACCGGCGGACCAGGCGGCGCCAGGAGCCGTACGCCTCCGTCACGGTGACCTTCTGCTCCAGGACCGTCGGGATCAGGGACTCCAGGACCAGGCCGGTCCGGGTGAGCCGGAGGCCCGCGCGGCGGCGGTGGACCGCCAGCAGGAGCTTGTGGCGGGGGACGAAGGCGGCGGGGTCGTCCTCGGCGCCGAGCAGGGCGGGGAGCCGCGCGTCGAGCCAGGCGGCGCCCGGGCCCCAGGTCTCGGCCGCGACCTCCGCGCCGTGCGCCTTCGCGCGGAGCGTGGCGGGGCCCTCGGGGGTGCGGGTGGCGCGCCAGACCGAGCCGTCGTCGGTGACGCGGAAGGTGGGGTCGTGGGGGCCCCTGCGCAGGGGGCCGAGGGTGAGGCCGAGGTCCAGCGCCCCGGTGACGGGCACGTCCGCGCCGCCGCCGCGCGCGGTGGTGCGGGTGGTCCTCGGGACGAAGCGGCCGGCCATGCGTACGAGCGTAGCCGGGGGCGGGGAGGGCCCACGGGGCCCGGCCGCGGCGCACGGCGGCCCGCCGGGGCGTGCGGGAGCGGCGGGAGCGGCCTGTGGGGCGGGAGGGGCCGGTGCGGCGCGGATGCGACGAGGGGGCGGGTGTGGCCCGCCCCCTCGTACCGGGGCGGGTCGCACCCGCCCCGTGCCGCTACTGGTCCGAGCTGAAGCGGACCGTGCCCGCGGGCAGGGTGGCGTTGCACCAGATGCGGATGCCGTCGCGGAGCTCGTTGTCGGGGCCCACGTGGGCGCCGTCGCCGATGACCGCGCCCGTCAGGACGGAGCGGGCGCCGATGCGGGCGCCGGCGCCTATGAGGGAGTCGGTGATGACGGCGCCGGGCTCGACCACCGCGCCGGCGAGGAGGGTGGAGCCGGTCACCCGGGCGCCCTCGCCGACCGTCGCGTCGGCGCCGACGACCGTGCCGCCGGTGAGCTTGGCGTCGGGGGCCACCCGGGCGGAGGGCAGGACCAGGCGGTCGCCGCAGCGGCCGGGGACGGCCGGCGAGGGGGCACGGCCGAGGACCAGGTCGGCGGAGCCGCGGACGAAGGCCTGCGGGGTGCCGAGGTCGAGCCAGTAGGTCGAGTCGACCATGCCCTGGAGGTGGGCGCCGGAGGCCAGGAGCTCCGGGAAGGTCTCGCGCTCGACGGAGACCGGGCGGCCGGCGGGGATCGAGTCGATGACCGAGCGGCGGAAGACGTACGCGCCGGCGTTGATCTGGTCGGTGACGATCTCCTCCGGGGTCTGCGGCTTCTCCAGGAAGGCCGTCACCCGCCCCGTCCCGTCGGTCGGGACCAGGCCGAAGGCCCGGGGGTCCTCCACCCGCGTGAGGTGGAGGGAGACGTCGGCGCCGGAGTCGGCGTGCGTGGCCACCAGGGCACGGATGTCGAGGCCGGTGAGGATGTCCCCGTTGAAGATCAGGACGGGTTCGTCCGGGCCCGAGTGCAGCCGGGAGGCCACGTTGCGTATCGCGCCGCCGGTGCCGAGCGGTTCCTCCTCCGTGACGTACTCCAGGCTCAGGCCGAGGTCGGAGCCGTCCCCGAAGTGCGGCTCGAAGACCTCGGCGAGGTAGGAGGTGGCGAGCACGATGTGCTCGACGCCGGCGGCCTTGGCCCGGGCCAGCTGGTGCGTCAGGAAGGGGACGCCCGCCGCCGGGACCATGGGCTTGGGCGTGTTGACCGTGAGCGGTCGCAGCCGTGTGCCCTTGCCACCGACCAGGAGGATCGCTTCTGTCACCTGTCGTCTCTGCTTCCTGTTCGGGGCCGGTCAGCGCGCCCGTCTCGGTCGTCCGTGCGATATGACCGGTCAGTTTATGCAGATGGTTGCCCCGGCGCCCCCATCAGCTTCGTCCCTGGTACTTCGCCGAGGAGGCCCGGGCGGTTCCGAGCTTGCCGTAGAGACGGCCGCCGGGACACTCCGTGGCGAAACCGTCACGGTGTCCGGCGATGGCGTGGAAGCTGACTTTCCGGCCCTTCGCGTAGAGGTTGCCACCACCGGAGACGAGGGTCTGGTTGCCCGCGGGATTCACCCCGTGGAGCCCGAGTTTCCAGGCCGTCAGGCGGGCGACGGCGGTCACGACGGCGGCCGGCGGGTTGGTGCTGGTGAAGGTGCCGAGGACGGCGATGCCCATGCTGTTGGTGTTGAAGCCGAGGGTGTGCGCGCCGAGCACCGGCTTGGTCACGCCGCCGGCCCGGCCTTCGTAGATGTTTCCGCACTTGTCGACGGCGAAGTTGTAGCCGAAGTCACGCCAGCCGCTGCTCTTCACGTGGTAGCGGTAGATACTGCGCAGGACGGAGGGGGCCTGGCCGCAGGTGTAGTTGTTGCCGGTGGCGCTGTGGTGGACGAAGGCCGCCTTGATCGTCGAGGTGTAGACGAAGCCCTTCTCCCGGATCGACTCGTCGGCGCCCCAGCCGCTGCGGGTGATGATCTTGGGCCGGGGGCCGATGTAGGGCTGCTTCGGCGCCTGGGGGGCCGCGCCCTGGCCGGCCCCGGCCGGCGCGAGTCCGGCCTGGACGGCGTCCGACTGGGCCGGCACGACGAGGTTCTCGTCCCGCTCCGCCGTCGGGAGGGCGGCCGGGATCTCGGCCGCCCCGTAGGGGGCCAGCTGGCTGTTGGCGCTGGTCGCGGCGGCCTCCGCCGCGGTCAGGGCGGCCGGCGGGGCCATCACCCGGGTGGCGGGGCCGGGGGCGGCGGCCGCCGGTTCCTCGCCCGGGTCGACCAGTTCGAGGCGGAGGCCGGCCGGCAGCGGGGGCGCGGCGCCGTCCCGTCCGGCCCGCTCCGGGGAGTGCGGGGATCCGTCTTCCGCGGCTTCCGCCCGTACGCGGATCTCGACGCCGTCCGAGTCGCCGACCCACAGCGGGGCGGTGGAGCCGCGGAGGCCGCCGGCGGCGCCCTCGGCCGTGCCGGGGTCGGCCCCGTGCTCGGCGTTGTGGGTCTCCACGTCCTGCCAGGGGGACCAGACGCCGTCGGCGGCGGACCGGGTGCGGACCTGGACGGTGCCGCGCAGCACGGCCGTCGGGTCGTCCCAGACCACGCCGACGAGCGAGAAGGGTCTGACGTCCCGTCGGGCCAGACCCTGTTCGGGTGCGGCGCCCGGGTCGGCGCCGTAGGAGCGGACGGAGGTGCCGAGCGGACGGAGCGGCAGCGACTGGGTGGAGCCCGGCAGCTCGTCCTGCGCCGGTGGCAGAGCGGCCGCCGCCGGGCGCGCGGTGGCCGTCGCGGGGGCGGCGAGGGTGACCGGCAGGGCGAGCGCGGCCGCGCAGGCGACGGCGATCGAGGAGGCGAGTGAGGCACGCATGGCCCGATCGTGCGGAGCCCGGCGGCGCGCCGCGCGCCGGGACGGCGGCCGGAGACGGACGGCGCGTCAGGCCGACCGGAGGACCCCTTCACCGGTACGGCCCAGCGCGGCGCCCGGCCCGCGTACCCTGTGCGGCGTGAACGCCAGCGACCGCACCCCCGCCGACCTGCTGCGATCCGCGCTCGCCGCGGACCCGGCCCGCCCTCTGGTCACCTACTACGACGACGCCACCGGTGAACGGGCGGAATTGTCCGTCGCCACCTTCGCCAATTGGGTGGCGAAGACGGCCAATCTGCTCCAGGGCGAACTGTCCGCCGAGCCCGGCGACCGCCTCGCCCTGCTGCTGCCCGCGCACTGGCAGACCGCCGTCTGGCTGCTCGCCTGCTCCTCCGTCGGCGTGACGGCCGAACTGGGCGGCGACCCGGCGCGCGCCGACCTCGTCGTGGCCGGGCCGGAGAGGCTGGAGGAGGGGCTCGCCTGCTCCGGGGAGCGGGTCGCGCTCTCCCTGGCGCCGCTGGGGCGCCGCTTCCCGGTCGCGCCCGCGGGGTACGCGGACTACGCCGTCGAGGTCCCGGGCCAGGGCGACCGCTTCGCGCCCTTCGCGCCGGTGGACGCGGACGCGCCGGCACTCGTCGTCGACGGTACGGAACGCAGCGGCGCGCAGCTCGTCGAGCAGGCGCGGCTCGACGCGGTGCGGCTGGGGCTCGGCCCCGGCTCGCGGCTGCTGTCCGGACTGGCGTACGACGGCTGGGAGGGCCTGTCGGCCGGGCTGTACGCGCCGCTGGCCGCGGGCGGCTCCGTGGTGCTGTGCCGGAACACCGGCGGGCTGGCCCCGGAGGCGCTGGAGAAGCGGATCGAGAGCGAGCGGGTCACGGCCACGGCGCTCTGACGGAGGGACGCCGCCGGGCGGGGCGCCCGGCGGCGGCGCCCGCCCCGGGCGTTCCCGCCCCCGGTGCGTCCGGTGCACCCGTTCGGCCGATCGACCCGCCGCGTACCCGCGACCGCGCGGCGAGTCCGGTACATGATCGGCCCCGGGGGGAGTCGTCTCCTCCGTACAACCCCGCGTCGGGTTCGGCCGTCTCCCCTGTGCGAACGCCGGGCGCCCGACGCGCCAGAGACGCCCCGAAGGACGGACTGACGACGTGACGGACCGCGCTGGCACTCCCGCCGAACCGGACCCGGAACCGACGCCGGATCCGGCTCCGGAGCCGGACCGGGAGCCGGGCCCGCGGCCGGAGCCGGACCCCGGTCCGGCTCCGGGGCCGGACGGGGATCCGGACCGGGAGCCCGCGCCGGCCGGGGAGACCGGGGCCGGGGAACCGGAGACCGGGGCCGGAGGCGGGGCGGCGGGGAAGCCGCGCCGGCACTGGCTGCGGTGGACCGCCCTCGGCGTCTCCGTCGTGCTGCTCGGCGCGGCCGGGACCGGCTGGTGGTTCTACCGGAAGCTCGACGACAACATCACCACCGACACCACCGCGGCGGACGAACTGAGGCGGTACGAGAAGGAGCGTCCGGCGGCCGTGGTGGCGGCGGCGCAGAACATCCTGCTCATCGGCTCGGACACCCGCTCCGGCGACGGGAACCGCGAGTACGGCCGGGACAAGGGCACCCAGCGCTCCGACACCGTGATCCTGCTGCACCTGGCGGCCGACGAGTCGAGCGCCACCGCCGTCTCGATCCCCCGCGACCTGATGGTGACGATCCCGAGCTGCGCCGAGGGCGGCGGCGGGCGGACCCGGGAGCAGTGGGCGCAGTTCAACTGGTCCTTCGAATGGGGCGGGACGGCGTGCACGATCCGTACCGTCGAGAAGCTGACCGGGATCCGGATCGACCACCACATGGTGATCGACTTCCGGGGCTTCAAGAAGATGGTGGACGCGGTGGACGGCGTCGAGGTCTGCCTGAAGGAGCCGGTCGACGACGCCGACGCCAAGCTGAAGCTGCCGGCGGGCCGCCAGACCCTGGACGGGGAGCAGGCGCTGGGCTTCGTCCGGGCCCGGAAGTCGCTCGGGAACGGCAGCGACACCGACCGGATGGACCGCCAGCAGATGTTCCTGGGGGCGCTGGTGAACAAGGTGCAGAGCAACGGGGTGCTCCTGAACCCGACGAAGCTGTACCCCGTGCTGGACGCGGCGACGAAGTCGATCACGACGGACCCGGGGCTCGACTCGCTGCGGGACCTGTACGACCTCGCGCGGACGATGCGGTCGGTCCCGACGGAGAAGGTGCAGTTCCTGACGGTGCCCCGGCGCCCGTACACATACGACGCCAATAGGGACGAACTGGTGCAGCCCGCCGCGAGCGAGCTCTTCCGTCAACTCCGCGAGGACAGGCCGGTCGTGGTGACGAAGGCGGAACCGGACGAGGGCGCGGAAGCATCCTCCGACGGGAAGCCGGACGACGCGGAGTCACCCGCGCCGGGCGTCACGCCCACGTTCACCGGGCGGAACGCGGCCGAAGGGGTGTGTTCCTAGCGGCCGGAGGGGTCGCTGGGTAAAGCGGGGCCCAAGGGAAGGGTGAAGGGCGATGCGGTTTGGGCAGAGTTGCCCGGTTGTAAGGGGCGTGGAATTTGTCACTGACGTCGCCCCGCGCTGAACTGGGCGGATAGTGTGACGCGATCCGGTGCACCCGACCGCGTGGTCGCACTCAGCCAAGGATCGAACGACCGAGTGGCGCCCTCAGGGGGAGGCGCCCCGCGTGGCACCGACGGAGGACAGGAACCGTGGACGCGCACAGCCGTGGACGGGCGGACGAGATCGACCCCGCCGACCAGTGGGTGCTCAACCCGCAGACCGGCAACTACGAACTGCGACTGGACCACTCCGCTGGGCAGTCGGCGGGCGGTGGACCGCACTCCGCCGCCACCGGTTCCGGTGACTCCGGTTCCCGTACCCGCTCCGCGGCCCGGCCAACCACCCCGGCCGAAGCCCCCGTCCCCGGCCAGCGGCGGCGCCGCCCGGCCGAGCGGGACGAGCCGGCCGGGGGCGGACGCGTGCCCCCGCAGAGCCGCCGCAAGCGCAAGCAGGGCGCCAGCCGCAAGAAGAAGGTCCTGCTGTGGACCGGCGGCACGATGGCCTTCGTGCTCGTGGGCGGGGCGGTCGGCGTGTACGCCCTCTACAACAAGCTCAACGGCAACCTCGACGTCGTCGAGGTCGTCGGCAAGAACAAGAGCGCGGGCTTCCGCAAGGGCGAGGCCTTCAACATCGTCCTCATCGGCACCGACAAGCGCACCGGTGCGGGCAACGCGGGCTACGGCGACAAGAACAGCCCCGGCCACGCGGACACCACGATCCTCTTCCACGTCTCCAAGGACCGGACGAACGCCACCGCGCTCTCCATCCCGCGCGACCTGAAGACGGACATCCCGGAGTGCCAGGTCAAGGCCGGCAAGGAGATCAAGACCATCCCCGCCGAGTCCGACGTCCGCTTCAACGTGAGCCTCGGGCAGAACGGCCGCGACCCCGGCTGCGTCATGCGCACCGTGGAGGAGCTGACCGGCGTCGAGGTCGACCACTTCATGATGGCCGACTTCAACGCGGTCAAGGAGATGACGACGGCCGTCGGCGGCGTGAAGGTCTGCGTCGAGAAGGCCGTCGACGACCCCAAGTCGCACCTGAAGCTGCCGGCCGGCGAGTCGACCGTCCAGGGCGAGCAGGCCCTCGCCTTCGTCCGTACCCGGCACAGCTTCGGCAACGAGTCGGACCTCGACCGCATCAAGGTCCAGCAGCAGTTCCTCAGCTCGATGATCCGTCAGATGAAGTCCGACGAGACCCTGACGGACCCGGCGAAGCTGTACGACCTCGCCGACGCCGCCACCAGCGCCCTCACCGTCGACGCGGGGATAGGGTCGCTCACCAAGCTCCAGGACCTCGCCGGCGAGCTGGCCGGGATCGACACCAAGAACATCGCGTTCACGACGCTGCCGGTCATCGACAACCCCGCCGAGAAGATCAAGGCGACGGTCGTCCCGCACCCGACCAAGGCACCGCAGCTGTTCGCGATGCTCCAGAGCGACACCTCGCTCACCGAGGTGAAGCAGAAGGAGCAGGCCGCCAAGAGCGCCCAGGCGAAGGCCCAGGCGGCGCTCCTGGAGGGCGAGCGGGCCGTCCCCACCGAGGTGCGCGTCGACGTCTTCAACGGCAGCGGCATCCAGGGCGCGGCCCAGTCGACCATCAACTGGCTCCAGAACGAGCAGGGCGTCCTGCGCTCGACCAACAAGAGCAACGCCCCCGAGAAGGCGGCGAGGACGACCCTGGAATACGCACCGAACCAGGCCGATCAGGCCCGCGCCCTCGCGGACATGATGGGTCTGCCCGCCACGGCTCTCCAGCAGGGCACCGTGGACGCCGCCGAGCGCGAGCCCATGACGCTCGTCCTCGGCGCCGACTTCAAGGGCGCGGGGGTGCCCATCACCGGACCGGCAAAGGCGCCGAAGGATCTGGAGAAAGTAGCAGCGGACAAGCAGGTGTGCGCGAAGTGACCCGGAGACACCGGAGTCCGGCGCCCGCCTGACCGAAGACAGGGGACCTGGGGTGGGACAGAAAAGCGTGCGACGGGAGGGGACGCGACCGAGCGTTCCGCACGCCCGAGAACGGGGCTGGGACGACGAGCTGCACGGAGCGGGCGAGGCCACCGGAGCCGGTGGCGCGTCCGACGCGGGCGGGGGGCCCGACGCGGCCGCCGCGCCGGCGGGCCGTGCCGCGCGTCGTCGCGGGGCGTCGGACACCGACGACCCCGGCACGGCCGCGAGCACGGCGGGCGGGCGCGCAGCGGCGCGCAAGCAGGCCAAGAAGGCCGGCAAGCGCAAGGTGTTGCGCTGGTCGGCCATAGGCGTGTCGCTGCTGGTGCTCGGCACGGCGGGCGCCGGTTACGCGTACTACGAGCACCTGAACAGCAACATCCGCAGCGGCGGCCGCGCGGGCGGCGACAGCGGCGTGAAGAAGGCGACGCCCAACGCCCTGGGCGACACGCCGCTGAACATCCTGCTGATCGGCTCGGACAGCCGGGCCTCCGACGCCAACATCGCGCTGGGCGGCAGCCGCAAGGACAGGGACCGTCCGGCGCTCGCCGACGTCCAGATGCTGCTGCACGTCTCCGCCGACCGGCAGAACGCCTCGCTGATCTCGATACCCCGCGACACCGTGGTGAAGATCCCCGACTGCAAGGGCGAGGACGGCAAGGACTACCCGGGCACCAGCGACCGGCCCATCAACGAGACGCTCGCCCGCGGCGGGCCCGGGTGCACGCTCACCACCTGGGAGACCCTCACCGGCGTCTACGTCGACCACTGGATGATGGTCGACTTCGCGGGCGTGGTGGCGATGGCCGACGAGGTCGGCGGCGTCCCCGTCTGCGTCAAGACCGGTGTGCACGACAAGTCGACCGCCCGGGTCAAGGGCGGGTCCGGGCTGAAGCTGCCGGTGGGCACCCACGAGGTCAAGGGCGAGCAGGCCCTCCAGTGGCTGCGCACCCGGCACGCCTTCGGCAGCGACCAGAACCGGGCCAAGGCCCAGCACATGTACCTCAACGGCATGCTGAAGAAGCTCCAGTCGCAGAACGCCTGGACCGACACCGGCCGGCTGATGGGGCTCGCGGAGACCGGCACCAAGGCGCTCCAGGTCTCCGACGGCCTCGACACGGTCGCCAAGCTCTTCGACCTCGGCATGCAGCTCAAGAACGTGAAGGTCGACCGGCTGTCCACGGTCACCATCCCGACGGACCCCTACCCGCAGAACCCGGACGCGTGGCTGAAGCCGAGGGGCAAGGACGCCGAGAAGATCTGGGGCATGCTCCGGGAGGACGTCGCCCTCGACAAGAACGGCGACAAGGCCCCCGCGAAGCCCAAGCCGGCGGACGCCAAGCCGAAGCCGACGGCCGCCGCGCCCGCCTCGCTCGGCGTCACCGTCGTCAACGGCACCCAGACGGACGACGAGCCGGCCGTCGAGGGCCGCGCCAAGGAGATCGCCGGCGCGCTGACCGGGAAGGGCTTCACCCAGGCCGGGACCTCCAAGGAGCCCAAGCCCAGCAAGGGCACGGTCGTGGCCTACCCGAAGGCCTCCGGCGACCAGGGCCGGGCGGACGCCGAGTCCGTGGCGACCGCGCTCGGGCTGCCGCTCTCCACCGTCCGCGCGGACGGCGGCATCCAGGGCATCACCCTGGTCGTGGGCGCGGACTGGCGCGAGGGCACCACCTACGAGACGCAGCAGGACAAGGCGGGCGACCTGCCCGAGGGCGCCGGGGACAAGGTGGACTGCATGGACGTCTACTCGGTCTACAAGTGGGACGGGAAGAGCTGACCGGCTCCCCCGCGTGAACGCCGGACGGCCGGGCCCCTCGTGACGGGGGACCCGGCCGTCCGCGTGCCCGGGAGGGGGAGAGCGGGGCCGGGCCCTCCCGGTCCGGCCGCCTTCGCCACGGGCCGCTTTCGTCACGGACCGCCCTCGTCACGGGCCGCCTTCACCACCGGGCCGCCTTCACCACCGGGCCGCCTTCGCCACCGGGCGGCGGCATGATCACGGATACGAGGGGCGTGGCGCTCGGCAACGGGACGCGTTACCGCGAATGGGGGACAGCGACGCGCGCCGCCGGGGCCGGTGACCCTACCGGCTCATCGTATGGGCCTACGGTGCTCACGGTCCCCCTGTCACACCCGCGGAGGTGTCCGTCCGTGCCCACACCGCCCCGCACGCCCCGTCCGCCCCGCACGCCCGGCCCGGCCGGGCGGCCGCCCGCCCCCCGGCGCGGCGGGCCCGCCCCGGTGCGGCGGCGTCGGCGGCGCCCCCGCTGGGGGGTGCGGATGGCGACCGCGCTCTCCGTGGCGGTGCTGGCGGCCGGCGGGATCGGGCACGCGGTGGTGACCGGTCTGGACACCGGGATCACGCGGGTGGACCCCTTCAAGGACATGAAGAACCGGCCGCAGGCGGGCACCGGCATGAACGTGCTCGTCGTCGGCACCGACGGGCGGGACCGGATCACGGCCGAGGAGAAGAAGAAGTACCGGCTGGGCGGGGCGCCCTGCCGGTGCACGGACACCGTGCTGCTCGTGCACATCTCGGAGGACCGGGAGCGGGCGAGCGTCGTCTCGCTGCCCCGGGACTCGTACGCCGAACTCCCCGCGCACACCGACCAGAACAGCGGCGAGAGGCACCGGGCGCATCCGGTGAAGCTGAACGCGGCCTACTCGGAGGGCGGGCCCGCGCTGACCGTGCGGACGGTGGAGGCGATGACCCGGGTCAAGATCGACCACTATCTGGAGGTCGACTTCACCAGCTTCATGCGGACCGTGGACGCGGTCGGCGGGGTGCAGATCTGCACGGCGAAGCCGGTCGAGGACTCCTACACGGGGCTGAGGCTGGCGGCCGGCACGCACGAGCTGGACGGCGGGCAGGCGCTCCAGTACGTGCGCTCCCGGCACATCGACGGCGCCGCGGACATCGGGCGGATGCAGCGGCAGCAGAAGTTCCTGGCGGCGCTGGTGGACCGGCTGACCAGCGGCGGGGTGCTCTTCAACCCGGTGCGCTTCCGGGAGGTGGCGACGACCCTGCTCGGCTCGGTGCGGGCCGACGAGGGGTTCGGCACGGACCAGCTGCTGGCGCTGGCCAAGGCGATGCGCGGCTTCACCCCGGCGTCCTCGGAGTTCGTGTCGGTGCCCGTCGGCGACGTCGACTTCCCCGTGAAGGGGATCGGTTCGACGGTGAAGTGGGACGCGAGCAGGGCGCAGAAGCTGTTCGCCGCCGTCCGGGAGGACCGGCCGCTGGCGTCCCGGACGGACCCGGCGCGCAAGAGGCCCCAGGCGACCGTGGTGGAGGTGGCGCCGAAGACGATCCGGGTGCAGGTCTACAACGGGACCCGGATCGACGGGCTGGGGCGGAAGGTGGACGACGCGCTGCGGGCGACGGGCTTCGACACGACCCGGACGCCGCTGTCGGGGTCGGGGCCGGTGCGGACCCGGACGCTGATCGAGTACGACCCCCGGTGGGACCGGTCCGCGAAGTCCCTGGCCACGGCGCTGCCGGGGGCCGAGCTGAAGGCGGTGCCGGGGCGCGGCGGGACGCTGCGGGTGACGGCGGGGTCGGCCTACGCGGGCGTCACGGCGGTGCGGGCGGAGACCGCACCGGCGCGGGGGCCCTTCGAGGCGGTGACCGGGGACCAGGTGGTGTGCCCGTGAGGGGCCGCGGCCGGCGCGGGGGCCGGACCCCGACGGGGTGAGCGTCGGGCCCGGACGGTGTGGCCCCCGGCCCGGTCGGGGCGAGCCCCGGCTCAGTCCGTGTAGCCCTCGGCGGCCCGGCGCTCGCGCAGCTCCTTGATGGCCTGGCGCCGGGCGAGGCGGTGGGTGCGGCGGATCTGGGCCTCCTGGTAGCGGCGCTTGTCCCGCTCGGTCTCCGGGAGGACCGGGGGCACCACGCGGGGCTTGCCGTCGGCGTCGACCGCGGTGAAGACGAGGTACGCGGAGCCGACCTGGGTGGCCGGGGTGGTGTCGTTCCAGCGCTCGGCCACGACCCGGACGCCGACCTCCATGGAGGAGCGGCCGGTCCAGTTCACCTGGGCCTTCACGTGGAGGAGGTCGCCGACGCGGACGGGCTCCAGGAAGGCCATCTCGTCCATGGAGGCGGTCACGGCCGGGCCTCCGGAGTGCCGGCCCGCGACGGCGCCCGCCGCGTCGTCCACCAGCTTCATGATCACACCGCCGTGCACCGTGCCGAGGAGGTTGGTGTCGTGGCTGGTCATGATGTGGCTGAGGGTGGTGCGGGAGGCCGAAGTGGGCTTGCCCGGGATGTCGCCCTGTTCTGTCATGTCCTCCACCTTATGCCGGGTATCGGCCTTGTCCGCTTTGCATCAGCTTCGCAACAGCGGCGGTCCTATTTTCCACCCGGTCTGTCGCCCGGAAAGCGGGGACCGGCACACTGGTCCGCATGAATGAGTGGCCTGAGCAGCCCGAGGGCGCCCGCCCCATGCGGCACGTGCAGAGACGACCGCAGGGACAGCAGTCCCCGCAGTACCAGCAGGGGTACGACCAGGGGCAGGCGTACAACCCGAACTTCACTCAGGCGCAGGCCACGGGGTACGACTCCGGGTACAGCTCCGGACAGGTCTACGGCTCCCCGCAGGGCGGCGGCCAGGGGCCCGGCGGTCCGGGGGGACCTGCCGGACCCGGCGGCCCCGGCGCCCGCCCGGCCGGTCCCGCGCCGGACTGGCGCAAGCGGATCAAGATCGGTTCGATCGTCCTGGTCGTCGGCGTCCTCGCGTGGGGCGTCGGCACCTACGCCTGGGCCAGCTCGCAGATGCGCAACGAGGTGGACCTCTCCAAGGTCATCGAGCGGCCTGCCGAGGGCGACTGCACGACGTACCTGATCGTCGGCTCCGACAGCCGCGAGGGCATGTCGGCCGAGGAGAAGAAGAAGCTGCACACCGGTTCCGCGGAGGGCAAGCGGACCGACTCGATGATGATCCTCGCCGCCTGCTCCAGCGGGAACACGATGATCTCGCTCCCCCGCGACTCCTGGGTGACGATCCCGAACTTCGTCGGCTCCGAGTCCGGCAAGTCCTATCCGGCGCGCGGCGGCTCCAAGCTGAACGCGGCCTACGCGATGGACGGCCCCGAGCTGCTGGTCCGCACGGTCGAGTTCAACACCGGGCTGCGGATCGACCACTACGCGGAGATCGGCTTCGCCGGCTTCGCGAACATCGTGGACGCGCTCGGCGGCGTCGAGCTGAACATCGAGAAGGGCTTCAAGGACAAGAAGTCGGGCGCCGACTTCCAGGCCGGGAAGCAGACCCTCAACGGCGAGCAGGCCCTCGCCTTCGTCCGGACCCGCTACGCCTTCGCCGAGTCGGACCTGGCGCGGACCAAGAACCAGCAGAAGTTCCTGTCCGCGCTGGCCAACCAGGCGGCGACCCCGGGCACGATCCTCAACCCGTTCGCGCTCTACCCGACGCTCGGCGCCGGCCTGGACACCCTGATCGTCGACAAGGACATGTCCCTGTACGACCTCGGCAAGATGTTCTTCGCGATGAAGGGCATCAGCGGCGGCGACGGCAGGTCGATGAACATGCCGATCTCGGGCAGCGCGCCGCAGGGGTCCCTGAAGTGGGACATGCCGAAGGTGAAGCAGCTCGTCGAGCAGATCAAGAACGACCAGAAGGTCACCGTCGAATCGAACCGGTGACCTTCCGGAGCGCGCCTCCCGTGGGGTCCCCTACGGGAGGTTGCGGGCCATGACGATGCGCTGGACCTGGTTGGTGCCTTCGTAGATCTGGGTGATCTTGGCGTCGCGCATCATGCGCTCGACGGGGTAGTCGCGGGTGTAGCCGTAGCCGCCGAGGAGCTGGACGGCGTCGACGGTGACCTCCATGGCGATGTCGGAGGCGAAGCACTTGGCGGCGGCGCCGAAGAAGGTGAGGTCCTGCTTGTCGGCGCCGGCGGAGACGCGTTCGGAGCGGGCGG
>NZ_BMVV01000043.1 GCF_014650895.1 Streptomyces omiyaensis
CACCCAGCTCACCGGCGGCAGCGACCTCGACGCCGACGGACGCCCCGACCTCGTCGCCGTCGACAAGGCCGGCGCCCTGTGGTTCTACAAGAACACCGGCAACGTGGCGGCCCCCTTCGCCGCGCGCAAGAAGATCGGCACCGGCGGCTGGACCGCCTACAACCAGATCACCGCCACCGGCAACATCGGCGGCGCCCCCGCCGGCGACCTGATCGCCCGCGACAAGAACGGCGTCCTCTGGCTCTACCTCGGCAAGGGCGACGGCACCTTCACCGCCCGCAGGCAGATCGGCGGCGGCTGGAACGCCTACACCGACACCCTCGGCATCGGCGACGCCGATTACGACGGCCGCCCCGACCTGTTCGCGTACGGCCCGAACAAGACCGCCTACTTCTACGCCGGCACCGGCGACCTCCACAGGCCCTTCGCCACCCGCGTCACCAGCCCCGCCCTCACCGGCCTCCCGGCCCACGACCACCTCTCCTGACCCCGCCTCGTCCGCCCGCCAGGAGGTCCCCGCCGCGTAACGAACCGGACAGGAGACCCGAGTCGCCGGCGAGCGCCGGACGGGGAACGGGTGTGGCCCGGGCGGGCCGGCACCACCAGCGAGCCGAAGACGAACGGGAAGGCCCGACAGGCGGGTGGTGGCGGACAGGACGACCGCCCCGCGCCCGAAGGGGGGACGGGGCGGGTACGGGCGACTCCGGCCCGCACGGCGACCGTCCCGCCCGGGAAGACCCGGCGGGACGGGAGGGGGCACTTCTGCGGCGGTCCTTCGTCGCCGCGGGCGCGGTGGGTGCGGTGCCCGGGCGGTCCGGACCCGCTGCCGGTGGTGAAGGCGGGCCCTCCGTCAGTATCCCCAGCCGGCGTAGACGGTGACGTTCCTGCCGTTGTCCTTGGCTCCGACGCACACGTCACGCCAGTCGAGCAGCCAGCCGCTGGAGCGGCAGCTCTCCCGCTGGAGGCCCAGTTGACGGATGATCTCCGGGCGGGACAGGCCGTCCTCGCTGGTGACCGTCATGGCGCGCCAGCAGCCGCCGGAACCGCAACTGATGCCCTCCTCGGTCATGGTGATGCCCGGCGGCAGCGCGGGGAGGGCCTTGGACGGCGGGGCGTCCGCGCCTTCGCCGAGCAGCAGCGCGTACAGGAGGCCGGCCACGAGGGTGAGGGCGAACTGCGCCCCCAGGAAGCCGATCGCCCCGTTGCGCAGGGAGATCCACTTCTGGGGAGGGGAGCTTTCGTGCCGTCCTTCCAGCCCCGCGCCGCAGGCGATGAGCAAGGGCGCGAGAACCGTGAACAAGAGGTGCGCGTCGGGCCCGGGGGCCTCGATCCAGCCCTGCTGGACACCGATCAGCAGACCGGCCCCGGCGAGCAGCGCGCCGCCGATCACGAAGCCGACGGAGCGGGTGCGGGCGATCGTCGTCCAGACGACCGCGGGCGCGACGGCGAAGAAGACTCCCAGGACGGTCAGCATGTACGGGGGGACGTGCGACCCCGAACACCCGGTTCCCCACGTCCCGGGCCCGCCCCGGGTGCGCAGGCCGGACGGTCATGCCGCGAAGGGGCGGGGCAGGGGCGGGACCGTCGTACGGATGGCACAACACCGGTTCCGGCACGCGCCGCTGCGACAGGTCGTCCCCTCCCGCGAACGACGTCCGGGGGCCGGGACCCGTGAACGTCGACCTGAAGGTCCGGGAACCTCGTGAGCACGCGGCCCTGCCGGAAGCGCTCGTGCCCGTAGAAGCACACGTCCACGATTCCTCCGGCGCCCACGTCGGCGAAGGCCGGCGGCCGTTTTCCGCATCGGCTCGGGTCAGGAGGCTGCCTTCTCGTGCTGTTCCGCCGACGGACGGGCCTGCGCGCCCCGTGTCCTGGACGTAACCCGGCGGTACAGGAAACGGACCGTCATCACGGCCGTCGAGAGCGAGTACAGGCCGAACAGGACCAGAGAGACCGTGTCGAAGAGATCCTCGTTCTGGCGATGCGGGGCGGCGATGAGCCCCATCACCGGCCACAGCCCCCACACGATGGCGAGGTCCTTCGCCTCCTTGCCCATCCCGCATCCCCCTTCACGAACAACCGGTGAAGCATACAGCCGGGCACATCAGGACGGCCGTCCGGAAGGCGCAGGCCGGACACCCGGGCCTGCTGGGCGGGAGCAGGCCCGGAACGCCTGCTGCGGTCCGGGCGGGGATCGTACGGCCGCTCCGCCCGGTGCTCGACGGTGCGTTCGCCCGCCTTGCTGAGCCGACGGAGCAGGGAGGGTCCGGCGCGCGGATGCCCCGCCCGGGGAAGGGCGGGGCATCGACGGCGTAGGGCGTACGGAGTGCGGGGCGGGGTCAGTCGGTCGTGCCGCGGCGGCGGAAGAGGGCGAGCGCGACACCGGCCGCGCCCGCGCCGGCCAGAGCGGCGCCGCCCGCGAGGACGAGGCCGTGGTCGACGGCGGTCGGCTCGACGCCCGCGGCGACGGAGCCCTTCGGCACGACGACGGTCTGGGGGGTGTGCGCACCGGTCCTGGCCTGGGGGCGGACGGTGGGCGAAGCGGAGGGCGCGGGAGCGGTGGGCGTGGCCTGCTCCGTCTCCTCGTCGTCCGTTGCCGTGGTGCAGTCCTCCGGCACGGCCGGGAAGCCCAGGCCGGCCCACGGGATCGGCCCGCTGTGGACGCGCATCTGGAGGCTCGGGATGGGGTCGCGCAGGCCCTTGATGCGGGCGCCGCCGTAGAGGGCGGTGAGGTGACCGGCGTCGAGGGTCGCGATGACCTTGCCGTTCTGGCTGAGCCTGGCGACCGGGCCGTCGGGGCTGTTGGTCAGGGCCATCGACACGCCCTTGAAGGGTGCGGCGGCGTGGCGGGTGACGGTGCAGCCGTCACGGACCTCGCTGAAGTCGCCCCCGCTGGGGTGGGGGTTGCGCCAGGACCGGACGGTGCCGTCGGCCTCCAGGATGACGAAGACGGTGCCGAACTGGTCGCCCGCTCCGCTGCCGTCCGCCTTCAGCTCCCCGGTGGTCTTGCCCCGGGGGTCGTGGAGGACGGCCAGGTAGGAGCCGGTCGCGACGCGGTAGAGGGCGGCGTGGCCGCCGTCCGCGAGCGGACGCCGTCCGAGGCTCTCACCGGCCGGAGTCGCCGGGGCCGTGGTGGCCGGGGGCGTCACGGTGGAGGGCGTGGTGGCCGGGGGCGTGGTGGTGACAGGGACCTTCGCCGAGAGCGTGGGAGCCGTGGTGGCGGGTGCCGGGCCCGGTGTGGTGGCGAAGACGGTGGTGGCCGGGGCGAGGACCGCGCCGGCGACGGCGGCGACGGTGACGGCGGTGCGGAGGGCGGAACGCATGACGACTCCAGTGCGACGAGTGGCGGTGAGTGGAGGAGAGCCGCATGCCGCCTGCTCTGTCGGGTGGGGCCGTTGAGGCTTGGCGGGGCTGCAAGGAGAAACGTACGGATCTTGTGCGACAGAACCCTCCGTACCGTGTCACGGGCAGGTGACAGAGATCTCGGGGATCCTTCGGGGGAGCCCGTAGCCACCCGCAGGCGCGGACAGCAGCCACCGGACGGCCAGGTGGGGTGGTGGCAGCCGCGAGGGGACTCCTTCGCGGCGTCACCGCACCGGAGCCCTGCCGAGCAGGGCTCTCCGTCCGGGGACGGTCGTGACGGTCCGGCACCGTCCGTGCCCGAGGCTGGTGTCAGTGGCCTGGGGCATGATGCGGAGCGCGAGGCGGCCGGCCCGACAGGGACTCGGGACGTGCGAAGCCGTCCGCCCAAGGAGGTGTTCTGTGCACGGGCCGGTCACGGACGACGAACGGGCCGCCGAGGAGCGGCGACTGCATCACGAGAGGTGGCAGTGGGGCGGAAGGCTGCCGAGCCGGAGGCTCCGCGCCGTCCGCGGAAGCAACGTCCTCGGCCTGCTCGACTTCGACAGCGACCTGGTGCACGCCCTCGGCGCCGCGGGGGCCGACGTCCAGCGTGCCGTGGCGCTGCTGGCCGCACGCCGGGCGTGCGAGAGGGCCGGTCTGACCACCGTGCCGTGGGTCGCCGGCGCGCTCACCGCGCTGGCGGAGGGGCGTCCGCTTCCGCCGCCCTTCGACGACACGGCCCGGATGTGGGAGACGCTGCGCGCCACGCCGCTCGCGCCGGGGCCGCCGGTGCGGGGCGCGGTGCCCCCCGGACGACCGCCCTACTTCCCCCCGACGCCCCCGGGATGGGCATGGATCGAGACCTCGGAGCCGGGGGACGACGGGGCGAAGCACTACGAACTCGGCCGGCTGCCGGAAAGCCCCCCGCCGACGGTGTCCGACGTCAAGTCGTCGGCGGCACGCGCGGGCGCCGGACGCGCCCCCGCCTTCGTCACCCCCATGGCGCTGACGCACCCCGCCCGCACACCACAGGTCCGCGGACCGATCTCGCAGCCGCACTTCGCCCTGCCCGCCGTGCTCGCCGCCGCCGAACCCTCCCCGCTCAAAGCGGCCCTGGACGCGGTCTCGCACGCACTGGAGACGTACGGAGAGCACTACCCGGAGTTCCTGGAGGAGGTCCGGCCGCTCTGCGCCCGGCCCGGGAAGCCGCGCTGAGGCACCGTCTGCCCGCAAGCCTGCGGCAGAGGGTCTTCACGTGCCCGCGGGAGACGACCGGGCGGCCGACGCCGCGGGGCGAGGCAGGGGCGTCGCCGCACCGGCGGGCCCCGTACCTCGCCTCGTACGCCTCGTACGCTTCGTACGACAGCGGCGAGGGCGCGCCCGCGTGAACACGTGGGGCGCTGCACCGCGGCCGTGACGTCCTGGCCCGGCACGGGTTCCCCGCGCGCCGGTCGGGCACGGGGGCGGTCGGGCACGCGGGCCGGCCGGTTACGCGGGCGGGTCGTCAGCGTCCGAGGACCGCCATGGCCGCGTTGTGGCCGGGGATCCCGCTCACCCCGCCGCCCCTGACCGCGCCCGCGCCGCAGAGCAGGACGTTGGCGTGGGCGGTCTCGACGCCCCAGGGGCCGGTGCCCTCGTCCGCGTAGGGGAAGGAGAGGTCACGGTGGAAGATGTGTCCTCCGGGGAGCCGCAGATCGTGTTCGAGGTCGAGCGGCGTCTTCGCCTCGATGCAGGGCCGTCCCTCGCCGTCGAGGGCGAGACAGTCGGCGAGCGGCTCGTCGAGGACCGCGTCGAGCTCCGCGAGGGTCGCCCGGAGGAGGGCGGCGCGGGTGGCCTCGTTGTCGGCGGCGAACAGCCGGGCCGGGGCGTGCAGTCCGAAGAGCGTCAGCGTCTGGTGGCCGCTCCCGGCGAGCTCCGGTCCGAGGATGCCGGGGTCGGTCAGCGAGTGGCAGTAGACCTCGGACGGCGGCGCGCTCGGTAGCCGGCCCGCGGCCGCCTCGGCGTAGGCGGCGGCCAGCTGGTCGTATCCCTCGGCGATGTGGAAGGTGCCCGCGAACGCCTCGCGGGGGTCGACGGAACGGTCGCGGAGCCTCGGCAGCCGGGTGAGGAGCATGTTGACCTTGAGCTGGGCGCCTTCGGCGGGCACCGGCGGCAGCTCGCCGAGGAGGGCGGCGAGGGCCTGCGGCGAGGCGTTCACCAGCGCGTGCGCCGCAGCGACCACACCCTCCTCCCCGGCCGTGCGGTAGGTGATCTCGGCGCGCTCGCCGTCGGTCTCGATCCGCACGGCTTCGTGGCCGGTGCGGATCTCCGCGCCGGCGGCGCGGGCGGCGTCGGCGAGCGCGTCGGTGAGAGCGCCCATGCCCCCCACGGGAACGTCCCAGTCACCGGTGCCGCCGCCGATCACGTGGTAGAGGAAGCACCGGTTCTGGAGCAACGAGGGGTCGTGGGCATCGGCGAAGGTGCCGATCAGCGCGTCGGTCAGGACCACTCCCCGGACGAGGTCGTCGGCGAAGTTCTCCTCGACGGCCATGCCGATCGGCTCCTCGAACAGCATCCGCCAGGCCGTCTCGTCGGCCACGCGGGCGCGGAGCTCCTCGCGGGACGGCAGCGGCTCCGTGAGCGTGGGGAAGACGCGCTGGGCCACCTCTCCCATGCGGCCGTAGAAGGCCTGCCACGCCTCGTACTCCCGGTCCGAGCCGGTGAGGGACGCGAAGGACGCGCGGGTGCGCTCGCCGCCGCCGCCGACCAGCAGGCCGGTGTCGCCCTTCGGGGTGTACGACGCGATGGACCGCTTCCGCACGGCGAACCGCAGCCCGAGCTCGCGCACGATCTTCTGCGGCAGGAGCGAGACGAGGTAGGAGTACCGGGAGAGCCGGGCGTCCACCCCGTCGAAAGGCCGGGTGGACACGGCGGCGCCCCCGGTGGAGCCGAGCCGTTCCAGGACGAGGACGGTGCGTCCGGCGCGGGCCAGGTAGGCGGCGGCGACCAGTCCGTTGTGGCCACCGCCCACGATGACGGCGTCGTACGAGCGCTGTGCGGTCATGCCTTTTGCTAACACGGGGAAATCGTCCGCGAAACCCCCCACGGGCGTGATCACGCGGTCGCCCGAGGGCGGGCCGAGGCCCGGGTTCCACCTGTTTCACCTGATGGCCGTCGCGTCCAGGTGCCGTGCGACACCGGGCCCCGGAAGCGGTCCTCTGGTTTCCCGGCCATGCGCCACCCGCATGGACCACGCCCCACGCCGGTGGAATCGCCCGGGGTCTCTCGTCCGGGACGGGAAGCCCAGCCCCGAAGACACACCCCGTCCGGACCGACGCACGGCCCCGCGCCGTCCCGCGCCACTCTCAGGAGACCGAGAGGCGAGGGGGAGGGGCGCGGAGCGCGACCGTGTCCGTGACCGGCACGCCCGACCGCACCGTCACCGAAGCCGGCAAGCGAGCGGGCAGACCTCAAAGTGGGCTCGCGGATGCCGGGCCCCTGGCGGGTCGTCAGCCCGTCGTCGCGTGGCGGCCGGCCGGGCGGGCCAGGCCCAGGTGGCCGCGCAGCGTGGTGGAGGTGTACTCCGTGCGGAAGACGCCGCGTCGCTGCAGCTCCGGGACCAGGCCCCGGGTGATCGCCGTGAGGTCGTGCGGGAGGGCCGCCGGGCGGAGGCGGAAGCCGTCCAGGCCGGCGGAGCGCCAGTCGAGCAGCAGGTCGGCCAGTTCGGCGGGGGTGCCGGCGAAGATCTCGGCGTCGGAGGCGAGTGCGGCCCCGGCCACCTCGTCCAGGCGTGCCCTGCGGAGGGCCGCCGCACCCGGTTCGTCGTCCAGGAGGACGACGAGGTCCGCGAAGGTGCGCAGCGGGCGTTCCGTCACGTTCCTGCCGGTGCGCTTCACGGCCTCGGCGACCTGGGCGAGGATCGCCGCCGCGCCGGCCCGG
This sequence comes from Streptomyces omiyaensis, assembly GCF_014650895.1. Lineage (GTDB taxonomy): Bacteria > Actinomycetota > Actinomycetes > Streptomycetales > Streptomycetaceae > Streptomyces > Streptomyces omiyaensis. Next base: position 7,261 of record NZ_BMVV01000043.1, read on the forward strand.
TCGTGCGGGGTGACCGCGACGACGTCCGAGCTGAGCGCCGCGAACTCGTACGGCGTGGTGGCGTGCGCGAGGCTCACCACCGGCGGCTGTCCCTGGGGGCTGCGCGGGGTGATCGACGGGCCCTTCACGCTGAAGGTACTCCCCCTGAAGTCGACGGGGTGGATCTTGTCCCGGTCGAGGAAGCGGCCCGTCGCCGCGTCCCGTATCTCCGCGTCGTCCTCCCAGCTGTCCCAGAGCTGTCGCGCCGCCTCCACCACCTCGGCTCCTTCCGCGAAGAGGGCGCGCAGGGGCCGTGCGACGGACTCCGGGTCGGTCACGTCGTCCTCGGTGAGCCGGGGCACGGCCCGGCGGCCGAAGTGGGCGGCGTCGGCCGCGCGGGACGAGATCTGCGGCCGCCAGCCGGCCCGTCCCCGGCTGGCGTGGTCGAGGGTCGCGATGCCGATGGCCAGGTGGAACGGTTCGGTGTGGGTGACGTTGGCGGTGGGGACCAGACCGATGCGCGTGGTGAGCGGGGCGAGGTGGGCGGCGAGCAGCACCGCGTCGATGCTGCCCCGGACCTGGTCGGTGCGGTTGTCGGGGACGTGGAAGGCGGCGGACTGGAGGCCGAGGGCGTCCTCGAAGGTGACGAAGTCGATCAGGCCGCGTTCGGCCTCGGCGACCAGGTCGGTCCAGTAGGCGGCGTCGAGCAGCTCACCGGGCCGGGCGCCCTGTTCGCGCCAGGCCGCGGGGTGCCAGCCCGCGCCGTCGAGCGCCACGGCCAGGTGCAGCGGGGCGGCCGCACCGTCCGGGGCGTCCGCGGTGTCGGGGGCGCTGGCGGGTGTGCCGGTCATGCGGAGGTCTCCTTGTCGTCGTGCCCGTCGTGCCCGCCGATCCCGCTGTTCCCGCCGTACCTGCTGGGCCCGGCGATTGCGCCGTGCCCGCCGTGCCCGCCGCGCAGGCGTCGTCCGGGGCCGCCCCATCGGGCCGGACGGGGTGCGGCGGACAGGCCCAGGTGGTCCCGGAGGGTGCCGCCGGTGTAGTCGTCGCGGTGGACGCCCTTCTCCTGGAGGATCGGCACGACGCGGTCCACGAAGTCGTCCAGGCCGCCCGGGACGAGGTGGGGGACCAGGACGAAGCCGTCGGCGCCCTCGGTCTGCACGTAGTCGTCGATGGCGTCCGCGACCGTCCGCGGGCTGCCGACGAACGTCTGCCGCCCGCCGACCTCGATGACCAGCTCCCGGATGGAGAGGTTCCGCTCCTCCGCGAGCCTGCGCCACTGCCGCGCCGTCTCCGCCCGGCCCTTGCGGAAGACGGAGTGTCCCTCCAGGAGAGGGACCTCGTCCTCGGGCTCGACGTCGGGCAGCGGCCCGTCCGGGTCGTAGCCGGACAGATCGCGGCCCCAGACCGCCTCCAGGTGGGCGATCGCGGTCTGCGGGCCGACCAGTCCACGGCTGATCTCCGCCGCGTACGCGGCGGCCTCCTCGTCGGTGTCCGCGACGACCACGCCGGCGGTGGGGAGGATCAGAAGGTCGTCGGGGCGCCGGCCGTACGCGGCCAGGCGGCGTTTCACGTCCCGGTAGAACTCCCGCGCCGCGTCGATCCGGTTGTGCCTGCTGAAGACGACCTCGGCGTCGGACGCGGCGAACTCCCGGCCCGTGTCGGACTCGCCGGACTGGATGATCACGGGGTGGCCCTGCGGGCCGGGCGGGGTGGTGAAGCGGCCGGAGATGTCGAAGTGCCGCCCCTGGTGGGTGAAGCGGCCGGCCCCGGGGGCGATGAACTCTCCCGTGCCCGCGTCGGCCTTCAGGTCGTCCTCCGACCAGCTGTCCCACAGCTTCCGTGCCGCGGTGAGGAACTCGGCGGCCCGGGTGTAGCGGTCGGCCTCGGGGAGGAAGCCGCCCCGGCGGAAGTTCTCGCCGGTGAAGGCGTCGTGGCTGGTGACCACGTTCCAGGCGGCCCGGCCGCCGCTGAGCCGGTCCAGGGTGGCGAACCGGCGCGCCACCTCGTACGGCTCGTTGAAGGTGGCGTTGACCGTGGCGGCGAGGCCCAGACGCGTGGTGACGGCGGCCAGGGCGCTCAGCACGGTCAGGTTCTCCGGGCGTCCCGCGATGTCCAGGTCGTAGACCCGCCCCTTGTGCTCCCGCAGCCGCAGCCCTTCGGCGAGGAAGAAGAAGTCGAACTTGCCGCGCTCGGCGGTTCGCGCGAGCCGGATGAAGGAGTCGATGGATATCTGGCTCTCGGAGCGGGGGTCCGACCAGACGGTCACGTTGTGGATGCCGGGCAGCTGGGCTGCGAGATGCACCCGTCTTCCGACGGTGGCGGGCACGGTGCGGTCTCCTCCTGCCGGGTACGGCGGCGAAACGGGGGACGGGGTCCTTGCGCTGCCGGCGGGGGCAGGGCGCGGGAGCGGAGCGGGACGGCGACAGGAGCGTGGGCGGCGTGGTGGCTCTCCGAGCCTGCCCGCGAGGGGCGGCCCCTGCCCAGGCCGACCGGGCCCGCTTCACGAGGTGTTCATACCGGGGCGACGGACGCCGCGCCTTCGGCGGAGGACGCCTGCCGGAGCGCGCGGCTCTCCAAGGCGTCGCTGGGCGCCTCGGTGGAACCGGACGGCGGGACCCGTACGCAGACCGAGGTGTTCAGCCGGCTCACCGCCCGCGTCCCGGACGGGTGGCCCTGCGCCACGGGACCGTTGAGGGGCGGGGCTCCGTCGAGTACCGCCGGCGGGCCCATGCCGGACGTGTCCGTGCGCCTCGATCCGCAGTGGCAGCTTTTTCGGCCGGCGCGGAGGGCGCCGAGGGCGCGGTTGCGCTTCGCGCTGCCCGGTAGCGCCACGGGATTCGTCTACGGGCACGTCACCTTCGCCGCGGTCGGGTCCGCCCTGGGCGCGCGTGGCGGCTCTTCACACCGGCGGCGGCCCCCGGAGCGCGGTGCGGGAACCTCCGGGGGAGGGTCCGGCCCCTGAGGGCCGGAGGGCCACCGGAAGGACGCCCGGTGGCCCGTGGCCCGGTGGCTCGCTGGGGAGGGGAGGCCGGGGGCCGGGGTCAGGAGCCGGCGGTCGGGAGGCCGAGGAAGAGGTCGAAGTAGGCGCCGACGGACAGGAGGAGGCCGAGACCGCCCAGGACCGCGCCGGCGACGGCGACCGCACGGACCCAGGCGGGCTGCCGAGGGCCGCCGAGGGCGAGGGCGAGGACGAGGACGCCGAGGAGCAGGGCGAGGAGGGCGAAGACGCCGTTGACGAGGGCGACGCTGTGCCAGGCGTCACCGTAGATCTCGCTGATCTGCTCGGCGGGGGTCCCGGTTCCGGAGGTCTTGATCTGCCCGATCAGCGTCTCGCGTTCGGAGACCACGCGGCCGGCCCAGGAGCCGGTGAGGGCGACGACGGAGAGGGCGGCGGAGACCACGGCGGCGGCGCCGGCACCGATGCCGGTCGCCTGCGGCGCGGACGACTCGGCATCGCTCTCGTCGCTCTCACGGGCCTCGTCGGTCTCATCGGCCTCGTCGGTCCCGTCGGCCAAACTGTTCGCGTCGTCCGCGTCGTCCTGGCTGCCCGTGACGTCGGTGTCGGCGTCGTCCGCCGAGTCGGCCGCCTCGGCGCGCCGCGCCGTGGTGGAGTCGTCCGCGGCGGCGGATCCGGCGTCCGGCCCGGACGCCGTCTCTTCGGGCTTCTCGGTGATCTTCGTGTCCATGGGGCGCACGCTAGGCGCCGTACATGAGAACGGTCTTAACCGGCCGGAGCCGCCGGCTCGCGCGGTCACCGCGCGCCGGATATCGGACGATGTGATGACCGCATCGATATGCTGCCTCGTCTTCGAGGCCAGGAAGGACCGCACCATGAGCAGCAGCGACACGAGCTTCTCCCCGTTCCCCGAGCAGACCGAGCTCCGGGGGGAGGGGCTCGTCCTGCGGGAGTGGACGGAGGCGGACGTGGCCGCCATGCCGGGGCTGTTCGAGGACCCCGACATCGCGTACTGGACCCCGATCGTCTCGCCGTTCGACGAGCAGGCCGCCGCCATCAGGCTGCGACGGGCGCGGCAGCTGCGGGAGGACGGCGTGACCCTGCTGTTCGCGATCACCGTCGACGGCGGGGCACCGCTCGGGGAGGGGATGATGCGGCGGATCCCGGGCGGCTTCGAGCTGGGGTACGCCGTGGGTCCGGCCCACCGGGGGCAGGGGCTCGCCGCGCGGACGGTGCGGCTGATGGCCTCCCACGCCGTCGAACGGCTCGGGGCGGAACGGGTGATCCTGGAGCTGGAGGCGGAGAACGCCGCGAGCGTCGCCGTCGCCACCAAGGCCGGTTTCGTCCTGCTCGACGTACCGCTGATCGAGGGGGAGGAGAAGGGGCGCCCGTTCGTGCTCCAGACCTGGGGCCTGCCCGGGGCCTCCTGAGCCGCCGCCCCGCCCCCCGCCGCGCCCCTCGCCCCACCGGCCACCACTCGTCGGCCGTCACCCGCAGACCACCGCACGCCGCGCCCCCGGCCGGCCTCCGTGACCTTCCCCGGCCGGACCTCGACCCGGCAACGCCCCGCAGGCGACCGGGAGCCGGGGCCGCGGGGGCGTCCGGCGGGCGTACGGTGGTCGTCGCCTGGGGTGACAGCCGCGGGTCGGGGTCGGCGGGGTCCCGGATCCGCCGTCACCGGACGACGTGCGCGCGCCGGCCCGCCGGCCGCGCGGCGTCCTCGGCGGTACGCAGCGGCAGCTCGCCCGGGTCGGCGCCGCCCGCTCCCCCTCACCCGGGCGCGCCCGCCCCGTCCGGCCCGCGCCTCCACGAGCAGCGGCAGCCCGTCGCCGCCGCTGCCGAGCAGCGGGGACGCCCCGACGGCGGCGCCCGGCAGGGCCGCGGCCCCGGCGTCCCCGATCACCCTCACCGCCGCGGGAGGGAAGGCGAGCGCGGACGGCGTCACTCCGTGGACCGCCGTCGGGTCGGCGGCGCCCCGGACCCGGCCGACGGGCTCGACGAGCGAGGACTCCGCCCGCACGGTCCGGACGGCCACCGCGCGCGGCGTCGCCGGACCGCGCTCCCGCGCCGGACCGCCGGACGGCTCCCCCTTCCCCTCCCGAAGGGTGAACTCGGCTCCCGCCGCGCGCAGTCCGTGCGCCGCCCCGCAGCTCACCTCCCACCCCGCCGCCGCGTGCAGCAGCGGGAACGGCGCGTCGGGCAGCGTGTCGCCGTGCAGGAAGCACCGGGCCTCCGGCCCCCGCAGCTCGGGATGCTGGTCGGGGTACCGGTGGCGCACCCGCTCCTCGGCGAGGGCGTGGACCTTTCCGTACGAGGCCTCGGGGCCGAGCCGGTCCAGCGCCGCGAGGAGCGCGTGGCCGAAGTACCCGCGCGTGGCGTCGCCGATCGGGGCCTCGTGGGCCCGCTCGTGCTCCCGGCAGCCCGCGAGCAGCACGTGCCCGTGCCCCGGCCGCGCCGCCCGGCCGCCCGCGCCCCGCGCGGCGCCGCCGTCGGTCACCACGGCTGCCACGCCACCCCGCGCGACACGGCCCCGGCCGGCGCGGAGCGGTCGGCGCCGCCCGAGTGGCGGCAGTCCAGGACGGCGGCGACGTGGGCCCCCGGGCCGCGGTCTCCCCAGGAGCGCGCCCGGTTCGGTGTCCCACGGAAGCGGACGGCCGCCCGGACGCAGGCTGTCGGCACAGAGCAGGGCCTGGCTCGTCCCGGTCGCCGCGCGCGGGTCGTTCGCCGGCCGCTCGGTCCCGTGGCCGCTGGACCAGAGCAGGGCGGTCTCGTCCGGGCCGCCGCTCCCCAAGTGCCGCCGGATGGCGGCGAGTACGGCGTCGCGAGTGACGGCCGCCTTCCGCAGGGGCAGGACGTCCGCGCGGATCCCCTCCTGGCGCCGCGGCCGTTCCTCCGCCGCGATCACGTCGTTGACGCAGCCGGTGAGCGGCTCGCCGGGGTGGTCGTCGATGCCCACGAGGAGGGCGCGCACGCTTCGTACGCGCCGATCCTGCCAGGCGCCCGGTGCGCGGCCCGGTCGATTCCGGGGCGGAGGCCGGACGCGATCGGGGCGACCGGACGCGGGGATGGTAGAACCGGTCCTGGCCTCCCGCCGAAGGGAGTCGACCAGGACGGACCCGCCGGAGCCGGCGGGCCGGACGGACCCGCCGGATTCGACGGGCCGGACGGGGCCGTCGGAGTCGGTGGATCGCACGGAACCGTCGGAGCCGGTGGATCGGACGGTCCTGCCGGATCCGATGGTCCTGCCGGCTCCGACGGTTCGGGCGGACCCGCCGGTTCGGGCGGACCCGCCGGAGCCGGCGGGGGACGAGAAGCGCGGAAGAGGAGAGCGGACGTGACCGATGGGGCGCGGAACCCCTATGCCCCCGGCCCCGGCCAGGGGTACGGACCGACCGGCGGCCGGACGGACGGTCACGGGCAGCCCTGGGGCCCGCCGCCCGCCGGCCCGGGAGGAGGGCCGCCGCCCGGTTCGACGGGCGGACCGCACGCCTCGGGGCAGCCGTGGGGCCCGCCGCCCGCCGGTCCCGCGTGGGGCCCGCCGCCCCCCGGCGGCCCGGGGATCCCGCCGCAGCCCGGCTACCCGCCGTCCGTGTCGCCGCGTTCGGGCTGGGAGCGCTTCCGCGAGGGGGACTGGCCGCCGTTCACGGACCTGGTGCGGCGGGTGCGGCTGCACGGCTGCGCGTGGGCCGTGCTGCTCGTCTGCCTCTGGCCCTTCCTGCTGCTCGCCCTCGGCTACCCGCTGGCCCGGTCGGCGGCCCGGCAGGCCCACCGGAAGTTCCCGGTCCGGGCCTACCCCCGCGTGGTCGACCCGTTCATGAAGCGGGTGCAGGACACCCGTGCCTGGACGGCGCTGGCGGCGAGCGCGCTGATCTTCGTCGTGTACGGGGCGGACCAGGACCTCGCGGACCTCCAGGCCCAGTACTTCCTCCGGGTCACGACGACCCCCTGGCTGCTGCTGCTCACGGCCCCCCTCGTCATCCTGGCCGTGTTCCGGATGGCGCCGCCGTCGGCGCGCCCCCACATGCGGGCCAACCTGGCGGCCTCGGGCCGTGCGGCCCTCTGGTACTTCGGGGCGTTCACGGCGCTGCCGCTGCTCTTCGCGGCCATGGTGACGCTGAGTCAGGGATTCTCCACGCTGCAGCCGGTGTTCATGATCGGTCTGATGGGGCCGGTGTTCTGGATGCTCTGCTACGTCGTCTTCGCCTCCCTCACCCTGGTCCCCTCCGTCTTCGGCGTCTCCCGGATCCACGCCGCCCTCCCGGCCCTGGTCACCGGTGTCCTCGTCTGGGAGGTGGCCGGTGTCGGCGTGGTGGTCTCCGGCATGCCGCCGGGCCCCCTCCTCGTCCAGCTCTGCGCCGTCGTGGGCGGACCGGCTTCCGTCACGGCGGTGGCCTGGTGGGAGATCACCCGGCTCCGCGAGCGGTACGGCGTGACGCTGCGGGCCCGGACCGGCTCTTGACCGTCCGGCGGCCGCGCGCCGCGCCGCCGCTCAGCGCAGGCCGGGCCGGACCAGGCCCGACTCGTAGGCGTGGACGGCGGCCTGGGTGCGGTCGCGCAGCGAGAGCTTGGTGAGGATGCGGCTGACGTAGGTCTTCACGGTCTGCTCGGCGACGACGAGCCGCCCCGCGATCTCGGCGTTGGAGAGGCCCTGCGCGATGAGCGTCAGGACCTCCGTCTCGCGCTCCGACAGATCGCCCAGGCGGCTCGCCGACGGGGCCCGGGCGGCGGGGCTGAGGCGGGCGAACTCCGCGATCAGACGCCTCGTCAGGTGCGGGGCGAGCAGACCGTCGCCGCGGGCCACCACCCTTACCGCCTCGGCCAGTTCCTCGGCGGAGGCGTCCTTGAGGAGGAAGCCCGACGCGCCGGCGCGCAGCGCCTCGTACACGTACTCGTCCAGGTCGAAGGTGGTCAGGATCAGCACCTTGACGGTGGCGTCGGCGGGCGACGTCAGCAGCCGGGTGGCCTCGATGCCGCCGACGCCGGGCATCCGTATGTCCATCAGGACGACGTCCGGGGAGAGTTCGGCGGCCCGGGCGACGGCGTCGGCGCCGTCGACGGCCTGGCCGACCACCTCGATGCCGGGCTCGGCGTTCAGCAGGACGGTGAAGCCCTGGCGGACCATCACCTGGTCGTCCACGATGAGCACTCTGACGACGTCGTTCATGTCACGTCCTTCATGTCACGTCCTTCGTGGCGGGGGAACGGGCGCGGGGAGGACGGCGGTGACCTCCCAGCCGCCCTGGGGCGTGGGACCGGCGGCGAACTCGCCGCCCAGCATGGCCGTGCGCTCGCGCATGCCGAGCAGGCCGTGGCCGGGCTCGCCCGAGGAGTGCGCGGCCTTCCCGCCGGTGCGGCGGGAGGGGGCGGTGCTGGTGACGCGGACGGTGAGTCCCGCGGGGTGGTAGTGGGTCGAGACGGTGGCCCGCGCGCCGGGAGCGTGCCGGATGACGTTGCTCAGCGCCTCCTGGACGATGCGGTACGCGGAGAGTTCGGTGCCGGGGGAGAGCGGGCGCGGCGTCCCCCGGGTCTCGGCGGAGACGTCCAGCCCGGCGGCCCGCACGGTGGCGAGGAGGTCGTCCAGCTGGGCGAGGGTGGGCTGGGGCGCGTGCCGCGCGCCGGCCGCGTCCGCCGGGTCGCCGGCGCCGCGCAGGACGCCGAGCACGTGCCGGAGTTCGGCGAGGGCGTCCACGGCGTTCTGCCGGATGCCCGCCAGGTTCTCCCGGAGCTCGGGGGACGGATCGGCCACCAGGTGCGGTGCGACCTGCGCCTGGATGGAGATGACCGACATGTGGTGGGCGACGACGTCGTGCAGCTCGCGGGCGATCCGGCCGCGTTCCTCCAGCAGGGCCCGGCGCGCCCGCTCCTCGGCGGTCAGCACCTCCTGCTCGACGAGCCGGCCGCGCGAGACCCGGGCCGCGCGCAGCGAGCAGCCCAGGGCGACGGCGAGGGCGAACGCCAGGGCCCCCTGCGCGAGGGTGCCCAGCTGGGGGACCCCGCGCGGCACGACGGCGCCGGCCCCGGTCAGCAGGGAGACCCCGAGGGCGGCGACCGCGGCGGCGGGCCGCACCCGCAGGGCGAGCAGCAGCAGGACCAGCGCGTGCAGCGCGATGCCGGGAAGGCTCCAGGGCCAGCCGACGCCGAAGACCGCCGAGGTCAGCGCGGCCGTGACGGCGAGCGTCCCGCCGGAGAGCCACAGGGCGGCCGACGGACGGGCGAGCGCGACGACGGGCGCGGCGCTCTGCAGGACGACGAGGAGGGGGACGGCGCCGGTCGCGGGCTCCATGAAGGACTCGTACTGGTTCACGTCCCAGATGCCCATGAGGACGCAGAACAGCACGATGTGCCCGTGGGCGAGCCGGCCGAGGTGACGGTGGCGCGGCAGCGGGTCGCGGCGCCCCGGCCGCAGGTCGGCGCGGACGATCCGCGGCGCCTCGCGCAGGAGAGGGGGGACGGCGCGCAGCGCGCCCGTGCCCCGGTTCGGATCCGTCACCGTGCTCCCCCCGTACGGTTGATCGTTTCTCTGCCACAGCCTAGGCACGTCGTGCCTCCGTCCGGGGGTCGGGTCGCCGCTTCGGGGCGAGGGGAAGGACGTGGGAAGGGATGCGGGGAAGGACCTGAGGGGGGATGCGGGGAGAGGAGCGGGGGGAGACGACGAGGGGCGGGGCGAGGGGAGGAGCGGAGGGAGGCGCGAGGCGCGGGGCGAGCGGAGGCGCGAGGGGCGGGGCGGGGCGAACGCGGTGCCGGGGCGTCCCGCCGTTCTCGTACGGGTGGAAGACCGCGCAGCAGACCAGCAGCGCCACCGCGAACAGCGGCAGCCAGCCGAGCCGGGCGAGGACCCAGGCGGGGGAGTCGGGGACGGTGTGCAGCCCGGTCAGCGGCCCGTCGCCGAGCAGCTGCGCGGCGAGGAGTCCCCCGGCGGTCACGGCGATCATCGCCGTCTGGTGCCACAGGAACACCGTCATCGCGCGGAGGTTGAGCAGCGCCACCGCCGTCCAGACGGCCGGCCGCCGCAGCACGCGCCGCAGCGGACCGAGCAGCAGCACCGCCCCGCCGCACTGGGCGAGACCGAAGGTGACGGCGGCGAGCGTGGGCGGGTTGAGGTTGGAGACCGGGGCGCCGGGCACGCCGACCATGGAGCCCGGGTACCCGCCGAAGGCGACGAGCAGACCGGTCGCCGCGCCGCCGCAGACCAGCAGCGCCCGGGCCGCCGACGGCGCGAGCGGCCCGCGGCGGGCGAGGAACGCACCGAGGCAGTACGGCACGAGCCAGCCCGCGGGCAGGTTGAGCCAGCCGATCGCGTCCGGCCCGTCGAGCCCGAAGCGGACCACGTCCACGTGCAGGACGACGGCGAACGGCCACAGCGGATGGAGCCGCGCGACGAGCGGGGTGGCGGCGGTGAGGGCCGCCAGGACGAGCAGGAACCACAGCGGCGACAGCACCAGCCGGGCCAGCGCGTACACGGAGGTCCAGGGCACGCCGCAGGCGAGCATGCCGACCGCCGCGACGAGCCAGACGGCGAGCAGCGCCCCCACCGGACGGAACAGCCGGTTCAGCCGGCCGGCGATCCACCGGCCGCGGCCCTCGCCCCGGGCCGCGGCGGCGGCGTGACCGCGGGCCGCGACGTACCCGCCGACGAGGAAGAAGACGGCGAGGGTCTGGAAGACCCAGGAGACCGGAGTGAACGCCGGCAGCGGCCCGAGCGGGCTCTCCACCCGCAGCGTCCCGCTGTCGGCGACGAGTGCCGTGACGAGCCAGTGCCCGAGGACGACCCCGACGATGGCGAGGGCCCGCAGCGCGTCCAGGGCACGGTCGCGGTCCGGCGGGGTGGCGGCGGACACGCGGAGGACGAGGTCACGCACGGTCGGACTCCTGTCGGTCGACGGTAGGTGGTCGGCGGTGGGCGGTCGGCGGTGGGTGATCGGGTCCTGCGCGTCGGTGGTCGGCGAACGGTCGCCGGTGGTCCGGGCGGTTGGGTTCACGCACGGTCCGGCTCCTCTCCGCCGACGATCAGCGCGAGACTGCGCAGGGACACCGACCCGGGCGCGAGGTAGTCGCTGTGCCCCCCGTCGCCGGCCGCGAACGCGCGCGCCCCGAACCCCGGGTCCGTCGGGTCGGTCCCGAAGCCGAGTTCGGAGCCGGCGAGCAGGGGCACGCGCACGTGCGGTATCCCGCCGATCCAGTCGCCGTCCGACCGACCGGCCCAGACGGCGGCGTCCGTACCGAGACCGGTGACGTGGTCCGAGCCGGTGCCGGGGCTCCCGAAGAGGACGACGGCGGCGACCGGGAGCCCCGGGGCCGCGCGGGCGCACACCACGGAGCCGTACGAGTGCCCGAGGAGGGTGATCCGGGCCCCCGGCCGCATCCGCGCCAGCCCCTCCACGAACGCGCGGAGCCGGGGCGCGGCCTGGTCGGCGCGACCGGGGGTGAGGGAGGCCGCGCTGCCGGTGGCGGGGGTGCGGTAGCCGAGCCAGGCGACGACGGCCGTCCGCCCGCCCGCAGCGCCCTGGAGGGCGACCGCCCCGGCGCGGAAGCGGCCGTAGGCGTCGAGCCCCGTGTCGGCGCCCGGCACCAGCACGGCGATCCGATCGGCCCGCGCGAGGTCGCCCACCACCTCCGCGCTCCGCCCGCCGTCCCGCCCGTCGAACTCCAGGAACCGGCGGTCCGCGCCGGCCATCTCCCGCAGCGACGCGGCCCGCCGCCCCGCCCCGTACTCCTCCGCCGTCCGTCCGGCCTCCGCCAGCGCCACCCGCTCGGCCGCGTACCGCTCCTCCAGCCGCGCCGCGAGCACGTCCGCCGTCCCGGCCCGCAGCGGCGCGACGGCGGCGGGCACCGGCGCCGGCACCTCGGCGGGCCGCGCCGCGCCGGCGACGGGCACGGCGACGGAGGCGGTGACGAGACCCGCGAGCACGGTCCGGCGGAACCGCCCGGGGACGGACGCGAGGGGACGACGACGGGAGCGGGGACGGCGCGCCATGGGGTTCCTTCCGTACGGTGGTGCGTTCCGTCACGGACGGTAGGAAAGGCGGCCTGTCGTCCGCGTCCCGCCGCGGAGCCGACTTGGCGTGTAGCTCTCAGGTATGACAAGGGGGCACGCCCACCGGGCGTCCTCCCGTCGTCCCTATCTCGTCGGGTTTCGGAGGCGGACCGGTCCCCTCCCGGCCGGTCCCCTCCCGGCCTCTGCTTTCGACCGGCCTCTGCCTTCGACCGGCCTCTGCCTTCGACCGGCCTTCTCCGGCCGGTCCCGTTTCCGACCGGCCCCTCCTCCACACGGTCCCTTCCTCCGCGCGACCCCTTCCTCCGCACGGCCCTTCCTCCGCACGGCCCTTCATCCGCACGGCCCCTCGGAGATGCCCTCCGGCCCGCGAGTGGGCAGGCTGGTGTCCCGTATCCGGCTGTCGGCAGGGCGCGCGGGGAGGACACCATGGGCGGTACGAGGTCGGAGGACCCCCGCGCACGCGGAAGCGCGCGGCTCCTCGCCCGGCTGGCCGTGCTCGCGGCGCTCGGCTCGCTCGCCGTGCTGGCGCTGGCCATCGGCGAGGGCGGCCTCGAGATCCTCGTCGCCGGCTTCCTCGGCCTCGTCGTCCTCGCCGTCGGCCTCTGGTGGTTCGTCGCGCACCGCGGCGCGCTGCGGCTGCTCGGCGCGCTGCTCGCGGTCGCGGCACCCGTCGGCGTCCTCGTGCTCTTCGCCCACGACGGCCTGTGGCTCACCGCGCTGCTCCTCGTCCTCTGCTGGGGCGCCGCGCTGGCGTGCGCCCGGGCGGCCCTGCGCAGGTCGCGCCCGCGGAGGACGACCCCGGCGCGGCCGGCGGCGCGGCCGGAACGGCCGTTCCTGATCATGAACCCGAAGTCCGGGGGAGGGAAGGTAGGCCGCTTCGACCTGGTGGAGCGCGCCGAGGCGAGGGGCGCGCGGGTGTTCCTGCTGGACCCGTCCGCCCCGGTCGACGTGGCCGAGCGGGCCCGCCGGGCGGTGGCCGAGGGGGCGGACCTCCTCGGCGTCGCGGGCGGCGACGGCACCCAGGCGCTGGTGGCGGCGGTCGCCGCCGAGCACGACCTGCCCTTCCTCGTCATCTCCGCCGGCACCCGGAACCACTTCGCCATGGACCTGGGACTGGACCGCTCCGACCCGTCCCGCTGCCTCGACGCGCTGACCGACGGCGAGGAGCTGCGGATCGACCTCGGCGACGTCGACGGCCGGCCCTTCGTCAACACCGTCTCCTTCGGCGTCTACGCCGACGTCGTGCAGCGCCCCGAGTACCGCGACGACAAGGCGGGCACGGCGCTGGCCCTCATGCCGGACCTGCTGCTCGGCGACGGGGTGCGGCGGGTGGACGCGCGGATCGACGGCACGGACCTCGTCGGCCAGCAGGCGCTGCTCGTCAGCAACAACGCGTACGTGTCGCCCGACGAGATCAGCGGCGCCGGCCGCCGGCCCCGGCTCGACGACGGCGAGCTCGGCGTGCTCGGGATCCGCGTGGAGGACGCGGCGCAGGCCGCGGACCTGGCCGTGCGGGGCACCCAGTCGATGGGGCTGACGGTCCGTTCGGCCCATCGCGTCGAGGTCACCGCAGAAGCGGACGAGATCCCCGTGGCGGTCGACGGCGAGTCCCTGCGGATGCCCGTACCGGTCGTCTGCACCCTGCGCCCCGGCGTCCTGCGGGTCCTGGTGCCGCGCGACCGGCCCGGCGTGGTCGTCCCCATCCCGCCCGTCCGGTGGCGGCGGATCCTCGACCTCGCCTTCGGCCGGCGGTGAGCCGGCCGTCCCCACAGCCTCCGGCACCCGCCGCCGACCGGTGGTCCTCCGGGCACCGCGGGCCGGCGGCGAGCGGAGGCGGCGTCGCGTCCGTCTTCAACGCCGTCGTCGTGGCCGGCCTCGTGTCCCCCCTCGACAGCATCTGACGCCCCGGACGCGCCCATGCCCCGCCCAGGACCCCACAGCACGTCCGCCCCCACATCCCGGACGCACCCACGCCCCGCGAGGCCGCGTCCCGAGGAAAACGCCTCGACAGGCGGGGTGCGGAACGGGGACGCTGCACGCGATGACGAGAATCGACGACACACCGACCGCGTGGGACGAGCGCACCCAGCTCACCACCTTCCTCGACTACGCGCGCGACACCGCCCGCGCCAAGTGCGACGGCGTCTCCGCCGAGGACGCGCGCCGGGCCCTCCTGCCGGGCTCGCCGCTGATGACCCTCAGCGGACTGGTCAACCACCTGCGCTGGGTGGAGTACTACTGGTTCCGCGTGGTCTTCCTCGGCGAGGAGGACCAGGGCCCCTGGACCGAGGAGGACCCCGACCGCGAGATGCGGATCGCGGTCGACTTCCCGCTCGCCACCCTGCTCCGGGAGTACGCGCAGGAGAGCGCCCGCCACCGCGAACTGGTCGCCGCGCACGCCCTGGACGCCCGCGCCGAGCGCCCCGTCCGCGACGGCGTCCACGTCGACCTGCGCTGGATCCTCCACCACCTCACCGAGGAGACCGCCCGCCACAACGGCCACCTGGACATCCTGCGCGAACTCCTCGACGGCACCACGGGCTGAAGCCCCGGGCAGAAGGCGTCGGTCGTGTGGCTGTCGACTGGGTCGCTCGCTGGTGCCGCCCCTGAGCACCTTGTTCAGCGCATCCGACGCGCTTTACGGCGCCTTCGGTACCGCATTCACCTCACGGAAGGCCGCCGCGTCGGGACCTGTCAGGCCGTCACCTCCACCCTCGCGAGCCGGTCACCTCGCGAGTTCCCTTTCAGCGTTCCAGTGACTGACCCGGGGGTGCGCGGATAGGGTCACGCCATGGTGGGGCTGAGAACATTGCAGGGGTACCTTCTCGAAGAGGTCCTTGCCTGGTTGCTGAGGTCCAGTGGGTACCGTCTGCTGACGGAGAAGGACGACCCAACCAGGCCGCCGTGGAAGGTTCTGGAGAAGCGCAAGCACGGGCTGGTGGTGCGAGGCCGGGGAGCCTGGCACCAGGCGGACACTCTGGGTGAGTTCCCGTACGTGCCTCCGTTCTCCCTTCCGATACGCCTGTTCGCCGAGGCGAAGTTCACCGGCCCCAAGGTAGGTCTTTCCACCGTGCGCAACGGTCATGGCGTCGTGCATGATCTGAACCAAAACCTCGTCACCACATGGAGCGACGGATCAGGTCCCCGCCACCCGAGGACGCGCTACCACTACAGTTACGCGGTCTTCTCGACATCAGGGTTCACCCTGGATGCTCAGGAGTTCGCACTCGCCCATCAGATCTCCCTCATCGACCTGTCCTTGCCCGACTTCCAGCCCCTGTGCAACCTGGTCAGGGTGGCTGCGAAATCGGTCTACGACGCCACGAAGACGATGCCGCCGAGCCGACGGCCCACCGTGTACGAGATCCGCACCTACGTGCGTCGACCTCTGCTGAACCTGTGGGATGAACCCGTAGACCTTCCTTCCCCGGTGACCGGCCCGCTCGACACGCTGGCAGCGGGACTGCGCCGGTCGTCACTGGGACTCGTCCTGGCTTTCCCCGCAGCTCCTTTCGTCCTCGGGCTCGTCTCGAACGATCTTCACGCCTTTCTCGGACACGCGCTCGAACAGCCCACCCACGCCGTCCGCGTGCGGAGGAACCACCGGACGGTGGGACATCCACTGTGGTTCATCGAACCGCGCGAAGGCTCTTTCTACCGACTGACGTTCAGCTTGCCGGAGCAGGTGGAGGCATGGATCCTTGACCAGGAGGAGGGAATCCGGGTCCGCTCTCGTTGGACCGCGCGAAACCTGCTCTCCGCCATCACCCTGTACTGGGTCGACGAGAACCACACCCACACCTTCCGGCTTCACTACAGCCCGGATGAGTTCCGCGAGGTCAGCGGGAGAGCGAGCTCTCCCGGCAACGACTTCGGCGTGATGCCCGACCTCTTCTGAGCCCGAAGGTCTGGCAGGCCCCTGCACGCTGTGATCGGCCTTCAGCGAAGGGGAAGGGAGCGAGGTATGGCGAGAGCTCCCCACGCCTCGGTTTCCCTCCGATCAGGTTTTCCCGAACTTCAGGACACGTAGTGCGGTCGACACGCACATGCCGGAACCCGTTCCATCTGTTCACCGGAGGATTCAGAATTGAGGCAGATCGACACCCGTCTCATCCAGGCCGCGGTCATAGGAGGGCGCGACTCGGACCGGCCGGTGATTCTCCCTGAACAGCCGCACAATCTCGACGAATTCCTCCGTCAGTTCGGGAGAGACGACTTCTGGTGCGGCACCCTTCTCGGTGGCTGCGGAGAGCCGCTGCGCCCCAAGCGCTATGTGACCAGGGTGTGTCACTTCGCCCACGAGGCCGATCCCGGCCGTGGAGAGTGCCATCGGACCGTCCATACCGCGGACGGCGCCGACCATTTGTTCATCAAGGCTCATGTCACTCGCTGGCTGGCGACGCAAGGGCACGCGGTCCAGGGAGAGCTGCGCACTCTTGGGCACTGCCCCGGTGATGCCGTGGACTTTCGGCTGCACCGTACGCATACGCATCTCCGGTTCGAGCTCCACTCCGAGGACTACCAGAGCTGGCGCAAGGCGGTGGAAAGCCTGGGCGCGAAGGAAGGCCACATCGAGTGGGTCTTCGGCCAGGACGACGCACTCGCACGCGACGTGGTGGCGCGACGCGGATACGCGCTGCTTGTGAGGTGCGAGACCGAGGGAAGCGACCGCCGTGTGTTCATCGGCACTCTGACCGATGGAAGAAAGACGCCCTGGGAGCCCCTGGAACGGTGCCGGATGACCGGCAGCGGGCTCGCCACCCCCGCACTCGAGGAACTGCGTGCCGAGGGAGCGGTTCGTGACGACGGCATCGCCAGCGAACCGTTCCCCGGCAGCCTTCCTTTGTCCGGCGGACGAATCGTGTTCGCCGTGGATACCGGCGCAGCGCCACCGACTTCCTCACCTCTCACCACGACCGGTCGGTACTTGGTCCCGGGCTTCGTCAGACCCGCAGGCAGCCGTATAGTCCGGACCCACCTGTCTCTGCCCGACGCGGTGCCGGCTCCCACGGACGAGTACGTCTATCGTCTCGCGGGCTCCGTTCGGCTGCTGGTCACGGACATCGTCGAAGGGAACGGCTCCTTGTGGGCGGTCGAGGCCGACGCCCTCATGAAACTCAACGGCCTGGAGGCGGAGCGCACCGGGCTGTGGCGTCCCAGTGTCGCGCTCGACGAGAGGCAGGCTCCTGCGCCTCGCTCCTCCGGCACGTGTGAGCGGACGCCGCTCATCGAATCGGTGCCCGGCGACTCCAAGGCGCCGGAGACCGCGCCGGGGAGAGCGGCCGAAGTGCTCAGGAAGGAACTGGAGAAGGTCGCGGCGAAGGGCACCACGATCACCTGGAACGAGCTGACCGGGCGACTCGGCAGGTGGGTTGACGACTTGCCGGACTCCAAACGCCAGGAACTGCTGGTCGCGGTGGACAAGCCGCGGATTCCCGGCCGCCCGTTGCTGAGTGTCCTGATTGTCACCCACATGGGCAGACCCCTTCCCTACCTGGGGCGGGTGCTGAACCGCCTTGGAGCCGCCGAGCCGGCTTCGGAGTTCGCTCTGCAGCAGTGGGCGGTAGCCGAGGCCAAGAAGGCGCACGAGGCCTACCGGCACGGACGGTCACGAGTGCCGGCCACCACGCCGTCCGCTGCGCGCCGACCCGTCGCCGAGGGGAAGACGCCCTCCGCGAGCGACCTGAGGCAGGCTCAACACGGGCGTGCGGAGATACGGGAGAAACTGGAGGAGGCGAAGAGGACCCGGACCCGGACGAAGGGAATGCGTGTTCAGCGCCTGTCGGAGGCGATGGCGCAAGGAGAGGCGCATCTTCGACGGTACGAGGAAGCCCGCTCCCATGGGCGGGCCCTCCGCGTCTGGCTGGATGAGAGCGACCGAGTCCTGGATCTTCTCGGCCGTCTGATCGGCCGGCCGATCACCGCCCATCCCGAGAGGACGGAGCATCGGGCCACCTCTTCCGAACCGAAACCGGCCAAGACCGTCGAGCAGAAGCCCGTCGAGAAGAAGGATCCGAACCTCAGGAAGATCCGACGCCTGCTCGGCGAGATGGACCGGACCCAGGAACAGCGAACCACGGAGGAGCTGCTGGGGCTGCTCGACGAGATTGCGAAACACCGCGACTGGCTCGCCCGGCCGCTGCCTGCTGCGGAGACCAAGTTCGTTGAGCGGTGGCAGCGCAGAGTGGAGGACCGGAAGTCCGCCGAGCGTTCTGCCCAGGCGGTGGCTACGTCGCAGAACACATCGGCGAAGGCGGGGCGCGCGGTTGAACAGCCGCAGGGCGATCGCCTGTCGCCCGAGAAGATCGCCAGACTGGCTCGAGGTGTCCGTGACATCCTTGAGGAATTGGCCCGTGTCGACGGAACCCCCATGAGTTGGGGGGACCTCCGTCTCAGGATGGGCGGCCAGCTTCCACCCCTGCACTCTGCCGATCAGATCGCGTTGCTCGTCACGGTGGACCGGGACACACCGGCTGATGAGCCGCTCCTGTCTGCGTTGGTCGACAGCACCGCCGCCGCGCCGCACCGGCTCTACCGCCAGGTCCGCCTGGGCCTCGGCCGGGGAGCAGTTTCCGACACAGAGCTTGAGGTCCATCGCGCCACGGAGGCCCTGCGGTTGCGGGGGCTCTGGCGCCACCGGCGGTGAGCGGCTCGCGGTATCCGTGCCGGCAACGGGACGTTGCGCGTCGAACCGGCACCTGGGCGCTGCGGTCCGGATGGCGGGTTTCCCCGTGCTCGCCGGCCTGCGGCCGTAGGCTGGGGCGGGGAGACCAGGGGAGACGATGATCGACTACCGCAAGAAGGCCGCTGTTCCGGTGTGGACGCTGGCGACCGGCGACGTCCGGGTGCCCGCCCTGATCGGAGAGGGGCCGATGACGGGCGAGCGCCTGACCGAACTCCGCAGCGTGCTGGCCGCCCTCGCCGACGGGCCGATCGCCACGCTCGAGGCGCATCCGCTGCCCGACCGGCTCGACCGGGGCCGGGGCATCCCGCTCGACGCCGTGAGTCCCCTGGCGCAGCACCTGTCGGAGCTCGTCACGCGCTCGGCGCGGAGTTCCTCCGCGGCGAGCGCCGCCGGCGAAGGCCTGTACCGCATGGTGGTCCCGGCGAAGGTCGCCGCGCAGTTCGGCCAGGGCATCGTCCGCTCGATGCCGTCGAAAGAGGTGGCCGGAGGCATCCACGGCGCACTCCTGAACTCGACCGGCATCGCCGCCCACGCGACCTTCGTGCCCGTCGGCAAAGCCGCCGCGGCGGGTGCGGCCGGCGGAGCCGGTGCGACGGCCGGCGTCGCGGTCGGCGGCACCGCGGCGCTCACCGTGGCCGCGCCGCTCGTCCTCATGGCGGTGGCGGTGGCGGTGAGCGCACACGCCGACGCCAAGCGCGAGCGGGCCATCGAGCACATCACGGAACTGCTGGAACAGCTCCACGAGCAGAAGCTCGAAGACGAGCGCAGCGAACTCGACGGCTGCCGGGACGCCATCGACAAGGCCACCGCCATCCTGTTCGACCAGGGCAAGCTCGGCGTCTCGCTGGGACTGGACTCGGCGGTGCACGCCATCAACACCGCACTGGGCCACGCCGACCACCGTCTCGCCCGGTGGCGGAACGCCCTCGACAGGCTGCCCGACGGCGAGCCCGTCGAGATCGGCACGCTGACCGAGTCCTTCCCCGGCGTGGACGACCACGGCGGTACGTTCCGCACCCACCTCGAACTCGCTTCCCTGGCCATCGCGTTGAAGCGGCGGGTGAACATCCTCCAGGCCGTCGAGCACGCGCAGGGAGACCCCGGCAACCCGTTCGAGAGCTTCGTCCGCGTCCTCAGGCGCGACCAGGAGCGCCTCGACGAACTGGAGTCGGGCATCGCCCGCGTCCTGGTACGCCTGTCGGCGCTGGAGCCGGCACGCCCGAGCGGCCTGCGGCCCGTCTTCACGACCGGCGAGGTCGACCGCCTGATGCGCGCGGCGCACCTGATCCGCAGGCTCGGCGACGGCGTCACGCCCGACGGGCGCGCGGCGGACGTGGCGATCGAGATCGCTCGCCACCAGGACGGCTCGGTGGTCGTGTTCCCCGCGCTGCCCGTCGGGGCGTAGGCGCGGACTTCGGCTCCCGGCGGGCTTCGCGTGGCTCGCTGACCGCCGACCGCCGACCGCCGACCGCCGACCGCCGACCGCCGACCGCCGACCGCCGACCGCCGACCGCCGACCGCCGACCGCCGACCGCCGACCGCCGACCGCCGGCCGCCGGGTGCCGACTGCAGACCGCCGGGCGACCTCGCGCACCCCGAAAGCGCACCGCACCCCCGGCGCACCCGGCGCCGGGACCGGTGTCCCGCCCGAGCCGCCGCCGCTTCGGCCGGGTCACCGGTCCCCGCTCGAAGGTCAGATCCCGTCGCCCCATCCGAAGGTGAGCTGGTAGGCGCGCCGGAGTGCGTGCCGGCCGTGATCCCCGTCGGCGTAGGCCCAGGTGAGCGCTGCGGAGAACCAGAGCAAAAAGATTCCGCCCACCACACCCAGAGCCACCGTCTTCCCGTACCAGCCCAGGAGCACCAGGGCGATGGTCACGACGGCCGCGCCGATATGGGCTCCCCTGGAGTCCAGCTGTGCGGCCCCGCGCGCCTTCCTGCGTCGGGCCCGCTCTGCGGCGAACCGTTCCTCGCGAACGGACTGTGGTTCGTTCTCGTCGAAGTTCATCTCTCGCCCCGGCGCTGACGCTACCTCTGTTCCGACCACGTCGGCACGGGAGCACGGGGTCCGGCCGGGGCTGCGCCCGTGCGCGAGGAGGCGAGGACGTGAGCACCGAGGACACCCGGCACGGGCCCCTGGACGGCGCCCCGCGCACGCTCGTCGAGCAGGGCATCAACAGGACCTCGGCCCGTTCCGTGGCCGCCGCCGCGCGAGTGAACCAGGTGCTGGTCCTCTACCACTTCGGCTCGGTCGACGAGCTCCCCGCGGCGGCCTGCCGGCACGGCGCCGAACAACGGGTGGCCCGCCACCGCGAACGGCCGCACGCGGTCGGCAGCCTCTCCGAACTCCTCGCCTTCGGGCGGGAGGCGCACGCCGAGGAGCGGGAGGCCGGCCACGCCGCCGTCCTCGGGCGGTTCCTCGCGGGCGCCCGGACCCACCCGCGACTGGCCCCCGCCACCGTCGCCGGGCTCGACCTGTGGGCCGAGGAGATCGAGCAGGTGCTGCGACGCACCTCGTGCAGCCCTGAAAACTTTCGCGCGTGCGGGTGTGTGGGCGTGTGGTCCGGGGGTAGGCGGCAGATCGAGCGCATGGGACTGCACTCGACCACCGCGCCCGCGGCCCTTCCCCCCGGCCGTCGGCCCGTGGTTCCGCGACCGCCCCGCCCCGTCCCCCCTTCGGGCGCGGGGCGGTCGTCCTGTCCGTCACCGCCCGACTGCCGGACGCTCCTCGGATTCCGGCGTTCGCGTGCGTCTGTGGGCACCAGTGCGCCTACCCGGGGTGGCCGAGGGCGCGCGGTGGCCCTTCTCGCCCCACCGTTCGGCCCGGTCGACCACGGTGCGTGCCCCCGCGGTCGGGTGGGGCACCCGCCCGCAGGCACGGTTGTCCTCACTCCACGGCGGCGTCGAGGAGGATCTGCGCCAGTTCGCGCGGCTGGGAGAGCATCGGCCAATGGCCGGTGTCCATCCTGGCCAGCCGCCAGTGCTCGCCGTTCAGCAGCTCGGCCACGTCCTCGTCGGGCCCGGCGTCGACGGGCTCGGTCCCCGGCATCACGCACAGGACGTAGGTCGCCGGAAGTCCGGCGAGCGGCCCCGCCAGTGCGGCGGGCTCGGTCAGCGTGGCACCCGGGTGAGGGGTCGAACCACGCACGAGGCGTGCGATCTGCTCGTCGGTGAGACCTTCGCCGTCGAAGTGAGCGGCCGGCGCGACCGGCCAGAACCCTCCGTTCGCGGCGATCGAGGCCTCCAGCGCCGCCCCGCCGTCCGGCCGGCCGGAGGCGAACGACTCGCCGTCGGCCGGAACGCTCGAGTCGACGAACACCACGCGGGCCAGTCGGTCGCCGATCCGCTCCGCGGCCTGACCGACCGGGATGCCCGAGTAGCTGTGACCCACCAGGACCACGTCGCGCAGATCCCGGCGCTCCACCTCGGCGACGACGTCCTGGACGTGGGTCGCTTGTCCCGCCGGCACACCCCGCTTGTCGGCGAGACCGGACAGCGTCAACGGATGGACGCCGTGGCCGGCCGCACGCAGATGCGGCACCACCTCGTCCCACGCCCACGCCCCGAGGCGCGCACCTGCGACCAACACGAAATTCACCATGCACGCACCGTAGCCGGGCACCCCGACAACCTCATGGAAAATATTTTCGATGCGCGCCCTAACGCGCTGCCCTGCGCCAGAACCTGCCGGAGCCCTTCTCCTTCGACGGGCGGACCTCCAGGGTCCATTCCCCCTCGGCGCTCTTGACCTGCACGAGCAGGGGACCGGCGGGCAGCTCCCTCGTGTCCTTGGGGCGCCTGCTCGCCACGTTGGCCAGCAGGTGGTCGCGGCCGCCCGGCTCCTGGCCCTCGACGTGGAAGTACGCGTGGCTGCAGGTGTGGAGCCGGGAGGTAAGCCGGCCGGCGGGCCCCGTGTGGAGCAGTACGTCCGCACCCCGGCCCTTGGCGCCGCGGCCGAGCTCCTCCACGACGCTCACGGGCCGGACGGCGATCGTCCATTCGCGCTGCCAGGCTTCCACGCGCAGGCGCAACGGGCCTCGGCCGCGGTGGTGCATCACGGCCCGGCCCTCGAAGTCCTCCAGCGTCGTGTTCGCGAGGAGGAGGTCTTCCTTGCCCCGCTCGTCGACGCTGTTCACCCCGAAGTAGCCGTCGCCCTTCCGGGCGGAGTCGACCACGACGTAGCCGGCCGGGACCGGCACGTCGACGGTGAAGGTCTTGCTGCCCTTGCCGCTGCGGACGAACGCCGGGAAGTCCTCCCCGAAGACGCCGGCGTCCGACGTCGCGCCGGTCCGTACGGGGTCCTGCACGGGGTCCCGGACGGGAACCCGCGCCGGGACGGCGGCCTCGGCTTCCCGGACCTTCGCCAGGAGCTCCTCGGGGACGTCCTCCGGCAGGGCGTCGACGGGGACCGGATCGCCGTCGGGCGCGGGCCCGTCGTCGACGGCGGCCTCTTCGCCGGGGGCGGGCCCGCCGGGAGCGGGCTCGTCGGGGTCCCTGCCCTCGATGCCGAAGTCCTCCGCCAGACCGACGAGCCCGGAGTCCCATCCCTGGCCCACGGCGCGGAACTTCCACGCCCCGTCGCGCCGGTAGAACTCGCCCAGGACGAACGCCGTCTCGGTGCTCGCGTCGTCGACCTCGTACAGCGCCAGCTGCTCCCCCGTACCGGCGCTGATCGTCCGTATGTGCAGACCCGGCACCTGCCCGAACGTCCCGGTGTCGGTCGAGGCGCCGACGACGATGCGGTGGACGGCGGGCTCCACCAGCGCCGTGTCGACCTCCAGCCAGTCGGCGACGCGGTGCTGCTCGTCGCGCACCTGCCCGATGTGGCGCACGGCGCCGGACGAGTGGGTCAGCTGGTTGCAGAAGACGAGGTCGCCGTCGCCCCTGACCCGGCCCGTGGCGTCGAGCAGGAGCGCCGAGGCGTCGACGTCCGGCACTCCGTCCCCGGCCGCCCGCCGGACGACCGCGATCCGCCACACCTGCCCGGGGACCGGCAGGTTTCCCCCCTTGACGATCTTTGTCACGCCGTCATGCCGGCACGCGACCGTCCTGCCTGCCCCGGTCCCGGGTCCGGGGCCGGACGTTCCCCGCCAGGCCGAGGAGGAGCCGGGCGGTCCGTGCGGACCGGTGCGGAGCGGGGGAGACGCCGACCGGTGCTTCGTACGCGCGCCGCCCGGCCGGTTCACCGCTCGGATCAGACGGCGACGGCAGTCAGGACCAGGAGCGTGCCGATGGCGACGGCGCCGGCCGACCAGCGCAGCGCGCTGCGGGGCGCGTTCTCGTGATGCCGGCGCGAGCGCTCCAGGGACGCCCGGTCGCCTATCCACAAGTGTTCGGGGAACTGGCGGTGGCGGATGGCGGGATAGGGGTCGCCGACCCGCAGCTCGGGGGTGAGGGGCACGGACTTCCTCTGCCGGACGGTGTCGCCGCCGGGGACGTCGAGTGCGAAGACGGCGGAGGCGGTGCGGTCTCCCGGAGCGGAGGTCAGGGCGACCAGACGGGCCTGCACCTCGATCCCGTCCTCTTCCAGGCTCCGCAACTGCTCGGCTCTGGCCCGCTCGCCGGGGAGCACGGACAGGTACGAGTAGACCATGTAGTAGGCCCCCGCCCCGAGCAGGAACAGCACGACTCTGACGATCACCATGTGCGGCACGATAGGCGAGAAGGCGCCACCGCGTCCCGCCACACCGCAGGTCTGGCCGAGGTTCAGGACGGGAGTGGCCTCGTCCCGATGTTCGTGTGTGGGGGGCTATCCGGTCGTCTTCATCGACGCGATCCACGTGAAGATCCGCGACGGCGCCGTCGCCAACCGGCCCATCTACGTGGCTTTGGCCGTCACCGCCGAAAGGCCGGCGCGAGATTTCGGGGCTGTGGGCCGGGGACGGCGGCGAGGGCGCCAAACACTGGATGCACATCCTCACCGAGATCAAGAACCGTGGCGTGAACGACGTCCTGATGCCGGTCTGCGACGGCCTGAAGGGCCTGCCCGACGCGGTCGAGACCGTCTGGCCGCAGACGATCGTGCAGACCTGCGTGGTCCACCTGCTGCGGAACTCCTTCCGCTATGCCGCCCGCCAGGACTGGGACAAGATCGCCAAACTCCTCAAGCCCGTCCACACCGCCGCGCCCGAGGAGGCCGCGCTGGAGCGGTTCGCCGAGTTCGCCGATGCCTGGGGCCGGAAGTATCCGGCGATCGTCCGGCTCTGGGAGAACGCCTGGGAGGAGTTCACGCCGTTCCTCCGCTTCGACAC
>NZ_BMVV01000044.1 GCF_014650895.1 Streptomyces omiyaensis
ACGAAGCCCCCGACGGAGCCGCCGACGAAGCCCCCGACGGAGCCGCCGACGAAGCCCCCGACGGAGCCGCCGACGAAGCCCCCGACGGAGCCGCCGACGAAGCCGCCCACGGAGCCGCCGACGAAGCCCCCGACGGAGCCGCCGACGAAGCCTCCCACCCATCCCCCGGGCGAGTGCGAGGAGCCGCCGCCCGGCGAGGAGCCGGAGCCCGGGTGTGAGCCCACCACACCGCCCACCAAGCCGCCGCACGGTCCCGAACTCCCCGAAACGGGCAGCGATCCCGCCCTGTGGGGAGCGGCCGCCGTCAGCGCCGCCCTCATCATCGGCGGCACCGTCGTCCAGCTCCGCGGCGGCCGCCTGGTCCGGAGCCGCCGCCACTGACGCGAACGCGCGACCGGCGTGACGTCAACCGAGGCCCCCGCCTTCACCGGCGGGGGCCTCCGGCATTGCTGCACATGGGGGAACCCCGCGCGACGTTTCGGCCAAGAGGCTCGTTCACCCGGCATGACTCTGCGCTCTCACGCCGGCATGGGCCTCCTCATGACCGCGCTCGCCTCCGCCGCCATGGTCGCTCCGGCCGCCGCCGTCGAGGCCCCGGTGATGCTCCCCCTCCAGGGCCTCGAACCGGTCCTGCCGATGGACGCCCCCACCGTCGCGACCGGCGTCCCGGTTCCGGTCCCCGGTGCCCCCACCGGCTTCCAGAAGGGCCTCGGCGCACTGCCCGACGTGACCCTGCCGAGCGTCCCGCTCACCGGCACCCTGCCCGAGACCGTCGTGGACGCCCCGCTCCCCGAGCTCCTGGAGGGCGGCGAGCCGGGCAGGGCGCTTCTCTCCTCCCCGCACTCGGAGATGGCCGCAGCCACCCCCGGCGCCACCCTCGGCAATCCCGTGGAGGCCCCCCGCGGCAACGGCCTGGCCGGTCTCCCCGACCTCGCGCCGCCGCGGCTCGGTCTCGTCGCCCCCACGCTGAGCGGTGCCCTCGACTCCCAGCTCGGCCTCGCCCCCGAGCGCGGCTGAACGCCCCCATCGCCCCACCCGCCCCATTCCGGAATTCTGTACGAACGCGGTCCGCGCGGGTGAAGACACGATTCTTCCCCGCTACCGCAAGGGTCTTCCGTCGTTGCACCGGAAGGCTTGTCGCATGGCCGCGGCCCGCGGTCCGGTGTGTCGCCCGTCGTATCCGACGGCGGGCGGCCGTCGGGCCGCGGGCCACTTCTTCTTCCGCCCCCCGGGGAATTTTTCGATTTCCCCCTCACCGTTCGGCCCAAAGGCCGTGACCCGGCCCGTGATACCGCGTTGAACGGAAGTGACGGCCGTGATCCCTGCGGTCGCTCGACCCATTCAAGGAGTTCTGATGTCTCGCATCGCCAAGGCTGCCGCCGTTCTGGCCGGCACCGGTGCCGTCGCCCTCAGCGGAGCCGGCCTGGCCGTCGCCGACTCGGGCGCCGAGGCCGTCGCCGCCCACTCGCCCGGTGTCGCCTCCGGCAACGTCGTCCAGGTCCCGGTCCACGTCCCGGTCAACCTCTGCGGCAACACCGTCAACGTGATCGGCCTGCTGAACCCGGCCTTCGGCAACAGCTGCGCCAACGTCGACGCCCCGCACGACAACGGCGGCTACGGCGGCTGAACCGCCCCCGCGTCTCCCCCGGCGTCCCCCCGGCCCCACCAGGGCCGGGGGGACGCCCGCGTCCGGGGCCGTCCCCCCGGCCCGAGGGCCGTCAGGCGTACCGGTAGATCAGGGAGTGGTCCGTCATCTCGGCCGGCGTCACGCCCCACGGCGCCATCGGCTGGTGCCGGGCGACCACCTTCCGGTACTGGGCGTCGCCCAGCGGCGGCGGCTCCGCCGGCAGGTACGCCGCCCCCGGATTGCGCGCCTGCCACCGCGACCACACCAGGTCGACGAAGGAGTGGTGCAGCCAGAACACCGGATCGTTCACCGAGCCGCCGCCCAGCATCAGGCCGCCCACCCAGCGGTGCACCCGGTTGTGGATGCGGAACCGCTCGTTGCCCGAGCCCGGCGCCCACCCCTCCAGCCGGTTGCGGAACCCCGAGGGACTGGTCGAGTTCCACGGGGCCGTGTCGTACGCCCGCTCCCGCATCACCTCGTCCAGCTGGGCCGTCGTCGGCAGCGCGACCGGATCGCGCGGACGGCCGAAGTCCCTGGTCAGATAGGTGATCTCGGTCATCGCGTGCCGCACCGTCCACTTCCCCCCGGCGTAGGCGAAGGGGCCGGTGGTCACCTGGAGGTCCGAGCGGCGTCCGTTGCCGCCCATGAAGTCGTCCGCCCAGATCGAGGACGCCGGCGTGGAGTCCCGCGTCCAGTCCCAGTAGGGGACCGTCACCGTCGCGTCGATCCGGCGCAGCGCCCGCTCGAACTCCAGCAGGAACTTCCGGTGCCAGGGCAGGAAGCTCGGCGCCATGTGGGCGGTCCGCAGCCGGCCGGCGCCGTCCGCCGTGTAGTGGTCGATGTGCATGCGGACGAACTCGTCGTACCCGCCGCGGCGCTTCAGTTCGAGCACCGCGGCCACGAACCTCCGGCGCTCGGCCGTCGTCAGGTCGCGCTGGTTCTTACGCGTGTACACCACGCGGGTTCCCTCCCGTCGGGTCGGAGTGGAGGCCGTGCCCCGCCGCGTACCGCGAGAGCGGGGCCGGGCCCGCCGCGTCCACCGCCGCGCGGGTGGCGGCGAGCGGCGTCGGACAAGACTCGTAGTGGTCGAGCGGACTCACCCAGCCCCCGTCCGCGCACCGCATCAGGTGCAGCGGCCGGCCGTCCACCAGGGCCACCGGCTCGCCCCCCGGACCGGTGAGCCCGCGGATCCTCCGGCCCGCGTACATCTCGTCGAAGGCGTACGGGTCGGTCGCCCCGGGCGCGCGGGCGGCGATCCGGCCGAGCGCGCCGCCGGTGGCGGCGGTGACGGCCAGCGCGAAGAGGGACCGGAGGGCGACACGGCGCGGGAAAGGCATCGGCGATCTCCTGTGCGTCGACGAGGGGGCCTCAGGGCACAACGATGAAAACCCGTGTTCGTTGCGGCCGGGAGTTCGAGCGGGCGAATGTCGGCCGGATGAGTGAATTCGGTGCGGGGAAAGGGTGGTTGCCCCACTAGCATCCCCTTCCATGACCACTCCCCACGTCCTTTCCGAGACGCGCAGCGTCTCTCCGCTGGGCACGCTCACGGTGATTCCGTGGTCCAGCGAAGTCACCGAAGACTCCGCCGGCACCCCTTTCCTCATGGCGTATTCGCTGGGTGACGGCCGCGACGGGCCGGAGGCCGGTCAGCAGGCGATGCGGGCCGCCCTGGAGTCCATGAACCTCTCCGTCGGCGACCGGCTCTTCGACCTGGAGAAGGACGCCGGGATCAGCGCCACGCTGCTCGTCGAGGCCGGGACCGCGGTGCTCACCCTGCCCTTCCTGAAGGTGCAGTGCCCGGTGCCCCCCGAGTGGCAGGCGGCCGCCCGCGAGACCGGCAAGGTCTACTTCCTCTGCTCGGTGCGCCCCTGGGCCGAGGGCGTCCCCGGGCAGCCCGTGGACGAGGACCGGCTGCGCGCCTTCGTCTCCGACGAGGAGATGCTCGCGGAGTGCGCCCACGTCCTGCTGCCGGTCCGGCGCGTGCAGGGCTGAACGGAAGGGGCGGCGCGATGACGACGCTCGGGGTACGGGGCGGTGTGCCCGGCCAGCGGCGGGAGGACGGTCCGGCGCAGACCGGCCGGCAGGCGGACGGGACGGTCGGCGCGGGCCGGGCGCTCGGCTGGCTGCTGGTCGTCACCGGGGCTGCCGGGATCCTGGCCGCGTGGGTGATCACGATCGACAAGTTCAAGCTCCTGGAGGACCCGGGCTTCCAGCCGGGGTGCAGCCTGAACCCGGTCGTGTCCTGCGGGAACATCATGAAGAGCGAGCAGGCGGCGGTCTTCGGCTTCCCCAACCCGATGCTCGGCCTCGTCACGTACGGCGTCGTCGTCGCCGTCGGGGCCGGGCTCCTCGCGGGGGCCCGCCACCGCGGCTGGTTCTGGCTCGGGCTGAACGGCGGGATGCTCTTCGGCGTCGGCTTCTGCACCTGGCTGATGCAGCAGTCGCTGTACGAGATCAACGCGCTCTGCCTGTGGTGCTGCCTCGCCTGGGCGGCGACCATCACCATGTTCTGGTACGTCACCGCGCACAACGTGCGCACCGGGGTGCTGCCCGCCCCGGCGGCGGTGCGCGGCTTCCTCGGCGACTTCGCCTTCGCCCCGCCCGTCCTGCACATCGGGATCATCGGGATGCTGATCCTGACCCGCTGGTGGGACTTCTGGACCGGCTGAGGTGAGCCGGTCCCCGACGTGGCCGCGGGCCGCACTCCCGGTGCTGCTCGCGGCCGTCCTCGTGCTCCTCGTGCTGCCCGGGCGGCTCGCGCCCGGCGAGCGGCCGGGGCAGCGGACGGAGGAGGCGACCGCGCCCGCCCCCGTGCCGCTCTCCCGGGTGCCGTCCGGCTTCTTCACCGGCTCCGACGAGGAGGGCGTGCGGCGGATCTCCGGCGTGGAGGGCTGGCTGGGCGGCGGCGAGCTGCGGGTCGGGCACACCTATCTGCCGGGCGACCGCTGGTCCAACATCGAGGGCCACCCCGCGCTCTTCGCGCCCTGGGCGGAGTGGAAGGCCGGGCGGCCGGGGCGGCTCTTCGTGCTGAACGTGCCGATGATGGACCGCAACGAGGCCGGACTCACCGACGCGGAGGTGCGCGCCGGGCTGCGGCGCGGCGCGGCCGGCGCCTTCGACGCGCACTTCGCGGCGCTCGGCGAGCGGCTGGTGGAGCACGGTCTCGGCGACGCGGTCCTGGTCCTCGGCTGGGAGATGAACGGCACCACCTACGGGCACCGCTGCGGGCCGGACCCGGCGGCCTGGAAGGCGTACTGGCGGCAGGTGGTCGGGGTGCTGCGCGGGACCGAGGGGCAGCGCTTCCGCTTCGACTTCACCCCGAGCCGGGGGCGGGACGCGGTGCCGTGGCCCGAGTGCTACCCGGGGGACGACGTCGTCGACATCATCGGGATGGACGCCTACGACCAGCCCGAGGGGGTCTCCTTCGAGGAGCAGGTGGGCGAGGAGTACGGGCTCGCGCACCACGTGGCCTTCGCGCGGGCGCACGGCAAGCCCGTCTCGTACCCGGAGTGGGGGCTCTTCCGGAACGGGGACAACCCGGCGTACGTGCGGGGGATGCTCGACTGGTTCGCCGCCCACCGGCCCGTCTACCAGACGGTGACCGACTACTGCCCGCACGGGGTGTGGGGGTGCGCGGACAATCCGCGCTCGGCCGAGGTGGTCAGGGGCGCGCTGGGAGCGCCGGCCCGGCCTTGAGGGTGTCGACCGTGCGGTGCAGCAGCGCCATCAGGTCCTCGGCGGAGCCGCGCTCGGCCCAGTAGAGGGTGGCCTCGCGCAGGGCGCCGAGGACGGCCGCGGTGAAGACCCTCACCTCCAGGTCGTCGGGGGCGCGGCCGGTGCGGTCGGCGAGGGCGCGGGCGAGCCGGCGGCCGGTCTCGGCGGTGGTCTCGGTGAGCCGGGCCCGGACGGCGGGGGTGCCGGCCATCAGGCGGGCGCGGAGCCGGATCTCCTCGGGGTCGGCCTCCAGGGTGGTGCCGACGGCCTCGACGAGGACCGCGCGGAGCGATTCGAGCGGGTCCTCGCCGGCGGGGCGGGCCCGCAGCAGGTCCTCCAGCCGGTCGTCGCGGTCGTCGGTGAGGACGATGTCCTCGCGGACCGGGAAGTAGCGGACCACGGTGGAGGGGGAGACCTCGGCCTCGGCGGCGATGCGCTCGATGGTGGCCGCCTCCCAGCCGTGGGCGGCGGCGATCTCCCGCGCCGCCCGGCGGATCGCCGCCCGGGTGCGTTCCTTCTTCCGTTCCCTCAGGCCCTTGGACACGGGGTCATTCTGCCCGGTCGGAACCGGTCGGGCGGTCACGCCTGGTAGGCGACCAGGGAGATGCCGACGT
The DNA here is from genome assembly GCF_014650895.1 of Streptomyces omiyaensis. Taxonomy (GTDB): domain Bacteria; phylum Actinomycetota; class Actinomycetes; order Streptomycetales; family Streptomycetaceae; genus Streptomyces; species Streptomyces omiyaensis. The sequence continues at coordinate 5,956 of NZ_BMVV01000044.1, forward strand.
AGTGGACGATGAAGGCGGCGAGGGTGAGGGAGTGGAAGACCTCGTGGAAGCCGAACCAGCGCGGTGACGGGTTGGGGCGCTTCATGCCGTAGATGATCCCGCCGGCGCTGTAGAGGAGGCCGCCGACGACGACGAGGACCAGGACGGCGATGCCGCCGGTCCGCATGAAGTCGGGGAGGAAGAAGACGGCGGCCCAGCCCATGGCGATGTAGCAGGGGGTGTACAGCCAGCGGGGGGCGCCGACCCAGAAGACGCGGAAGGCGATGCCGGCGAGCGCGGCGGCCCAGACCGCCCACATGAGCGGCTTCGCGGTGGAGTCCGGGAGCAGCAGCAGGGTGAGCGGGGTGTAGGTGCCCGCGATGATCAGGAAGATGTTGGCGTGGTCGAGGCGGCGCAGGACGGCCTCGCCGCGCGGGCCCCAGTCGCCGCGGTGGTAGAGCGCGCTGATGCCGAAGAGCAGGCAGGCCGTGAGGACGTAGATCCCGCAGGCGATGCGGGCGCGCGGGGAGTCGGAGAGGGCCACCAGGACCAGGCCCGCGACGATCACGGCGGGGAACATGCCCGCGTGCAGCCAGCCTCTGAGCCGTGGCTTGATCGGGAGCGACGGGGCCAGGGCGGTCGGAACGGGCTCGACCGGGGTCACTTCCGGCGTGGCTGCAGTCATGACACCGCATCGTACCTACGCCCCCGTAGGTCCTCGATACGAGTGGCGATGCTCACGTGTGCACCCCCCTGGACATATGGGCGTTTCCATCGGATGATCAAATGAGTGCGGTCGGCACCGGATGAGCAGCTACGACGCATCCGGGTCGCAGCCCCCACGGGGCATACAGCGAACACACCCCTCGACAAGGAGCAATCGTGGCGCGCGACAACGCGGCTCCCCTTCCCACCCAGCACCAGGAGCTCGTCTCCTGGGTGAACGAGATCGCCGAGATCACCCAGCCGGACAGCATCGTCTGGTGCGACGGCTCCGAGGCCGAGTACGAGCGCCTCTGCGAGGAGCTCGTCGCCAAGGGAACGTTCACGAAGCTCGACCCGGTGAAGCGCCCGAACTCCTACTACGCTGCCTCCGACCCGACCGACGTCGCGCGCGTCGAGGACCGGACCTTCATCTGCTCCGAGAAGGAGGAGGACGCGGGCCCGACCAACCACTGGAAGGCCCCGGCCGAGATGAAGGAGCTCTTCGCCGGCTCCGAGGGCATCTTCCGCGGCTCGATGAAGGGCCGGACCATGTACGTGGTCCCCTTCTGCATGGGCCCGGTCGGCTCCCCGCTCTCCGCCATCGGCGTCGAGATCACCGACTCCGCGTACGTCGCGGTCTCCATGCGCACGATGACCCGCATGGGCCGGGCGGTCCTCGACGAGCTCGGCACCGACGGCTTCTTCGTCAAGGCCGTCCACACCCTCGGCGCCCCCCTCGCGGAGGGCCAGGAGGACGTGCCGTGGCCGTGCAACTCCACCAAGTACATCTCCCACTTCCCGGAGACCCGCGAGATCTGGTCGTACGGCTCCGGCTACGGCGGCAACGCGCTCCTCGGCAAGAAGTGCTACGCCCTGCGCATCGCCTCCGTCATGGCCCGTGACGAGGGCTGGCTCGCCGAGCACATGCTCATCCTCAAGCTCACCCCGCCGCGGGGCGAGGCGAAGTACGTGGCCGCCGCCTTCCCGTCGGCCTGCGGCAAGACCAACCTCGCCATGCTGGAGCCGACCGTCCCCGGCTGGACCGTGGAGACCATCGGCGACGACATCGCCTGGATGCGCTTCGGCGCGGACGGCCGCCTCTACGCGATCAACCCCGAGGCCGGCTTCTTCGGCGTCGCCCCCGGCACCGGCGAGCACACCAACGCCAACGCCATGAAGACCCTCTGGGGCAACTCCGTCTTCACCAACGTCGCGCTCACCGACGACGGCGACGTCTGGTGGGAGGGCATGACCGAGGACCAGCCCGAGCACCTCACGGACTGGAAGGGCAACGACTGGACGCCGGAGTCCGGGACCCCGGCCGCCCACCCGAACGCCCGCTTCACCGTCCCGGCCGCCCAGTGCCCGACGATCGCCCCCGAGTGGGAGGACCCCAAGGGCGTCCCGATCTCCGCGATCCTCTTCGGCGGCCGCCGCGCCTCCGCCGTGCCGCTGGTCACCGAGTCCTTCGACTGGAACCACGGCGTCTTCCTCGGCGCCAACGTGGCCTCCGAGAAGACCGCCGCCGCCGAGGGCAAGGTCGGCGAGCTGCGCCGCGACCCCTTCGCCATGCTGCCGTTCTGCGGCTACAACATGGGCGACTACATGGCGCACTGGGTCAAGGTCGGCGCCTCCGCGGACGCCGCCAAGCTGCCGAAGATCTACTACGTCAACTGGTTCCGCAAGAACGACGCCGGCCAGTTCGTCTGGCCCGGCTTCGGCGAGAACAGCCGCGTCCTGAAGTGGATCGTCGAGCGCCTCGACGGCAAGGCCGAGGGCGTCGAGACCCCCATCGGCGTCCTGCCGACGAAGGACTCCCTGGACACCGACGGCCTGGACCTGGCCGACGAGGACCTGGAGTTCCTGCTCACCGTCGACAAGGACGTGTGGCGCGAGGAGGCCGGCCTGGTCCCCGCGCACCTGGAGACCTTCGGCGAGCACACCCCGAAGGAGCTGTGGGACGAGTACCGCGCGCTGGTCGAGCGCCTGGGCTGATCCCGCGGCGGCACCGAGACTCGTGGTGGGCTGCCCCGACATTCCGCCCTGACCAGTGGGGTCACGACGGTCCACCACGACGCATCCGGCCCCCGGAGCCCCCTCAGGCTCCGGGGGCCGGCGCACGTCCGCGACCCGTCCGCCCGGGACGGGCCCTAGAGGCCCCGGTCCTCCAGGTAGCGGGTGTGGGCCCGCTGGCGGAGCTCCTCCGTCTCCTGGAGGGCCGCCGCGAGGGCGCCCGCCTCCTCGCGCAGCGCGGCCAGCTGCCGCGCCAGGTGCCGCTCGGGCGGTTCCGAGCCCGGGGCCACCCGGGACCACCAGCGGGTCCGCACGAAGGCGTCGACCGCCTCCGGCACGTCCTGGCGCACCGCGCGGGCCAGCACGTGCAGGTGCTCCGGATCGCTCACCCACCCCGGTTCGAGGAGCGCGTCGAGGAGCGCGGCCAGCTCGTCGAGCGCCTCCCGCGAGGCCTCCGGCAGCTCCACCTCGGCCAGGTACCCCCGCAGGGTCGCGAGGTCCTCGCGCAGCGACTCCAGCTGCTCGTCGGCGCTCGGGAAGGCGGGGGCGCCGGGCCGCTCGGGCGGGGCGATCAGCGCGCCCGCCGCGTACAGGCCGGCCACCACCAGCGGCCAGAGCGCGCCGGCCGCGCCGGTCGGGACGAGGCCCAGGCCGGCCAGGCCGCAGACGCAGCCGGTGAGGTTCTTCCGGGACTCCGCGTACCGGAGCACGGGGTTACTGGTAGCCACGGATCTCCTCGAAGGCGCCGTCCAGGGAACCCCGCGTGGCGTCGAAGAGCCTGCCGCCGGTCAGCTCCGCGATGCGGTCCAGCTCGGTCCGGTCGGAGTCGCCGAAGAGGACCGGGAAGACCGGGGTGCGCCGCTGCCCTTCGGACAGCCCGCGGAAGAACGCGTCGAAGTCCGCGCCCGCCATGCCGTCGGTGTTCTCCCCGTCGGTCATGAGCACGATCGAGGTGAAGGTGTCGCGGGGGGAGGCGCCCAGGCTGCGGTAGGCCTCCGCGAGGCTGGAGTAGACCGCGGTGCCGCCGGAGGCGGTGAGCCGCCCGGCGTCGACGCGGATCGCGTCCCGGGCCCTCGCCGGATCCCGCGGGTCCACCGTGTACGTGTGCACCTCGCCGGTCTTCACGGCGGTGCCGAAGGGCATCAGGGTGACCTCCTCGCGGTCCCGGAAGTCGTCCGTCAGCTCGGACAGCGCCTCCTTCAGGCGGGTCAGCCGCTCTCCGCCCATCGAGCCGGAGGTGTCCAGGACGTAGACCGTGCGGGAGGGCCGGCGGAGCGTGTTGTCGTACGCGTCGAGCAGGCCGTCGGCGACGGACCGGCTGCCGGGGAAGGGGAGCTCCCGCCGCACCTCGCGGTCGAGCCGGGGCGACGGGTCGACCCCGGCGACGACCGGACGGCGCAGGGTGGTCCCGGTGATCCGGCGCTGCGCCTCGGGGGTGCGCAGATAGGTGGTGAGGCGCCGGGCGGACTCCTTGGCCGCGGCCGGGGCGGCGGTGAGCAGGGTGAGCGGGTAGTCGGCGGTGACCACGCCGTCGGAGGGGCGGATCACGGTGAGTTCGCCGGGCGCGGAGAGCAGCACCGACTCGTAGTTGACGAGCGCGTCGACGTCGGTGCGCCGGGCGTACGCGGTGGCGAGCCAGCCGGAGGAGCCGGAGGTGAGCTTCTGGCCGGCGAAGAACGCGCGGAGCTTCGGCGTCGCCCGCTCGACGTCCTCGTCGCGGAGCGCGGACTGGGCGCCGGAGAGGCCCGAGGCGACCGAGACGAGCGCGGAGAATCCGGAGTGGGAGCGCTTCGGGTCGGTCATGCCGTACGTCAGCTTCCCGTCGGCGACCGCCCGGTGCAGCTGCGACCAGGTGACCTTCGCCGGGTCCCAGCCGAGCCGGGCGACGGTCCCGGGGCGGACGCCGAGCGCCACCGGGGAGGTCATCACCGGGGTCTCGCCGGTGATCCGGCCCGCGGTGTCGGGACGGAGCCGCAGGTAGTCGTTGGAGGAGAGCCAGACGGCGTCGTACTCCTTCTCGGCCCGGCCGGAGGCGATCTGCTCGACGGCGTCGAGGGTGCCCGCGTAGGTGGTGCGGACGGTGACGCCGGTGGCCCGGCGGGCCTCCTCCAGGACCGTCGTCATGTCGGCCAGCTCGGAGGAGGCGAGCACGCGGAGGGTGCCGGGGGCGCCGGGGGAGGCCGTGGGGCCGCCCGTCGAGGTGTCGGAGGAGGAGCAGGACGCGGCCGTGGCGGTGAGCGCCAGGGCGAGGGCGAGGCCGGCGAGCGGCCGCCGGAGGGTGCGGGTCCTCATGCGGAGGGGCCGCCTTCCCGGACGTCCGTGCGGCGGCTTCGGTCCACGTGGGCGCTCGCCTCCCGGAGCTCGGCGGTGAGGGAGGTGACGGTGGCGGCCATCGCCTCGGTGGCCCGGACCTTGTACGTGTCGATGGCGTCGAGCGTCCGGTAGATCTGCTGGAAGGCGGTGCGCAGGGTCTCGGCGCCGACCGCCGGGTCGGCTGCGATCCGCTGGATCTCGCCCGCCTGGCCGGCGAGCAGTTCGGCGTTGCCCCGGATCAGGTCCTCGGTGGTGGAGCGGAGCACGTTCACCTGCTCGGTGACCTTGCGCTGGTTCTCCAGGGCGGAGGCGAGCACGACCGCGATCCGCAGCGCCGACAGGGTCGTCGTCGCGGCCCGGTCCACGCCCTTGATCAGCTCGTCGTTGTTCCGCCGGACCACGTCCATCGCCAGGTATCCCTGGGCGCAGACGGCGAGCTGGGTGAGCAGGTCCTGGTGCTTCTGGCGGACCGGGAAGAGGACGTCGGCGCGGAGCGCGTCGGCCTCGGCCGGATCGCCGGTGCCCGCGATCCGCTCCTCCACGGCCGTGTCGAGGGCCTCGGTGAGGACGGCGAACTCCTGGAGCCTGCCCATGGTCTCCCAGAGCCGGCCCCGCTCGGTCTGCAGGGCGGCGTTGTCGCGCCGGAGTTCGTCCTGGCCGCCGCGGAGCGCGCCGACGATCCGGTTGAGGGTGGCCTGGGAGGACGCGTACCGGGCCACGTGGTCGCGGAACCTGTTGCCGCCGGGCAGCTTCGCCAGGAGGCGCCGGGCGCCCCGGCCGGGGGTGTCGCGCGGGTCGAGGTCCTCGACGGTGCGGCGCAGTTCCACCAGGGAGGAGCCGACGCGGGCGGAGGCGTCCCCGCCGCCCCGGCCGAGCGTGCGGACGGTGCGGTCCAGCATGCGGTGGGACTGCTGGGCGGCGGCCCGCATCTCGCCGTCGCCCAGCCCCGTGATCTCGCCGATGCGGCCGGCGAACTCCGGCGAGCGCGGGTCGAGTCCGGCGAGCGAGCCGACGTACTCCGCCGCCCGGCGGTCCATCTCGGCGCGCACCGACGCGTCCAGGGGCACCAGGCCGGAGGCCTGCTCGGCGCGGATCGCGGGGGGCGGCGCGGGCGGGGTGAGGACGAGCGGGGCGTCGTGCCCGGGCGGGGCCAGGAGGAAGGTGCCCTCCGGCGGCCCGGCGTAGGGGTTGCGGGTCGGTGCGGCGGCGTGCGGGCCGCGCTGTCCCGCGGTGCGCGGGTCGGTGTGCTCGGTCATGCGGTGTCCCCCTGGTCACGGGCCCGCCGCGCCATGTCGCGCAGCACCGCGCCGGTGGGCACGGGCGCCTGGCGGACTCCGGTCAGTGTCTGGTTGAGGTATTGGCCGTGCTTGCCCGCGGCCTCGGCGAACTCGGGCGAGGCGCCCTGCGGCCGGAAGCCGTGGCGGACGGCGAGGCGGCGCAGCTCCGGGTCCTCGGCGAGCAGCCGGCCCAGCTCCCTGCCCCCTTCGGTGAGGGGGACGAGGGTGTGGTCGCTGTTGACGGTGGTGTCCGGGTAGAGCACGACGAGGTCGCCCATGGGCCGGTCGGCGATGAGCTGGGAGGAGACCTGGGACTCGTAGACGAGGACCAGCGGGTTGCCGACGCCGCTCACGAAGTCCCGGAAGGGGGCGTCGGAGTTGGTCTGCTGGGCGCCCTGCACCTGGGTCAGCTTGCGCAGCAGCGGGGCGGTGCGGCCCACGGCCTCCTTGCCGTCGGCGACCCGGCCGCCGTCGGCGACGTAGCTCGCGGCGGCGAGGTAGAGGGCGCCGGAGTTGGAGGCGACCGGGTCGGTGGAGGTGATGAAGAGCGTCCCGCTCAGCTCGGCGTGCCGGTCGGCCCCCTTGAGCTGCTGCCAGGTCCGGTCGGCGCGGACGGCGGCCAGGTAGGCGTCCATCCTCAGGATGCCGCTGGTGCCGCGGGCGTTGAGGGTGGCGAGGCCGTTGCCGGCGAGCACCCGGGCGGCGTCGCTGTGCGCGACCACCACCAGCGGCGAGTAGAAGGGGCGCAGCGGTGCGGCGAGGGCCTTGTCGGCGGCCGCGGCGCGCAGCTCGTCGGCCGGTCCCTTCGAGGACGGGAAGGCGAAGTCGTATCCCTTGAGGGGGAGTTGCTCCATGTCCCAGGACCCGGAGGTCTCGGTCGCCACGGTGAGGCCCCGGGCGTCCAGGGCCTTCACGACGTCGGGGTCGGTGAAGAACTCGCTCTTCTCCGAGCCGATGACTCCTCGCACGGTCTTCGTTGCCGTGCCCTTGTCCTGTTCGCCGCCCGCCACGAGCACGACGGCCACGCCGCCGAGGAGCAGGACGGCCAGGACGATTCCGAGAATACGTCTCACGCGGGCAGAGTGCTCGCGGAAACCCACATTCCAGGGGGAGTCGGGTGGACGGGTGGTGAAGTGACGATCCCGGTAGGGAACCGGAGGCACGGCCACCGGTGGGCCGGGCGGCCGGGCGGCCGGGCGGGGGGTGGAGGGCGCCCGGGCCGCGCGGTTCGTGCCGCGCGGCCCGGGGCCGTCAGGGGGCGGCGACCAGGGGGGACCCGGTCAGTGCCGCGGTGTGCGCGTCCATGCGCTCCGCCGCGAGGATCGCGGCGGAGGTGTCCGCGCGGGAGGCGGCGACGACCAGGGCGCGGCCCGCCAGGGCGTGCGCCTTGCGGTGCAGGGCCTCGGGGGAGGCTCCGCTCAGTCCCGCGTGGCGGGCGGGCGGCGCGCCGCGGAGGCGGGCCACCTGCCGGGCGATCAGCTCGCCGCCCTCGCCGTCGCCGAGCTCGTCGGTCACGGCGAGGAGGGCGGAGAGATGGCCGGCGAGCTGGATGTCCAGCTCTTCCTCGCGGGAGCGGTGCGGATACGCGCCGGGGTCGTCGGCCGTCGTGTGGACCGACTTGGTGCGGATCGGTTCGTACATGGGGACGGCCTCCTGACTGCTCGGAGACCAGCCTATCTTAGAATCTGTCTAAAGTTGACTCGGATCCGGTTCAGACCGGCCCGAGGACGGGGCAAGGCTGGCTGTAGCCGTCCAGGAAGCGCCCGATCCGGGTCACCGCGTCCGTGAGGTCCGCGACCGACGGCAGGGTCACGATCCGGAAGTGGTCCGGCTCGTGCCAGTTGAAGCCCGTCCCGTGCACCACCATGATCTTCTCGGCCCGCAGCAGGTCGAGCACCATCTGCCGGTCGTCCTTGACCTTGTAGACGTCCGGGTCGAGCCGCGGGAAGAGGTACAGCGCGCCCTTCGGCTTCACGCAGGTCACGCCCGGGATCGAGGTCAGCAGCTCGTACGCGGTGTTCCGCTGCTCCAGCAGCCGGCCGCCCGGCAGCACCAGGTCCTCGATCGACTGCCGCCCCTGGAGCGCGGCGGCCACCGCGTGCTGGGCCGGCATGTTCGCGCACAGGCGCATGTTCGCGAGGATCGTCAGCCCCTCGATGTACGAGGAGGCGTGGTGCTTCGGGCCGCAGACCGCGAGCCAGCCGGAGCGGAAGCCCGCCACCCGGTAGTTCTTGCTCATCCCGTTGAAGGTGAGGCAGAGCAGGTCCGGGGCGATCGCGGCGGTCGGCGTGTGGGTGGCACCGTCGTAGAGGATCTTGTCGTAGATCTCGTCCGAGCAGATCACCAGCGAGTGGCGGCGCGCGATCTCGGTGAGCGAACGGAGCATCTCGTCGTCGTAGACGGCCCCGGTCGGGTTGTTCGGGTTGATGATCACGATCGCCTTGGTGCGGTCGGTGATCTTCCGCTCGATGTCCGCCAGATCGGGCATCCAGTCCGACTGCTCGTCGCAGCGGTAGTGCACCGCCGTACCGCCCGCCAGGGAGACCGAGGCCGTCCACAGCGGGTAGTCCGGGGCCGGGACGAGGACCTCGTCGCCGTCGTCGAGCAGCGCCTGCATCGACATCTGGATGAGCTCCGAGACGCCGTTGCCGAGGTAGATGTCCTCGACGGAGAGGTGGATGCCCTTGGTCTCGTAGTGGCTCATCACCGCCCGGCGGGCCGCGAGCAGGCCCTTCGCGTCGCCGTAGCCGTGCGCCTCCGAGAGGTTTCGGAGGACGTCCTCCAGGATCGCGGGCGGACACTCGAAGCCGAAGGCGGCCGGGTTGCCGGTGTTCAGCTTGAGGATGCGATGACCCGCGGCTTCGAGCCGCATCGCCTCTTCGAGCACCGGGCCGCGGATTTCGTAACAGACGTTGGCGAGCTTCGTGGACTGGATCACCTGCATGACGAGAGCTTACGGCGGAGGGGCGGGCGACGCCTCGTGTTCTCGGACACGTGGGGCGTCGGGGCGCCGGGCGAGCACCCCCGCCGTGCTCCCTACAATGCGGGGCCATGAGCTTCGAGGACCCTGACAGACGCGCGCGCGGGCGCCGCCGGCACGCCTCCGTCCGCCGGGGGCGCGGGGCGGTGTGGCTGGCCGCCGTCGGCGGGGCGGCGGTGCTCGGCCTCGGCGCGGTGGCGCTGACCGGCGCGGGCGGTTCCAAGCGGCCGGCCGAGCGCGAGACCGACGGCGGCGGCCTGCCCGCGCTGATCCGAGCGGACCCGGCCGAGAGCGGCACGACCCCGCCGGCCCCGAGCCGCGGCGCGATCCTCCCGCCCGCCCCCGCCCCGTCCACGGCCCCCGCCCCCGGGCCCTCCTCCTCGGCCCCCTCGGCCCCCTCCGGCCCCTCCGCCCCGGCCCCGGCCGGGGCGACCGACCCCACCGCCGCGCCCGCCCCCTCCGGCGACACCCCGGCCGACAAGCCCGGCCGGGGCCGGGGCAACGGCAAGGGCCCGCGCTGAGACCGGGCCCGGGGCACCTCGGCACCCGGGGTAGGTTGGCTGGTCATGTGGGTTGTGAGTGCTTCCGGATGCCGGTGGCTGGGGGCGGGCGGATCGCTCGCCGTGGCCGTCGGGGGGTACGCGGCCGGGGCGCTGCCCGTGGTCGGCGGGGCCCCGCTGTGGGCGCCGCGGGCGACCGGGACGGAGACCGCCGGTGCCGTCCTGGCGGCCCTCGGACTGACCCTGCTCGTCGCCGCCTGGTGGCGGTACGGCGTGCTGCTCGCGCGCGGGACCGCCGGGGGCGCGCTCGGGACGCTCGCCGCGTGGGCCGGGCCGCTGCTGCTCGCGCCGCCGCTGCACAGCGCCGACGTGTACAGCTACATCGCGCAGGGCGCCATGGTCCTGGAGGGGCACGACGTCTACGGCGCCGGGCCCTCCGTGCTCGGCCCCGGCGAGCTCGGGGCGGACGCGGCGGCGAGCGTCGGCGGGAACTGGACCGACACCCCGGCCCCGTACGGCCCGGTCTTCCTGCTGGTCGCCGAGGCCGTGGTCAAGCTGACCGGCGGGGCCGTCGTCCCGGCCGTCCTGCTGCTGCGGCTGGTCGCCGTCGGCGCGCTCGCGCTGACCGTGTGGGCGGTGCGCGGCTTCGGGCGCGGGGACGGCGCCCTGTGGCTGGCCGTGCTCAACCCGCTCTTCCTGGTGCACGTCGTCGGCGGCGCGCACAACGACGGACTCATGATCGGCCTGATGCTCGGCGGGGTGCTGCTCGCCGTGCGCGGCCGGTGGGTCCTCGGCAGCGCGCTCGTCGGCTGCGCCGTGATGGTGAAGTCGCCGGCCGCCGTCGCGCTCCTCTTCATCGCGGTGGTCGTCGCCCGGAGGAGCACCCCGGTGAAGGGGCTGCTGCTTCCCCCGGCCGTCGCCGGCGCGGTGGCCGCCGCGGCGAGCCTGCTCGCCGGGACCGGCTTCGGCTGGCTGGGCACGCAGTCGGTCGCCGGGGCCATCCACACCCCGCTCTCGCTCACCAGCGACCTCGGCCTCGCGCTCGGCACGCTGGCCGCGGACGACCCCGCACCGGTCAAGGGCGTGGTGCAGCAGCTGGGGCTGCTCGCCGCCGCCGCGGTCATCGCGGCCCTCGCGTGGCGCGCCTACCGGGGGCGGATCGACCCCGTCCTCGGCCTCGGATACGGACTGGTCGCGCTGGTCGTCCTCTCGCCGATGGTGCAGCCCTGGTACCTGCTGTGGGGCACGGCCGTCGTCGCGGCCGTCGCCTGGCGCAGCCGGGGCGGCCAGGTGCTCGCCGTGGTCTCGGCGGCGCTGGTGTACGAGACCCAGCCCGCCGGCCACACCCCCTGGTACGGCTTCGCCGCCGCCGGGGCCGTCCTCGCGCTGGGCCTGCTGTGGCTCCGTCGGGAGCGCCGGCCCGCCGCGGCCGTGCCGCTCCCGTCCGGCGCGCGCGACCACCGCGCGGCCGGAGCCCCGGAGTAGGCCCGCGCCGCGCCTCCACCGGACCCGTGCAGGAGCCCTAGGAGGGTCCTCCCGGCGGGAGCCGGCGTCCCCGCGGCGGCGTGCGACGGATCGCGCGGCCCGCGAGGGCGTCCGTGCGGCGCCCGTCCTCGATCACGAAGCGCCCGTCGACCAGCACGTGCGGGATGCCGACGGGGAGCGTGCGGGGGGAGTCGTACGTGGCTCCCGACGCGACCGTCGCCGGATCGAAGAGCACCAGGTCCGCCACGTACCCCTCCCGCACCAGCCCCCGGTCCGGCAGCCGCAGCCGGGCCGCCGGGCGCGAGGTCAGGTGGGCCACGCACTCCTCCAGCGACAGCACGCCCTCCTCGCGCACGTAGCGGCCCAGGTACTCGGGGAAGGTGCCGTAGGCCCGCGGATGCGGCTTCGCGCCCTGGAGGATGCCGTCCGAGCCGCCGGTGTGGACCCGGTGGCGCATGATCGCCCGGACGTTCCCCTCGTGCCCGACGTGCTGGAGGATCGTCGTCCCGAGCCGGTCGGCGAGGAGCAGCGCCCGGGCCTCCTCCCAGCCGGTGAGCCGCCGGCCCACCCGGTCCGCCAGGGACGGGTCGGAGACGCCCGACACCTCGACCGTCGCCCAGTCGGCCGGCACCCCGTGGCAGCCGTCCGAGCCGGTCACCTCCAGGTCGTGCCGGATCCGCCCGGCCGTCGCCCCGTCCGCCAGCCGCGCCAGCACCGCGTCCGGGCCGCCCTCCTGCGCCCAGGACGGCAGCAGGGCGAGCAGCGTGGTGCAGCCCGGGGTGTAGGGGTACGTGTCGAGGCTGATGTCGCCGCCCGCGTCCAGCGCCCGGTCGAGCAGGGCGAGCAGCTCCGGCGCCCGGCCCTCGTTCTCCCCGAAGTTCATCGTGGCGTGGGCGAGGTGGAGCGCGCAGCCGGCCTCCCGGGTCAGCGCGATCATCTCCTCGTAGGCGCGCAGCGCCCCCGCCCCGTAACTCCGGTGGTGCGGGCAGTAGTAGCCGCCGTAGGACGCCACCACCCGGCACAGCTCGGTGAGCTCGGAGTCGGGGGCGTACATGCCGGGGGTGTAGGTGAGGCCCGAGGACATGCCCACCGCGCCCTGCTCCAGGCCCTCGGCGACCAGCCGCCGCATCCGGTCGAGCTCGGCCGGGGTCGCGGGCCGGTCCTCCCAGCCCATCGCGTACATCCGGACGGTGCCCTGCGGCACGAGGTAGGCGGCGTTCACCGCGATGCCCTCGCCGCCGTGGGCCCCGTCGAGCCGGTCCAGGTACTCGCCGACCGTCCGCCAGTCGAGGTCCAGGCTCGTGTCGCCGGGGCCGCCGCCGTTCCAGCCGGCGATCGCCCGCCGGACCTCCTCGCGGGTGCGGTCGTCGACCGGCGCGTACGACAGTCCGTCCTGGCCCAGGACTTCGAGGGTCACGCCCTGCGCGGCCTTCGCGCTGTGGTCCGGGTCGCGGAGCAGCGCCAGGTCGCTGTGGGCGTGCATGTCCACGAAGCCGGGGGAGAGGACCAGGCCCTCCGCGTCCACGGAGCGGCGGGCGGTGGGCCGCCGGCAGCCCGCCGCCGCGGCCTCCCGCACGATCGAGACGATCCGGCCGCCGGCCACGGCCACGTCGGCCCGGTAGGAGGGGGCGCCGGAGCCGTCGACGACCTCGGCGTCCCGGAAGACGAGATCCATCATCCCCGGCCCCGTCAGAAGAAGGTGCGGACGTAGTCGACGACCGTGCCGTCCGCCTCGACCAGCGGGATCAGCTGCCACTTGTCGAAGGAGGTGCACGGGTGCGACAGGCCCATCCCGACCCAGTCGCCGACCTCCACCTCCGCGCCCTCCTCGGTGCGCAGCCAGGCGTGCTGGTCGGAGAGGGCGGTCACGGCGACCCCGTCGGCCGGGCGGACCGCGCCGGTCCGGGCGGAGCGCACCACCTGCGCCTCCGGGAGGTGGAGGTCGTACGCGGCGTCCCGCTTGCCCGCGTTGGTGAAGGCCTGCCCGGCGGACGGCCGCGAGACCACCTGCGACCAGAGGCGGAACGCCGGCTGGAGGGCGCCCTCCTCGGGGATCCGGTTGAAGGGGGTCTTCTCGCGGTACTGCCCGTCGTCGTGCGAGACGTACGCACCCGAGCGCAGCAGCTTCAGGACGGGGCGGGAGAGCGCGGGGATCTCCGCGAAGACGTCGGCGACCGCGTCGAACCAGGCGCTGCCGCCCGCGCTCACCACGATCTCGTCCAGCTCCGGGGCGAAGCGGCCGTCCTCGTCGAAGGCGGCGGCCAGCCCGGTGAGCCGGCGCAGCCAGCCCCGGACCGAGTCGGCGTCGGCGCCCGGCACCTCGGCCTCGTAGCCGGCGACGCCGACCAGCCGGAGGGTCCCCGTCGCCGCGATCGCCCCGGCGACGGCCACGCACTCCGCCTCCGTGCGCGCGCCGGTCCTGGCCCCCTCGCCGGCGCCCAGCTCGACCACCACGTCCAGCGGCCGGCGGGCCCCGGCCGCACGCAGCGCCTCGTCCATCAGCTCGACCCCGCGCACCGAGTCGGCGTAGCAGACCAGCCGGAACTCCGGGTGGGCGTCCAGCTCGGCGGAGAGCCAGCGCAGCGCCACCGGGTCGACGACCTCGTTGGCGAGGAAGATCCGGTCGACGCCGTGGGCGCGGTAGACCCGCACCTGGTGGGGGACGGCGGCGGTGATGCCCCAGGCGCCGTGCTCGATCTGGCGGTGGAAGAGGACCGGGGCCATCGAGGTCTTGCCGTGCGGCGCGAAGGCCAGGCCGTGCCGCTCGGCGTACTCCTCCAGGGAGCGCAGGTTGTGCTCGACCGACTCGGCCGAGAGCGCGAGGACCGGGGTGGTGAAGCCGCCGGTGAAGAGGGAGCGGCGCTGGGCGGCCAGCTCGCCGACGGTGAGGCCCTCCGCGTCCGGGGGCAGGCCCTTGAAGCGGTGGTCGACGCGCTCGCTCGCCAGCTCGTCCGGCATGAATCCTCCTTCGGCCGTTGCGCACTCTGCAACGTCCATTGCGTATATCGCTCATGGCTGTCTAACATCCGGGCCGAGGCCGGGTCAATGGACCCGGGCCCCGCAGACCCGCGGCCCCGCCGCAGACCGCCGTGCCGCAGACCGCAGCCCCCGGACCCGCAGACCCGCAGGCCGCAGACCCGCAGACCCTCAGACCCCGCAGGAGCGTGACCGTGACCATGACCGGACCACCCCCCGAGGTCGTCTGCGTCGGCGAGTCCATGGTGACCTTCCTGCCCTCCCGGCCCGGCCGTCTCGCCGACGTCCCCGCCTTCACCCGCGCCATCGGCGGCGCCGAGTCCAACGTCGCCTGCGCCCTCGCCGCCGCCGGACACCGCGTCCGCTGGGTCGGCCGGGTCGGCACCGACGGCTTCGGCGACCACCTGACCGACACCATCGCAGCGTACGGAGTCGACGTCGGCTCCGTCCGCCGTGACCCGCACCGGCCCACCGGCGTCTACTTCCGCACCGACGCCGACCGCTCCACCGCCGCCCACGAGGTCGTCTACTACCGGGCCGGCTCCGCCGCCTCCGCCATGTCCCCGCGGACCGTGCCGTACGACACCGTCGCGGACGGGCGGATCCTCCACCTCACCGGCATCACGGCGGCCCTCTCCGACGGCTGCCGGGCCCTGCTGTACGACCTGACCGCGCCCCGCCCGGGCCGCCCCCTGATCTCCTTCGACGTCAACCACCGGCCCGCGCTCTGGCACGCCGGCGGGGCCGCCGAGGTGCTCCTCGACCTCGCCCGCCGCGCCGACCTGGTCCTCGTCGGCGCCGACGAGGCCGAGCGCCTCTGGGGCACCGCGGACCCGGCGGAGGTCCGCGCCCTGCTGCCGGAGCCGGCGACGCTGATCGTCAAGGGCGGCGAGGGCCTCACGACGGCCTTCGAACGCCCCGGGGCGGCCTCCGGGCACCCCGGGACGGCCTCCGAACGCCCGGGGACGGCCTCCGAACACCCCGGAACTGCTTCCGAACACCCCGGGACGGCCTCCGAACGCCCCGGGCGAGGAGCGGCCGACGCCGTCACGAGCGTCCCCGCACCCCGCGTCGACGTCCTCGCCTCGGTCGGCGCGGGCGACGCCTTCGCCGCGGGCTTCCTCTCCGCCACCCTCCGCGGCCTCGCCCCGCGCGCCCGCCTGCGCCACGGGCACCTCGCCGCCGCCGCCGCCCTCACCTCCCCCGGCGACCTCGCCGCCCCGCCCCGGCGCGCCCACGCCGACCTCCTGGCCGCGCTCGACGACGACGCCTGGGGGAGACTGCACCTCGGCCCCGGGTGGACGTCCGCCGGCACGGAGGCCGACGAGGAGGTACGTACCCCATGAGCCAGACCGTCGACCGCGCGCTGAGCATCCTGCCGCTGCTCGCGCAGGGCCCCGCCGACCTGGGCCAGGTCGCCGACCGCCTCGGCGTGCACAAGTCCACCGCCCTGCGGCTGCTGCGCACCCTCCACGAGCACGGCCTCGTCTACCGGCAGCAGGACCAGCGCTACCGACTCGGCGCCCGCCTCTTCGCCCTCGCCCAGGAGGCCGTCGAGAACCTCGACGTCCGCGAGATCGCCCACCCCCACCTCGCCGCGCTCAACGAACGCACCGGCCACACCGTCCACCTCGCCGTCCACGAGGACGGCGAGGTCCTCTACATCGACAAGGTCGAGAGCCGCTACCCGGTCCGCATGTACTCCCGGATCGGCAAGCCCGTCGCGATCACCGTCGCCGCCGTCGCCAAGCTCCTCCTCGCCGACCTGCCCGAACCCGAGCGGCGCGCGCTGGCCGCCAAGCTCGACTACCCCCGCTACACGCCCCGCTCCACCCCCGACGCCGCCGCCTTCCTCCAGGAGCTGGCGACCGTCCGCGAGCAGGGCTGGGCCACCGACCTCGGTGGCCACGAGGAGTCCATCAACTGCGTCGCCGCGCCGATCCGCGGCGCCGACGGCCGGGTCGTCGCGGCCATGTCGGTCTCGGCGCCCAACGTCGTCGTCACCGCCGAGGAGCTCCTCGCCCTGCTGCCGCTGGTGCGCCGCACGGCGGAGGCGATCAGCCACGACTACTCCGGCACCACTCCCCCGAAGGAAACCGAGGAGACCCCCGCATGACCGAGAAGACCGCCCTCACCCCCTCCACCCACACCGCCCCGCCCGCGAAGTTCTCGCACGGCGTCCGCAAGGGCAACATCCTCCAGGTCGCCGGCCAGGTCGGCTTCCTCCCGGCCGTCGAGGGCCGGGCCCCGACGCCGGCCGGCCCGACCCTGCGCGAGCAGACCCTCCAGACCTTCGCCAACGTCAAGGCGATCCTGGAGGAGGGCGGCGCGGGCTGGGACGACGTGATGATGATGCGCGTCTACCTCACGGACGTGGACCACTTCGCCGAGATGAACGCCCTCTACAACCAGTACTTCGAGGAGCAGGAGCTCAAGGCGCCCCCGGCCGCCCGCACCACCGTCTACGTCGGCCTCCCCAAGGGCCTGCTCATCGAGATCGACGCGCTGGCCGTCCTCGGCTGAGCCCGCTTGCCGTGCCCACAGGCGCGTCGGCCATACTGCCGCCGTGGAGCAGAGCAACGGACCCATACAGCAGCCCCTGCGCGCCGCCTCGGCCGACCCGGCGTTCGTCCCCGGCATCACGGCGGTGTCGGCGCCGCCCGAGGACGCCCGCCCCGCCGCGGCAGCCGACACCGACACCGACACCGCCGACGACATGGCCGGGGCCGGGGCGGAGACCGCACCCGGGGCGGAGCGCACCGCCGACGCCGACACCGAGGACACCGCCGAGGCCGGCGCAGGGGCCGAGGACGCCCCGCGCGACGCGGAGCCGGCCGACGGCCCCGTCTTCGAGGCCGCCGACCGGCGGGGGCGGATCGTCGCCGACGCCGAGGGCGTGCGCCTGAGCTACGACGAGGAGGCGTGCGAGTTCCGCTGGGACGAACTCGCCGCCGTCGAGAGCGAGAAGGCCCGTTTCGGCAAGCGGTTCACCGTCACCGTGCACACCCCCGACCGGCGTTGGTACCCGATCGACCTCCAGGCCCCTGACCGCGCCCGCGTCACGGCGTGGGAGTCGGAGCTGGACGCGGTGCTCGACGCGTACTTCGACGAATCCGCCTGATCCTTCCGGCATCGCCGCCGCGCACGCCTGCCGCCGCGCACGCTCGTCGCCGCGCACGACGGAGCGGGCCGTCCCGGAGGACGGCCCGCTCGTGTGCTGTGCGCCGTGGCCGATCAGCCGTGGCCGGCCGGCATCAGAAGATGCCGGTGATCGTCGTGGCCCAGGCGCCGGTGCCGGACAGCTGCGGCAGGCGGTGCCAGGAGGGGCCACCGGGGTAGGTGAGGAGGCAGCCGGTCGGGCAGAGCCTGCTCGCCGGGTTCCCGGACGCGTCGACGTACTCGACGAGCGTGTCGGGGTCGGCGGGGGTGGTCGCCCAGAAGTCGCCGTACTCCTCGCCCGCGGTGGGCGCGAACTGCTTGAAGTTGTACGTCTTGTTGACGCCCTCGTCGTTGATCGTGACCGACGTGGCCTTCACCGTGCCCTGGATGTTGCCGGGGGAGGTGAGCAGCGGCCGGGAGTTCCAGCCGGTGCCGTAGGCGGTACGGGCGCCGAGACGGTAACCGGTCGCGCACTCGGGCTTGTCGAGGCAGCCCGGGTACAGGTACAGCTTGCCGTCGGCGGGGTAGCGGCCGACGATGTCGGCGACGCCGTCACCGGTCAGGTCGTCCATGGCGAGGTTGGTGAAGTCGCGCCAGCCGCCCGTGCCGAGGACGGTCGGGTTCGCCAGGTCGAACGGGTCGGTCTGGTTCTGGCCGCCGCCCGCGACGCCACGGCCGCTGTAGAGGAGCAGCTCGGCGTTGCCGCAGTAGTTCGAGGCGTCCCAGATGCACTCGGTGGTGATCAGGTCGTTGCCCGGCTTGCCGTCGATGTTGCCCGGCATCACGACCTGCTTCAGACCGCGCCAGTCCGCCTGGGACGGGTGGTCGACCTCCTGGCGGGCGTAGTACCGCGGCGCGCCGAGACCGTCGCCCGGGTACAGGTAGAGCCGGTTGTTCGACAGGCGGACGAGGAAGTCCTCGTAGCCGTCCGGGGCCGCCGTCGGGCCGGTGAAGCCCTGGAGGTCGCCGCGGTGGGCGATCAGCGCGCCGCCCCAGCCGCCGGTGCCGACCTCGACGGCCGCGGCCATCGGGCCGAGCGTCCCGTTGCCCTTGTAGAGCATCAGCTTGCCGTCGGGGTTGGTGGCGACGAAGTCGGCGAAGCCGTCACCGCTCAGGTCGCCGCGGCGGTCCTGCGGGTAGGTGCCCGGCGTGACCGGGGTGACCCCGGGCTCGTAGACGAAGTCGGACTTCGTCATCGAGAGCTCGACGGTCTCGTGGCCGCCGTCGACCGGCGAGTGGTTGCCGGCCGCGTCGTAGGCGACGACGTACAGCGTGCTCGCCGGGTAGCCGGACGGCGTGATGGTGACGGTCGAGGTGTTGGACGTGTCGGTGCCCGCGTTGACCCAGGAGCCGTTGGAGCAGCGCTCGCCGGAGACGGAGACCGGACGGTCCACGGTCCAGCAGTAGCCGGCGACGTCGGAGACGGTGTTGGAGAACTTGAACGTGACCGGCTTGCGGGCCTGGTACTTGTCCGTCGCCTCGCCGGCCGGGGTGCCGTCGGTGTCGCGCACCGTGACGGGCAGGTTCGGGCCCTTGGTGTCGACGGTGAAGGAGCAGGAGGCCGTGGGCGGGCTCTGGCTGCCGGTGGCCTCGTAGTCGGCGGCGTAGACCGACCAGGTGTAGGTGCCGTTGGCGAGGTTCTTCGCCGGCATCGTGACGGAGGCCCACTTGCCGCTGGTCACGCGCTTCCAGTGGACGTTGGGCGAGAACGAGATCGCCGTGCCCGCGGAGTTCTTCACCGAGAAGATCGCGTCGACGTTGCCGCCGTCGCGGTCGCTGACCTTCGCGGTCAGCGCGATGCCGCTGTTGCCGATGTAGGAGTTGCACGGCACGAGCTTGTTGCCGTCACCGGACGGCACCCAGGAGCCCTCGTAGGCGTCGCGGTCGTCGACGGTCGGCTTGTAGTTGTACGTGACCTCCAGCTGCGGGTCGTTCTTGAACCGCTTGAAGGTGTTGGAGTCACCGCGGGTGGGCGTGCGCAGACCGAAGTGCGTGACGGTCCAGTTGTTGCTGGCGGCCTGCTGGACGTAGTTCGTCAGCGCCGTGCTGGTGAAGTCGTGGCCGAGGTCGCCGGGGCAGAAGGTGTCGTTGCCGCCCGCGAAGGAGTCGGAGTCGAGCTTCGCACCCCAGTAGGGATCCTGGTTGGTCCAGGTCGGGGCGTTGACCATGATGCCGCCCGCCGACCACAGCTCGGTCGGACCGGCGTCGCTCACGTTGCAGGTCCAGGTGTGCGTCTGGCTCACCGCGAACTTGGCGTCGAGGATGGTCGCGCCCTGGAGCCCGTTGGTGTTCATCGCGAAGAACGAGCGCGTGTCACCGGTGCCGTTGTAGCCGACCCGCGGCTCGTCGGCGGGGGTCGACGACGTCCAGCCCGCACCGTTGGGGTAGTCCGCGCCCGGGGTGGCCGAGTAGATCACGGCCCACTTCAGCCGGTCGCCGTCGCCGAAGATCGGGTCGATGACGAGCGGGAACTGGTCCGCCTCCGCGAGCAGCTTCGGGTCGGGCGTGAGGGTGAGGGTGTCGCCGGAGACGTCGGCGGCGACCGGGGCGCTGTCCGGCTGCGCGGCGGTGGCGTCGGCCGCACCGGCCGACGGGGCCGCCCCGGCCTTGGTCCTGGCCTTGGCGCCGGCCTGCTGGCGCTTCTCCTCGGAGTCGGTCTTCGGCTGCTCCCACATCTTCGGGCCCGGGGCGCCGAAGACGGTCGTGCCGTTGCGGTCCTTGGCGAGGAGCTTGTTGCCGGGGCCCTCGGTGAGGGTGACGCCCTCCGTCTTCACGCCCATCTTCAGGGAGCGGAGAGCGGGGTTGGCGGCGGCCTCGGCGTTGTTGACGACCAGGTGCTGGGCGAAGCCGTCGACCTCGGCGATCAGCTTCAGGTCGACGCCCGGCAGCACGTTCGCGTACGTCGCGGTGTCGCCCTCGACGACCGGCGTCGGCAGCGCGGTCGGCCAGGTCAGGGCGAGCTTCTTGCCCTTCTTGGCCAGCGTGGCGAGCGGCTGGGCGCCGCCGCCGGAGAAGGAGATCTGGTACGTGGGCGCGGCCGGCCCCACCGAGCCGTCCGCCTTCTTGACGAGGCGGGCGTCGACGGGCTTCCAACGTCCCTCGAAGCGGGTCCACTTCGGAGCACCGTAGGTGCGACGGGTGGTCGAGCCGTCCGGGTTGGCGAAGTACTCGGCCGCCTCCTCGCGGCGGTCGAGGATCTCCACCCGCTTCCCGGTGCGCTTCGCCTCGGCGAAGGCGACGGTCTCGAACCGGGCGTCCGACCTGCCGGCCTCCTGGGCCGCCTGGGCGACGGGCTCCGCGGCGGCGACCGGCACGGGGTCGGCGGCGGCGACGGTCCCCGGAAGGATCACCGAGGCGGGCAGCGCCACGGACGCGGCTATCGCCAGCGCGGCTGTGCGCCAGCCGCTCCTGGGTCTCTTGGTACGCATGCTCTGAAATGCCTTTCCGGAGGACGCAATCGGTTGTATCGGCCCTGAGGGAACGTCGGTCTCTCCTGGCGCCGGACTCTATCCCGAGGAGCGCGTTCTCGGTAAAGGGGATTGGTGGGTGGAATTCGCCACGGAGAGAAAACGGTCCGGACGGGAAGTGGAATATCCGATTCCGGACGGGGAGGTTCCTGTCCGGAGCCGCACCTTGCGCTCCATCCTCTGTATCTCCCCTGGTGAGACGGGGATTGGGGTGAGGCGTCGCCCGCCCTCGGACTTGACGTACTTGCCCTGCCCGCGAAGAAAATCATTGCCAAAGGCATGTGACAGCGTGTTCAATGGCGCCGCTCAAGTGGCTGCTTGTGTCTATCGGGGTGGGGATTTCGATGTCAACAAAGCATGGCTTTGCCATGCCCTTTTTTCATTCCTCGGGAAATTCGGGGAAGCGGGCGGGAAGACGGGTCAGATCCGGGGTCGTCGGGATCGTCGCGGCAGGACTGAGCGTCTCCCTGCTCTCGGCACCGACGTGGGCCGCCCGGACGGCGCCACCCGGTCCGGCAGGGGTTCCCGGGGCGGAGTCGGTCGACGGCAAGGACTTCGTCCCGCCCGCCCGGCGGAAGACCCCCGCCCCCACCCCCGCCTGGAAGGCGTCCCCCGTCTCGTGGCCCACGCCGGCCACCGGCCGGGTGGCCGTGGGCCGGAGCACGGGTACGGCCGTCGGCGGTCTCCCGGTCCGCCTCGCCGCACCGCACGCCCAGGGGACCACCGCGAAGAACGCCGCCCCGCCCACCGGTGCCATGGACGTGACGGTCGCGGACCGCGCCGCCGCCCGCGAGGCGGGCGTCGACGGCCTCCTGCTGTCCCTGCGTCCGGCGACGGCCCCGGCCGGCGACCGCCTCGACGTCGAGGTCGACTACGCGTCGATCCGCGGCGCCTACGGGGCCGGCTGGGCCTCCCGCCTGCGCCTGGTGACCCTGCCCGCGTGCGCGCTCACCACGCCCGACAGGGCCGAGTGCCGCGAGCAGACGCCGCTCGCCACACGGAACGACACGGCGGACGCCACCCTGACCGCCACCGTCCCCGTGCGGACCGCCACCCCCGCCAGGACGACCGGCGCCCCCGCGGCCCGCACCGCGGCGGCCGCGTCCGGCGCCACCCTCCTCGCGGCCACCGCCGGCACCTCGGGCGCCGACGGCTCCTTCACCGCCACCTCGCTGGCCCCGTCGGGCTCGTGGTCGGCGGGCGGCAACTCGGGCGGCTTCGGCTGGACCGTGCCCATCGGCGTACCGGCCGTGCCGGGCGGTCTCGCGCCGAAGGTCGAGCTGTCCTACAACTCCTCCGCCATCGACGGCCGCACGGCCTCGACGAACAACCAGTCGTCGTGGATCGGCGAGGGCTGGGAGTACGCCCCCGGGTTCGTCGAGCGCGCC
>NZ_BMVV01000045.1 GCF_014650895.1 Streptomyces omiyaensis
GCGGTCGCGGCGCGTCTGGAGGAGCGGGGCCGCAAGACCAAGCGGCTGAGCGTCAGCCACGCCTTCCACTCGCCGCTGATGGACCCCATGCTCGACGCATTCCGGACGGTGGCCTCCCGGCTGACCTATGCGGCCCCCCGCATCCCGGTCGTCTCCACCCTCACCGGAAAGGTCGCCTCCGGCGACGACCTGCGCACCCCGGCCTACTGGGCCGACCAGGTCCGCGGCACCGTCCGCTTCGCCGACGCCGTCGCCACCCTCGCCGCCCAGGGCGTCACCGCCACCCTGGAGCTCGGCCCCGACGGCATCCTGTCCGCCCTCGCGGCCGAACACGTCCCCACCACCGTCGCCCTGCTGCGCCGCGAGCGGCCCGAGGACCTCACCGCCCTCACGGCCCTCGGCGGCCTGCACCACCACGGCGTCCCCGTCGACTGGCCGGCGTTCTTCGCCGGCACCGGGGCCCGCAGGGTGCCCCTGCCCACGTACGCCTTCCAGCACGAGCGCTACTGGGTCGAACCGGCGCCCGCCACGGCCGGCGCCGCCGGGCTCGGCCTGCGGCCGACCGGGCACCCGCTGCTCGGCGCGGCCGTCGCCCTCGCGGGCGCCGACCGGACCGTCTTCACCGGCACGTTCTCCCCGCGCTCCCACCCCTGGCTCGCCGGCCACACGGTCGCCGGCTCCGTGGTCCTGCCGCCCGCCGCGCTCGTCGAACTCGCCCTGCGGGCCGGCGACGAGTGCGGTGCGAGCGTCCTGGACGAACTGGTCCTGGACGACCCCGCCGTCCTCGCCGCGGCCGGCGGCACCCACCAGCTCCAGGTCTCCGTGGCCGCCCCCGACGCCACGGGCCGCCGCGCCTTCACGGTCCACGGCCGCCCCGCCGCCCCGGACGCCCCCTGGACGCCCCACGCCCACGGCACCCTGAGCACCACCCTCGCTCCCGCCCCGCTCCCCGAGCAGGCGGCCTGGCCCCCGGCGGACGCCGAGGAGCTGCCCCTCGACGCCCCGCACCCCGACGAGGCCGCCCCCGGCCACGGTCCCGCGTCCGGCGGCCCGACCGCCGTGTGGCGGCGGGACGGGGAGCTCTTCGCCGAGGTCGCCCTGCCCGAAGGGGCCGCCGACACCGAGGGGTTCACCCTGCACCCCGCCCTCCTCGACGCGGCCCTGCGCCCCCTGACGGCGGCCGTGCGCGAGGGCGCCCCGCTCGCGGGGACCTGGCGCGGCGTGCGGCTGCACGCGACCGGCGCCACCGCGCTGCGCGTCCGCGTCACCCCGCGGGCCGACGGCTCCGCGCGCGTGGAGCTGGCCGACACGGCCGGCCGGCCCGTCGCCGTCGTCGACGGGCTCACGGTCGGCGCGGTCGACGGCGACGCGCTCGCGACGGCCGCCGGGCGCCTCGACGACGCGCTGTTCCGGGTGGTCTGGACGCCCCTGGGCGTGACGGCCCCCCGGGAGGCGGGGGAGCGGCCGCCGACGCTCGGCGCCGGGGGCGACTTCGCGCGCCCCGCCGACGTGGCCGCCGCCCTCGCCCGGGGCCGTGCCGTCCCCCTCGTCGTGCTGCGCGCCGCGCCCGAGCCGGCGGGTTCGCTGCCCGGCTCCGTGCACGCCACCGCCGAGAACACCCTGCTGCTCGTCCAGGAGTGGCTGGCCGACGAGCGGCTGGAGGCGACCCGGCTGGCCGTCGTCACCACCGGCGCGGTGGCCGTCGCCGACGACGAGGACGTCACCGCGCTCCCGGCGGCGGCCCTCTGGGGCCTGCTGCGCTCGGCCCAGTCCGAACACCCCGACCGCCTCACCCTCATCGACACCGACACCGACCCCGACACCGGCCCCGCTGCGTCCGCCTCCGCAGAGCCGTCCACCGCGCCGGCCGCGCCGGCCGAGTCGGACCTGCTGATCGTGCTGGCCGCCTCCGGCGAGCCCCAGGCCGCCCTGCGCGCCGGGCGCGCCCACGCCCCGCGCCTGGTCCGGGCCGCGCCGCGGCCCGGACCGCGGACACCGGTGTGGAACCCGGACGGCACGGTCCTGATCACCGGCGGCACGGGCAGTCTCGGCGCCCTGTTCGCCCGCCACCTGGTGACCGTGCACGGCGTCCGCCACCTCCTGCTGGTCAGCCGGTCCGGTCCCGACGCCCCCGGTGCCCGCGAGCTGGCGGCCGCACTGACCGGGCTGGGCGCCCGGGTCACCGTCGCGGCCTGCGACACCGCCGACCACGCCGCGCTCGCCGCCCTCCTGGACACGCTCCCCGCCGACCTGCCGCTCACCGGCGTCGTGCACGCCGCCGGAGTCCTCGACGACGGGCTCCTGGCCACGCTGACCCCCGAGCGGCTGCACGCCGTGCTGCGGCCCAAGGCCGACGCGGCCTGGAACCTGCACCAGCTCACCCGCGACCGTACGGAGGTGACGGCCTTCGTCCTGTTCTCCTCCATCGCGGCCGTCGTCGGCGGTCCCGGCCAGGCCAACTACGCCGCCGCCAACCAGTTCCTGGACGCCCTCGCCCGCCACCGGCACGCCCACGGCCTGCCGGCGACCTCGGTGGCCTGGGGCCTGTGGGAGCAGTCCGGCGGCATGAGCGGCCACCTGAGCGAGACCGACCTCGGCCGCATCGCCCGCGGCGGCTTCCGGCCGGTGCCGCAGGAGAAGGGGCCCGCACTGCTCGACCGGGCGCTCGCGCTCGGCCTGCCGGACGTGGTGGCCACCCCGCTGGACATCGCCGCCCTGCGCGAACAGCCGGGCCGCGTCCCGGTGGTCCTCACCGCCCTGGCGCCCGTGCCCGCCCGTCCGGCCGCGGCGGGACGTGACGCGGTCGCCGACGGTTCGCTGGCCGGCCTGGTCGAGGGCCTGGACGGGGCCGAGCGCGAGCGGGCCGTCCTCGGCGCCGTCCTCGCCCGGATCGCGGCCGTCCTCGGTCACGCCGACACCGGGGGCATCACGGCCGACCAGCCGCTGACGAAGCTGGGCTTCGACTCGCTGACCTCCGTCGAGCTGCGCAACCGGCTGGGCGCCCTGGTGGGCGCCAAGCTGCCCGCGACGCTGGTCTTCGACCACCCCACGCCCGCCGCGCTCGCCGCGTTCGTCTCCGCGCGGCTCGACGGCGGATCCGGCGCCGGTGCCGCACCCGCCGCCCCGGCCGTGGACTTCGCGGCCGAGGTCCGCCTCGCCGACGACGTCCGCCCGGCGACGGCGTACGACCCCGCCCCCGGCGAGCCGCGCCGGATCCTGCTCACCGGGGCGACCGGTTTCCTCGGCGCGTTCCTCCTGCGCGATCTGATGCGCACGACGACGGCGACGATCCACTGCCTGGTCCGCGGCACCGACACCGCCGAGGCCCTGGAGCGGATCCGGAGCAACATGCGCTGGTACCGGCTGTGGGACGAGGTCGACGAGAGCCGTCTGTCCCTGGTCCTGGGCGACCTCGCCGAGGAGCGGCTGGGGCTGACCGAGGAGCGGTTCGACGCGCTGGCCCGCGAGGTCGACGTCGTCTACCACAACGGCGCCCGCGTCCACTGGCTCCACCCGTACCCGGCGCTGCGCGACGCGAACGTGCGGGGCACGGAGGAGGTGCTGCGGCTGGCGGCCCGGCACCGCACCGTCCCCGTCCACTACGTGTCGACGGTCGGCGTCTTCGACGGGGTGCGCGAGGAGGGCGTGCCGCTGAAGGTCACCGACCCGACGGGCCCCGCCGAGGCGCTGCCCAGCGGCTATCTGCAGAGCAAGTGGGTCGCCGAGCAGCTCGTCGGCATCGCGCGCGAGCGGGGCCTGCCCGTCTCGGTGTACCGGGTCGACGTGATCTCGGGCGACACCCGCAGCGGGGCCTGCCAGACCCGCGACTTCGTCTGGCTGAGCCTGAAGGGGATCCTGCAGTCCGGTGCGGTGCCGGCGGGCACGGGCGGCCGGTTCCACCTCCTGCCGGTCGACTACGTCAGCGCCGCCATCACCACCCTGTCCCGGCAGCCGGAGACCGCGGGCGGCACCTTCCACCTGTTCAACCAGAGCTCGCTCGGCCTCGACCGGTGCGTGGAGTACCTGCGGGCGTACGGGTACGAGCTGGCCGAGCAGGAGTGGGAGGAGTGGAGCGAGAGGGTGGGCGGGGACGCCGGCAACGCGCTGCGGCCGCTGCTGCACGCCTTCGAGATGATGACGTCGGACACCGACGGCTTCTATCCGCCGATCGACACCTCCGAGACGCTCGCCGCGCTCGCCGGGACCGGCGTCGAATGCCCGCCCCTGACGGCCGAACTCTTCGAGCGCTACGTGGAGTTCTTCGTCCAGGCGGGTCACTTCCCGTCGGTGCCGAGCCGCGAGCCGGCGGGTGTGTGACGCAAGGCCGGCAAGGGGCCCGGGGCGGAGGTTCCGATCAACTCCGCCCCGGGCCCACGGACTTGACACATCCTTTACCTTCTTTGCCGGAAGAACGCCGAACCGAGGCCTGCCGATGACACGATCGGCCCCATGTTCGATACAGATGGGTTACTCCGGGGCAAGGTCGTTCTGATCACCGGGGCCAGCAGCGGCATCGGCGCCGCCGCCGCGCGCGTCTTCGCCGCGGAGGGCGCGGCCGTCGTCCTCGCGGCCCGCCGCGAGGAGCGGCTCGCCGCCCTCGTGTCGGAGCTGACCGACAAGGGCTTCGACGCCTCCGCGGTGGCGTGCGACGTGACGCGCGCCGACGACGCGCGCCGCGCGGTCGCACACGCCGTGCAGCACCACGGCAGGCTCGACGGGGCCTTCAACAACGCGGGCACGGGCGGCGACCTGACCCCCCTGCACGAGATGGAGGACGCCGTCTACGACACGATCCTCGACACCAACGTGCGGGGCCTGTGGAACTGTCTGCGCGCCGAGATCGGCGCGATGCTCCCGACCGGCGGCGGCGCCATCGTCAACAACAGCAGCGTGGGCGGCCTCGTGGCCATCCCCACCGCCGCCCCGTACGTCGCCTCCAAGCACGCGGTCGTCGGCTTCACCCGGGCGGCGGCCGACGAGTACGCCCGCCGGGGCGTCCGGGTCAACGCGGTGGCGCCCGGCTCCACGCTCAGCGAGATCACCGCCGACTGGTACGCGCGCAACCCCGGCCTGCAGGACGCGATCCACGCGGTCACCCCCCAGGGGCGCACCGCCGCCCCCGAGGAGGTGGCGGAGGCGGCGGCCTGGCTGCTCAGCGACCGCTCCTCGTACGTCACCGGCACCGTCCTGCCGGTGGACGGCGGCTACGTCAACCGCTGAGAACCCGCCCCCCCCGCTCACCGCCCTTGCGGGAGCGGGGGCGAGGCGGAGGCCGGGCAGGGGCAGCGGGGCGGGAGCGGCGGCGGGGGAGGCCCCCGCCGCCGCTCCCGCCCCGTGGCGTCCCCGCTAGCGGGGGCAGTCCATGGTCACGGCGAAGGTGCGCTCGCCGTTCTGCGTCCCGGTGACCTCGACGCGCACGATGTCCTCGTCCGGGTTGGGCACGACCTCGGCGTCGATCCAGCAGGGCGCGTCGAACTCGACGTACCGGTCGAAGGTGTTCATGACCCGCACCGGCTCGTGGCCCGGGCCGGTCATCGCGTGCGCCGCCTGGTACGCCGCCTCGATGAGCGCGAGGCCGGGCACGTGGTCGACCCGGTGGTCGTACAGCGCGCTCCGGGAGACGTCCGTGCGCAGCTCCCAGCGGTCCGGGAGGGGGGTCGGGGCCAGCACGACCTCGCCGGCGTGGGCGCGCCCCACCGTGTGGGCGGCGACGGGGGAGGGGGCGGTGATCGCGTCCCAGGCGACCTGGGCGTGCTCGCCGCGCAGCCGCCGGTAGGCGCCGGGGGCTATCCAGCTGAAGTCGAGCAGCGACTCGGCCACCAGGCGCCCCTCGGAGAGGATCGACAGCTCGACGCGTAAGGAGCGTGGGTTGTTGGGCTTGAAGGTCAAAATAATGAACAGGTTGTCCGGTTTGTTTTTGGGGTCGTAAAAATCACCGGCGACGCTGAAGTCCATCCACTCCATCAGCGTCTGGTGGGCCAGCGGAACCCCCAGCTCCGCGTGCCCGATCAGCAGCGTGCTCTGGCGGATCGTCTGGGTGAGCAGCAGCGGCACGGAGCCCGCGAAGACGCCGCCGTCCGGCCAGTTCGCGGTCACCGCGTACCGGCCGCCGCCGAGCGCGGACCAGTTGGCGACCAGGACGGAGCCCGCTTCGTGCAGGTGCACGTACTCCTTGGGGACACTGCGGACGGGAGAGGCGTCCCGGCGGACGATGTAGCTGTCTCGTCTACGGTCGGTGAGCAGTGCTTTGGGCATGATCCCCCCTGGGTCAGGCCGAGAGTGAGTGTGTCGACGGTGCGACGTGTCACGTGGCGACGCGAGATAAGATACCGGGTAACCGGTCCTTTTCAAGGCACAGTTGGGCAGCACACGCGTATACGAAAAGGGGAGACTGTGGCACAGCAGGAACGGGCTATCCGCACCCGGAGGATCATCCTGGAGGCCGCTGCCGCGATCTTCGACGAGCAGGGTTACGAGGCGACGACCATCGCCGAGATCCTGGCGCGGGCCGACGTGACCAAGGGCGCGCTGTACTTCCACTTCCCCTCCAAGGGCGACCTGGCGCGCGGCGTCCTGGACGGGGCCGTGACCACCGACGGCGTCCGCCCCCAGGCCCTCAAGCTCCAGGAACTCATCGACGTCTTCCTGCTCATCGCCTACCGCCTGCCGCGCGAACCCATGCTCAGCGCGGCGCTGCGGATGGCGATCGACCTCCAGTCCCGCCGCCGCTTCGGCACCGCCTGGCCCGACTGGATCGAACTGCTCACCGGCATCCTGCGCGAGGCCAAGAGCCGCGGAGAGGTCCTCCCGCACGTCGACGAGCCGGCCGTCGCCCGCACCCTCGTCTCCACCTGGACCGGCGTGCGCGTCGTGACCGAGGGGCTGCCCGGCGAGCACGACCTGCCCGCCGAGATCGCCCTGCTGCTCCAGCTCCTGCTGCCGGCCATCGCCGCCCCCACCGTCCTGACCCGCCTGGAGGTCTCCGCCTCCCGCGCCGCCTTCCTCTACGAGGACATGCCGGCCTGGCGCGCCGAGACGGCCGAGGCCGAGGCGACCGTCTAGGGGGTGTCCTGCCGGTCGGGCCGGACGCGCGGCGTCCGGCCCGACCGGCAGGACACCCCCCCCGGGGGGCCGGTGCTCCCGCGGCCCGCCGCGGCCGGCCCGCTCAGCCCAGGAGGGACGACGGCCCGCGCAGCGGGACCACCACCCCCTCCTGGCCCCCCGCCGGCCCGCCGGCCCGGACCGCGTCCGCCGGCTCGGGCACCGCCGGCGCCGGCGGCGCGGGCGGCATCCGGGGCGGACTGAGCACCCGCTGGTGCAGCCACTGCACCTCGGGCGAGGGCTCCAGACCCAGCTCGTCCTGCAGGATGCGCCGCACCTGCCGGTACGCCTCCAGGGCCTCCGCCCGCCGCCCCGCCTGGTGCAGGGCGGCGATCAACTGCCCGTGGAACCACTCGTTGAGCGGGTAGTCGTGCACCAGCGTCCGCAGCTCCGGCACGAGCTCGCGCAGCCGCCCCAGCCGCGACACCGCCTCCACGCGCAGCTCCAGGGCCCTGATCCGCAACTCCTCCAGGTGCACCACCCGCCCCGTCAGCACGTCCCCGGTCGGCACGTTGGCCAGCGCCGGACCCCGCCACAGGTCGAGCGCCACGGCCAGCGTCTCGGCCGCCGCCTCGCAGCGCCCGGCCCGCAGCTCGCCGCGGCCCCGGGCCACCAGCCGCTCGAAGACCTTCACGTCGATCGCCGACTCGTCGACCCGCAGCATGTAGCCGCCGAACCGCGTCGTCACCAGCGGCTCGCCGGTCTCCGGCCGCCGCGCGTCCTCGGTCAGCACCCGCCGCGCGTGATGCACGTACGTCTGCACCGTGTTCAGGGCCGAGCGCGGCGGACTGTGCTGCCACAGCTCCTGGATGCAGGTGTCCGGACTCACCAGACTGTTGGCATGGGTGAGCAGCAGCGCCAGGATCTGCGAGACCTTGGGCGTGCCCAGGGGCAGGGACCTCCCGTCGTCCCCGACGATCTGGAAGGGCCCGATGAGCTGGAACCGCATCACGCACTCTCCTCCTTCGCCCTCAAACCCCTCAGCCCGCCCTGAGCAGCCGCACCCCGGCCCCGCCCGCCCCCTCGGGGGCCGGCGGTGGTCCCCCGGCCGCCGCGCCCCGCCCGAACGCCCGCCCGCTCCCGTACGCGCCGCCCGCCCGCGCCCGCACGCACGCCAGGTGCGCCGCCGAGGCCAGCGTGATGTGCCGGTGCCAGCCGCCGAACGACCGGCCGGTGAAGTCCCGCAGGCCCACCCGCTGCACCGCCAGGGCCTCCTCGCGCTCCGCCGCCGAGGCGAGCGCGGAAAGCCGCAGCACCTCGGCGGCGCCCAGCCGCCCGTCGGCCAGCCACAGCCGGGCGGCCGACAGGTCGGACTCGGGCCACTGCGCCACCAGCAGCCGCTCCGCGCCCCGCGCGGCGCCCGGGAGCGTCACGGGCACGGCCATCGACAGACCGCGCCCGCCCCCGGCCGCGCGGCGCCCGCAGGGCCGCCAGAGCCGTCTGAGCGTGCCGACGACGAGCCCCGCCGGCACCGGCAGCCCGCCGTGGCCGGGCAGCACCGACGGATCCACCCCCAGCACCAGCCCCGCCCCCACCCGCTGCACCAGCCGGATCCCGGCCCGCTCCGCGTGCCGCGCCATCCGCAGCGGCCCGAGCTCCGGCGCGTCGAGCACGACCGGCCGGGGCCGGGCCCCGGCCGGCAGCGAGCGCGCGGCCCGCAGCACGAGCTCGCCCGCACTGCCCTCGGGCCCGGCCGGCACGCCCGCCGGCGGCAGGGGGCCCCGCCCGCGCGGTCCCGGCTCCCCGGCCGCCCCGTCCGGCAGGACCAGCCGCCAGTGCACCGGGACGGCCGCGGCCGTCCCCGCCAGCCAGGCGCCGAAGGACTGCTGCCCCGTCACCGTCCGCCCCAGACGCGGCACGTAGTACTCCGCGACGCCGACCGAGTGCCCGCCCGCCTTGGGCACCACGGCGGAGCGCACCACCCACGCCGCCGGCGCGAGGAGCTCCTCCGCGCGCCGGGCCAGCTCGCCGCGCACCGGCTCCCAGTCCCAGGACGACTCGCTGATGAAGTGGTGCACGCTCTGCCTGCGCGCCACCTCGGCCCCGAACTGGCCGGCCACGTTGCGCAGCGTCCGGCGCCCGTGCGCGGTCAGCAGCCCGGCCACGTACCTCTCCGCCTTGAGCCGCTGGTCGCTGCGGGGCAGCGACGCGAACAACCCGGCGTCCGCGCCGGGATCGATCCGTGTGCCGACTGCTAACGGTGCGCCGATCGAGGTCGCGTGCATGTCCATCAACTCCCTGGGAGGCCGTGCGGAGGGAACCGCCCCTCAAATGAAACCACACACCCGGTTTGTTATTCGAGCCGAATCCGGACCCGTCCCGAACCGGACCCCCGCCACCCCGCCCCCACCCCGCCGATGAGCGAACGATGAGCGAACGGTGAACGATCGCCGACCCCCGCCGCCGACCCCGCTCCTACCCTCGTAACCGCACGTCACCAGCAGAAAGGGCCCACCCCATGGACACCCCGAAGACCGTCACCGTCCTCGGCCTCGGCCTCATGGGCCAGGCACTCGCCGCCGCCTTCCTCGCCTCCGGAACCCCCACCACCGTGTGGAACCGGACGCCCTCCAAGGCCGCCCCCCTCACCGCCGACGGCGCCGTGCTCGCCCCCACCGCCGCCCGGGCCGTCACCGCCGCCCCGCTCGTCGTCGTCTGCCTCACCGACCACGACGCCGTCCGCGAACTCCTCGCCCCGCTCGCCGACTCCCTGCGCGGCCGCACCCTCGTCAACCTCACCTCGGGCCACTCCGACGGCGCCCGCGCCCTCGCCCGCTGGGCCGGCGAGCACGACATCGCCTACCTCGACGGCGCCATCATGGCCATCCCCACCGCCATCGGCACCGAGCACGCCTCCCTGCTCTACGCCGGCCCCCAGGACGCCTTCGACGCCCACCACGCCACCCTGGCCGCCCTCGGCCCGGCCACCCACCTCGGCACCGACCACGCCCTGGCCTCCCTGTACGACGTGGCCCTCCTCGGCGTCATGTGGGGCGCCCTCAACAGCTTCCTGCACGGCGCCGCGCTCCTGGAGACCGCCGGCGTCAAGGCCACCGCCTTCGCCCCGCTCGCCAACGCCTGGGCCGGCTCGGTCACCGAGTTCGTCACCGCCTACGCCGAACAGATCGACACCGGCACCTACCCCGCCCACGACGCCACCCTCGACACCCACCGCGCCACCCTCGACCACCTCGTCCACGAGAGCGAGGCGACCGGCGTCAACGCCGAACTCCCCAGGTTCGTCAGGGCGCTCACCGACCGGGCCATCGCGGCCGGCCACGGCGCCGACAGCTACGCCGCGATGATCGAACAGTTCCGCAAGCCCACCACCTGACCCGCACCCCGCGCAACGCCCCCGCCCCACCGGTCGGGGCGACCGCACGAAGGTGGCGATGTTGTGCAGCCCCGCGTGTCCGCCTCGACCGCCCACCCCGCCCGCGCCACCGTTCCCCCTGTGCGCGACCCGCACACGGCACCACACCACACGGCCCACGCGACACGGCACCGGGCGGCACGGGGGAGCGGCGACGGATGGGGCTGCGCATCCACTTCACACACGAGGACCTGGCACGCGTGGTCCTGGCCGACGAACCCGACCCCCTGTGGGAAGGACTCCTCAGCCTGCACCTCCTGCAGAACAGGGACGCCCCCCTGCTCTACGGCCCCTGGCGCAGAGCCGCCGCCGGCCCCACCGCCCCCGGCACGCTCCGCCTGCGCCGACTGGCCCCGCCCCACGGCTACTCCGCCGACTTCCTCACCCCCGCGGCCGCCTCCACCGGCTTCGAGGCCGGCCTGGACGCCCTCCTGAGCACCCCCCGCCACCGCCTGCGCACCGACCTGACCGAACTCGCCCGCGCCCGCCCCCTGCCCGGCTGGGCCCGCCCCCTCGCCGACGGCGACACCCAGGCCCTGCACGCCCTGGCCGCCCTGGTCCGCCACCACCACGAGCGGTACGTCGCCCCCTACTGGCCCCACATCCGCGCCCGCTGCGACGAGGCCGGGGCGGTCACCGCCCGCACCCTGCTGCGCTCCGGATTCGCCGGGCTGGCCGAAGGACTGCACCCCACCCTGCGCTGGACGGCCCCCGTCCTGCACGTCGCCGGCCCCCACCTGGAGGGCGACCTCCACCTGCGGGGCAGGGGCCTGCGCATCATCCCCTCGTTCTTCTGCTGGCCCGGCCCCATCGTCCTCAAGGACCGCTCCCTGCCCCCGGTCCTGGTCCACCCCGTCGCCCACGACCCCCGCTGGCTCCGCCCCCCGCCACCCCCCGCCGGCCCCGCCCCCACCACGCACCAGGCGCTGGCGGCACTGCTCGGCAGGACCCGGGCCGCGGTGCTGCAGGAGGCCGCCGAAGGCCGCACCACGACCGAACTCGCCGTCCGGGTGGGCCTGAGCCCGGCGACCGTCAGCCACCACGTCACCGTCCTGCGGGAGACCGGACTCCTCACCAGCCGGCGCATCGGCGGTGCCGTCCTGCACACCGTCACCCGCCTGGGCACCGACCTCCTCGAACACCCCGCGACCAGCGGCATTCGATCCTGCTCGAAACCCGTGGTGCCCGCCCCGTCCCGCCCGCGAACATGAGAACCCGGCCACCGGCCGCACCACGGCCCGGCCCCCGCCCGCACCCGCAGCACCCACAAGGGGATCGCGAACCATGACCACGCAGCGCGCTCTGCCCGGAGTCCTCGCCGCCGCCACCCTGGCCCTGGCCTCCGCCCTCACCGCCGGCCCCGCCCAGGCGGCCCCCACCGTCGCCGGCCCGAGCTCCTCCCCGGCCCCCGCCCGCACCGAACTCCTCCCGCCCGGCGCCGGAGTCAACTGCACCACCGGACACTTCTGCGCCTCCGTCTGGGACCCCGGCGCCAACCGCTTCCGCGTCTTCTACTTCTACAACTGCACCCGCTACTACCTGTCGAACTGGAACGGCTGGGGCGAGGCGAAGAACAGCCAGACCGGCAACGCCACCGCGACCCTCTACGGCTCCGGCGGCAACGTCCTCAGGACCGTCCCCGCCGACAACGGCGTCTACGCCGTCGACTGGGCGCCCGTCTACTCCCTCCGCAACTGCTGACCGGGAGGACCCCACCCATGCGCCCGCACCTCGCGAAGCGGACGGCCACCCTGCTGGCCGCCACCGCCCTGGCCACGGGCACCGCCCTGGCCACCGCCCCCACCGCCGCGGCGGCCAACCCCTGCTGGTACACCGGCGGCAACTGGTGGTGCAACAACATCTCCGGAGCACCCGTCTACCGCACCCCCTACGTCACCGACGTCGTCGGACACATGCACAGCAACCCCAGCTGGTTCAAGTGCCGCTACGACTTCGGCGGACACGTCGGCGGCCCCCACCCCAACCGCTGGCTCTGGACCCAGGCCGACAACGGGGCGTGGGGCTGGATGAAGGACACCGACATCCACAGCGAGACCGACCCCCTCCCCGCCGCCTCCCCCTCCTGCCCCTGACACCCCGCCCGCCCCCGCACACCGGCCGGCGGTCCGGGACCTGCCTCCCGGCCGCCGACCGGCCACGGAAATATCCGGGAGTGCCGGCGAGCGCACGTTGCTACAGTCGGCCGCCATGACCTGGCTACCCGACGACTTCACCCACCCCACCCTGGTACCGCTGCCGGGCGGCACCCACCACCTGCGGCCGATCCGGGAATCGGACGCCGCACTCGACTACCCGGCCGTGATGGGCTCGCGCGAGCGCCTGTGGACCCTCTTCGGCCCGGCCTGGGGCTGGCCCGCGCCCACCCTGACCTACGAGGCCGACCGGGCCGACCTCCTGCGCCACGAGAAGGAGATCGAGGCCCACCAGTCCTTCAACTACGCCCTGTTCGACACCGCGGAGACGGCCCTGCTCGGCTGCGTCTACATCGACCCGCCGGAGAAGACCGGCGCGGACGCGGAGATCTCCTGGTGGGTGGTGGACGACCTGGTCGGCACCGAGCCCGCCCGCACCCTCGACGCGCTCGTACCGCGGTGGATCGCCACCGACTGGCCCTTCGCCCGGCCCCGCCTCATCGGCCGGGACCTCTCCTGGACCGACTGGCTCGCCCTGCCCGACGCGTGAGCCGGCACCAGACCGCCGCGACACGCCCCGCCGGCCCCGCCCGCCTTCCTCCCGCGCCCGCCGGCGACGCCGGAGCCCCGCTCACGGCGGCACCGGCGCCTCGGTGCCCCCGGCCCCGCCGCCGGCGTGCCCGGCCTCCGCGGACAGCCGGAGCAGATCCGCCGTCAGCGAAGCCAGCCAGGACACCGTCGCGTAGTACGCGTGCGGTGTGCCGGGCGGCGCCTCGGGAAGCGGAGCGGCCGGCACCGGACCCGGAAGCGGCGTCTGCGCGGTGTCGCCCGTGGGATCCACGCGGGCGGAGACCAGCAGCATCCGCGCCGCGACCCGGTCGCCCGCGCGGACGACGGACTCGGCCGGCCGGCCCTCCAGCGCGGGAACCCCGGCCGGCTCCGGGGACACCAGCAGCCGGCCGGCGCCCCAGAGCGTGTGGTGCCCGGCGATCAGCGCGGCCTGCCAGTCCTGCCCGCCCGGCCAGGACGCCACCCCCGCCGGCCCGCCCCGCTCCTCGGACCCGCCCCGCCCCTCGGGCTCGCTCTGGTACTGCGCGTACGCCGACTCCGCCATGACCAGGGCGTGCCGGAGCGAGCGGCTGCCGGGCGCGCTGAGCACCGGTACCCGCCGCCCGCCCGCCGCGATCTGCGCCGTCGTCGCCACCACGATCTCCGCCGCGATCCGCAGCATCAGGGCGACCGAACGCCGCAGCTCGTCGTGGGCCCCGCGCGGCCAGGCCAACAGCCCGAACACCGCACCGATCGCGCTGCCCGCCAGCACGTCCAGCAGCCGGAACTCGGCAAGCCGCCACGTGGCCGGCGCCAACTGCGCGAAGACCAGGGCGACCACGACCGTGAACAACGCCTGCGCCCACCCCACGCCCCTCACCGGCCCCAGCGTGAAGGCGACCAGCATCAACGGCGGCAGGGCCACCGCGTACACCCCGGTGTCCCCTCCCACCAGCGCCAGCACGACCGCCGCGACCAGCGCGCCCACGACGGTGCCCACGAGAGCCCTGCGCACCGTCGTCCGCGTCTCCCGTACCGTCGTCCGCGTCAGGGTCAAGGTGGCCAGGAGCACCCAGAAACCGTGCGGAAGCGTGTCGACGCCGGCGATCAGCCGCGCCGCGCCCAGCGCCAGGCTGATCCGCACCGCGTTCTGGAAGAACACCGACCGGCCGCCCACATGACCCGACAGCCGCCGCCACCACAGCCGCGGAGCCCGCATCCGCGCGTACCAGAACGCCCCCGGCACCGGCACGGCGCCGGCCCGGCCCCGCACGGCGAGCCCGGCCGCGGTGGACATCGCCAGCGCCGCGTCGGTCACCTCCAGCAGCGCCGCGATACGGCGCTGCGCGGCGGGAAGGCCGTCCTCCGCCGCCGTCAGCGCCCGCCGGACCCGCCGCAGACGGACCTCGGCCCCACCACCGGCGGCCGTGCCCCGCAACCCCGCGGCGGCCTCCCTCGCCACCTCCGCCACCGCCTCCAGCACCCCCGGCTCCCGCGCCCCGCCGGCCCGGGCCGTGCCCGCCACGGGCGGCGGCAGCGCCGCCAGCCGGCCGAGCAGGGTGCGCACCGCCAGCCCCGTGTGGGCCAGCGCCCGCTGCCGCACACCGGCTCCGGCCGGCCGCTCCGCCTCCGGCACGCGCGAGGAACGCAGCTCCGTGCCCAAGGCACCGGCCGTGCTCCGCAGGGCCTCCGGCAGGACGTACGGGGCCGACCGAAGCCGCTCCGCGCACCGCGCCGCGCAGCAGGCCGCGCGGGCGGCCCGCTCGCGGTAGGGCAGCGCGGCGGGCTCGGGCAGCAGCGTCAGCTCCGCGACGACCAGCAGGGCGATCCCGAAGGTCGCCCCCACCAGCCTCTCGCCCAGCGAGCCCGGATCGTAGGGCGGGAACGAGGGCAGGATGTACATCAGATGGAGCCCCGTGGCCGCGCCCGCGAACCGCGGGCCCCCGACCGCCATGAAGGCCAGCGCGAACCCGACGACCAGCATGCCGGCGACGGCGCTCCAGGTCCGCACCGACAGGTACGTGCCGAGGACGATCAGCCCCCAGCACACCGGCACGACGCCGAGCAGCAGCTCGGCCCGCTGCCGCCCGGAACCGGGCAGGTGCGACAGCCCGGCCATGGCGATCACGCCGAACAGCGCGTACGTCGCCCCCACCGGCCGGCCGAAGCCGTAGAGAAGCACGTAGAACCCCGCCGCGGCGGCGATCGTGACGCGAAGAGCCCTCCGACCCGCCGTCCGGTACGCGGCCGAGAGCTGTCGCGGGAACGCGCCGGCCATGCCCCCAGCATCCCCCGGCCGACCTCGTCCGGCGCGCCGAACAGGCCACGCCCTCCTCCCGCCGCGTCACCCGCCGGAACGAGTGCCGAAGCCGGGACCGCACGCCCCGCCGCACACCGCCGACCGCCCGACCCCCGCCACGGCCGGAGCCACCCCCGGCCCGCCGCTCACCCGCCGGCCCGGTCCGCTCCGGTCGCGCCGCCCAACAGGGCGGCGAGACGGACGGCGGTCCTCTCCCCGGCCCGCTGCCTCACCAGACCCTCCTTGGCCGCCGCGCGCAGCCGGACCTCCGAACCCTCTCCGGCGGCCCCGTGCACGCGCACGGTCACCACGACCGGATTCAGACCGCCGGCACCGCCGCCGGCGACGACGCGGACGACCGCCTCCTCACCCGGACGAGGAGACACGGTCTCCACGACGCGGCCCGCCCTCCCGAGCACGTCGAGGACGCGCCCCACCGCCTCCTCGAACGGCAGGGGAACGACCAGGCCGACCTCGTGGACGTTCTTCCTCATCAGCCCGGCCACCACCCGCACCAGGCGACCGCTGCCCCCGGCCGCCGCGCCCAGGGCGGCAAGCTCCTCGGCCAGGATCCGGTCCTCGTCCCGATCCACCGCCCCACCCTCCCCCGG
Organism: Streptomyces omiyaensis; assembly: GCF_014650895.1. Lineage (GTDB taxonomy): Bacteria > Actinomycetota > Actinomycetes > Streptomycetales > Streptomycetaceae > Streptomyces > Streptomyces omiyaensis. The sequence continues at coordinate 16,087 of NZ_BMVV01000045.1, forward strand.
ACCGCTCCCACCGGACCACCCCGTGCCGTTCCGCCCGACGGACCATGGTGACGCACACCGCCACCCGGAACACCCCCGGCGGCCACACGCCCCGCTCACCGACGTTCCGCCCCTCCCACCCCACCACAGGCCACAGCCCTGTGGTGAGGCCGACCGCGACCGGGTGGGCAGGCCTTCGCCCACCGCGAGCGGCGAGAGACCCTGTCCGGCCCTCCGCTGACGACGGACCCGGGGCCCGGGTCGGCACGGCCTCCCAGGCCGCGCAGGCGATCGGACCGGGCCGGCCCTGGACGTCGACAAGGGCCCGGCAGCCGGGGCGGGCCCGGAGCACGCTCCCACGTACCGGTCCGCCGTCCGTCGCGACCCGACCCACCGGCGGCACACCGCCTGGGAGGCGGCGGCAAGGACACGCCAGGCCCCGGAGGGGCGATCACCTGATTTCCCCGCCGATGCCCCCAACCCCCACCCCCCGACGCGCGCCCCGCGGCGGGGCGCCCGGCTCCCGCCCCCGCCGTCAGCCCGACGGCGCCGAGACCGCGTCCGCGCCCCAGCTCGCCAGGAGCCGCAGCGACTCGGCGGACGCCGACCCCGGCTCCGCGTGATACGTCACCAGCGCCTGCCCCCCACCGCCGGCGATCTTGAACGACTCGTACTGGAGCGCCAGTTCACCCACCAGCGGATGCCGCATCCGCTTCAGGCCGTGCGTCTTCTCCTTGACGTCGTACCGCGCCCACAGCCGGCGGAACTCGTCGCTCTTCACCGAGAGCTCGCCGACGAGCGCGGACAGCCGGGGATCGTCCGGGCTGCGGCCCGCCTCCATCCGCAGCATGCAGACGATGTCGATGGCCTTCTGCTCCAGGTCGACGAACAGCTCGCGGCAGTCGGGCCGCAGGAACACCAGCCGCGCCCAGTTCCGCTCCTGCTCTGGCAGCCGCCCCCAGTCCCCGAACAGCGAGGCGGCCATCCGGTTCCAGGCGAGGATGTCGCAGTGCCGCCCCGAGATGTACGCCGGGACGCCGTCGAAGCAGTCCAGCAGCTGGCGCAGCGCCGGCCGCACCTGCTGCGCCCGCGCCGGACCCGCCCCCTTCTTCTTCTGCGGCAGGGGCCTCGCCAGGTGCGTCAGATGGGCGTGCTCGTCGTCGCTCAGGCGCAGCGCCCGCGCGATCGCGTCGAGCACCTCCGTGGACACGTTCCGTCCGTTGCCCTGTTCCAGGCGGGTGTAGTACGCGACCGACACCCCCGCCAGCTGGGCCAGCTCCTCGCGCCGCAGCCCCGGCACCCGGCGCCGCCCGAAATCGGGCAGCCCCACGTCCTCGGGCTTCACCCGGGCCCGCCGGGTCCGCAGGAACTCGCTGAGCTCCGCCCGCCGGTCCAGGGCACCGCCATCGGCCTCCCGCACCGGACGGATCCGTTCGTCCCTCGCGTCCATACACCCAGTATGGGCGGTGCCCCGCACCGCCGCCGATCCCGATCCTGTCCCCGCCAGTGGTAGGAACAGCAGTCGTACGCAAAGCTGTGACCTGGGTGGATTCGAAAGGACGAGGCAGGCTGGACACACGCCCGGCGGCCAGAGCCGGGCGCGAGGCACTCTCTCTGGAGGAGAACCCGGTATGACCACCGTCGCCGCATACGCCGCCCCCGCGGCCAAGGCCCCCCTGGAGCGCACCACCATCGAGCGCCGGGCGGTCCGGGAGAACGACGTCCTGATCGACATCAAGTTCGCCGGCATCTGCCACTCCGACATCCACCAGGTCCGCGAGGGCTGGGGCGAGGCCATCTTCCCGATGGTGCCCGGCCACGAGATCGCGGGCGTCGTCACCGAGGTCGGCCCCGGCGTGACCCGCTTCGCCGTCGGCGACCGCGTCGGCGTCGGCTGCATGGTCGACTCCTGCCGCACCTGCGAGAACTGCCGGGCGGGCCTGGAGCAGTACTGCACCCGCGGCAACACGATGACGTACAACGCCGTCGGCAAGGACGGGGAGCCGACCTACGGCGGCTACGCGCAGACGATCGTCGTGGACGAGGACTTCGTCGTCCGCATCCCCGAGGGCATCGGGCTCGACGAGGCCGCGCCGCTGCTGTGCGCCGGCATCACCACGTACTCCCCGCTCAAGCACTGGAACGCCGGCCCCGGCAAGAAGGTCGCCGTGCTCGGCATGGGCGGCCTCGGCCACATGGCCGTCAAGATCGCCCACGCCCTGGGCGCCGAGGTCACCGTCCTCTCCCAGTCGCTGCGCAAGAAGGACGACGGCCTGCGGCTGGGCGCCGACCACTACTACGCCACCAGCGACCCGAAGACCTTCGAGGAGCTGGCCGGAACCTTCGACCTCATCGTCTCGACCGTCTCGGCCCCGCTCGACTTCGGCGCCTACCTCGCCCTGCTGCGGACCGACGGCGCCCTGGTCAACGTCGGCGCCCCCGAGGAGCCCGTCTCCCTGAACCTGTTCTCGGTGATCGGCGGCCGCAAGACCCTCGCCGGATCCAGCATCGGCGGCATCCGCGAGACCCAGGAGATGCTCGACTTCTGCGCCGAGCGCGGCCTCGGCTCCGAGATCGAGGTGATCAGCGCCGACCGGATCAACGAGGCGTACGAGCGCGTCCTCGCCGGCGACGTCCGGTACCGCTTCGTGATCGACACCTCCACCATCTGACCCGCCCGCCCCGCGCCCCGGCCCCGCATCCGATCACGCCCGGGACGACACCGCTCGCGCCGGGGCGGATCCGGTGCCGCGGAGCCGGGCGCCGAGGACGGCGACGGTGCGCGGGTTCTCGCCGGCGACGGTGGCCCGGACGGCGGGGACACCGTCGTCCGGGCGGGCGCACACGCCGCCCGGCGCGGCGGCACCCCGCCCGACACGCACGGCCCTCGTCCCTCCGAGCACCTCGACGATGACGGTTCGATCCCCAACTCCTTTGCGGAAAAGGGAATTTGTTCGGCAATTCGGAAGTCGAAAGCCTGCCCGGACCTATAGTTGAGCCGATCAAGCTTCGACTCTACGGGGGATCATTCATGCGTGCAGTCAAGTCGGCGGTGGTCGCAGTGGCGACTGCGGCGGCAACCCTTGCCGGTGTCACGACGGCTTCGGCCGCCGCGCCCGCGTACAACGAGCGTTCCACGTATCTGGTGCGGGACCCGCACCCCTCCATGGCCACCTCGTGCACGTCCAGGAGCATCTACCTCGCCGCGGGCGACTACTCCTGGAAGACGTACAACAGCCTGTCGCTCTACGATCCGGCCAGCCGGAACATCTACCTCGCCGCGGGTACCTACACCTGGCAGGACTGTCTTGTTCCGCAGAACCTCGATTACCGCCACACCAGCACGCTGAGCTACTGGGGCGGTTCCGCGTCGATCGCGACCGACGACTATCTTGCCGCGACCAACCAGGCCACCTGGGGATCCGTGCTCACGCCGTTGTTCTGACCCCTCCGTCACCGGGGGTGACGCGGCGGTGGGGAAGACCGGCCGGTCTTCCCCACCGCCGCGTCCGCATCGAAGGCGGACGGCCCCGCCGTACGCGCGAACGGGAGGCCGGGGTGGAGGGGAGCGGCCCGAGACGGCGGGCCGGAAGCCCTCGTCGGACCGATCCGCCCGCCCTCACCCGCGTACACATCGCAACCGTCCCACCGCCATCGGCTGCCACCCGCCACCTGCCACCCGCCACCTCACGCACGGCCCTCGCCGTCGAGGAGCGCCCGCCACCGCTCCAGCTCCGCGAGCGTCCCCCGGACCTCGGCGTGGTCACGGCCGCCGTGGACGCGGGCCTCGTCTTCGGCGAGCTCCCGCAACGCGTTCACCGCGCCCGCCGGGTCGCCGCCCCGCCCGGTGTGCACCGCCCACTGGAACCGGGCCAGCAGGGTACGGGGATGGTCGGGTCCGAGAACGTCGGCACGCGCGGCGACGAGTTCGGTGTAGGCGGCCACCGCCCCGGCTGGATCGCCCGCTCGCCCGCTCCAGCCGGCGAGGTTGCCGCGGGTGACGAGGGTGTAGGGGTGGTCGGGACCGAGGACGCGGAGACAGTCGGTGACGAGCTCGGTGTAGGCGGCCGCGGCCCCGGCCGGGTCGCCGGCTTCACCGCGCCAGTGGGCGAGGTTGTGGCGGGTGACGAGGGTGTCGGGATGGTCGGGTCCGAGGACGCGGAGCTGGTCGGTGAGCAGCTCGGCGAAGGCGGCCACGGCCCCGTCCGCGTCACCGGCTTCGCCCCGCCAGCCCGCGAGGCTGTTGCGGGTGACGAGGGTGTCGGGATGGTCGGGACCGAGAGTGCGGAGCTGGTCGGTGAGGAGTTCGCCGTAGGCGGCCGCGGCGCCGGCCGGGTCACCGGCCCGACCGCGCCAGTGGGCGAGGTTGTGGCGGGTCATGAGGGTGTCGAGGTGGTCGGGTCCCAGGACGCGGAGCCGGTCGGTGAGCAGCTCGGCGAAGGCGGCCGCGGCGCCGGCCGCGTCGCCGGCCTCACCGCGCCAACGAGCCAGGTGGCCCCGCGTGGTGAGGGTGTCGGGGTGATCGGCTCCCAGGGCGCGGAGCTGGTCGGTGAGCAGCTCGGCGAAGGCGGCCGCGGACCCGTCCGCGTCGCCGGCCTCACCGCGCCAACGAGCCCGGTTGCCGCGGGTGACGAGGACGTCGAGGTGGTCGGGTCCGAGGATGCGGACCTGGTCGGTGAGGAGTTCGGAGCAGACATCTGCCGCCCCGGCCGGGTCGCCGGCTTCGCCGAGCCATCGGGCGAGGTTGCCGCGGGCGGCGAGCGTGTCCATGTGGTCGGGTCCGAGAAGCCGGTGTGCGGTGGTGTGCAGGTGCTGGTAGTGGTCCCGTGCGGCGGCGGCCTGTCCGGCTTCGCCGAGTGTGGTGCCGGCGCGGAAGAGGACGGCGTGCAGACCGCCGTCGCCGGGGTCCCGCAGGACGCTGTGGGCGGCAAGGGAAGCGGTGGCGGCCCGGTAGTGCCCGCTGCCGGGGGCCTCCTGCTCGGGCCAGGTCCCCAGGAGCGCGTCGGCGGCGACCGCCGCGAGCCGGTCGGTCTCTCCCGGGGCGCGCGTCTCCCGAAGCGTGCGCTGGAGGACCTGGTGGGTGCGCAGGGTGTGGTGCGGGGTGATGTCGGTCAGGTGGAGCCGGTGCAGGACCCGTAGCGCCCGCCTCACGTCCCGCTCGGTCACCACCCGGCCGGGAGCCGGTGCCCCGGCGTCCCGCGCCTGCTGGAGGTGCTGCCGGAGCGCCGGTGCCGCGGTGATGCCGTCAGGTGTGTCGTTGGGGTCGAGGACCGCCAGGACGTGCAGGAGGGGCCGGGCGAGTCCGGCGGGGGCGAGGGTGTCGGCGTAGTCGATGGACAGGGTCCAGGCGGCGGTGACGATATGGGCCTGCCGGTCGGGGAGCCCGTCGATCCCGGGCAGCGCCTCGCCCAGTGACACCTCGGCGAGCTCGGCGCGGTACTCGTCGAGAGCGAGGCCGTTCCTGCGGATGTAGCTGGCGGCCTGGGCGAGCGCGAGGGGGAGGTGTCCGAAGTCGTCGGCGAGCTGCCGCAGTTCGGCGTCGCTCGGGTCGATGCCGGTGCCGGCCAGGCGCCGGCGCAGGTAGTGGACGGCTTCGCCGGGAGTGAAGAGGCCGACGCCGATCTGCCGGCGCCCCTCGGTGAGCGCGGCGTCCCGGTTGCGGGTGGTGACGAGGGTGCGTCCGGTGGGGGTGATGGGCGGCCACAGGGCACGGAGCACTCCGGCGTCGGTGACGTCGTCGAGGACGACGAGCCAGCGTGTGGGGGTGGTCTGGAGCCAGGTGAGGAACCCCTGGGCCGCCTGGTCGGCATCGTCGCCGACAGCGACGGGAACCCCGGCCCGGCTGAGTTCCCGGCCTGCCTGCGCGTAGGCGGCGGTGATGGTGGTGGCGTTGGTGGCGGTGATCCAGAGCAGCAGGTCGACGGCCGCGACGGCGTCCGCCGTGGAAGCGGGCACGCGGCCGGCCGGGACCGGGAATCCGCTGGCGTGCCGGACCTGCTGGACGTGGTGGACGGCGAGCTGGGTCTTTCCCACCCCGCCGAGTCCGGTGACGACGGCCGCCGCATCACGGGCGACGGCGGGCGTGTCGGCCTGGATCGTGGCGTCGCCGTAGGCCAGCGCCGTGGCGAGCCGGTCGACGGCGTCACGGTGCTGGTAGGCGGTGGCGAGCTCGGGAACGGTGCCGAACTGCCGCGGCCACACGGCTGTGGCCCCTTCACCGGCGGGGGCGGTGACGTCGTCGGCGGTGTGCCGGGTGCCGGGGAACCCGTGCCCGGCCAGCACCGCGGTGAACCCCGGGTCGTCGAGGAGCGGATGGACGGGCTCGGCGACGAGACGCCGCTCGCCCATCCCGGCGCCGTACTCCACGGCGACGCCGACGAGGTGGCCGCCGGTGAAGACGGCGGCGCCGGAGGCACCGGCCCAGGGCCGGTCCTCCTGCCGCTCGGCGGCGGGCCAGACCTTGCAGTCGAGGACCCAGCGCCGGCCGGCGGTGGTCAGCGGGGCGAGCTCACCGCGGAGGTTCTCGTACTGGGCGGCCCCGCCCGGGCTGGTGGAGAACGCCGGGATCCCGATCCCGCGATAGTTCAAGGGGGCATCGCCCTGGGGCCGGCCCCACCGCACGGCCGGGGTCAGCCCCAGATCGGCGTCCTCGTCCAGGAGCAGCAGCGCGACATCCGGCACGCCGGGGCTGTCGGGGTCGGCGTCGGCGGCCGGCCAGAGGACCGTCGCGGTGCGCTCGTGGACTCCGGTGTTCGGGCGGAGGGCGCGGGGGTGGCCGACCCAGACGGTCGCACCGGACGCCCGGACCCCCTTGTCGTGGACCACGTGAAGGGCGGTCAGCACGAGCCGCGGGCCGATGAGATACCCCGACCCCGAACCGCCCACCGGCTCGTCGGGCCTGATGTAGGCCGCCCTGCACGCGTCCACCGTCCGTCGCCCCCGCCACCCCTTGCGTCCTCTGGCCGGTCGTCCGGGTCAGGCGTCCCCACCGGGCGCGGCATCGGCCCCCGGCTGCCCGCCGGGCACATGGCTCCGGCGGATGCGAGGGGGCTGTCCGCCGAGCGCCTCGTCGCGGACGTTCAGCGTCAGGGTCAGCGTCTGCCGCTGGACGACCCCGCCCCCGCCCCCGGCCTCCACACCGCCCTTGGTGCCGAACGCCCCGACCTCGACGTTCACCTTGCCGCCGGCGTCCTTGCTGAACTCCACCTCCAGGCACAGCTCGGCCTGCTCGACCTCGAACGTGAACTGCTCGTTCGGGCTGCTGTCCGCGGCCTTGTACAGCTCGCTGCGCAACTCCGCCAGCGCCTCGGACAACGTCACCTTCGCCACGGCTTCCCCCTCCACCACCTGCACGCCCGTGTGCACGATCGGTCCGGAGCGCAGTTTCCCCGACGGCACCTCACCCGCGCAGGGGAACCGCGAAACCCCCGACCACACCACCGCGACCGCTCCGCCGGTGCGTCCGACGGCCCGCGCGGTGGGCCGTGCCCCCCCAGGGGGTGGCGAAGATGTGCCGCGGGCGCTCTGTCGGCGTGCGGGAAAGCGGGTATGTACGGGAGGACTGCTGCATCGAGGGGGACGCATGTCGCACACACCGGATCCCGCGGTACCCGAACCGGCGGGAGAGGAGGAGCCCTGGCTGAGCGTGCGCGCGGTCACCGCGCTGTGGCCGGTGCGCAAGGACTGGGTGCCGAGTGTCGCCCATCTCGCGGACGTCCGTGTCCGCCGCTCCGGCGGGGAGAGCCGGGGCACCTACGGGGCGGCACCGACCATCTACCACTTCCACCCCGAGGACGTGCGCAGGGCCGCGCAGGACATCACCGAAGGCCGTGTCGACATCCCGACCGTCTACCGCACCGACACCCCCGACGGCCGCCGGGCGGAGTTCTGGAACAGACTGCTGTTCCGCGTCCTGGGCACGATCCTGCTCGCGATGACGGCCGCTTCGATCCTCGGGATCCTGTTCGTGATCGGCTTCGTCCTGACGGTGGAGTGAACACCGGCTGACGGTGGAGCGATCACCAGGACCCCGGCCGGGGGACAGCGGGGCCGACCCCACCCGCTGCGGTGCCGAGCTGCGGCTGTGCCGTCGCGGTCTCGGTCCGAGGCGGTCCGAGGCGGTTCGAGGCGGTGCGGGGCGTGCGGCCGGACCCCAACAGGCCCGGAACTTCGCACCGTTGGCCTCTTCGCCGTAGGGTCTGCTGCCGAGGGGGAGACCCTCGCTCGGCGGGGGAGGGGAACCATGGAGATCTATGCCCACTGGCTCGACGGTGAGCATCTGCGCGGGTCCGGATGGGATCCGCGGGACACCTCACCGGCCGTCATGCTCAAGATCCAGGCCCTGCTGGGGCACACGGTGGTGCTGAGCGACGTACAGCTCATCGACAGCCACGCGATACAGGCGCTGTTCGAGACGGAGGACTTCCGGTCCTTCGTGCGCGGCTGCCCGTCGTTCCTGCGCTGCACCACCGCCGCTCCGGCCGGCAGCACCCCCTTCGACCTGGTCACCACCGGCCTGCACCGCGCCCTGGAGCCCGGCTGGCTCTCGTCCTCGTTCGACACCGCGGAGCCCCTGGTCAGGCTCTCCGAAACCGTCCTCGAGCGCGGAGAGGCGAATCCCGGGCCGCTGTTCGCACGGGGTACCGCCCTGGGCGCACGGTACGAGGAGGGCGGGGCGGTCCGGCGCAGGCTGGAGGCCGTGGCCTGGACCCTGCACCACTTCTCCCGCGAGGCGGGAGTGCCGCTGGGCACGAGCGCCGTGACGCGCCCCTGCTCGTACCGCGACGTGCTGGAGGAAGTGGCGGAGCTGCCGGGGCTCCCCGGCCACGACTACGCCCCGGTGGAACGCACCCTGGCCTATCTCGACGAGCACGTGGAGCCGTCGGACCGGCACCGCAGGTCCGTGCTCCTCGCCCGGCTCGACCAGACGGACCCGCCCCACAGGACGGCGATGTGGAACACCGCGACGCAGGCCTGGAACGCGGCGGTGCAGCGGACGCTGGGCACCGACGGGGCGTCCCCGCGGTCGCTCCCGGAAGCGGCCGACATCGGGCTCTACCTCGGGCGTCCGACGGACGCGCTCTTCGAGCCCGCCGGCCCCGGGGCCGCGGCCCCCGCGGACCACGGGATGGACCCCGGCAGCCTGGCGGCGGTCGCCGGACTGGGCTGGCAGGACATCGCCAAGATCCATCAGGACGAGGCCGTGACCCGTCGGCGCGACGCCTTCCAGGCGGCGCTGCGCGCCGGGGACGCGGCGGCGGCCGACGACGCGCTCCCCGCACTGCTCCGGGCGGTCCGGCGCAAGCTGCCGGCCTCCGGGGACCGGCCCGGACGGCTCGCCTGGGCAGCGGCCGAGACGGGCCTCGGACTCGCCGGCGCGGGGCTGGCGCTCGGCACCGGCGAGGCCCTCGGCCTGGTGGGACCCGCGCTGGCGTTCGGCATGGCGGCCGAGCGACTGCTCCGGGGCGGCCGCGACCGCTCGCACATCGTCAACACGCTGATGACGGCGGGCGGAAGAGGGACCTGGGCCCGGCGCGGCGAAGCCTGACGGGGCACCGGACGACGGGAGCCCGCCGACGCCCCGGCCGAGTACGACGACCGGCCCCCCCCGCCCGCGCGGGGCCGGACCTCGGCCAGGTCGTCCCGGACCGGCGGCGCCGGAACGCCCCCGCTCGCGAGACGACCGGGCGCGCCTCCGACCGCGGGGGCCGGCCGCGGCCGGAACAGCCCCTGGCACCCGGCCGGCCACCGCACCGGAACACCCCCGCTCGCGCGGGGACCGCGCCTTTGCGCGCCAGGTGGTCCCGGGCCCGGCCTGCGTCGTCGCGAAGCGTCCGTACGTCGACCAGCCGTGCCCACCGGGGCGTTCCGCCCCTCCCCGGCCCTGGCCGCTCATGCGCGAGCGGCGTCGACCAGCCACCCCCCACAGCCTTCAGCCTGCGCCGGCGCACGAGGGATCTGAGTAGTACTCCTCACGCGCCTCAAGCCGATCCGCCCCAGCATGGAACCCCCATCGACATGGCGGAGCCGATCCGCCCGGGAGGGAGCACCCATGCGGGACAGCCGCCTCCGCACCTTTCTCCGGCTCGCGTTCGCCAACCCGGCCTCACTGGTCTACCTCGGCCTGGTGGCCGTGGCGGCGCTGCCGATGGCGCACGCCTCCCTCACCGGCGACCGGAGCTTCGCAGCGCTCTGGATGCTCATGATCACCGCACCCACCAGCACGCTTCTGCTCCTCCCCGACTTCGCGGACGGCGACTCGGCCCCGGCGGCCGGATACTTCCTCGCCGCACTGGCCCTCTCCGCGCTCCTCCACTCCTTCCTCCTCGGCCTCGCCCACAGGACCCTGCGACGGACACCGGGGCAGCGGACCGGGCCGCTGCCGCCGGACCGCACGCCCGGCGGGGCGGACGACGGCACCACCAGCGGCCGATGACCGATCCGATCGCGTCCGGACACCGCACCGGAACCCCGTGGCCGCACCCGTGTGACCGACCCGCCCCGCCCCGACCCGGCATGGTGGACCCGTGTGGACCCGTGACGCACCCCGGCCCAGCCCTACCCTCAAGGCCCTGGTGCGCGGGTTCGGCGGCCCTTGCCTGAAACGCCGAAGCACGCGCTCCGGAACGCGGCTCAGCTGTCCGCGAGCCGAAAGCGCAGACAGACCAGCATCGTGTCCTGGCCCACCGGAGTGCCGACAGAGCTCCAGAAGAGCGAATGCCCGCTCTTCCATTCCTCCAGCGACGCGTCTCCCTCTCCTTCGGACACGGCGTGATCCCACGCCACGTCCGCGAAGGCGGCGAGTCGCACGCCGGTGACCTCGACCGTGGCGATGCGATGGCCGTCATTGCCGAGGAGTCCCAGACGCTCGCCCACGAACTCCAGCCCCTCGGTCTCCTCCACGTACTCCGCCAGCAGCCCCGTCGTCGCCGTCTTTTTACCCGCGAGCACAAGGGCGTTGAGCCGATCCCGCAGCTCCCCCCGCGTGCCCAGCTCCAGGGCCCGCATCCCGTCGACACGTGGCCACATGAGCCGCACCACCCTCCATTCCCGGCCCACCCGTTCCTCGTGAACCGGCAGTGTCCTCCAGTACCGGGTATCACAGACGGCTCCGCCCCGGCACGCTCGACCCGCGTCCTCCGGTCAGCCCGCCTCCTCGACCCCACCGATCCCCGCCGCACCCTCGACACCGCCTGCACGCGGACATGCCGTTCGCCGACCTGGAGCCGGTCGAGCTGTGGCCCGTCCCGCACGAGTCCGCAGCGGACGCGTGACCGGCGTACCGGCATCCGCTCGGACCGGCCCGGCCCCGCTCGGGCCCCGGCGCCTCCTGCGGAACGCCCGCCCAGACCTCTGTAGGCCCGACGCCGGTGGCCCTGCCGATGCCGAGCAGCAGCACTTGTTCACCGGCCCCAGCGGCGACGGGGGCCTCCTGGTGAGCGGGATGGGGTCAGGAGAGGTGGTCGTGGGCCGGGAGGCCGGTCAGGGCGGGGCTGGTGACGCGGGTGGCGAAGGGCTGGTGGAGGTCGCCGGTGCCGGCGTAGAAGTAGGCGGTCTTGTTCGGGCCGTACGCGAACAGGTCGGGGCGGCCGTCGTAGTTGGCGTCGCCGATGCCGAGGGTGTCGGTGTAGGCGTTCCAGCCGCCGCCGATCTGCCTGCGGGCGGTGAAGGTGCCGTCGCCCTTGCCGAGGTAGAGCCAGAGGACGCCGTTCTTGTCGCGGGCGATCAGGTCGCCGGCGGGGGCGCCGCCGATGTTGCCGGTGGCGGTGATCTGGTTGTAGGCGGTCCAGCCGCCGGTGCCGATCTT
>NZ_BMVV01000046.1 GCF_014650895.1 Streptomyces omiyaensis
GCCCGGCACCAAGGGCTTCGTCGGCGGAGACATCGACACCACCACCGGCCTCACCCACATCGGCGCCCGCGAATACGACACCGAACTCGGCCAGTTCATCAGCGCCGATCCGATCCTGAGCCTCGAAATGCCGCAGTCGGTGAACGGCTACGGCTACGCGAGCAACACGCCTCTCACCCTCACCGACCCCACCGGTCTGATGGAGATATGCGGAGCGAGCGGCGCGGCCTGCTACCCGGACGACTGGAACACCGACGGCACCAAGAACACCGACGGTGACCGCAAGACCAACGACGACAAGCCGAAGCCGAAGCCGGCGACCACCGGCGGAGGCGGCGGCGGGGACAAGAAGGGAACGAACAAGGGGGGCGGCGGCAATTACAAGCTCAAGTGCAACCGGTTCGGCTGTGAGCGCGAGGCGACGGATCAGCCGAAGGGCGACGACCGCGACTACCTCGCCGGCATCATCGCCGGCGCCGTCGACACGCTGACCTTCGCCTGTCAGGGTTTCAAGCTCTTCGGAGAGGTCGAGTGCGCCGGTGACGCCGTGCGCAAGGAGGCGGCCGAAGAGTACGACGTCGAAGTCGACACGCAGGCCTTCGACCTGGGCGTGGGCCACGGCGGCCTCGTCGCCGGAGCCGTGCCGCCCATGCGGGCCGGCTCGATGCTGGGTGCCGGAGCGCGGTTCGACTTCTTCCCCGAGATCGCCGGGTCGCGGACCGCGGTGGTGTTCCCGAGCATGGTGGTCCGGGGTGACAACCGCGTTCCGTCCGTGGTCTTCGCCACCGGATTCTCCACACGGGGCGGAAGCAATCGCGACCTCCTGACCTACGGGAAGTACAACACGAGTTCCTCCTGGGTCGGCACGAGCACCCGGCGCAGCATCGGAGCGATGTTCCCGCAGAAGGCGAAGGGGTCCACCTGGGTCTACGAGATTCCGCACCCCGGTGCCGGTATCAGCATGAACAAGGCGCTCGGCTGGAGCTACGTGTTCCGCGCGGAGAAGGAGGTGGTGTTCCCCGGAGGCATCGACGGAAGCGCCATCGCCGGTGCCCGGTACTATTCCTGGGGCATGCCGACGGACAACTACGTCGCCAATCCCAATTACAAGGGGACCCCGTAGTGCACAGAACGAGGCTCCGGACCGTCTCCGGTGACGGGGAGGGGCGTCCCTGCGTGGTCCTCTTCTCCGCCGAGCCGCCGTGGACCGTCGAGGTCGTCGTGGACGACCTGACACGGGCCCGTGGCACGGGGACGGATCTCTTCGAGGCCTTGAGGTCCGCGCGCCGGAGCCTGGACGAGGAGGGTCTCCTCCTCTGCTGCAACGGCGCGCGGGCGAACGCCCGTCCTTCCCCGACGGCGGCCGCCGCCGGAGCCGAGGTGGTCCACCTCGTCCCCCGGCGGCGCCCGGCCACGGCGCGGGACGTCGTGCCGCTGCTGGCCCCGGCGGGGCCGGATGCGGTGGTGACGGTGGAGGCGCAGGAGCGGGCCTGGGAGGCGCGCTTCGCGTCCTCCCGGGCGTCCGTCCTGTCGCTGCTGCACCCCATGCGGTACGTCAAGGCGATCGAGGAGCGGGTGAGGGGGCCGGTCTTCTGGCGGCCCCGTGAGGACGCCGACGGTTTCACTTCCTGGGAACGAGTCGTGAGGGGGCGACGCTAGGTGGGGTTCCTCCGATTCCTGCGACGCCCTCGCCAGGGCCCGCAGCCCGGACAGGACACGGAAGGCGGGCGGAGTACCGGTCCCGCCGCGGACGCTCCGCCCGCGCTCGTGGCGGAAGCCAGGGCGTATCCGGGAGGATGGGTCTACGAGATGGACCCCCGGAGGGTCGAGGACCCGAACGGTGCCGTGCCTCCCGAGGACATCGTCCGCGCCTGGGAGGTCGGTCCCGACGGGGTGCTCACCGGCCACCGGATGGAGAACCCGTCCTACCGGCCCTGACCTCCCGCCGGTCGTGGCCCTTTCCGGTCCCGGCCGTCCGTCCGTCGTGACCTCAGGCCCCGTCCGCCCCTTCGTGGGGCGGGCGGGGCCTCTTGTCGTCCGCGCCCGCCGGGGGAGCGGGCGACCGGTGCGCGGCCGCGTCGCCGTGTGGTGGGAGGGGCTTCGCGGGCCCGCGCTCAGGTGTGGTGCTGGACCACGCCCCGGGTGGAGAAGGTCACCGGGTCGGCGGCGGTGAAGTCGCCCGGGGGGATGCCCGGGTGGTGGCCCTCCTTCGCCGGCGGCTGCTCGTCGTGGGGGCCGAGGGCGAGGCGGGAGACGATGCGGTAGCGGTCGCCGCGGTAGAGCGAGTGCACGTACTCCACCGGGCGTCCCCGGGAGTCCGTGGTGAGCCGCTCGAACAGGAGCGCCGGGGACAGCTCCGGCACGTCGAGGAGATCGGCCTCGGCGCGGGTGACGACGGTGGGCTCGATGGACTGCACGGCCTCGCTGACCTGGACTCCGTGCCGGTCCCGCAGGTGCTCGTACAGGTCGCCCTGCTCCAGTTCCTCGCTGGTCAGGCCGGGGACGAGGTCGGCCCGGACGTGGAGGTGCTCGATGGCCATCGGGGAGCCGTCCACCAGGCGCAGCCGGGCGACGTAGAGGATCTCGGCGGCGGGGGAGATCCGCAGTTTGCGGCTGACGCGCGGGCCGGCCGGGAGGGTGCTGAACTCCAGGAGCCGGCTGGTCCAGACGCCGCCGGCCTGGGGGAGGCTGAAGGAGTTCCGGTCGGAGATCAGCTCCTGGGTGATCTTCGCCGCGGCGACGAACATGCCCCGGCCGTGCTCGCGCACCAGGAGTCCCGCGACGACCAGTTCGTCGACCGCCGCGCGCAGGGTGGGGCGCGAGACGCCGAGGTCGGCGCAGAGGGTGCGCTCGGAGGGGATGGCGTCGCCGGGGGACCTGGCCTCGATGAGTTCGAGGATCGCGTCGCGGACCCGCTCGCGCTTGAGCATGGCGCCGGAGGCTGCCGCGTCGATCTCCATACGGGGCTCTCGTTCGTCGTCGGGAAGTGCGCGGGAGGTGCGCAGGGGGTGTGCGGGGGGTGCACGGGAGTGCAGCGGAAGTGCGCGGGAAGTTTGCTGGTCAACCATAACTGGTCCACTGGTCAAGCGGCAATGCTGCGGTGGATGCAGGGTTCATGCACCCACTTTTGGCCGGATGGTGTCCAAAAACCCTCTGCGGTGCGGGGGTTGACGACAACATTGGTCCATGCCACCTTCATCTCGCGCCAACTGGTAAACCCTCGGCAGGCAAGTGGTCAGCTCAGGGTTTCCCTCCGTTCCCAGGCTCCCCAGAGGTGAACCGTGAAGCACCGCCCCCTTGTCCTGCTCGGCGCCATGCTGCTGAGCACCGGCCTCGTCTCCTGTTCCTCGTCCGACGGCGGGAGCGACGCCGGCGGGCCGACCGTCCTCGACGTCTGGCTGATGCGCGACAGCGTCTCCGAGGCCTTCCAGAAGGAGTTCGAGGCGGGATTCGAGAAGGCCCACCCGGAGATCGACGTCAAGATCCAGATCCAGGAGTGGGAGGGCATCGGCGAGAAGGTCACCGCCGCCCTGGCCAGCAACGACGCCCCGGACGTCATCGAGGTCGGCAACACCCAGGTCGCCCAGTACGCCCAGAGCGGCGGACTGACCGACTTCACCGACAGGGTCGACGAGCTCGACGGCGACTTCTGGCTGGACGGCCTCGCCGAGCCCGGCGCCTGGGAGGGCAAGCAGTACGGCATCCCGTACTACGCCGCCAACCGGGTCGTCATCTACCGGACCGACCTCTTCCGCCAGGCCGGCATCGACGCCGCGACGATCAAGACGCGTGACCAGTGGCTCGCCGCCACGGAACGCCTGAACAAGGACGGCGTCCAGGGCATCTACCTCCCCGGCCAGAACTGGTTCGCCCTCGCCGGCTTCGTCTGGGACGAGGGCGGCGACCTCGCCCTCCAGGAGGGCGGCAGATGGAAGGGCGGACTGGACAGCCCCGAGGCGATGAGGGCCATGGACTTCTACAAGCGGCTCCAGGCGCTCGGCAAGGGCCCCAAGGACTCCGACGAGTCCCGTCCCCTCCAGGCGGACGTCGTCGCCAAGGGGCAGATCGCGCAGGTCATCGCCACGCCCGGCGGAGCCGGCGTCATCGCGCAGAAGAACCCGGCCCTCAAGGGCAAGCTGGGCTTCTTCCCCATCCCCGGCAAGACCGCCGACACCCCCGGCGCCGTCTTCACCGGCGGCTCCGACCTGATCGTGCCCGCCGTCGCCCGCCACCAGGACGAGGCGTACACCTTCATCAAGGAGCTCACCGGCGAGACCTGGCAGACGAAGCTCGCCCTCGCGATGAGCTACGTCCCGAACAAGACCAACCTCGCCACCGCCGTCGCCTCCGACCCCGGCGCCGCGACCATGGCGGTCGGCGCCGCCAACGGACACGCCACCCCCAACACCCCCCAGTGGGCGGCGGTCGAGGCCAAGAACCCCATCAAGGACTACATGACGGCCGTGCTCACCGGCCGCGACCCGGCGGCCGAGGCCGCGAAGGCCGCCGCGTCCATCACCACGACCCTGAACAGCGGATCCTGAACGATGCCCGCCAGGCCCTCCCGGCGGCCGCTCCGCGGTCGCCGCCCCACCCTCGGCCCGTACCTGCTGATCGCACCGGCGGTCCTGGGCATGCTCTACCTCCTGCTCTACCCCTTCGGCCGGGCCCTGCTCATCTCCCTCCAGGACTTCCGGCTGCGCGAACTGATCAGGGGCGACGCCGAGTTCGTGGGGCTGCGCAACTACCAGACCCTGCTGAGCGACCCGAGGTTCTGGGACGTCGTCCGCCGCACCTTCCTCTTCATGGCCGTCAACGTCGCCGCCATCATGATCCTCGCGACGCTGGTCGCCCTGATGATCGAACGCCTCGGCAGAGCCGGCCGGGCCGTGGTCCTCAGCTCGCTGGTCCTGGTGTGGGCGGTGCCCGTCGTGGCCGCCACCACCGTCTTCCAGTGGCTGTTCCACTCCGAGTTCGGCATCGTCAACGAAACCCTCACCGACCTCGGCCTCGACTCCTTCGAGGGCTACACCTGGCTCGCCGACGGCCGCGCCGCCTTCGCCATCCTCGTCGCCCTCATCGTCTGGCAGTCGGTGCCCTTCGCCGCCATCACCCTCTACTCGGCCCTCACCACCGTCCCCGAGGAGCTCTACGAATCCGCCCGCCTCGACGGCGCCGGGGCGTGGACCCTCTTCCGCTCGGTGACCTTCCCCCTCGTACGGCCCCTCTTCATGCTCGTGCTCTCCCTGGAGGTCATCTGGACCTTCAAGGCCTTCGTCCAGATCTGGGTCATGACCCGGGGCGGCCCCGGCGACGCGACGACGATCCTGCCCGTGTACGCCGTCCAGACCGCCCTCGCCAACCAGCGCTACGACCTGGGCTCGGCCGCCTCCATGGTCACCGTCCTGCTCATGAGCGGCGTCCTCGTCCTCTACTTCCGCCAGCTCTTCCGCCAGGAGGGGGACCAGCTGTGACCCCGACCCGCACGACCCGCACGGCTCGTAAGGCCCGCACGACCGCGCCGCGGCGCGCGCTCCGCCGGCTCCCGCTCCGCGCGGCCGCCACCCTGACCGTGGTGATCTGCCTCTTCCCCGTGTACTGGATGCTCGCGACCGCCTTCAGGCCGTCCCGCGACATCCAGTCCTACGACCCCCGCCTCATCCCGCAGGAGTGGACCCTCGACCACTTCCGCACCGCGGTCCAGGCCGACGGCTTCGCCCTCTTCTGGCGCAACAGCGTCCTCGTCACCCTCGGCGCCGTCCTCCTCGCCCTGATCGTCGCGCTCGGCGCGGCGTACGCCGTGGCCCGGCTGCGGTGGCGCGGCCGCCGCCAGTTCATGCTGGCGGTCTTCATCGCCCAGATGGCGCCGTGGGAGTCACTGATCATCCCGGTCTACATCATCTCCCGCGACACGAACATGCTCGACCGGCTGCCGACGCTCACCCTCGTCTACTTCATGATCACCCTGCCGTTCACGGTGGTCGTGCTCCGCGGCTTCATCGCCGGCATCCCGCCCGAACTGGAGGAGGCCGCGCAGGTCGACGGCTGCACCCGCGTCGGTGCCTTCCGCCGGATCGCCTTCCCCCTGCTCGCCCCGGGACTGATGGCCACCTCGCTCTTCGGCTTCATCACCGCCTGGAACGAGTTCACCTACGCCAACTTCCTCATCATCAAACAGCAGGACAGCCGCACCCTGCCGGTCTGGCTCTCCTCCTTCCAGACCACCTTCGGCACGGACTGGGGGGCCACCATGGCCGCCTCCACCCTCTTCGCGCTGCCCGCCCTCGTCGTCTTCCTCGCCCTCCAGCGCCACGTGACGTCGGGCCTCACCGCCGGAGGCGTCAAGGGCTGACCGACACGACACGACCACCCCGCCGCTTCCGCGCCGCGCGGCACACCGGAACCGGCCGCCCCGTCGTGCGGCCGCCGGCAGCCGGACCGCGCGCCCCCGCAGAACACCGGAGACGAACCCCGTGGACCTGCCCCGCCCCGCCCGCCACCGCCCCGACCTCACCCTCGTCCCCCGCCCCGGCCGGCTCTCCCCCCGCCCCGGACGCTTCCGTCTCGACGCCACCACCCGTCTGCGCGTCGCCCCGGGCGCCGAGCAGGCCGCCGACCTGCTGCGCGGCTACCTGACGCCCGCCACCGGGCTGCGCCTGGAGCACGCCGAGGACGGCACCTTCGTCCTCGCGCTCGACCCCGCGCTCACCGGCCTCGGGGAGGAGGGGTACGGACTCACCGTCGCCGCCCACGGAGTGCTGCTGCGCGCCGCCCGGCCCACCGGCCTCCTCCGCGGCGTCCAGACGGTGCGCCAGCTCCTGCCCCCCGAGGCCCTCACCGCCCCGACGGGCCGCGACACCGGTCCGTACGGCTCCGGCCCCTATGGCTCCGGTCCGTACGACACCGGGTCGACCGGCTCCGCCCCGTACGCGGTCCCGCCCCACCGGGTCGAGCTGCCCGGCGTCGAGATCACGGACGTCCCCGCGCACCCCTGGCGCGGGATGCTCCTCGACGTCGCCCGGCACTTCCAGCCCGTGTCCTACCTCCACCGCTTCGTCGACCTGCTCGCCCTCCACAAACTGAACGTGCTCCAGCTCCACCTCACCGACGACCAGGGCTGGCGGATGCCGGTCGAGGCCTACCCGAGGCTCACCGGGACCGGAGGCCGGCGGGCGCAGTCGATGGTGGGCCCCGCGGGCAGCACGCGCTTCGACGGCCGTGCGCACGGCGGCGCGTACACCCGCGCGGAACTCGCCGGGCTCGTCGCCCACGCCGCCGCGCGCGGGGTGACCGTCGTGCCCGAGATCAGCGTGCCGGGACACGTGCGGTCCGCCCTGGCCGCCTACCCCGAACTGGGCAACGCCCCGGACCGGCGGCTCGACGTGTGGACCGAGTGGGGCGTCTGCCCCACCGTGCTCGGGGTCGGCGACCACGTCCTGGACTTCTTCCGCACCGTCCTCGACGAGGTGATGGACCTCTTCCCCGCCCCCTACGTCCACCTCGGGGGCGACGAGGTCCCCACCGGCGAATGGGAGTCCAGCCCGGCGGCGATCGCCCGCGCGGCCCGCGAGGGGCTGTCGGGCCCGCGCGAACTGCACGGCTGGTTCATGGCCCGGATGGCCGACCACGTCGCAGGAGCGGGCCGCCGCCCGGTCGCCTGGGCCGAGGACGGCGCCACGCTGCCCCTCTCCTGCACCGTGATGAGCTGGCGCACGCCCGAACACGCCTGGGCCGCGGCCCGCCGGGGCCACGACGTCATCCACGCCGACCACCGGCGCACCTACTTCGACTACGCCCGCGCGTCCGGGCCCGAGGAGCCGGCCGCCCAGCCGGGCCACACGACCGACCTGCGGAGCGTGTACGGCGTCGACCTGCTGCCGCCCCCGGACGAGCCGGGGCTCTCCGGCAGGGTCCTGGGGGTCCAGGGGCAGCTGTGGACCGAGTTCGTCCCGACGCCCGCGCACATCGAGTACCTCACCTACCCCCGCCTGTGCGCCCTCGCCGAACGGGCGTGGACCGCGTCCGGCGACTGGCGGGACTTCCGCGACAGGCTGGACGGCCACGGCGCGCGCCTGACCGCGCTCGGCGTCCCGCACGACGCCCTCCCCGCCCGGACGGCCCCCGCCCCGGCGTGAACCCGTCCGGCGCGGACCGGCCCGGACGCCTCCCGCCCGGCGCGGACCGGCCCGCTTCCTCTTCCCGCACCCCTGATGTCCTCCTCCCGCACCACCGATGTCTCCCTCCCGCCGACCGGCGGGAGCGAACGAAAGGAATCCGTCTGATGAGCACCCGTGCCACCAGCCGTACCAGCCGCACCACCCGGGCGGCCCTCGCGCTGACCGCGGTCGTCGGCAGCGCCGCCCTGGCGACCTTCCCGCTCACCACCGCCTCCGCCTCCGGGGGCGGGGTCGCCGTCCAGTACCGCACCAGCGCCGGCGGGGCCACCGCCGACCAGAGCGAGCCGTGGCTCAAGGTGCGCAACACCGGCACCACGAGCGTGGCGCTGAACCAGGTCAAGATCCGCTACTACTTCAAGGCGGACTCGCCGACCGCCACCTACCGCTTCGCCTGCTCGTGGGCGGTCAAGGGCTGCTCGGCCATCACCGGCACCTTCGGCACGCTCGCCAACCCCACCGCGACGGCCGACCGCTACCTGGAGATCGGTTTCACCTCCGCGGCCGGGTCGCTCGCCCCCGGCGCCGACACCGGCGACATGCAGCTGCGCTTTTACCAGGCCAACTGGCAGACCCTGACCCAGAGCGACGACTACTCCTTCCAGGGCGCGCCGACCTCGTACACCGACTGGACCAAGGTCACCGCGCAGCTCGCGGGGGTGAACGTGTGGGGCACCGCCCCGGCCGGCAACGAGCCCACCGAACCGCCCACGACCCCGCCGACCACCCCGCCCACCACCCCGCCGGGCAACGGCGAGACCCTCTTCGACGACTTCTCGTACTCCTCGCACACCGACCCGGCCCTCGCCTCCCACGGCTGGAGCGTCCGCTCGAACTCCGGTGGCCCCGGCGTCCCCGGCGCCACCTGGGACCCCTCCAAGGTCACCTTCGTCAACCAGAGCGGCAACACGGTGATGAACCTGGAGACCTCCAGCGCCGGCACCGGCGCCAGCACCGTGCACACCGAAGTCCTCACCCAGGCGACGAAGTTCAAGAACGGCACCTACGCCTCCCGGGTGAAGTTCTCCGACGCGCCCAAGTACGGCCCGGACGGCGACCGCATCGTCCAGACCTTCTTCACCATCAACGACCTCAAGGCCCCGATGGCCGACGACTACGCCGAGTACGACTTCGAGTACCTGCCCAACGGCGGCTGGGGCGAGCCGGCCAACATCCTCTACACGACCTCCTGGGAGACCTACAACCCCGACCCGTGGCAGGCGGTCAACCAGCACAGCGAGAGCCGTACGAGCTTCGCGGGCTGGCACGACCTGGTCGTGACCATCGACAACAGCAAGATCACCTACTACGTCGACGGAGCCCTGTTCGGCACGCACGACGCCGCCTACCTGCCCGAGCGCCCCATGTCCATCAACTTCAACCAGTGGCTGATCGACCTCAACGGCCAGCCGTCGACCACTCCGCGCGCCTACGACCAGCAGGTCGACTACGTCCTGCACGTCAAGGACCAGGTCCTCACCCCCGCCCAGGTCGCCGCGAAGGTGGCGGCCCTGCGCGGTGCCGGCACGACCTTCGTCGACCAGGTCCCCGCCTCCTGACACCCGCCGGCCGCCCCGGCCCCCGGTCCGCCGACCGGGGGCCGGGGCTCCGGCGTCGGCCCGGGCGCCGAGGCGGTGGGGGAGGAGCGCGTCCTCCGCGGGGCGGACGGCGGGCTGGTGCGGGCCGTCAGCCGGCGGCCGTCGCCGCCCGGACCGCGGGGGAGGCGGCGAACAGGGCGGACACGGAGGCGCGGACCTGTCGCGCGCCGCCCGCAGGCAGGCGGCCCGCCCACGCCCCGACGGCGTGGAACGGGCCCCTGCAGGCGGACGGGCGAGGGCGGCGCCGGTCAGTCGTCGCCGTGCAGCGCCGTCCTGAGGGCGTCGACGGCCAGCTTGCGCGCGACGTTGGCCGCGCGGGTGTCCCGGAGGCTGTCGAGGAGGAGGAAGTCGTGGACCATCCCGGCCACGCGGACGGAGGTGACGTCGACGCCGGCCTCGCGGAGCCTGTTGGCGTACTGCTCGCCCTCGTCGCGCAGGACGTCGGCCTCGTCGGTGATCACCAGGGTGGTGGGGAGTCCCCTGAGCTGGTCGAGCGTGGCCCGCAGGGGTGAGGCGTGGTGTTCGGCGCGCTGGGCCGGATCGGTGGTGTAGGCGTCCCAGAACCACTTCATGCCGTCCCGGGTGAGGTAGTAGCCCTCGGCGAACTGCAGGTAGGAGGGGGTGTCGAAGTCGGCGTCGGTCACCGGGTAGAGCAGCACCTGGGCCTTGAGGTCGATGCCGCCGCGCTCCTTGTTCATCAGCGCGAAGACCGCGGACATGCAGCCGCCGACCGACTCCCCGGTGACGGCGATGCGGGAGACGTCCAGACCGTGCTCGGCGCCGTGCTCCAGGACCCACCGCCCCACGGCGTAGTTCTGCTCGACCTGGGTGGGGTACCCGGCCTCGGGGGCGCGGTCGTAGACGGGGAAGACGCCCGCGGCACCCGCTCCGACGGCGAGCTCGCGGAAGAGCCGGTCGTGGGTCCTGTCGTCGCCGAAGACCCATCCGGCGCCGTGGATGTAGAACACCACGGGCAGCGGGCCGCTCGCCCCCTTGGGGCGGATGATGCGGGTGCGGACGGTGCCCCACTCGCCCGCGTCGACGTCGACCCACTCCTCGTCGACCTCGGGCCGGGGCACGCTCGGGTCGACCTGCAGCCCGAGCAGGATCTCGCGGCCCTTCTCGGGCGGGACCTCGTAGATCCGGGGATGGGGGTCGGTCGCGTCGCACAACTCCTGTGCCGCCGGTTCCAGGTAAGGCGTGATCGGGGGCGGAAGCTGGGTCATGTCCACTCCATGGTCACGAGCACACGCGTGCCCTGTTTCCGCGGCGCTGCCGGCCGCGGAGGGGATCCCCCCTGCCGGGGCGTCGATGCCCGTCTCCCATCTTCACGTCCGGTCCGGCCTCCGCAACCGGGCCGGTGCGGCGACGGTGCCGGACCCCGCCGCGGGTCTCCCCGGTGCGGCGACGGGTCGCTCGGGCCGCCCGTGGGGCAGATGATGGCCTTGGGCCACCCACGCCGTACTGCGCCGGCCGAGCCCTCCTGCTCCGGCACGGGCATCGGCCTCGTCGCCGGCGCGTTCGGGCCGGCGCGAACGGGCCGAAGCTTTCGGGCCGACCCGAACGCGCCGACGGCCGTCCGCCGACGGCACCCGCCGTCACGCGCTCCCGGTCGTACGCCCCCGCCGCGCCCCCGCCGGCAGGTTTCCCTCCCCCGTCCTGCCCCACGCCCCGGAAGGCCTCCCGCCCCATGACCGCCCTCGCTGCCCGCGCCGCCCCCGCAGCCCCCGCCGTCCGCGCGGGGCGGCAGAACCAGGACGTCCCTCAGACGGTCCGCGGTGCCCCTCGGTCGCTCCGCGACGCTCCGGAGCCGGTCGCCGACGTCCCGCGGCCGGTCCGCCCGCTCCTCGGAAGGCGGCGATGAACGGCCGCGTCGTCCTGCTCGGCGCCACCGGCTACACCGGCGGCCTCGTCCTCGACGCCCTGAGGCGCAGAGGCGTCAGACCGACGGTCGCCGGGCGCGACCCCACCGCCCTTGCCGCCCTGGCCGCCCGCTCCGGCGGACCCGACCAGTGGGTCGTCGACGCCCGTGCCCCCGAGGAGCTGCGCCGGAACCTGCGGCCCGGCGACGTCCTGATCACCACCGCCGGCCCCTTCGGACGCCTCGGCCTCCCCGTCGCCAGGGCCGCGGCGGACGCGGGCGCCCACTACCTCGACTCCAGCGGCGAGGTCGGCTTCGTCCGCGCCCTGCACGACCGGTACCACCACCGCGCCTGCGAGACCGGGGCCGTGATGCTCCCGGCCTTCGGCTACGACTACGTGCCCGGCATGCTCGCCGCCGCCCTGGCCCTCCGCGAGGCGGGCACCGCCGCCCGCTGCGTCGACATCGGCTACTTCGCCACCGGCACGGTCCGGCGAGGCCTCAGCCGGGGCACCCGCGCCGCCCTGCGCGACGGCCTCGTCCTGCCCTCCGCCCGCCGGCACCGGCGCGTCATCGTCGAGGAACGCACCGCCTCCCGCCTCCGCGACTTCACCGTCCGGGGCCGCCGCACCCCGGCGTTCCTCGTCTCCGGCACCGAAGTGCTCTTCCTGCCGAGGGAGTTCCCGTCGCTGGACGACGTCACCGTCTACAACGGCTGGTTCCCCGCACTCGGCCGCTTCCTCCCCTTCTGGTCGGCCCTCGCCCACGCCGCCACCCGCCTCCCGGCGGGCGGCAGGATCGCCGAGGCCCTCACCCTCCCCCTGGCCATCGGACCGCCGGGCGGTCCCGACGCCGCCGTGCGCGCACGCGTCTCCTCGTACGTCGTCGCCCTCGCCTCCCCGGCCGCCGGGCACGGGGCCCCGCTCGCGGAGGTCCACCTCGAAGGCCCCGATCCGTACGGCCTCACCGGCGAACTCGTCGCCTGGGCCGCCGAGCGCCTCGCCGACCGCCGCTCCGGCGCCACCCCCGGTGTCGTCGGCCCCCTCACGGCCTTCGGCCTCGACGCGCTCCGGCAGGGCTGCGCCGCGCTCGGACTCGCCCCCGTCCGGGACCGGGCCCCCTGAGCGCGAGCCGGCCCCGGGAGCCCCCCGCGGCTGCCGCGCGGCACAACTGGGACCCGCCCGCGCCGGGTTGCGTGCGCGCCTCGGCAGAGGATCATGGGGGAGAAGAGGGACGCGGCGCACCGCACCCGCGCGACGCGATCCCGCACCCGCCGTGACGACGGCCGTCGTGACCCGCCGCTCCGCCCCGTCGACCGCCCGAGGCCGACTCCGAGCGAGAGGAACGGACCCATGGGCAGCTTGTCACCGGGGTTCCACGGCAGGACCCGCGCCTTCGAGGGCCGGCTGCCGCCGGGGCAGTACCCGACGGAGTCGTTCCCCGTCCTGTCCGCCGGTCCCACCCCGCACGTCCCCACCGACCGGTGGTCCTTCACCGTGACCACCGAACGGGGGGAGACCCGGTCCTGGACGTGGGACGAGATGATGGCCCTCCCCCAGGAGGAGCCCACCGTCGACATCCACTGCGTGACCCGCTGGTCGAAGTTCGACACCCGCTGGCGCGGAGTCTCCCTCGACGTCTTCCTCGACGAGGTGGACTCCTCCTCGGAACACGTCGTCGCCGAGTCCTTCGACGGCTACACCACCAACCTCCCGCGCGAGGACGTCACCGGCGGCAAGGCGTGGCTGGCCCACGCCTATGACGGCTACGCGCTCTCCCCGGACCACGGCGGCCCGGCCCGCCTCGTCGTCCCCCACCTCTACTTCTGGAAGTCCGCCAAGTGGATCAAGGGCATCATCCTCACCCCGGACGACGAGCCCGGCTTCTGGGAGTCCGCCGGCTACCACGGCTACGGCGACCCGTGGCGCGAACAGCGCTACTGGAGCGACTGATGCACGGCTGGCGACGGGCGCGCCTCACGGAGCGGACGCGGCAGACGGCGACCGGCCGCACCCTGCGGCTCGACGTGCCCGAGTGGCCGGGACACCTTCCGGGCCAGCACGTCGACATCCGGCTGACGGCGGACGACGGCTACCAGGCCGTACGGAGCTACTCCCTGGCCGCTCCCGCCGGCGCCGGCGCCGGGTCCATCGAACTGGGCGTCCAGGCCACCTCCGGCGGCGAGGTCTCCCCGTACCTCGCCGACGACCTTCCCCTGGGCGCCGAGGTCGAGGCCAGGGGACCCCTCGGGGGATGGTTCGTCTGGACGCCGAGGGAATCCGGCCCGCTCCTGCTCGTCGCCGGCGGCTCCGGCATCGTGCCGCTGATGGCGATGGTGCGCGCCCGCCTCGCCTCCGCGTCGGACGAGCCCTGCACCCTGCTCTACTCCGTCCGGAGCCCCGCCGAGGTCTGGTACGCGGAGGAACTCGACGCCGCGGCCCACCGGATCCGCGTCCGCCTGCTCCACACCCGGGTCGCCCCGGACGGCTCCGCGCGCCCGGCCGGGCGCATCGGCGGTCCCGACCTGCGGGACCTGCCGCCCTCCGCGGAAGGCCGCTGCTACGTCTGCGGCCCGACCGGCTTCGTCGAGCACGTCGGCGAGCTCCTGCTGACCACCGGATACGCACCGGGCCGGATCCGTACCGAACGCTTCGGCTGACACCCCCGCGCCGCACGGTGAGGAACCCGACATGAACGAGCACCCCCTGTACCTCGACGGGAACGCCCTGGCCGGCCCCCTCGGAGAGGTCTTCACGACCGACCCGACGACGGCGTGGCGGCTCTGCCCCGCCTGCCGGCTGCCGGCGACCCTGGCACAGCTGCACGTCTACGGCCCCGAACCCGGCCTGACCGCCCGCTGTCCCGGCTGCGCCGCCGTCGCGCTGCGCGTCGTCACCCAGCCCGGGCACCTGTGGCTCCAACTGGGCAGCGGCGCGGGCGCCTTCCGCTTCTCCCGTCCCCACGACCGCGTCCGGAACCCGGGCTGAGGACCGCGGCGGAGCGAGGGGAGCGGCACATGAGCGAACGCGAAGCATGGGGCGACGAGGTCTACCAGCCGGACGGAAGCGAGGTCCGGGACGACGCCGGGATCCTC
The DNA here is from genome assembly GCF_014650895.1 of Streptomyces omiyaensis. Lineage (GTDB taxonomy): Bacteria > Actinomycetota > Actinomycetes > Streptomycetales > Streptomycetaceae > Streptomyces > Streptomyces omiyaensis. The sequence continues at coordinate 14,728 of NZ_BMVV01000046.1, forward strand.
GACCGCGAGGACACCCTCGACGGTCCGGGCGGAGATCCGCTCGACGAGGGGTACTCACCGCCCGAACGGCCCCTGGGCGCCGAACGCGTGGGCGTCACGGCGGCCGAGCGGATGCGCGGCGAGTCCCTCGACGAGCGGCTCGCGGAGGAGGAGCCGGAGGTCGCCGTCCCCGACGGCGACGGCCTCGGCGACACGACGGACACCGACGGCGAACTCCTCGACGACCAGGTCGGCGGCAGACGGGCCGGCCGTCTGATGGCCGAGGACCGGGGGACCGGCCCCGTCACCTCGGAACCCCACGCCCACGACGTCGGCATCGACGGCGGCGCGGCCTCGGCCGAGGAGGCCGCGATGCACATCGTCGACGAGGAGTGACCCGCACGACGCCCGTCCCCCGGAACCGTCACGGGGCGGGACGCGCCGGCGCCGGAGCTCACCCCCGGCCGGCACTCACCCCTGGCCGGAGCCCGCCCCGCCCGGAGCTCACCCCCGGGTCCGCGGCCCCCGGACCGCCGGCAGCGCGGCGCCGATGTCCGCCGCCGCCCGCGGGTCGGAGAGCCGCCGGCCGGTGAGCTCCTCGACGCGCCGGAGCCGGTAGCGCACCGTGTTGGGGTGGACGAACAGGCCCCGCGCGGCGGCGTCGGCCGAGCCCCCGCAGGCGAACCACTCCTCCAGGGTCCGCAGCAGACGGGACCGCTCCGCGGCCGGCAGGTCCAGCACCGGCCGGAGGGTCACCTCCACCAGGTGGGCGGCCTCGGCGGGCGCCGCGGCGACGACCATCGCCAGCGGGTCGTCGTCGAACCGCGCCACCCCGGGCCCGGTGCCCGGCAGCCCGGACAGGGCGAGGCGGGCGAAACGCACCGCCCGCGGGGCATTTCGCAGCGAGTCGAAGCACGGACTGAACCCCACCCGGGCCCGACCGCGCCGCAGGATGCGCAGACAGGCGTCCTCCGCGCCCGCCGACGGCAGCGCGATCAGGGCGAGCTGCTGATCCGGCAGCAGCCTCCAGGCGGACGGCAGCTCCTCCCGGCGCAGGGCGGCCTCCACGCCCGCGAGCGGCTCCTCGCCCGGAGCGCCGGCCTCGGCGACGGCGACCGCGTACGGCCCCTGCTCCGGCAGCCCCAGCTCGCGGGCGGCCTCCCAGAGCGTGCCCTCGGCGACGATGCCGGTGAACAAGGCCTCCACCAGGGCGGAACGCCTGGCGAGCCCCCGCGAGGTCAGCTCCGCGGCCGTCTCCCGGTAGGCGACCGCCACCGCCTCCGCGTACAGGCCGAACAGCGCCCAGAACTTCGCGGACTCCGACACCAGCAGCTCGTCCGTGACCTCGGGCCGGCTCCGTGCCTCCGCGAGGATCTCGGTCCACAGCAGCTCGGACCCGATGCGGTAGGCCCGCAGGGTGTCGGCGAGCGGCACGCCCTGCTCCGCCCGGTCCCGACCGGTCTCCCGGGCCGCCTCCGCGTCGAAAGTGCCGTCGCGCTGGACCTGCGTCAGCACCAGGTCCGCGTTGGCGGCGCAGGAGTCGCGCAGCGCCTCCAGGGGGACCAGCGCCTCGTCCCGGTAGGCGTCGACCTCCGAACGGATGCGCAGGGCCATCCTCCCGGCCAGCTCGGGCAGTCTCGACCGCAGCGCCGCCGCCACACCCGAAAGGTTCATGTCCGCAGCATAGTGGGCCTCTTTTGTTCCGGAGGACAATCGAGCGGCCCGAGCGCTGTCCCGTCCCCCATAGGGCGCGCGCCCCGTGTGACGGCAGGGTGTCCGCGATGTAGACATTCGGCGGTTCCGGGCGACGGAGGCGGGTCATGGCCAATCTGGCAGGGTTCCTCGTGGAGACGGCTGCGCGGCAGCCCGAGCACCCCGCACTGCGGCTGGGGGAGCGGGTCATCACGTACGCGGAGCTGGACGGGCACAGCGCCCGTGCCGCCACCCTGCTCAGGTCCGAGGGCGTGCGTCCCGGCGACCGGGTCGCCCTGATGCTGCCCAACGTCCCCGAGTTCGTCGTGCTGTACTACGGCGCCCTGCGGGCCGGCGCGGTCGTCGTCCCGATGAACCCGCTCCTGAAGACCCGGGAGACCGCCTTCCACCTCACCGACTCCGGCGCGGTCCGGCTCTTCGAGTGGCACCAGGCACCGGGCGAGGGCGCGCAGGGGGCGGCGGCCGCGGGCGTGCCGCGCACGGCGGTCGAACCCGCCGCGTTCGCCGCCGCACTGGCCGCCCACGAGCCCCTCGAAGGGGTCGCCGACGTCGACGGCGAGGACATGGCCGTCCTGCTGTACACCTCCGGCACCACCGGCCGCCCCAAGGGCGCCGTCCTCACCCACGCGGGCCTCCGCCACAACACCGAGGTGAACGGCATCCAGATCCAGCGGATGACGCCGGACGACGTGGTGGTGGGCTGCCTGCCGCTGTTCCACATCTTCGGGCAGATCTGCACGATGAGCGTGACCGTCCGCAGCGGCGCCTCCCTCGTCATGATCCCCCGGTTCGCGCCGGGAGACGTCCTGGACGCCATCGCCCGCGAGCGGGCCACCGTCTTCGAGGGCGTGCCGACCATGTACGCGGCCCTGCTGCAGCACCCCTCCGAGGCGGACGTCTCGACCCTGCGGATGTGCATCTCCGGCGGCGCCTCGCTGCCGGTCGAGGTCCTCCACGGCTTCGAGCGGCGCTTCGGCTGCGCCGTGCTGGAAGGCTTCGGCATGTCCGAGACCAGCCCGGTCGTCACCTTCAACCACCCCGACCGGCCCCGCAAGGCCGGCTCCATCGGCACCCCCATCCGGGACGTCGAGGTGCGGCTCCTCGACGACGGGGGACAGGACGTGGTCCCCGGCGAGATCGGCGAACTGGCGGTCCGCGGACCCAACGTGATGAAGGGCTACTGGAACCGTCCCGAGGAGACGGCCGCCGCCATCCCCGACGGCTGGCTGCGCACCGGGGACCTGGCGCGCGCCGACGAGGACGGCTACCTCTTCGTCGTCGACCGCAAGAAGGACATGATCATCCGCGGGGGGTACAACGTCTACCCGCGCGAGATCGAGGAGGTCCTCCACGAGCACCCGGCCGTCGCCCTGGCCGCCGTGGTGGGCGTGGGCCACGCCGACCTCGGCGAGGAGGTCGCGGCGGCGGTCGTGCTCCGCCCCTCCGCGCGGGCCACCCCCGACGAGCTGCGGGAGTGGGTGAAGGAGCGGGTGGCGGCCTACAAGTACCCCCGTCACGTGTGGTTCGTCGATCAGCTCCCGCTGGGCCCGAGCGGCAAGATCCTCAAGCGGGAGATCACCCTGCCGACGCCGTAGCGGCGCCCGCCGCTCCGCCCGGTCCCGGCCGCCCTCGGGGCGACGCGGACCGGGCGGAGGAGCCGCCGGAACCGGGGGAGGGCCGGTGCCGGAGGGGGATCCGGTACCGGAGGGGGTCCCGGGTCAGGGCTACGAGCCCTGCCCGGCCCGGACCCCCTTGGCGATGCGGCTCCCGACGTCCGGGTCGATGTTGCTCCAGTACGCGAAGGCGCGCTCCAGGACCGGATCGCTCACCCCGTCGAGGAGGTGGCCGACCACGTTGTCCACCAGGCGGTCGCGGGCCGCGTCGTCCAGGACCTCGCGCACCAGGGTGCCGGGCTGCCCCCAGTCGTCGTCCTCCGGGTGCGACACGTACGCCGCCCGGGTGATCTCGCCGTCGGCGGACCAGCTCGGCGGGCTGCCGTACCGCTCGGTGTCGGCGGCCGGCCCGCCCTTGGAGTTCGGCGCGTAGACCGGGTCGGACGTCTTCCGGTAGGCCATCGCGCCGTCCTTGGAGTACGTGTGGACGTCGACGACCGGCGCGTTCACCGGCAGCTGCTGGTAGTTGGCCCCGATCCGGGCCCGGTGGGCGTCCGCGTACGAGAAGAGCCGCCCCAGCAGCATCCGGTCGGGACTGGGGCCGATGCCCGGCACGAAGTTGTTCGGCTGGAAGGCCGCCTGCTCGATCTCGGCGTGGTTGTCGGTGGGGTTGCGGTCCAGCGTCATCCGCCCCACCGGCAGCAGCGGGTAGTCGCCGTGCGGCCACACCTTGGTGAGGTCGAACGGGTTGAAGCGGTACGCCGCCGCCTCCTCGTACGGCATGACCTGGACGTGGAGGGTCCAGGAGGGGAAGTCCCCGTCGCGGATGTGCTCGAAGAGGTCCCGCACGTGGAAGTCCGAGTCGGCGCCCGCCAGCCGGTCGCCCTCCTCCTGGGTGAGGAACTCGACGCCCTGGTCGGTCTTGAAGTGGTACTTCACCCAGAAGCGCTCGCCGGCGGCGTTGGTCCACATGTAGGTGTGGGAGGTGTACCCGTTCATGTGGCGCCAGCTGCGCGGGATGCCCCGGTCGCCCATCAGCCAGGTCACCTGGTGCGCGGACTCCGGCGAGAGGGTCCAGAAGTCCCACTGCATGTCGTGGTCGCGCAGGTTGCTGTCGGCCCGGCGCTTCTGGGACCGGATGAAGTGCTGGAACTTCATCGGGTCCTTGACGAAGAAGACCGGCGTGTTGTTGCCGACCATGTCGTAGTTGCCCTCGCTGGTGTAGAACTTCACCGCGAAGCCGCGCGGGTCGCGCCAGGTGTCCGGGCTGCCCCGCTCGCCGGCCACCGTGGAGAAGCGGGCGACCAGGTCGGTACGGACCCCCGGCTGGAACAGCGCGGCCCTGGTGTACCGGCTGACGTCATGGGTGACCTCGAAGTGCCCGAAGGCGCCGCTGCCCTTCGCGTGCGGCTGCCGTTCGGGGATCCGTTCCCGGTTGAACTGGGCCATCTGCTCGATCAGGTAGGCGTCCTGGAGGAGGATCGGACCACCTGCGCCCACGGTGAGCGAGTGTTCGTCGCTCTCCACCGGGGCTCCGGAGTCGGTCGTCGTGGAGGGTCGGCTCTCCGTCATCACTCTGCCTTTCGTCGCGCACGACCACCTTCTGCCGCCCCGGTCGAAGCCGCGACTCGGGGCGCGCCCCGCGGACCCCCGATGTCTGCGCTGCTCACTCCCCTCGGGCGAGGTGGACGGCGCACGCATCGGACTCGCGGTGCATGGTGCGCGTGTGTCCCCCGATCCCGGCACGGAAACGGAACGGACGCGAAGACCGTGCCGAACACCAGCGCCACCGGCCCCGCGGCCGGCAGGTGCTCCACGGTGTCGCGGCCCCCGGCCCCCAGCGCCCCCGCCTGCGGCCGGCCCCCGGGGAGCGGTGGTGGGCGGGGCCGGACAACCCCCGGACCACCCCCGTACGCCGCCGGACCACCCCGTACGCCGCCGGACACGGCGGACCGTCCGGGGACCGGCCTCAGACCTCCGTACCGGCGGCGCCCCGGCCGAGCGCCTCCTCGACGGCCGACAGGTGGCGTGCGACGGGCCCGAAGGAGACCAGCCCGCTGCCCGCTCCGGCCTGCTCGCTCCGGGCCGCGGAGAGTTCGCCGCGGGCACGGAGCAGGACGGGCCGGTGGTCCACGGCCGCGGCGGCGCGCGCGAGCAGGCACCACAGGGCCTCCTGGAGGAGGTCGTGGGGCGGCCGGGGGACCGTGCCCAGCGCCCGCCGGGCCTCCTCCCGCGCCCCCGAGGCGGCCAGCAGCAGCGGGGTGAGCCAGGGACGGTAGGGGCCGGCGTCGAGCCGGGCGAAGTCGTCGGGATCGGGCAGACCGTCGCCGAGCATGGCCGGGACGACCGCGACCAGGGCCGCGGCCCCGTCGGCGAGGCCGGGCATGCCGCAGTCGGCGGTCGCGGCGAGGGCCTGGCCGTAGCGGGGCCGGGCGGCGCCCCACCCCTCGGTCCCGCAGGTGCGCAGAGCCCGGTACCAGGCGGTGAACACCCCGGCGAGGGGACGGTCGTTGCGGTGGGCGAGCCGGTCGATCTCCCCGGCCTCCCCCTCCGCCGCCGCGAGGTCGCCGAGACCGGCGAGCGCCTGGAGGCGGACGATGCGCCCCAGGAGCTCGTGACCGGGCAGTTCGTGGTCGACGGCCAGCCGGACCAGCTCACCGCCGAGGGCGTCCCGGCGGGCGGCCGATCCGCAGGTGGCGAACGACTGCATGAAGGTCCCGTTGAGGGCGAAGGCGAGGAGCCGGGGGTCGGCGAGGCGCCTGGCGATCCGGACGGCCTCGTCCGCGGCGAGCCCGGCACGCCGCCGCCACGGTTCGGTGACGGGGGCGTCGGCGGCCCGGGGGAGGGGCGCGTCGGCGGTGGCGTCCCCCCGCGACTCGACGGCCACGACGGACAGCAGCCGGGCGCGCAGCGCGGCGGGCGCCGCGGGGCCGAGCTCGGCGGCCGCGCGGGCGGCCGCCCGCGACAGCGCGCGGACGTCGTCGGGGGAGTCGGCGCGCGTCCACACCGCCGGGACGTCGTAGGAGCCGATGATCCGGGCGGCCAGCTCGGCGTCTCCGGTCGCCTCGGCCGCGGCGACCAGGTCGCGACGGTGACGGCGCGCCTCCTCGAGCCCGCCGGCACCGGTCACCGCGAGGTCCCGCAGCAGCCCGGCCGTGGCGTGGAGCCGGGCGCTGGACCGGGCGGGCACCGACCGGTTCCACGCCGCCGCCGTCCGCTCCCAAAGACTGTCGGTCGTCCCCGCCGGTTCGGGCGCGGAACCGGCGGCGCCGAGGATACGGCGCTCCGCCCGGTCCACGGCGTCCCGGGAGCCGCCGGGACCGACCGCGCCGGCGAGCGCGGCCCGCGCACGGCCCAGGGTCTCCAGGGCCTCGCCGCGCCGGCCGGCCCGGTCGAGCGCGCCGGCCAGCAGGATCCATCCGTCCTGCCGGTGCGGGTGGGCGACGACATGACCCCGCAGGTCGGCCACCGCCTCGTGCGCGGCGCCGGTCGCCACGAGCGCGTCGGCGCGCCGCTCGACCGCGTCGAGGCGGAGCGACTCCAGCCTGACCCGCTCGGCCCGGGTCCAGGAGGCGTCGGGGAAGTCGGCCAGCACCGGCCCGCGCCAGAGGGCGAGCGCGTCCCGCCAGAGCGCCACGGCCGTGTGGGGCGGCGCCCCGGCCGCCGCCCCGACCGCCTCCTCGAAACGCCAGGCGTCCACCGCCTCCCGCCCGGCGCGCAGGAAGTAGCCGGGGCCGTCGGTGACCAGCAGACGGGACGGCTGCCGGGCCGGCCGGGCGGGTTCCAGGGCCCTGCGCAGCGCCGCGACGAAGGTGCGGACCGCGCCCACCGCGCCCGCCGGGGGAGCCTCCTCCCACAGGTCGGCCACGAGCCGGTCGACCGTCACCACCCGGCCGCGGGCGACGAGCAGCCGTCCGAGCACCTCGCGGTGGCGGGGCGCGCCGAGCGGGAGGACCGAGCCGCCGTCCCAGGCGGCCACCGGTCCCAGCAGACCGAACTCCACGCCCACGGCGGTGTCCTTTCGCGGCCGGCGCCGTTTCGGACGAACCGCGGAGGCACTCATCGATCGCTGATCCGGGACCCACAGCCTGGGTGACGTCCCCGGACGCCCGGACCAGTGCTCCGGACACGTCCACTCTGCCACGAACGACAGGAGTCGCCGTGACCCACCCGACCCTCCCCGGATTCACCGAGCACCGCGTGCGCGCCGCCGACGGCGTCGCCCTCCACGCCGCCGTCGGCGGCGCGGGCTCCCCCGTCGTGCTGCTGCACGGCTTCCCGCAGACCCACCTCATGTGGCGGCACGTGGCCGCCGACCTCGCCGCCGACCACACCGTCATCTGCCCCGACCTGCGCGGCTACGGCGCCAGCGACAAGCCCGCCGAGACCGGCCCGGACGTCTACTCCAAGCGGACCATGGCCCGGGACGTCGTCCGCCTCGCGGCCGAGCTGGGGCACGACCGGTTCACCCTGGCCGGCCACGACCGGGGCGCGCTGGTCGCCTTCCGCGCGGCGATGGACCACCCGGACACCGTCACGCGAGCGCTCTTCCTCGACGTCCTGCCGACCCTCGACATGTGGGACGCCCTCCACGGGGTCTCCGCCGCGGTCGGCTTCCACCTCTACCTGATGGCGCAGCCCCCCGGCCTGCCGGAACGGATGATCCAGGCGTCGGCCGACACCTTCTTCGGCTCCTTCCTCGACGCGTGGACCGGCGCCTCCGCCGCGATCCCCGCCGACGTGCGCGCCCACTACCTCGCGGCGTCCGCGGCGGCCGTCCCCTCCATCGTCGCCGACTACCGGGCCTCGGCCGGCGTGGACGTCGACCACGACACCGCCGACAGGGAGGCGGGCAGCCGGCTGGCCATGCCGGTGACCGTCCTCCAGCAGGACTGGGGTGCCGCGCTCGGCTACCACGCCGAGGGCCTGTGGAGCGCCTGGGCGGACGACCTGCGCCACCGGACGGTCTCCAGCGGCCACTTCATGGCCGAGGAGGACCCCACCCTGATCACCGAGGAGATCAGGGCCCTCACGACCCGGTGACCAGACCGCACCGCTCCCCCCACCGTCCTCCCGGGCGAGGGGGAGCGGGCGGATCGAGCCCGGACAGCAGAAGGGAAGGAGGGAAGGGGCCCGGCGGGCGCGTGGGCAGGGGGAAGCGTCCCTGGCTCCGCACGGCGCGGCGGCCGCGTGTCCTCAGACGGTGCCGTACCGGGCCGTCATCATGAGCACGGCCTCGTCGACGACGCGCCCGACCGCCGTGGCATCCGGCGCCCAGTCGGCCACGAGCGTGCGGGGCCGGAACGCGCAGTTGGAGATCATGCCCAGGAACTGGGTCGCGGCCGGTTCGGGATCGTCCACGGTCAGCGTGCCCGTGTCTTGCTCCGCCTCCAGGTAGTGGCGTACCGAGTCGAAGCAGGGCGTCTTCCCCCGGCGGAACCGGGACTCGGCCGGCTCGGGGAAGCGCGGCAGTTCGGCGATGACGATCCGGAACAGATCCGCCATGCCCGGCCGGGTGAGCAGGGCGACGTAACGCCGGCCGATCACGGTGAGTCCGGCGCGGGGACCGCCCGGCGCGGGCGGCTCCTCGTTCCCCGCCTCCGCTTTCCAGGACGCGCTGAGGATCGCGTCGAAGAGCGCGGCCCCGCGGTCCACCTCGACGTCACCGAGGAGGAATCCTGGAACGCCGCCATCGCCGCGACGGAGGACCGCTTCGGTCCCCTCTCGATCCTGGTCGGCAACGCGGGGGTGCAGAATCCCGCAGCCCCGTCGAGGCCACCGACCGGCGCGTCCGGGACCGCGTCCTGGCCGTCAACCTCACCGGCACGTTCCTCGGTATCAAGGCGGCGGCCCCGTCGCTCCGCCGTGGTGGCGGTGGAGCCATCGTCAACATCGCCTCCACCTCCGGCATGGTCGGCACGGCGCTGTACGCCCCCTACACGGCCGGCAAGTGGGCCGTACGCGGCCTGACCAAGACCGCCGCCCTCGAACTGGGGCGGGACGGGATCCGCGTCAACGCCATCCACCCCGGAGCCATCGCCACCCCGTTCATCACGGAGCCCGCCGCGGGCAGCGACACGCCGATCTCCGACTTCTACTCGGCCGAGCCGTTCGCCATCCCGCGGCTCGGGGAGCCGGCCGACATCACCCGGGCCCTGCTGTTCCTCACCTCGGACGACGCCTCCTTCGCCACCGGCGCGGAGTTCGTCATCGACGGCGGCCTCCTGCTCGGCCCCGCCCTCCGGCACGCGGACGCCGCGTGACCCCACCGGCCCCGCCGCGAAGAAGCGGAGCCCGTACGGACCCGGCGGTACGGGCGGCCCTGGGGGCCACCCCGCGGCAGGCATCCGCGAGGGGACGGTCGGCATCATCACGACGGGCCGGACAGCGGGCCGACCCGCCCCCCATTCCTCTGACGGCACGGCCGACCACGAGCGACGGCAGAGGAACCGGTCGGGGGGTGCGGATCGGGATTCCGGCGGAGGTGTCCACCACCGGGCCGGTCGACGTGGTGACGGCCAGGCACGGCCGTGCCGCGCGACGGCGGGGCATCCCGGGGGATCCGGGCCCTCGCGCGGGTGAACCGGTCGTCACTGTGCCGTGCCCGTGTCCGTCTCGGCGAGGACGTGCTGGAGATCGCGTTCCGTCGGATGGCCGGCCCGCTCGACACCAGGGGCACGCCCGGGGCGCGGTCGCGAAGCCCGCGGTCCCTCACCCTGGAGGGCACCCGGTCCGCCCTCCCTGATCCGACGAGCAACGGCGACACCTTCGACGGTCCCTGCACCAACGGCGGCGGCCTGTCCAGGCTCCCCCGGACCAGGGCGGCGGCCCTCGCCCGGATCGGAACGCACGGGGTCCCCGATGCCCGCCTCGGCGGCTACCGCAACGGAGAACGCACCCCCGCCCATCCGCCGGCCGGCTCCTCCGGCCCCGGCGACCCGGCCATTGCCGACCGTGTCTCCTGCCCGCATCCCTTCCCCTCGGATCGACCGCCGCAAGCCCGCCCGCCCCTTCCTCACGCAGACCGGGCCGGGAGGGGGTGCGCCCCCGCCTCCCCCGGCCGGGCACAGCCGGTACTGTCCGGGCCTGCTCAAGAAAGCGAACCGTTGGCCTGTGCCGAGGACCCGAGCCGGAGGCGGCACGATCCGGTCCGGCATGAGGCCCCCAGCCGACCTCGAAGCCGAAGCGCCCCTGCCGGACCGGAGGGCCGGCAGTCGGGGGATGGCGTTTCTCGCGAATCCCGGGAGGGCCCTCAGGCCGGCCGTGGGCGAAGCCGACTCGCCGGACGAGCCCCGAGCAACCGTACGGGGCCGCCGTCTCCGCCGCGCCGGACCTGCCGCACCCTCTTGACGGGCCCTTACCTTACTCCTTAAATCATGTCGGCAAGGGAGTGGTCTGCACCAACAGAACTGTCATGCGCATGCCATTAAAGACATCGGCCCCCAGCCACGGTCACTCCTCACCCTCACCCCCCACCACGACGGAAGAGAGAGCCATGCACTCCTCCCGCGCTTCCCGTCCACCCCGCGCCCGCCTGCGCAGGACCCTGTCCGCCGCCCTCGCGGGCGCCGCCCTCCTCGTGGGCCTGGCCGTCGGCGCGCCCGGCTCCGCCGCGGCGGGCGAGGCGGCCGCGGCCGCCCCCGCCGCCGTCACCTTCGCGGAGGAGTTCGACGGGCCCGCCGGTTCCGCCGTCAACGGTTCCCGCTGGCAGCTGGAGACCGGCGACAACGTCAGCAACCACGAGCGGCAGTACTACACCGCCGGCACCGCGAACGCGGCGCTCGACGGCCAGGGCCACCTCGTCATCACCGCGCGCCGCGAGAACCCGGGCAACTACCAGTGCTGGTACGGGAGGTGCGAGTACACCTCCGCCCGCCTGAACACGGCCGGCCGCTTCACCGCCCAGTACGGCAGGGTCGAGGCACGGATGAAGATCCCGCGCGGACAGGGCATGTGGCCCGCGTTCTGGATGCTCGGTCACGACCTCGGCCAGGTGGGCTGGCCCAACTCCGGCGAGATCGACGTCATGGAGAACGTCGGCTTCGAGCCCTCCACCGTGCACGGCACCCTCCACGGCCCCGGCTACTCGGGCTCCGGCGGCATCGGCGCCGGCTACACCCTGCCCGGCGGACAGGCGTTCGCCGACGCGTTCCACACCTTCGCCGTCGACTGGGCACCGGACCGCATCACCTGGTCCGTGGACGGGAACGTCTACCAGACCCGTACGCCCGCCGACCTCGGCGGCCGCAGCTGGGTCTTCAACAAGCCCTTCTTCCTCATCCTCAACCTCGCCGTCGGCGGCTACTGGCCCGGCGACCCCAACGGTTCCACGGTCTTCCCCGCACAGCTCGTCGTCGACCACGTCCGCGTCACCACCGGCGACACCCCGCCCGCCGGGAACCGCATCACCGGCATCGGCGGCAAGTGCGTCGACGTGGCCGCCGCCAACACCGCCAACGGCACTCCCGTCCAGCTCTACGACTGCAACGGCACCGCCGCCCAGAACTGGACGGTCGGCGCGGACGGCTCCATCCGGGCGCTCGGCAAGTGCCTCGACGCCGCCTCCGGCGGCACGGCCGACGGCACCCTCGTCCAGCTGTGGGACTGCAACGGCTCGGGCGCCCAGCGCTGGGCGGTCAGCGGCGCCCGCGACATCGTGAACATCCAGGCGAACAAGTGCCTCGACGCGACGGGCAACAGCTCGGCCAACGGCACCCGCCTCCAGCTGTGGACCTGCGCCGGCACGCCGAACCAGAAGTGGACGGTCGCCTGACCCTCCGAGCCCCTGCCCCTCTGCCCCTCTGATCGGCCCCGATCCGCCGCAGGAAGACCGGCGACGGATCGGGGCCGCCTCCGTCCTCCGGGGGCCCCGGAGACGGGGCCGGGCCTGAAGTTGACATGGACTGCGCCCGATCCGTAGTGTCCTCCGAGTTGTCCGACGTGAGCACCGGCCCCGGTCGGCCCCGGACGGCGATTCCGCGAGAACCACAGAGCCCGACGGCGGCGAGTAATTCGTTTCCTTCGGCTCTCCGTGTTCTTTTACGGAATGAGGAATCCCCGATTCGCATCGGAGTCAGGGAATCCGCTAGAGTCTCACTCGTCGGAACGGCCCAACGGCCGGAAAGACGAATCCCGCCGACCGGGAATCGGACACCGAAAAGCGTCTGATAGAGTCGGGAACGAAGGAAGCGCCCGGAGGGCCCGGAAACGGGAACGAAGGAAGCGTCCGCACCTTGAGAACTCAACAGCGTGCCAAAAATCAACGCC
>NZ_BMVV01000047.1 GCF_014650895.1 Streptomyces omiyaensis
GGCACCGCCCGCCGCCACGTGCGGACCGCCGAGTCGATCGCCGAGCACAACCTCGCCGAGGCCCGCCGCTTCGTCCACGACCTCGCCCCCGCCGACCTCGCCGGGGGCGGCGGCCTGGAGCAGGCGCTGCGCGGACTCGCCGCGCGCGAGTCCGCCGACTTCCGGGTGGACGGCACGCCCGTGCCGCTGCCGGACCGGGCCCAGTCGGCGCTGCTGCGGATCGCCCAGGGGGCGCTCGCCAACATCCGCGAGCACGCCGCCGCCACCTCCGCCGCGCTCACCCTGACCTACCTCGACGACCAGGTGGTCCTGGACGTCGCCGACGACGGCAGCGGCTTCGACCCGTCCGCCCCGCGCGCCGACGAGGGCGTGCGCGGCCACGGCCTGCCCGCGATGCGGGTGCGGGCCCGGCAGCTGGGCGGCACGCTTACGGTGGAGTCGACCCCCGGCGAGGGCACGGTGCTCTCCGCCGCGATCCCCCTCGCACCCCCGACGGAGGCCCGCCCGTGACCGTACGCATCCTCCTCTGCGACGACCACGTCGTCGTCCGCGCCGGCCTGCTGGCCCTCCTCGGCTCCACCCCCGACATCGAGGTCGTCGGGGAGGCCGGCAGCGGCGAGGAGGCGGTCGCGATGGCCGCCAAGCTGAAGCCGGACGTGGTCCTGATGGACCTCCAGCTCGGCGCCGGCATCGACGGAGTGGAGGCGACCCGCCGGATCGCGCCCACCGGCGTCCACGTCCTGGTCCTCACCACCTACGACACCGACGCCGACATCACCCGCGCCATCGAGGCGGGCGCGACCGGCTACCTCCTGAAGGCCGAGCGGCCGGAGGAGCTGTTCGCCGCGATCCACGCCGCCGCCCAGGGCCGCACCGCGCTGTCGCCGCCGGTCGCGAGCCGGGTGATGGACCGGATGCGCGGCGCCGCCGGCCCGTCCCTCACCGACCGCGAGCGGGACATCCTCGGGCAGCTGGCCCACGGCCTCGGCAACAAGGAGATCGCCCGGGCGCTCTTCATCAGCGAGGCGACCGTCAAGACCCACCTCGGCCGCATCTACGCCAAGCTCGGCGTCGACACGCGCGCCGGCGCCGTGGCGGTCGCGAAGGAACAGCGCCTGCTCCCCTGAGGCTGCTACCGTGCGCTGTCGTTCCAGTGCACAGTGTCATGTTCTCCCTGGGAGCGCGCGTGAAGATCGCCGTCGTCGGTGGCGGGCCCGCCGGTTTGTACCTCTCGATCCTGCTCAAGCGGCAGGACCCCTCCCACGAGATCGCCGTGCACGAGCGGAACGCGGCCGGCTCCACCTACGGCTGGGGCGTCACCTACTGGGCCGGGCTCCTCGACAAGCTGCGGGCCGGCGACCCGGAGTCCGCCGACGCCGTCGCCGAGGCCTCGGTGACCTGGACCGACGGCCTCGCGATCGTCCGCGACCAGCGGACCGTGCACCGCGGCGACGCGGGCTTCGGCATCGGGCGCCGCCGGATGCTCGGCCTCCTCGCCGACCGGGCCGCCGAGCTCGGCGTGGAGCTCGCGTACGAGCGGCCGGTCACCGGCCCGGACGCGCCGGAACTGGCCGGCGCCGACCTCGTCGTCGCCGCCGACGGCGTCCACAGCGCCCTGCGCGAGGCCCACGCCGACCACTACGGCACCACCTTCACCACCGGCCGCAACCCGTACATCTGGCTCGGCACCAGCAAGGTCTTCGACTCCTTCAGCTTCGCCTTCAAGGAGACCGGGCACGGCTGGATCTGGTGCTACGCCTACGGCTTCAGCGGCGAGCGCTCCACCTGCGTCGTCGAGTGCGCCCCCGCCACCTGGACCGGCCTCGGCCTGGACACCATGCCCGAGGGCGACTGCCTGGCCCTCCTGGAGAAGCTCTTCCACGACCTCCTCGACGGCCACGAGCTGATCGGCCGCGACCGCGGCACCGAACCCGCCCAGTGGCTCCGCTTCCGCACCCTGACCACGAAGAACTGGCACCGCGGCCGGACCGTCCTGCTCGGCGACGCCGCCCACACCACCCACTACTCGATCGGCGCCGGCACCACCCTCGCCCTGGAGGACGCCCTCGCCCTGGCCGACGCCCTCCGCACCGGCCCCGCCGACCCCGCCGCCCTCGACGCCGCCCTCACCTCCTACGGGAAGCGCCGCCGCGCCGAACTCGTCTCCGCGCAGAGCGCCGCCCGCCTCAGCGCCCAGTGGTACGAGAACCTGCCCCGCTACATGGACCTGGAGCCGGACCGGATGTTCGCGCTCCTCGGCCAGCGCCACTCCCCGCTCCTGCCCTACGTGCCCCCGCAGCTCTACTACCGGATCGACCGCGCCGCCGGCCGCCTGGAGGCCCTGCGCCGCCTCAAGCGCTGGCTCGGCCCCCGGGTCGCGCGGGCCGTCCACCGCGGCTGAACCCGGGCGCCATGACACCGCCCCGGGGGCATGACACCATCGGGGCGTGCTCGACATCGGCTACTCCCTCTCCCGGCGCTTCCCCGACCCCCCGCAGACCGACTACCGGCGGGCGGACGTGCACGCGCTGCGGCACGACCTCTTCTGCGGGGACGTCTACCTCGCGGACACCAAGGAGGACCGGGAGGTCTCCACGGCCTGGGGATGGGTGCCCGTCCTCGACTTCGCGTGGGCGCTCTGCGACATCGTCGAGCAGGTCGACAGGGACCCGCGGGGCAGCCGCGCCTCCCGTCCCCAGTACGCGGAGCTCGACTTCACCGAGTCCTCGGACCGGATGCTCTTCGAGCGCCGCTTCGGCTGGGTCGACGTCGAGGCCGACTGGATGCCCGGCGAGGAGGCGCCGCTCACCTTCTCCCACACCGAACTGCGCCGCGAGGCCCGCGACTTCCTGCACGACCTGATCGCCGACCTCACCGACATGCACGAGGGCCTGGCGGACAACCCGGCCGTCTGGGACCTCCAGGCCCGCTTCCCCCGGGTCAGGTGACCTCCGGACGCGCCCAGTCCTCC
The DNA here is from genome assembly GCF_014650895.1 of Streptomyces omiyaensis. Classification (GTDB taxonomy): domain Bacteria; phylum Actinomycetota; class Actinomycetes; order Streptomycetales; family Streptomycetaceae; genus Streptomyces; species Streptomyces omiyaensis. The sequence continues at coordinate 2,972 of NZ_BMVV01000047.1, forward strand.
ACCCGCACCCCCAGCCGCGCCGCGAGCACCGGCGCCAGGTCGAGCAGCTGCGCCGAGGAGATCACCGCACCCGCCAGCGACTCCACCCCCCGCGCGATCTCCAGCCGGCGCACCCCGCGCAGGTCCACATCGGTCAGCTTCGCCCCCGAGACGTCCACCCCGACCAGCTCGCAGTCGACGAACGCGACCCGCTCCAGCCTCGCTCCGCCGAAGTCCGGCTCCACCAGCACGCACCCCTCGAAGACGACGTCCCGCAGACTCGCCGCCCGCAGGTTCGGGTAGTCCCACTTGCCGCCCCGCACCAGCACCCGCTCCCACACCGAACCGTGCAGCTGCGTCCCCCCGAACCGCGCCTCCACCACCTCGGCGTCCCGCAGCTGCGCCTGCGACAGGTCGGTCCCCACGCCCCGCACCGCCTCGATCCGCGAGTCCAGGAACCGCGCCCCCGTCAGCCGGGCCCCGTCCAGCGCGCACTCCCGCACCGCGCAGTCCAGGAACCGCGCCCCCTCCCCCGAGGCCCCCGCGAGGTCGAGCCCGGCCAGCTCCAGGCCGTCGTAGTCCCCGTCGGGCGCGAGCCCGTCCCCGTACGTCTCCAGGGGCGGCAGCCGCAGCTCCGGCCGCCGGGGCGGGCGCGGGCCGCTCGTCTTTCGCGTCATGCGCCCATCGTGGCGCACGCCACCGACAACCCGCCCTTGACCTCAAGCAAGGTCGAGGTACGAGCCTGGGGTCATCGCCCGCACGACCGCCCACGCGACGACAGGGGAACCGTCATGCACGCCGTCCGCCTCCACGCCTTCGGACCCGCCGAGAACCTCGTCTACGAGGAGGTGCCTGACCCGGTGCCCGGCCCCGGCCAGGTCCGGATCGCCGTCACCGCCGCCGGCGTCCACCTCCTCGACACCGCGCTGCGCGAGGGCCTGCCGGGCCCCTTCCCCGCCCCCGCCCCGCTCCCCACCGTCCCCGGGCGCGAGGTCGCCGGCACCGTCGACGCCCTCGGCGAGGGCGCCGACCCCTCCTGGCTCGGCAAGCGGGTCGTCGCCCACCTCGGCATGAACCCCGGCGGCTACGCCGAACTCGCCGTCACCGACGCCGCCCGGCTCCACGCCCTCCCCGGCCACCTCGGCGACGCCGAGGCCGTCGCCATGATCGGCACCGGCCGCACCACCCTCGGCATCCTCCTGTTCACCGAACTCGGCCCGGACTCGGTGGCGGTCGTGCCCGCCGCCGCCGGAGGCATCGGCACCCTCCTCGTCCAGTACGCGAAGAACGCCGGCGCCACCGTCGTCGGCCTCGCCGGCGGCCCCGCCAAGGTCGCCCGCGTCCGCGAGAACGGCGCCGACCTCGCCGTCGACTACACCCGCCCCGACTGGCCGGAGCGGGTCCGCGCCCACCTCGGCGACCGCACCGCCACCGTCGTCTTCGACTCCGTCGGCGGCGACACCGGACGCGCGGCCGTCGACCTCCTCGGCACCGGCGGACAGCACCTCGTCTTCGGCTGGTCCGGCACCGGACTCCACGACGGCCGGGCCCTCACCTTCACCGAGGAGGAGCTGACCGCCCGGGGCATCACCTCCGGCTCCGTCCTCGGCCCGGTCATGATCCGGAAGGCCGGCGGCGACGTCCGCGCCCTCGAAGTCGCCGCCCTCGCCGCCGCCTCCGACGGCACCCTCCGCCCCGCCGTCCACCGCTTCCCCCTCGCCGAGGCGGCGAAGGCCCACCGCGCCCTGGAGACCCGGGGCACGACGGGCAAGGTGGTCCTGGTGCCCTGAGCGGGGACGACGGGGCCGACGGGCCCGCCCGGGATCAGACCCCGAGCACGTCCCAGGAGTGCGCCTTGAACTCCTTGCGGAAGTCCTCGTGGTCCTCCCACATCCGGGCGATGGAGCGCAGCGCGTCCCAGTTGTGCTCCAGCGCCTGGTCCACCACCTGGCGCAGCTCCGGCGCCGTCTCCCGCTTCTCCACCAGCCCCGTGACCTGCGAGGCCGCCTGCACCGTGTAGCGCAGCGCCCGCAGGGCCCGGGAGGTGTCGTCCATCCCGAAACCGTGGTCGCTGCCGTTCGAAGGGTCGAAGAGCGGGGTCAGGCGGTCCTCGATGAAGGCGGTGATCCGCCGGAAGCGGGCCTCGACGCCCATGTCGTCGCCGTGGTTGCCGTGATCGTTGCACATGGGGACTTCCTACACCCTCCCCCGCCCGCCCAGCGCCGCCAGGGCCCCGTCCGTCAGGCGGTAGACCGACCACTCGGCCTGCGGACGGGCGCCCAGCGCCTCGTAGAAGGCGATCGACGGCGCGTTCCAGTTCAGGACCGACCATTCCAGGCGCTCGTAGCCCCGCTCCCCGCAGATCCGGGCCAGCTCGGTCAGCAGCGCCTTGCCGTGGCCGCCGCCCCGCGCCTCCGGACGGACGTACAGGTCCTCCAGATAGATGCCGTGCACCCCGCGCCAGGTCGAGAAGCTGAGGAACCACAGCGCGAAGCCGACCGGTTCGCCCTCCCCGTCCTCGGCGATGTGGGCGTAGGCGGCGGGCCGCTCGCCGAAGAGCGCCTCGTGGAGCTGCTCCGGGGTCGCCCGGACCTCGTCGAGGGCCTTCTCGTACTCCGCGAGGTCACGGATCAGGGCGTGGATGACGGGGACGTCGGCCGGGGTGGCGGTACGGATCATGGGGTCAGCGTGCCAGCAGCGCCCGGGCGATGACCACCTGGCCGGCGTCGAGCTCCGGCTCGCCGTCCTCGACGTCCCACAGCCCGTTCTGCAGCACCCGGCCCAGCGTCCACGCCAGCGCCCGCCCCCGGTCGAGGGCGAGCCGCTCGGTGAGCAGGTCGAAGCGCCACCGGAGCGCGGCCGGGTCCGGGTTCCACAGGTCGGTCAGGGCCGGCAGCAGCTCGAAGCCCGGGTCCCCGGAGAGCGGCTTCGGGTCGATGACCAGCCACGGCTCCCGCTCCGCCCCGAGCACGTTGTCGTAGTGCAGGTCCCAGTGGAGCAGCCGGTCCCCCGGCTCGCCCACCACCTCCCGCACGGCGGCGGCGCAGTCCCGGAGCAGCGCCGCGTCCCGCGCGCCCAGCCGGGCCGCCGCGGCCGGCGTCTGCGCGAGCATCCCGGCGGCGATGTCGTCGAGCCGCCGCAGCCCCGGCGGCGCCGGCCGGTCCGAGAGCCGCGCGAGCAGCCCGGCCAGGATCCGCACGGCCTCGCGCTCGTCCCCGAGCCGGGACAGGTGGCACCGGTGGTCGGCCCGTTCGAGGAGCATCGTGCCCGTCTCCGGATCGTGCTCCAGCAGACGGACGGCCCCGTCGCCGCCCCACGCGCGCAGCGCGACCGGCTCGCCCTCGCTCTCCTCGTCGAGCAGCTGGAGCTTGAGCGCCGCGGGCGTGCCGTCCGCCCGCCGGACGGGCAGCACCAGGGAGGCCGCCCCGTGCAGCGAGGGGCCGTCGAGCCGCAGCCCCCACCGGCCGAGGAAGTCCCCGGCCAGGCCGGGCAGCCCGGCGATGAACGCCCGCCCCGCCCCGCCGTTGTACTTCGCCTGGGAGACCGCGAGTTCCTCGGGTACGTCGATCACCCCCCGACCCTACGGGCCGGTCACCCCCGGGCGCGGTCCAATATCCGCCCGAACGCCCCGGCGTCGTACAGACCCGTCCCGGCGTCCAGCGCCTTCCCGTCCACCACCACGGAGGGCGTGCCGCCGACCCCGGAGTCCTGGAACGCCCGCTCCGCGGCCGCCACCCACGCCCGGTGGCTCCCGTCGCGCACCGCCGCGTCGAAGGCGTCGCTCCGCAGCCCCTCCACCCGGCCGGCGATCCTCAGCAGGTGGTCGGCGGTGAACGCCTCCTCCGTCCCGTCCGCCGGCTGCGAGGCGAACAGCGCCGCCTGGAACGCCGCGAACTTCCCCGGCCCCGCGTCCGCCGCCGCCCGCAGCGCGTTCGCCGCCCGCGCCGACGCCGTACCGCCCGTGCGCGCGTCGAGGAACGACGCCACCACGTACTCGACCTTCAGCTCGCCCCGCGCGGCCCGCTCGGCCAGCACCGTGCCCCCGCTCGCCTCGAACTCGGCGCAGTGGGGACAGCGCGGGTCCGCGTAGACCGTCACCGTGCGCGGAGCGTCCGCGTCACCGACGACGATCTTCGTACCCTCCACCGCCGACGGCAGCACGCTCAGCGTCGCCGCGTGCGCCTCCGGCGCCACCGCCACCCGGTCCGCCGCCCCCCGCGACCCCCCGTCCCCCGACGAACACCCCACCGCCGCAAGGCCGATGAGACCCGCGGCGGCCACGGCCACGAGGGCACGCCGAGTCCTGCGCACAGACATGGGGGATCCTTCCGGAGCGACGAAATCCGCACTCCCGAACCTAGGCGCGCCCCCACCGCCCGCCGGCCGCCGAAAGACCCGTATCCAGAGGACCAACGCCCCCGGTAGCCTCCCGCCACGCACCGGGAAGAGGGACAGGCATGAACAGCAGTACGGGCAGCAACGGCGGCACGGTCAACGGCGGCATCTCGTTCTGGTTCGCGCAGGAGGGCCTGCCGGACCCCCGCGAGCCGCTGCCCGGCGACCGCACCGCGGACGTCTGCGTCGTCGGCGGCGGCTACACGGGCCTGTGGACCGCCTACTACCTGAAGAAGGCCGCCCCCTTCCTCGACATCGTCGTCCTGGAGGCCCGCTTCTGCGGCTACGGCGCCTCCGGCCGCAACGGCGGCTGGCTCTACAACGGCATCGCCGGCCGCGACCGCTACGCCGCGCTGCACGGGCACGAGGCCGCCGTCCGCCTCCAGCACGCCATGAACGCCACCGTCACCGAGGTCCTCGACGTCCTCGACGCCGAGAAGATCGAGGCCGACCAGCACCGCGGCGGCGTCCTGGAGGTCGCCCTCTCCCCGGCCCAGCTGGCCCGCCTCAAGGAGTTCCACGCCGCCGAGCACGCCTTCGGCGAGGCCGACCGCGAGATCTACGGGGCCCGCGAGACCGCCGAGCGCATCCGCGTCGCCGGCGCCGTCGGCTCCTCCTGGACCCCGCACGGGGCCCGTCTCCACCCCGTGAAGCTCGTCCACGGCCTGCGCGCCGCCGTCGAGGCCCTCGGCGTCACGATCCACGAGTCGACCCCGGTCACCGAGATCAGGCCGAAGCACGCCGTCACCCCCTACGGCACCGTCCGCGCCCCCTACGTCCTGCGCTGCACCGAGGGCTTCACCGCCTCCCTGGCCGGCCAGCGCCGCACCTGGCTCCCCATGAACTCCTCCATGATCGCCACCGAACCGCTCACCGACGCCCAGTGGGACTCGATCGGCTGGAACGGCCTGGAGACCCTCGGCGACATGGCGCACGCCTACATGTACGCCCAGCGCACCGCCGACGGACGCATCGCGCTCGGCGGCCGCGGCGTCCCCTACCGCTACGGCTCCCGGACCGACAACGACGGCCGCACCCAGCCGCAGACCATCGAGGCCCTCCGCGAGGTCCTCGTCCGCTTCTTCCCCCAGCTCGCCGGCGTCCGCGTCGACCACGCCTGGTCCGGCGTCCTCGGCGTCCCCCGCGACTGGTGCGCCACCGCCACCCTCGACCGCTCCACCGGCATCGGCTGGGCCGGCGGCTACGTCGGCTCCGGCGTCGCCACCACCAACCTCGCCGCCCGCACCCTCCGGGACCTCATCCGGCAGGACTCCGGCCAGGGCGGCGCCACCGAGCTCACCACCCTCCCCTGGGTCGGCCACAAGGTCCGCAAGTGGGAACCCGAGCCCTTCCGCTGGCTCGGCGTCCAGACCATGTACGCCGCCTTCCGGGGCGCCGACCACCGCGAGTCCACCACCCACCGGGCCACCACCGACCCCGTGGCCCGCTGGGCCAACCGCATCGCGGGCCGCTGACGCCCGCCCCGCCGCGACCGGCACCCGGCCCGCCCGGCGACGACGAAGGCCCCGGCCCCCTCGCGGGGGCCGGGGCCTCGTCGTACGGAGCCGCCTGTCGGAATCGAACCGACGACCTCAAGATTACAAGTCAAGCGCTCTAGCCAACTGAGCTAAGGCGGCAGCGAGTGCAGTGTAACCAACCCCGCACGGCACCCGGCCGGAAATCTCACGCCCCCCGAACTGCTGACAGATCCGGCGGCGCCAGGTAGCGTCGAGCGGAGTTCACCCAGGTGGACTAGACCTCAACTCTTCCTTTACTCGGATCGTCCGGCACGTTCCTGCCGGTGAAGGGAAGCATCACCATGGCTTCTGTGACGTTCGACAAGGCCACCCGTATCTACCCGGGTGCCACCAAGCCCTCCGTCAACCAGCTCGACATCGAGATCGCGGACGGCGAGTTCCTCGTCCTCGTCGGCCCCTCGGGCTGCGGCAAGTCGACCTCCCTGCGCATGCTCGCGGGCCTGGAGGACGTGAACGGCGGCGCGATCCGCATCGGCGACCGCGACGTCACCCACCTGCCGCCGAAGGACCGGGACATCGCCATGGTGTTCCAGAACTACGCGCTCTACCCGCACATGTCCGTCGCCGACAACATGGGCTTCGCGCTCAAGATCGCCGGCGTCAACAAGAGCGAGATCCGCGCGAAGGTCGAAGAGGCCGCGAAGATCCTCGACCTCACCGAGTACCTGGACCGCAAGCCGAAGGCGCTCTCCGGCGGTCAGCGCCAGCGCGTCGCCATGGGCCGCGCCATCGTCCGCGAGCCGCAGGTCTTCCTCATGGACGAGCCGCTGTCGAACCTCGACGCCAAGCTCCGCGTCTCGACCCGTACCCAGATCGCCGGCCTCCAGCGCCGCCTCGGGATCACCACGGTCTACGTCACCCACGACCAGACCGAGGCCCTCACCATGGGCGACCGCGTCGCCGTGCTGAAGGACGGCCTGCTCCAGCAGGTCGACACCCCGCGCAACATGTACGACAAGCCCGCCAACCTCTTCGTCGCCGGCTTCATCGGCTCCCCGGCCATGAACCTGATCGAGGTCCCGATCACCGAGGGCGGCGTGAAGTTCGGCAACAGCATCGTCCCGGTCTCCCGCGACGCGCTCGCCACCGCCGCGGCCAACGGCGACACCACGGTGGTCGTCGGCGTCCGCCCCGAGCACTTCGACGTCTCGGGCCCGACGAGCAAGGACGGCGTCGCCGTGACGGTCAACGTCGTCGAGGAGCTCGGCTCCGACGGCTTCGTCTACGGCTCGACCCGCGTCGACGGCGAGGACAAGGACATCGTCATCCGCGTCGGCGGCCGCGAGATCCCCGCCAAGGGCTCCACGCTCCACGTCGTCCCGCGCGCCGGCGAGCTGCACGTCTTCTCCAAGTCGACGGAGCAGCGCATCAGCGAGTGACGCCGACCTGAAACGGTCGGTGGCGAACGGCCCCGTGTCCCTTGCGGATGCGGGGTCGTTCGTTTAAACGGGCTTACCCCGGAAAACCCCGGCATTCGGGGCCCTCCCCACCGCCCGCCGTCAACACGGGATTCGAAAAGGCGCCTCGAACCGTCCCTCGCGAGAGTGACTAAATGTCGCCATATCACTACCGCCCGCTACGCTCGCCTGCGTGACGCACACTGCCCGCCGTATCGGCCGCTCCCTCGCCCTCGTCCTGCCCGTCGTCCTGGTCCTGTCGGGAACGCTCGCGGTGTCCGCCGTCCCGTGGGCCGGCCAGGACTCCGACGGCCAGATGCTGACCGCCTCCTCCGCGGACGTCTCCACCCGCGCCAAGTCCCGCGCCCCGCAGGACGTGCTGCGCGACCGGCTCCTGGCCGAGCTCCAGGAGAAGGACCCGGGGGTCGCCCTCACCCACCTCCAGCGCGAGGTGGAGAACCGCCCCTCGCTCGCCGAGCACTGCGTGTCCATCGCCCGCGCCCTCGGCCGCGCCGCCGTCGAGCACTACGGCCCCGCCCGCGCCCAGTCCTTCTCCCGCCCGGTCTGCGACACCTCGTACGCGACCGGCGTGATGCGCTCGACGAGCTGAGCGCCGTCACCGCGCCCGTGCCCGCGGGGCACCTATCGTTCCCCGTATGCACACCTCTCCGACGCAGGCCGTGGTCCTGGCGGGCGGCCAGGGCTCGCGACTGCGCCCCTACACCGACGACCGCCCCAAGCCGATGGTCGAGATCCCGGGCACCGGGACCCCGATCATCGGCCATCAGCTGTCCTGGCTGGCCGCCGAGGGCGTGACCGACGCCGTCGTCTCCTGCGGCCACCTCGCCGAGGTGCTCCAGGAGTGGCTGAGGGAGGCGGACCTCCCCCTGAAGGTGACCACGGTCGTCGAGACCGAACCGCTGGGCCGCGGCGGCGGCCTCAAGTACGCCGCCGCCCACCTGCCGGAGCCGGACCGGCCCTGGTACGCCACGAACGGCGACATCTGGACCCGCTTCTCCCTGCGCGAGATGGCCGCCTTCCACGAGGAGCGGGACGCCACCGCCACCCTCGCCCTGGCCCGCCCCCGGATCCCGTGGGGCGCCGTCGAGACCGACACCTTCGGGCACATCACCGACTTCGTCGAGGCGCCGCCGTCGCCGTTCCTCATCAACGCCGGCGTGTACGTCTTCTCCCCCGCCTTCACCGAGCTGCTGCCCGACCTCGGGGACCACGAGCGGACCACCTTCCCCCGCCTCGCCCGCGAGCGGCGCCTGGCCGGCTTCCCGCTGCCCCAGGGGGCGTACTGGAGGGCCATCGACACCGCCAAGGACCTGACGGAGGCCGCCAAGGAGCTGGCCGCCCAGCGCCTCTGACGCACCGTGCACGACGAAGGCGGCACCGCCCCCGGGTGGGGACGGTGCCGCCTCTCTCGTACGGGCTCCGGGCTCAGCCCAGCAGGCCGCCGATCGGGTTCCGCGGGGCCTCGCCGCCGCCGGTGGTCGACTCCTCGGTGGGCGTCTCCTGACTGGGGGTGCCGGAGGAGGAACCGCCGGAGGAGGAACCGGAGCTGCCGCTCGGGCCGTCGCTGGTCGCCGGGGGCGGCGCGGGCTTCGACTCGGCCGGCGTCCGGCTGCTCGTGGTCCCGCCGGTGCCGTTCGTGGCGGTCGGCCGGCGCTCCTGCGTGGGGGACGCGCCGGAGCCGGTCTCCGTCGGCCGGGTCGCCTCCCGGGTCTCCTCCCGCTCCTCGCGGGCCTCGGTGGTCGTCGAGGCGGAGGGCGCGGGGCGCTCGCCGCGCGGCGACTGCGAGGGGGTGCGGCGGCGCTCCGGCTCGGTCGGCAGCGGCTGGCCGGGCAGGTGGTTGATGGGGTCGTCGTTCGGGCCGGGGACGGTCACCATCTCGGTGGAGCGGACCGCGCCGCCGAGGACCGAGCCGATCAGCAGGGTGAGGCCGACGGCCACGGAGGCGAAGAGGGTCGAGCGGCGCGCCACCCGGCGGCGCAGCTCCCACAGCTCCGCGCGCGGCCCGAGGGTGCGCCAGGCCTCGCCCGCGAGGCGGCCGTCGATCGAGTAGACCGGGGCGCCGGCGATGATCAGCGGCGACCAGGCGGCCAGGTAGATGATGTCGGGCGCGTCGTAGACGGGGACGGTCCGCCAGCTCACGGTGAGGATCAGCGCGGCCGACAGGAGCGCGCCGACCACGGCGGCGACGCGCTGCCAGAGGCCCAGGATCGTCAGGACGCCGACGACGACCTGGAGGAAGGCGACGGTCAGTCCGGCGCCGACCGGGTGCTGGAGCGCGAAGTCCCGCAGCGGCTCGGCGAGCGGCCACGGGTGCAGCTGGGTCAGCCACTTGACCATGGAGCCGCGCTCGCCGCCGTCGAAGTAGACGGGGTCGCAGAGCTTGCCCATGCCGGCGTAGACGGAGATGAAGCCGAGGAAGACGCGGAGCGGCAGCAGCACCACTCCGAGGTTCATCCGCCGTCCCGGGTAGTAGGCGTGGCGGACCGGGTCGGACCCGGGCCGCTGCGGGGCGGGCCGGGCCTCCTCGTACTCCGCCGCCTCGGGCCGCATCTCGTACACGTCGTCGTAGGCGCCCTCGGCCCGCCGCATGGGCGGCAGGATCGGGGCGGCGCCCGCGGGCACGACGGGGGTGGGCATCGTGTCGTCGATGCGCGGGATGGTCTGGGTGGCCGGCTCCAGCGTGGAGACCCCGGCGCCGGGGGCGGCCGAGGACTCGCGCACGGCCTGGAGGAGTCCGGTCGCACCCGGGGTGGCCTTACCGGTCCACACGACGGGTCGGCGGCGCGGCGCCCCCGCTCCGCCGGCGCCGGAGAGGGCGCCCGCGCGCGGGCCGGCGGCGAACTTCGGCTGCTGGGCCGGCGCGAGCCGCACACGGAAGCTGGCGTGGTTCACGATCACCTGGGCGGGATCGGAATCCACTTTGACCATGCTCAGCGCGGGCTGGTCGTCGAACCCCGGCCGGGGCGTTCTGGTGTCCACACTCATCTAACCGAGTGACGCGGGGTTAGGACACTGCCTTGACAAGCGGGAAATGTCCGAGACCCGTCAAGATCATCGACCGGGGCAACTGGCGCGCGAAGGAGGGGGGTTGCCGGCGCCGGCGCACGCGCCGCGCACGGCGACGGTCCGCCGCGACGCTTCGTCGCGGCGGACCGGGGGTGTGCCGGGCCGGGGGCCGGGGGTCAGGCCATGCGGCGGCGGGCGGCCTCGTAGAGGACGACGCCGGCGGCGACGCCGGCGTTGAGGGACTCCGCGCCGCCCGGCATCGGGATGCGGACGAGGAAGTCGCAGGTCTCGCCGACGAGGCGGGAGAGGCCCTTGCCCTCGGAGCCGACCACGATGACGACGGGGCCTTCGAGGGCCTCCAGCTCGTGGACCTCGGCGTCGCCGTCGGCGGCGAGGCCGACGACGGTCAGACCCGCCTTCTGGTACTCCTGCAGGCAGCGGGTCAGGTTGGTGGCGCGGGCCACCGGGGTGCGGGCGGCGGTGCCGGCCGAGGTCTTCCAGGCACCGGCGGTCATGCCGGCGGCGCGGCGCTCGGGGACGACGACGCCGTGGCCGCCGAAGGCGGAGACGGAGCGGACGACGGCGCCGAGGTTGCGCGGGTCGGTGACGCCGTCGAGGGCCACGATGAGCGGGTCCTCGTTCTCGTCGTAGGCGGCCGCGGCGAGGTCCTCGGGGTGCGCGTACTCGTAGGGCGGGACCTGGAGGACGAGGCCCTGGTGGTTCAGGCCGTTGGTCATCCGGTCCAGCTCGGGGCGCGGCGCCTCCATGATGTTGATGTTGCCGCGGCCGGTGGCGAGGTTGAGGGCCTCGCGCACGCGCTCGTCGTTGTCGATGAACTGCTGGACGTAGAGGGTCGTGGCGGGCACGCCGTCGCGCAGCGCCTCGAAGACGGGGTTGCGGCCGACGACCATCTCGGCCTGGCCCTTGCCGCCGCGGCGGGCGACGGGCTTGCGCTTGGCCGCGTTCCGGGCCATCGCGTTGGAGACGCGGAACGCCTTGTGGCCCTTGCGGTCCTCGGCCTTGGGCGTCGGGCCCTTGCCCTCCAGGCCGCGGCGTCGCTTGCCACCGCTGCCGATCGTCGCACCCTTCTTGTTCGACGTACGACGTCCCCTGCGCTGGCTGTTCCCGGCCATGACTGCTACCTGTTTCTCTAACTGCGTGCGTACAGAAGTCTGTAAGTGAAGTGTGCCGCCCAGGGCTCCGGGCGGCACGTCTTCGGCGTTCTATCGGTTGGCGATGGTCCAGCGGGGGCCGTCGGGGCCGTCCTCGATGGAGAGGCCCGACTGGGTGAGCTGGTCGCGGATGGCGTCGGCGGTGCCCCAGTCCTTGCGCTCGCGGGCCGCCTCGCGCTGCTGGAGCACGAGCCGGACCAGGGTGTCGACGACGCCGTGGAGCTCCTCGTCGCCGCCGGACCCCTCGGCCCACCGGGGGTCGAGCGGGTCCAGGCCGAGGACGCCGAGCATGGCGCGGACCTCGGCGAGGCGGGCGATGGCCTCGTCCTTGTCGTCGGCGCCGAGGGCGCTGTTGCCCTGGCGGACGGTGGTGTGGATGATCGCCAGCGCGTGCGGGACGCCGAGGTCGTCGTCCATGGCCTCGGCGAAGGCCGGCGGCACCTCGGCGGCGGGCGGGACGGTCCGTCCGGCCTTCTCGGTGGCGCGCTGGACGAAGCCCTCGATGCGGCCGAAGGCGGCCTCGGCCTCGCGCAGGGACTCCTCGCTGTACTCGATCATCGAGCGGTAGTGCGGGGTGCCCAGGTAGTAGCGGAGGACGATGGGGCGCCAGTTCTTCACCATCTCCGAGACGAGGACGGAGTTGCCGAGCGACTTCGACATCTTCTCGCCGCTCATGGTGACCCAGGCGTTGTGCACCCAGTACCGGGCGAACTCGTCGCCGAAGGCCTTGGCCTGGGCGATCTCGTTCTCGTGGTGGGGGAAGATCAGGTCGAGGCCGCCGCCGTGGACGTCGAAGGCGGAGCCCAGGTACTTGTGGGCCATGGCCGAGCACTCCAGGTGCCAGCCGGGACGGCCGCGGCCCCACGGGGTCTCCCAGTCGGGCTCGCCGGGCTTGGTCGCCTTCCACATGGCGAAGTCGCGGGGGTCGCGCTTGCCGGAGACGCCCTCGTCGGGCTGGCGGAGGTCGTCCAGGTCCTGGTTGGAGAGCTGGAGGTAGCCGGGGAAGGAGCGCACGTCGAAGTAGACGCTGCCGTCGGCCTCGTAGGCGTGGCCGCGCTCGATGAGGCCGCGCATCATCTCGATCATCTCGGGGACGTGACCGGTGGCGCGGGGCTCGTACGTGGGCGGCAGGCAGCCGAGGGCGTCGTAGCCGGCGTTGAAGGCGCGCTCGTTCTCGTAGCCGATCGACCACCAGGTGCGGTCCTGGTCCCGCCCCTTGGCGATGATCTTGTCGTCGATGTCGGTGACGTTGCGGACGAACGTGACGTCGTAGCCGCGGTAGGCGAACCAGCGGCGCATGATGTCGAAGTTCAGCCCCGACCGGATGTGCCCGATGTGGGGGGCCGCCTGGACGGTGGCGCCACAGAGGTAGATCGAGACGCAGCCCGGCGTGAGCGGGGTGAAGTCACGGATCTGCCGGGCGCTGGTGTCGTACAGGCGAATAGTCACGCCTCCCAGGGTAGTGGGCGTGTGGTAGTGCCCCGCGACCGATTCCCGGTCGCGGGGCACGTTTTTCGTCGGCTCCGGCGCGGGGCTAGCTCCGGACGGCGTAGACGAGGGCGGTCGCGAGGGCGGCGAGCCCCTCGGCGCGGCCGGTCAGGCCGAGTCCGTCGGTGGTGGTGCCGGAGACGGAGACGGGGGCTCCGGCGGCGGCGCTCAGCGCCTTCTGGGCCTCGTCGCGGCGCTTGCCGATCTTGGGGCGGACGCCGACGACCTGGACCGCGATGTTGCCGATCTCGTACCCCTCGGCGCGGACGATCCGGGCGGCCTCGGCGAGGAGGGTGGTGCCGGAGGCGCCGGCCCACTCGGGGCGGGAGGTGCCGAAGTGGGCGCCGAGGTCGCCGATGCCGGCGGCGGAGAAGAGGGCGTCGCAGGCGGCGTGGGCGGCGACGTCGCCGTCGGAGTGCCCGGCGAGGCCGTACTGCTCGTCCTCCCAGAGGAGGCCGGCGCACCAGAGCTCGCGGCCCTCCTCGAAGGCGTGGACGTCGGTGCCGATGCCGACGAGCGGGACGAGCGGCGTGTCAGAAGCCATCGTTGGCCCTCCTGCGGGCGAGTACGGCCTCGGCGAGGACGAGGTCGAGGGGGCGGGTGACCTTGAAGGCCTCTTCGTGGCCGGGCACGACGACGACGGGCGCGCCGAGCCGCTCGACCATGCCGGCGTCGTCGGTGGCGCCCTCGCCGGCGAGGGCGATGGTGGCGTGGGCGTTCACCAGGGTGTCGTGGTCGAAGCCCTGGGGGGTCTGGACGGCGCGGAGCCGGGCGCGGACCGGGGTGGCGACGACCTGCTCGGGGTCGCCGGGGGTGCCGGCCGGCTCGACCTCCTTGACGGTGTCGGCGACGGGCAGCGCGGGGACGACGGCGACGGCGCCGTCGCGGACGGCCTCGATGACGGAGTCGACGGTGTCGACGGGGACCAGGGGGCGGGCCGCGTCGTGGACGAGGACGGTGGTGATGCCGTCGGGGAGCGCCTTGAGGCCGAGGTGGACGGACTCCTGGCGGGTGTCGCCGCCGGCGACGACGAGGTAGTCGGTGCGCTCGGGGAGGGCGTGGTCGTCGAGGAGGTGCTTCACCTCGGCGACGCCGTCGGCGGGGGCGACCACGACGACGAGGGAGACCGCGCGGGAGGCGGCCATCGCGCGGACGGCGTGGACGAGCATGGGGGTGCCGCTGAGCGCGCGCAGCGCTTTGGGGGCTCCCGGGCCGAGGCGTACGCCCCGTCCGGCGGCCGGGATCACCACGGCGGTACGACGGGGACGCACTTCGTCTGACATCGGTTGCACTCCGGCAGGTTTGTTTCCGCGGGCGACGTGGGTATGGCGTCAGCAGGCTTTGACACGACGCCTCGACCGGGCCCTTTCCGTGACAACGGTCGAGGCGTCGCCGTGCGGGAGCCGCTGGTCGCCGGGCTCGATGGGGAGGGTAAGGACAAGAGGAGACGAACATGCCGCAGTGCCCGGCGACGGCGCTGTGGAATCCAGGATTCACAGCACGTCGGCGGGCACCGCGGCATTACTGCTGGGCATGGTGTGCGCCAGGTGTCAGGACGCGAGCACCTCGTCGAGGAGGGCCTCGGCCTTGTCCTCGTTCGTGTTCTCCGCGAGCGCCAGCTCGCTCACCAGAATCTGCCGAGCCTTGGCGAGCATGCGCTTCTCGCCCGCGGACAGACCGCGCTCGCGCTCACGCCGCCAGAGGTCGCGGACCACTTCGGCGACCTTGATGACATCGCCGGAGGCGAGCTTCTCGAGGTTCGCCTTGTAGCGACGGGACCAGTTCGTCGGCTCTTCGGCGTACGGCGCGCGCAGCACCTCGAAGACCCGGTCCAGCCCGTCCTGCCCGACAACGTCGCGCACGCCTACGAACTCCGCGTTGTCCGCCGGTACGCGAACCGTCAGGTCGCCCTGCGCGACCTTGAGCACCAAGTAGGTCTTGTCCACGCCTTTGATCTGGCGAGTTTCGATGGCCTCGATCAGCGCGGCCCCGTGATGGGGATAGACCACGGTGTCGCCAACCTTGAACGTCATGTGACAGGTACCCCTTCCGTGGCTATCCAGGGTAACACGGAAACTGCTTCTTCTGAATGGCGTTTCCGCAGGTCAGGGCATATCTCGGGGCTTGACAAGTGCGTCGCCCGCGTGCTGCGGAGGGCTTCCGGAAGGCGGTATTCGCAGGTCGGAGCGGCTGCGTCGACGGAGAGAAACGCGCACGTTACACACATCCGGGACCCGCCAGGTCGGGTGTTATGTCCTAGTTCATCCTGCCAGGAGTGGCCTCCTTCACGTACTCCGTTCGAGGATCGGCCACCCGTACGGAGGGATCGCGTCGAGAATCCGAAATTGATCAGCTCACGCCCCACCCGTGCTTTTCCGTAAGGGAAGGCATGCGGAATGCGACGTGCGCGTCGAAATTGATCACGCCGGTTATGTGAACGCGGGGTCAATGGGATGTGATCCGGCCACCGCACGGCCACCGCACCGCCGCCACGCCGCCACCACGCCTTCCCCACGCCTCGCCCACGCCGTCGCCGCTCCTCCCCCCGCGCGGGCCGCCGCGCGGCCGGCGCGCCGCGGGGCCCGGCGGGGCCGGGGGCACGCACCGGACGCTAAGGGGCGGGTCGGGTGCGGGACGGAGAGTGCGGCTCGGTAACCTGAACGCGCTGACGCACCTTTAGCCGGTCTTTAGCACCCCTGGTACCGCCAGTACCCCACCGGTACCTCTCCTGTCCGTACGTCCTAGGAGTTGCCGCCGCCGTGAGCCGCAGCCTTCGACGCGGCGCCCTCGCCGCCACCGCCATCGTGTTCTCGATCGGCGCACTGTCCGCCTGCGGGGCGGGCAACGACGCCCAGACGCTCGGCGTCCGGCCGGACAACGCCGCCGTCACGGTGGACGACGTCAAGATCCAGAACGCGCTCGTCATCACCCAGCCGACCCCCGGCGCCAAGGGCCCGGCCGTCGTCTCGGCCACCGTCTTCAACAACGGCCGCGCCCCGCAGACGCTGGAGTCGATCAGCCTGCCCGGCAGCAACGCGTCGGTCGTCCTCAAGTCCGCGAAGGGCAGCGGCCCGGTCGTCGTCCCGGCCGGCGGCTCCGTCGTCATCGGCGGCGAGGGCAACGCCTCCGCCACGATCGAGAACGGCCACGAGGCCGCGAAGAACGGCGACGCCCAGAAGGTCGTCTTCAAGCTCAGCGAGACCGGCGACGTCTCCCTGGCGGCCTTCGTCGTCCCGTCGACGAGCTACTTCAAGGAGTTCGGCCCGACCGAGATCCCGCTCCCGCCGTCCGCCACCCCGTCCGCCGAGGCCTCGGCCGAGGCCGGCGAGCACGGCGCCGAGGGCGGCGAGTCCTCCGGGCACTGACCCCCGGCTCTCCGCAGTACGCGCAAGAGGGCGCCCCCCGGCCGGGGGGCGCCCTCTTCGCATGCCTGCTTCCCGCGGGATTCCGCACGACGCGGACCGGCGCCGGGCGGCACGGGCCGTCACCCGGTGGCGGGGCCCGTCACCCGGTGGCGCGGCCCGTCATCCGGGTGTCCCGTCCGGCCCGGGGGCCGGCCCGCCGGCCTTCCTACGGCTCGAACTTGTAGCCCAGGCCGCGGACCGTCACCAGGTAGCGCGGGGCACCCGGGTCGGGCTCGATCTTGGCGCGGAGGCGCTTGACGTGGACGTCGAGGGTCTTGGTGTCACCGACGTAGTCGGCGCCCCAGACGCGGTCGATGAGCTGCATGCGGGTGAGGACGCGGCCCGCGTTGCGCAGCAGCATCTCCAGGAGGTCGAACTCCTTCAGGGGGAGGTCGATCTTGCCGCCGGCGACCGTCACCACGTGCCGGTCGACGTCCATGCGGACCGGGCCGGCCTCCAGGGCCGCCGGGGTGACCTCCTCCGGCTCGCCGCGCCGGCGCAGCACCGCGCGGATGCGGGCGACCAGCTCGCGGGAGGAGAAGGGCTTCGTCACGTAGTCGTCGGCTCCTATCTCCAGCCCGACGACCTTGTCGATCTCGCTGTCCTTCGCGGTCACCATGATGACCGGGACGTTGGAGCGCCCCCGCAGCTGCCGGCAGACCTCCGTACCGGGCAGGCCCGGCAGCATCAGGTCGAGGAGGACGAGATCCGCTCCGTTGCGCTCGAACTCGTCGAGGCCGTCGGGGCCGGTCGCCGCCACGGCGACCTCGAACCCCTCCTTGCGGAGCATGTACGACAGGGCGTCGCTGAAGGATTCCTCATCCTCGACGACAAGGACTCGGGTCACGGAAGGACCTCCGGTGCAGGAAGCGGTTCGGTCATGAGATCGGGGGTGAGGGAGGCGGGGGTCCGGCGGTCCCTCGCGGAGCCCGCCTCGGGCAGCCGCAGGGTGAAGGTGGAGCCCTGACCCTCGGTGCTCCAGACCGTGACCTCGCCGCCGTGCGAGGCGGCCACGTGCTTGACGATCGCGAGCCCGAGCCCCGTACCGCCGGTGGCACGCGAGCGTGCCGGGTCGACGCGGTAGAAGCGCTCGAAGATCCGCTCGCGGTCCTTCTCCGGGATGCCGATGCCCTGGTCGGTGACGGCTATCTCGATGAGGTCCCCGCCGGGCGCGGCCACGCGGCGGGCGGCGATGCCCACGCGGGTCCGTGCCGGCGAGTAGTTGACGGCGTTCTCGACCAGGTTGCCGAGGGCCGCGGCGAGCTGGCCGCGGCTGCCCCAGACGAACAGCTCGGCGGAGCCGGCCTCCCGTCTCCCGCCACCGCCCTGCTCGTGCCCTTCGGGCGCCCACACGTTCGAGACCATGGTGATCTGCTTGGTGGAGGCCGGGTGCCGCGAGCGGTCGATCGCCTCGGCGACCAGCTCGTCGACGGAGACCGGCTCGGAGTCCTCCAGCGGGTCGTCGTTCTGCACCCGCGAGAGGTCGATGAGCTCCTGGACCAGATTGGTCAGCCGGGTCGCCTCGATCTGCATCCGGCCCGCGAAGCGCATGACCGCCTCGGGGTCGTCCGAGGCGTCCATGACGGCCTCGGAGAGCAGCGAGAGCGCCCCGACGGGGGTCTTCAGCTCGTGGCTCACGTTCGCCACGAAGTCCCGGCGGACCGCTTCGATGCGGCGGGCCTCCGTCAGGTCCTCGACCAGGAGCAGCACGAGCCGGGAGCCGAGCGGGGCGACCCGCGCGGAGACCGCGAGGGCCTCGCCGCGGCCGCCGCCGCGCCGGGGCAGGTCCAGCTCGACCTGTCGTATCTCCCCGTCCCTGCGGGTGTCGCGGGCCATGTTGAGCATCGGCTCCACGGCCAGCTTCCCGCCGCGGACGAGCCCGAGGGCGTACGCCGCCGAGCTGGCCTTCACCACGGAGTCGCTCTCGTCGAGGACGACCGCGGAGGAGCGCAGCACGGAGAGCACGGTGTCGACGCCGGGCGGCAGCACGGCGTCGGTGTGCAGGGAGGTCCGGGTGGGCCGCGCCTGGTCGCGCTCGCTCCAGCGGAACGCCAGCATGGCGATCACGCCGGTACACACGCCGGCGATCGCTGCCAATGCGGCGACCGCCGCGTTCACGTCCATGCCATCCAGGTTATGCGTGGTCACGCACGCTCTCCCAGCCGTCCGAGTGGCTGCTCGAACACTCGTCGCTCAGAGTTCACCCTGGGGACGGGGCCGGTTCATTTGCCCCGGGAGCCACGGGCCCTCGCGTCGCCCAGAGTTCACCTTCACGCCAAGGCCGGTTCACGTGAGGGGATGGAGCCGGACGCACAGGGGGCCGAACGTGGGAGCGTGGGGTCCGGAACGACCACCCGATGAGGCGAGCACTCCCGAAGTGGGCGCCGACGAAGAGAGCACTGCCGGAGAGAGGGACATCCATGCGGGACGCGTACCACGAGGAACTTGATTCGATCGGCGAGGGCCTGGTCGAGATGGCCCGCCTGGTCGGGTCGGCGATCGGTCGCGCCACCACGGCGATGCTCGACGCGGACCTGAAGCTCGCGGAGAGCGTGATCGCCGCGGACCAGAAGGTCGACGACCTCCAGCACGACCTGGAGGCCCGGGCGATAGCGCTGCTCGCCCGCCAGCAGCCGGTGGCGACGGACCTGCGGATCGTGGTCACCTCGCTGCGGATGAGCGCCGACCTGGAGCGCTCGGGCGACCTGGCCCAGCACGTGGCCAAGCTGACCCGGCTGCGCTTCCCGGACCGGGCGGTCCCCAACGACCTGCACGCGACCATCCTCCAGATGGGCCAGCTCGCGCAGCGCCTGATGGCCAAGGCCGCCGAGGTCATCATCACCAAGGACGTCGACCTGGCGATGCAGCTGGAGCAGGACGACGACGAGATGGACCTGCTGCACCGGGCGCTCTTCCAGCACCTGATGGACGACCGGTGGAAGCACGGCATCGAGACGGCCGTGGACGTGACGCTGCTGGGCCGGTACTACGAGCGGTTCGCCGACCACGCGGTGTCGGTGGCGAAGCGCGTCGTCTACCTGGTGACGGGCGAGCACGCGGACGAGCTCCAGCCGACGGACACGCCGGTCGAGGGCGCGTAGGCGCGCCAGGGAGCGGACGGGGGCGCACGGGAGCGCGGGGCTTCCGTGCGCCGTTGATGCGCCGGTCCCGGCGGGCATGGAATGGGGGCGAGGGACGATCCGCGTCCCGCGAGGGAGGGACCCCCATGGCCGATTCCCCCATCACGACCGACACCCCGGCGGACGCCCCGCGCGAGCGGACGCACCTCCCCGTCCTGGGCGCCTGCGGCTGCGGCTCCGGCTGCGGCTGCGGCTGCCAGTCGGGGGCGCCGTGCCAGTGCGGCGGCTGCTCGGGCTGACGCGCGGGGAGGGGAGGGGGAGGGGGAGAGGGCTGAGCCCGGTCACCCTCTCCCTCCCCCTCTCCCCTTCTCCTCACGGGCCCCTTCTCCTCACGGGCCCTTCGCCCCACGGGCCCCCCTTCCTCAGAGGTCGAGCACGCCGACGGTCTGGCCGCCGCTCTTCTCGCCGGTGGCGCGGAACCCGAGCCGGCGGTAGAACTCCCCGGGCCCGTCCCCGCCGGGCTCCCAGGTCACGTACATCCGGTCGGCCCCCCGGCGGCGCAGCTCCTCGGCGACGGCCTCGACGGCGAAGCGGCCGTACCCCGCGCCCTGGGCGTCGGCGGAGATGTTCAGCCGCCAGAGTCCGCTGCGCCGGTCGCCGGGGTCCTTCTTCTCGTCCCAGACGATGTCGAGGAAGGCCATGACGAAGCCGACGAGCCGGTCGCCGTCGAGGATCAGCCGGGGCCAGGCGGTCTCCCCGTACGCGTACGCCTCGGCCAGCGACTTCGTGACGGGCGCGACGTTCCTCTCCTGGTGGGGGTGGACCCGCAGGGCGAGGGCGGCGTCGACGGTGGCGGGGGTGACCCGCTCCAGGCGCGGTGATCGTGTCATGCGCAGGACGGTAATCGGAGCGGCGGTACGACGTCTGCTCGAAAAAGGCTCCCCCGCTCGCGCCCGCACGCCCCCGATCCCCCTCCACCTCGGATTACCGCCGGTCACCCCTGGGCATCGCCGCCTCCGCTCGCCAGAATGACCGGCATGCCCTCCGCGCGAGCGACCCTCCTGACAGCGGCGGCGGCCGGTGCGGCCGCGCTGGTGCTGACGGGCTGCTCACCGGCGCCGGCCGGACTCGCGGGCGTCTCCGTGACGGAGGACGGCACCCCGCTCGGCGTGCTCCTGATGTGCCACGACCACGTGGACGGGGCGATGCTCTACCCCGACGACGTGCCGAAGGAGTCCCGGGAGATCACGGGCGACTGGCGGCACGACGGTCCGGTCACCGGCTTCACCTCCTGGCCCCTGATGCAGACCTCGGGGGCGCCCGCGGCCGAGCGCTGGACCGAGGAGAGCCGGACGGCCCGCCTGGAGAAGGGCCGCAGCTACCGCCTCGCGGGCTGGACCGAGGACGGCTCCTGGTCGGCCACGCCGGTCCGCTTCACCCCGGAGGACCTGGCCCGCCTGAAGCCCGGCCAGGTCCGCTACACCCTCGACGGCGAGATCCGCGTCTCGTCCCTCGACGACTTCCGCGACCGGGCCTGCGACGAGGCGGCGGGCGGCCCCGAGGAGCACTGACGCGCCCCCCGGACGGGCCCGGACGACCGGGCCGGCACGCGTACGGGACCCCCGGACACCGGGTGCCCCACAGAGGTCGTACAACCTTTCGGCCCGGACAGGGATCTCACGGAGCGACGCGACGAAGGCCAGGCGTCGATCCGAGCCCCCGGGAGGAACCTTTGCTGTCCCGATCCACGACCCGACGGGGCGTGTCCGCCGCGATCACCACCGTCCTCGCCGCCACGCTCGGCGCGGGCGTCCTCACCGCCCCGGCCGGTGCCGCCTCCCTGCCCGCCGCGGTGCCGGCCGAGACGGGCACGCAGGCCGCGCCCGTCACCTACCCGAACGCCGGCATCCTGACCGCCGTCGGAAAGACCGGCTTCCTGGCCCACGCCTGGGTGGACGGCCGGCGCCTGCTCCAGTGGGTCCGGTACGCGGACGGCGCGGTCACCACGCTCGACGCGCCGGTGGCCGACTCCACCGGCACCGACGTGATCATGACCGGGAAGGGGTCGACCCCCGCCCGCTCCCTGGTGCTGCAACTGCGCGACATGGCCCCCGGCGGCGGCACCGTCACCATGGACCTCCGTCCGCTGAACGCCACCTACGTCAAGGCCGTCTCCCCGGACACGATCCTGGCGAAGGTGACGAAGGCCGACGGCTCCGTGGAGCTGCACCTGGTCACCAGCGCCGGCGGCACCCTCACCCAGCGGCCGGTCCAGGGCCTCCCGGCCGACGCCACCGCGTACCTCTCCTCCACCCCCGCGCGCGACGGCTCGGTCCTGCTCACGTACTCCCTGCGGGACGGGACGGCGTGGAAGAGCGAGCTCGCCGTGGTGGACCTCGCCACCGCGAAGGCGACCTCCGTCCACCGGCCCGCCTCCCGCGCCGGGCAGGCCGCGTTCTCCGCCACCCACCTGGTGTGGGTGGACGGGAGCAAGGTCCACTCCGAGGACCGCGCCACCGGCGCGGAGACCGTGACCGACTTCGGTTTCGACCCCGACGAGAGCAGCATGGTCGTCGGCCTGCTGGACTCGTGGCAGCTGTACGGGACCTGGACGAGCCTGGAGGGCGACGGCACGGGCAACACCCCGGCGTACGTGCCCTTCACCGCGAAGTCCCTGGCCTCGGGGCGGACGGTCGAGCTCCTCGACTACGCCGACGGGTCCGTCATGCCCGGCCCCGGCAACACGGCGTACGTGCGCGGCGGCACCGTCGAGCACGGTGACGGGCTCTACCGGATCTCGATCGGCGCGGACGGCGTGCCGACCGCGCAGGCGGTCGCCGTCACCGGGAGGCCGGTGGCCCTGCGCCACCTCGGCGCGCAGATCCCGCGGCCGTTCGACCTCGCCTCCCGGATGTCCCTCCGGTGGAGGATGTCCCGGGACAACGCCGACGTCGACCTGAGGATCACCCACCGGGCGACGGGCAAGTCCTTCTCGAAGACGCTGCACCTCTACACCGAGTCCGCCGGCAGCCCCTACCTCTTCGACCGAGGCGAGTTCGGTGTCGACTGGGCGGACGTGGCGGCCGAGTCCGAGATGGGCCGGGACGCCGCCACCGGGACCTACGACTGGTCGTTCACGGCCCGCCCCCAGAACGGCGTCGGCCCGGACCTGAAGGCCTCCGGCAGCTTCACCGCCGTCAAGAACGCCGCCACCCAGCACGACCTCGGCTGGAACGGCAGCCCCGACCTGCTGGCCCGGGACACCGCGGGCGTCCTGTGGTGGGCCGACACCAGGTTCGACGCCGCCGCCGGAACCCTCGTCCCGCGCTACTCGTCCACCAAGGTCGGCGGCGGCTGGCAGGCCTACGACCGGATCGAGGTGCTCGGCTCGGTCGGCTCCGGCCCCTCCGACTTCGTCGCCCGCGACAAGACGGGCACGCTCTGGCTG
>NZ_BMVV01000048.1 GCF_014650895.1 Streptomyces omiyaensis
CCCGCGGAGCGGGTCCCTCCGGGCTGCGCCCGTCACAGCGAGCCGGGGCGCTGCGCGCCCCGGCCGCTCCCGCTCCGCGTGAGCGGAGGCGGCTCGCTCCGCTTACCGCCAGCGGGCACGCGCTCCGCGCGCACCGCCAAGGGCAGGGCATCCGGCCCGCGTTGCGGGCCGGGGCCGGCCTCCGGCCGACCCGTGGCCTCCGCTGCGCTCCAGCCACCCGGGGCGCGGGCCCCACTCCCCCACCGGCCAGGCGTGCCACGCTCCGCGCGGCCCACCCACGGGGCTCAGGCCACAAGCAGCAGCAAGGGGAGAGGGGTGACAGGTGGTCGGGAGGGTGAGGGGCTGAGCCGGGGGTTGCGGGGGCGAATTGACCGGCCGTCAGGCTGCTTTCCGGGGTGCCTATAAGGCAACAGTAACAGAATTCAGCCACGTTCGAGGGACTTTCTGCGTTCTGAGTGCTTCACTTTGAAGCACGAGATAGACTCTGGACTCAGACAGCACCACCACTGAGGGGCCTGGATCGGTTTTCGATCACGCTCCCCCGCTACTGGTCCGAGGCTGTGACCGGGTTCCGGTGAGGTTCACCGTAGCCGATCGCACGCCAACTACGTGCAGGTTTCCCGTTTCCGGCCCAACCGAGAGCCCAGGAGAAGGCAGACGGATATGTCGACCACAAGCCGAACCGATCAGCGTGAGGCGGCGCAGCAGGAAGCCATTGACGCGGTTGTCCGTGCCCTCGAATTGCCTGCAAGATCGCTTGCGCCCGAGAGGGGTCTGCGGACTCAGGTGATCATGGCGACCGGGTCCGGCAAGACCCGGGTCGCGGCCCGCAGCGCGGAGAAGCTCCGCGCGGGCCGGGTGCTGGTGCTCGTCCCCTCGCTGGACCTGCTCACCCAGACCGAGGCCGCGTGGCGCGAGGGCGGCCGTACGGGCCCGATGATCGGGGTCTCGTCCCTGCGGGGCGAGGACGTGACCTTCCCCAACACCACGGACGTGGACGAGCTGGTCGACTGGGTGCGGCCGTTCGACAAGGTCACCGTGCTCGCCACGTACGCCTCCCTCGGGCTCGGCACGCTGGAGCGTGCGCACCAGGCCGGCCTTCCGGGCTGGGACCTGATCGTGGTCGATGAGGCGCACCGGACGTCGGGGCGGATCGGGAAGCCGTGGGCGGTCGTCCACGACAACACCCGCATCCCGTCCCTGCGTCGCCTCTACATGACCGCCACGCCCCGCCTGTGGCAGCTGGACGAGGACTCCGAGGGCGCGCCGGGCGAGCTCGTGGCGAGCATGGAAGACGACCCCGACGGACCCTTCGGCAGCAGGGCGTTCACCCTGACCCTCTCGGAGGCGATCGACCGGGGAATCTGCGCCCCCTACCAGGTGGTGTGCGTGGACATCACCGACACCCAGCTCCAGGCCGCCCAGCTCCTGGGCGCCGAGGGCCGCTCGGACGAGGTCCGCGGAGCCCGGCTCGCAGCCCTCCAGACCGCCCTGCTCAAGGCGTCGGCTGAGGAGGGCTTCCGCAGGACGCTTGTCTTCCACCACGTCGTCAAGGAGGCCGAGGCGTTCGCGGCCGGCCTTCCCGGCGTCGCCACGCAGCTGCACGCCGCCGACCCCGAGCTGTACCCGCGCACGATCTGGGCGGACTGGCTGTGCGGCGACCACAAGCCGGGCCACCGGCGCCGGGTCCTCGGGGAGTTCGCCGGCGGCATCGCCACGGACGGCACCGTCGTGGAGAAGGGCTTCCTGGGCTCGGTAAAGGTGCTCGGGGAGGGCGTGGATACCCGGGAGTGTGACTCCGTCTACTGGGCCGACGTGCGCGGCTCCATGCCCGACCTCGTCCAGGCCGTCGGCCGCGCGCTGCGGATGCACCCGGGCGAGGGCAAGGTCGCCTCGCTCGTGGTGCCGGTGCTGCTCGGGCCCGGCGAGACGGCGGACAACATGCTGACCTCCCGGGCGTTCGGCGGGCTGGCGAAGCTCCTGGAGGCGCTCAGGGCGCACGACGCCCGGGTGGTGGAGCAGCTCGCCGAGCAGCAGGCTCCCAGCGCCTACAAGCCCGTCCAGAAGGCCGCGCAGGGCCAGGAGGGCCGGGGCGAGGGGAACGGGTCTGGCGGCCCGTCGGCGCCCGCGCGGAAGCTGCTGAAGTTCAGCACGCCGCGCGACCCGGCGCAGCTGGCCGCGTTCATCAACCTGCGGGTGCTCAACCCGGAGCACGAGCACTGGCGGCGTGGGGTGGAGGCGTCGGTCGTCTTCGCGCGCGAGCACGGCGACCTGAAGGTGCCCTTCACCTATCGCGTGCCGGAGGGTGAGGAGGCGGAGGGGGTCGGTTGGCCGGCCTCGCTCGCCAACTTCCCCCTGGGGCAGTGGATCGCCGATAACCGGCGCTTCTACGCCCGCGGGGACATGGACGAGGACCGCATCGAGCAGCTGGAGAAGCTGGGCATGGTGTGGTCGCACTTCGACGTCGCGTGGGAGGAAGGACTCGCGGCGGCGCGCGGGTGGGCCGAGGTGAACGGGCACCTCCTGGCCCCGCTGGACGCCACCTTCCAGGGCTACCGGGTGGGTACCTGGTTGAAGAACGCGCGGGCCGCCGCCCGGCGTGCCCAGGAGCTTGAGCAGCGCCAGGCCGAAGGGCTGCCGGTGGAGTCGTGGGCCGGCGCCTTGTCGGCGGAGCGGCGCGAGCAGCTGGAGGACATCGACCCGTCGTGGTGCCCGGCCTGGCCAGTGGAGTGGCAGCGCGCCTTCCACCTCGTCCGGCTCCACCTGGAGGAGGTCGGCGGCACGCTGCCGACCGAGCCCGGCGAGGTGATGCACCAGGGCGAGGACCTCGGACGGTGGGTGCGGGCGCAGCGGCTCGGCTGGGACAAGCTGACGACCGTGCAGCAGTGGATGTGTGAGCAGGTCCTCGGGATCACCCCCGCGACCGAGGAGGAGAAGCCGCAGCCGCGCCGTACGCAGGCCGACAAGTGGGCGCTGAACTACGAGGCCGCCAAGCAGTTCTTCGAGCGTGAGGGGCACCTGCGGGTCCCTCGGAAGCACGTCGAACGGATCGTCGGCGAGGACCAGGAGGAGCGGGAGCTCCGGCTCGGGGCGTGGGTCGGGAACCAGCGCTCCCGGGCGGCGACGCTGTCGCAGGAGCGGGTGGAGCTGCTGTCCGCGATCGGGATGCGGTGGTCCTGATGGTGGGCGTCGTCGTCACCGCGGCCGTCGCGCTCGCGGTCGGCTATCTGCTCGGGCGGCTGCGCCCGTGGCGACGCCTGGGCGACTGGGCGGCCGATCAGGTCCGCCACGCCGGGGCGTGGGCCCGGGGCGGCGCCGGGCGGCAGGCCGTCGTCGTCCTGGCCCACGCCGTCACCGCGCCGCGCACCAGCTGGCGCATCATGCGCGCCCCGGCCATCGACGCCCCGGTGCCGGTGCCCTCACGCGATCCGGACTGGGTCGCCAACCGCACCCGGACAGAGCAGGGAGGCACCCCATGAGCACCGAGCAGTACGACCCGGTCGCGTACGGCCAGGAGCTGGCCGCCGTCAGCCATCACCAGACCGAAGCCACAAGCGCGCGGTTCGTGGTCTTCCAGGCCCTGGCCGCCGTCGGCATCGGGCACGAGCAGGCTGACGACATCGTCGCGGCCCTGGAGGCCGGGGCGGTCGCCGGCGCTCACACCTGGATCTCCGAGAGCAGCCCGCCGCACGGAGCCGAGCCGCGGTTCGAGGACGGCTGGTTCGCCGGGGTCCGCGACGTCGCCAGCCACCTGCGGCGCATCGCCGACACCACCGCCACCACCGGGCGGGGGCGCGCCGCGTCCAGCGCCTTGCTCCTCGCCCACCTCCAGCAGCCGCACTCCCCCGCCCCGGCAGAGGCCCCGGCCCCGGCTGTGGAGCTGGACGCGAAGGAGGTCCTGGCGGCGGCGGAACGCTTCCCGTGGGCCCTGGCCGCTCCGGGGACGCGGCACTGGCCGGACGGGGAGTTCCTGGACGTCGCGCTGAGCGCGGTGCGCCCCGAGGA
The DNA here is from genome assembly GCF_014650895.1 of Streptomyces omiyaensis. Taxonomy (GTDB): domain Bacteria; phylum Actinomycetota; class Actinomycetes; order Streptomycetales; family Streptomycetaceae; genus Streptomyces; species Streptomyces omiyaensis. Next base: position 4,006 of record NZ_BMVV01000048.1, read on the forward strand.
ACGCCAGGGGTACATCGAGCGCCTGGAGGTGTTCGTCGAGCAGCACCGCGAGCGCCTGGAGGAGCTGTTGCGGGCGTACGGGCCGGGCAGTCGGCCCGCCTCCCACGGCCGGTACGCACTGATCGGGCAGCCGGAGACCCTGGTCATCCTGGAGCGGATGGAGATCAACCCGTTCGGTCTGCGCAGCGAGTGGGAGAAGGAGCTGGAGACCGTCTTCCTGGACGACCTCGAGTTCGCGTGGGGTCCAGGCATCCGCCTCAGCCGGTGAGCAGCCGGAACGGGCAGCGGGGCCGGGCAGGGTGTTCCTGTCCGGCCCCGCTGTCGTCGGTCAGCCGAAGTTGAGCGTGCCCGGATGCGGCGTCAGGGTGTGTCGCCGGACCAATCCCAGCGGTTCCGCTCGCCGGGCCGCGGGTCGTACAGGGCGCGGCCGCCGGCGCCGAACTGCCCGAGCTCGGTCGTCAGGGCGACGCCGGTCTGGATCTCGTCCGCTGTCCAGCCGGTGATGTCGAGCAGCAGCCCGTCGAGCGGGCCGCCGACCAGTTCGACGTAGTCGCGGTGCGGGAGCGGGCCCGGGTGGTCGTGGTCGGCGCCGTAGACCCGGCCGCGCAGCAACTCCTCATCCCTGTCCATGGGTCTCAGCCTCCCAGCCACCACCGACAGCCGGGCCCTGTACGTGGACCCATCGCGCCTGCCCGCCGCCGACGGCGGACGAACTCGTCTCAGCGAGGCAGCTCGGTGTCGAACAGCTTGATCACCGAGGTGACGAGCATCAGGGCGTAGACAGTGTTGATGCGCGAGTACTGGGTCTTGGAGACGCCGTGGGTGCTGGGGTGCCTGCCGAACGTGCGGGGGATCGCGTCTCCCTTGGCGGGGTAGTACTTGGCATGCGCGTACCAGACGGGGGCGAACGTGCAGGCCACCTTGAACTTGTAGGCGTCCAGCTTGAACTTGACGCCATCCTTCTTGAAGTCGTTCCGCGTGAGCTGGACTCGCAGGGCGCTACTGAGGTGGCGCTGGAGGACGGAGTCGAGCAGGTTGGCCGCCAGGGCCTGGGCCGCGCTGGTGTGTCCATCCCGCAATGCGTTCACGACGTCCAGGGCGAAGCTGCGGGCATCCTGGAGGGCTGGGTGCTTGACCTCTTCGAGAACGTCCTCACAGTCGTTGGTGATGCCCTTCCAGCGTTGCCCGATGAGCCGTCGGCGGGCAGCACCATCAGGAGCTCCTAGTAGAGCCTGAACGGTGCCCGGTCCGGGAACCCACATGAGTGGGATCCCCTCGTCGACGAGAAGTGTCTCCATCTCGTCGAGCCCGGGTGTCAGCTCTCGCAGGTTCTCCGGGTAGATACTCCGGGCCGCTTCGGTCATCGACGAGAAGACCTGATGCCAACGCGCGGTCTGGAAATACGCCGACGTAATCGGTTCGAGGGCCTGTGTGATCGCGTCGTTGAAGCCGGTCAGGTCAGCGACCTGGGAACGCATGGCCTCTATCGCGTTGGTGAGCCCCGGAGTCGGGATGGCTACGCGTGGGACGGCAAACTTCGAAAGGCGAGCGGCCTCAGCGGCGAACCTGGACAGATGGCTCTGATATTCGAGGTACGGCCTCAGCGGATTGAGGATCGACTCGTAGACGCCGGAGAGGTCCGGAACGTAGATACCAGACAGATCTGGCAGGCCAATGCGGGAAAGATCTGCCTCGCCATCCGGCTCGTCCTCCGACTCCGGCTCCGGCTCGTCCTCCGACTCCGGCTCGTCCTCCGGCTCCGGCTCGTCCTCCGGCTCTGGCTCCGGCTCATGCTGCTCGCTCATGGCCACATGCTTGCACACCGCAGACGGAGCAAGTCGCACATTTTGCCCAGCTTCCGGCGTGGTAAGTGCGGCCCGAACTCCTATCAGCCTCGCCTATCAGCAGGCCCGTTCACCTGGGAAAACAGGGGGCGGACCTATCAGGGTCACGGCCGGACTCACCATGGTGACTTGCACTCACCAGCCGCATCCCGTCCGGCTCGTGCAGGCGACCCGCAACCCGTACGGACAGGCCGAGCGGGAAGGAAGGGGCGGCCCGGTGGTACTGCTCCCAGAGCGCGCTGGGCACCGGGCCTCGCCCGCGCACGCCATATCGGCGCGGGCTGTGCCCGACCCTACCCGGGTGCGGCGGGGCGTAGGGCCGAGAGGGGCGGCGGGAGCGGGGTCGGCCGTGGTCCTGGCGGGCGAGGAGTAACCCAAGTACTGACCCTTGCAGGTCACAGCGGTGCGCGGCGGCTTGGTAAGGCCGGTGGTGAGCGTGGTGGTGAGTGGAGGCCCTGTACCCGTCGGCCGGTCAAAGGCCGGTGCCGGCGGTCGCGTAGACGAACAGGTTGCCGACTCACTTCATGGCAGTCGACTCACTCACCATCCTTCGACAGCGCAAGGCCCGGACCAGGCGTCCGGGCCTTCCTCGTGCCCCGGGATCTTTCCTCCTGGTCGCTGCTGCCGGGATCCCGACCTGCGGCTCTACGAGTTGAAGGAGCCGTGCCCGCCAGGACGAGACGCAAGCACCTGAGTCCTGTCACTGTCCGCCCGCCATGTCGAACTGACGCTGGAGGCAGTACCGATGACCACCCGCCAGACGCCCGGGGCACCACTTGCGCCGATCGCCGCTACGCTGGACACGCCACCTTGGGCCAGGGCTACGACCCCACAGGGACGCTCTCACGCAGAGAGCCGCAGGACCGCCGACCGCGAGGCGCTCACCACCCCCACGCGGACGACACCACAGCAGGTGTCCGCTGTCCTCGATTCATCTGCTCAAGGGAGCAGCGTCATGACCCGGGACAACGTTCCCGCGCCCGTACAGCCGCCCGTCCGCTCGCCCGTCCCGCAGCAGCCTGTCCCGCAGCAGCCCGCTGTCGGTGCCGGCCTGACCGCCGCGATAGCGCAGGGTGCCGCCCAGGGGGCCGCCCGCTCCATCACGGCCCGGTTGGTGGACAAGTTCCTCACCAACCCGCCCGACTGGCTCAGGGACCTGTGGCACGCGCTGCCACGGCCCTGGGAGTAGCCGTCACGGCCGGGCAGGACGTCCTGCCCGGCCGTGCTCTCGATCCGGTCGTCAGCCGCGGAAGCGGGAGAGCCAGGTGCCGCCGGCCTTCTGCTCGGGCACGGCCTGGTCGTGCTCCTGGTGCTCGGGCCCGGCCTGCGCGGCTTGCCGTTCGGCGGCGTGGGCGCGCTGCTTGCAGTGGTCGCACAGGTGCGGGTGGGTCTCGCGCGGGGCGCTCCACCCGGCGGGCTCGATGGCCTTCCACCGTTCGTCGGTGAACCGGGTGCCGCAGTCGGTGCACACCGGGCGGCGTGCCTCCTTCTCGGCCTTGTGCTGGGCGGCGATGCGGCGCAGCTCTTCCTGGTGCTCGCGCTGGCGGGTGGCGTACTCGGCCTGCTGGCGGGCGTCGTGGGCTTCGCGGCGCGGGTTGCCGATCGCCTCGAGGAGCGTCTGGTTGTGCGGCCGGCCAAAGCGCCGGAAGACCGCTCCGGCCGGGCCGTGCTCCTGGAGCTGCTTCATGCCGGTGACGACGATGGGCAGCTTGCCGTCGTACATGTGGAAGCCGTCCTCGTACGCGGTGCCCTTCCAGTGCCGCTCGGTCAGCTCGGCCAGCTGCGCGACGACAGTGTTGGGGTTGCGCGGGCCGATCCGGTTGAAGACGAGCAGCAGCGGCGGGTGCGGCTGGTCGCCGCGGCGGCCGTCGGGCACCCACCAGCGGGTGCGCCACATCGGCCGCTCCTTGCCGCCGGTGTCCTTCACCTTCCGCTGGGAGAACCGCATGTACTTGTCGATCTTCGCGGCGAGGACCTGAGCGGACTCGAAGCAGTTGTCGATCTCCACGAACAGCAGCGGCACCCCGTCCTCGGGCGCGGTGATGACGATATCCGCCTGGGCGCCGCCCTTGCCCGGGTTGGACCAGGTGCCCGTCGCGGGCAGCGCCACCTCGGTCGCGTAGGAGGCGATGGTGCCCAGCCCGGCGGGCGCGTCGAAGGCGGCCTGCGCGGCGGCGCGGACGTCGGCCGGCTCACTGACGAGCTCGGCGAGGTCCGGCTTCGGGCGCAGCAGGGCGAGCACGGCCTCGTTGACCGTCATCGGGTGCGAGGCCCCGGTGCGGCCCGCGCCGCGGGCCGTGTCGCCCATCTCCCCCACCGGCCGCCCCAGCTCGCGAGCGGCGGCCTTCAGGCCCATCGGGGTGAGGTTGCGCAGCCTGTCCCCGCCCGGAAGCTGCCCGCCGTTCTCCGCCAGGCCGTGCTTGCGCAGATCGGACAGCGCCCCGGTGTGCGCGGCGGTGCGCGCCTGCTTCCGCTTCGACGGGGTCGGCTTGTCGGTGTGCCGGTAGCTCAGGTGCGGAGCTGAGATCTGCTGGATCTGCTCGACGGTTGCGACCTTCAGCACTCCGAGCACGCGCCGCACGTCGCCGCGCAGGTTGTTCGACGACCCCGCCGGGTTCTCCTCACGCTTCCCTGCCATCAGCTGCGCTCCCTCTCCGTCGTCTGGCACGCGCGGCCGTCTGCCGAGCACCGGCCGCGCCCGGCCGCCGAGGGCATCCGGCCCCCGGATCCGATGATCTCCTCCTCCACGGACATCACAGAGAAGTTCAGGAGGAGAGAAGAGGGTTGTGACGACGCGGCGCGCGGCCGAATCTGCGTGGTGACCTGGGCTTTCTTCATCCGGCTTGGTGCCGGGCACCAAAGTGGGTTCCACAGTGGCCTCCCAAGTGCGCACCGCAGGAGGCCAAGGCGGCTTACCCGGCGCTGGTCGGGCCCGTGGTCAGGGCGGGTGTGCCGGGCGCCTGCCGGGGGTCGGGGCGTGGTCATCGCGGTGGCTCCTTCGCTTCCGGTCCGCCCTGGCGGGCGGGACCTCGAGGGAGCAGCGTGCAGCCGACCCCCTTGTCCGCGGTCTGACCGTGGCCGGTAGCGGACGCTGTCTAGGGGAAACGCGGCCGGGGCCGGGACGGTAGCAGAGGTGGACAAGGGGTCGGAGCCAGGTTCGTGATCGGCCCGACCATCATGGACAAGGGGGCCCGTTTTGCCCCTTGCAGACCCGATTCATCCAGTCCGAGTGGGGGAGAGTTCTCCGTCCCTCTGTCCACAGGGCAGCGCGCCGACCATACGAAGACGACGCCGTGAGACGCACGGCGGTCATCGTGAGGAGCACTTCATGCCGTACCTGACCCCGACCCGTACGCCGCTGACGCCCGAGCAGGTAGAGCAGGGCTTCGACTACCTCCTGGCGCTGCAGACGGGCGGCGGCACCTACGCCGCTGGACGGGTGGAGGCGACCCCGGAGCTGGCGTTCACCCTGCTGCAGCTCGCCGAGGACATCATCTGGTTCGTCACGACCGTGGACGGGAAGGCCACCCACCTGTGCGCGGACTCCTTCGCACTGGACGAGGTCGGGTGCGTCCTGCTGTCCGCGCTGCGGGACTGGGCGCGCGACTCCCCCACCACAGCGGTACTCGGCATCGCCCGCAGCATCATCCGCTTCGTCGAGAACGTCATCCCCGACCCCGACGACCACGGAGACACCCACGCCACCCTGGAGGCGATGCGCGAGGAGCACCTGGCGCTGGCGCACGCGGTGCACTCCGCACCCGGTGCGCACCGCTGACCGCACCACCGCACCACCGCACCGGGGGGAGCGCACCGGTGCGGTGGAGCGCACCATCGGGTGCGCACTCGTGCGGTGGAGCGCCCATCCGGTGCGCACCGAGTCCATCCGGTGCGCACCACGATGCGCACCACCGTCCATCCGGTGCGCCTCCACTCGGTGGGCGGTGCGCGCACCGGTGCGGCCGGCGCGCGGAAGTGGTGCGCACCGAGTGGACGCGGCGCGGTGGAGTGGGCCCGGGTGGAGGCGCGGCCCCACTCCCGTCGATGGCGTCCACCTCCACCCGGTGGGCTCCACTCGGTGGAGTGGCTGCCGAGCACGGTGGCGTCCACTCCCGGACGTGGACTCCACTCGGTGGAGCGGGGGCGGGGCATCGTCGGTGCGCACCACCGCACCGGGTGCGCACCATCGGGTCCCCTCAGTGGCCGGCCTCCCGGCCGCTGTGCGGTCCGGGTTCCTGTGAGCGGTGCGCCTGCTGGTCGTCCGGGCGCACCGCGTCGGCGTCGGCCTGTGCGGCGGTGCGGTCCGCGAGGACGCGGTCGGCGCGGACGCGGGCGTCGTCGGCCATCTTGGTGGCCACCTCCTGGAGGCGGCGCAGTCGGTCGGCGGTGAGATCGAGGGCTTCCACGTCCGTGCGGGATGCCCGCAGGGCCCGCAGCGCCGTCAGGTCGATCGCTTCCCCGCGACCGGCCTTCGGCTCCTGGTCGTCGTGCTCGGGGTCGGCCGGCTCGGACGTGAGCAGCTGCTCGGGCATCGCCGCCTGCTGGTGGGCGACGACGTCGTACGCCCGGCCCCGCACGGCGGTGGCGCTGGCGGTGGTGCGCAACTTCTCGCGGAGCACCGCGCTGGCGAGGACGGCGCGCTCGTACTGGAGCGGGACGCGGGGAATCTCCCACTCCCCCGCGTCCTGACCCGGGGGCCGGGGCGCAACCGGCTCGCCGGGATCGGCCGGGGGCTGCCGGTCAGACTCGGTCGCGGGGGCCGGTGGGCGGCGGCGGGTGGGGAGGCCGGACAGGGACCACCGGGCGGTGTAGAGGCGGTAGTCCGCCAGCAGGCCGATCGTGGTTGTCGGCTCGCTGATGTCCAGGCAGTGGGTGGAGATAGCGGCGGCCACGATCTCCTCGTCCAGGCCGGGGTCGCGGCGGCGGCCGCGCAGGACCAGGGCGAGGTGGCGGCGGGCTTCGGCGAGCAGGTGCCGGCGGTGGAAGCGGCCGCCGTCGTTCATCACGAACACCGTCGCGGTGACGTCGACGGCCGCCAGGGCGACGTCGACCACGGCCGCGACCCGGGCCCGGATCGCGGCGGCCGCGGCGCGGGCGTGCTCAAGGAGAGAGGTGATGACGCCGGCGGCGACCTTGGAGGTCAGGATCGCGCTCACCTTCCACCAGACACGCAGCTGCGCGAGCGGCTGGGTCTTCCGCTTGGGCGGGCGGGTCTTGCGGGCGGCGATCTGGTTCATCTTCGCGCGGGCCCGCTCCGAGACCACGGGCAGGAACCGCGGCTCGCCGTCATCGTCGACGGCGGTGACGTACTCCTCCTCCAGCTCGGCCAGGCAGGCGGCGATCTGGTCGCTGCGCCGGGCGGTCCAGCGGATCAGCTCGTGCGGCACCCCGGCGATCTCCATCACCGGCCGGCGCCCCGGGGTGACGGTGCGCGGCTCGGTCGCCAGCCCCAGCGTCTCGCAGACCTCAGCGGCCACGATCTCGTTGTAGAGCACAGAGGCCGCCACCGTGTTCTCGTGCAGGGCCAGGGTGTGGATCGAGCCCCACTTCCCGTCCAGGCGCTGCCCCTTCACCGACAGCAGCAGATGATCATGGAGCAAGGGCCGACCCGACCTCGCCTCGTAGTGGCGGAAGCGCGCGGCGACCAGACCGCCGGGCGGCCTCACCCGGTAGATGCCGTCCTTGCCGTACCGGATCACCGCGACCTCGTCCTCGATCCACTCCAGCACCCGCTCGATCGCCCGCTCGTGCGCGGCCTCGATCACCAGACGGGTCTCCTCATCCCCGAACGCCCACAGGAGGTAGATGCTCGGCTGCGGCCGGAAGACGAAGTCGACCCCGGTGACCGTCACCCGGCGTCCGAGGGCGCCGGCCCGATACGCCTTCTTCGCCGAGTCGCCCGCGGCGAGCCGGTCGGCCTCGATCCGGTCCGCGTACGGGTGGCGGCCCCGCTCGCCGAAGAGGTTCCGCAGCTGCGCCTCGGTGACCTCCTCACCCGACGCAAGTCCGAGCGCGGCGAGTCCCCGGCCCATCCAGCGTCCGGCCGGGACGCCGGCTTGCTCCTGGGCGGCGCGCAGCGGTGTGCGGGCCGGGCGGCGGCCGTCGCCGACGGCGGTCTCGCGCAGGTAGTAGCGGTACATCTGACCGGCCCGGATGACCCTGATGTCGACTGTCATGCAGACCACGCCACACGGCTCTGACCTGCAAGAAAAGGCCGATACGCGGCACGTCCCGCCAGGCGGGAGGAGAGGCCGAACTTTCTTCTCAGGTGCCCGCCGGGCGGGAAGCGGCGCCGGGCCGGACGCGAATGTCATCGCTCTCCGGCAGCACGCCCATCACGACCCGAACGACACCATCCAGCACTACTGAGCCCCATCCAGCGCCACCGAACGAACACCACCAACGAGCACCGCCTACAGCAGCCCCCGCACCCGCCGGGGGCTTCGTCGTGCTGCCCGGAGGAGACCACCGTGCCCACCTTCGAGACCTGCCCCCGCTTCACCGCCGACCTCCAGCACCTCACCCCCGCCCAGCGCCGGCGCTTCCGCCGCGTCGTCCTGGACGCCTTCGTCCCCGACCTGCGCACCGGCCGCCGCTTCCGCCCCGGCTTACGGATCAAGGGCGTGCGCTGCGCGCCGGGCGTCTACGAACTCACCTGGGCGCCGGACGGGCGCGCGACGTGGTCGTACGGCCGGACGGTGGTCGCCGGACTCCCCCACGTCGTGTGGCACCGGATCGGGACCCACAGCATCTTGGACCGGCCCCTGGCCGAAGGCCGTCGTATGGCCCCGGGGATGGAGCGGACGGACGTCATCATGTGATCAGCGCGCACCACCTCGCGCGGTCACATCTCGTTGGGCGGGACATGAAGCTGACTACCGGGCCGGGCAGGGTCGAAGCGCTGGCGGAGGAAGCCGTCGTCGCGGCGTGCACGCTGGCCGACGCCGCCGGCCCGTCGCGCTGGAGCGCGGACGCGGTAGAGGACGTGGCCGCCGCCCTCGAGGTCCTGGCCGGTGCGCTCGCCCAGCTCGATCCCGAGTGCGCGGAGATCCTCTCCGTCGTGCCGATCGCCGCGGCCGCCGTCGTCGAGCGCGCCGAACAGGCCGCAGCCGGAGCGAGCGAATCCGTCGGCGGCAGGGCGACGGCCGGGACGAGCGCGGCGCTGCGCCAGGCACTCGCCGCTCATGGCCTGGCCCGGCACCGTGTCCACCAGCTCGGTGCCGCACTGGTCACCGTGACGCTGGACGCCCCCGAGGCGCAGGCCCTGGCCGTGCTCCTCAGCCGACGCGACACCCTCCCCCGACAGGCACAGCCGGAGGACGAGGACGGCTGGGGCGCCGGGCCAGCGGAGACTGCAGCCGCCGCGCTCGCCGACGCTCTCCGCGCACACGGCACGGGCGCGTACGCGCGGGTCCTTGCCTCCGGGCAGGTGAGCGCCGGCCTCACCCCGCAGACCGTCCAGGCAGTGGTCACGTCCCTCACCGCCCGGCCCGGCGCCACATCGCATGGCAGGCGGCGCGGGCTCGGGTCCGGCTTCAAGGGCATCGCTGCCCGGTAGTCCGGCCCGGTGTTTCCCGTGGGAAACACGGCAGGCTGGCCACCTACTACCAGCAGCCCCAGGAGCAGACATCAGCACCTAAGCAGCTCTCACCTGAGGGGCGACCGCTAGGGTTCCCCCGTTATCACCACAGCACCATCCCGGAGGATTCATGACCGCGCCACGCAAGCCCATGCGGAACAAGGGCGGCGGCAAGCTCAACCAAGAGCGGGCGAAGGCCGGGGTCGACGCGTCCAGCCCGGGACCGATCTCTGGGATTCACGTGCTCGATCCCGAGGACGGGGAGCTGTTCGAGCACAACCCGGCCGACATCACCCCGAACCCCATGAACCAGCGTCTCGGGCTGGGGAACATCGACGAACTGGTCGACAGCGTCCAGCGTCAGGGCGTCCACACGCCCGGTGCTGTCATGCACACCGATCTGTTCATGGAGATGTACCCGGAGTGGGCCGACCAGGTGCCGCACCCGGATCGGACCTACATCCTCGGCCCCGGCCACCGCCGCCGTGAGGCCGCGCTCAAGGCTGGCAAGCCGATGCTGGTGATCCTCCGCGACCGGTGGGCCAAGGAGCGCACGATCGAGGAGAACCTGATCAGTGAGAACAAGGATCGGGAGAACCTCACACCTATCGAACAGGCCCTCCAGCTGGACCTGCTGCGGCGGCGCGGCCTGACCGGCGAGGAGATCGCCGAGCGGGCTGGCTACAGCAGCCGCGGAAGCGTCACGCGCATCCTCAACCTGCTGGACCTCCCCCAGGCGATCCAGGACTCGATCCACGCGGGGAAGACCTCGCCGAAGGCCGGCTACACGCTGTCGACCATCAAGGACGAGCAGGACAGCAACTCCTCCGACGCCGCGCACTCCCTCCAGCTGAAGGCATTCGGGTGGATGCGGGAGGAGAAGATCACGGCGGAGGCCGCGAAGAACCGCCTCAAGCTCGAAGCCGCGTTTCCCGCGGGAAACACGAAGCCTGGCAGCCCGGCTTCCATGGCTGATGAGCTGGAGGCGGCCGGAGGCGACGATCCTGTTTCCCGCGGGAAACAGGATCTGGAGCAGGGGATCGAGCAGGCGGACCCCTCCGCCCAGCAGGGCGAGCCGTCGATCCCGCACCAGTCGACTGGTGACAACTCCGCAGACAACCAGCCGGCCGGTGCCGCCGAGCCCGAGGAGTCGGCGGAGGAGCAGAACAGGCTCCTTGCAGCAACCGAGTCCGCCGAACAGCGTGACCTGGCCTGCCGACTGGTCCTGTCCGAGGAGCGGTACGCCGGCGCCTCCGAGTTCAACGCGCTCCTGGTCAACGCCGTGCTCAACCCGAAGGAGTGGAAGGAGGCTGCTGTCCGCGCTCACGAGTGGCTGAGGGACCTGGGGAAGGGGCCCGAGGTCGGACGGGCGACCGCCTACTTCGACGCGATCACGGCTGGCGGTGATGCCAACCTGAAGCGCCGGGCCGCGTTCGCCATCGCCCTCGCCGCTAACGAGGTACGCGCCTCCCGAACCGACCGCGAATGGGACGACCGCGACCGCGCGCACCTGAAGTTCCTCGTCACCAGCAAGGTCGCCTACCAGCCGACCGAGTACGAGCAGGAACTGCTTGGCCTCTCCTCCCAGGAGGCGAAGTGAACACCGTCCTTCCCGGCTCTCCGGAGACTTCCATGAACAGCAGCACAGCAACGCTCGCCCGAGCGCGCGTCCTCGACAAGACCCGCGTCCTCGTCTTCGCCCTCAAGGCCGGCGGCACCGCCAAGACGAGCTCGTGCACCAGCCTCGCCGCGATCATCGCGCAGCGCGGGTACCGGGTCCTCGTCATCGACCTGGACCCGCAGTGCAACAGCAGCCAGGTCTTGGGCTACAGCACGTTCCGGGACGGGCAGCTCGGGATCACGGACGTCATGAAGGAGCAGGCCGAGCTGAAGGACGTTGTCGTCCAGGCCCGATACCAGGTCGACGAGATCGACCCTGAGGACCCGGACGCCGCGTACGAGCGGATCGAGAACCTGTTCATCGTCCCCGGCAACATCGACGACCCGGACATCGACGAAGCCGAGCGGCTCCTCAACGACCACCGCAACGCCGACTCGTACTGGATCCGCGACGGCCTGGCGGCGATGGACGGCGAGTGGGACGCCGTCCTCATCGACTGCCCGGCCACCTACGGACGTACCACCGTCACCGCGTTCATCGCCCTGGACAAGGACGTCGACGGCGAAGTCCTTCCGCCGGTGCTGTGCACCTTCAAGGAGGCCGGCGCCCTGGTGCGCCTGGAGAAGAAGCTCCACGAGATCCGCACCCAGCGGAAGTACATCACCAAGGGCATCTCGCCCGAGGTGAAGCGGATCCTCGCCTGCGCCGCACCGAACTCCTCGTACGGCACCAAGGAGCACTTCAAGACGCTCGCGGAGCTGGAGGACGCCTACGGCGAGATCCTGCTCCCCCTCGTCCACTGGTCCGGCGAGATGCCGAAGATCTACAGGGACGACTGCCCGGTGCCGATCTTCGCCCCGAACAGCATGCCCGCCCAGGAGTACAACAAGGTCGCCACCTCACTCGGCTTCGAGCGCCTCGCCTGACGTTTCCCGCGGGAAACAAGAAAGCCGAACGCAGAAAGCAGAAAAGGGCCCGGTTCTCGCAGATCGCAAGACCGGGCCCCTGTGTCTCCTGGAGAAGCTCTCCGAACGCAAGAAGGCTCGGTTCCTCCGCGATCACCTCTGCGGGGGAACCGGGCCTTCGGCTCTCAGGCCGCCCGCGTCGCGGGCGCGTCTGCTTCTTGCCGAACCGGACTATCAGGCACCTGTGGCGGCGACCAGGGCGAGGGCCTTTGCCACAGTGTCGGTCAGGGTCTCGCACACTGGGACGCCGTGGCGGCGGGCCACGTAGGCGAGGTACCTGTTGCGCTCGGGGTTGGGGCAGTCGGGCGGAACCCCGAGTGGCTTTGTCGACGTCACACGACAGCGGTTGTCGACACCCTCGGGAGGCACTCACCCGAGCCTGGACCTCGATGTCGACGAGAACGGGAGGCACCCGCCGGCACTCGGCAACGGGGGATGAGGGTCGCCACCTACGCCCGTAGCCAGCGCTTTTGTCCCGGGCCCCGGACGAGGGGCACACGGCGTCTTGCCAGTCGGCACCGAGCTGCTGTCTGAAGCCATCGATATCCGACGCGGGCAGCGCCTCCCGAACCGCCCGAGAAGCGCTGCTCTTCGTCATCGACAGAGCCAGCAGGACGCGGCCGTCGTCGGTGACGGCGACGATGTCGGCGGTGTAGCGGATGGTCGCGTGGTTCTCGTGGGTGTCGCTCATGGTCGGCTCCTTGAAGAGGTGGTCTCGGGAGATCGGATCGGGTGCAGCAGGGGCCGGGGCGGGCCCGGCCCCTGGGGCGGGTCAGTCGGTCTGGCGGATCGGCATGAGGAGGTAGCGCAGGGCCTGGTCGTCGCTGCTGTGGCCGCGCAGGACGGCGGGCTTGGTGGGCGAGGTGAAGCCGAAGGTCACGGCTTCGGTCGTCAGCGCGCTCAGCCCGTCGAGGAGGAAGGTCGGGTTGAAGGAGATGGCGAGCTCGGCGCCGTCGAGGGCGGTGTCGACGGCGTCGAGGGCCTGGGCGTCGTCGCCGGTGCCGCTCTCCAGCGCGAGGGTGCCGTCGCCGGTGAAGGTGAGCCGGACCGGGCCGTCCTTCTTCGGCGAGACGAGGGCGACGCGCTGGACGGCGGCCTTGAGGGCGGCGATCTCCACGGTGGCGGTGTGGGCGAACTCGGTAGGGAACAGCGAGGCGTACTTGGGCAGCTCGCCGTTCAGGGACCGGATGGTGGTGGTGTGGTGCTCGCCGTGCAGGGCGAACAGGCCGTTGCTGTCGGCCGGGAGGACGAGGTCGACGGTGGCGCCGTCGGCGGCGGCCTTGGCGGCGTCGAGGAGGGCGCGGCCGGGGACGACCGTGTTGGTGTCCGGGAGGGCGGCGTCCTTCCACGGCAGGGTGCGTACGGCGTAGCGGTAGCGGTCGGTGGCGGACAGGGTGAGGGTGCCGGCCTCGTGGTCGTGGCGCAGGCCGACGCCGTTGAGGACCGGGAGGGCCTCTTCGCGGCTGACCGCGCAGGCGACCTGGGCGACGGCTTCGGCGAAGGCCGGGGCGGGCAGGGTGCCGGTGATGGTGCCGGGCTCGGGGAGGGCGGGGTACTCCTCCAGGGGCAGCAGCGGCAGGGTGAAGCGGGCGGAGCCGGCGCGCACGGTGAGGCGGGTGCCGTCGAGGTCGAGGTGGACGTCGTCGCGGAGGGCGGCGGTGATGTCGGCCAGCAGCCGTCCGGGGACCAGGGCACGGCCGGGCGTGGTGACGGCGGCCAAGGCGGTGGTGTCGGCGGAGACCTCGTAGTCGAAGGCTCGGATGCGCAGGCGCTCGTCGCCGGTGGCGTCCAGGAGCAGGCCGGCCAGGACCGGGGCGGGGGGCCGGGAGGGCAGGGTGCGGGCGGCGTAGCCGACGGCCGCGGCGAGGTCGGCGTGGTCGATGCGGAGCTTCACAAGGGGTGTCCCTTCGGGCGCGGTGAGGTCCAGGAGCAGCTGCGCGGGGGCGGGGGTTCAGGGGGTGGGCGGCGGGCTGCCGGACTCGTGGGCGTGGATCAGGTCGGTGATGGCGTCGGCGTTTTCGGCGGTGCCGACCCAGCTGCCGGTCTCGGTGAAGACCGGGACGGTGTCCACGTCGGGGTCGAAGACCACGAGGTAGGAGCCGTAGCGGTCGAGGACCATCTCGGCGAGGTGCCGGGCGGGCGCGGGGGCCAGGAGCTCCAGGGCGTCCACGTCCATGCGGGGGCCGCCCTCGTCGGCGGGGCCGGGCAGGGCGAGGTGGCCGCCGATGCGCAGCAGGTCGCCGGGCTGCATCAGGTTGAGCAGCGCGTGCGCGAGGTGCGGGTCGGCGGTGCGGCAGGCGAAGACGGTCTCGTCGGTGGCGTCGTCGGTGGGCGAGGAGATCACCCGGAAGCGCGCGGTCAGGCCGTCGTCGCCGGGGACCGGGAGCTCGTCGAGGTAGCCGTCGAGAACCAGGGGTATCGCGGTCACGGTTCAGCCCGCCTTCCGGACCGGGACGGCCGGGTGGGCGGCGGCGTACTCGTCCAGGACCGACTTGGACGGCAGGCCCCGGTCGGCGACCTGGTGGCCGTTGGCACGCGCCCAGGTCCGGATCGCGGCGAGCTCGTCGCGGCTGTAGGCGCCGCTGGTGCCGGTGCGGATCGGGGTCGGTGCGGTGGCGGCCGCCGTGGTGGTGCGGGTGCCGGCCTTCACGGCACGCAGCTCCTGCTCGGCCTTCTCCAGCGCCTCGCGGGCCTCGGCGACGCGGGCCTCCGCCTCGCGCTGCGCGGCCTCGCTCTCGCGACGGGCGGACAGCTCGGTGAGGGCGGCGGTGATGCGGGCGGCGCTCTTGCGGACCGAGGCGGCCGGGTGCGCGGCCGCCCACTCGATCAGCTTCTGGAGGGAGTCGGAGCCCGGGAGCGGGACGACGGGCACGTCGATCACCGGGCTCATGGACGCGCGGGGGAGGTCGAGGACCTTGTCGGCGATAAGGTCGCTCAGCTCGGCCTCGGTCAGGCCGGTGGCCTCGCGGATGTCCTGCTCGCTGGCGCCGTCGGTGTGCATCGACAGCGCGACGGACTGCTGCGTGGAAAGGGTGCCGGTGGTGGTCGTCATGGTGGCGGGGTCTCCGGTTTCCGGGAGCGGGTGGGCGGTGGGCAGTCCGAGGACGTCCAGGAGGAGCGCCAGGTCCTCCTTGTTGCGGGCGTGACGAGTGACGGTCCGCGCGGCGGCGGCGAGCTGAGGCTCCGTGCTCGGGGCCAGGGCCAGCGCTCCGGCCCGGGTGCTGACGGTCAGTTCGGTGAACACGGGCGTCCCCTACGCGGCCTTGAGGCCGGCCACGAGCCGGGAGCGGTTGAGGCGCTGCTCCTCGGCGGTGAGCTGCGGCAGCAGGCGCAGGGGGCCGTTGAGTTCGCGGTCGAGATGGACGATGCGGGCCTGGGCCACGGGCAGCGGGGTGTGCCGGGCGGCCTCGGCCCGCTCGCGGCGGGCCTGGTCCCGTGCGGCCAGGACGTCGACCCAGTCGGGTCCGAGCCGGTCGGCCAGGCGGCGGCGCAGGGCGCGGCGCTGCGCGGGGGTGATGCCCGCGAAGACGCCGTCCTGGGTGAGCGTCTTGTTGACCAGCGCCCACCGCAGGCAGGCGGTGGCGATCGGGCAGGCGGAGCACGCGCGGCGAGCCTGCTCAAGCCGCCCCCGCGCCGCGTTCTTCGTGTCGCCGCTGAGGTCGCCGAGATCGAGATCGAACAGGGCCGGGTCTCGGCGGCAGCGGGTCGGGGCGGAGATGCGCGGGAAGGGGAAGCGGGGATCGGGGGCGGGATCGGTGGCGTGGGTGCGGCTCATGACGCGGACTCCGGGGCGAGCTGGGGGAGCTGGAGACGGACCTGGTCGACGAGGTCCTGCGTCGGCTTCCACGCGCCGAGCTGCCCGCGGACGGCGGGGATCGGCAGCGGGAGCTCGTGGACGTCGGACAGGACCAGGTGCCAGGCATCGGCCTGAGCCCAGGGGGAGCAGGGCGGGGTGCCGGCCGGGTCCTGGTGGCAGTCGGTCAGGCGGGCGATGCCGATGACGGCGCCGGTGTGCAGGTCGCGGCCGCGGATCGCGGTGGCGACCAGCGGGTCACGCAGCGGGGCGCGTTCGGTGGTCTGTCCGGCGTGCAGGAGGAGCCAGCCGCGCCACGGCCAGGGCACGGGCCTGTTCTCGATGTGCTTGCCGACCAGGACGCAGGTGGCCCAGGGCTGGCGGATCGTGATGCCCCGCACCCAGGTGCCCGGGTCGGCGGGGAGAGTCGAGTCGCTCATGCCGCCCGTCCCCACGTGGCCGTGCCCGGGCGGCCGAGGCGCCGGCCGTTGAGGGAGGGGACCGTGGCGTGCTCGGCGGTGGCGAGGACCGGGCGGCCGGTGTGCTTGCCGTCGTACAGGGCAGCGTCAGCGGCCCGCTGAAGCGCGGACAGGTCCCGGCTGCCGACGGCGGCCGGGGTCGCGGCGCCGACCGAGGCGGCGACGTCGACCGTGCGGCCGTCGTCGAGGACGACCGGGGTGTGCAGCATCCGCACCAGCTGCTCCAGGCGCTGGACGCGGCGAGCGGCGGGGAGGTCCAGAACGAGCGCGAACTCGTCGCCGCCGAGCCGCCCGACGGCCGCGGAAGGCCCGGCCCAGGCGGTGAGGCGAGCGCCGAACGCGGCGAGGACGGCATCGCCGGCCGCGTGCCCGAACTGGTCGTTGATCACCTTGAAGTGGTCGGCATCGACCATGACCACGGTCACGGTGTCGCCGTGGCGAGCCAGGAGGCGCCGGGCGCGGTGGGTGTAGGCGTCGCGGCGCAACAGGCCGGTCAGCGGATCGCGCTTCGTCGCGGCGAGGCGCCGGTGGAGGGTGAGCGCGTGAAGGGTCCAGCCGGTGAGCGGGACCGCGAGGGTGGTGATGAACAGAGCGCGCTGACCGATCGGGCCCGGAACGCGCAGAACGGAGTCCATACTTGGATCTCCCTCTCGTCTCGTACGAGTTGGGTGGCCCGGGGCAGGCGGACTGGTTTGGACGCCGATGTACGCCTGTCCCGGGGCGGAGCTACAGCGCGAAGCGGCTGCGGCGGGTGCAGCTGAGCGGGTTGTGCCAGGGGCCGGCCTTCGCGGCCGTCCACTCCATCTCCCAGCCGGGCCGCAGCCCGGACGCTCCCCAGCTGTCCGGCTGCCTGCCGGGGACCTCGAGGCCGGCCTGCTGCGCGGCGAGCGCGGCGTCGTACACCTCGTGCGCGCGGCGCAGGGCCGCGGCCGGGGAGTCGGCGACGCCGGTGAAGACGTGCAGCCCCCTGCGGGCCGGGTCGGCGGTGTCGTGTATCGGGACGTCTACCTCGTAGACCTCGTGGTTCGGCATGACGCCCGTCTCCTTTCTTGTCTGGTGCGTGAGGGGCCACCGCGCCGTCCCGGCCTTGGTGGCCGGGGCGGCGTGGAAGCCCGTCGCGGTCGCGACGGAGCAGAGGGTGTTCCGGCTCGGGGAGTTCGGGCCGGAGCGGTCGCGGGGCGGTCAGTAGCCGCGGTGGTCGTCGACGACGTCGGCCGTCTCGACCATCTGGGCGACCAGGCGGTAGATCTCGCGCGCGGCGGCCCGGGCGGGCTGCCGGCGGATCAGCTGGGCGGCGAACTGGGTGCTCTTCTCGGCGAGCTCGCTGGCCTGGGTCGCGAGGACCTCCTCAGCCGCGGTGTCGCCGGGCTCGGCGGGCAGCTGCGCGAGGAGCTGGTGGACCACGGCGGCCAGGACAGCGCCCGCCTCGGTGAGGTCGCCGGTCGACAGCCAGTCGGCCAGGTCCTCGTGCCCGGTCAGGTTCGGGGTGTAGGTGGCGGTCGGGGTGAAGGCGGTGGTGCCCTTCGTCCACGCCTGCAGGATGATCCGGCCCTGGTACGGGTCGGCGCCGATCCTGCGGTCGGTGACGGTGTGCCGGAGGGTGACCGCCCGGTCGCCCGGCCGGGTGTCGGGCACCCAGACTCCGCCCAGGCGCTCGATCAGGACGGCGCCGAGGCGTTCCAGCGGGTCGGGCCGCACGGTCGGGTCGGTGTCGGTGGTGGTCACTGGGCGCTCCTGTCGGCGGCGGTGGGGGCGTGGTGGTGGGGGCCGGGGTGGCCGATGACTTCTGCGATCTGCCGGGTAGAAAGCAGGTGGCCGGACCGGTCGAGCTGCTGGTGGAGCGCGGTGACCATGGCGGCCGCGCAGCGCAGCCGGGTGACTTCGGCGAGGAGCCAGGCGATGTCGGCCGGGGCGTGGGCGATGAGCTCACCGGCCGGGAGCGGGACGTCGCCGCTGGTGCCGAGTACGGCGACCGGGTGCCCGGTGTGGTCCTCGATCAGGCCGGAGTCGCCGGGACGCTGGCGCCAGGCGGTGTCGGGCAGCGCGGCGAGGCGGGCCCGGATCTCGGGCAGCCGGTCGGCGGCGGGGGCGAGGTGCATGTGGGTGTTCCTCACGCGGTAGAGAGCGGGCCGGGCCCGTGGTGGAGGGGCCCGGCCCGGCGAGAGCCGGAAGGAGAGGGCGGAGCGGGGCCGGAGTGTCCGTCAGGCGCGGTAGACGGGCGGGCGGATGCCGGCCCGCAGTTCGCGGATGATCGAGCAGGGGCCCTTGGTGGCGCAGTACGCGTCGTCGGTGTCCGGCAGAGCGTTGCCCTGGGTGCCCCACATCTCGCGGGCGACCGCGTTCACGGCGCGCAGGATCTCGCCGTTGTTGGGGCGGCAGGCGCTGTTGGTGGTGCCGACGCCGTTCCGGTGGGCGCTGAGGATGTGCTGGCGGGCCTGGCGGGCGGCCCAGCGGCGGCTGCTGGGGCCGGTGTTCTCGTGCACGTCCCCGCCGCTGTGGAAGGTGTCCAGGTGGCAGGCGGTGCAGTGGTAGGTGACCATCTGCTGCGGCTCGCTGTCGGGAAGCCACTTGCCTTCGAACTCGTAGACGATGACCTCGGCGCCCGGGACCTCGGTGTGCGCGAAGGCGGTGACGAGCCCGACGCCGTCCGCGATCGCGCCGCGCTGCGCCTGGTTCCAGAAGACGCGGGGGAGGAAGTCGTCCCAGCCCTTGCCGTGGGGCCACTTCGCGTACGTCACGCCCTGCGAGGCGTCGAAGGTCGCGGTGCCGCTGGCGTTGTCGCGCTTGTACTGCTCGATCTGCTCGATCGAGCCGAAGTACGTCGCGCTGAACTCCTCCGACTCCAGGAAAACGAGCCCGTACCCCTCGGGGCGGGTGTCGTGGCCGTTCTCCCGCAGCATCTCGACCATGTCCTCGTAGCCGGGGTTTCCCGGGGCGATGGTGCCGACGAGGGGCAGCCGGTACCGGTCGCAGCTGGTGACGTGGGTCGGGTTGGTGTCGCTGACGTTGTGCGGGGTGCCGTACGTGTTCGTGATCGTGATGCTCATGCGTGGATGTCCTTCCTGGTCAACAGCGGGCGCCCGGCGTGGCCGGGTCGCGGCAGGGTCTAGTTGTCCGGCGAAGCGTCGGCGGCACGCTCACGCGCGGACCGCGCGTACAGCACCGCCAGGTCCTCGAGGCCGCCGGCCGGTGCGCCCCGCTCCTCCAGGCGTGGGGGAGGCGGGGCGCACGCGGAGCGGGCCCGGGCGGGTCGGGTCAGTCGCCGACGTCGGTGCGGTACTCCTGCGTCATGTCCGACACGAGCGGGCGCAGGAGGTCGTGGGCGCGGCGCAGGAAGACATCGCGGTCGGTGCCGGTGGCGCGCAGGGCCTCGTCGAGGTAGGACGAGGCGGTCTCCAGGTCCTCGTGGCCGTTGATGCCGGCCGCCTCGTAGCGCGGGGCGGCGGTGTCGAGCTGGCTGATGAAGGCGGCGAGGTCGGTGGCCGGGGGCTGCTGCGCGACGTAGGCGATGTCGTCGACGTAGCGGCTGATGAGGGTCTCGGCGGTGAGCACGGTGGCGGTCATCGTCGTCTCCTGCACGGTGAGCGAGGCCGATGTGGCGGCCGGGGCCGGGCTGTCCGGTCCTCCGCACCGCCCCTTAACTCCGCGCGGGGCGCGGGCCAGGGGGCGGCACAGGGAGCCGTCAGACCGTGCTCGGCGCCACCGCGTCGAGGGCCTCGGCCGTCTTGCGGGCGCGCGGGGCGAGGTCGTCGAGGATGTCCCGGACGTTGGTGACGGGGACCGGCGTCGGGTCGTCGGCGGTCAGGAGCGTGTAGCGGGGCTCGGCGAGGCCGCGCTCGCTCTCCTCTCGGCTGTAGTGCAGGACCGCGCCGGGGGCGAGGTAGTAGGTGGCCTCGCCGTTGGTGTAGCCGCGCCACCGGCCGGGGTTGCTCAGCAGCTGGTCGCTGAGGTCGATGCGGTAGGCGGCCTGGGCGGCGCGGCGTGCGGCGTCGTCCTCGGCGGCTGCGGTGACCTGGTCGAGCGCCTCGCTCAGGCCGCTCGGGACGGCGACGCCGCGGGCCTCGGCCGCGCGGGTCTGGGCGGCGACCCGCATGTCGGCGACGTCGGCCTGGGCGAAGCGGCGGCGCAGCGGGGCGAGCAGCGCGTCGGCGACCGTGGTGAAGAGGAAGGTGCCGCCGAGCGCGACGGCGCCGGTGGCGGCCAGGCGCAGGTCGGCGTCGAGGGTGGCCGGGTAGTAGGTGTAGCCGACGACGGCGCCGCTGACGGCACCGGCCAGCATGGTGAGCATGTCGGCGCCGTCGAGCAGGGCCTGGATGGAGCGGCGTACGGAAGCGCGCACGGCGGGTTCTCCTTCGGGAGGGGGAGGGGCGGCCCGCCGGGCGGCGGGCCGGTTCAGCAAGGTGGTTCGTGATGCCCGGCCGGGCGGCGCGGACGAGGGAGCGTGCGGGACGGCCGGTTACCGGGTCTTCGCGCCGGTGGTGGCGATCAGGGCGGCGACCGTCTCCCAGCCGTGGTGCCAGGCGGAGTCCAAGTGGAAGGCGCCGTTGAGGCCGTAGTCGGCGAGCTTGTAGAAGCCGCCCTTGCCGGTCTTGGTGGCGAGCTTCTCCAGCAGGCCCTTGCCCGGGACGCGCCGGTCCGCGGCGTAGTGGGTGCCGAAGGAGATGGCGAGGGCGGTCGCGGCGGCGGCCGGGTGGACCTTGATGCCCAGCGCGCGGGCGCCGAGTCCGGCGACGATCGCCTGCGTGGCCACGTAGGTCAGGCAGTTCTCTCTGGTTTGTAAGAGCGTCGTGCACTGTCGCTTCACCCACAGGTGGGGTGCCGTGTACGACGCTTCACGGTGGCGTGTCGTGCATGTCGGGGTTGTCGTTGAAGGCGCGTGACTCATCAGATCTTCGGAAGACTCCGACCCTTTCCTGTGGTGATGCCTTCGGGGCAGCGGTACTGGACCGTGCTGGACGAGGCCCAGCTGGTGCCCGTGCCGGCGGCGGACGAGTTCTTGCGGCACGTACGGTTCGGCCGCGGTCAGGCGGAGTCGACGACTCGTACGTACGCGGGGGCGGTCGCGC
>NZ_BMVV01000049.1 GCF_014650895.1 Streptomyces omiyaensis
GTCGCCGTCGAGGAGGGCCAGGAGGTCCAGGAAGGCGACCTCATCGTCGTCCTGGAGGCCATGAAGATGGAACAGCCCCTCAACGCCCACAAGTCCGGCACCGTGATCGCCCTGGCGGCCGCGGCCGGCGCGGCGGTCACCTCCGGGGCGGCCGTGTGCGAGATCAAGGGCTGAGCCCGCCGCCCGCGGACGCGGGAACGTCCGAGGCCCCGCCGGTCCAGCCGGCGGGGCCTCGTCGTGCGGGCGGTGCTCAGAGGTCCCAGACTCCGCGGGCGGCGGCGTCCTTGACGAAGTCGGAGAAGTCGCGGGGCTCGCGGCCCAGCACCCGCCGCACGGTGTCGGTGGGCACGGCGTTCTTCTCGTCGCGGATCTGGGCGACGAGGTCGGCGACGAAGAGCGCGTAGTCGGCGGGCACGTCGTAGCCGACGAGTTCGTCGACGTAGGCCTGGTGGTCGACCGCCTGGTAGCGGATGTCGCGGCCGGTGGCGCGGGCGATCTCGCCGACGGCCTGCTCCAGGGTGAGGGAGCGGGCGCCGCTGAGCTCGTAGGTCTGTCCGGCGTGTCCGTCCTCCAGGAGGGCCTCGACGGCGACGGCGGCGACGTCGTCGGCGTCGACGAACGGCTCGTGGCCGGAGCCGGCGGGCAGGGCGACGGTGCCGGAGCGGACGCCGTCCAGCAGGACGCCCTCGTCGAAGTTCTGGAAGAACCAGTTGGGCCGCAGCACGGTCCACTCGGCGCCGGACTCCTGCACGCCCTTCTCGCCGGCGATCAGGGACTTGCCGCCGACGGGCTCGGTGACGCGGGCCTGGAGCAGCACCAGGCGTCGTACGCCGCCGTCGACGGCGAGCCGGGCCAGCTCGCGTATCGCGCCCTCGGCGTCCCAGGCGCCGGGCTTGTCCTGGGCGTCGACGAGGTAGGCGGCGTGGACGCCGGCGAACGCGGGCTCCCAGGTGGTGCGGTCGTCCCAGTCGAAGCGGACGTCGCCGGAGCGGCTCGCGGCGCGGACGGCCGCCCCGCGCGCCTTGAGCCGGTCCACGACGCGGCGGCCGGTCTTGCCCGTTCCGCCCAGTACGAGAACGGTGTGGTCTGTCATCGCGAAAGCCTTCCTGACTGTGGGAGTTGGCGGGTGATACGGGACCGGGCCGCCCGCGGGGGTTCGGGCGGCCCGGTGGCCAGGGGGTGTTCCGGTCAGCCGGAACGGTCGGTCACAGGAACGGGGTGTCGGGGGCGAGCCCGAGGATGGCCCGTCCGTGGACCTCCTGGTTGGTGGTGAAGGCGAACAGGGCGTGCAGGGACAGGCCCCGGATGTCGCGGTGGTAGCGCTGGAAGGGCACGTCGCGCAGGATCACCGAGGCGCCGCTGGCCTCGAACAGCTCGTCGACGGCCTCCTTGGCGAGCTGGATGGCGAAGGCGGCGCGGCCCCGGGCGGCGGCCCGCTCGTCGATGGACGGGGCGGTGCCGGCGTCGGCGTGCGCCTGGAGCTCGCGCAGCCAGCCCTCCTGGAGGGCCTCGGCGGCGGCGATCTTGTTGGCGGCGACGGCCACCTGGATCTGGGTGACCGGCGACTGGCTCTGGTCGGTCCACGAGGTGTAGGTGATGCCCCGTCCCGGCAGCCGGTCCAGGAACAGCTCGTAGGCGCCCTTGGCGATGCCGAGGTAGGCGGAGGCGCCCTGGGCCATGAAGAAGGGCACGAAGGCGTAGTTGCGGCCGGTGGCGCCGGTGTTGGAGCGGTCGCCGGTGGTGCCGCCGAGGACCTCGATGAGGCTGACGACCCGGTGGGCCGGGACGGTGACGCCGGTGGCGGTGACGGTGGAGCTGCCGGTGCCGGCGCCGTACGCGGCGTGCCAGTCGTCGGCGATGGTCAGCTCGTCGAAGGGGACGAGGGCGGCGAAGGGGGCCGGGGTGCCGTCGGGGCCGGTGAGCAGGGCGGACAGCAGGCCCCAGTTCGCGCCGCGGGCGCCGGATATCCACTTCCAGGAGCCGTCGAGGGTGTAGCCGTCCTCGGTGGCGGTGAGGGTGCCGGTGGGGGTGAAGCCGGTGGAGACGCGGACGGAGCCGTTGGCGTACACCTCCTCCTGGGCCTTGTCGGGGAAGAGGCTCGGGACCCAGGCGCTGGAGACCCAGATCATCGAGACCCAGCCGGTGGCCGTGTCGGCGCGGGCGATCTCGCCGAGGATCCTGGTCTGGTCGGCGACGGGGGCGTCGAGGCCGCCGAAGCGGCTCGGCACGGAGAGGCGGAAGACGCCCGCCTTGTCGAGCAGTTCGACGTTCTCGTCGGGGATCCAGCGACGCTCCTCGGCCTCGGGTCCGCTCTTGCGAAGCGTGTCGACGAGGGCCGTCACCTCGTCCAGCACCGTGGCGACGGCGCTGTCGGTCGTGGTCATCCTGTCTCCTCAGAATCTTCCGCAGAAATTCGGGCGGGGATTTCTCTGCACGCCCTGCGACAATCTTCATTCTCGCGGAGGCGAGGTCATACGCAGGTAATCGCGCGCACCGTCGGGGCGATTACCGGAAAGTGAGTGCGTTTTCGAGTGCGGTGGGGGCGCGGCCGGGTGACGGGGCGGGGTGCGGGCCGGATTTTCGGCTTCTGGTGCGGGCCCGGTCGCGGGTTTTTCTCCGGGTACGTGAAAAAGGCATTGCCCTGGCAGGCTGGGGCGCTGCTGCCAGGGCAATGCGTTTCAGGGGCGCACCGGCTCCGCGGAGGGGGCCGGTGCCGTGGGGCGAGGGCTACCGGGAGGCCTCGGCGGGTGCCGCGGCGGGCTCGGTGACCTCCGGGGCGGCCGGGGCGGCCTCCTCGATGCCGGACCGGCTCTTCAGGCCGAAGGCGCTGATGAAGGCGGCGATCAGGGCGGCGACCAGCGGCACGACCAGGGCGGCCTGGTAGCCGTCCAGCAGGGCCGCGGGCGAGTCTCCGTCGGTGGCGCCGATGTTGACGGCGGCGACGGAGGACAGGCCCAGGGCGGCGCCGAACTGGAAGGAGGTGTACAGCAGGCCGCCGGCGACGCCCTGCTCCTCCTCGGCGATGCCCTCGGTGGCGACGATGGTGAGCGGGCCGTAGGCCAGGGAGAAGGCCAGGCCCAGGATGATCAGGCTCGGGAACATCGCCAGGTACGTCCAGTCCGCGCCGACCGGCAGGAACAGGGCGTACGAGAGGGCTGCCAGGAGCAGTCCGAAGAAGATGACCCGGGCGTTGCCGAACTTGGCGACCAGCTTGGGCGTCAGGGTCGGCGACAGGATCGCGTCCACACCGATGACGATGAGGGCGAGGCTGGTCTGGAGGGTCGACCAGCCGCGCAGTTCCTGCAGGTAGAGCACGGCGACGAACTGGAAGCCGAAGAAGCCGGCGGCGAAGAGCATGCCGGCCAGGTTGGCGCGGACCAGGGCTCCGTTGCGGAAGATGCCCAGGCGCACCAGCGGCGAGGACGACTTGCGCTCGATGGCGATGAAGGCGAGGAACAGGACGATGCTGGCGCCGATGGTGAGGGTGGTGGTGCCGCCCGAGACGTGCGTGGCGCGCTCGACGCCGAAGACGAGGAGCAGGATGGCGGCGGTGACGCTGATCGCGCCGGCGAGGTCGACGCTCTGGCCGGTGCGGTCGGGGCGCGGCGACTTGGGGATGAGCGCGATCGCGGCGATGAGGATGAGCAGCGAGAGGATGACCGGGGCGAAGAAGACCCAGCGCCAGTCGATGGCGGCCAGCAGGCCGCCGACGACCAGGCCGATGGAGAAGCCGCCGGCGGCGGTGCCCGAGTAGACGAGCAGGGCCTTGTTGCGCTGCGGGCCCTCCTCGAAGCTGGTGGTGATGATCGACAGGCCGGCCGGGGTCATGAAGGCCGCGGCGACGCCGGTGACGAAGCGGGCGACGATCAGCATCCAGCCCTCGGTGGCGAAGCCGCCCAGGCCGGAGAAGAGCAGGAAGACCACGAGCCAGAAGACGAACATCTGGCGGCGGCCGAACAGGTCGGCCGCGCGGCCGCCCAGCAGCATGAAGCCGCCGTAGCCGAGGACGTAGGCGCTCATCACCCACTGGAGCATGCCGGTGGACATGCCCAGGTCCTCGCGGATCGAGGGCAGTGCCACGTTGAGCATCGCGACGTCGATGCCCTCGAGGAAGATCGCGCCACACAGCACGAACAGCACGCCCCACGCGCGCCCGCTCATGCGGTCAGTGCCGCTGTTCGAGGGGGATTGCAGTGTGGACACAGATTTTCTCCTTGTACGCGAAGGAATAGTCACAGGGAATCGAACGCATTCTTGTCCTGTGCGCTTGCGGTTCCCTTGAAGTCCGCGTGAGGACCGGACAGGCCGGGGCCAGTTACGAAAAAGCCTGCCGGTTCCCGCTTGTAACCACTCGCATCATGCGGCACCGTGGGGAGGCATGGAAGAAGGCACTTTGAAGTCACCGAGTTCCTGCGCGGGAACCGACGGGAACTACGACGTCCGCCAGTGGGACACCCGGGTGGGGTGCGAGGTGCGGCAGATCCTCGACCGGGTCGCGGACAAGTGGTCGCTGCTGGCCATCGCGCACCTGGAGCGCCAGACGCTGCGCTTCAGCGAGCTGCGGCACCGGATCGAGGGCATCAGCCAGCGGATGCTGACCGTGACGCTGCGGCAGCTGGAACGGGACGGACTGGTAACGCGCACGGTGCACCCGGTGGTTCCCCCGCGGGTCGACTACGCGCTGACGCCGCTCGGCGCGACGCTGCACGCCACGATCCAGTCCCTGGTGGACTGGACGGAGGACCACCAGGAGGAGATCGCGGCGGCGCGCGCCGCGTACGACAGGCGCCAGGAGGACGCCCTGGCACCGCTGTCCTGAGGCCCTCCCCCGGCCGGGGCGGGACCGGCCCGGCCGGGGAGGGGCGGGGTGGGGGGCGAAGGGGCTCGGCCGGGCGGGCTCAGCAGGCCGGGGCGGGGGACGGCCGGAGGGCGGGGTCGAGCCGGGACAGGGCGTACGCGGCGGAGACCAGCGTCTGGTGGTGGTGCCAGCCGGGGTACGAGCGGCCGGTGAAGTCGCCCATGCCGTAGTGCTCGTCGACGGCCTTCAGCGCCTCGCCGGAGACGGCCCTGAGCCGCAGCAGCGCGAGGAAGTCGCCGGAGCCGGCCCCGGTCAGGTTGGTCAGCCACACCTTGCGGGGCCGGTCGCGGGCCGGCGACCACTCGGCGAGGAGCCGGAACCGTCCCGCCCCGCCGCCGGGCGGGTCGAGGCGCGCCGCGGAGGTCAGCGTGACGAGCGGTCCGCGCACCGGCGGCTTGAGCACCTGGGCGCGCCGCTGTTCCTCGGCGCCCAGGGAGAGCAGGAAGCCGGTGCCGCGCGCGGCGAGCCCGGCGGCGGCCCGCAGGGGGCTGCCGGTGCCGCGCAGGTCCAGGACGACCGGGGTGGTGCGGCTGCGCCAGGGCGCGGGGGCGTCGTCGAGCAGGTCGAGCGCCAGCTGCTCCAGGGGGCGGCGGCCGACGCCGGCGGGGACCCGGGCCCGCCGGCGGTGCTCCTCGTCCTCGCCCCAGGCCCGGTTGAGGTAGAGCCGCCAGTCGACGGGCAGGCTCCGGTCGCGTTCGGTGAGGAACATGCCGAGGGCGAGCTGGCAGTTGACGGAGCCTCCGGTGGAGGTGGGCCGCCGGTGCACGCCGACGATCCGCTCGCCGTACTTGGGGACGAGGGCGAGTTCCAGGACGGTGGCCCGCGGGGTGATCCACTCCGTGGCGAGGCGGGCGAGCGCCCGCCTCGCCGGCCGCCAGTCCCAGGGGCTCTGGTTGACGAACTGCTGGAGCGCCTGGAGGTCGGTGGTGGTGTCGGCCATGGCCCGCACGGTCTTGCGGCCGGGCGAGGTGAGCAGGGCCCGCAGGTACGCCCCGGCGCAGCGGCGCTGGTCGGAGCGGGGCAGGTGCCCGAAGACCGCGTCCACGAACCAGGCGGGGACGAGGTCGTCCCCGCCGCCGGGGAGGCGGGCGTCGCCGCGGACGGCGTCCGCGCCGGCGAAGGCGAACGCGGGGGCGGGGGCCGTGACGGCGGTGGCCGTGACGGCGGTGGGGGTGAGGGCGGGAACGGGGGCGGGGGCGGGTGTCGGGGTGCCCGCCGCGGGCCGTTCCCTGGTGAGCTGCTGTGCCATCCCCGCTCCTCGTCGCTCGTCCGGTCGGCGTCCACCCTGGCAAGGGGTCCTTGAATTTCGCGTGGGCCGGTGAGGGCCCGCTGCCGCCCGCGGGTTCCGCCGGTCGCGTGCGGCCCTGGCGGGGCGGTCCGGGCAGGGCCGGGGCGGGGCGGTCCGGGGCGGTTCGGGCCGGGGCGGTCCGGGGCGGGGCGGGGCGGGTGGGCGGAAGTCCGGCGTCCGCGGGTGTGCTGCGCGTACCGTGCCTGCTCATGCTCGCGATACGGTTCGACCGTTTCGGCGGTCCCGAAGTCCTCACGCCCGTCGACGTCCCCGCTCCCGTCCCCGGCCCCGGGGAAGTCCTCGTCGCCGTGGAGGCCGCCGGCGTCAACTTCGCCGACACCTTCCAGGTGGACGGCTCCTATCTGGATCCCGCCCTGCTCCCCCACGTCCCCGGCGGCGAGGTCGTCGGCCGGACCGAGGACGGCCGCCGGGTGCTGGCCAAGGTCGCCCACGGGTACGCCGAGCTGGCGGTCGCCCGGGAGGCCGCCCTGGTCGAGGTCCCCGAGGAGCTGGACGCCGCCCGGGCCCTGGCCCTGCTGACGCAGGGCCTGACCGCCTGGCACCTGCTGCGCTCCGCGGCCCGGCTGCGGCCGGGCGAGAGCGTCGTGGTGCACTCCGCCGCCGGCGGCGTGGGCAGCCTGGCGGTGCAGCTGGCCCGGGAGTTCGGGGCCGGGCGGGTGCTGGCGCAGGCGTCGACGCCGGACAAGGAGCGCCTCGCCCTGGACCTGGGGGCCGACGAGCCGGCCCGCTACCCGCTGGCCCGGCGGGCGGACGTGATCCTGGACGCGGCGGGCGGCGAGCTGTTCGCGCACGCGCTCGGCTCCCTGGCGGACTTCGGCCGGCTCGTCACGTACGGCAACGCCTCCCGTGCCGCGTTCGCCGCGCTCGACCCGGGCCGGCTCGGCCGTCTCAACGCCTCCGTCGTCGGCTTCTGGCTGCGTCCGACGCTGGCCCTGCCCGGAGCGCTGGACGGGCCGCTGAAGGAGCTGTTCGCGCTGACGCTCCAGGGGCGGCTGTGCCCGGTGGCGGGTCCCGAGTACCCGCTGGCACAGGCGCGTACGGCCCACGAGGAGCTGCTGGCACGCCGGACGACGGGGAAGGTGGTCCTGCGCCCCGGCGCCGTCTGAGCGCCCCGGCGCCGTCTGAGCGCCCCGGCGCCGTCCGAGCGTTCCGGCGCCGGTGCGGCCGGCCCGTGCCCGCCCGTCCCCGGGCGACCTGACACTCTCCGCACCCGCTCCCTGGCCCGCTGCGGGGCTCCGGGCGAGGCTCGGTCGGTGAGACGGCGCCGGACGGGGCGCCGGACGGGGCCGAGGAGCGGGGGAAGACGACGTGCCGGACGACATCCAGCCCGCTCCCGCGCGCCCCGCCACGGTCACGGCCGCGGCACGTGCGGGTGCCGGCGGCAGCGGCGGTGGCAGTGGCGGTACGGGGCCCGGCGCCGGGCCCCGTACCGCCGTGATCCGCTCGTACGCGGCGCTCGGCGACAGCTTCACCGAGGGGGTGGGCGACGAGGCGCCCGGCGGGCGGGTGGTCGGCTGGGCCGACCGTCTGGCCGTCCGGCTGGCCCGGCAGTGCCCCGCCGCGGAGTTCCGCTACGCCAACCTCGCCGTCCGGGGCCGGACGATCGACGAGATCGTCGCCGAACAGGTCCCGCGCGTACGCGGGTTCGCCCCGGACCTGGTGAGCCTGTGCGCGGGCGGCAACGACATCCTGCGCCCGGGCAGTTCCCCCGACGCGATCGCCGACCGGTTCGAGGCGGCGGTCGCCGAGCTCTCCGCGGTGGCCGGCACGGTGCTGGTCTTCACCGGCTTCGACCCGCGTGACACCCCGGTCCTGCGCCGCCTGCGCGGCAAGATCGCCATCTACACGGCGCACATCCGCGCCATCGCCGACCGGCACGGCTGCGCGGTCGTCGACCTGTGGTCGCTGCGGGCGGTCCAGGTGCCGGGCGCGTGGCACGAGGACCGGCTCCACCTGTCCTCCGAGGGCCACGAGGAGGTCACCCGAAAGGCCGCGGACGTCCTGGGGCTGCCCCGCCCCGCGGTGCCCGCGGGCCGGCCGGTCCGGGCGGGCGCGGCGCGGTACCGTCCCCGGCCGGCCGGGCAGCTGCGCGACCTGCAGTGGGCCTGGGAGCACTTCCTGCCCTGGGTGGGCCGCAGTCTCACCGGCCGGTCGGCCGGCGACGGGCTGGGCCCCAAGCGCCCGGACCTCACCCCGCTGGGAGGGGCGTCGCCGTGAGGGCCGGGGCGGCCGTCCAAAGCACCGGACGGGCACGGCGGCGCTGGTCTGTGCCCTGTCATCGAAACTACGGCGGCTCGCCGGTTCGGACGCCCGTACTCAGGAGCCGGGCCTAGTGACAAAGCTCCACACCGGCAAGTGCTACGTGGCAGGCACGGCCCATTCGACAGGCACCGTGACGGTCTGAGGGGCATACACGATGGTCTCCGGGCGGCTGTCGCCCGGCACGGGATAGACAACCTTGCCCCGAACGCACTTGCCGGGGCTCAGCTTGGTCTCGATGGGAAACTCCGGCTTCGGGAAGTCGTCCCACGTGGTGCCTGACGCCTCGACGCGAGCGCCATCGCTGTAGGCCAGCGTCCAAGGGAAGGTGTTCGCCGTGAACACACCCTTGGTGCTGCACACCTTGAGCTCGAGTGCAGCCCAGATGTATCCGGGGGTCCCACTGGACTCGGCAGCCGAGCCGACGGACTTGATCCCCTGCTCGTAGCTGATCGCCGTACTGGTGCCACTCACTCCCGCCTCGGCGTCCTCCCACGTGTACGAGGTACCAAGCTTGAGAGGTGCGGTGGTGGTGACCTCCGGCGCGGGCGAGGTGCTTCCGGATGCTGCGGAGGCAGAAGTCGCACGTGCCGTGGGCGCAGAGTGCGGGCCGGACTCGGTGACGGTCTCGGGCTCGTCGCCACCGCAAGCCGCGACGGTGAGGAAAAGGAACGTCGTGGTGGCGGCAAGAGTGGTGCGTCGCATGGTCCCCCCAGGACATTGCGTGATGAGAACCCTCATCGTGCGGTCCAAGTCTGGGGGGATGGAGGCAGAGTCTCCGTTCTGTGATCTTCGCGCGGCTGATCCACGTGTAGCCGCGCGACCGGGGATCGTCTGTCAGCGTCCACCAGGATGCACTGGGGCAGGCATGTTGCCGGAACGGTCACGGCGCGCCTGAGCTGCGCGGCGGGCAGCCGAAGGCGAAACCATCGACGATGGGCGGCTGCCGATCGCTGTCGGGCATCAACGCGAGGCGGCCGGAGCCGCCACCGGAGCGGAAGCCAGACGTGTCAAGGCGGACGACGGGCTCACCTGCCCGTGGCACCGCACAGAGCGTCAGCCGGCGGTGAGGACGTTCACCCCCAGGGCGCGCAGGCTGCGGACGGGCGGGGCGTGGGGGTCGGCGTCGGTGATCAGGCCGGTGACGGCGTCCCACGGCAGGACGCGGTACGGCGAGGCCGTGCCGATCTTCTCGGAGGAGGCGAGGACGTAGGTGTCCGCGGCGCGTGCGGACAGGGCGCGTTTCATCGCCGCCTCGTCGGCGTCGCCGGTGGTCAGTCCGGCGTCGGGGTGCACGCCGGTGACGCCGAGCAGGCAGAGTTCGGCGGAGACGTTCTGCGCGGCCTCGACGGCGGCGGCGCCGCAGGTGACCGCCGAGTGCTTGTAGACGCGGCCGCCGAGCAGGTAGAGCTCCGCCCGCGGATGGCCGATCAGGGCCGCGGCGATGGTCGGGCTGTGGGTGACGACGGTGCAGGCGAGGTCCTCGGGCAGGGCGCGTGCCACGGCGAGGGCGGTGGTGCCGCCGTCGAGGATCACCGAGCCGCCCGGGCGGACCAGGCCCGCGGCGACCGCGGCGACCGCGCGTTTGCCGTCGGGGGCCACCGCCTGGCGGGCGCCGTAGTCGGCCGCGGCGGGAGAGACCGGCAGCGCGCCGCCGTAGACGCGCTGGCACCGTCCCTCGGCGGCCAGGTCGCGCAGGTCGCGCCGGACGGTGTCCTCCGACAGGCCCAGGCCGGCGGCGACGTCCTTGGCGACGATCTTTCCGGTGCGGGCGAGCAGGCCGAGCAGGTACTCGCGCCGTTCAGCGGCCAGCATGCACGTTCCTTCCTGGTCTTGCACGTTTCTGCATGTATCTTAGCGGCCATGAACGACACACCCCCGCCGCACCCCGCCGGCGAGCGCGGGACGGGCCGTCCGGGCGTCGACGTCCCCGACCACCGCGGGCGCACCGGTCTGCACCTGGCCGGCCGGGACCTGGACCGCAACCCCGGCGTCCGGGTCCGCGACGTCGAACTCACCTCCCGGGGCTGGCACGTGCTGCGCCGCACCACCTTCGACTACCGGCGCCGCGACGGGCGGTGGGAGACCCAGCAGCGCGAGACCTACGACCGCGGCGACGGCGCCGTCGTGCTGCCCTACGACACCGGGCGCGGCCTGGTGCTGCTGACCCGCCAGTTCCGCTACCCGGCCTATGTGAACGGGCACCCCGACGGGATGCTGGTGGAGGCCGCGGCCGGGCTGCTCGACGCGGACGACCCGGACACCGCGATCCGCCGCGAGAGCGCCGAGGAGCTCGGCGTCGTGCTCGGCCCGCTCACCCGCGTCCTGGAGGCCTACATGAGCCCGGGCTCCGTCACCGAGCGCCTCCACTTCTTCGCCGCCCCCTACACCCCGGCCGACCGGACCGGCACCGGCGGAGGGCTGGAGGAGGACGGCGAGGACATCGAGGTCCTCGAACTGCCCTTCGCCGAGGCCCTGGCCATGACCCTCGACGGGCGCATCGCCGACGGCAAGACCGTCCTGCTGCTGCAATGGGCGGCCCTGCACGGCCCCTTCGCCCCGCGTCCCCGGCAGGACCGGACACCCCCGGGATAGCCGCCGGCCCGCCCGCCGCCGGCCCGCCCGTTGTCGCTCCGCCCGTTGTCGCTCCGTTCGCCGCCGGTCCGCCCGCTCTCCGTTCGTCCCGGGGCCGGGCCGGGCCGGAGCCGCTACGCCGCCGGTCCGTCCCGGGGCGGGCGCACGGCGTGCCCGAGCACTCCCGTCCACAGGCGGGCCCGGCCGCGGCGGTCGAGGGCCTCGTGGGCGGCGAGCAGGCCGCCGGTGACCGCGCCCAGGAACCCGCCGGCGAGGCAGTCCTGGCCCGACAGGTACAGGCCCGGGACGTCGGTGCGCGGGCGCAGCCAGTCGGCGAGGCCGGGGCGGTGGCCGTCGCCGAAGGCGGCGACGTCCTTGGCCAGGCCGTAGAGGCTGCCGCCGGGCCAGCCGGTGAAGTGCTCGGCCGTCACCGGGGTGCCGAGTTCGTGGTAGGAGACCCGTCCTCGGGTGCGGGGCAGCTGGTGGTGGAGACGGGTGAGGAGTTCGGCGGTGAGTTCGGCCTTCAGCGCGAGGTAGGCCGGGTCGCGGTGGCGCCGCGCGGAGCCGCGGAAGGGGGCGAACAGCTCGGGGTGGACGTAGGCGAGGATCTCTCCGGTCGACCGGCCCGGGTAGCGGCTGTTCCAGGTCGGGTCCTTGGCGCAGGGGAAGGAGAGGAACAGACCGCTGGTGCGGCCCCGGGTCCCGTCGAAGAAGGCGTCGCAGTCGCCGTCGGTGACCATCAGGTTGTGCCGGGGCAGGGCGAGTTCCTCCGGCGTGCCGTCCAGGCCGAGGAAGAGCAGCACGAAGGGGAACCCGCGCCGCATTCCCTCCAGCCGGTCCGCCAGGTCCAGCCGGTCCGCCCGGTCCGCTTGGTCCGCGCGGTCCGCTTGGTCCGCCCGGTCCGCTTGGTCCGCCCGGTCCGCTCCCGCGGCAGGGGGGCGGGCCAGGAGGGTGCGGAAGGTGTGGTGGGCGCCCGCCGCGCTGACCACCACCGGCGCGCGCACCCTGGTGCCGTCCGCCAGCACCACCCCCGCCGCCGCTCCCGTGTCCGTCTGCTCGATCCGGGCGACCGGTGCCCGCACGAAGACCTCCCCGCCGGCGGCCCGGATCGGTTCGGCCAGGGCGCGGGCGATGGCGGCACTGCCGCCGACCGGATACCAGGCGCCGGTGCGGAAGTGCTCGAACAGCACCGCGAGGAGGAAGAACGGCAGCCGGGAGGTGGAGTCGGCCAGCAGCAGCGCGCTCTGGGTGAGCACCGCCTGCCGCAGCCGCTCGTCGCCGACCAGGCCCTCCACCACCTCCCGGGCCGGCCGCAGTGCCTGGGGCGGGACGGCCGCGGCCCGCAGCAGCCGGGCCAGCCTCCGTGTCACCGGGCCCGACAGGCGTCCCAGCGCGAGCGCGGGCAGCACCGCCCGGCACCGTCCGATCAGCCGGAACAGCGCCTCGATCCCGCTGCGCTCGGCCGGGAAGCGGGCGATCAGGCCGTCTTGGTGGGCGGCGAGGCCGACGGGGGCCCGGTACACCTCGCCGGCCAGCCGGTACTCGTCGAACGGATCCCCCAGCGGGGCCCATCGCAGCGCGCCGCCGGTCAGGTAGTCGGAGAGCACCCGGACCGGTTCGCCCCGCCCGAGCTGGCCGACGTAGTGGATGCCGACGTCCCACTCCCAGCCGCGGCGCCGGTAGGCGTGGGTGTAGCCGCCCGCGGTGTAGTGCTGCTCGAAGACCGCCACCCGCCGCCCCTGCCGGGCCAGGCAGACCGCCGTCGTCAGCCCGCCCGCGCCCGACCCGACCACGACCGCGTCGTACGCCGCCGCGACCGTGCCGGCGGCGGCCGGCCGTCCCACCAGCACGCTCCGGGGCGGGGGCGTCGTCCTCATCGCGGCCCTCCCGGTGCGCGCCGGGGCTTTCGGACGCCGGGCAGGGGGGCGCGGACCGCGGGCCGTGCGCGCGGTGGCGTGGGCGGCGGGGCGGGGCGAGGACGCACGAAGGTGTTCCGGGGGACGGGGAAAGGGGCCGACACCCGGGGAAACGATCAGGCGGAGCGGGGGATGCGGCCGGCCGGGCGCGGTCACCTGGAAGGCTCCGGGCCGGCGGCGTCCCCGCGGGCGTCAGGCGCGGTCGAGGCGGGCCGCGCCGAAGGAGACGTCGAACCGGTCGCACCAGATGCTGACGCTGCCGTAGGCGGACCAGTCCACTCCGGCCGGCAGGGGGTAGTTCTGGTCGCCCCTGTTGCCCTTCAGGGCGGCGAGGTTCAGGTACTTCCCGTCGTCGAAGACGCGCCAGCCGGCGATTCCCTCCCTGACCGGCGCGTCGCTCAGCCAGACCCGCAGGTCGGGTCCGTTGCTGGTGTCCAGCCCTTCGAGGCGGAGGGTGTGGCTGCCGTCGGCCAGGCGGACGATCCGCGCCGTGCCGGTCGTGGTGTGCTCGTGGCTGACGAAGGTGCCCCGCGCGACCGTGGCCGGCGGGGCGGGTGCCGGGGACGGGGCCGCCGTGGCGCCGGCGGTGCCGGCCGCCGGGGACGCCCCGGCGGAGGGCAGGGACTCCTTCACCGTCTCGTCGACCCACAGCGCCCACGGTTCGAACCAGACCAGCCCGGCGGCGAGCACCGCCACGGCCAGGGCACACGCCCCGGCCCACCACGACTTCCTGACGACACGTCCCACGCCGTACCTCCCCGCACGGTCCCGGCGCCGCGTGCGTTTCGCGGCGGCCGATCGCCCCATTCTGCTCCCG
Source organism: Streptomyces omiyaensis (assembly GCF_014650895.1). GTDB lineage: Bacteria > Actinomycetota > Actinomycetes > Streptomycetales > Streptomycetaceae > Streptomyces > Streptomyces omiyaensis. The sequence continues at coordinate 13,734 of NZ_BMVV01000049.1, forward strand.
CCCCGCCCCGGCCCGGTCCCCTCCCCCGGCCCGGTCCCCTCCCCCGGCCGCGCGGGCGCCGGGACGGGGACCCGGGCGGGGACCGGAACGGGGCGGGGACCGGGCGCGCGCCGCGCCGGGCCGGGGCGGGGCGGGCCGGGACGGGGCGGGCCGAGACGGGCCGGGGCGGACCGAGACGGGCCGGGGCGGACCGAGACGGGCCGGGGCGGACCGAGACGGGCCGGGGCGGACCGAGACGGGGCGGGCTGGGCCGGATCCGGGCTCCCCGGTGTGTCACACGGGGCGGCCGGGCGGTGTCTGGTGGGCGGACGCCTTGAGACGTGAGGAGACAGACCATGTCGGACAGCAACGGTGCCAAGCACCGCGTCGTCGTTCTCGGTGCCGGCTATGCCGGGACCCACGTGGCCGGGACCCTGGCCCGCCGGTTGTCGCCGGGGAGCGTGGAGATCACCGTCGTCAACGCCGAGCCGGACTTCGTGCAGCGGCTGCGGCTGCACCAGCTCGCGGCCGGCCGGGAGATCGAGGCCCCCGCGCTGGCCGACGTCTTCGCGGGGACCGGGATCCGGCTGCGGCAGGCCCGGGTCACCGCCGTCGACCCCGGGCGCCGTAGCGTCAGCGTCACCGACGCCCGGGGCGGCGGCGAGGTCGGCTACGACACGCTCGTCTACGCGCTCGGCAGCCGCGGCGCCGACCACGGCGTCCCCGGTGTCCGCGAGCACGCCTTCGACGTCGCGGCCCGCCCCTCGGCGCTGCGGCTGCGGGAGCGCCTGGACGGGCTGGAGGCGCGGGGCGGGGGCGGGAGGGTGGTGGTCGTGGGCGACGGGGCGACGGGGATCGAGACCGCCTGCGAGATCGCCGAGTCCCGGCCGGGCCTGTCGGTGACCCTGGTCGCCCGCGGCGCGCTGGGCGCGCCGCTGTCCCCCGGGGCCCGCGCCCATCTGCGCCGGGCCTGCGGCCGGCTGGGCGTCGCCGTCGTCGAGGACGCCGAGGCGGTGGCGGTCACGGCGGACCGGGTGGTGTGCGCGGACGGCACCGGCCTGCCCTCGGACGCGACCGTGTGGGCGGCGGGGTTCGCGGTCCTCCCGATCGCCGCCGTCGCCGGCGTCGAGGTCGCCGGCGACGGCCGGATCGTCGTCGACCGCACCATGCGCTCCGTGTCGCACCCGGACCTCTACGCCGTCGGCGACAGCGCGCACGCGCTGATGGACAACGGCCTGGCCCTGCCGATGTCCTGCGCTTCGGCCGGCTACACCGGCCGGCAGGCCACGGCCGCGATCGTGGCCCGCCTGACCGGCCGCCGGGTCAGGCACACCGGCCTGGAGTACGTCGGCAACCACATCGGCCTCGGCCGCCACGACGGCATCCTGCAGAAGGTCGGCCGCGACGCGCGGGCCGTGCCGGGGTACGTGGGCGGCCGCAAGGCCGCACGGGTCAAGGCCGGGATCCTGTGGATGTCGCTGTGGGCCACCCGCCACCCCACCTTCGGCCTGCCCGCCCGCAGGCGCCGTCCGGCGCGCGCCGGCCGCGGCGGGGCGGACGGGGCGGGGACGGCGGCGGGGGCCACGGCGGGGGCGGGGGCGGGCAGTCGGGTCAGCTGACCGGTTCGGCCACGAAGACGGGGATCTCGCGGTCGGCCTTGAGCTGGTAGTCCGCGTAGTCCGGGAAGGCGGCGACGGCCCGCTCCCACCACACCCGGCGCTCCTCGCCGGTCACGACGCGCACGTCCATGTCCCACTCGCGGGTCTCGTCGCGCAGCGCGATCCGGGGCGAGGCGATCAGGTTGTGGTACCAGACGGGGTGCTTGACGGCGCCGCCGTTGGAGGCGACGAGCGCGTAGGCGCCTTCGTGCTCCACGCGCATGAGCGGGGTCTTGCGCAGCTTGCCGCTCTTCGCGCCGGTGTTCGTCACCAGCACCACGGGCATGCCGCGCATGGTGGTGCCCCGGGTCCCGCCCGACGACTCGTACAGCTCGACCTGGTCCCGTACCCACTGCGACGGACTGGGCTCGTAGGTTCCCTCGAGCGGCATGCCGTTCTCCTCTCGTCGTCGGGCGGCGTCCGGCTTGTTCGGAGCGCGCCGTTCCGCTCACTTCATCACGGGGGCCGCCGGTGCCACCAGGGGGGATCGCCGGAGGCGGGACCACCGGCCGGCGCGGCGGGCGGAGGGGTGCTCAGCGAGGCGTGCGGCGGGCGGTGTCCGCGTCCCACTCCCGGCCGATCGAGCGCATCAGCGCCGGGTAGACGCCCAGGTACCGGAAGGGCTTGATGCCGAGCATGTACAGGGAGCCGAGGCGGCCGTTGGGCTTCACCAGGACGGCCATCTGGCCGCGGTGGCCGCCGTCGCCGTCGGGGACCCAGCCGATGTGGAGCACGCCGTGCATGGTCTTGTTGGCGTACTCGGCGGCCCACTCGTCGCGGGTCTGGAAGACCGAGGTGAAGGGGGCCGAGGCGAGGTCCGGTCCCCGCGGTCCCTGGCGCAGGTCGTCGGGGAGGCGGTCGCGCAGGGTGCGCACCCGGCCGCCGACGCCCGAGTCCGGCGCGTCCCAGCCGAGCAGCGCCCCGAGCTTCCAGCGCACCGCGAACAGGAAGCGGCCCGCGCGGTTGCCGCCGTCGGGTCCGTCCGTGCCGCGGGCCATCTGCTCGACCAGGTGGTGCAGGTCGTCGGGGCCGCCCGGGGTCGGCAGCGCCCAGAGGTCCTCGAGCCGGAAGTCGCCCGCTATCTCGTGGATCCGCCAGGGGCGGGAGGTGTGGTCGGCCGGGGGGAGGCGCAGCGCGTTCATGACGGACCCCTGTCTATACGGTGGCGTATAGATCGAGCATAACCCCTTTCTATACGGCGCCGTATACTCGTTTCCGGTTCGGAAGCGACGCGGAGGGGAGGCCTGGCATGGGTGCGATCCGCACGCCGCGGGCCCAGTGGATCGAGGCGGGGCTGCGGGCGCTGGCCGCCGGCGGGCCCGAGGCCGTCCGGGTCGAGGTCCTCGCCCAGGCGCTCGGCGTCAGCAAGGGCGGCTTCTACGGCTACTTCCGCAATCGCGCCGCCCTCCTCGAGGAGATGCTCGACGCCTGGGAGCGGGGGGTCACCGAGGACGTCATCGAGCGGATCGAGCGCGACGGGGGCGACGCCCGCGCGCGGCTCGGGCGGCTCTTCGCCGTCGTCGGGGCGGCCGAGAGCGCCGTGACCGCCGCGGGCGTCGAGCTCGCCGTGCGCGACTGGGCCCGGCGCGACGAGGGCGTCGCACACCGCCTGCGCCGGGCCGACAACCGGCGCATGGACTACCTGCGCGCGCTCTACGGGGCCTTCTGCCCCGACGAGGACGACGTCGAGGCCCGCTGCCTGATCACCTTCTCCCTGCGGATCGGCGACCACCTCATCGCGGCCGACAACGGCCCCCGGCCCCGCGCCGAGGTGCTCGCCGCGGTCAGAAAGCGGCTGCTGGCCCGGCCGGCGCCCGCCCCTTCCGGGGACGCCTTCGGGGACGCCGCCGCCCGCCCCTGAGCACCGGCCCCGGGCCCCGGCGGCCCGACCGGCCCGCCGGACGGCTCCGCCCCGTCCGCCCGGCACCCCGTCCGCCCGGCGCCCCACCCCGTCCGCCCGGCACCCCGTCCGCCCGGCACCCCGTCCGCCCGGCGCCCGGTCCCGCCCGGCGCCCGGTCCCGTCCGCCCGGCGCCCGGTCCCGCCCGCCGGCCGGTCAGCCGGGGTGCGGCGACGGCGTGCGGGTCGCGGTCAGGACGCCGATCTTGTCGATGCGGTGCTCGGGGTTGCCCTGGGCGTCGCGCCAGAAGTTGCCCGCGGCGTCGTCCTCCGGGGTGGCGCAGGTGGAGAGCGTGATCATGGCGCGGGTGGGCTGCCGGCCGGGCTCCCCGGGGACGGCGGCCCGCTGCTCGGCGAGCGAGCGCTCGGAGCGGAACGAGGTGGTGCGGGTCTCGACGATCCGGTACGTGTACGTGGTGCCCCCGGCGGTGACGCGCACCTCGTCGCCGACGCCGACGTCGGGCAGGTCGCGCAGCGGGCCGCCGGCGGAGAGCCGGTGGGCGGTCACCTGGTAGTTGCCGACGTCCCCGGGGCCGACGCCGCCGTGCCTGCCGTACGGGCTGGCCGCGACGCCCCGGTCCTGGATGCGGGTGCCCGCCGGGTCGTCGGTCCTCCCCTCGTACGGCACGACCCGCAGGTCCTCCACCCCGATGGAGGGGATGTCGAGCCCGGCGGGGCGCGGCCGCGCGGTCGGGGCGGGGGCGGGGGTGGGGGTGGGGGTGGCGGCCGCGGGTTCGGGGGCCGCCCCGGCGGTACGGGTGGGCGGTGGCGGCGCGGCGGGCGCGGGCTCCGGCGGGGCGGCGGGCGAGGGGGCGGCCGGGGGCGCGGCCGGGGTGTGCGCGGCGGGGGCGGCGGCGCAGGCCCCGAGCAGGAGCAGGAGCGCCGTCGCGGCGGCGGCGCGGGCACGGCGGGCACGGCGGGCACGGGTCATGGCTCTCGACCACCTGGGCGGGGACGGCGCACGTGCGGACGGCGCCGGCGGGGGCGGCATCTGCGTGCTGCGGCAAACGACGGGCCGCGGGGCGGTATTCCCGGCGCGTCCCGGCGGCGGGCGACCGTGGCGGCGGTGACCGCGCCGTCGCCCCTGACGGCCGGGGCGGGGGCGGGGTGCGGAACCGGGGCCGGGGGGTAGACGTTGTCCGGGCACCCGGAGGAAGCGAGGACCCGATGGACGGCGTGAGCGGGTACGGGTGGGTGGTCGCGGCGGTGGCCTTCGCCGCGACCCTGGCGGCGGTCGTCGTGCTGGCGGTGCGGTTGTTGCGGGTGCGCAGGATGCTCGGCGACACCGGCATCCCGATGTCGCGCAAGGTGCTCTTCTGGGGCGCCCTGCTCTATCTGGTCAGCCCCGCCGACCTGCTGCCCGACCCGGTGCTCCTGGACGACATCGGCATCCTGCTGGCGGCGCTGCGCTTCCTGCCCCGGCCCGGGACGCGGGCGCGGGAGCGGCAGGAGCCCGGCAGGACGGCGTGAGCGGGCCGCCCCGCCCCTGAACACCGCGCCCGCTCCCCCGGACCCCCGCTCCCCTGCCGGAACCCGCCGCGCCCCGCCGCGGTACCGCCGCGCCCCGCCGCGGCACCGGGCCGGGTAGCCCGCCCGGCGCGCGGCGGGGCGGGCTAGCCGGCCGCCCGGGGCCCCTTCACCGACTCCAGCAGCGAGGAGAAGCTGTCGGCGGCGTGGCCGGCGTCCATGCCGCGGCGGAAGAGCTCGACGACCGCCGCGGGCAGCAGGGTGCCGACGCCCGCGTCCTCGTGGGTGTGCAGGACGTGCTCGACGCTGGCCATGCCCATGGCCAGGCGGTCCACGTCGCCGGTGTGCGTGCCGGCGTCGACGCGTTCGGCGTAGAAGGAGAAGAAGCCGGGCAGCGAGTGCGCGGTCTCCACGGCGTGCGGCAGGATGTCGGCCGCCTTCAGGCCGTGGGCGTCGGCGAGGGCGATGGCCTGCCAGTAGCCCAGCATCGAGGTCCAGAACATGACCATGCCGATCTGGTACATGAGCGCGGCCAGGCCCGGGTCCTCCCCGCGGTGGTCGGTCCGCCCGGTGAGGACCTCGAGGGCGGGGCGGTGCCGCTCGAAGGCCTCGCGCGGGCCGCTGTAGAAGGCCGACGACTCGGCGCCGCCGATCCCGGACGGCGGCACGGTGACGCCGCCGGTCAGGTGGACGGCCCCCCGCTCGGCCGCCCAGCGGGCCGCGGCCCGGGCCTTGCGCGGGGTGTCCGAGCTGAGGTTGACCAGGGTCCGCCCGGCCAGCGCGGCCTCGGCGGGGCCGAGCGCGGCGTAGACGGCGTCGTAGTCGGTGAGGCTGAGGACCACCAGCTCGTTGGCGGCGACGGCCCTCTCCACGTCCGGGGCGAGCACCGCGCCGCGGGCGACCAGCCCGTCCGCGCGGGAGGCGGTGCGGTTCCAGACGGTGACGTCGTACCCGCGGTCGAGGAAGGCGCCGGCCATGGCCCGCCCCATGGGGCCGAGGCCGATGACGGTGACCGCCCGCGCGGTGGCGCCGAGCGCGCCGGCGGTGCCGGTGGCGGCGGCGGCGGTGGCGGCGACGGCGCCGGTGGCGGCGGCGGTGGTGCCGCCGGTGGTGTCGGTGGTGTCGGTGCCGGTCATGAAGGGATCCCCGCTCCTCGCTAAAACGATCGCTCTATCCAGTGCGTGCGAGGAACGTACCACAGCTCTAAAACGATCGCTCTACCCAATGGGTCGGTACGGTGTCCCCATGCAGACCAGCAGCACACGTGACCGGATCGTCGTCGCCGCCTCGCGGCTCCTGCAGCGGCAGGGCTACGTCGGCACGGGCATCAAGCAGATCGCCCAGGAGTCGCAGGCCACCCTCGGCTCCATCTACCACTTCTTCCCCGGCGGGAAGGAGGCCGTGGCCGTCGCGGCGATCGAGCACGGCGCCGAGGAGTTCGCCGCCCTCCTGCGCACGGCGCTGGAGGGCCACGACGACCCGGCCGAGGCGGTCGCGGCCTGCTCCCGGCGCCTGGCCGAGGAGCTGGGCGCGTCGGGCTGGACCGACGGCTGCCCGGTCACGGCCGCCGCCCTGGAGACGCTCGGCACGGACTCGCAGATCCAGCGGGCCTGCGCCGCGGCCCTGCGCGGCTGGGAGGAGCTGGTCGCGGACAAGCTGCTGCGCGGCGGCCTGTCCGCCCGGGACGCCCGGGAGGTGGCGGTCACCGTGATGGCCGCCCTGGAGGGCGCCGAGGTCACCGCCCAGGTCAGCCGCAGCGCCGAACCCCTGCACGCGACGGGCCGCCAACTCGCCCGCCTCGTGCGCTCGTACGGGATCCCGCCCCGCGGCTGAACCGTCCCGCGGGAAGGACCCTCCCGGGGACGACCGGCCCGCCGGGAGGACACCGGGGCGGCCGCCCGGGGCCGCCCCCGGGGGGCGGCGTCCGCCGTGCCGTGGAGGGTCGTCGGCGTTTCGCACACCCCTTCCGCCGGGGCTTATGACCCAATATGGGTGTTTGTCGTGGTGGTGCGGAGACGATCCAAGGGGTGCCAGTGGGAGCGGTGAAGCGGAACCGGACGTCGAGGACCGTCGCGGTGGTCTCGGCCGCGGCGCTGGTGCTGCTGACGGGGTGTGAGGTGCCCGGGGTCTACCGTCCCGCCCGTCCCGCGTCCGGAGGACCGTTCACCTTCTACGTGAGCCCCGACGGCGACGACGAGAACGACGGGATGTCGCCCGGGAAGCCCTGGCGGACCCTCGGCCACGCCGACGGCGTGCGGTTCCAGCCCGGCGACCGGCTGCGGCTGCGGGGCGGCGCGCGGTTCCGCGGCAGTCTCACCCTGGAGCAGGGCGAGGCCGGCAGCGCGGCCGAGCCCGTGGTCGTCGAGTCGTACGGGACCGGCCGCGCCGTCATCGCCCCGCGGGGCGAATCGGCGATCACGGTGCGCAACACCGCGGGGGTGGAGATCCGCGGCCTGTCCCTGGTGGGCGACCGCAAGGCGCTGCGGCAGGGCGTCGGCGTCGCCTTCCGCAACAGCCTGCCCGGCGCCCGGCGGCTGGGCCACGTCAGGATCACCAACGTGCAGGCCAGCGGCTTCCAGAACGGCATCAGCGTCGGCGCGGACCGGAAGACCTCGGCGGGGTTCAGCGACGTGCGGATCACCGACGTCTCGGTGCACCACAACCTCGAGTCCGGACTCGCCTTCTACGGGCCCGCGTTCGACGCCGACCGCCCCGCCTACGCGCACGACCGGCTGCGGATCGAGCGCGTGAAGGCCTACGCCAACTCCGGGGACCCGAGGAGCACCGAGCGCAACACCGGCAGCGGCATCGCCCTGGGCAGCGTCCAAAACGCCCGGGTCGTCCGCTCGGTCGCCCACGACAACGGCGCGAAGTCCGCCGCCGGCGCCGACGAGGGACCCGAGGGGGTCTGGGTGTACGACTCCACCCGCGTCGTCCTGGAGCACAACGCCTCCTACCGCAACCGCACCGGCTCCCACGTCGACGGCGGCGGCTTCGGCCTCGACAACAACGTGTCGGACTCGGTCATGCAGTACAACCTCGCGCAGAACAACGACGGTCCCGGCTTCCTCGTCTACTCCGGGCAGCCGACCGGCGCCCACCGCAACAACGTCGTCCGCTTCAACATGAGCTGGGACGACGCGCGCAAGCTGCCCGAGTACGGCGGCATCGTCGCCTACGGCACCCGCCTGAGCGACCTGGACATCTACCACAACACGGTGGTGATGCGGTCCGAGGGCCTGGCCTCCGCGCGGGCCGCCGGCACCCGGCCGCCGGCGCTGCGGCTGCGCGACGGCATGCGCGGCGTACGCGTCCACAGCAACATCCTCGCCACCGACGGCGGTCCGCTGGTCGCCGCCCAGTCCGCCTACGCCCCCTCCAAGATCGTGCTGCAGGGCAACGACTACTACAGCAGCGGCCGCTGGACCCTGGCCTGGGGGGACGAGCGGTACGCCACCCTGACCGGCTGGCGCGCCGCGTCCCGCCAGGAGACCCTCGGCGGGCAGCCGACCGGCTCCCACGACGACCCCTGCCTGCGGGGACTGGCCATGCCGGTCACCGACGGGGCCGGCGCGGCGAACCTGGTCCCCCGCTGCGAGGACACGCTGCCCTTCGACCGGGGGGCGCGGGCCTTCGGCATCGATCCCGGGCCCGTCGACTACTTCGGCAACCGGCTCGGGAACGCCCTGACGGCGGGAGCCGCCCAGCCCCTCGAAGAGGTGGCCGGGGACGCCGGAAACTGACCGGCAGGGCCGGACCGGCCGGGACCGGAGGACCGGAGGGCCGGGACCGGAGGGCCGGGACCGGAAGGCCGGGACCGGAGGGCCGGGACGGATCCGCGTCCCGGCCCTTCGGCGTCCCCGGCGGCTTCCCCGGCGGCGTCCCCGGCGGCTTCCCCGGCGCGCGTGCGGGGGGGCGCACGTGGGGCGGGGGCGCATGTGGGGCGGGGGGCGGGCGGGGGCGCGTGCGCGTGTGCGGGCGCGGGCACGGGTGCGCCCCGTCCTCGCGGCGGGTTGCGCGGGGACGGGGCGCCGGGAGGGGCGGGCGCGGGCGGGTGTTACGCGCCGGTGCGGGCCGTGGTGCGTGCGGCGGGGCCGGCGGCCGGGGAGGCGATCGTGGCGCGCAGCGGGTCGCGGGGGTCCGCGGTGTCCGCGGGGGTCTGCGGGGCCGGGCGGCCCAGGGCCTTGACCGTCCAGCCGGCGGCCCGCCACTCGTCGTGGTCGAGGGCGTTGCGCCCGTCGATGAGGAGCGGCTCGCGGACGACGCGGGCGAGTTTGACCGGGTCCAGCTCGCGGTACTGGCTCCACTCGGTGAGGTGCAGGACCAGTTCGGCTCCCTGACAGGCGGTCAGCAGGTCGGTGCTGTAGCGCAGTTCGGGGTGGGCGAGCTGTGCGTTGGCGGTGCCCTCGGGGTCGTGGACGCGGACGTCCGCGCCCTCGCGGTGCAGGGCCGAGGCGACGGCGAGCGCTGGGGAGTCGCGTACGTCGTCGCTGTCGGGCTTGAAGGTGGCGCCCAGCACGGTCACCCGGCGGCCCGTCAGTTCCCCGCCCGCCAGCCGGCGGGCGAGGGCCGCGGTCCGGGTCCGCTGCCGCTTGTTGATCTCGTCGACCTGGTCGAGGAAGGCCACCGCCGCTCCGGCGCCCAGTTCCTGGGCGCGGGCGGTGAAGGCGCGGATGTCCTTGGGCAGGCAGCCGCCGCCGAAGCCGACGCCGGCGTTCAGAAACCGGCGGCCGATGCGGGTGTCGTGGCCGAGCGCGTCGGCCAGGGTGGCGACGTCCGCGCCGGCCGCGTCGCAGACCTCGGCCATCGCGTTGATGAACGAGATCTTGGTGGCGAGGAAGGAGTTGGCCGCGACCTTGACCAGTTCGGCGGTGTTCGGGTCGGTGCCGAGGTAGGGCACGCCCGCCGCGACCATCGGCGCGTAGACCCGGCGCAGGGTGTCGTGGGCGGCGGGGCCGGTGGCGCCGACGACGATCCGGTCCGGGTGCAGGGTGTCCTGGACGGCGAAGCCCTCGCGCAGGAACTCGGGGTTCCAGGCGACCTCGGGCCGGGCCCCGGCCGGTGCGAGGCCGGCGAGGCGGGCGGCGAGGCGGGCCGCCGTGCCCACGGGGACCGTGGACTTGCCGACGACCAGGCAGGGTGCGGGCAGGTGCGGGGCGAGTCCGTCGACGACGGCGTCCACGTGGCGCAGGTCCGCCGCCCGGGAGCCGGGCTGCTGGGGGG
>NZ_BMVV01000050.1 GCF_014650895.1 Streptomyces omiyaensis
TGCCGCGGCCGCGCGTCACGTTCTCCAGGAACGGGACGACGTCGTCCGGGCCCTCGGGGCCGCCGAAGGAGAGCAGCAGCAGGGCGTCGTACGGGGCGGGATCGAGCTGATCGGACATCGGGAGTCCCCCGGGAAGGAGTGGGCGGTTGACGAAGGTGCTTCCCGTCCGCGCCCGGCCCGGATGCGGTGGTCCACGTTCGGGTGAGCCGGTTCGCACGCGCCCCGTGCCGGCGCCGCCCCGCCACCGGTCGCCCGCGCGGCCGTGGCACCGGGATCCGCGGGGTCCGGTGCATCCGGGGGCGGTACGAGCGCCGAATGCCGTGCACCCGGCACCCGCGAGGAGCAACCAGCACATGCGTCGAATCCCTGCCGCACCCCCGGCTCGATCCGGTGCGGACGGCCGGGGTCCGCGACGCGATCCGGCGCGCCGGGCCCGATCCGCACGACTTCCGGACGACCCGTCAGGACGGCGGCGAACCCGCCCGGAGCGTCGGGCCGGGACGAGATACGCCGCTCCCTCCCGGCGACGTCGATCCCCGGGGGAGGGGGAACTGGGGTATTGGTGGACTGCCCGAGGACGGACGCCCGATCGGCCCCCGCCGCTCCGCGGGCGACGACCGGGGACGGTGTCCGCGCGACCGAGAGGAGACGGGATCCATGCGGTGCGACGTGGTCATCATCGGAGCGGGGGCGGCCGGCCTGTCACTGGCCTGGCGCCTCCTCGCCCCTCCGCCCGGCGCACCCGTCCCGGACGTCGTCCTGATCGACGCGCCCTCAGGCCCCCTTCGCCCGCCCCCGCGCACCTGGTGCTACTGGGAGGACGGCCCCGGCGCGTACGACGCCTGGCTGACGTCCTCGTGGCGCCGGGTGAGGCTGCACGAGACCGGCGGGCGCTCCTTCCACCGCGACCTGGGCGGGCTGCGCTACAAGATGCTGACGTCCGAGTCGTTCTCCCGGGGACTGCGCCCGCTCCTGGGCGGGCTGCGCCGGATCGAGGCCACCGCCGACGGCGTCGACGACCGGCCCGACCGCGTCACCGTCACCTGCCGGTCCGCCGACGGCGCGGAGGTCCGCGTCCGCGCCCGCTGGGCCTTCGACACCCGGCCCCCGGTCCCGGAGCCGGAAGCCCGCGTCCGTCTCCTCCAGCACTTCGAGGGCTGGTTCCTGCGCACCGAACGACCCGCCTTCGCGCCGGACGCCGTCGACCTCATGGACTTCCGGACGCCGCAGCCACCGCACGGCCTCTCCTTCGGCTACGTGCTGCCGCTCTCCCGGCACGAAGCCCTCGTCGAGTACACCGAGTTCGGCCGGGAGGCCCTGTCCGACGGGGAGTACGACGCCGCCCTGCGCCACTACACGGGATCCCTCCTCGGACTGGGCGACTTCGACGTGCGCGCGGTGGAGCGCGGCCGCATCCCGATGACGGACGCCCGCTTCCCCCGGCGGGCGGGCCTGAGCACCTTCCGGATCGGTGCTGCCGGCGGAGCCGTGCGGCCCTCCACCGGATACGCCTTCGCCGCCATCCAGCGGCAGACGCGCGCCGTCGCCGCCCTCGTGCACGCGGGCCGCGAACCGCTGCCCCCGCCCGCCTATCCGCGGCGGGCCCTCGCGATGGACGCGATCCTCCTGCGGGGCCTCGACACCCGAAGGATCTCCGGCCCCGGCTTCTTCACCCGTCTGTTCGCCGAGGTCCCCGTCGACACGCTGCTGAGGTTCCTCGACGGCGGGACGCGCCCGACGGAGGAGTTCCGCATCGGCCTGCACACCCCCGTCCTCCCCATGCTCCGCACGACCGCGGAACTGCCCTTCCTCTCCCGCCGGCGCTGAACCGGCGCCCCCTCCCACGAGAGCGAGCCCACGCGATGCGCCCCACCCGTCACGCCAGTGCCCCGCGAGGCCGCGACCGCAGAGCGGTCGTCGTGCCCGCCGCGCCGGGGCTCGGCCGGACGCCCGCCGGCCGACGTCCCACCTGCGCCGTCGTCGGCGGCGGGATCGCCGGGATCGCGGCGGCCACGATCCTCGCCGAACGCGGCGTCGACGTCACGCTCTACGAGCGGCAGCCGGCTCTCGGCGGCCGACTGGCCGGCTGGCCGGACCGGCTGAACGACGGTTCGGCCGTGACGATGAGCCGCGGATTCCACGCCTTCTTCCGGCAGTACTACAACCTGCGCGGACTGCTGCGCCGGATCGACCCCTCCCTGGAGCGGCTGACCGGCCTGCCCGACTACCCGCTGCGGCACGGCTCCGGCCTCCACGACAGCTTCGCGCGGGTGCCGCGCACACCGCCCTGGAGCGCCCTCGGGTTCGTGGCCCTCAGTCCGAGCTTCGGCTGGCGTGACCTCGCCCGGATGAACGCCCCTGCCGCGCTTCCCCTGCTCGACGTCCGCGTCGCCGACGTCTACCGGCGGTACGACGCCGTCAGCGCGCGGGACTTCCTCGACGCCATCCGGTTCCCGCCGGCCGCGCAGCACCTCGCCTTCGAGGTCTTCTCCCGCAGCTTCTTCGCCGACCCCGGAGAGCTGTCCGCCGCGGAGCTCGTGCTGATGTTCCACATCTACTTCCTGGGCTCGTCCGAGGGCCTGCTCTTCGACGTGCCGAACGAGCCCTACCCGCAGGCACTGTGGGACCCCCTCGCGTCCTACCTGCGCGGCCACGGGGTCCGCATCCTGACCGACACCGCCGTACGGGAGATCGTCCCCGCCCCGGAAGGCGGGCACACGCTCTCCTCCGCCGACGGCTCCCGGCACGTCGACGCCCTCGTGCTCGCGGCCGACACCGCGGGCCTCCAGGGGATCGTCTCCGCGTCCCCGGCCCTCTGCGACGCGTCCTGGCGCGCCCGGATCGGCGCGCTCCGCACCGCGCCGCCCTTCCTCGTGTCCCGTCTGTGGCTCGACCGGCCGGTGGACCCGCAGCGCCCCGGTTTCCTCGGGACCAGCGGATACGGCCCGCTCGACAACATCAGCGTGCTCGACCGCTGGGAGGGCGAAGCCGCTCGCTGGGCCGCCCGCACCGGCGGCTCGGTCGTCGAACTGCACGCCTACGCGGTCGATCCGTCGACGGATCCCCGCACGCTCTCCCGCGAACTGGTGGCGCGGCTGCACCACGCCTGGCCGGAGACCCGTACCGCGACCGTGGTGGACGAGCGGCACGAATTCCGTTCCGACTGCCCGCTCTTCGAGGTGGGTGGTCACCGGAACCGCCCCACCGTCCACACCTCCGACCCCACGGTGACGGTCGCCGGAGACCTGGTCCGCACCGAACACCCCGTGGCCCTCATGGAACGGGCGGCCACCACGGGCTTCCTCGCGGCCAACGCCCATCTCCGCCGGTGGGGCCTGCGCGGCCAGACGCTGTGGACCGTTCCCACCGCCGGGCGCTCCGCCGCGCTGAGGCTCCTCGCCCGCATGGCCCCCGGCTCCACGCCCTGACAGCCTGGCGAACCGCCCGCGGCCCGGGCCGTTTCTTCGGGTCGTCTCGCTGACCAGCTGAAGACGGTGGCGAGGGAGAGTCCGGCGAGGTGGGCGGTGGCGGTCTTGATCAAGACCGAGGCATCAGGGCCAGTCGCCATGCGGGTCAGCCCACCGCCCGAAGCGGCACCTGAACATCCTCACAGTCGTAGCGGGTGGCAAGGCCGCGCCGTTGTTCGAGCTCGTTGACGCACCGCTCGACCGTGTTGCGCTGCTTGCAGGCCTCGCGGTCGAAGGCCGGTGGACGGCCACAGATCCGGTCGGACCGCTTGCGGTTGGCGGTCTGGTCGGAGGGCTGCGGGATCACCGCCCGGATCCCGCGCCGGCACGGGTGGGTCCGGATCGCCCGGGACGAATACGCCCACCGTCCGGGCCGTGGTCGTTGTTGGCCTGGTCATTGAGAGGCCATCTCATGTGGCTGCCGACGCTATCGAAAGTCGCTGGTAGAGGCGTCTCGATCGCTGTTGAATGCGCCGATGAGCGACTACTGGACGCCAACCCACTACGCGGTCGAGCACGAGGACGCGGAAACCCTGGCCCGCCTGCTCGCCCGCGGTGCCGACCCTGATGAGGTCTTCAGCAACATGACGCTGCTGACGCACGCGATCGATACCGAGGGCGATGGCGCCCTGCAGAGCGGCCAGCCGTTGACGGTGCACACCACGGCCGTGCTGCTGGCGTTCGGCGCGGACCCTGAACTCGCTGATCCAGACGGCCACACTCCTCTGGAGGTGGCCACTTCCTACGATCACGACCCGGCCGTACAGCTGCTGCGTACCCACATCAGCAAACGAGCCGGCGGTAGCAGAAGAGGACGCAGGCGATGGTGGTGAAGGCGAGGAAGTGATCGGTCTCGCGTTCGTAGCGTCGGTGGAGCCGGCGGCAGCCCGCGAGCCAGGCCATGGTGCGTTCGATGGTCCGGCGATGGCGGCCCAGTCGCTGCGAGGACTCGACGCCCTGCGGGCGATGCGGTGGGTGATACCTCGCTCGCGTAGCCATCGTCGCAGGTGGGAGTAGTCGTAGCCCTTGCCACCGTGAAGTTTGCCGGGCTTGCGCCGCCGAGAGCCGCGGCGGGACCGGATCGGCGGTACGCCCTTGACCAAGGGGATCAGGGCCTGGCTGTCGTGCAGGTTGGCTGCCGAGATGCCGGCAGAGACGGGCAGACCAGTGCGCTCGGTGATCAGATGGATCTTCGAGCCGTACTCGCCCCGGTCAACAGGATTCGGACCCGTCAGCTCCCCCTTTTCATGACTCGCCCGTTCACCGAGTCGATCGCACAGCGGGACCGGTCCAGATCGCCTCGCGAGCCGAGAGCGTCGAGGACAGGCGGTGGAGCTTGGCCCACACGCGGGCCTTCGTCCATTCCGAGAAACGCCGATGGGCCGTCGCTCCCGACGACCGGAACGACGCGGACGGCAACTGCTGCCACGTGCAGCCCGATGTGGCCACGAACACGATCGCGGCCAGCACCTCCCGGTCGCCATGCCGACGGCGGCCACCGCCCTGGGGCCGCGAGGGTGCCTCCGGAACCACTCGCTGGAAAAGTTCCCACAACTCGTCCGGCACCAGCCGTTCGACGATCCCCACCACGAGCCCGCACCCTACCGGCTAGCCAAATGAGATGACCTTTTGCCCTCAGGCCCGTCCCCACACCCCTCGCCGACCGCCCTCAGGCCCGTCCCCGCGTCGTCCCCGTACGACCTTCACCCGCCGTTCGCACCGCCGCGTCCGCACCCCATGGATAAGTGCGACTAATGGTTTCCTCTCGGAAGACTAAATGGAACTTTTCGTTCCGGGCGGGGAGGCTGGACCCCATGCAGCCACGTTTCCTCTCCTCCAGCTTCCTGGCCCTGACCGGCACCGTGGTCTTGTGGGCCTCGGCCTTTCCCGCCATCCGGGTCGGGGTCGACGGCCTGGGGGTCCAGGGCCTGTCGTTCCTGCGCATCATGATCGCTGCCGTCGCCCTGCTGCTCGTGGCCCCCTTCGCGAAGGTCCGCACGCCCCGGCCCGGCGATCTGCCCCTGATCGTCCTGTGCGGGGCGACGGGCATCACCGCCTACCAGCTCCTGCTCAACCGGGGCGAGGCGGAGGTGGCGGCCGGCACGGCCAGCCTGTTGATCGCGATCACCCCCGCCTTCAGCGTGCTGCTGGGAAGCCTGGTCCTCAAAGAGCGGCTGAGCCGCAACATCGTCCTCGGCAGTGTCGTCGCGCTCGCCGGCGCGGCCATCGTCAGCATGGCCAAGGGCGCCGGCGGGTTCACCGCCTCCGCCCTCGTCGTCCTGGCCGCCGCCGTGGTCCAAGGGGTGTACCACGTCGCCACCAAGCCCCTGCTGCGCCACTACACCGGCCTGGAGGTCGCCACCTACGCGATGGTCGCGGGGACGGTCCTCGCCCTGCCACTGGCCCCCGCCACCTGGCACGCCGCCCTGCGGGCACCGGCCGACGCCTTGGTCTCCGTGCTCTACCTCGGCTTGCTCCCCTCCGCGTTCGGCTTCGTCATCTGGGCGTATGCCGTCGCCCGACTGCCGCTCGCCACCTCCACCGCCGCCCTGTACCTGGTCGCGCCGGTGGCCCTGCTCGTCTCCTTCCTCTGGCTGGGCGAGGTGCCCCACCCGATCGAGCTGGTGGGCGGAGCGGTCAGCGTCGCGGGAGTGGTCATGATCAACCGGCGTGTCCCCGGCCGCCCGGCGGCCGACCAGCCCGTGACCGCGCACGACGAGAACACCCGCCCCGGGCCGCACCGCATCGTGGAACCCGTCTCCGGCCCCGGCCCGATCAAGGAGTAGACCGTGCTCGACGTACGACGCCTGCGCATCCTGCAGCACCTCGCCGCGTACGGGACCGTCGCCGCCACCGCGGAGGCCCTCCACCTGACTCCGCCGGCGGTCTCCCAGCACCTCGCCGCCCTGCAGAAGGAGGCCGGCACGCCGGTGGTGGAGAAGCAGGGACGCACCCTGCGCCTGACCGCGGCCGGTGAACTGCTGGTGGCTCACGCCGAGATCATCCTCGCGGAGCTCGCGGCAGCCGAGTCCGGTCTGGCGTCCCTGCGGAGCGGTCGGCGCGGCATCGTGCGGATCACCGCCTTCGCCTCCGCCGCCCGCACCCTCGTCGTGCCCCTGTGGCAACGACTGGCCGACGCCGGTACCGCCCCCGAGCTGTCGCTGAGACTGTCCGTACAGGAACCCGACCAAGCCCTCGACGAACTGCACAAGCGTTCCACCGACCTCGCCCTGGTCCACAGCTACACCGTGCTGCCACGCAGCTTCCCCGCCGCCTACGAACAGGCCCTCCTCATGGAGGAACCGGTGCTGCTCGCCCTGCATCCCCGCCAGGCCGACGAGCTGGGCCTGCGGCCCGGCGGACCGGTGGACCTGTCTCGCACGGCGGACATGCCCTGGCTCACGCCCGGACCGGAGACCTCCTGCTACGAGATGATCCAACGCGCCTGCGGCGCCGCCGGCTTCGTCCCGGACATCAGGGCCCGAAGCAGCGACTTCGCCGTGCTGGCGGCCTTGGTCGCCGCAGGAGCGGGCATCGCCCTCATTCCTCGCATGGCACTGCCCGACGCCACCGGGCCCCTCAGCCTCCACCCCCTGCTCCACCCCGTCTCGCGGTCCGTCTTCACCGTCAGCCGCGCGGGAACCGGCAAGCACCCCGACCTGCGACGCGTACGGCAACTGCTCCACGACTCAGCGGCGGCCACCGGCACGCAGCACCTCGCATAAGCGGACCTGCGTCGAACCCGGATTCGACCTGCGGGCCGGTCCCGAGCACGCGCCCTCATCCGAACGTGCACCAGGGGCGGACACGCGCCGTGACGCGGAGTGGCGCCCGCGGACGAAGGGAAACGACATGACCGAGCGCGGCAGCCCGCGGACACGCAGCCGCGGCGACCGGACGACGACGGGAGCGTCCCACCCGCATCACCGACGTTCTCGCGGGCACGAGCTCAACGTCACCCCACCGACGAAACGGACTCCACCGTGACGAACGCAGCACCCGCGGAAACCGGACGACGACGCGAGGGCTCGCGCCTCCTCCTCGTGGCCCTCCTCGCCCTCTGCTACGCCGTCGCCGCCCTGGGCGCCCTGGCCACCGGGGACGCGGGCGAGACTTACGAGGCGCTGGACCGGCCTGCCTGGGCACCGCCCGGATGGTTGTTCGGCCCCGTGTGGACCGTGCTGTACGGCACCATCGCCGTGGCGGCCTGGCTGGTGATCCGGAAGCCTCACGGACCCACGAGGAACGCCATGGTCTGGTGGTCGGTCCAGCTGCTCCTCAACCTCGCCTGGTCCCCGGTCTTCTTCGCCGCCGGCGAGTACGGGCTGGCCTTCCTCGACATCTGTCTCCTCCTGGTGGCCCTGGCGGTCACCATCGCCTTGTTCGCCCGCCACCGCCGCGCCGCGGCTCTCCTGCTCGTCCCCTACGCCCTGTGGGTGACCTTCGCCGCGGCCCTCAACCTCGGCATCTGGCTCGCGAACACCTGACGCCCGGGAGCTGTCCGGCCGGTCGCGCGCGTGTCGCTGTGCCCCTTCGTGCGAAGGGGTGACGGCGGTGGTGAGGGCTCGCGAGACAGCCGTGGTGACGGCGCGGAAGGTCATGGACGCGGATTACGCCGGTGAGGGGACGGCCCCGGCGCCGGAGCGGACAGCCGGTTCCAAGGGCTGTCCCGCAACGGACTCGGCGGGACAGGGCTGCTCGAGCCCGGTGGGGCTGGTGGGGGCGGATAGTGTGGAGCAGCGCATCGGAGTGGCGGTCTTGGGGGCACGAGTGGGACGCAGCAGGCTGCCTGTCGAGAACGCGGGCGAGGGCGATCTCTGTCTCTTCATCGAGCCGTACGGTGAGGACTTCCATCTGAAACCCGGGGAGGTCTTCACGGTCGCGGCTGAAGCCGAGGGGATCGATGTCTGGTTCTCCACCCTCGTCTGGGAGGGGGGCATCACGGTGTGGCCCTATGAGGACGGCGACCCGACCAAGATCGTCCTGGAGTACACGGTGACGGACGCCAACGGCACCCGGCTGGAGTGCGGCCACCAGAGGCCCCCCGGGCCGGCTGGCTCCGACGTGGCTGAGCTGGGTTGACCCTCTGGGTCGCTGGGCCGGGGCCTCGCCGAGGAGTACTGCTCCCCGTTCGTGCGGAGACGGCCTCGACTTGGAGTCCGCACCCCCATGGTCAGCTTCTGCTCCCCTCTTCGTGCTTCGTGGTGGAGCCGGAGTTGGCCGGCGTCCGTTGCCGGCTGCTTCCCGCTCGCGCGGGGATGGCCCCGTCCCGCGTCGTCCGGTGCCGTGCGTCGCAGGGCGGAGGGGCACCCTCGTGCCGGGCGTACTCGTGCGTCCCGACGACGCGGCGAGGTGCTGTGCCGGGCGGCGCGGGCCCGGCACGATCCGGAAGGGGCGGCCTAGCCCGGGAACCGGCCCGTGCTCCGCAGTCGCCAGCGGCGCTCCGCGTACGCCAGGTCGTCGCGCCACAGGCGCCCCGCCGCGGACCGCATCGCGGGCCGCAGCAGGGGTGCCAGGGCCATGACCGCACCGAAGCGGGGGCGGTCGGACGTCGCCAGGACCGCCTCGACCACGGCGGTGCGCGGGCGCCCGGCCCCGGCGGGGGTCAGCGGCGTGGCGTGCGTCTCCACCACGGAACCGGCCCCCTCGCCCTCCACGATCCGCATGGTGACCGTCCGGGGTTCCGGCGCCGTGAAGGCGGCGGTCACCGGCACCACGGCGCGGCCCACCACCTTGAACGACACGCGCACGACGAGGGCGTCGGCGGCGTCGGCGGCGTCGTCCGCCGGAGCGGAGAGCACCTCCAGGTCGACGAAGGAGTACGGGTGGAGCCACGCGCCGTGCCAGGGGTCGAGCCGGTTGGCGACGACGTCCTCGGGCTCGCACACCCCGGCGCCGGTGTAGACGGCGGCGATCGCCGCCCCGCCCGGCGGCCGGGGCGGCACCACGGGGAGCGCCGTCGGCTCCTCGCCGCCCACGCGGTCCAGCCGCACCCACACGAGAACGCCGTCGTCGTGCACCGGCCAAGGCTCCCAGCCCGCGAACGGGGAGCCGTCGAGAGCGAGGCCGTGCCAGCGGCAGATCAGGGTCCCGCACCGGACCACGCCGTCCTTCAGCGCGGCGCCGAGGTGCGGGCAGACCCCGGAGCCGGCGCGCACCTCGCCCCGGGCGTCGCGCCAGAGCACCACCTCGGTGCCCGCCACGTTCCGTCCCGCGGGGCGATCCGCCCGGATGTCCTCGCTCGCCCCCACGACGTACCAGTTGCCCGAGGGCCGGGACGCCGCCCGTTTCAGTCCGGCGGCGATCGCCGCCGGACGCGCCTGCCGCCAGGTGGCCCGCTGGCCCTCCCAGGGCACCGCGTCGCGCCGAAGGCTCAGCGGCAGGCGACGACGGTCGCCCCGTCCGTGTCGTTCCGTCACCTCAGGTCCTCTCCCGCGCGCTCGTGCCCTCCCGGCCCCGGAGGCTCCGCGCCCCGGACGCCGTCCGTCCCGGTCCGCCTCCGGCCGCGGGAGCACCGGTCCGCCATCCGGCACGCGCGGCCCAGGCCCGCGCGAGGCCGGGCAGCGCGATCGACGCCCGTCTGCGCGCGCCGACCACGGCCCGCCGATGCACCACCGGATACCCCTCCTTCTCGATCACCGCCAGGATGTCCCGGTACAGGACGAACGCCGCCCGCACACAGGGCGCGGACACGGGCTCCAGCAGGTCGATCCCCGGCTCCGCGTCCCGGTAGACGCCGCGGGTGAGAGAGGCTGCCGCGCGCAGCGCCTCGGTGATCCGCCGGTCGTGGGACCCGGTCCGCCTGCTCCACCGCAGCAGCTCCCCGTCCACACCGGACGCGGCCAGCAGATCGGCCGGCAGGTAGACCCGGCCCCGGTCCAGGTCCTCCCCGACGTCGCGGAGGAAGTTCGTCAGCTGGAAGGCGATCCCCAGCGCCGCCGCGTAGGGCTCGGCCTCCTCCCTCGGCACGACGGTTCCGAGCACCGGCACCATCTGCAGCCCGATGACCGCGGCCGACCCGTGCATGTACGCGCGCAGATCGGCGTAGGTCGCGTACTCCCTCACGAACAGGTCGCTGCGCATGGAGGCGAGGAAGTCGTCGAAGTGCCGCGCGGGGATGCCGAGGCGCTCACGGGTGTGCGCCGCCGCGGTCACGGTGGGGTCCGCCACCGCCTGTCCGCGCAGCGCCCGGCGCCATTCGGCCTCCAGGACGTCCAGCGCGGCCGCGCGCTCCTCCGCCGACGCGGAGCCGTTCTCGTCCACGATGTCGTCCGCCCGCCGGGCGAAACCGTACAGGGCGTGGACCGCGCTCCTGCGGTCGAGCGGCAGCAGCCGCGTGGCGAGGAAGTACGTCCTTCCGTGGCGTGCGTTCAGCCGGCGGCATTCGGCGTAGGCCGCCCGCAGCGCGGGGTCGTACGCCTCGGCCGCGTCCATTTCGCGGTTGGTCACGAGATCTCCTGACTGCCGCCCGCGACGGCGGGCACCGGGCGCCGCCGTGCTCCGGGTGTCGCTCCCGTGATGCGGTGGGCGGCCAGTCTCCCCGAGATGAGCACGGGCGGCACGCCGACGCCGGGTGTGGTGCCGCAGCCCGCCAGGACCACGTTCTCCGTGCCCCGCACGAGGTTGCGCGGACGGAACGGCCCCGTCTGGGCGAAGGTGTGGGCGACCGAGAAGGGGGTGCCCGCGCTGTGTCCCATGGCCGTCCAGTCGGCGGGGGTCACCAGGCACTCCGCGTCGATGGCGTCGCCGAAACCGTCCAGTCCGCGCCGTTCCAGTTCCCGGACGAGGGAATCCCGGTACGCCGGGCCGAGCTCGCCCCAGTGCAGCGGGCCCGGCCCGATGTCGGTGTTCGGGCACGGCGCCAGGACGTAGTGGAGGTGCCGGCCGCGCGGCGCCAGCGCGGGGTCCGTGGCCGTGGGCCGGGTGACGAGGAGGGAGGGATCCGTCATCAGCTCCCCGGTACGGGTGATCTCCTCGAACGTCCGCGACCAGGCACCACCGAAGAAGAGGGTGTGATGGGCCAGGACGGGCCAGGTGCGGTCCGTCCCCGCGTGCAGGACCACGGCGCTGGGGGAGTGCCGGGTCCGTACGGCCCGTCGCGGCGCGCGGCCCAGGAGGCGGTAGGCGTGGGCCAGTTCCGTGGTCAGCACCACCGCGTCGCACGCGATCCGCCCGTGCTCCGTCAGGACACCGGTCACCCGCGCCCCCGACCGTTCGAGCGCCTCGACCCCCTCGCCGAAGCGGAGGTCGGCCCCGGCCCGCCGGGCGGCCTCTGCCATCGCCACCGGCACGGCGTGCATCCCGCCCCGGGGGAAGTACACGCCCGCCACGGTGTCCATGTACGCGATCACCGCGTAGGCCGCCATCGCCCGCGACGGCGGCACGCCCGCGTAGAGGGCCTGGAACGAGAAGACCCGCTGCAGGCGTTCGTCCTTCAGGAAGGACCCGATGGCGCGGTCCAGGCGCCCCAGCCCGCCCAGCGCCGCCAGCCGGGCCAGGTCCGGATGGAGCAGCTGCGCCGGCGAGTCGAAGTTCGCGCCGATGAACCGGTCCTCTTGCACGGCGTACAGCCGGCCCAGCCAGGAGCGCAGCCTGAGGTAGCCGTCGGCCTCCCGGGCCCCGGCGAAGCGCTCCACCTCGGCCGCCATCGCCGCGGCCTCCGTGTGGACGTCGACGGCGCTCCCGTCCCGGAACAGCGCCCGGTACGCCGGGTGGAGCGGAACGAGCTCGACCCGCTCGCGCAGCGAGTCCCCGACGGCCGCGAACGCCTCGTCGAGGAGGGCGGGCATCGTGAGGACGGTCGGCCCCGTGTCCACCCGGAACCCGTCGAGGTCCAGCCGCCCGGCCCGCCCGCCGGGTACGGCGTCGCGCTCGACGACGGTCACCTTCCGGCCGGCCCCGAGCAGATGGAGCGCCGCCGACAGACCGGCGAACCCCGCGCCCACCACGACCACGTGGTCCGTCCTTCCCGGAACGCGCTTCACCGCACCCCTCCCGTCACCGCCGCCGAGGACCGGCGCTCCGGTTCCCCCGGGCCGGGGTCCTCCGCGGCGGCACGCGACCCGACCTCCGCCGGCGTGCGGCCGCAGGCGTCCAGGAGGAGCCGTTCCAGCTGCTCGGCCGGCCCGGGCACCAGGTCCGTCCGCCGCAGGGCGCCGACGGCCCGCGCACACAGGCCGTCCACGCGCGCGGTGACGTGCGCGCGGGCCCCGTGCCCGTCGAGCAGGTCCCGCACGCGGCACAGGTCGGCGTCCGTGGCGGCGGGGGATCCGACGACCGTCTCCAGCATCCGCAGCCCCGCGGTGTCGCCGCGGCGGACGCACAGCGCCCTTCCCACCGCCATGAGGTAGGTCGCCTTGCCTTCGCGCAGGTCCTCGCCCGCCGGTTTGCCGGTGCGGGCCGGATCGCCGAAGACCCCCTGGAGGTCGTTCTCCAGCTGGAAGGCGATGCCGGCGCACAGCCCGGCGCGGCGGAGCTCCCCGACCGGCCCCTCCCCGGCCCCCGCGAGCCGTGCCCCCAGCAGGAGGGGATGCACCGCCGAGTAGCACGCCGTCTTCAGGACCGCGGTCCGCAGGGCGAGACCGCGCGAGCGCGAGCCGGTCATCTGCGCGTGCAGATCCAGGTACTGCCCCGCGACCATCTCGGTCCGCATCGCCCGCCACTGCGCGCCCAGCCCCGCCGAGTGCGGGGTTCTCAGCAGGGCCTCCGCGAACACGTCGTCCGCCCAGGCCAGGGCCAGGTCCCCGGCCAGCACCGCGGCCGACCCGCCGAAGCCCGCCAGGGGGCGCGTGGACCCTTCCGCCCCGTACTGGCGGTCGAGCGCGACGTGGACGGCGGGCTCACCCCGGCGCGTCCGGGACCCGTCCATGACGTCGTCGTGGATCAGCGCGCACGTCTGCACGAGCTCGACGGCCGCCGCCGCGCGCAGCGCCGCGTCGGCCTCGTCGCCGTCCCCGCCGACTGCGCGCATGGCCCACCACAGGAGCCGGGCTCTGCGGCGGTGGCCGCCGGCCGTGAAGCCGGCCACGCGCCGCGCGATGTCCGCGGCGAAGGTCCCCTCGATGGCCAGGGACTCGTCGATACGTTGTCGGAGCACGTCGTGGAGGACGAGGTCCAGAGCCGCGGTGACGTCGCGGTCGACCGTGTGCGGATCGAGCGTCTGCATGTGGGTTCCCTTGCTGCCGGGCGTCTGGCAGTGCGGTGCGTGGTGGACTTCCCCCTCTCTGTGCCCCGCGGATGCGGCACTCCGGCAGGGCTTGGGCCACCTGGCCCTGTTCCGCGCGCGCCGCGCCGACGGTTTTCGACCGTCACGGGGACGTCGGGGCGGCTTCCGGCGGCGCGTCCCGTGGCTCCGGCCCTCCGGGTACGGCAGGCTGGGAGGCCGAGTGAGGGGATGCCCATGGCCATGCTCCGTGACGGACGACTCGCCGCCGCGTTCGACCACGCGTCGACGTCCTACGACCTCATGACGTCCGCCAGTCCCGGCTACGCCGCCCACCTGCGCCGATCCGCCCGCCGCCTCGGCCTGCCGGGGAGGGGCGCCGGACTGACCGTGCTGGACCTGGGGTGCGGCACGGGCACGTCCACGCGAGCCCTGCTGCGCGCCGCGCCGCTGGCCACCGTGATCGGCGTCGACGCCTCGGCCGGCATGCTCGCGCGCGCACGGGCGAAGACCTGGCCGGAGAGCGTGTCCTTCGTCCACGCCCCGGTCGAGGACATGGCGGAGGTCGACGCGAGAGGCCCGTACGACGCCGTCTTCGCGGCGTACCTGCTGCGCAACGTCGCCGACCCCGACGCCGTGCTGCGGGCCGTCCACCGCCTCCTCCGGCCCGGCGGCCGACTCTCCGTCCACGAGTACAGCCTCAGGGGCCGACCGTCCGACCGGCTGGTCTGGAAGGCCGTCGTCAACGGCTTCGTGCGGCCTTGGGCACGCTTCCACGGAGACGCCGAGCTCTATCGGCACC
The DNA here is from genome assembly GCF_014650895.1 of Streptomyces omiyaensis. GTDB lineage: Bacteria > Actinomycetota > Actinomycetes > Streptomycetales > Streptomycetaceae > Streptomyces > Streptomyces omiyaensis. Next base: position 14,432 of record NZ_BMVV01000050.1, read on the forward strand.
TCTACCGCAGCGTGCTGGAGTTCGACTCGGCGGGAGACTTCGCCGACCGCCTCCGGCGTGCGGGCTTCGCCCGAGTGCGCTGCCTGCCGCAGCCCGGCTGGCAGACGGGCGTCACCCACACGTTCGTCGCCGAACGTCCTTGAGCGGTTCCTTCGAGCGGAACGCGCCCGCTCCGGGCATCCGCACCTCCTGAACCGGCTCCACCGGCCCGGGACGACCGGGCCGGAGCCGTCCGCGCCCCACCTGCCCGGTCCGGCCCTGGACCGGTCCGGCTCCTCGACCGGTGTGGCCCCTCGACCGGGGCGGACGGCGCGGGTGCGGGGTCGTTGCGGGGGCCGGTCGGAGTGCGGCGGAACTCGGAGGGGACGGCCGGCAGCCGGTCGGTCACCGGGCAGTCGGTCCGCGTGAGCCGGCGCACGACGGATCCCCACCGGCACCGGCCCCTTCGCGAAACCTGGCGTCCGCCCGGAATGAGGAGGCGTTCCGGGGGTACACGACGTCGCGCAGGAGCGCGCAGGGATGAGGGAGAACGATGCTGCGGAACGCGGAGCGTGCGGACAGGCGGCCGCTGATGAAGGACGTCCTGTCGGCGTCCGGCCTCTTCGAGGGCAGCGAGGACATCGCACTCGCCCGTGAGCGGGCACGCGCCTTCCTCGCCGACGTGCGGGCCGTCCACGGCCTGCCGGTGTCCGAAGAAGCGGCGGCCGCGACGGAGCTGGTGGTCAGCGAGCTGGTCACCAACGCCCGCAAGTACGCGCCCGGCCCGTGCCTGCTGACCCTGGAGGTCGCCGACGACGCGGTCGAGGTGACGGTGTGGGACAGCAGCCCCGCCCTCCCGGCCGTCCTCGGGCCCGATCCCACCCGGATCGGCCGACACGGCCTGGAGATCGTGATGGCGCTCGGCCGGAGCTTCGCCGTCCACCGAGAGCCGGTCGGCAAGCGCATCACCACGACGATCGCCCTTGCCGACGGCCCCTGCGACAGCCCCGTCGGCCGTCAGCCGTGACGGAGGGACAGGAGCGCACACGACCCACCCCGCCCACCGGGCACGAGGTGCTCGGAGTGGAGAGGGGAACGACCGTGGAAGAGCTGGTGGGGGAGGCGCAGCGGCTGCTGCGTCATCGGACCTGGATCCCGACCTCGGCCGAGCGCGTGGTGGCCGGGAAGGCCGCCACCGAGCTGCACGCCGCCGTCGGCGACCCGCGGTCCCAGCTGATGCTGTCCGAGGTCGACCGGCTGGCACACCTGCGCGAAGCGCTCGCCGCCCTGGCCATCGGCCTCGCCCACGTCCATGGCCGCCTGGCCTGGTTCCTCGGCGCCACCGTCACCGCGCTCACCCCGATCCTGCACTGGCGCGCCCTGCCCGTCGACGACGGTCTCGCCTTCGGAACCGTACGACCGACCCTTCAGCAGTACGAGGAGGCCGAGGAGGCGGTCCGCCGGTTGCGCGCCGCCCTCGCCGGCATCGCCACCGTCTGACCCCTCCCGGGTGCCGCGGGCCGCATCGCCCTGCGTGCCCGGGATCTCCGCGCGTCGTCACCGGCACCGATGCCGGCCGCCCCGTGCCGGGTCCCTGGCCCTGCCCTTCGCCGGGCCTCGCCGGTACCGAGCGGGGAGCGTACCCGCAACGGTGTTCCGGCTGACGGACCGTCAACATCCTGGCCCCCGCTGTGGATCCCACGCCGCCCCGCCTGTCGCCCCGAGGGTGGGGGGGTCTTCCCGGCAGTGCGGTGACTGTCCGTCACCGAAGCCTCCGGCGCCCTGTCGGCCAGTCGAGTGGTCCCCGGCGATTCGAGCGCCGCGTTCCCGTCGTTCCGTGATCGATGGCATCTGATGAGCGGCAGCTCGTAAGTACGACAATCACTTCAACTCGAAGGGGCTCACCATGACCCTGTCCCATCCCGTGCGCCGCACCGGCATCCGCACCGGCGCGACCATGGCCGCGGCGACGGCGATCGCCGGCATCTCCCTCGTCGGCGCCCCGGCCGCCCACGCCGCTCCCGGCGACAGCGGCGACCTGAACATCCGGTCCGCCGGCTGGCACTCGCAGGGCCGGGACGGCGCTCAGGTCTGCGCGTTCCGCCTCGTCGCCAGCAACTTCGAGTCCCTCCCGGCAGTGCCCTGGACGATCACCGAGCAGCCCCCGACCGTGCCCCCCGGCGACACCCTGGTCAGCACCCTGCCGCTCATCAACGGCGAGGCCCGCAGCGACCGTTACCTCCTGCCGGAGGGCACGTACCAGCTCGTCTGGACGGTCCCGGCGGGCCCGAAGAACAGAAGCTTCAAGATCGACTGCGACAACCGTGCCGCGGCCCAGGGCTCGAACCGGCCCGCCCGCCCGGCAGACGCCCCCGCCGCCGTCAACTCCGCCGCGGACTACAAGCAGCCCAACGGCGGCGTCCCGGCGGGCGGCGGCGCCGTCCCGGACCTGGAGACGCTCAGCGCCGAGGAGGACTCGTCCTTCGGCACCGGAGTCGCCCTGACCGCCGGCGCGGTCGGCATCGCGGCCCTGGTCATGGCCCGCCGGTCCGCCGTGCGCCGTGCCCGCAACGAGGCATAGGACGCACCGCCGCCCCACCCGACGGCGGGGGCCGAGCCGCGCGTGCCGGCTCACGATGACCCTTACGGTGACGTTCACGTCGCTGGCGGGCATCGTGACGGGCTGCTCGGACTCGACCGAGGAACTCGGCCCCCCGGCCGCCACCGTCCGCGCGGACGACGCCGCGGGCGGCGGCACCCCGCCGGTGCGACCGGCCGCGCACGCACCCCTGACGCGCTCGCACCCGGTGAAGGTCGCCGTCCCCGCCCTCTTCGTCGAGGCCCCCGTCACCCCCCTCGAACTCGACGGACGGGGACGGCTCGGCGCCCCGCCGCTGAGCAGGCCGATGACGACGGGCTGGCACCGCGCGGGACCGTCGCCCGGAGAAGAGGGTGCGGCCGTACTCGTCGGCCATCGCGACACCCGCACCGGGCCCGCGATCTTCCTCAACCTCAAGGCGCTGCGCCGGGGCGACACCGTCAAGGTCACCCGCGCCGACCGTCGCGTCGCCGTCTTCACCGTCGACGAGGTGAACACGTACTCCAAGGCCGACTTCCCCGACGACAAGGTGTACGGGACCACCGGCCGCGCGGAGCTCAGGCTCATCACCTGCGGCGGCCGCTTCGACAAGCGCGACGGTTACGCCGACAACGTCGTCGCCTTCGCCCATCTCACCGCCACCGAGAAGAAGGCGTGACTCCCCGCCCCGGCCGCCCGCACCCCCCGCCCGGCCGGCGCGCCCCTGCGGTGACACCCTGCTCCTGTACGACGGGGCCCGTACCCGACCCGACCGCGAACTGTACGGCGACGACGGCCCCGTGCGCCTTCACCACCGTCCGGCTCCCGGCGGGCCCACGGGCTCCGATCACCGTTCCGAGGGGGCTCGGCCGGTCCGGTGACGGACTCGACGCCGCCGCGCCGCTCCAGCCCTGACGCCCTTGCACCCCCGCCAGACCTCCGGCGCCCCTGTGCCGGAACGTCCCCGCTTGCGCGGAGACGGAGTCCGCGCTTGGGCGGTACGGCCTGCCGCCATCCCTGCTCCCCGTGGTCGCGGGGAGCGGGCGTGCGGCACGGATACCTGGATCCTGGACCCCGGAACACCCCGCCCGCCGACGGCGGGCGGGGTGTTCCGGGAGGCGGTTCAGCTGATCGGGCCGAAGATCTCGGTGCGGTCGAAGTCGGCGTCCATGCCGTCCAGCACTGCTCCCAGCTGCTTCTCCTCGTACCTGAAGTGCGTCTCCATGACCGCCTCGATCCCGTCCAGGTGGTGGTGTGCCACCTCCGGGTCGGTCGAGTCGGCCACCGCCCTCTGCAATTCACCGATGAGGTGCTCGATCATGTTGTGGTCCTGAGTCAGCTTCGCGACCACCGGCGCCAGGTCGGGCCGCGCCCGTACCAGTTCCGGGAAGAGCGAACCGTCCTCGGCGCGATGGTGGCCGGACAGGGCGGCGCAGAATCCGTGACAGAACAACAGCAGATCGGTGGCGGCGCCAGAGGGGTCGCCACCGTCCAGTCCCGCCCGTGCCAGCGCCAGCGCATTGCGCAGCTTGTTGTGCACGCGCTGCAGTTCCCCGCCCCAGGCGGTGACACGGTCAGCAGGCAAGAACGTCCTCCCGCCGTGTCCGGGCCGCGCACACGGTCGTCCAGGACGCGGTGCGCGGCTCGCGCGCGAGGAGCTCATGCGGCTCGCCGCCGTACGGTACCGCCGCTGTCGTCGATGCCCGGGTCCACTCCAGGGCGTGGGGCAAGCCCGGCGAGTCCTGAGCGGTGGCCCATGCGAAGGGAGGACGCGCCGACGCGTTCACGTGCTCGGCCGGGAACGGGTCCGGCAGCAGTCGGCAGGACAGGACGGGGGCGGCGGGTCGGAGGCCGGAGAATCGAGTCTCGGCAGGGTGAGGCGTGATCTTCTGTGACATCGGGGTGGGAATGGCCGGAGCCACCTTTCGATACAACGCCTCCATGCCTGACGATCCACCCGCCACCGGCACGCGACGCTATCCGAGACTATAACCACCAAAGCCGGAAGGGCGGTTGCGTCGCGCTGCCGCAATGGCGCCGGGATGAGCGGCCGGTCTCCGGGGACCGCGAGCCGGCGTCATCCGATGGGCCGGCCGTGCCCGCGAGTGGGGCCGGACATCTGTTCCGCGAACGTCTGACGTGGGAACGCCGTGTTCCCGCACCGGAACCGCCGGACCCGCAGCTGGAGCGCAACGCTTCGTCCGGCAGTCGGTACATCGGCGAGAAACCGGCGGCAAGAGCGGTGAGCCCGGCTCGAGCGGACTCCGCGTCCCGGGCAGGCGGCGTCGGCCGTGGTGCACTGCGCGTCAAGGCGCGCCGCCTCGACAGCCACGCCCGCCGGCCGCACCGCGGCGTCCGCGATCGACCGGAAACGACAGCTCCTTCAGCCTGGGCGCAACGTCTTCCACGACCCGGACCGTCAGCCCGGCGGCACTGCCCACCTCCCGTTCCCGGGCGGCTTCGCCCACCGCCGGAGGCGCTCAGCCCTCACTCGCCGTCGTCGCTGCGCGAAACCCGAGCCGGAACCCGTTCTCGTGAACGAAGCCGTTCGCGCGCCCAGCCCACCACTGCGCTCACACCAGGGCGGCCGGACGACGCCCCACGGCACACAGCCGGACGAAGGCGCGCTCGTGCCGGAGCGGTACGCCGGCCGCGGGAGGCACCGCAAGCCGGAACGGAGGAGCACCGACCGCCCTGGCTGCGGCAACACCTCCTGGGGAGGTGCCTCCCTGGGGCCGACGACCTTTCGGCCGTGGCGGGCGTGTTCTGGGGGCGTGCGGGCCGAAGCCCTTCGCCGCACGCTATCCGGCCAGGTCCGATGGCTTTGTGCCATTCGCCGGCAACCCGGCCCCACCCTCACCGAGGTGCCACTACACAAGAAGGCCGGCGGCAACATCCAGCCGTGCCAGCGGGGAAGGCCAGTCGGTGGGGAGACCGGACGAGCGATGACCATCGGCGTGGCGGTGCTGCTCGTAGTCGTCGTCATCTGGCGGCTGGGGCGGCTCCGGCGGCTGGGGCGGCTCGGACGGCTGGGGTGGCGCGCGGAAGCCCGCAGCCGCTTCGACGAGAAGCCGACCGTCGACAGGGTCCTGGCGCCGGGCGCCCCGATCGCCCCCGCTCCGGCCGGAGAGGGGAGCGCGAACTTCCCGGGGCAGCCGGCGAGCGGTGTCGCGCAGGCCGGCCGATGAACCGGCGTGCGGGCGCACGCCGGGGACCACGGACCTACGGAGCGGGGGAGTGATGGCAGCACGTCGACGGCGTCGGGGCCTGAAGAAGAAGACCCGCAAGCAGCTACAGGGCTGGGGAGCGGTGGCGGCGGTGATCGCTGTGGGGTGGGCCGCCGGGAACTGGTCGCGTGTGTGGCCCGTCCTGGTGGCCGTACTCGCCGCGGCGGTGCTGGGCGGAGCCGGCTGGGCGCTGCTGCGGGCGCACCGCCAGGCGGTCGGCCAGGACCTCGCGTGGCGGGCGCAGGAGGAGGCCCGGGCGCGCGAGTCGTCCATGGCCCAGGTCGACGCCCTGACGTGGCAGGAGTTCGAAACCTACATCGCGGAACTGTGCCGCCGGGACGGCTGCACCGGGGTCGTCGTCAGCGGCGGAAGCGGCGACCTGGGCGCGGACGTCGTCGGCTACCTCGCCGACGGCCGCAAGCTGGTCATCCAGTGCAAGAAGTACGCACCGCACCGCAGGGTGCCCTCACAGGACATGCAGAAATTCGTCGGCACCGCGCGCCTCGAACACGGCGCGGACGTCGCCCTGTTCGTCACCACCTGCCAGGCGTTCACCAGAGACGCGCTGGGTCTGGCGCTGCGCCAGGACATCGTGGCCCTGCACCGCGACCTGCTGGGCTCCTGGGTCAAAGGCGCTCACCTGGAGACACTGATCCCGCTCAACGGCAGCGGCACCGGACGGCGCCGCTGACGGGCTGCCGCGACGCCGGAGGCTGCCGAGGCAGCCTCCGGCGTCGCGGGCGACTGGACACCGCCCCCTGGGCACGTCCTGCCGAGCGGGTGCGGTTCTGAGCAGGCTCAGTGGCCCGAACCGCCGTAGTACCCACCGAGCTGGTCACGATAAGCGGGGTCGCCCAGGTGCTTTTCCTTGTCGAACTCCGGCGCGTTCTTGATCTGCTCCTTGGTGAGCGAGACCAGGATCCGCCGCTCGTCGTTGTCGATGACCGTCACGGTGCTGGCGGGCAGCAGAACTTCCTTGCCGAAGATCCATACGCCGGTGTCGACGACGATGTACTGGTCGACCACCTCGTTGGAGTACTTGTCGACCTTGCCGATGTGCCCATCGGTGGCTTCGACCCTGTACCCCGTGAGGTCGCTGTCCGGGCCGTGACCGGCGGTCGGAACGTAGCTCCACATCTCGTTGCTCATCAGGACTCCTCGGTCGGTATCCGTGGTGCGGAATCTGTAGTGCGGAATCTGTAGTGCGGAATATGAGGTCGTGGAGGACAGTGCCATGCCACTGACCGAACCACCATTTCCGCTCGCCTCCACGCCTCGCGGGTAGGGGGAAGCGGTGATCCGGAACGGTTTTCCGGTTCTAGTTCCGGAAGGTGTCCTTGATGTCTTCCTTGGCGTGGCGGGCGTGGCCCTTGGCCTGTTCGGCCCGGCCTTCGGCGGTCATCC
>NZ_BMVV01000051.1 GCF_014650895.1 Streptomyces omiyaensis
GTGCCCAGACCGGGCCTGGGACGGCCGCGCAAGAAGCCCGCCAGCCTCGCGGCCGACAGGGCCTACAGCAGCGGCCCTGTCCGCGAGTACCTGCGACGGCGGGGCATCCGCCACACGATTCCGGAGAAGAGTGACAGTTAGGCGGCCCGCCTGCGCAAGGGCTCACGCGGTGGACGGCCGCCCGGCTTCGACGAAGAGCGGTACAAGAAGCGCGACACCGTCGAGCGGGCGATCAACCGCCTGAAGCAGTTCCGGGCGGTCGCCGCGCGTTACGACAAGCGCGGTGACGTCTTCCTCGGCACCGCCACCGCGGCGGCCGTCGCGATCTGGCTCCGGATATGAACTCCTACGCGACCCAGCAGTAGACGCTCTGGTTCTGGCGCCGGGCGCTGCTGACGAGGCCAGCCAGATCACTCACAATCGCCTCGGCGATTTCGGTGTCGATGACCTCGCCGTCCTCCGCACGCAGCCGGGTCCACGAGGCGGCGACGTCACGCAACCTGGAGGGCCCAGCGTCCGCAAGACCTGCGGACAGGCGAGACGAACCTGCATCCTGGGCTGTCGGCGCCTCGTGTCACACTCCTTCCCTGATCACGGGGGTATTCGTCTCCCGTGTGCTGAAGGGGACGCGTGTGAACAGGGTGGGGTGGGCTGTCGTCTATATGGCGGCGGTGACGATCGGAGTGGCCGGTTGCGGGGGCGACGGTATCGATCGGGATGTGAACGGGACGTCTGCGGCTCCCTCCGCCCCGGTTTCAGCGAGGCCGGAAGACTCCGGTCCGATCACCAAGGCCAAGATGCGCCTGGTGCTCGACGGCGTCACCAGGGACGTCGGGGCGCCGCCGAGCGATCCGGAAGCGGCCTCGATGCCGGAGTCGTCCAAGTACCCGCTTACTGCGTGTTTCGTCACTTACAAGGGGTTCGACACAGCCGCCTCCACGCTGGACGTGGACCGGACCAATGCCCTGGCGGCCGCATTGACTGGCCGTGGGTGGACAGAGGCCAAGAAGCGCAATGAGCGAAAGGCACCGGACGGCACAGTCGACGTGGTGGGGGCGGTGTTCAAGAAGCGCGGCTGGACCGTGGTCATGGAGTACCGCCTGTTCTCCGACAACCGAACGCTCAGTCTGAACGCCTACGACGATGCCTGCGTCAAGAAGGTCCGGGCGGCCGAGGACGCCACGTCCTCCAACTGACGGAACCGGGCGCGGGCGACGGAGCCCCGCGCCTGCCGTCGCCCGCAGGCAGACGATGTGTTGGTCTCGTTGCTCACCCTCACGCCATGATCGGCCGGACAAGTCCTAGAGGTCACGCCCAGATGGCGATCGGCCAGGAGGTCGAACGAAATTCGGCGAGGTGCGATCATGGGCGCGGGCGCGGCGGCGCACCCGAGCCGTGAAGGACCCCGACGTGGGACGCCCTGACAAGGCCGCGCGTGCGGCCATCGCGCGCCGCCGCTCGGACGCCATCGACCTCCGCCTCGCCGGCGTGGACTGGCTGACGATCGCCCGCAAGCTCGCCGCCGACCCCGCCGTCAACAGCGACGGCATCGCCTACCCGCAGGGTTACGGCATCGAGCGATACCGGAAGAAGCAGGACCCGCCCAGCGACGAGGCCCTGATCCACGCCGCCTGCCGTGATGTCCGCCAGGCCCTCGCCGACCGGCGCGCCGAACTGGCCGACGACGTCGACGAGCTCCGCGCGCTGGAGGAAGACCGGCTCGACCGGCTGTTCTTCGTCGCCTACAAGAAGGCCGTCCGCGACCAGGACCTCGCGGCCATCGACCGAACCCTGCGGATCATGGAGCGCCGCGCCCGGCTCCTCGGCCTCGACATGCCCGTCCGCACCGAGCTGTCAGGCCCGGATGGAGGGCCGGTCCAGGTCGAGAACGCCACGGTGGACGAGCTGGAGAAGCTGATCGCACTCACCGACCCGGACACCGAATGAGGGGCCGGGACACCGCGAGCGTCGTCGCCCGCTACAAGACCCTGCCGTCGGCACAGCGCCGCTCCATAGCCCGGTCCGCCTCCCCGGAGCTCCGCGCCGAGCTCGTTCGCGCCGAACGGCAGCTCGCGATGGACCGCTCCCCGGGGGCGCTCGCCGCCGTGCTCACCGGCGGCCGCGAGATGCAGGCCCCTCATCTCGACCTGATCGACCAGGCGTTCATCGACATGGCCGAGGCCGGTGCGACCGCGTCATGCTCACCATGCCCCCGCGGCACGGCAAGAGCCGACGCGCCTCCCACTGGGCCCCGCTGTGGTACCTCCGGCGCAACCCCAGCCACCGCCTGATGATCGCCAGCTACTCAGCCGACCTCGCCGACGACCACGGCCGATGGATCCGAGACGCCATCCTCACCTGGGGCGACGACCTAGACCTCCAGCTCAAGCCCGGCAGCCAGGCCGCCAACCGCTTCGACATCGTCGGAGGCGAAGGCGGACTCCTCGCAGCCGGCCTCGTCGGCGGCCTGACCGGACGCGGCGCACACATCGCCATCGTCGACGACCCGGTCAAGGACATGGCGGACGCCGACTCCCCGACCATGCGAAGGCGCGCCTGGGACTGGTGGACCTCCGTCATCCAGACCCGACTCGAACCCACCGGCGCCATCTGCCTGATCCAGACCCGCTGGCACGAAGACGACCTCGCCGGACGCATCCTCGCCACCGAACGCGACGCCTGGCGCGTCATCGACCTCCCCGCCATCGCCGACAGCCCGGACGACCCCCTCGGCCGCGCACCCGGGAAAGCCCTGTGGCCCGAACGCTTCGACGCCGCCCACCACGCCAAGACCCGCAAACGCGTCGGCGAACGCGTCTGGGGCGCCCTCTACATGCAGAAGCCCCGCCCGCCCGAGGGCGGAGTCTGGCAGCGCGACTGGATCGACAACGCCCGCATCAACGCCGTCCAGTTCTCCGGCCTCGACATGGCCCGCATCATCGTCGCCGTCGACCCCGCCGGCGGCGAGAGCACCATCGGCGACGAGACCGGCATCGTCGGCGTCGCCCGCGACTTCGACCGGCAGCTGTACGTCCTCGCCGACCGGTCGGGCTCGATGGGTGCCAACGACTGGGGCCTGACCGCCTGCCGCCTTGCCCTGGAGCTCAAGGCCGACGCCATCGTGGTGGAGAAGAACTACGGCGGAGACATGGCGAAACAGGTGGTCACCCAGGCGTGGGAGCAGCTGCGCAGGGACGGCGTCACCAAGGGCCTGCTCATGCCGATGATCCTGGAGGTCACCGCGAAGGTCGGAAAGCGCCTTCGCGCGGCACCCGTGGCCCAGCTGTACGAGCAGCAGCTCGTCCACCACGTCGGCGAGTACACCGAGCTGGAAGACCAGATGGTCACCTGGGTCGAAGGCATGGACAGCCCCGACCGCATGGACGCCGCCGTGCATGGCCTCACCGAACTGGCCGACCCCGACCAACTCGACACCCTTCCCCCCGGCTCCGACGACGACCGCTTTGACGGACGACGGTGACCATGTGGAAGCCATACGTCATGGTTTGGCTGCGTGCCATCTTCTGTAGCCAACCTGACCGAGCGAACTGAGGTACTTCTCAATGTGCGTGCTAGAAAAGTAGCGAGCCGGGTGGGCCGGACCCCTCAGCCTCTGTTCAGGTGCTGGGGCCCGGCCGCTGTCGTTTGCAGGGTCCCGGTCAGAACAGGTGGTTGTAGGTGTTCCAGCCGCCGCCGATCCGGGTCCGTCCGGTGAACGTGCCGGTCGCCTTGCCGGTGCCCTTGTACAGCCACAGGACGCCGGAGCGGTCGCGGGCGACCGCGTCGGCCCTGCCGTCGTCGGTGAGGTCGCCGGTGACCACGAGCTGGTCGTAGCCCTGCCAGCCGCCGCCGATCTGGGTGCGGGCGGTGTACGGGCGGGTGGCGTCGCCGGTGCCCTGGTACAGCCACAGCACCCCGGCCCGGTCGCGCGCCAGCAGGTCGGTGCGCCCGTCGCCGGTCAGGTCGGCGCCGCCGGCGAGCCGGTCGTACGCGCCCCAGCCGCCGCCGACCTTCACCCGCGCCGTGAACCGCGCGCCGGTGAAGCTGCCGGTGCCCTTGTACAGCCACAGGACCCCGGCCTTGTCGCGGGCGAGGAGGTCGGCGTACCCGTCGCGGTCGAGGTCCCCGGCGCCGTCGATGCGGTCGTAGACGTTCCAGCCGCCACCGACCTTGACGCGGGCCGCGAAGGGCTTTTCGCGGACGAGCTGGCGGTCGTAGTACCAGAGGGTGCCGGACGCGTCACGGGCGACGACGTCACCGAGGCCGCGCGTGCGGGCGGAGGGCTTCTGGTCGGCCCAGTAGTAGTTGCCCTGCTTGAGCGGGGAGAGCGAGGTGAGGGCGGTGTAGGTCTGCCAGCCCGAGCCGATCTTGTACGGGCCGGACAGGGGCGCCGTCGCCGAGCGGGTGCCGCTGTAGTCGACCAGCGTGCCGGCGGTGTTGCGGGCGATCAGGCCGTGGGAGGGAAGGATGGTGCGGCCCTGGACGGCGAAGGGCGCGCTGGCCAGCTTGACGTCGGACTCGTCCCAGTAGCCGAGGTCGTAGATGTCGTAGCGGGTGAGGGCGTGGAGCTTCTGGGCGTACTGCCCCGCGGTGCCGGTCAGCGCGTAGCCGATGACGTGGTCACCGGGCTCCAGCTCGCAGGCCAGGTTGGGCACGTCGTCGGGCAGGGTCTCGTAGCGGATCTCGCAGGTGGCGCCCGGGCCGGTGATGATGTCACTGATGCGGACGGCCAGGTCGGCGTAGAGCTGGCCGTCGGCCCGGCCGAAGCGGAGCGTCAGCCGTCCGGCGTCGTTGGCGTGGACGCGCAGCTGCTGGCGGACGGTGCCGCCGTCGGGGACGGCCGGGGTGTCGAAGGCGATCGTGTTCAGCAGGGCGTGCGCGCGGGACTTCACGGTGACCTTGCCGGTACCACGGCGCCCGTCCGCGGGGAGGCTGCCGGCGCTGCGGGCCTCCTTCACGGCCGTCGCGAGGTCGCCGCCGGCCGGTATGTAGGTGAAGCCCCAGTACAGGGTGGTGTCGACGGCGTCCGCGGGAACGGTGGTGTCGGGCTTTATGTACGGCGCCTCTTGGCAGACGAGCACGCCGGTGTACCCGGGGGCCAGGTCGCATTGGTTGGGGTTGAGCCGGTACCCCGCCGGGAGGCCCGCCCCGGCGCCTGACGGGTCGGTCATCGGCTTGGTGCCGACGGCGATGACGACCTTCCCGGCGACGGTCGTGCCCGCCTCGACGGCCGGATAGAACCGCGGCAGCGAACGCGGCGCCGCCACCACGTCGTACCCCGACAGCTTCAGCTCGTCCGCCGCGCTGGCGGTGGGCGGGACGAGCAGGGTCGCTGCGGTGAGGAGGCCGGCGGCTGCGGAGAGTGTGGTGGTACGGCGACTGAGATGTTTCATGTGGTGACTCGCAAAGTGCGTGAATGGCCATGAGTCGGAATATTCCGGATGGCGATGCTGGGTGGTCGTGGAGCGGATGGACGGCAGGCGTGCCACGCCTCGGGGAGGAGTGGCACGCCTGGTCCGTCAAGGTTGGCGTCCGGTTAGAAGATGCCGCGGATGGTAGTGGCCCATCCGGCGGTTCCCGCAAGGCGGGGTGCGCCGTGGGCGGTCTTGCCGCCGGGGTAGACGAGCAGGCATCCGGTGGGGCACAGGATGCTCTTCGCGGTGCCTGCGGCATCGATGTAGTCGACCGGGGTGCCCGGGTCGGCAGGGGTGGTGGCCCAGATGTCGCCGGCTTCCTGACCGGTGGTCGGAATGAACCGCTTGAAGTTGTACGTGACAGCCTCGTTGCCAGGGCCGGGCGGAAGCTCGGGCGACGGCTCGACAGTCTTCGTGTCGTTGACCAGGGTCCCCTGGGTGTTGCCCGGAGAGGTCAGGTAGGGGCGCCGGCTCCAGCCGCCGTTGCCGTAGACGGTGCGGGGGAGAAACTTGTAGTCGCTGCCGGGGCAGGAGACGGCGTCGTTGACGCAACCGGGGTAGAGGTAGAGCTTGCCGTCGCTGGGGTCGCGAGCGACGAGGTCGGCGTACGAGTCACCGGTGACGTCGCTGACGGCGAGGTTGGTGAGGTCACGCCAACCGCCAGTGCCCAGAATGACAGGGCTGCCCCAGTTGAATGTGGCGCTCGTCTGGTCTGCGCCGCCTCCTCCGACCCGGATGCCGCTATAGAGGAGCAGACGGCCGCTGTAGCACCCGCCGGCGCCGTCGTAGATGCACTCGACGGTGATGAGGTCGTTGCCGGGCTTTCCGTCGATGTCGCCGGGAAGGAGGATCTGGAGCAGGCCACCCCAGTCTGTGACCTGCGCCGGGTCCGCAGTCGAGCTTTGGCTGGGGTGGGGAAGTTCCGCGCGGGTGTAGACCCAGGGGGAGCCCACGCCGTTGCCGGGGTAGAAGTAGAGCTTGTTGTCGGGCAGCCGGACGAGGAAGTCTTCGTAGCCGTCGGGGGCCGCGTCGCGGGACGACATGCCCTTGAAGTCACCGCGGTGGGCGATGAGTGCCCCGGTCCAACCTCCGAAGCCGACGAGCTGGCGGGCTGCCGGGGTGCTGAGGTTGCCGTTGCCGCCGTAGAACCAGAGCTTGCCCTCGGCATCGTTGGCGACGAAGTCGGCGAAGCCGTCACCGTTGAGGTCACCGGGACGATCATGCTTGGCAGTTTCGATCGAGGGGTCGGAGTTCTCCTTCTCGTACACGAACACCGGAGGCGTCGTGGTGAGGGAGACCTGGTCGTCACCGTCGGCGAGTACAGAGCGGTTGCCGTACTTGTCGTAGGCGACGACGTTGATCTTGCTGACCGGGTGCGCGAACGGCGTGATTCTCACCGTGGCGGTGTGCAGAGCGTCCGTCCCGGCGTCGACCCAGTTGCCGTTGGGGCAGCGGGGGCTTGAGGCCGAGGACAGGGGGCGGTCCATCGCCCAGCAGTAACCGTCGACGTCACTCACCGGGTTGGTGAACTTGAAGTCCCGGGCGACACGGGCCGCGTACTTGTCGGTGGCCTCGCCGGCCTTGGTGCCGTCCATGTCGTAGACGGTCACGGGCTTGTCGGGACCGATCCGGTCGACGGAGAAGGAGCAGGCAGCGGTGGTGGCGCTGGTCGTGTTCTCGCCGTCCTTGGCGTACACGGTCCACGTGTACGAGCCGTTGGGCAGCTTCGAGGCCGGCACGAGCACATCGACTTCACCGGAACCGCTGAGGCCTGCGCTGTTGGGCGAGAAGGCGACAGAGGTACCACTGGAGTTCTTGACCTGGAAGTAGGCGCTGAGTCCTCCACCGTCCGGGTCCTTGATCTTCGCGGTCAGGGTGACGCCTGTGTTGCCGACACGCCCGCCGCAGGCCAGCGGGACGTTGCCGTCCCCGGACTCGACGTAGTAGCCCTCGTAGGCTGCCTTGCTGGTGACGACGGGCTCGTAGTTGTAGTTGACCGCGAGGACCGGGTTGTTCTTGAACCGCTTGTAGGCCTTGGTGTTGCCCAGGTAGCTGTCCGGCGCCTTCAGACCGAAGGTGGCGGCGCCCCAGCCGTTGTCGGCGGCCTTCTGGACGAACGCCGTCAGCGCGGCACTGGCGAACTCGTGCCCGACGTTTCCGGGGCAGTAGGTGTCGTTGCCGCCGAAGAAGGAGTCGGAGTCGAGCCTGCTGCCCCAGGACTGAGAGTTCCAGGTCGGGGTGGTGGTGATGTCGCCGGCGGACCACAGCTCGGTCGGGCCGACGGACGTGTCACAGACGTAGGAGTGGGTCTGCACTACCGCGAACTCGGCGCTGTTGATGGTCGCGCCGGCGAGGCCGGTGGTGTTCATGGCGAAGAACGACGCGGTGTTGCCAGTCCCGTTGTAGCCGACCCGGGGCTCGTCGGCGGGGTTGGAGGAGTTCCAGCCCGAGCCGTTGGGGTAGTCGGCGGTGGGCGTGGCCGAGTACACCACCGCCCACTTCTCCCGGGTACCGCCACTGAACGGCGGATCGATGACCAGCGGGAACTGGTCGGCGGAGGTCAACAGCTCGGCGTCGGGCGTCAGGGTCAGCGTGCCGCCGCTGATGTCCACGTCCACGGGTGCGCTGTCGGGCTGCACCGGGGCGGCGGCAGCGGAACGCGCCAGCGTCCGCGAAGCGGTAGCGGAGGTCTCCTCGGCCGGGACCGCGGGCTGCTCCCACATCTTGGGGCTGGGGGCGCTGAAGACAGTCTCGCCGCTGGCGTCCTTGGCCACCAGTTTGCCGTCGGCGGCCTCGGTCAGCGTGACACCGTCGGTCACCAGGCCGAGTTCGATGTTCTTCAGGGCCGGGTTGGCAGCGGCTTCGGGCGTGTGGATGACCAGGTGCTGGGCGAAGCCGTCCACCTCGGCGATGAGCTTGAGGTCGACACCCGGCAGGACCGAGGGGTACGTGGCGGTGTCGCCGTCCAGCACCGGCTCGGGGAGCGCGGTGGGCCAGGTCAGGGCGAGCTTCTTGCCCTTCTTGACCATCGTCGCGAGCGGCTGGTCACCGCCACCGGAGAAGTTGATCTGGAAGGTAGGAGCCGCAGGGCCGATTGATCCGTCGGGCTGCCGCGCGAGCGTGGCGTCGGCCAGACGCCACATGCCGTCGTAACGCGTCCACTTCGGGAAGCCGTACGACTGGCGCGTGGTCGAGCCGTCCGGGTTGGCGAAGAACTCGGTGCTCTCCTCCCGACGGTCGAGGATCTCGATGACCTTGCCTGTCCTGGCCGCCTCGTCGAAGGCGACCTCCTCGAACAGCGCGGACGGCGTCGGGGACGCCTCGGCTTCTGCCGCGGTCACGGCCGTCGGCGAGGCGGCGGGCTGGGCGAGGGCCATGGAGGCCGGGAGGGTCACGGTCGCGGCTATCGCCAAAGCCAGTGCTCTGCGCCCGCGCCTGAATCTGGCGGTGCTCATGTAGTGGTGCCTTTCTGGAGGAAGCGGCATTTCCAACGAGCGGAAAACAATTCCTGCTCCTCCTGGGCGGGGACTCTAACCTGCCGGGCAGACATTTACATCAACAGGCCTCCACGGATCGCCAAGGCGGGACACCAAATCTCCACAACAGATCACAACAGGAATGGCATGTTCCGGTCATGCGGCACGCTTCAGGTCGAACCGGCTTGCTTCGAGGCGCGGCTTTTGTCTGCAACTGGCTCACAAAATGCCTGGTTGTAGGCTTGGTCGGGCTTGAGTGAGGTCGCCCACGGAATGACCGGTCTAGACCTGACGAACTGGAGTGGAACCTCTCACTTGTGGTTGTCACCGGCCTTGAGCGTCGTGTTGGATGCGCATGATCATCAAATTTTCATGTACTACCGGGGTGGGAATCTTTCATGGTGTTCCGCAGTGGCTTTGCCATGCCCTTTTATAGGCGCAGAAAAAGACAAAAGGGTCTGCCGATGCAGACAGGGATAATCGGGGTCCTCACGGCGGCGTTGAGCGTCTCCGTGCTCACCGCACCGACGTGGGCCGTCCCAGGCGAAAAGCCCGGTGTGCCGACGGTGCCGAAGACCAAGTCCGTCGACGGGACTGACTTCAAGCCCGAAGGGGCGAAGGCCAAGCGCCGTCCGTCCACGCCGTGGAAGGCACCGGACGTCACCTGGCCCACAGCCGCCACCGCCGAGCTCACTCCTCGGTCCGCGACGGGCGAGGCCCGGACAGTGGGCGGTCTGCCTGTCCGCCTGACCACGCCTGCGACCCGCTCCGCGAAGAACGCCGCGGCACCCACCCGCACAGAGGTGTCGGTCAAGGACCGCTCCGCCGCTCGCACGGCCGGCGTCGACGGCCTGCTCCTGACCCTCCGCCCCGCGGACACGAAGGCCGCCTCCATCGGCTCGGTAGAGGTCGAGGTCGACTACGGCACCATCCGCGGCGCCTACGCGGCCGGCTGGGCATCCCGTCTGCGGCTGGTCACGCTGCCCGCGTGCGCGCTGACGACCCCGGACAAGCCCGAGTGCCGCAAGCAGACCCCGCTGGCCACCGAGAACAACACCAGCGACCACACCCTCACCACCACACTCACCAGCTCCGCCCCGGCATCGGCCAAGACCGCCACGGGCGACGCGGCGAAGACCACGGCATCGGCGGCCCCGTCCGCGCTCACCGCCACTACGGCCGGCGTCACCGTCCTGGCTGCCACCGCCGGTGCCAGCGGCAGCGACGGTTCGTTCAAGGCCTCGTCGCTGGCCCCGTCCGGAACGTGGTCGGCAGGCGGGAACTCGGGCGGCTTCGGCTGGAACGTGCCGATCGACGTCCCGAGCGTCCCCGGTGGGCTGACGCCCAAGGTCGACCTGGCCTACAACTCCTCCTCCATCGACGGCCGCACCGCCTCGACGAACAACCAGGCATCCTGGATCGGCGAGGGCTGGGAGTACTCACCCGGCTTCATCGAGCGCCGCTACACATCCTGCGAGAACGACAAGCAGGGCGGCAACAACACCGCCAAGACCGGCGACCTGTGCTGGAAGTCGTACAACGCCACGCTCTCCCTCAACGGCTCCTCCAACGAGCTCGTCTGGGACGGGAGCAAGAGGACCTGGAAGCTCGAGAGCGACGACGGCTCCCGCATCGAGCGGATCTACGACACTCCCTCGAACAACTCCGGTGACGAGGACTCCGAGTACTGGCGCGTCAC
The DNA here is from genome assembly GCF_014650895.1 of Streptomyces omiyaensis. GTDB lineage: Bacteria > Actinomycetota > Actinomycetes > Streptomycetales > Streptomycetaceae > Streptomyces > Streptomyces omiyaensis. The sequence goes on from NZ_BMVV01000051.1 coordinate 10,590, forward strand.
CACCCTCGACGGCACCCAGTACTGGTTCGGCAAGAACCGCCTCCCCGGCTGGGTGGACGGCAAGACCGAGACCAACTCCGTCTTCACCGTCCCCGTCTACGGCAACCACGTCGGCGAGCAGGGATACGCCACCGACTACGTCTCCTCCGTCGAGCAGCAGGCCTGGCGGTGGAACCTCGACTACGTCGTGGACCCCCACGGCAACGCCATGGCCCTCTACTACACCAAGGAGCAGGGCTACTACGCGCAGAACGGCAAGATCGACGACCCGCAGTCGTACACCCGCGGCGGTTACCTCAACCGCATCGACTATGGTCTGCGCGCCGGCGCCGTCTACACCACCACCAACCCGGCCGGCCGCGTCACCTTCACCACCGCATCGCGCTGCAAGGCGACGGACTGCGCCTTCACCGAGGCCAACGCGGCCAGCTGGCCCGACACCCCCGTCGACCTGAACTGCACCTCCGGCACCCAGTGCCTGCAGGCATCCCCGTCGTTCTGGTCCAAGCAGCGGCTGACCTCCATCAGCACCCTCGCCCTGGTCGGCACCACCATGGCGGCCGTCGACACCTGGACCCTCGACCAGTCGTTCCCCGCGACCGGCGACATCTCCACCCCGGCCATGTGGCTCGACTCCGTCCAGCGCACCGCCAAGGCAGGCTCCGCCACCGACATCGCGCTGAACAAGGTGGTCTTCGAGGGCGAACTCATGCCCAACCGGGTGGACGCCGTGGAAGGCCGGCCTCCGCTCAACCGCAAGCGCATCACCAAGATCACCAACGAGACCGGTGGCCAGACCCTCGTCAGCTACTACGCCTCGAACTGCACACCGACCAACCTGCCCGCGCCCGATGCCAACACCCTGCGCTGCTACCCGGCCTGGTGGACCCCGGACGGCGCCATAGAGCCGGTCAAGGACTGGTTCAACAAGTACCTCGTCAGCCGCATCGACGAGACCGACACCACCGGCGGCAGCGGATCGCAGACCAAGACCACCTCGTACACGTACCACAACGGTGCCGCCTGGCGACGTGACACCAGCGAGTTCACCCTCGACAAGCACCGCACCTGGAACGTCTTCCGCGGCTACAACACCGTCCGCACCTACAGCGGCGGCGACACCAACCGCGTGAAGACCTCCAAGACCTACTACCGCGGCATGGCAGGCGACACCCTCGCCGACGGCAGCCCCCGCACGGTCGACACCATCAACGGCATCACCGACCGCGAAGACTTCGCAGGCCGCGTGTCCGGGACCTACGTCTACGACAACGAGGGCGCCGACGGCAAGATCGTCGCCCGGACCTACTACACCCCCTGGCAGTCCCCGACGACAGCCACCCAGCCCGTCGAAGGCATCACCGACCCCGACAAGCCCACCACCCCCGCCCCCACCCTCCCGGCCAAGACGGCACGCCTGTCCGGCACCGCGACCGAGAAGAGCGGCACCCTCCTCGACGACGGCACCACCTGGCGCACCCTCACCAGCACGCGCGCCTACGACACCACCTACGGCCTCCTGACCAAGGAGACCGACGACGGCGCCGGCACCACCGAAGCCCGCTGCACCCTCACCGACTACGTCACCCCCGACACCACCAACTGGCTCATCTCCTACCCCAGCCAAGTCACCACCGCGGACAACACCGCCTGCCTGAGTGGTCCGGGCGAGATCACCAGCAGCGCCCGCACCTACTACGACGGCAATGCCCTCGGCGCCGCCCCGGACGCGGGCAAGGTAAACGTCACCAAGACCGATCAGCTCGCCCGTCACGAGAGCGACAACACGCCCGTGTGGGAGACCCTCTCCCAGGCCACCCACGACCAGTACGGACGTGTCCTCGTCGCCAAGGGCCAGGACGCTCAGCCCATCACCACCACCTACACCCCTGCCACCGGCGCCCAGCCCACCACGGTGAAGACCGCCAACGTCAAGGGACACGAGTCCTCCACGACGTTCGACGGCATACGGGGTCTTGCGCTGAGCACGACGGACGCAAATGGCCGAACGGCCAGCAGCGAGTATGACGCGCTTGGCCGTCTGACCAAGGGATGGAGCACCGGCCGGGCCAAGACCCTTCAGCCCAACGCCACCTTCACCTACAACCTCTCCGCCACCGTCCCCTCCACCGTCATCACCAAGAAGCTTTACGAAGACGGCCTGTGGGGAACCAGCGTCTCCTACTACGACTCCCTGCTGCGCGCACGCCAGACCCAGTCCGACTCCCTCGGCGTCAACGGCCGTGTCATCAGCGACACCTATTACGACACCCATGGCCGCGCGTATCTCACAAACGCCCCGTACTACAACAGCAGCGCCGTCTCGACGACCGCGATGTTCGTCGTCCTGCCGAACCAGGTTCCCCAGGCGGTCGAGACGAAGTACGACGGGCGTGGTCGCGTCACCGACGTCATCCAGCTGTCGCTGAACGCCGAGCAGTGGAGGACCACGAACACCTACGGTGACTACTGGTCGGCCAGCGTCCCGCCCACCGCCGGAACTGCCACCCTGAGCATCGCCGACGTACGTGGCCGCACCATCGAAGAACGCCAGTACAAGGACCGCAACCCCCTCCCGGGCGCCGCGACCACCCAGTACGAGAAGACCACCCGCACCTACAACTCCGCGGGCCTCCTCGCCTCGCTCACCGACTCCTCGGGACGCAACACCTGGCGCTACACCTACGACCTGCGCGGCCGCCAGGTGACGGCGACGGACCCGGACAAGGGCCAGAACACCACCCACTACGACACCAACGGACGCGCTGACACCACCACCGACTCGCGCGGCACCCTGGCCACCACATACGACGAACTCGGCCGCAAGACCACCCTGCGCACCGGCTCCGTCACCGGAACCAAGCTCGCAGAGTGGACCTACGACACCGCCACCGGCGGCATGGGCATGCCCCACAAGTCGATCCGCTACGACACCGGCAACGCGAACGCCGCCTACACCACCGAAATCACCGGCTACAGCACCACCGGCCGCCCCGTGGGCACGAAGGTGACGGTCCCGAGCGTGACGGGCGAGGAACTCCTCGCCGGAACGTACACCGTGGCCTCCACCGCGACACCGGTCAGCGGTCTCCCGCTCACGGCCTCCTACAGCACCACCAACACCAACGCCACGACCGCCCTGCCCGCCGAGACGGTCACCAACCACTACGGCTCGAACGACACCCTCGCCATCGTCGACAGCTCACTCGACCACGCCTACCTGCGCGGCGCCGGCTACACCCCCTTCGGTGAACTCGCCCAGGCCCAGCTCGGCAACCTCGGCAAGCTGGTCACCCAGACCCTCACCTACGACAACGCCACCCGACGCCTGGTCAAGAACCAGATCAACCGCGAGGCCACCGGCCCCGCCACCCTGTCCAACATCACCTACGGCTACGACCCGGCCGGCAACATCACCTCCATCCGCGATGCCCAGAACGACGGCACCGTCACAGACGACCAGTGCTTCACCTACGACTGGGCCCGCCGCCTCACCGACGCCTGGTCCTCCGGCGACGCCTGCACCACCAAGTCAGTCAACGGCACTGGCACCCCCAACCTGGGCACGACCGACCCGTACCGGACTTCCTGGACGTACACCGACACAGGCCAGCGCAAGACCGAGACCCAGTACAAGGCCGGTCCGATCACGGCGAACACCACCCGCACGTACGCCTACCCCACCACCGTGGGAGCGGCCCAGGCTCACGCCGTCACCTCGGTGACCGCCGCAGGCGGTGCGACTGGAACCGACGCCTACGCCTACGACTCGACCGGCAACCTCATCAAGAAGACCCCGGCCGGCGGCGCGGTACAGGACCTGACCTGGAACGAAGAGGGCAAGCTCAAGACCTCCACGATCTCCAGCCAGATCACGTCGTTCCTCTACGACGCCGAAGGCACCCGCATCATCAAGCGAGACCCCGCCAAGACAACCCTCTACCTCCCCGGCGGCCAGGAACTCGAACTCACCCGCAAGGCCGGAACCACCCCCGCCGCCATCTCCAACGGCACCCGCTACTACAGCGTGCCCGGTGGCTCGGCCATCCGGACCAGCAAGGACAACCGAGTTGGCCTTCTGGTCTCCGACCACCACAACACCAACACCCTCTCCATCTCCGCCAGCAGCCTCGCGACCAACCGCCGCAAGACCATGCCGTTCGGCGGACAGCGTGGAGCCGCTCCGTACTTCTGGGTCGGCACCAAGGGCTTCGTCGGTGGCGACATCGACACCACCACCAACCTCACGCACGTCGGTGCCCGCGAATATGACACGACTCTCGGCCAATTCATCAGCGTCGATCCCCTCCTGGAAATCGACAAACCGCAAACTCTGAACAGCTACGGTTACGCCGGTAACAACCCTGTTACCTTCTCTGACCCCACAGGGCTCGGGCCGGATGACGGTACCGGTCATACCGAGCGCCCGGGTAAGAAGTCCGGTGAAGGCACCGGAGTGCCGCGCGGGGGCAGCCCTGCAGTCTGCGTCTCTCTGTGCCTCGCCAGTTCCAACGCCGGGACGAACGATGGTGATGCAGTTAGTGGGAATGGATCCGTTACGGCTAGGACGGGATGCGTTTCACCTCTCCGCTGCGGAGGCCGCGAAGATCGAGATGATCTCCCAGTCGTCGGTCCACGACCCGTGGACCTGCCGTATCTTCCGCAATACGTGGCAAGTCCCGAATATCTTCAGCAGCGCGAGTGCTCTGCCATGCCGAGTCGCATGTGGTGCAATTCGCAGGATGCTGTACTTGGGGGTGGGGATGACGACATTCGTACGGTCGGTCTCAAGTGGCTACTTGGGAAGCTTGAAGGGGCTGAGGTGTATGGAGAGGACAGTCGGGTTGCGCGCCAGGTGATGGCGTCAGACCTGACTTCGGGCCAGCGTCAGGAGATCGCCAAGAGGTATCTTCTGGAAGGTAAGACATCGGGCTCTCTGAAGCCCTACTCCATATCCGGTGGAGATGAAGGTGGGCAGCTTCAAAGGGACTTGCGCTCTTTGGCGGTGGGTGATGCCAATGTGGCAACGGCGGGCCTCGGTTCCTACACGGCCAAGTACAGGTTGCTGAGGGCGAATTCTCGCGGGATTCAGGCTCAGGTAACTATCGCCAACTCCATGACGATCTCATCATTTGCACACTTTGCTCCCGGTTTCGGATATGGGAGCCTTGGTGAACGTGCCCTGCAGAGGTGGGTGGACCATGACGGCGTCGTGGCTACCCGTATGCTCGGCAGTGAAGGGATGATGCGTTCGCATTCAATGAGGATCGTATTCAGGACCGAGATCGAGTTCTAGGTCAGTGCTTTGTGGTGTGAGGGTGGTGGCAGCCACCCTCGCACCATCAAGATGTGAGGGTGAATTGGATTATGTCCTTCTTCGGGACGCCAGGCCGGCTGGTTGCGGGTGTGGCTGCAAGTCTCCTGCTAGCCCTTTCGATTGGAGGGTGCGCGACGCTTGAGGATACTGCTGAAAAATATCCACGCAATGCTATTAAGGATTCAGCGTTCCTTTCTCGAGAGTGGACGCAGGGGGATTCATCGGTCCGTCTGGATAAGGATGGAACGTTCGTGGCGAAGAGGCTTTATGCCGAATATTTCGACTGCCCTCCGAAGGGTCCTGTAGGCCCCAAATCTGGCGAGGGTTCCTGGACTTCCAGGGAGAGTGAGGGTAGTACTGCAGTGTTTCTAGATTTCCGTGATGGTTGCGCGGCAACCTTTTGGCTTGGAGAATTTGAAGGTGCTCATGTGATTTGGACTGATTTTGAAGTCGACGACGCTCTGGTGCGGCTGCACGGATAGTCTTTCAGGCGAACTTGTCGAGTGATGCCTGGGCGGCTGGAGCGGTGATATCGGCGGTGGCGGGAAGAGCGAGAGAAGATTAGGGCGAGAAGGAGTGCGATGGAGGCGTGATGCAGCTGCGCCGGGCTGACTTTCCAGCCTGCGAGTGGAGCGTGGCAGCGAGCATCGTTGCCAGCCTCCTGAGCCAGGGGCGCCACCCGCCGGCAGAGGGCCGCACGACGGCGATCATGACGTCCTCGATGGCGGATGCGTCGCCCGCTTGGCCGGGGTGAGGTTCGAAGTACCGGGGGCGGCAGCGCCCATCTGCCGCCTGATGTACGTCGCCTACGCCAACGCCGCGCTCGCGCTCGAAGGGCTTGGCAAGGCGATGCTCTGCGGCAGCGGAGAGGTGGCTGTTGAACCGAGAAGCCAGGAGTCGCAACGTCCCCAAGAGGAAACGGACAGTCTGATGGGCAACGGCGTTGGTAACCTCGCGATCATGGCATCTCGGGGGAGCCGGTCCGTCACAGCGTGCGGTGTCCTGCTGGCTGCTGTCTGCCTCTCCAGCTGTTCGACGGGAGACAGCGAACCACCCGCCGACCAGCAGCGCGCCGCACACCTCGACCGCCTGCGGGACGCCTACCGACTCGGGCGCAGTGCGGGACTGAAGCTACAGGATCGGAAGATCGCCGACCGCACGCCGCCTGCCGATTCCAGCTGGAGCGAGGAGGCGTGCGTGGCACGGTGGACTCAGCTCGGTGAACGGGAGCAGACCTCGGGGGATAGGGCAGGGTTCCTTGCCGCCTGCTCCTCCTTCCCACAGCCGGGGCTTCCCGGGTACGACGAGGCCGTGGCCGAAGCGCGCGGTACCGGGGTGACGCCGTAACCTGATCACCGGCGCGGGGCCGACTGCCTGGAGGGGCACTGTGGGCCTGCGCGAGCTGATCACCGACGCCTGGAGCTGGCTGGACTACAAGCCGGCCATGGCCGACCCGCGCCGCCCGGGGCGGAACGCCTGGGCGGACCTGATGTCGTCGTGGATTCCCGACGAGGACCTGCGCCGCCTGGCTGCGTACCGGCTGTTGGCCGCGTACGACTCCAATCAGGCCGGGCAGCTCGCCGAGCTGAGCGGAGACGACGACCGCGGGGGAGAGCGGCGGGAGCTGGGCGACGCCTCGAAGATCGTCGACACGGCCCTCGGCTACCTCCTGGGCTCCGAGCAGACCATCAGCGTGCCTGGCGCCGAACATGCTGGCGACGAGCCGTCTCCGGAAGCCGCTGCGGCCCGGGCCGTCCAGGAGCGGCTGCGGGCGTGGGCGGAGAAGGAGCTGCTGCCGCTCCGGGTCCAGCAGGCCGAGCGGAACGCGATCCTCCTCGGGGACGGCGTCTACACCCTGGCGTGGGATCCGGGGAAGGGGCGCGTCCTGCTGCGCACCTGGGACCCGGGCCTGTACTTCCCGGAGTGGCCAGAGGACGGCGAGGACGGCGCCGACTTCCCGACGCGGGTCCACCTGGCGTGGGAGCTGCCCGAGGACAAGCGGCGCGGCCTGAAAACCCGGGTGCGGCGGATCACCTATGAGCTCGCCCCCATCGGCCCGGCCAGCCGACAGGCCATTGCCAAGGGCGGAGGAGCGGTCCGCGAGTTCCTGTACGACGAGGACGGGGCGCCCGTCCTCGTCGCCGGCGACCAGCTCGACGCGGACGGCAGCACCATCACCCGCACCTACCCGTGGGCACCGGACCGGCCCAGCCCGTGGACCTGCTACCTCACGGACGCCGAATGGGACCTGGACGACCTCACGCACGCCGACCTCGTACACGACCTGCCGCTGCACAAGGCGACCTTCCGCGTCCGCTCCGACGGCGAAGTCCTTGACCGGCTCGACCTGCGCTGCGACTTCATCCCGCTGATCCACATCACCAACTCGATCCCTAACAGCGGCGAGCACTGGGGCAAGCCGACCATCGCCACCGTCCTCCAGGGCCTCGACGAGCTGTCCGACACCGACACCGACAGCTCCGGCGCCTCGGCGACGACCGGCTCCCCGATCATCGGCCTGTCCGGCGCCCGCCTGCCCATCGACCGGGCCACCGGGCAGCCGCTGCCGGTGAAGGTCCGGGCCGGAACGGTGTGGCAGCTCAACGACAACGGCAGCATGGACGTCCTCGACACCTCCGCCCAGCTCGCCGAACTCCGCGCCCGCGTCGACCACCTCATCGACCGCGTCGCCGCGAACTCCCGCCTTACCGCCGCCGGCCTCGGCACCCTCGACCCCACCGCACTGCCCTCCGGCTACGCCCTCCAGCTAGCCCTCGGCCCCTTGGACTCGCTGGTCGCCGCCATGCGCCTGGCCCGCAACCACAAGTACGCCGTCCTCCTGCGCATGGTCCAACGGCTCCACCAGGCCGGGCACGCCGAGGGATGGCCCGCGGGCGAGTCCGTGCCCGCCCGCCTGATGTGGGGGCCGCACACGCCCACCGACCGGGCCGCCGTCCTGGACGAGGTGGTCAAGGGCGTCGGCGCCGGAGTCCTCTCAGTGGAGACCGACGTCAAGATGCTCATCGACGCGGGCTACCCCATCGGCAACGCCCAGGACGAGATCGTGCGGATCCAGTCCCGGGCCTTCGAAGCTGCCGTCCGCCTGGCCGACGCCACCGGCGACAACACGGCCGTACGGGGCTACCTCGGCCTGCCGGCCGCTGGTGCGGAGATCCCGAGCATTCGCCTTGATGGACGTGAGGTCGAGGGTGGTCAGAGGACCTAGGAGCTGTCCGGCCGATCATGTGACTGTCGCCTGGTCGGATCGTTGTCCTATGTATGGGGCGGGGTGATCTGAGTGATGCCGAGTGGGAACGGCTTCGGCCGTTCCTGCCGGTCGGCAACGGGCGTTGTGGCAGGTGGCGGGATCACCGGCAGGTGATCGACGGGATTCTGCACCGGGTGCGGACCGGAGTGCAGTGGCGGGATCTGCCCGAACGGTTCGGTCCGTGGAAGACCGTCTACGAGCGCCATCGCCTGTGGTCGGCCGACGGCACGTGGGAACGTCTGCTTCAGCAGGTCCAGGCCGCGGCCGACGCCGCAGGCGAGATCGACTGGGACGTCTCGGTCGACTCCACTATCGTCCGTGCGCATCAGCATGCGGCCGGCGCCCGCACCGATCCGCCGCCGGCCCCGGGATCAAAGGGGGCCGCAGGGGTGGAACACCAGGCCGAGACGCCGTGGCAGAGCCTGATCGCCCGCCTGGTGGAGGTGGTGCGGGAGGTGAGGGCCCGGGCCGCTCGCGGGGCGGGTTCACCAGCAAGCTCCACCTGAGCGCGGACGGTCGCTGCCGCCCGCTGTCCCTGGTCGTCACTCCAGGTCAGCGGGCGGACTGCACCCAGTTCACGCCGGTCCTGGAGAAGATCCGGGTGCCCAGACCGGGCCTGGGACGGCCGCGCAAGAAGCCCGCCAGCCTCGCGGCCGACAGGGCCTACAGCAGCGGCCCTGTCCGCGAGTACCTGCGACGGCGGGG
>NZ_BMVV01000052.1 GCF_014650895.1 Streptomyces omiyaensis
TGCGCAGGCTGGCCTGCTTCGCAGGCCTCGTGAACACGCCTGCTTCGCAGGCGTGGTGAACACACCCGCTGCGCGGGCGTGTCCCGCTGCGCGGGGATGTTCCGTTGCGTGGGCATGTTCCGCTGCGCGGGCGTGTCCCGCTGCGCGGGCGTGTCCCGCTGCGCGGGCGTGTCCCGCTGCGCAGCCATGTTCCCTTCGCTGCGCGAAGGCGGGGCTCCTTACGCTTCGCTTCAGAAGCCCTTGCGGCCTGCTCCGCAGGCTTGGTGATGCTCCGTTCGCTGCGCTCCCAAAGCACGAACTCGCTGCGCTCCCAAAGCACGAACTCGCTGCGCTCCCGGAGAGTGAAGGGCTGCTCCGCAGCCCTTCACGTGGCGCGAGTCCGGGGTGCTGCGCACCTCTTCATGCGGGGCGGGTCCGCTGCGCTCCCCCGCCTGGCGGCTCTTCCGGCTGCGCCTCAGGGCCTTGGGGTCCGCTGGCGCGGGCCGGGCTGGCTATGAGGGGTGGGGTGCTCGCTCGTGTGGTTCCCGTGTACTGCGTACACCTGTGAGATGCAGCATGTACAGTTGGAAGAAATGCAGGACACCCCACAACCACCTGGGAACCTCCCCCGAATTCTGAGAGGAACGACCGTAGATGACCGGTCACCGCAACTCTAGGGGGGCAGATAGCACGCTGAGCAGCCATTCTGTAAGGCGGGTGAGTCAGTATCAGGCGGCGGGCACCAAAGCCCGGTTGGGGCTGTTCGCTCTCCTGGAGGCGCAGGGAGTGTCCGCAGCTGAGGTGGACGACCTGGTGGCGGGGCTGGAGGCCGGGGCGCAGTGCGAGGTGGTCGAGCTGGACGGGATGGCGCCGGCCTCTCAGGGGGTGCGGTTCGCGGACGGCTGGGATGACGGCGTGACGGCCGTGGGCGAGGCCTTGGTGGGCATCGCGGACCGGGAGGGGTCCCGGCGCGGCAGCCGGTCGGCTGGGGCCGCTGACCTGGCCGTACACATCGCGTGCGCGCGGCAGTGTGAACGGGCCGACCTGGAGCGCCTGGAGGCGTGCGTCCGGGAGGGAGTGCTGCCGGGCACCCCTCCGCACACCATGGCGCGGCGCCGGGTCCTGGAGGCGTTGGGCGGGGCCGGCGGCCTGTGCGCCGTGCGGACGTGGAACGCGGATGGGGACGTCGTGGTCTGCACGCTCGATGCCGGGCACGACGACCCGGACGACGAGCCGCCCTTCAAGGACGGGAAGCCGGGCGGCTGGCGCAAGGCGGATGCGTCGATCCGGAACGGTCTTTGTGCGGCCTGCATTCCGCATGCGGTCATCTGAAAGACCACGGGAAGTCAGGATGAGGAGAGGCAAGGAAATGTCGGCGATTCCGCTCAAGGAACACCAGGTGGACCAGCGCGCCGTGTTTAGGAGGTGGGTGGGATTCCCTGCAAGGTCATCTGTTCCCCCGCAAGGGGCCCGTGCCACGATCGTGTCAGCGACCGGCTCGGGCAAGACGATCATGGCCGCCGCGTGTGCCTTGGAATCGTTCGCGGCCGGCCGGATCCTCGTCACCGTGCCGACTCTGGACCTGCTCGTGCAGACCGCCCAGGCGTGGCGCGCGGTGGGCCACCGGGCCCCGATGGTCGCGGTGTGCTCGATGGAGAACGACCCCGTGCTGAACTCGCTGGGGGTACGCGCCACCACGAACGCGATCCAGCTCGCCCTGTGGGCCGGGGCCGGGCCGGTCGTCGTGTTCGCCACGTACGCCTCCCTGGTGGACCGTGAGGATCCCGAGGACCCGACGGGCCGGCGGAAGGTACGCGGGCCGCTGGAGGCCGCGCTGGCGGGCGGGGAGCGGCTCTACGGGCAGCGCATGGACGGCTTCGACCTCGCGATCGTGGACGAGGCGCACGGAACCGCCGGTGATCTCGGCCGGCCGTGGGCGGCGATCCACGACAACGAGCGGATTCCGGCCTCGTTCCGGCTGTACCTGACCGCGACCCCGCGCATCCTCGCCGCGCCCCGGCCGCAGAAGGGCACCGGCGGCCAGGAGGTGGAGCTCGCAACGATGGCCGACGATCCGAACGGGACGTACGGCGCGTGGATCGCCGAGCTCGGGCTGTCGGAGGCGATCGAGCGGGAGATCCTCGCCGGGTTCGAGATCGACGTCCTGGAGGTCCGCGACCCCTCCCCCGTTCTCGGGGAGTCGGAGGAGGCGCGGCGGGGCCGGCGCCTGGCGCTGCTGCAGACCGCGCTTCTGGAGCACGCCGCCGCGTGGAATCTGCGTACGGTCATGACGTTCCACCAGAAGGTCGAGGAAGCCGCCGCGTTCGCGGAGAAGCTGCCGGAGACCGCTGCCGAGCTGTACGTCACCGACGCCTCCGACGCCGACCTGGCCGCCGCCGGGAAGCTCCCCGCGTCGTCGATCGACGCCGAGTTCTACGAACTGGAGGCCGGCCGGCACGTCCCGCCGGAGAGGGTGTGGTCGGCGTGGCTGTGCGGCGACCACCTCGTCTCCGAGCGGCGCGAGGTCCTGCGGCAGTTCGCAGGCGGCATCGACGCCGACGGGCGGCGGGTGCACCGCGCCTTCCTCGCGAGCGTGCGCGTGCTCGGGGAAGGCGTCGACATCACCGGTGAACGGGGGGTCGAGGCCGTCTGCTTCGCCGACACCCGAGGCTCGCAGGTCGAGATCGTGCAGAACATCGGCCGCGCGCTCCGCCTCAACCGCGACGGCAGCACGAAGGTCGCGCGGATCATCGTGCCCGTCTTCCTGGAGCCGGACGAGGACCCCGAGGACATGGTCGCCTCCGCCAGCTTCAAGCCACTCGTCGCCGTGCTCCAGGGCCTGCGCAGTCATGACGAGCGTCTCGTCGAGCAGCTCGCCTCCCGCGCCCTCACCAGCGGCAAGCGCAAGACCCACCTGCGCCGCGACGAGGACGGGCAGATCGTCGGCACCGGCGGCGAGGGCGAGGACCAGGGCGCCGACGCCGCCGCCGAGGCGGTCCTGCTGCACTTCTCCAGTCCGCGCGACGCCGCCACGATCGCGGCGTTCCTGCGGACCCGGGTGTACCGGCCGGAGTCGCTCGTGTGGCTGGAGGGCTACCAGGCCCTCATCCGGTGGCGGAAGGAGAACGGGATCACCGGCGTCCACGCCGTCCCGTACGACGTCGCGGTCGAGGTCGGCGTCACCAAGGACTTCCCGCTCGGGCGGTGGGTGCACCAGCAGCGCAAGGCGCTGCGGGCCGGGGAGCTGGAGGACCGGCGCAAGACCCTGCTGGACGCCCCGGAGGCCGGGATGGTCTGGGAGCCGGGCGAGGAGGCGTGGGAGGCCAAGCTGGCCGCGCTGCGGTCGTTCCGGCGGGCCACCGGACACCTCGCGCCCCGGCAGGACGCGGTGTGGGGCGAGGGCGGGGCGATGGTGCCCATCGGGCAGCACCTGGCCAACCTGCGCCGCAAGGGCGGCCTGGGCAAGGACCCGAAACGGGCAGCAGGGCGCGCGGCGCAGCTGGCGGCGATCGACCCGGACTGGAACTGCCCCTGGCCCCTGAGCTGGCAGCGGCACTACCGGGTGCTCGCCGACCTCGTCGACGCCGACGGCCACCTGCCCCGCATCGCGCCCGGCGTCGTCTTCGACGGCGACGACATCGGTGCCTGGAGGTGGAGGCAGCAGGAACCGGGCACCTGGGCACAGCTGACGCCCGAGCAGCAAGAACGGCTGAGCAAGCTGGGCATGCACCCCGACCGTGCCCCGTCTCCCGCCCCGGCAGCACCCCGTCCGGCGGGAAAGGGCCCGAGCAAGGCGGAGGCGGCGTTCCGGCGGGGCCTGACCGCCCTGGCCCGGTGGGTGGAGAAGGAGGGACAACGACCCGTCCCGCGCGGCGCGGTCGTGGAGATCACGGTCGACGGAGAGGCGGAACCGGTGCCGGTCAAGCTGGGCGTGTGGCTCTCCAACACCAAGAGCCGGCGCGACAAGCTCACCACGGAACAGCGCGCCGCCCTCGCCGCGCTGGGCATGAAGTGGACGGGCGTCGTGCCCGTGCCGGCCGCCGAGGCCGCCCCGGGACAGCCGACCCCGCAGCCCGCTCCGTCGAGCGGTACGGACCGGACTCCGAACGCGACGGCTCATGATCCGTTTCCCGCGTCGTGACCGGACTCCGGACCTGTCGAGGCCCGGAGTCCGGTCACGACGGGCGAGGAGGCTGATCGCGGTCGGCGGCAGGACGACGACGTCCTGGTGCGGAGCCGAAGCAGGCGGCCGTCAGGTAAAGGGCGATGACGAGGGTTGTCGTGAAGCGCCGGTGCCGGCTGCCCCGGAGGGACGGGCGGTCCTCGATGCTCCAGCGTCAGGAGGTGCTGGACGTCGGGGTGGAGGTGGACGCGGCGAGCGGTACGACGATCGGCAGCCGGCGGCGCAGTTCGTCGTCGGCGGACGACTGCCGGCCCCGGGGGGTCGCCGACGTGGTGCGGGAACCACGGGTCCATCGGGATGCTCAAGAGTACGGCGGCGGTCCGACCCGTGTCGCCCAGTGGGCCGGGCCGAGGGGCGTCCGCCCCTTCGCCGTGGTCGGGACCGCAGTGAGGGGCGCTGCGAGTCGGGGGCGTGCGGGAGAAGCAGCGGGCAATGCCGACAGAGCACCCGATTCGACAGCCGCGAACGCCTCTCGTACGTTTTGCGTGCGGTGAAGCGTACGCAAAACGTACGCTTCACTTGGTAGGGTGATGTTCAGGAGGTGCTTTCATGTCCGAGTTGTTCGACGCGGTCGACGCCCTGCTGGCGTCCCGCGCCGTGCTGCCGCCGCCGGCGGAGCGCAAGCGGCTGCGGGCCGCGCACGGCCTGACGATCGACGAGGTGGCCACCGCGCTGAAGGTGCGGCGGGCCACGGTGTCCGGCTGGGAGTCCGGAAAGACCGAGCCCCGCCCGCCGGAACGCGACGCCTACGCCCGGCTGCTGGACAAGCTCGCGGAGCTCTACCCCGCCACCCCGGCCGACACGGCCGCACCCGCCCCCGACACCGAGGTGCCGACCGCGTCCACCGCCGTGCCCGCCCCGGCGGAGGCGCGGACTCCCTCCACAGACCGGGCGTCCGAGGCTGCGGTCATGACCGCGCCCGGGAACACGCAGGCCCCCGCCCCTGCTGCTCCGGCGACCGCGCCGCGTCCGGCACGCACCACCGGGCCGTCGTCGACGTCGGGCCGGGGCGGTCCGCGGAAGGCGGCTCCGGCCGGAACGCCGTCGGGCGGTACCGATCCGCGGTTCGAGAACGGGCCGCTGGCGGTCGTGGACGTCGAGGACGGCCAGGTGCTGGCGTACTGCGCCGGGGGCCTGGTGCTGGAGGTGCCCGCCAAGTCCCTCCCGGCCCTGGTCGACTGGACGCTGCGCGAGGCCGAGCTCGGGCAGCCGAAGCTGTCGGGGCCGGGCAAGGACGCCGATCCGCTGCTCGTGCTCACCGCCGCCGCGTGCGAGCGCTACGGCCTGCCCGTCACGCTCACGGAGGAGGAGAGGGTCGCCGGGCGGCTCCCGGAGGGCCACAAGGTCATCAAGCAGCTCGTGCGCGCGCAGTGGCAGCTCACGAAGCGCGGCTTCGGCCCGTGGGCGCGGATCTACCGTCCCGCGACCGGTTCGGAGCGGGCCTGCGTGCAGCTGTGCATCCCGTCGTGGAACGCGCTCGACACCCGGTTCTGGGGTACCGCCGGGCAGCTCCCTCCGGCGGAGCTCGCCCGCGTCCTGGGCGTGTACGCCTCCCGCGTGATGACGCCGCGCGGCTCGACCGCCGTGACCGGCCTGGAGCTGATGACCGCCCTCCACCCGCCGACCCGGGCCTCCGCGCCGGACGCCCACGGCAAGCGGCACTCCGAGCACAACCCCGGCAGCCTGGGCAAGGACGCCATCGACCCGGTGCGCTTCCCGCCGTGCGAGGTCCCCGACGGCCACCCCGCCCTCAAGGACCTGCCGCGCTTCCACGTCCGCGGTCCCGGGGAGAAGCTGTCCGAGGAGGCGTACGACTGGGCGCGGCCGATGACCGACGCGGAGTGCACCCTGCGCCACCTGGTCGGGATCGACGTCAACATGGCCTTCGCCGCCGGCGCCAACGGGCTGACCGTCGGCCTGGGGGAGGCGACGCACGTCAAGGCCCCGGTGTTCGACCCGAAGCTGCCCGGCTCCTGGCTGGTGGATCTGAGCCATGTCGACCTGTCCCGCGTGAAGGTCGGCAAGGAGTGGGTGGAGCTGAACGGCAGTCTGCTGCCCTCCCCGTTCACGCCGAAGGGCGAACGGCCCGAGGGCCCGGCCTGGTACGCGACGCCCACCGTCGCCTACGCGGCGGAGCTCGGCTACGAGGTGCGCCCCATCGAGGCGTGGGCCCGGTACGACAACGGCCGCTACCTGGACGGCTGGTACCAGCGGCTGCGGGACGCCTACCTCGCCACGATGGCCGACCTCGGCGTCGACGCCGGCCTCGCCCCGGCCGACTTCCTCGCGGCGATGGACGGCTACCAGGACCGCGACCCGGAGCTGGGGCTCGTCGTCTCGGCGATCAAGGCGACGGTCAAGGGCGGGCTGGGCAAACTGCGCGAGCGGCCCCGGGCCGAGGGCTGGCGGCCCGGCGAGCCGTGGCGCGCGCTGTCCCGGCCGACGTGGCGGCCCGACATCCGGGCGGCGGTCATCTCCCGCACGCGGATCAACCTTCACCGGAAGATCGTCAAGCACGCGTCGTTCACCGGCCAGTACCCGATCGCGATCCTGTCCGACTGCGTCGTCTACGCCGCGGACGGGCCCTCGCCGCTGGACTTCCTGCCCTACCGCCAGGGCAAGCCGCTGCCCGGCGGCTTCGCACTCGGCGTCAACCCCGGCCTCGTGAAGTGGGAAGGCACCCAGTCCGTCCTGTGGGGCGAGGAAGTCCGGGAGAAGTTCAGCGCCCCGGAGCTCAACCTCGCCCGGTACATCAAGGACGGCACCGTCACCGACGCCGACAACGGAGAGTAGGACAGGCCGATGAGCAACCGGTTCGCCGACGGCCTGGACGCCGCGGTGCAGAAGGCGTTCACCCGCCCGGCCCCCAAGACGGCGGGCCCGCAGATGCGGTACCTGGTCAAGCAGCTCGGCGGCACGAAGCCGGTCGCGCAGATGCTGCGGATCTCCCAGCGCACCGTCGAGCGGTACGTGAAGGACCAGATCAAGAAGCCCCGCCCCGACCTCGCCGCGCGCATGGAGCGCGAGGTGAAGAAGCGCTGGCAGCCCCAGATCAGGGCCAGGGCGAGGGCCAAGGCGGCGAGCACGGGCGGCATCGTCATCGACACCCGCGCCCGCATGGGCTACACCGCGCCGATCGGGACCACCGATCAGGACCGCATCCGGCACCTGACCGTCGCCCTGCCCCCGCAGTACGCGGCGCGCCTCTTCGACGCCCAGGACGCCGGCGCCGGTGATGCCGAACTCCAGCAGATCGCCGCCGAGGCCTTGAAGGAGGTGTACTTCCAGGACGGCGGCCGCCGCGCCGGCTCACTGGAAGAGGTCCGGTTCACGGACGTCGAGCACCTCGAGTTCGACCTCTAGCAGGCCGCGCCCCGGACGGTCCCGCGGTGCGGAAGCCGTGGTGGGCACGCCAGGAGAGGACCGACCAGCGGGACTGGGCGCAGAGCAGGGAGCCCGTGCTCAGCCAGGAGGCGGTGGAGAGCAGGGAGAGGGCGGAGCCGATCGAGCCGGCGGACAGGACGCTGCCCACCGAGCCGACCGAGAGGACGCTGCCGACGGAGCCGATGGACAGGACGGATCCGACGGAGCCGATGGAGAGGATCGACTCCTTCGAGCCGATCGAGAGAAACGATCCGCGGGGGCGTGGCAGGGGCATGGGGCCATCGTGCCAGGAGGGCGGGGCGGTGGTGAGGGTCCGACTTGGCACAGTCGGTTCGGCCCGGGGTGACGGCACGGGAGGAGGTGCGGGGGCCGGGGCGCCGTGACGAGCATCGCTTCCGGGCCGCCGGCCCGATGCTCACCGTCCATGGAGGGGAACC
Source organism: Streptomyces omiyaensis (assembly GCF_014650895.1). Taxonomy (GTDB): domain Bacteria; phylum Actinomycetota; class Actinomycetes; order Streptomycetales; family Streptomycetaceae; genus Streptomyces; species Streptomyces omiyaensis. The sequence goes on from NZ_BMVV01000052.1 coordinate 7,984, forward strand.
CATGAACAAGACCGGACGTCTCGGGGCCTATCTGACCGCCGCGGTGACCGCGGTCGGTATCGCGCTCGTGCCGCAGCCTGCCGGGGCCGCCGCCGACTGCACGTACACGTCCAGTGGTCTGGTGCCGCTGAACGACCTGGGCACGGGTACGTACAACGGTCTGACCGGGGGGCTGTACCCGGGTGGAAGCAACGTCCGGCCCGCCGCGCACACCGCGGCCGGGGCGGACCTCGCCCAGAACGCGGTGCTGCCGCGCAACGCGGCCGGTCAGGTCGACCCGGTGAACGGCAAGGTGGTGCTGGTCTCGATCGGCATGTCCAACACCACGCAGGAGTTCCAGAAGTTCATCGCGGCGACGAAGACGTACGGGAACCTGAGCGACAAGCTGGTGGTCGTCGACGGCGCGCAGGGCGGCAAGGACGCCTCCGCCTGGGCGAACCCCTCGGACGCCACCTGGTCGGTGCTGGCCAGCCGGCTGTCGAACGCCAAGGTGACGCCCGCACAGGTGCAGGCGGTGTGGCTGAAGGAGCAGTTCGTCGGGGACAACCTGGGGGCGTTCCCGCAGGGGGCGCAGAACCTGCGGAACGCGCTGGCCTCCATCGCCCGCAACGCCCGGGCGAAGTACCCGAACCTGGCGCTCGGCTATGTCGCCAGCCGTATCTACACCTACAACCAGGCGCGCAGCGCGGGCGCCTACCAGCAGGGCTGGGCGGTCAAGAAGCTGATCCAGGACCAGATCAACGGGGCCCCGGACCTGGCCCACGGGCCGGGCGGGGTAGCGCCGTGGCTGTCGTGGGGGCCGTACCTGTGGGCCGACGGCCTGGGCGCGGACGGCGTGGCCGGCGGTGCGCCGGGCCGTGGCGACGGGCTGGAGTGGGCGTGCTCGGACCTGGAGTCCGACGGGGTGCATCCCTCGGCCTCGGGTGAGCAGAAGGTCGCGAACCTGGTACTGGACCAGTTGTCGACCGATCCGACGTCCACTCCGTGGTTCAACCAGTAGGGGGCCGGCGGTGCCGTACATCGAGATTCCCTCGCCGGTGCCGGGCATCCGGGGCCTGATGGCGAGCAAGCCCGCTTCGGGGCGGGTGCTGAGCGGACTGGCGGAGCAGTTGCTGAGGGGTGACTCGCCGCTGTCGGTGGGCGAGCGGGAGCTGATCGCCGCGTACGTCTCGTACGGCAACGGGACGCGCTATTGCACGGGCTCGCACACCGCGGCCGCGGCGCACGCCCTCGGCGGGGACTACGCGCTGGTGGAGGCCGTGCAGAAGGATCCGGCGACGGCGCCGGTGAGCGAGCGGACGCGGGCGCTGCTGGCGATCGCGGGGAAAGTGCGGGGTGATGCCCGCACGGTGGCCGAGGAGGATGTCGAGGCCGCGCGCGCGGCGGGTGCGGACGACGAGGCGATCCACGACGCGGTGCTGATCGCCGCGGCGTTCTGCATGTTCAACCGCTACGTCGACGGGCTCGGGGCGATCACTCCGGAGGATCCCGCGGTGTACGACCGGATCGGGGCCGCGCTGGTGGCCGAGGGGTATCTGCCGCAAGCCGCGGAGTGACGCCTGCGGGGACGGGTGGCCCGGGGGCTCCGGCGGCCGCACGCCGCCGGGGCCCTTCGCCGTGGTGTCGGACGCAGCACGCGTGAAGATGCCCGGCGGGGTGGGTCGGCACCAGGATCGACGAGCGATTTTCCGTTCGGCTCGGGGTGAGTGACTTCTCCTCCCGGGTGTTCCCGGCGGGCCGGACGGTCGCCTTCTTCGGGCTCGTAGCGAATGGGGGAACAGATGCTGAACAGACGGCGGCTGCTGGCGATGGGCGGCGGTGTGGCGACGGCGGGCGGCGCGCTGCTGTGGTGGGGGCAGAGCGCGGCGGGTGCCGAGACGGGCGCGTCGGCCGCTCCGGTCGCCGACCCGCACGCCCATCACGGGGGCGGGGCGGAGCCGACGCCGGCCGAGCCGACGGCGGGGACCGGTGCGCCTCCGCCGTACACGGCGTTCTCGGAGAGGCTGCCGGTGCCGCGGGTGCTCAGGCCGGTGTCGTCGTTGGGCGACACCGACGTGTACGAGCTGCCGATGCAGCACGCGAAGGCGGAGTTCTTCCCGGGCCGTCCCGCGCCGGTGCTCACCTTCGGGGGACAGTTCATCGGTCCGACGATCCGCGCCAAGGCCGGCCGTCGGGTGAAGGTGCGGTACGTCAACCGGCTCGACCGGGCGGCGACCGTGCACCTCCACGGGGGGCACGTGCCGCCGGGCAGCGACGGCTTTCCGATGGACCTGATCGAGCCGGGCGCGTCCCGGGTCTTCGACTACCCGAACCGGCAGCAGGGCGCGACGCTCTGGTACCACGACCACACGTGTGCCAAGGAGGCCGAGCACGTGTACCGGGGGCTGGCCGGGTTCTATCTGATCGAGGGCCGGGACGAGGCGGCGCTGAGGCTGCCCAGGGGCGCGTACGACGTGCCGATCATGATCCGTGACGCGCGTTTCGACGAGAACGGGGGCATGATCTTCGAGCCGAGCCCCCTGCCGACGACGCTGCACGTCAACGGGCGGCAGAAGCCCTACTTCCCGGTGGACGCGCGCAAGTACCGCTTCCGGGTGCTCAACGCGACGCTGCACCGGAACATCGAGCTGTACCTGGGCGGTCTGGACATGGTGCAGATCGCCTCCGACGGCGGGCTGCTGCCGGAGCCGCTGCCCCGCAAGAAGATCCTGATCGTGCCGGGTGAGCGGGTCGAGATCGTGGTGGACTTCTCGGCGCAGGCCGTCGGCAGCAAGCTGGTCCTCACCGATGTGTGCGACGGCGCCGACGAGCCGGTGATGCGGTTCGACGTGGCCCGTCGGGCGTTCGACCCCAGCCGGGTCCCGGGACGGCTGCGTGAACTGCCCGCGCTGCCGGCCGCGACGGTCGAGCGGGACGTGAAGCTGTCGTTCTCGCCGTCGGGCGAGGAGTTCGCCATCAACGACAAGACGTTCGACCCGAACCGGGTCGACACGCGGATCGTGGAGGGCACCACCGAGATATGGCGGGTGACCAACACCGATCCCGCCGAGACTCCGTTCGGCCCGGTCAACCACACCTTCCACATGCACCTGGTGCCGTTCCGGGTGCTCGACCGCAACGGCGAGCCGCCGCTGCCGGGCGAGAACGGGCTGAAGGACACGGTGCTGGTGCGGCCCGGTGAGACGGTGCGGGTCCAGGCCACGTTCAGCGGCTACAAGGGCCGTTACCTGTACCACTGCCATCTGCAGGAGCACAGCGACATCGGGATGATGGCGCAGATGGAGATCGTCTGACGCTTCGCCGGAGGCGGTGCCTCCGGCGGTGCCGCCGCCGGTCCCGGTCCCCTCGTCGGGGGCCGGGACCGGTGGCGTCTCACCGTACGAGCGTGAGGCCCGAGCGGTCGAGGGCGGGCGTGGCGGGGCGGGGCGTGCGGCGGGCCAGCAGGGTGGCCGGGATCGACAGCAGCACCGCGGCCACGACCCCCGCGACGAACCAGCCGTCGGCGTCGTGCTCGGCGGCGTAGGTCGCGGCGGCGGGACCGACGGCGCCGAGGACGGCGCCGGTGACGGCGTTCGGCAGACCGACGCCCAGGGCCCGGTTCCGCGCCGGGAAGATCTCGGTGAGCAGCTTGGGCAGGACCGAGGTCACGCAGACCAGGTAGACCACCCCGGAGCCGTACGCGAAGAGCAGGCTGGTGAACGTGCCGGTCATCGTCAGGTACGAGACGGAGCCGGTCACGGAGAACAGGAGGCCCGCGCCGACCAGGAGGCGGGTGGCGCCGATCCTGTCGGCGAGCAGGCCGATGGGCACGTTGAGGACCATCATCAGCGCCGTGGCGGTCACCACGGCCCACAGCATGGTGCCGGGCGGGGCGAGGCGGCCGCCGAGGGCGGGGACGACCGACGGCCAGGTGCCGCCGACGGCGCCGCTGCCCGCGACCAGCAGGACGGCGAGCAGCACCTGGCGGCGGTGGGTGGACAGGACCTGGCGCAGCGAGCCGCGGTCGCGGTGGGCGCGGACCTCGCGCTCGAAGACCTCGGTCTCGGCGAGGCGGCTGCGCAGCAGGAGCAGGACGAGGCCGAGCAGTCCGCCGACGAGGAACGGAACCCGCCAGCCCCAGTCGGCCATCGCGGCCGGGCCGAGCGCGGCGGTGAGGATGCCGCCGAGGAGGGAGGCGGTGAACGCGCCCGCGCAGGTGGTGAGGGAGAACAGGCTGCCGTAGGTGGACTTGCGGTGGTCGGGGGCGACCTCCATGAGGTACGTGGTCGCCGCGGGCCATTCGCCGCCGTGGGAGATGCCCTGCGCCATGCGGGCGAGGAGCAGCAGGACGGGGGCGAGCAGGCCTATGTGGGCGTGACCCGGGGTGAGGCCGATGAGGAGCGATCCGCCCGCCATGAGGGAGACGGCGAGCATGAGGGCGGGGCGGCGGCCTCGGCGGTCGGCGTAGCGGCCGAGGAGGATGCCGCCGAGCGGGCGCATGAGGACGCCGACGCCGAGGACGGCGAAGACGCCGAGGAGGGAGGTGAGGGCGTTGTCGGAGGGGAAGAACTGGGCGGCGAACAGCGGCGCGAACAGGCCGTAGCCGAGCCAGTCGAAGGATTCGATGAAGTTGCCGACGACGGTGGCGGTGACCGCGCGACGGTGGTCCTTCTTCGGAGGGTGCGCAGACATGGTGGGCCGTTTCTCGGTCGGCGGTCAGACGGCGGCGGCGTAGCCGTGGGCGGTGATGCGCCGGCCGGCCTCCGCGTAGTAGTCGGGGGCGGTGGGCAGGGCGGTCGCCAGCCCGCTGACGTAGCGGTTGTACATGCAGAAGGCGGCGGCGATGAGCACCGTGTCGTGCAGGTGGGCGTCGGTGGCGCCGGCGGCGCGGGCGGCGGCGATCGCCGCGTCGGTCACCGGTACGGCCGCGGCCTGGACCTCGGCGGCGACGCGGAGCAGCGCCCGTACGAGGGGGGTGGTGCCGGCGGTGTCGGGGTCGTGCCGCACCGCCTCGACCAGGGCGGTGCCGCCTTCGAGCTGGGCCGCGGCGGCCGCACCGTGGGTGTCGGCGCAGAAGCGGGTGGCGTTGAGCTCGGAGACGTACGCGGCGATCAGTTCGCGCTCGCCTCGGGTGAGGGGCGACGGGCCGCGCAGCAGGGTGTCCGCGAGGTCGTTGAGGGGGATGGCCGTGTCGGGACGGTCGGTCATCAGACCGCGGATGCCCGGGAGGTCGTTGGCGAGGGTGATGTGCGGCACCGGTGGGTCCTTAGCTGGTCGGGACAGAGGTCGCGGCTCATCCTGGGCATGCGCGGGAGACGCTTGCCAACTTCTCGTGTGCCGAGCTCAGTCGATGCCGTTCCGCGGGGGACCGGTGATCCGGGCAGGGGTTTGCGGGCGGGCCGGGGCCCGGCCGGTGGTGGCGGGGCTGCTCGCCGACGGCCTTCCGCCGGCGGCGGGGGCGTGCCGGCGCCCGACGGGAGAACGGCCGACGCGGCCGGTGTCCTCGCTCGGGACCGCCGGCCGCGTCACGGTGCGGGCCTCAGCGGCCGACTTCCCGGCGCGGACCGGAATCGGTCCGGAAGCCGAAGGTGTCGTCCTCCAGGGTCTGCACGACCAGGTTCTCGGCATTCTCCAACGACGCGTTTCCTTTCCTTCGGCTTCTTTGGGTTTCCAGGGGTGCTCTGGTCTCGGGGGCCGGTGTGACGGGGTGGGAATCGAGGGGGAATCAAGGGGGAATCGAGTGGGAATCGAGCGGGTCCGTCCGGCGGGGATTCGTTTGCTTTCCGGTCCGTTCTGGAAATGACTCTGGCACGCCTTCCATGGGGTTGTCAGCAGTTTTCGATGGCACAGAACTGCCTGGCATCGTTGTGTCAGACGAGGCCGCTGCGGGCGGCTTCGAGGCCGAGTTGGAAACGGCTTCGGGCACCGAACTGCTCGGACAGCTGGGAGATGAGCCGGCGTTCACTGCGCAGCGAGATGCCGAGGCGCCGGGCGGCTGCCTCGTCGGTCAGTCCGTCCGCGAGGTGGCGAAGCAGGGCCCGTTCCTGGGAGGTGCAGGCCGTCGCGCCGGGCGCGGGTGTTCCCGGCAGCGGTTCGGCCGCGTCCCACAGCTGCCGGAACAGGGCCCGCAGGCCCGCCAGCGCGCCCGGTTCGCGCAGGAGCACGACTCCGTCCCGCGGTGCTGCCGGGTCGAGCGGGAGGGCGGCCTCCGCTCCGTCCGCGAGGCTCAGCCGCACCGGCAGCGACGGCAGCATCCGGACCTCCGCCCCCGTCGCGGCCAGGCTCCGCAGGTCCTCGGTGGGGTCCGTGGCCAGGATCCTCACCCGGGCGCCGCGCGTCGCCGTCTCCCGCAACAGGGACAGGTCGAGCCGCCACGGGTCGTCGGTGTCGGTGTCCGTCGCCGGGGCGGGCGTCAGGGCGAGGAACTCGTCGGTGGCGCGGGCGGCGAGGTCGGTCTGCGTCCTGCGGACGGCCTCGGCGCCGGCGAAGCGCTCCGTCCCGCCGTCGGACAGCGGTTCCCGGCCCAGTGCCGTGTACTCCGTGAGCAGGTCGGCGACCGCGGCCCGGGTCGCGTCGATCTCCAGCTGGGTGCGGGCGAGTTCCGACTGTCTGCGTTCCAGCAGGGCGCCCAGGCCGGCCCGGGGCGGTACCAGCCGGCCCGGGCCCGGTGCGCCGTCCGCCGTCGCCGAGCGCAGCAGCGCGAGGTCGGCCAGGGTGTCGAGGGCCCGGGTGACCGCCTGCCGGTCGGTGTCCATGGCCGCCGCCAGCCGGTCCACGCCCCAGGCCGGGTGCGCCAGCATCAGCCGGTAGACGGCCTCCGTGCCCGGATCCAGTCCGAGAACCTCCAGCATCACAAACCCCCCTGGGTCGTCTGCGGGTGCCGGGCACATGCGTGCCACGGCATGTTCGTGGCCGGTGCCGGCCCTGGGGCCGGACCGGGTGCGTGCGGCACACTCGGTGCGTGCACCTCGTCGAGTTCGCGTTCACCAAGCCGCCGGATGCGCCCGAGGCGTCCCACGACGCCCTGCTGGCCGCCCTGTGGGCGGTGTGCGGTCCCGACGACGGCGTGGAGCACGTCCGGGTGCACACCAGCCGGGCCGGTGCCCGGGGCGCGGCGTTCCTGCTGGCCCCCGACGGCGCGCACGCCGCCCGGCGGTGTCGCGCGGTGTGCCGGCGGGCCCTGGCGGGTTCCCCGGTGCTGCGCGGCTGGCGGCTGGTGCGGCCCGCCGCCGTCTGAGGGCGGGCGGCACGGGGCGGAGCCGGAGGGGACGGAGCACCGCGGGGCCGGCCCCCGGGAGGCAGGCCGGCTCGACGTGATCGTACGGCTACGACCACCTGCCGAAGTCTCCGCGTTCCGCGGGCTGTTCCTTGCCACGTCCTCATTCTTGGTCTAGCGGACGGCCGGGCGCTTCTCCCTGTGTGCGGAGCTGCGGGCCCCGGCACGAGGTGAGGTCCGCACGCCAGGAGTTGGCCGCCCCGGCCGCCGCTCCGGACGATGGGGCGTTCCGTACCGCCGCCGAGACGACGAGGACCCACCGGTGCCCCACATCGAGATCACCAACGACCTTCCCGGCATCAGCGGGCTGATGGCGCAGCGCCCCGACACGGGCAAGGTGCTGTCCGCCGTCGCCGAGACGCTGCTGCGCAGTGGCCCCTCCCCGCTCTCGCGGGGCGAGCGCGAGCTGATCGCCGCGTACGTCTCGCACCTGAACCGCACCGACTTCTGCGCCGACTCGCACGGCGCGTTCGCCGCCGCGCAGCTCGACGGCGGCGCCGAGCTCGTCGCCGCGGTGCGTGCGGACGTCGCCACCGCGCCGGTCTCCCCGCTGCTCAAGGCCCTGCTCAAGGTCGCGGCCGAGGTGCAGGCGAAGGCCGCGCCGGTCTCCGACGAGGCGATCGCGGCGGCCAGGGCCGAGGGCGCCACCGACACCCATCTGCACGACACGGTGCTGATCACCGCCGCGTTCTCGATGTTCAACCGCTACGTGAACGGGCTCGCCACCGAGGTTCCGGCGGACCCGGCGTTCTACGACGTCGCGGCCGAGCTGATCGTCGAGCACGGATACGGCGCCGCCCTGGCGACGTGACCCGGCCGGGCCGGGCTCGGCCCCGTTCGGCTCCGTCCTGCCCTTTCCCGGCCTTTCACGTCCTGTTCTGTCCTGTCAGTTCGTCGCCCGAGGAGGCGTCATGGGGTGGACCACCGCGCACGTTCCCGACCAGAGCGGCAGGACCGCGCTGGTCACCGGTGCCTCCGCGGGCATCGGCTTCGAGACCGCCCGGGTACTCGCGGCACGCGGGGCGCACGTCGTCCTCGCCTGCCGGGACACCGAACGGGGCCGCGCCGCGGCCGAGCGCATCGACGGCAGCACCGAGGTCGTCCCGCTGGACCTGTCGTCGCTCGCCTCGGTGCGGCGGACGGCCGGACTCGTCCGCGAACGGCACCGGCGGCTCGACCTGCTGGTCAACAACGCCGGGGTGATGTTCCCGTCGTACCGGCGCACCGAGGACGGCTTCGAGGCCCACCTGGGCGTCAACCACCTCGGGCACTTCGCGCTCACCGGGCTGCTGCTCGATCTGATGACCTCGGTGCCCGGGTCCCGGGTGGTGACGGTCGCGAGCCTCGCGCACCGGGTCGGCTTCGGCCGCCTGGACGAGGTGGCCGCCCGGTCCCTGACCGGGCGGCGGTCCATGACCGCGTACGGGCGGTCGAAGCTGGCGAATCTGCTGTTCGCGCGGGAGCTGCAGCACCGGCTCGCCACGGCGGGCGCGGCCACCGTGTCGGTCGCCGCGCATCCCGGGCTCTCGCCGACCGCCCTGTGGCAGGGCGATCCGCCCGCCCTGGCGCGGCCGCTGGCCGCCGCGGGGATGCGGTGGCTGGCCCAGCCGGTCGAGGCGGCGGCCCTGCCGTCGCTGCGCGCCGCCGTCGATCCGGCGGTCCACGGGGACGCGTACCTCGGCCCCTCGGAGCGGTTCGGCGGCCGCGGCGCGCCCGAGCTCGCCCGGTCGAGCAGGGCCGCGCGGAGCGGGGCCGGGCGGGAACGGCTGTGGACGCTGTCGGAGAAGCTCACCGGGGTCCGGTACGTGTGCGGGCCCCCGCTCCTCGAAGCACCCGCTTCGGTGGCGGAGGCGTCGCCCTCGCCCGCCGTCGTGGTGTGCCCGGTGACGGGCGGGCGGGCATGAGCGCGGGCGTCGGCCCGGCGGCCGACGGGGGCCGGGGCGGGAGCGAGCGGAGCGCGACGGCCGGGGCGGGTGTCGCGGCCGGGGTCGGTGCGGGCATCGAGCGGCCGGAACGGTTCGGGCCGGTGGCGGCCTGGGCCTGGATGTGGCGGAGCTTCGACATGGAGCTGCCGGACGTCACCGGCGCGGCGTGGCGGGCGGAGCCGGGCACGGAGGCCGCCACGGCCCGCACGGCCGAGGCGGCAGGGTACGCCCGGTACGCCGCTCACGGGCCCTGGTAGCGGAGCGAACGGCGCGGCGGACCGGCTGCCGGACACGGGGCGAGCCGGGCGGTGGGTGGCCGGGTGGTGTCATCCGGCCGGCGGGCCTCGGGCCGGGTCCGGCCGGGGCGTCACGCGCCCTCCCCCGTTTCCGCAAGCGCGTTCTTCCCGGGCGACTTACCGAAGTCGGGATTCCGGCTTCCTCCATCGTGCTGCGTGCGTCCGCCGGACGGTGTGCGGGGGCGGGGCGGGCCTAGCGTGGCGCCACGACACGCCCCACCCCCACGTCTGGAAAGGCGACCCGCCATGGCGCAGACCGCGCAGCGGCCCGCTCCGGTCCGGTCCCGGCCGCAGGAGCGGCCGGCCGGGAAGTCCGGCTCCCGTACTCGCAGCTCCTCGTTCTTCTTCAACGGGCACGTGCCGCGCCGCCGTGCGCTGGTGATCGGCGTCAGCGCGCTGTTCGGCTTCGCCCTCACCGTGGTGTGGTCGGCCCAGTTCGTCGACAAGACCATCGGCGACACCATCGCGGACACGCTGCTCGGGCACCCGGCCAAGGGCACCCCGATAGCGGGCGCGGTCGCCGGACTCGTGTTCGCGCTGGTCACCGGTATCGCGGGGACGTTCACGGCGTGCAACGTGGCCGTGTTCAGCGCGCTCGCCCCGCTGACCGGAGCCCGGGCCGCCTCTCGGCGGGGCCGGATGGCCGCCGCGCTGCGGCCGCTCAGCCGGCTCGCGCTCGGCGCGGTCGTGGTGTCGGCGGTGTACGGCATGGTGGTGGGCGTGCTCGGTACGGGCATGCCGCAGTTCGACGAGAGCCAGGGCGGTGGCGGGTTCTCCGGACGGCTGATCCAGGCGATGGTGGTCTACGGGCTGATCGGCGCGGTCATGACGTACCTCGGCCTCGCCGCCCTCGGCCTGGTGCGCGATCCGCTGGCGCGGCTGACCCGGGTGTGGCCGGACGCTCCGATGCTGTTCATGGGCGGGCTGATCGGCGCGTTCCTCATCGGGCGGCCGTTCCCGCTGTTCCGTCAGCTGTTCCGGGACGCCGCCGCGAGCCGCAACTCGCTCTACGCGGGTCTGGAGTTCGCGCTGCAGAGCCTGGGCAACATCCTGGTGATGGGGCTGGTGTTCCTGCTGGTGACCGGCTTCTTCGGGGACCGGCTGCACCGGTGGCTGACCCGGCGGCCGAGCCGGGCGTCGGCTCTGATGGCGGCGGCTTTCATCGCGGCCGGAGTGTTCATGATCCTCTACTGGGACGTGCGGATGCTGGCCCGGCGTGACCTGATCTGGTACCCGCTGGCGCCCTGGGCCGCCTGACCGGCACGCCGGACGTGCGGAAGGCCCGGCCGGGATTTCCCCGGCCGGGCCTTCCGCGTACCGCGTCCGCTCAGGCGGCGAGGGTCGCGGAGCCGGTCGTGGCGATGGCGGCGACCAGTTCGCCCGCCGCGTCGACGATGTCGAGCGAGGTGAGCTCGGGGTCGTCCAGGACCGGCACGAGGTCCGCGAGGAGCTGGGCGAAGCGGCCGTCGTTCTCGTACGTCATCGCCAGGTCGCCCTCCCACAGGGCGGTGCGGATGCGGCGGGCGGTGAGCATGCCGTCGGCCGTGGTGGAGGCGAGGAGCAGCTCGGCGACCCGGCTCTCCAGCGGGGTCGGCGCCCAGGCTCCGGTGCGGTGGTCCGCGATGAGTGCCTCGACGCGACCGCGGGCGCGGTCGGTGGCGGCGGGCTCCAGGAAGAAGGGGTTGCCGAGGTGGGTGGGGACGGGGGCGGCCATGAGGGTCCTCTCGTGAGACGGGTGGGCGGGGGGCGCTGCGGGATCAGCCGAGGCCGGCCGCGGCGCGCAGGGCCGTGGCGCGGTCGGTGCGCTCCCAGGTGAAGTCCGGCAGCTCGCGGCCGAAGTGGCCGTAGGCGGCGGTGGCCGCGTAGATCGGGCGGAGCAGGTCGAGGTCGCGGATGATCGCGGCCGGGCGGAGGTCGAAGACCTCGGTGATGGCCTGTTCGATCAGGTGGAGCGGGATCTCCTCGGTGCCGAAGGTCTCGACGAAGAGGCCGACCGGCTCGGCCTTGCCGATGGCGTAGGCGACCTGGACCTCGCAGCGGGAGGCGAGGCCCGCCGCCACGACGTTCTTGGCGACCCAGCGCATGGCGTAGGCGGCCGAGCGGTCGACCTTGGACGGGTCCTTGCCGGAGAAGGCACCGCCGCCGTGGCGGGCCATGCCGCCGTACGTGTCGATGATGATCTTGCGGCCGGTGAGACCGGCGTCGCCCATCGGACCGCCGATCTCGAAGCGCCCGGTCGGGTTGACCAGCAGCCGGTAGCCCTCGGTGTCGAGCTTGATGCCGTCCTCGACGAGCTCGCCCAGGACGTGCTCGACGACGAACTCGCGGATGTCGGGCGCGAGCAGCGA
>NZ_BMVV01000053.1 GCF_014650895.1 Streptomyces omiyaensis
GCAGGTCGCCCAGGCGGTCGGCGCCGTCCTGGAGGGGGGAGGGTCGCTTCCCTGGGGTGCTCCACGTTCGCCCGTCACGGCCCGCGGTGACCGCGACCCGGCGGAGGGAGGGGCGACGGGCCCTCAGGGAAGGGGCGTCTGCCCCGGCCCGCCGCCGCCCGGCTCCTCCGCGCGGCGGGCGCGGCGGTGCGTGCGCGAGGGCGGTGCCGGGAGGCGGGCGAGCCGGGCGTCCAGCTTCGCGAGGGCGGTGGCCGTCGCCAGCAGGACGAGGGCGGTCGCCGCGAGCCCGATCCCGACGTGCAGGCCGGCCGCGTTCAGGACCACGCCGATGCCCAGGCTCGCCGGGACCCCGAGGCCGGCCACGACCACCTGGAGGACCTCCAGCCGTTTGCGCGCGCCGAACCGGCCGGCCATAGCGGCTCCCCTTCGCCTTCGCCCGTGAAGCGTCCGTGCGAGGGGTGGTTCCCGCGCCGCCGGTGCGGAACACACTCTTCCACGCGCCGGTGGCCCGCTCCCCGTGCGCCCCGGCCCCGGCGGGCGGATCCTGGAAGGGACGGGGGAGCGGCGCCCCGGGCACGTACGGCCCCGGCGGCGCCGACCGGCGTGCGAGGAGGCAGACCATGACGCGGAACCTGGAGTGGAGGGTCGGCCTGGAACTGAGCGAGGAGTCGGGCCGGACCAAGGCCGAGGCCCGCCTCGACACGGGGACGGCGACCTTCACCGGGCACGGCTCGGCCCGCTGCAACCCGGCGGACGCGGACGTGCCCGTGATCGGCGACGAGCTGGCCGCGAGCCGGGCCATGAAGGACCTGGCGGGCAAGCTGATGCGGGAGGCGAACCGCGAGATGGAGGCGGTGGGCGCCGGGACCGTACCGCGGCGCACGGGTCCCGGGTACGGCTGGCCGGAGGCGGTCTCCTGAAGGGTCCGCCACCCCGCGGCCCCGGCCCCGGCCCGGCGGGAGCGTCACGCGCCCGCCGGGCCGCCCGCGCTGACGCGTCTCCGCGCTGACGCGTCTCCGCGCTGACGCGTCTCCGCGCTGACGCGTCTCCGCGCTGACGCGCGCCGGGTGCGCGCCTCCGCGCCGACGCCCCCGCGGGGCCCCTCTCGCGCCCCGGCCCGCACCTCGCGCCCCGGCCCGCACCTCGCGCCCCGGCCCGCACCTCGCGCCCCGCACCCGCGCCCCCGCTCACTCCGCGGGTGGCTCCACGGTCAGGTGGTCGACGACCTCGACGACCCCGTCCACGGACTCGCAGAGGCGCAGCAGCAGGGGGACGAGGTCCTTGCGCCCCACGGTGCCGCTGAGGGTCACCCGGCCCTCGTCGACGTCGATGTGGACGGCCGCGGGGGAGAGGCCGAGGATGCGGACCACCACGTCCTCGCGGATCTCCTCCTGGATGGAGCGGTCGCGGCGCAGGAAGAGCTGGAGCAGGTCGCTGCGGCTGAGGACCCCGATCAGCCGTCCGTCGGCGTCCACGACCGGCAGCCGCTTGACGCGGTGCCGCTCCATCAGCCGGGCCGCCTCGACGGCCGTCCACGAGGGGCGGGCGGTGTGGACCGGGCTGGACATCATCGCCTCGGCGGTGCTGGGGCCGTCCTTGGTGGTGTGGCGGCGCAGCAGGTCCGCCTCGGAGACCACGCCCACCGGCCGGTCCTCCTCGTCGACGACCGGCACCGCCGTGATGCCGTACTCGTCGAGGAGCCGCGCGATCTCCTTGAAGGATGTCCCGCGCTGGACCGAGACCGCCGTCGGGGTCATCAGGTCCGCGACACTGCGGTTCCTCATCGTCCGTTCCGTCCCTTCCGAGGGTGATCGTTCCATGATCCCGCATCCGGCGCGGACGTGGCGCGGGAGGGGTGGGCATCAGGTGCGGAAGACGTCTTGTGGGTGGGGCGGGTCCGTGGTTACCTGCGAGTTACCTCCGGTAAGTCGCTCTCCCTCCACGGAAGAAGGCTCTCCCATGTCCTCGGCCCGTACGACCCGGAACCGCCGTCTCGCGGTCGCCCTCGCCGCCACCCTGACGGCCTCCCTCGCCCTGCTCGCCCCGGCCGCCGCCGCGCCCCCGCCCGCCGCTTCCGCCGCCTCCGGGGCGCCCCTGCGCGAGGTGATGTTCGTCGGCAACAACTGGGACGGCACCGCCGATGTCATCGCCGCCCGCGGCGACTTCCACCGCATCGGCCGGGTGAACGTGATCCCCGACAAGCAGGAGCGGCTCCGCGAGATCCACCTCGATCCCGTCAAGCTCGCCTTCTTCCTCGGGGTCCGCAGCGGACCCGGCGAGGGCCACGACCAGTTCGTGGACGACATGTACGCGACCCCCGACGGCGCGTCGATGGTCGTCTCGCGGCCCAGCTTCGCCGACGTCGTCTCCCTCGACCTGCGCACCGGACGGATCAACTGGCGCTTCCCGGTGGCCGGTTACCGCTCCGATCACATGGCCGTCTCGCCCGACGGCACCCGGGTCGCCGTCTCCGCCTCCACGGCCAACACCGTCCACGTCCTCGACATCTCCACCGGCCGCCAGCTGGGGAGCTTCAGGACCGGCGACAAGCCCCACGAGAACGTCTTCACCTCCGACGGACGCCTCTGGAACATGTCCATCGGCGAGGTCACCACCGCCCTCGACGCGCCCTGGCTCGACTGGACCAAGGGCGACCGGAAGATCACCGTCGTGGACGCCGCCACCTTCGAGACCGTCCGGGTGATCGACATGCGCTCCCGGCTGGACGCCTTCGGCCGCGACGACCTCTCCGACGCCGTCCGCCCCCTCGTCTTCACCCCGGACGAGAAGAAGCTCTACTTCCAGGTCTCCTTCCTCAACGGCTTCCTGGAGTACGACGTCGACGCCGACCGCGTCACCCGCCTCAAGGCGCTCCCGGGCAGCCCCGCCACCGACCCCGACCGCACCACCTGGGTCAACGACTCGCGCCACCACGGCCTCTCGATCAGCCCGGACGGCGGCAAGCTCTGCGTGGCGGGCACGATGGACGACTACGCCACCGTCGTCGACCGCGCCACCCTGAAGCAGGGTCCGCTCGTCCCCGCCGACAAGCCCTACTGGGCCACCGTCAGCGGCGACGGACGGTCCTGCGTCGTGTCCGAGAGCGGCGCCGACCGGGTCAGCGCCATCGACTTCGCCACCGGCGAGCGGATCGCGAGCGTGCCGGTCGGCGACCATCCGCAGAGGGTCCGGCTCGCCCGCGTACCCGCCGACTGGACCGCCCCGAGCGCGGGCTGACGCCCCGTCGCGAAGAAGGACCGCGAAGAAGGACCGAGGGGAAGGACCGAGGGGCCGGCCGGATCGTCGTCGATCCGGCCGGCCCCTCTCGTCACCCGCGCCCGCCCGGGAGCGGACGACCGCTCAGGAGCGGGTGACCGTCACCTCGTAGAGGGAGTAGCCCCACTGCGTGGCCCGCCGCTCCCCGTGGATCCGTACGTACCGGGCGGGCGTGGAGGCGAACTCGGCGGTGTCGTACCCGCCGTCCCCGGCGTCCGTCGACCAGACCGACCGCCAGTTCGCGCCGTCCTCGGAGACCTCGATCCGGTACTGGCGGGCGTAGGCCCGCTCCCAGTCCAGGGTCACCCGGCCGATCCGCCGGACCTCGCCCAGGTCCACCCGGAGCCACTGGTCGTCCGACCAGTCGCTCGCCCAGCGGGTGCCGGTGTCGCCGTCGAAGGCCCGCCCGGAGGCGTAGCTGGTGAACGGGTTCCACTCGGTGGAGCTGGCCGAGGTCGGCACGCCCGCCGCCAGGTTCTCGCCGGGCTCGTGCCGCTCGGTCGCCCGCCAGGTCCGCAGGTACGACTCGGCGCCGAGCGCCAGGTCGCCGATGACCTCGGGGCCGCCCGGGGTGAGCCGGATCTGCTCGATCCAGTCCGGCACCAGGCCCGCGTGGGCGGCTCCGTCGGTGTTCAGGTCCCACGTCCGCTCGCCGGTCACCTGCCGGTCGAGGACGGTGCCGCCGTCGAAGCTGCGGTAGGGGTACCTCACCGCGTTCGGCGCGTCCGCGCCGACCGGGCCCGGCCAGCCGCCGACGCCGTTCATGTCGGTGCCGTAGCCGAGTCCGACGCCGTACTTCTCGCGCAGCGCGGCCTTGCCGTTCGCCTCGCCGATGAAACCGCCGGCGTCGTGCATGTACGGGGCGGTGAACCCGCCCAGCCTGTAGAGCCGCTCGGTCCAGTCGAGGTCCATCCAGCTGTGGGTGGACAGGACGCCCGGGTACTCCTCGGCCTCCAGCATGTCCAGCGCCCGGCCGGCCGCCTTCACGCTCATGTGGTCGAGCTCCAGCATCATGCCCCGGTCGATCATGCCCCGGAGGGCGTACTCGCCGAGCCGGGTCAGCCCCCGGGTGTTGCACCGGGCGTCGGAGGCGTACTCCGGCACGCTCACCCCGGCCGGCAGCTTCGCCGCCATCGCGGCGGGCGCGACCAGCCCGATCGGGTTGTCCTTCTGCGGACCCGCGCACTGCTCGGTCGACCAGAAGGTGCCGGTGGACAGGAACTGGCCGATGTTCACCGCCACGCCCGTCGTGCCGCTGTCGAAGCGGACGCCGCAGAGCGCGTTGTCGAACTTGTGGCACAGGAACATGCTGCGCACGCCGAGCTGGTACAGCTCGTCCAGGCCGCGGTCGATGTCGGCCTTGTCGCACTGGGCCACGTCGAGGATCTGCTTGCAGCCGAACGGCTCCGAGGTCTCCACCCCGAGGACGACGGCGAGCTTGCCCTGCTGGACCACCGAGCGCGCCTGGTCGGCGCTGGTGACGATGCGGAACCAGCCCTTGCCCGGACCGCCGAACAGCGAGTCGACGTAGTCCTGCATCTCGTAGGTCTTCCGGGCCTCCAGGCGGATGGCCTCCATCTCGTCGCAACCGCGGTCCCGGGGCATGATCGAGCACAACAGCCCGTTGGAGACGAGGTCGTTGACGAGGACGCGCTGGCCGCCGCGCCAGGCGCGCTCCAGCCAGGCGTAGTAGTTCTGCTGGTGGGTCAGCGAGTCGTGGGCGGGCCAGTCGGCGAAGGTCGGCCACCCGTCCGGGTCGTGCTTGCCGTTCGCGCCGCCGGTCAGATTCTCGAAGAGGGCGCCCGAGCCGTCCGGATAGTGCTCCGGACAGTCCTTCAGGGCGTCGGCCGCGCCGGCCGTCGAGAACGGCTTGCCGCAGATCAGCCGGCCGCCGAAGCCCTCGTTGGACATCACGTGGTTGTGCGCGTCGACGAAGCCGCGCACCCGCCCCTGGGCGTCGGTGCCGGTGAACGGCGCGCCCGTGGCGTTGATCTGCGAGTCGGTCGCCGGCCGCGCGGTCGGCTCCCACCACGGCGAACCGGCCGCGGGGACCGGCGCGGCGCCGAACAGCACGGCCGCGAGGGCGAGGAGGAGGGAGACGAGGCCGAGGCGGCGCGGCCCGCGGAAGGGGGATGTGCTTCGAGTGGTGCGTGGGGGCATGGTGGCGAAGCCTCCGGTCGATGAGGGTGTACCGGGCGCCCCGAGGATCGCGTCGCCGGAGGACTGAGTCAAGAGTCCGGGTCAAATGACCTACTGATGATCGAGGAGCTCCGCCCACCGGCCCTGCCGGCCGTCAGCCCCCGATCAGGCGAACCAGCTGATCAGCCGTCAACTCCAGCTGCTCCAGAGCCGATTCCTCGTCGCGCAGCACCAGGTACTGCAGCGTCATCCCGTCCACCGCCGCCGCCAGGTGACGGGCCACCGTGGGCACCGGGACCTTCGGCTCCGTCCCGCGCGCCGCCCCCACCTGTTCCACCAGCACCGTCGCCGACCGCACGTACTGCTCGTACTGGGCGCGCGCCAGGTGCTCGAACCCCGGCTCGCGGAGCGCGTACTGCGTGAGGTCGTAGGTGAGCATGTGCTGGCCCGGATGCGCGGTCACGTCCTCCCAGTACGTCCGCAGCGCCGCCCGCACCGTCTCGTGCAGGGTCGCCCTCGGCTCGACCGCCTTCATCACCCGGGCCACGTAGTCGCCGATGATCGTCTCGATGGCGGCCTCCAGGAGGGCCTGCTTGGACTCGAAGCAGTAGTGGAAGACGCTCAGCGACACCCCGGCCTCGGCGGCGATCGACCGCGTGGTGGTCCGCGCCACCCCGTCCCTGGTCATCGCCCTGATCGCCGCCTCGACCAGCTGCCGGCGTCGCTCCGCCGACGGCATCCGCGCCATGCTTCCTCCTCGGGTCCGGGCGTCAGGGTAACCGCCCGTCGCTCCGGACCGTCCGGCCCCTCCCCGCGCGGCCGGGGCGGGGAGGCGGGTCCCGCGCGCCGGACCCCGGATCATGGCCGTCCTCCGCTTCGAGCCGGCGACGGTCACCCAGCTCGCCGAGCGGGTGGGCCTCGCCAAGAGGAGCTCCGGCTATCACGTGCGGCGGCTGGAGCGGGCCGGTCTGGTGAAGGTGGTGCGGACGCGGAAGACGCGGGGCGTCACCGAGCGGCACTACGCGATGGCCGCGCGGTCGATCGTGCTGCCGGACCCGGGCGAGGGGGGACCGGACGTGCTGATGCGCCACGCGGTGGCGGACCTGGAGTCGTCGCCGGTGGAGGAGCGGCACGTGGGGATGGCCCGCCTTCGGCTCACGGACGAGCAGTTCGCCCCGTCGGGGGCGCGGCTTCGGGAACTGGCGGGCGAGTGCCGGGAGCTGTCCGATCCGTCGCTGCCGGACACCCCGCTCGTCTTCGCGCTGTTCCGTCCGACCCTGCGCGACCGGACCGAGGAGGGCGCCGAACGACCTCGGACGCAAGGAAGGCGCCGGCCGGATTCGGGCGGCCGTGGACCGCTCGGACGGTGTCCTCGTTCGGCGACGGGGTGTCGCACGACGCGCCCCTGCTCGCGCTGACGCTGACGCGCGATCCGATGGCGCGCGCCGCCGCCCCGACCCCGTACGCGGCCGGGCCGGCGCTCGCCGTCTGCGGGGCCGGCATGGGCGCCACGATGGTGCTCGCGCCCTCCCTCCGGCAGGCGATCGTCCCGGCCCACCTCATGGGCCGGGTCGCCTCCACCTCCCGCACGCCGGCGATGCGCGCCGCTCCCCTCGGGGCCTTCCCCGGCGGCTGGCCGGCCACCGCCCACGACGTCCGCACCCCGCTCTGCGCCGCCGGCGGCCTCCTCCTGGCGATGACGGCCGGCACGGCCTCCATGACCGACAACCGCCGTGTCGAAGCGGCGCTCCGCGCCGCCGCCCGGGCCGGCCCCCCGGCGTCCGGGGAACCGGCCCGGGAGAAGACGCCCGCCCCGGTGCGAGGCCTGCCGCGAAGCCGACGGGGCGAGGGGGCCGCCCGGCCCCCGGGGGGCGCGCCGAGCGGCCGTGTGCGGCCCCGTGCGCCGGAGTCCGTCGTCGGTTACGGCCAGGCGTCCGTCCGGGCGAGGTCCAGGATCAGGGCCGCGATGTTCCAGGCGTCGTCCTCGCCGCGGTGGTGGCGGCCCTCCAGGGGGAGGCCGGCGTGGGCGAGGGCCTGGGCCATGCCGGGGCGTCGGCGGAGGCCGTGGGCCTCGGTGAAGACGGCCTTCGCGTTGGTGTGCCGGTGGCCGAAGGGGTAGGCCGTGCGGGTCGCCTCGCACTGCCGGGTGAACTGCTTGCGGTCGTAGTCGCCCCAGCTCGCCCAGGGGCGGGTGCCGGCGGCGTGGTCGCGGGCGAGGAGGCGGCAGGCGGTCGCGAAGTCGACGCCGGTGTCCACCTCGGCCTGGGTGAGGCCGGTGAGGTCGGTGCAGAAGGCGCTGACGCGCGAGCGGGCGGGGCGGACCAGGATCCGGTGGCGGCCGACCCGTTCGCGGGCGGTCAGGTCCACGACGGTCAGGCCGATCTCGATGATCTCGCTCACCGCGCCGGGCGGCGGCGCCTTCTCCCAGCAGGTCGCCTCGATGTCGACGACGTTGATCAGACGGGGGTCCATGGGGGGAGCCTAGGAGTTCCGTCCGGCGGTCGGCATCCGGTTTCTCCGGCGGCCGCATCCGGTTCCCCGGGCCGTGTCACCCCTCCCCGGGGGCCAGCACCTCGCGCAGGGCCGCCACCGCGTGGGCGCGGTGGTCGTCGAGCCGGCGGACCACCCCGGCCCCGTCGCGCTCGCGCAGGGAGGAGAGGACGGCGCGGTGCTCGTGGACCGCCTGGGCACGGTGGCCGGGGTCGGTGTAGTAGAGGGAGCGGTAGGCGTCGGTGGAGTCCCAGAGGGTGGTGATCATGCGGACCAGCCGGGGCATGCCGCAGGCGTCGATGAGGGTGAAGTGGAAGCGGCGGTTGGCCTCGGCCATCGCCGTCACGTCCCCGGCCCCGGCGGCTCGTTCGACCTCGCACTGGACGGACTCCAGGGTCTCGGCGAGGTCGTCGGGGCCGGCGTCCACGGCCCGCAGGACCGCCTCCGTCTCCAGCAGGGCGCGGATCCGGTAGATCTCCTCCAGGTCGGCGAGGGACAGCTCGGCGACGAAGTAGCCCCGGTGGACGTGGTGGACGACCAGGCCCTCGGCCTCCAGGGTCTTGAGCGCCTCCCGGAGCGGGACCCGGCTGACCTCCAGCCGGGCGGCGAGCGCGTCCTGCCGGATGGGCGCGCCGGGGCGGAGCCCGCCGCTGGTGATCGCGCTCCGCAGCTCGCCCAGGACGAACTGCTGGGCCGTCTGGGGCCGCCGTCTCTCCACCGCGCCGCTCATCGATCCGACCCTCCGCCGCCGTCGCCCGTGCCCCCGCGGCCTCCGTCGCCGCCGGTGACCGTCGTCGTCCTCATCTTCCTACGGATCACGGACGCGCGTCCGGGGCGTCCACGGGGGGCCTCCCGGCCAGGACCTCGGCGGTGTGCTCGCCGAGTCCCGGGGGAGCGGAGCGGTACGAGGGCGGGGTGGCGCCGAAGCGGACCGGGTGGGCGACCTGGCCGGGGCCGGCGGCCTCCTCGGGCACCCGGACGCCGAGCCCGAGCCGGTCGGCGAGCGCGAAGGCGTCCGCCAGGTCGTTGATGGGGCCGCAGGGCACGCCGGCGGCCGTCAGCTCCTCGAACCAGGCGTCGGCCGTGCGGCCGGCGAGCGGCCCGGCCAGGGCCGCCGCCAGCTCCTCCCGGTGGGCGACGCGGGCGGTGTTGGTGGCGAACCGGTCGTCCTCGGCCAGCGCGGGCCGGCCGATCCGCTCGCACAGGGCCCGGAACTGCCGGTCGTTGCCGACGGCCAGGACCAGCGGCCGGTCCCGGGCCTCGAAGACCTCGTACGGGGTGATGCTCGGGTGCCGGTTGCCCATCGCGCGCGGCACGACCCCGGCGCCGAGGTGGGCGGCGGCCTGGTTGGTGAGGGCGGAGAGGAGGGAGCCCAGGAGGGAGACCTCGACGCGCTGGCCCCGGCCGGTGCGCTCCCGGTGGCGCAGGGCGGCGAGGACGCCGAGGCCGGCGTGGAGCCCGGTGATGACGTCGACGAGCGCGACCCCCGCCTTCGTCCCCCGCCCGTCCGGCTCGCCGGTGACGCTCATCAGGCCGCCCATGGCCTGGACGAGCAGGTCGTAGCCGGGGAGCGCGGCGCCCCCGTCGGTGCCGAAGCCGGTCACCGAGCAGTAGACGAGTCCGGGGTTGGTGCGGCGGACCTCCTCGAAGCCGAGGCCCAGCTTCTCCATCGTGCCCGGGCGGAAGTTCTCCACCAGGACGTCGGCCCGGTCGACGATCGCGCGCGCCGCGGCCCGGTCGTCGGGGTCGGTGAGGTCGAGGGCGACGGAGCGCTTGTTGCGGTTGACGCCGAGGAAGTAGGTGGCCCGGCCGTCCGCGAACGGCGGGCCCCAGGCGCGGGTGTCGTCGCCGCCGTCCGGGCGCTCGATCTTGATCACGTCGGCGCCGAGGTCGGCGAGGAGCATCGTCATGTAGGGCCCGGCGAGGACCCGGCCGAAGTCGGCGACGACGAGGCCGGAGAGGGCGCCGGGACCGCCGGCCGTGGTCGAGGCCGCGGCCGTGGCCGCGGGGGAGTCGACCGGGTGGTCGGGGTGACCCGGGTGGGCCGGGTGATCCGGGTGATCCGGGTGGGCCGAGTGGGTCGGGTGGTCCGTGGGCATTCCGCGCTCCTCGGTGTGCGTCGGATCGGGATCCGGCGCTTCGGGGATCCGGCGCTTCGGGATCCGTCGGATCGGGGACCCGTCGGATCGGGGGTCCGGCGCTTCGGGGATCGGATTCCTCGGACCGTAGGGCGCGGGGGTCCGATTTTCAATACTGGATCCAAAATCCAATCTCCCGCTACGCTCGGCACGCCACGCCGAGCACGACCCTCGCCACAGCCGCCAGGAGGCCGCCCGTGAAGTCCTCGCCGTCCACCCCCACCCACCCCCTCGCCCTCCTCGCCCTCGACGGCCTGCTCGGCGACGAGGAGCGCGAGATCCGTGCCACGGTCCGCGCGGCCGCGGACCGCGAGCTGCGCCCGCACGTGGCCGGCTGGTTCGAGAAGGGCGAGATCCCCGCGCGCGAACTCGCCCGCACCCTCGGCGGCCTCGGCGTGCTCGGCATGCACCTGGAGGGATACGGCTGCGCGGGCACCAGCGCGGTGGCGTACGGCCTGGCCTGCATGGAGCTGGAGGCCGTCGACTCGGGTCTGCGCTCCCTCGTCTCGGTGCAGGGCTCGCTCGCGATGTACGCGATCTGGAAGCACGGCTCGGAGGAGCAGAAGCAGCGGTGGCTGCCGAAGATGGCGGCCGGCGAGTACATCGGGTGCTTCGGCCTGACCGAGCCCGACGCCGGCTCCGACCCGGGTGCCATGCGGACGAACGCCAAGCGGGACGGCTCCGACTGGATCCTCAACGGCACCAAGATGTGGATCACCAACGGCTCCGTCGCCGACGTGGCCGTGGTCTGGGCCCGCACCGAGGAGGGCGTCCGCGGCTTCCTCGTCCCGGCCGGCACCCCCGGCTTCAGCGCCCCCGAGATCAAGATGAAGCTCTCGCTCCGGGCCAGCGTCACCGCCGAACTCGTCCTGGACGACGTCCGGCTGCCCGCGGACGCGGTGCTGCCCGGCGCCCGAGGCCTCTCCGGCCCGCTCGGCTGCCTCAACGAGGCCCGCTTCGGCATCGTCTTCGGCGCCCTCGGGGCCGCCCGCGACTGCCTGGAGACGGCGATCTCCTACGCGAAGGACCGCACCGTCTTCGACCGCTCCCTCGCCTCGTACCAGCTCACCCAGCAGAAGCTCGCGGACATGGCCGTCGAGCTCGGCAAGGGCATGCTGCTCGCCCTCCACCTCGGCCGCCTCAAGGACGCGGGCGAGCTCACCCCCGAGCAGATCAGCGTCGGCAAGCTCAACAACGTGCGCGAGGCCATCGCCATCGCCCGCGAGTGCCGCACCCTCCTCGGCGCCAACGGCATCACCCTCGAGTACCCGGTCCTCCGGCACGCCAACAACCTGGAGTCCGTCCTCACCTACGAGGGCACCAGCGAGGTCCACTCCCTCGTCATCGGCAAGGCGCTCACCGGCGAGCAGGCCTTCCGCTGACCGTGCGGGCAGGCCCGTCGGGGCGGCCCCTCCGGGGGCCGCCCGCCGCGGCTCAGCCGGCCGTCACGCGCGCCAGGAACCCGTCCAGGTTCCCCGTGGCGCGCTCGACGCGCTCCTCGACGGAGAGGGTCTCCTCGTGCCGCAGCCCGCGCAGCTTCGGCACGCGCTTGCCGCGCAGGTAGAGGGAGCACGCCAGGTCGGCGCAGACGTAGATGCCGACCGTGTTCCCCTCCCGCCCCCGGGGCCCCGCCAGCGGCGCCGCCAGCAGCGTCACGCCCGACGAGGCGTGCGGCGTCAGGCAGATCTGGCACAGGCTCGTCTTCACGGCACTGGTCCGGCCCGCCGCGGGCACCCGCAGGGACACCCCGAGCGGGCCGTCCTCGCGGCGCACCACGAGATGGGCCCGCAGCGGCGCCCCCGGATCCACCCACCCCAGGAAGTCCAGGTCCTCCCAGGGCGTCTCGGCGAAGTCCAGCGGCAGCTTCAGCCGCGCGGCGTCCCCCTTCGTGGCGTTCACGAACGACGAACGGATCTCTTTCTCAGTCAACGGTTCCACTCGTTGGACCGTACAGGCAGATCCGCGGCCGGGGCATCCGGATATCCGGGACCCGCGCGACCGGGCCCGCCTGCCCGGCCCCGTGTCCCCCGAGGGGCCCGGCCTCAGGCCACCCACTCCGGCAGCGCCGGATCCGCGAACCGCCCCGGCGCCCCCTCCAGGGCCGCAGCCAGCCGCTCCGCCGCCGTCCCGTACACCTCCTCCGGCAGGGTGTACGGGATCCGCAGCCGGTGCTCGTGGGTCCCGGGGTCCACCCCGAACCGCGCCCCGCCCTCCACCCGCACCCCGTGCCGCAGCGCCCGCGCCGCCAGCTGGGTCGCCACCGGCCGCCCCAGGTCGATCCAGAGGCACATCCCGCCCGGCGGCACCGTCCACCGCCACTCCGGCAGGTGGCGGGCGAGCGCCGCGCCCAGGGCCTCGCGCCGCCGCCGCAGCTGCGCCACGCGCGCCCGGACGATCGGGTCGAGGCGCCGCATCAGCGCCACCGCCACCAGCTGGTCCAGCACCGAACCCGACAGGTCGGCCGTGACCCGGGTCCTGGTCAGCTCCGTCACCACCCGCGCCGAGGCCCGCACCCAGCCCACCCGCAGGCCGCCCCAGCAGCTCTTGCTCAGCGAGCCCACCGAGACGATCTGCTCCCCGCCCCCGGGCCCGGCCGCCGCCGCGAAGGGCGCCGGAGCCGGCACGTCGAGCGCCGTGTCCGTCAGCGTCTCGTCCACCACCAGCCAGGTCCCCGTCGCCCGCGCGGCCCGCGCCAGCTCCCGTCCCTGCTCGCGCGGCATCAGCCGCCCCGTCGGGTTGTGGAAGTCCGGGATCAGATACGCCAGCCGGGGCGCGGTCTGCCGCAGCGCGGCGTCCACGAGCCCGGTGTCCCAGCCGTTCTCCGTGACCGGCACCGGCGTCACCCGCATCCCCCGGACCCGCATCGCGTCCAGGGCGTTGGTGTACGAGGGGTTCTCCGCGAGCACCCGGTCGCCGGGCCGTCCGAACTGGGACAGGACCAGCGACAGCGCCTGCTGCGCCCCCGTCGTCACCAGGATCTGCTCGGGCCGCGTCGGCAGCCCGCGGGCGGTGTACCGCTCCGCCACCGAGGCCCGCAGCTCCGGCAGGCCGTACGGGTGGTAGCCCGGCGCCGCGGCGAAGCGGGGCAGCTCCGCCGCGGCCTCCGCCAGCGCCTCCGCGAGCTCCGCGCCCGGCGCCTGCGGCGAGGCCAGCGCCAGGTCGATCACCTCGTCCGTCGGGTCCGGGTAGGGGCCCAGGGAGGTCGGCGTCTGCCCGTCCGGAAGCGCCGTCCACGTGCCCGCGCCCCGCCGGCTGTGCGCGTACCCGCTCTCCCGCAGCAGGTCGTACGCCCCCGTCACGGTCGTCCGGCTCACCTCCAGGACCTGCGCGAGCTCCCGCTCGGCGGGCAGCCGCAGCCGCAGGGCCACCCGTCCGTCGAGCAGCGCCTCCCGCACCGCCCGCGCCAGCTCGCGGTAGCCGAACCGGCCCTCCGGAGGCGGGGTGAGCAGGGAAGCGAGCTGACGGCCCGACAACGTCCGGTCCGCGGTGTGGACCACACGGCCCTCTGCCATGCCAATCACTCCTCATTGGCTCTGCTGTCCAGGCCAATAAGCCTACAGACTCCTTGTCAGTGGCCTGGTGGCGCCTTCCGGGAAGCCGCCCCAGGACACGTCCGGAACGCCCGGGGAACGCCCGGGACCGAGAGGAGCACGCCATGAGCACGTCCACGACCACGCCGACGCACCCGCGGACCGGCGCGCACTTCACCGACCGCGACGAGCGCCTGTGGCAGCGGCACGCCGAGGAGCCGGCCGCCCGCCCCCTGCCGGTGGGCGCCTGGCTGCGCACCCTGCGCGCCACGCTCCGCACCCGCCGGCCCTCCTTCCGCACCACGGAGGGCGCCGCCTGACGGCGCGGACGCCCGTCCCGGGGGGTCCGGTACGGGCGTCCGCGCGGCACGGGGACCTCAGGCCACGGGGAGGCGTCCGGGGCCGGGCGCGGGCGGGGAGGCGGAGTCCGGGCCGGAGGGGGAGCCCGCGGAGGCGGAGCGCCCGCCGGTCCCGTCCGTCCCGCCGGTCCCGTCCGCACCACCGGTGGTCCCGTTCGTCGGGGTGTCCGTCGTGGTGTCCGCCCCGCCCGTCGTCGTGGCGGGGCTGTCCGGCGGCTCGTCGGAGGGGGAGTCCGCGGGGGAGTCCGAGGGCGAGTCCGGCGGGGTGTCGGACGGTGAGGAGGAGTCCGTCGACGGGGACGGCGTGGGCGTCGTCACGGTCGGCGAGAGCGTGGACGGGCACGGGGACGGCGTCAGGCCGTCGACCGGCGCCGGCGTCTCGTCGCCGGTGACCGTCACGCAGGGCGTCGGCGAGGTCGTGCCCGGGGTCACCGAGGGCGAGGAGGACGACGTCGACGGGGACGGCGAGGTCGTCGTCGGCGTCGGCCGGGGCGGCGGCGGGGTCGGCTTGTCGTGCCGGCCGGTGTCGCCGTGCTTGCGCGCGAACCAGGCGTCGTCCTCGGGGTCGTACACGACGAACACGTTCACCACCGTCACCGACGGGGCCACCACCACGACCTGGGAGGAGTCGTAGGCCGGCCACGGCGTGCCCGTGGTGCGGGGCTTCTGCTGCGCCACCGGCTCGGTCAGCGGGTTCCCGCAGGCGCACCGGACCCGGGGCACGCCCCGGTCGTCGACGAGGACCGCCGTCCCCGCCTGGAGGACCGCCTGGTAGGCGGTGGCGCGGCCGTCCTCGTAGCCGTGGTTGGTCACCCGGGTGTCGACCCGGAGCTGGAGCGGCGTCAGGGAGCGGAGGTGGGCCGGCACGGCGTCCGCGTCGAGGCCGAGGACCTGCGCGAAGGCGGTGTTCTTGGCGGGGTCGGCGCCGAGGTAGCGGATCTGCCGCTCGACGTCGCAGCTCGCCTCCTCGCGCGTGCCGCCGTACAGCCCCGGCGTGGAGCCCGAGACCCGCGGGGTGGCCGTCTCCGCCGTGCCGGTGCGCGGCGCCAGCGAGGCCGCCCCGGAGGAGCTGTCGGTGCGGGCGGTGGAGGCGGTGAAGGGGTCGGGCCCGGAGGCCGAGGTGTTCTGGAGGAAGACCTCCCCGCCGCCGGATCCGGCGGTGTCGCCCTTGTCGTCCGACCGGCCGACGAGCAGCACCGCGAGCGCGGCCGCCGCCACCAGGGCGGCCGTCAGCGAGGCCACCTTCGGCACGGACCGCCACCAGGGGGTGCCGCCGCGTCCCCCGCCGCCGGGCCCTCCTCCGGCACCGTCCCCACCGCCACCGCCACCGCCACCGCCACCGCCACCGCCACCGCCACCGCCACCGCCGCCGGAGCCGTCGTGCGGCGGCGGCGCGGAAGGGGGTCCGGAGACCCCGGGACGGGTGGCCGCGCCGGACAGCGGACCCGACGGAGGGCCCGTGGGCGGCCCGGTGGGCGGAACCGACGGAGGACCGGAGGGCGGTGGGGAAGTCACGTTTTTCCCTTTCTTCCGTTCGGCGCCATTCTGAGCGCCGGACGGACCCTCCGCACCCGCAGGAGGATCCCGCCCGGGGACCGCCCTCGCTCCTCCCGCCTCACCGGATCGACCGGAGGAACTCCCGGGTCCGTTCGTGCTCCGGCGCGTCGAGGAGCTTCCCGGGAGGGCCGGACTCCAGGACGCGGCCCCGGTCGAACATCAGCAGCCGGTCGGAGACGTCACGGGCGAAGGCCATCTCGTGGGTCACGCAGAGCATCGTGATGTCGGTGCCGGCGGCGACGTCCCGCAGGACGTCCAGGACCTCCGCGACCAGCTCGGGGTCGAGCGCGGAGGTCACCTCGTCGAGGAGGAGGAGCTCCGGACGCATCGCCAGGGCCCGGGCGATGGCGACGCGCTGCTGCTGGCCGCCGGAGAGACGGGTCGGGTGGGCGTCCTCCTTGTCCGCGAGGCCGACGAGCCCGAGGAGGTCCCGGGCCCGGGCGGCGGCCTCGTCGGCGTCGAGGCCCAGGACGTGCCGGGGGGCCTCCGTGACGTTGGCGAGCACGCTCAGGTGCGGGAAGAGGTTGAACTGCTGGAACACCATCCCGACGCGCCGCCTGCGCGGGGCCAGGTAGCGCTCGTCCGCCGGGACCAGCTTCCCGCCCGGCCCGGACGGCATGTGGGAGAACGGTTCGCCGTCGACGTGGACCACGCCGTCCGTCACCCGCTCCAGCGTCATCAGCAGCCGCAGGATGGTCGTCTTCCCCGAGCCGCTCGGGCCGATCAGGGTCACCCGCTCGCCCGGCGCGACCGCGAGGTCCAGGCCGTCCAGGACCGTCTGGTCCCCGAACCGCTTGGTCACCCGGTCGAACCGGACCTTCTCCGGTCCGGGGACGGTCTCAATGGGCAAGGCGGGCCTCCAGTCGGCGGACGAGCAGGGACGTCGGCCAGCTCGCGATCAGGAAGACGGCGGCGGCCAGGGTGAAGCTCTCCAGGTAGGCGAAGTGGGTGCTGCCGAAGGCGTTCGCCTCGTGGACCATCTCGTCCACGGCGATGACCGAGAGGAAGGGCGTCTCCTTGAACATCGAGATCGCGTAGTTTCCGAGCGACGGCAGCACCTTCCGCACGGCCTGGGGCAGGACGACCGCGCGCCACACCCGCCGCCGCGGCAGGGACAGCGCGGTGCAGGCCTCCCACTGCCCCTTCGGCACGGCGTCGATGCCGGCCCGGTAGACCTCGGAGAGGTACGTGGCGTAGTGCAGCCCCAGCACCAGGACGCCGAGCGCCAGCGCGTCCAGGCCCGGTACCAGCACCCACGCGGCGAAGAGCTGCACCATCACCGGCGTCGAGCGCACGAAGGAGGCGAGCGCGCCCACGGGCAGGGCGATCCACCGGGAGCGGGAGCGCCCCAGCAGGGCGATGCCGAGCCCGGCCGCCACCGCGACCGCGAACCCGAGCACCGTGGCGAGCAGGGTGACGCCGAAACCCGACAGCACGACCGGCAGCGCCGCGCGCGCCGCGTCCATGTCCCACATCAGGCGTCACCGCCCACGACGCCCAGGCGCGCCTGCGCCCGCCGCTCCAGCGCGTTCATCCCGGCGCCCAGGAGCGCGGCGACGCAGAAGTACAGCAGGAGCAGCAGCAGATAGGCGGCGGCCGTGCCGCCCGTCGCCGCGCGCAACTGGTCGATCCGGAAGGTGAGGTCGGCGACGGTGACCAGGGACAGCAGGGGCGTCGCCTTGAGCAGCTGGATCAGCAGGTTCTTGAAGGGCGGCACCATCAGGGCGTACGCCTGGGGCAGCACGATCCGCCGCAGGCGCAGCCCCGGGCCCATGCCCAGGGCGATCGCGGCCTCGGTCTGCGCGGCGGGCACGGCGGCGATCGAGCCCCGCACCACCTCCGCGCCGTAGGCGCCGTAGTTGAGACCGAAGGCGAGCACCCCGCAGGCCATCGGCTCCAGCCGGAACCCGAGCATCGGCAGCGCGAAGAACAGCCAGAAGAGCTGGACGTAGAGCGAGGTGCCGCGCAGGAGCTCGACCGCGAAGCGCGCGGCGCCGCGCACCGGGAGGAGCCGCGAGCGGGCGGCCAGGCCCAGGGCGAAGGCGACGAGCAGCGCGAGGGCCGCACCGAGCCCGGTGGCCTCCAGCGTCACCAGGAGGCCCTCGGTGATGGCCGGGAGCGCCCGGCCCAGCTCCGAGAGGAACACGGCCGTACCGGAGCCCGTCATCCCGCGCAGAGCTCCGCGGTGCGCAGGCTGCGGGGCGGCACCTCGCGCTCGGTGAAGCCGTACTTCCCGATCAGGCGCACGTACCGGGCGGGGTCGCCGGTGATCCGCGCGAGCTCGTCGTCGAACGCCCTCCGCAGGGAGTCGGCGCCCTTGCGGAAGACGGCGCCGCCGGGGCTGTACCGGCTCACGCCGTCGACCACGGGCACGAACGGCTCCAGGACCTCCACGGCCGCGCCCGCGTTGGTGCGGGCGAGCCAGCGGAGCGAGATGCCGGTGAGGGCGAAGGCGTCGATCCGGCCGGCGAGGAGGGCGTCGAGGCCGTCCTGCTGCTTGCCCACCTGCAGCACGGAGCCGTCCGGGACGCCCGCCTCCTCGGCGTACGAGGCCTCCACGGCGGCCGTCAGGACGCCGACGCGGACCTGCCCGGCCGCGCACGAGGCCAGGTCGCTCAGGCCCTTCGGGTTCCCCTTGCGGACCATGAGCGCGGTGGGGGAGACGAACTCCGGTTGGGAGAAGGCGACTTTGGCACAGCGCTCGGGCGTGATGGCCATCCCGGCGCTCACCACGTCGAACCGTCCGGCGAGCAGCCCGGGGATGAGGGCGCCGAACTCGGCGAGGTGGGGCCGGAGTTCGGGAACGCCGAGGGCGGTGAAGATCTCCCGGTGCAGGGTGGGCGCCTCCCCGGCGAGCTCGTCGCCGTCCTGGAAGCCGTACGGGGCCTCGCCGGCGAAGCCCACCCGGACGTGGCCCCGCTTCCGCAGCTTCTCCAGCAGGTCGGCGTCGCCGGCGGGGGCTCCGGTGCCCACCTCCGTCCGGCTGCACGCGCCGAGGAATCCCGGTGCCGCGATCAGGGTGCCGATGCCCAGCGAGCGGGTCAGGAAGCGGCGGCGGTCCAGGGACAGGGGCCGGTTCATGGCGTCCTTTCTTCCTTGCGGGGAGGTCTCGGGCGGAGGGGCGCGGTCAGCCGATCGGCGTGGTGTCCCGGGCGGCGACGAAGGAGGGGCGGCGCACGGGCGCGGCGAAGGGCAGCTCCGGGGCGTTCTCCACGCTGTTGAAGACGAGGAAGACGTTGCTGCGGGGGAAGGGGGTGATGTTGTCGCCGGAGCCGTGCAGGGCGTT
>NZ_BMVV01000054.1:0-6335 GCF_014650895.1 Streptomyces omiyaensis
TCGGCCAGGCCCTTGTACCAGGCGTCGCTCCAGGAGCTGATGGGTGCGACGAGCTTCTCGTCGAGGAGCTTCTGCCAGGTGGCGGTGTACTTCCTCGTGCCCTCGTCGCCGAAATTCACGGTGACGTTCGTGCCGTCGGTCTTGTACGGGCGGCCCCCGGCCTGCCAGATGAGGCTGGTGGTGGCGCCGGCGTCGCCGGTGTCGTTGGTGATGAAGATCTTCGGGTCGGCCTTGTGGAGGGTCCGTGCCGCCTCCACGTACTCGTCCCAGGTGGTCGGCACCTTGACGCCGTGCTTGTCGAAGACCTTCTTGTTGTAGAAGAACGCCATCGGGCCCGAGTCCATCGGCAGGGCGTAGATCGCCTTGTCCTCGGACACCGCGTTCCACGGGCCGGGCGTGAAGCTCGTGCCGTACTTCGCGGCGCCGTAGGAGGAGAGGTCCTCGACGGTCTTGCCGATGGCGAACTGGCCGAGGGCGTAGTACTCGATCTGGGCGACGTCGGGTGCGCCGGAGCCGGCGGCGATGGCGTTCTGGAGGGCGGTGTACTGCTTGTCTCCGGTGCCGGCGTTGACGAGTTCGACGTCGACCTTGGGGTACTTCTTCTCGAAGTCCGCGGCGACCTTCTTGAGGGTGGGTTCCCAGGCCCACACCGTCACCTTGCCGCCCTTCTCCAGCGCGGCGGCGACGTCCTTCGGGGCGCCGCCGCCGGCGCCGGTGTCCGAGTCGTCGGAGCCGCAGGCCGTGGCGGTCAGCGAGAGCGTGGCGAGCACGGCGAGGGCGCCGAGCAGTCTGCGGGATGTGTGGGTACGCATGGAAGGTGCTCCTGGTCGGTGGTGCGGGTGGGACGGACTTCCGGGTGGGGAGGGGCGTGCGGGTGAGGGGTGGATCGGTGGGAAGGGGCGGTCATTCCTTGACGCTGCCGGCGGCCAGGCCGGACTGCCAGTACCGCTGGAGCAGCAGGAAGACGGCCACGATCGGGACGATCGTCAGCAGGGAACCGGTGACGATCAGGTCGAAGACGGCCTCACCGCCGGCCGTCTGCGCCTGCGCGTTCCAGGCGTTGAGGCCGAGGGTCAGCGGGTACCAGTCGGGGTCCTTGATCATGATCAGCGGCAGGAAGTAGTTGTTCCAGGTCGCGACCATGGAGAACAGGAGCACGGTGACGGTGCCCGGCACGAGGAGCGGCAGCGCGATCGTGAAAAAGGTGCGCAGCTCGCCGGAGCCGTCGATGCGTGCGGCCTCCAGGAGTTCGGTGGGGACGGCCTCGGCGGCGAAGACCCACATGAGGTAGAGCCCGAAGGGGGAGATCAGCGAGGGGATGATGACGGCCCACGGGGTGTTCGTCAGACCCATGTTGCTGAACATCAGGAAGGTGGGCACCGCGAGCGCCGTGCCGGGTACGGCCACGGCTCCGATGACGACCGCGAAGACCGCCTTGCGGCCGGGGAAGTCGTACTTCGCGAGGGCGTAGCCGCCGAGGACGGCGAGGACCGTCGCACCGCCCGCGCCGGCGGCGACGTACAGCAGCGTGTTGAGCAGCCAGCGGACGAAGACGCCGTCGTCGTAGGTGACCGTGCGGGTGATGTTGTCCCACAGGTTGAAGTCGTCCGCGAACCACAGCCCGAAGGAGTCGAGCAGTCCCCGCTGGCTCTTGGTGGCGTTGATGACCAGCCAGGCGAGCGGGAGCAGGGTGTAGACGAGGACCAGGCCGGTGAGGAGGGTCAGCGGGACGCTGCGCCGGGGGTTGAGCGGCGTGTGCGGGAGCCGCTTGCGGTCGCGGAGCGTGGCGGGGCGGGCGCGGTGCGGGGCGGCCGGGGCCCCGCCGGCCTGGGGCTCCGGGGGAGTGGGGGTGGGCTCGGCGGCCGCGGTGGTCATGGAGGTGGTCATGGCTCAGCCCTTCCGCATGCCGCGCAGCTGGACCGCGTAGGCGATGATCGCGGTGATCACGCCCATCACGATCGCCACGGTCGCCGCGTAGTTGTGCTGCTGCCCCGAGAACGACAGCGAGTACGTGTAGAGGTTGGGGGTCAGGTCGTTGGTGATGGCGTTGGGGGCGAGCTTCTGCAGGATGCTCGGCTCGTTGAAGAGCTGGAAGCTGCCGATGATCGAGAAGATCGTGGCGATGACCAGGGCGCTGCGGATGGCCGGCAGCTTGACCGAGGCCACGATCCGCCACTCCCCGGCGCCGTCGATCGCCGCCGCCTCGTAGAGCGAGCGGGGGACGACCTTGAGGGCGGAGTAGAAGATCAGCATGTTGTAACCGACGAACTCCCAGGTGACGATGTTGCCGATGGAGGCGAGGACCAGGGAGGGGGAGAGCGGGTTGGGGAGGCTGACGCCGAGCGCCTCGTTGATGTTGCCGACCAGGCCGAACTGGTCGCCGTACATGAAGCCCCAGATGAGGCTGGCGACGACGGCGGGCACGGCGTACGGGAGGAAGATCGAGACACGGAAGAAGGTCTTGCCGTAGAGGCGGCCGCTGTCGATCGCGAGGGCGGCGAGGAGCGCGATGCCCAGCATGATCGGCACCTGCACCAGCAGGAAGAGGCCGACGCGCGTCAGGCCGTCCCAGAAGCGGGGGTCCGTCAGCGCCTCGCCGTAGTTGTCCAGGCCGACGAAGGAGGTCCCGCCGATGAGCCGGTCCTGGAAGAGGCTCAGGTACCCGGCGTAGCCGATCGGTGCGAGGAAGACGAGGCCGAAGACCGCGACGAACGGGCCGGCGAACCCCCAGCCCACGAGGGCCTCCTTGCGGAGGCGGAAGCGGGCTCGTGGGCGGGGCGGTGGTGCTGCCGTAGCGCGCGTCGACAGAAGCGTCATGGCGTGGTCCTAGCGTCGGTGACCGGTCGGTCCGGAAGACGGGAGCGAGGTATGGGGCCTGAGGCGTGGCGGCCTGAGGCACAGGGGCGGCCTGTGGCCGAGAACCGGCCCTGCTGGAGGGCTGGCCGACGAGAAATGTTTACGTAATCATCGGTAGCGTGATGGTGACATTCCCGCAGGGGGGCGTCAAGCACGAAGTGGCAGCGAATGAGAGGGAATCGGGTGACCGAAAAGAACGTGACCGGCCGACCGGCGGCGGCCGCGAACGACGGCAGGCGGGGGGCGCGTACCAGACAGCGCCGTGTTTCCATGGCGGACGTCGCCCAGCTGGCGGGCGTGTCCTCGCAGACGGTGTCACGCGTCTCCAACGGTGACGCGGCCGTCGTCGAGGCCACCCGGAAGCGGGTCCTCGACGCGATGAAGGAGCTGGGATACCGTCCCAACAGCGCGGCCCGCGCCCTCAAGCGGGGTGACTTCCGGGCCATCGGCGTCATCACGATGGGGCTCACCAGTACCGGCAACGTCCGGACCCTGGACGCCATAGCGGCCTCGGCGTCCCGCGCGGGCTACGCGGTCACGCTCATCCCGCTCGACGCGCCCACGCAGGACAACGTCAAGGGGGCGTTCACCCGCCTCGACGAGCTGGCGGTCGACGCCGTCGTGCTGATCATGGAGGTGCACCTGCTCGACGCCGCCGCCCTCACCCTGCCGCCGCACGTCAAGGTGGTCGTGGTCGACTCCGACGCCACCGACTTCCCGGTGGTGGACACGGACCAGCGGCAGGGCGCCCGCGCCGCCGTCCGGCACCTCCTCGGCCTCGGCCACGACACCGTCTGGCACGTCGCGGGACCCGAGGAGTCCTTCGCCGCGGGCCGCCGCGCCGAGGCGTGGGAGGAGACGCTGCGTGCCGAAGGGCGCACGGTGCCACCCGTGCTGCGCGGGGACTGGACCCCCGAATCGGGATACGAGGCCGGTCTGAGGCTCGCCGACGAGCCCGGGTGCACGGCGGTCTTCGTGGCCAACGACCAGATGGCCCTCGGGCTGCTGCGGGCCTTCCACGACCGCGGGGTGCGCGTCCCCGAGGACGTCAGCGTCGTCGGCTTCGACGACATCCCCGAGGCGGCGTCCTTCATCCCGCCGCTGACCACGGTCCACCAGGACTTCGCGCAGGTCGGCGAGTGGTGCGTCGACGCGGTCCTGCGGGAGCTGGCGGGCGAGACGGTCACGGGGGTGCGCCTCGTGCCGACCACCCTGGTGGAACGGCGCAGCACGGCGTCCCCCGCCGCGCGCGGACGGGAGAGCTGACGCCGCGCTTTCGCGGCCGCACGGGGGAGGGGCCGGGCCCCGGCGCGTCCGACTGCGGCTTCAGGCCGGGGCGCCCGGCCGCGGCGGAGCCGTGCTCGAACGCACCACGAGGACGGGTTCCACCGCCCTGCGCCGCGGCCCGTCCGTACGGCCCTCGATCTGGTCGAGCAGCAGCGCCACGCAGTGCTTGCCGACCACCTCGAAGTCCTGGTGCACGGTCGTCAGCGGCGGAACGAGGTACGCGGCCTCGGCGATGTCGTCGAAACCCGCCACGCTGACGTCGCCGGGCACGCTCCTGCCCGCCTCGTGCAGAGCGCGCATCAGGCCCATCGCCATCTGGTCGTTCGCGGCGAAGACGGCCGTGACCTCCGGCCGGTGGGCGAGGTCGAGCCCGGCCCGGTAACCGGACCGCGCCGACCAGTCCCCGTACACCACGGGCGGTACGGGCGCGCCCGCGTCCGTGAGGGTCCGCCGCCAGGACTCGGCGCGGCGGCGCGCGGCGAACGAGTCGGCCGGGCCGGCGAGGTGCCAGACCGTACGGTGACCGAGGCCGAGCAGGTGGGACACCACGCTCTGGGAGCCGTGCGCCTGGTCGAAGTCGACGTGCGGGTACTCGTGGCCGGTGTCGCCGTCGGCGACCACCACCGGCATCGACGGCGGGAGGCGCAGCGACGGGGTGTCGAGCATCTGCGACTCGACCAGCACGATGCCGTCGACGGACTGCAGCATCAGGTGCTGGAAGGCGTGGCGCACGGCGGCCTCGGTCTGGGCCCGTACGCCCATGAAGTTCACCGAGAAGTCGGCCTCGCGGGCGGCGTCGGCGATCGCGCCGAGCGTGCGGGCGTTGCCGTGCGCGCCGACGTCGAAGCTGATGACGCCCAGTGCCCCGAAACGGCCGGTGACCAGCGCGCGGGCCGCCGTGTTGGGGCGGTAGCCGAGCGTCTGCATGGCGGAGAGCACCTTCTCGCGGGTCGCGGAGTCGACGTTCTGCCGGTTGTTCGCCACCCGGGACACCGTCTGCGAGGAGACGCCGGCCAGGGTGGCGACATCCGCCATGGACGGCCACTGGCGGGCCGGCCGTGAGCGGGGTGACCGAGTCCTGTTGTCCGTCGCCATGCACGCGACCTTCCGTCGAGAAGACACCGGAGACCTCCCACATGGAGGAACCTTCAATATGTTGACGTAAACATACCGACCGGTCAATCTTCGGCCGCTCTTGTCCGAATCCTTGACAGCCTTCGCGGCCCCTCTCAAACTCTCGTCCCAAGCGTTCGTGTTTACGCGAACATTACGGAACGACACCTTCGTGTAACGCGGTGGCCGTCTTCCGCGGGCGACCGCCGGACACCCGGCGGCCGCCTTCCGGCTCCGCCGGCGCTCTCCCCTAGCCGCAAGCACCCCCGTAGTGGAGGTGCGCCCCTGCCTGCCCCAACCGCCACACCCGACAATCCCCCTCACAGCACGAGGTACGCGATCATGCGACGCACATCCTCGGGGACGGCCACGGTGCTCACCGCGCTCTGTGCCGTTCTCCTCTCCCTCCTCGGTGCCGCCGGCACCGCCCAGGCGGCATCGGTGACCATCACCAACGCCACCCGGTTCACCGACCCGAACGGCAACCCCGTGCACGCGCACGGCGGCGGTGTCGTCAAGGTGGGCTCGTACTACTACTGGTTCGGCGAGGACCGCCACGCCGACAACAGCTTCCGGTATGTCTCCGCCTACCGCTCCACCGACCTGAAGACGTGGGAGTTCCGCAACCACGTGCTGACCGAGGCCACCCACCCCGAGCTGGTGGGTGCGAACATCGAGCGGCCGAAGGTCATCCACAACGCCGCGACCGGAAAGTTCGTGATGTGGATGCACAAGGAGGGCAGCGCGACCGACTACTCCGAGGCGCGCGCGGCCGTGGCCGTCTCGGACACCGTCGACGGCGACTACACCTGGCAAGGCAGCTTCCGTCCGCTGGGCCACATGTCCCGGGACATCACCACGTTCGTCGACACCGACGGCACCGGCTACATGATCTCCGCCGCCAACGAGAACGCCGACCTGCACGTCTACCGCCTGACCCCGGACTACACCGCCATCGACGCCCAGGTGAACAAGCTCTGGGCCGGGCAGTGGCGCGAGGCGCCCGCGATGTTCAAGCGCAACGGCGTCTACTTCCTGCTCACCTCGGGTGCCACGGGCTGGTCCCCCAACCAGCAGAA
>NZ_BMVV01000054.1:6345-18610 GCF_014650895.1 Streptomyces omiyaensis
AACCTGGACCGGCCTGCAGGACATCGGCGACTGGACCACCTACGGCTCCCAGACCGCGTACGTCCTGACCGTCCAGGGCACGTCCGGAACCTCGTACCTCTACATGGGCGACCGCTGGGGCAACTCCATGGGCGGCATGGTCCAGGACTCCCAGTACGTCTGGGCCCCGCTGAAGTTCCCCACGAACACCACCATGACCATGGACTACTACCCGCAGCTCGCGATCGACACCGCCGCCGGCACGATCCAGGGCCTCGGAACCTGGGAGACGCTGAAGGCCTCCCACAGCGGCAAGTGCGCCGACGTCGCCGACCGCTCCACCGCCGACGGCGCCGCCCTCATCCAGTGGGGCTGCGGCAACACCGTCAACCAGCAGTTCTGGCTCAAGTCCGCCGGAAACAACCGCGTGCAGATCATCGCCCGCTACAGCGGCAAGTGCCTCGCCCCGCAGGGCGGGTCGACCGCCGACGGCGTCGCGGTCGTCCAGTACACCTGCAACGGTACGTCCGCCCAGCAGTGGAGGTTGAGCGGCTCCGGCAACACCGTGCAGCTCTCCTCGGTCCTGAGCAGCAAGTGCCTGGACGTCATGAACACGTCCACGAACGACGGCACGCCGCTCATCCAGTGGAGCTGCAACAACAGCGCCGCCAACCAGAAGTGGCTCCGCACGGCCGCCTGACCGCCGTCCGGCACCGCACCGGGCAGGCCCCGGCCCCCGTCGGGGCCTGCCCCCCTCCACGACGGACCGTCCGCAGACCTCGCCGCGCAGTCCCCCCGTCCGCGCGGCCCCCTCGGCGTTCAACGATCAACTCAGGGAGATCGACCATGCCCTCCACCCGTGAACGACCCCCGAACCGCGTGCGCAGGAGCGGCGCGGTCCTGGCCACCGCCGCCGTGGCCGCGCTCGTCGCCACCGGCCTCACACCGATGTCCTCCGCGGCGGCCGAGACCACCGGACAGGCGGTGACCGTCCGCCCCGACCCCAGCTACCAGCAGCAGCCCTTCGAGGGCTGGGGCACCGCGCTCACCTGGTTCGCCAACGTGACCGGAGGCTGGCCGGACGCCCAGCGCAACGCGCTCGCAGACGCCCTGTACGGCGCGGACGGCCTCGGCTTCACCATCGCCCGTTACAACATCGGCGGCGGCGACAGCCCCGAGACCACCCCCTACATGCGGGCCGGCGCCGCCGTCCCCGGCTGGTGGAACCGCCCGGGACCGGAGTCCCCCGACTGGTGGGACCCGAACAACCCCACCCACTGGAACCCGAACGCCGACGCCAACCAGCGCTGGTGGCTCACCGCCGCCAAGGCGCGCGGGGCCGACAAGTTCGAGGCCTTCTCCAACTCGGCGCCGTACTTCATGACCCGCAGCGGCGTGGTCTCGGGCAACTGGAACGCCTGGGAGGACAACCTCCGCTCCGACCAGTACGAGCGGTTCGCCGCGTATCTCTCGGGCGCCATGAAGCGCGCGCAGGACGCCACCGGCGTCACCTTCGACACGCTTTCGCCCATCAACGAGCCCAACACCAACTACTGGGGTGCGTACGGTCGGCAGGAAGGCTCGCACTGGGACCCCGCCTCCCAGGCGCGGATGTTCACCACCATGCGGGCCCGGCTGAACGCCGACGGCGTCTCCACGCGCATCGCCGGCATGGACGAGACCAACCCGAACACCTTCCGTACCAACTGGGACGCCTACGACACGGCGACCAAGGCCGCGCTCGGCCAGCTCAACACCCACACGTACAGCACCGGCGGCCGCACCGGAGTGCGCGACATCGCCAAGGGGACGGCCACCCCGCTGTGGATGTCCGAGGTGGACCTCGGCGGCAGCGTCGGACAGAGCTTCACCGACATGAGCCCCGCCCTCGACCTCACCCAGCGCGTCAACGAGGACTTCCGCGAACTGGAACCCCGCGCCTGGGTCCTGTGGCAGGCCGTCGAGGACTACGAGAACATGACACCGGGCCGAGAGAACTCGAACTGGGGTCTCATCCAGACCGACTTCACCCCGGAGGACGCGGCCACCGAACCGCTTCGCAAGAACAAGAAGTACTGGGCACTGGCGAACTACACCAAGTTCGTGCGCCCCGGCGCCCGCGTCATCAACACCGACAACGCCGACACCTTCGCCGCCCTCCGCCCGGCCGGCCAGGGCGCGGTCGTCGTCCACACCAACCCCACCGGTGAGCCGCAGCGGCTCACCCTGAACCTCGCCGGGTTCCAGAACGTGGGCACGGGGGCCGTCCAGCGCTACACCACCGACGGCACCAAGAACCTCCAG
Source organism: Streptomyces omiyaensis (assembly GCF_014650895.1). Taxonomy (GTDB): domain Bacteria; phylum Actinomycetota; class Actinomycetes; order Streptomycetales; family Streptomycetaceae; genus Streptomyces; species Streptomyces omiyaensis. The sequence goes on from NZ_BMVV01000054.1 coordinate 8,629, forward strand.
CGCGAGAGCGACCTCACCCCCGCGGGCAAGACGCTCACCGCCACCGTGGGCGCGGGCTCCGTCACGACGTTCGTCCTGCCCTCCGCGACGGGCGTGAACATCTCGGACGCCACGGCTCCCACCGGCGCCGCGCGGCAGCTGCTCAACGACAACAGCGGCAAGGCCCTGGCCGTCGTCACGAGCGGCGGCAAGAGCACCCTGGTCCAGCAGAACTCCAACCCCACGGCCACGACGCAGCAGTGGAAGTTCACCAAGCTCTCCTCGACCGACTGGAGCAACACCGCGGCCTACCGCGTCACGAGCGTCGCCAGCGGCAAGGCGCTCGCGGCCTCGGGCGACTCCCTCGCCCTGGTGACCTCGGGCACCTCCGCCGAGCAGAGGTGGATGCTGTCCACCACGGGCGAGGGGCACTACACCCTGGTCAACGTCGCAAGCGGCAAGCTCCTCGACGTCAGCGGTCAGTCCACGAGCGACGGCGCGCCCGTCGGCGTCTACCGTCCGACGACCGGGTCCAACCAGTCCTGGACCTTCCGCTCCGTCGCCGCGGACACCTGGGCGCCCCTGCGGATGCGGCACAGCGGCAAGTGCCTGGACGTGACCGGCGCCTCCACCGCGGACGGCGCCCGGGTCGTCCAGTACACCTGCGGCACCGCGACCAACCAGCAGTGGTCACTGCGCCCCGTGGGCGGTGGCTACGTCAACGTCGTCGCCCGGCACAGCGGCAAGTGCCTCGACGTCACCAACGAGTCGACCGCCGACGGCGCCATCGCCTTCCAGTACACCTGCGGCGGCGGAGCCAACCAGCAGTGGTCGGCGCACAGGTCGGCGGACGGGTTCATCACCCTGCTCGCCCGCCACAGCGGCAAGTGCCTGGACGTGAGCGGCGCCTCCACGGCGAACGGCGCCGAGGTCGTCCAGTACGGCTGCTCCGGCGCCCCGAACCAGCAGTTCACCACCTCGTAGCGGCGGCCGGGCCGGTCCGGACGCCGGACCGGCCCGACCGCGGCTCCCCACATCCACCGGAGCGGGCGTGCCCCGCTCCCTCATACGGGGATATGTATCCTGTTCGAATGTGATGACTTCGGTGGACTTCTCGTCGGCCGGTTCCCGCACGACACGGACGAGACAGGGGCGGAGGAATCGGTGCTGGCGCTGCAGCGGCGAGCGGTGATCCTCGACCTCGTGCGCCGGGACGGCGCCGTCCGGGTGGCCCACCTCGTCGAACGGCTCGGCGTGTCGGACATGACCGTCCGGCGCGACCTGGAGGCGCTGGCCCGGGCCGGCTCCCTGGAGAAGGTGCACGGCGGAGCCGTCGCCACGTCCACGGCCACCACCGGAGAGGAACCCGGCTTCGAGGCCAAGGCCGACCTGGAGTCGGCGGCCAAGGCCGCGGTGGCCACGGCGGCGGCCGGACTCGTGAAGCCGGGCAGCGTCGTGGCCGTGGCCGGTGGCACCACCGCCTACGCGGTGGCGGCCGGGTTGCGGCACACGCCCGGTCTCACCGTCGTCACCAACTCGCTGCCCGTCGCCGACCTGCTGCGCGACTTCGCCGAGGAACCCGACGGAGGCGCCCCGACCGTGCTCCTCACCGGCGGCGCCCCGACCAGGTCGGCCGCGCTCGTGGGACCGCTCGCCGACCAGGCGATCCGCTCGCTGCGCGTGGACCTCCTCGTCATGGGCGCCCACGGGGTGTCCGAGCGCGCGGGCCTCACCTCCCCGAACCTCGCCGAGGCGCAGACCAACCGGGCGCTGATCGAGTCCGCCGCCCGGCTCGCCGTGGTCGCGGACCACACCAAGTGGGGCGTGACGGGGCTCAGCCGCTTCGCCGGGCTCGACGAGATCGACTACTTCGTCTCGGACGACGCCCTGGGCGAGGACGCCCGAGCGGTCCTGACCCGCGAGGTCGGCCGGCTGATCGTGGTCGACCCGGCGGACGCCTGAGACCCTCCGGGCCCCGGCCCGAGGGCGCCCCATGGTTGCCAGGCGACAGCCGAAAAGGGATAAATGTGGAGTATGAGTGGCGAAGCTGGCCATCAAGGCGGCGATTCTCCGGAAACTCCCCCCAGGGGACGACGGCGCCTCACGTCGTGGCTGACCACCCGCAGCGTCGCTCGCCAGGTCTTCCTCCTCCAGCTGGTGCTCGTCGTCCTCCTCGTGGCCGCCGCCGTCGTCGCACTCGTCGTCCAGGCCCGCCGCGACACCATGGCCGACGCCCGGCACCGGACCATCGCGGCCGCCCAGTCCTTCGCCCACGCGCCGGGACTCGTACGGGCCCTGCAGAACGACTTCCCGACGGTCGAGCTCCAGCCCCTCGCCGAAGGAGCCCGCAAGGCCGCCGGCATCGACGCCCTGATCGTCTACGAGCTCGACGGGATCACCCTCACCCACAGCGACCCCACCCAGCTCGGCAAGCACGTCATCGGACCGTACGCCGAGGCCGCCGCCGGCCGCCCCTTCACCCGCACCTTCCAGGGCGCCCTCGGCCTCTCCGTGGTCTCGGCGGCCCCCGTCCGGGACGCCCGGGGAGACGTCGTCGCCATCGTCTCCGCCGCGGTCACGGTCGAGAAGGTCCAGGACTCGCTGGACCAGCAGCTGCCCGTCTTCCTCGGCAGCGCGGCCGGTGCCCTCGGCCTGGTGGCCCTCGGCACGGGCCTCGTGAGCCGGCGACTGCGCCGTCAGACCCACGGCCTGGGCCCGGCAGAGATGACCCGGATGTACGAGCACCACGACGCCGTCCTGCACGCCGTCCGCGAGGGCGTGCTCATCACCGGCCGGGACCACCGGCTGCTCCTGGCCAACGACGAGGCGCGCCGACTGCTCGACCTGCCCCCGGACGCCGAGGGACGCCGCGTCACCGACCTGGGTCTCGACCCCTCCCTCACGGCCCTCCTCTCCTCGGACCGGATCGCCACCGACGAGGTGCACCTGGCCGCGGACCGCCTGCTCGCCCTCAACAAGCGGGTCACCCTGCCCCCCGGAGGCCAGCACGGCAGCGTGGTGACCCTGCGGGACACCACCGAACTGCGCTCCTTGTCCGGGCGGGCGGAGGTGGCGAGGGAGCGGCTGACCCTGCTCTACGACGCCGGGGTCCGCATCGGAACCACCCTGGACGTCGTGCGCACCGCCGAGGAGCTGGCGGAGGTCGCGTCCCCCGGCTTCGCGGACGTCGCCACCGTCGAACTCCTCGACCCCGTCCTGAGCGGGGAGGAACCGGCCGGGGCGGGCACGGAGCTGCGCCGCACGGCTCTCGCGGGCCTCACCGAGGACCACCCCCTCTACCCCTCGGGCGAGCTGATCCGCTTCGTTCCCGGATCCCCCGTCGACGTCAGCGTCACCGAGGGCCGCTCGGTGGTGGTGACCGATCTGGCCTCCTCGACAGGCTGGCGCGCCCAGGACGAGGAGCGGGCCCGGCGCGTCCTGCGGTACGGCATCCACGCGCTGGCGGTCGTCCCGCTGCGCGCGCGGGGCGTGGTGCTGGGCGTGGCGAACTTCTGGCGGTCGGGTGCTTCCCCGCCGTTCACCGACGAGGACCTCTCCTTCGCCGAGGAGCTGGCGAACCGGGCCGCCGTCTCCATCGACAACGCCCGCCGGTACACCCGCGAGCACACGATGGCGGTCACGCTCCAGCGGAGCCTGATGCCGCGCAGTCTTCCGGGCGACGAGACGCTCGACGTGGCCTCCCGCTACCTGCCCGCGGAGTCCGGCGTGGGCGGCGACTGGTTCGACGTGATCCCCCTGCCCGGCGCCCGGGTGGCACTGGTCGTCGGCGACGTCGTCGGCCACGGCCTGCACGCCGCGGCCACCATGGGCCGCCTGCGGATCGCCGTGCACAACTTCTCGGCGCTCGACCTCTCCCCGGACGAACTGATCTGGCGCCTGGACGAACTCGTGGCCCTCCTCGACGTGCAGGACGAACCCTCCGAGGGCTGGGGCGAGACGATCACCGGAGCCACCTGCCTGTGCGTCGTCTACGACTCCGTGTCCGGCGAGGTCGCCGTGGCCACCGCGGGCCACCTGCCGCCCGCGGTCGTCCGGCCCGACGGGAGCGTGGACTTCCTGGAGTCCCCGGTCTCCCCGCCCCTCGGGCTGGGCAATGGGATGCCCGTGGAGACGGTCCGGACGGTCCTTCCGGAGGGCTCCAGGCTCGTGCTCTACACCGACGGCCTGCTGGAGGACCGCACCCGGGACCCCGACGCGAGCCTGGCCGCCCTCCGCGACGCCCTCACCGGGCCCGGCCGCAGCCCCGAGGAGACCTGCGCCGCCATCATCGACACGATGCTTCCGACGGGGTCCGGCGACGATGTCGCCCTGCTGGTGGCCGGCCTCCGTCGCATGGACCCCGACCGGGTCGCCGCGTGGGACGTGGCGCGCGACCCGGCGGCCGTGAGCCCGGTCCGCAACGCCTGCGCCCGCAAGCTGGCCGAGTGGGGCCTGGAGGACATCGCCTTCGGCACCGAACTCATCCTCAGCGAACTGATCACCAACGCCGTCCGCTACGGCCTCGAACCCATCAAGGTGCGGCTCCTGTACGGCAGCTCCCTGGTCTGCGAGGTGTCCGACGGCAGCAGTACGGCGCCGTACATCCGGCGTGCCGCCGACACCGACGAGGGCGGCCGCGGTCTTTTCCTCGTCGCCCAGTACGCGGAGAAGTGGGGCACCCGCTACTCCCCCCGGGGGAAGACCATCTGGGCCGCTCAGGCGACCGCTCCCGGCGCCGGTCCGGATCTGGACGACCTGGGTGAGGACGACATCCTCGGCCAGTGGGGCGACGCGGAGCTCTGAGGCCGGCCGGCGGCCCGTGCGGGGAGGGGAAAGCACTCCCGCGGGGGAACGCGGGGGCGCCCCGCGAGGGAGGGGGACGTGCTGTGACGCGGGCTTTCCCGGGACGCTCTGACACGGCCTCCCCGGGAAAGCCCGCGTAGGCTGGGAGGTCCCCTCCACCGTTCCCTCTCGCCCGGAGAAGCCGTGGTCGACCTCCCCCGGACGCGTGCCGTCACCCTCGCGACCTGCCTGTGCGTCGCGGCCCTGGGGCTGGGTGCCTGCGGCGAGGAGGACGAGCCCGCGCGAATGGTGGCCCCCGCGGTGGCCGGCTCCGCCGAGGAGGCCGGCGGCATGGACGCGCTGGTCGCGGCGGCGAAGAAGGAGGGCACGCTGAACACGACGACGCTGCTGCGCCACTGGGCGAACTACGGCGGCCTGATGGACGGCTTCGAGAAGAAGTACGGGATCGAGATCGTGAACAGCAACCCGTTCGGCTCAAGCCAGGAGGAGATCGAGGACATCCGGCGGACCCGGGGCGAGGCGAACGCACCGGACGTGCTCGACCTCGGCGACGCCTTCGCGCAGTCGGCCGCGCGCGAGGGCCTGCTGGCCCCGTACCGGGTCGCCGCCTGGGACAGCGTCCCGCCGAACCAGAAGGGCCCGGGCGGAGCCTGGTTCAACAGCTACGGGGGCTACGTCTCCATCGGCTGCGACGACAACAGGGTCGCGGTCTGCCCCGTCTCCTTCGCCGACCTGCTCAAGCCCGAGTACCGGGGGATGGTGGCGCTCAACGGCAACCCGACGACCGCGGGCTCGGCCTTCGCGGGCGTCTACGCCGCCGCCCTCGCCAACGGAGGCTCCTTCGACGACATCCAGCCGGGCATCGACTTCTTCGCGAAGCTCGACGACGTCGGCAACTACAACCGCGGCAACCCCAACCCCGAGGCGATCGTCCGCGGGGAGACCCCGATCAGCATCGAGTGGGACTTCCTCAACCTCCGGCACATCGACGAGCTGAGGGGCACCGACGTGCGGTGGAAGGTCTCCATCCCCTTCGACGGAAGCTTCTCGCAGTACTACGCGCAGGCGATCAACAAGCACGCCCCCCACCCCGCCGCGGCGCGGCTGTGGCTGGAGTACCTCGCGAGCACGGAGGGCCAGAACCTGCGGCTGACCGGGTACGCCCGCCCGGTGCTCATGGACGTCATGGAGAAGGACGGCACGCTCGACGAGGGAAAGGCGGCGCGTCTGCCGACCGTCGAGGGCGGCCCGCCGGTCTTCCCCAGTGACGCGCAGCTGACCGAGGCGCTGCGGGTGGTGCGCGAGAACTGGCCCGACGCCGTCGACGGGTGACCGACGGGGGCGGAAAGCCGGTGCGGCGCTGGTGGCGGACTCGTCGTGCAAGCCCTCTTGACAGGCGCTTCCGCTCCTTTCAGACTCATCCCCAACACCCCGCGTTAACGTAAACATCACGAGGTGGCGCACCGCCGTAACACGGCGGCGCCGCTTTCCGCGCGAGGGTCGCGAGTCCCGGCCGCCGATGCCGCACCACGAGTCGGACGGTCGCCTTCCGCGTATACCTCCTCCGTGTGCACCACGCACCCACCCCTCACGACCGCCCCCGGTCTGCCGTCGCGGCGCGCCCGAGGCGGCCTGCCCCCACTCCATGAGGCAAGTGAACATGTCGCGTACGAAATTCGGCGCATCGGCGGTCTTCGCCGCTCTGGACGCCCTCCTCCTCTCCCTGCTCGGTGCCGTCGGCACCGCTCACGCGGCGGCCGTCACCGTGACCAACGCCGTCCAGTTCACCGACCCGGCGGGCAACCCGGTCCACGCCCACGGCGGCGGGGTCGTCAAGGTCGGCACGTACTACTACTGGTTCGGCGAGAACCGCAACGCCGACAACAGCTTCAAGTACGTCTCCGCCTACCGTTCCACCGACCTGAAGACGTGGGAGTTCCGCAACCACGTCCTCAAGCAGGAGACCGATCCCGAACTCGCGGGGGCGAACATCGAGCGGCCGAAGGTGATGTACAACGCCTCGACCGGCCAGTTCGTGATGTGGATGCACAAGGAGGGAAGCGCGACCGACTACTCCGAGGCGCGCGCCGCGGTGGCCGTCTCGGACACTGTCGACGGCGACTACTCCTGGCGCGGATCCTTCCGGCCGCTCGGTCACATGTCCCGGGACATCACCACGTTCGTCGACACCGACGGCACCGGCTACATGATCTCCGCCGCCAACGAGAACGCCGACCTGCACGTCTACCGCCTGACCCCGGACTACACCGCCATCGACGCCCAGGTGAACAAACTCTGGGCCGGGCAGTGGCGCGAGGCGCCCGCGATGTTCAAGCGCAACGGCGTCTACTTCCTGCTCACCTCGGGTGCCACGGGCTGGTCCCCCAACCAGCAGAAGTACGCCACCGCCACCAGCGTCACCGGCACCTGGAGCGGTCTGAAGGACATCGGCAACTCGACCGCCTTCCGCTCGCAGACGGCGTTCGTGCTGCCGGTCCAGGGCACGTCCGGAACCTCGTACCTCTACATGGGCGACCGCTGGGGCAACTCCATGGGCGGCATGGTCCAGGACTCCCAGTACGTCTGGCTCCCGCTGAAGTTCCCGACCAAGACGACCATGGCCATGGACTACTCGCCCCGGCTCACGATCGACGCGGCGGCCGGCAAGGTCAGCGGCATGAACGTGATCTGGGAGTCGCTGTCGGTCCGCAGCAGCGGCAAGTGCGCCGACGTCGCGAACTTCGACTCCGCCGACGGTGCCCGGATCGTCCAGTGGGGCTGCGGCGGGGACATCAACCAGCAGTACTGGTTCAAGAACGTGGGCACCAGCGGCTACGTCCAGATCATGGCCCGCAACAGCGGCAAGTGCCTTGAGGTGGACGGCGCGTCCGTCGACGACGGCGCCGTCGTCGTCCAGAAGACCTGCGGCTCCCAGAAGTCGCAGCACTGGAAGATCGAGCCTTCCGGTGACGCCGGCTACAGCCGGCTCGTCGCCCGGCACAGCGGCAAGTGCCTGGACGTCTCGGAGTACTCGTACGCCGACGGCGCGGCGATCGACCAGTGGACCTGCAACGACGGTCAGAACCAGCAGTGGGACCGGGCCACCGTCTGACGGTGACGCTCCCTCGGGTGCCCCTCCATCCTCGCGGTGGAGGGGCACCCCTGCGTTCCATCCCGTACGGCAGGTCCATCAATGCATCACGGAAAGGTAACGGGTCTGAACCGAACCTCCATGACCTGTTCATCTCTGATGAATTATGTGGATGTCTGTTGATTCATGGACAGGTGAAGGCTCTCCCATGCCCGGCCGCCACGGTCGTGCGCCCTACACGTCCTCCCGAGGAGACTCCGTGCAGCTGTCCCGTCCTCTGCGTGCCGCCCTCGCCGGCACCCTCGCGGCTGCGGTACTGCCGCTTGCCGCCTCCACGAACGCCGCCGCCCGCGGCGAGGCGCCGTCGTCTTCCGGCGCCACCGGTGCCGTGAAGCGCCCCAAGTCTCTGGTGATCGGCGTCGACGGCGCGACCTTCGCCTCGTTCGACAAGGCGAAGATGCCGCGGGTCAAGGGCCTCATGGCCGGAGGCATGACCGCCACCAACAACCTCTACGCGAACCCGATGGCCCCCACGTCCTCCGGCCCCGGCTGGTCGTCCGTCGCGACCGGGGCCTGGCCCGACAAGCACAAGGTCGTCGACAACAGTTTCAACGGCGCCCGCCCCGACCTCTACCCGGACTACGCCACCCGCCTGGAGGCCGCCGACCCCGCCCTCGACACCCTGGTCGTCGGCACCTGGGCGCCGATCCGCGACACCGTCTTCGGACCGGCCGTCGACACCCGCCTCGGCGGCGTCAGCGACGCCGACACCACGGCGACCGCCGTCTCCCGGCTCAAGACCACCGACGTAGAAGCCGCCTTCGTCCACCTCGACGAGGTCGACGGCGCCGGCCACTACTACGGCACCGCCCACCGGGCCTACCTGGACGCCCTCAACAAGGCCGACACCCAGATCGGCCAGATCCTCGACGCCGTCGCCTCCCGTCCCACGTACGCCGACGAGGACTGGCAGATCGTCGTCACCGCCGACCACGGTCACCTGCCGAACGGCGGACACGGTGGCAACAGCCCCGGTGAGCGGCAGACCTTCGTCATCGCGAAGGGCACCGGCTTCGCCCCCGGCTCGGTCCGTCACGACGTCAAGGTCACCGACATCGCCCCGACCGTCCTCGCCCACTTCGGGGTCGCCGCCGACCCTGCGTGGCAGCTCGACGGCAAGGCGATCGGCACGCTCGCGCCCGACGCCTTCGACGCGCTGCGCCCTGCCCTGAACACCAGGGCCGACGAACTCGCCCTGCCCGCCGCCCTCAAGGGCTGGACGACCACGCCGCCGAGCGGCTGGACCATCGACAACACCGCCATGCCCGCCGGCGGCATCACCGAGTGGCGTGGTTGGTCCTTCGCCACCGACGAGTTCTGGAGCAACACGGACCTGGGGCAGGGGCGCGAGACCAACGTCCGGGCGCGCGACGTCTTCGCCGTCGCCGACTCCGACGAGTGGGACGACAAGTCCCACGGCGGCGGCCCGTTCGACTCCACGCTCACCAGCCCGGCTTTCGCCGTGAGCGGCGGAGCGCCTGCGACCGTCTCCTACGCCACCACCTACAAGGTGGACGGTCCGCAGACCGGAGACGTCCACATCTCCTTCGACGGAGGTCCCCGGCAGCTGCTGCGCTCCTACCGCGCGGACCACAACGCCTACGAGAAGCTGACGGTCGCCGTTCCCCCCGGCGTCACCACCGCCCGTCTGCACTTCCACTACACCGGCACCAACAGCGCCTTCTGGACGATCGACCAGGTGAGCCTCACCCCCTGACCGTCCTGTCCGCTCGGACGTGAGGAGGCGGGAGCGCGCCACGGCCGCTCCCGTCTCCGTCTACCGGTTCACCGCGAATCCCTGCTCGTTGCCGTACTCGGCGCAGGCGTCCTTCCAGGCGTCGAGACCGTCGGACAGCCTGACCCGGGAGACGTATGCCTTGCCGACGGTGTCGTTGAAGATCGAGTTCGCGTAGACCTGGAACGGCAGGTAGGACCAGGCGGTGCTGACGTTGCGGGCGGATTCGGCGAAGATCCGGTTGGCCTGCTGGCCGCCGAAGTAGGGGAAGGGCTTGTCGAGGAAGGCCTGGGATTCGAGGTCGGCGCGGGTGG
>NZ_BMVV01000055.1:0-13367 GCF_014650895.1 Streptomyces omiyaensis
GGCTCGTCGAGCGGCCGCCCGGCACAGAGCGCGGTCAGCTCCGGCAGGACCTCGGCGGCCCGGCCCAGCGCGAGCGCCGCCTCGAACCGGGCACGGCGGGCGTCGTCGTGCCGCTGTTCGAGGCGCAGGACGAGGGGGTCGCCGGCGCGGTCGGGGAGATCGGCGAGGGCCTCGCCGCGCCAGAGGCCCAGGGCCTCGTCGAGGAGGGCGGCGGCCCGGCCGGGGTCCCCGGCGGCGAGCGCGGCGGAGCCGTCGGCGGCGAGCGCCTCGAAGCGGAACAGGTCGACGTCCTCGCGGACGACGGCCAGCCGGTAGCCGCCCGGCACCGAGACGACCGCGCCGGATCCGAGGGTCCGGCGCAGCCGGGCGACCAGGGCCTGGAGCGCGGCCGCGGGGTCCTCCGGGCCCGCCGCGTCGGCCCAGACGAGGGCGGCGAGCGCCGCGGGCGTCACGCTGCGGCCGCCGGCGGCGGCGAGGGCGGTGAAGAGGGCGGCGAGACGTACGCCGCGCACGGGTCCCTCCGTGCCGTCGGCGTGGGGGGCGTGGCTGGGGCCGAGGACGCGGTGGGAGGGCTGCACCGCCCCATTCTGCCCCGCTCGCGGCGGGGCCCCTCACCGGAGGCCGCCGCCTCCTTCGGCGGAGCCCGCCGTCTCCTTCACGAGCGGACGGCGGTGGGTCCACGAGCGGACTGCGGTGGGTCCACGAGCGGACGGCGGCGCGTCCACGGGTGGGCGGCGGCGCGCCACGCCGTGTCACAGCCATGGCGTCCGGGAGGCGCGGGTTCGACAATGGGAGGGATGACCGATGACGATCCGCGTGCGCACGAGGGTGGGATCGGCCCCACCGAGTGGCTCGCCATGAACCGGACCGGCAGCTTCGACTGGGACCTCGACACGGGCACCATCGATGTCGACGCGTCCGGGCTGCTGGTCTTCGGCGTGTCGCCGGACGGGTTCGACGGGCGTCCGGCCGCGCTGGTGGCGCGGCTCGACCCGGCGGAGCGGATGCGTCTGGACCGGGTGGTGCGGACCGCGGTGACCGGCGGCCACGCCTCGTACAGCACCCATTTCCCGATCCCGCAGGACGACGGGACACCCCATTGGACGCATGTGCTCGCGCGGATCCTGCGGGACGGGGACGGGCGGGCGCACCGGATCGTGGGGGCGGTGCGGGACACCACCGCCGAGGTGTCGCACGCGGCCTTCGTGCAGCAGCTGGAGAAGCGCCGCGAGATGCAGACGAGCATCGTCGAGCGGACCACGCACGCGCTGTCGCGGGCGGTGACGGTGGACGACGTGACGGCGGCGCTGACGGGGGCGGGCGGGCTCGCGCGGCTCGGCGCGGACGGACTGGCGCTGGGGCTGGTGGAGAACGGTTCGCTGAACGTGATCGCGCTCAGCGGCGAGTCCCTGGACGTGCTCGACTCGCTGCGCACGCGGCGCCTGGACCGGGGGCTGCCCCTGGCGGAGGCGGTGCTGAGCGGCCGGCCGCGGTTCGTCTCCTCGTTCGCCTCGCTGGGCCGCGACTTCCCGGAGCTGGCTCCGTATCTGGGGCGGCTGCCGTTCCGGGCGGCCTGCTATCTGCCGCTGGTGGCACAGGCGCGTTCGCTGGGCGGGATGGCGCTCTTCTACCGGGGGCGGACCTCCTTCACGGCCGACGAGCGGAACCTGTCGCTCGGTCTCGCGGCGATCGTGGCCCAGTCGCTCCAGCGGGCGATCCTCTTCGACGAGGAGCGGGAGCTCGCGACCGGACTCCAGGAGACGATGCTGCCCCGCCGGATCCCGGAGATCTCCGGCGGGGAGATCGCGGTCCGGTACCACGCGGCGTGGAGCGGACGGCAGGTCGGCGGGGACTGGTACGACGTGATCGCGCTGCCCCGCGGCCGGGTCGGGGTCGTCGTCGGCGACGTGCAGGGCCACGACACCCACGCGGCGGCGATCATGGGCCAGCTGCGGATCGCGCTGCGGGCGTACGCGGGCGAGGGCCACGCCCCGTCCACGGTCCTCGCGCGGGCCTCGCGGTTCCTGGCCGAGCTGGACACCAACCGCTTCGCGACCTGCACCTACGCCCAGGTGGACCTGACGAGCGGCACGGTGCGGGCGGTGCGGGCCGGGCACCTGGGGCCGCTGATCCGGCACACCGACGGGCGGGTCGGCCGGCCGAAGCTGCGCGGCGGCCTGCCGCTGGGCCTCGCCACCGTGTTCGGCGAAGAGGAGTTCCCGGAGACGCGGCTCGACCTGGTGCCGGGCGAGACGCTGGTGCTGTGCACGGACGGGCTGGTGGAGCAGCCGGGCTCCGACATCGAGACGGGGCTCTCGGCCCTGTCGGAGGCGGTGAGCAGCGGTCCGCCGCAGGCGGAGGCGCTGGCCGACCACCTGTCGGAGCGGCTGTGGGAGCGGTGGGGGTCGGGGGACGACGTGGCGCTGCTGGTGCTGCGGCGGAGCCCGGACCCGGGCACCCCGCGGGCGCCGCGCATCCACCAGTACATCCACCAGGCCGACCCGCAGGGCCTGTCGGACGCGCGGGCGGCGGTGGGGCAGGCGCTGCGGGACTGGGGGATGCCGGAACTCTCCGACGACGCCGAGCTGTTGACGGGCGAGCTGCTGGTGAACGTGCTGCTGCACACGGAGGGCGGTGCGGTGCTCACCCTGGAGGTGCTGCCGGAGCCGGTGCGCCGGGTCCGGCTGTCGGTGCAGGACCGGTCGAGCGCCTGGCCGCGCCGGCGCACTCCGGGCGAGGCGGCGACCTCGGGGCGCGGGCTGCTCCTGATGGACGCGCTGGCCTCGCGCTGGGGAGTGGAGCCGCGCGGCGAGGGCAAGGCGGTGTGGTGCGAGATCGGGGCGGTGCGGGTGGGGGCCGACGCCGCGGGCCCGGGCGGCTGAGGACACGGCCGCGGCCCCGCCGGCGGCTGCCGGGTCCGTGAGGGGAGGAGCGGCGCCACCGCGCGGAGCGCGGGAGGGACGACGCGCTGCCGGACCCGGTGCGGTGACGGCGCCGGCCGGGCGGTCGCCTCGGGTCAGGCGCGCTGCCAGACGGTCGTGGCGTTGCAGAACTCCTTGATGCCGTGGCCGGACAGCTCTCGCCCGTAGCCCGAGCGCTTGATGCCGCCGAAGGGGAGCGCCGGGTGGGAGGCGGTCATGCCGTTGACGAAGACGCCGCCCGCCTGGAGGTCCCGGACGAAGAAGTCGACGTCCTCGTCCCGGCGGGTCCACACGTTGGAACTGAGTCCGAACGGCGAGTCGTTGGCGATGGCGACCGCCTCCTCCGCGTCCCCGACCCGGTAGACGGTGGCGACCGGTCCGAAGGTCTCCTCCTGGTGGATCCGCATGGCGGGGGTGATGCCGGTGAGGACGGTGGGGCGGTAGTACCAGCCGCGGGCGAGCTCCGGCTCCTCGGGGCGGTGGCCGCCGCAGAGCGCGGTGGCGCCGAGCCGGACGGCGTCGTCGACGAGCTCCTCCAGGTCGGCGCGGCCCCGCTCGGTGGCGAGGGGGCCGACGTCGGTGGCCTCGTCGAGGGGGTCGCCGACGGTGAGGGCGTTCATGGCGGCGGTGAAGCGCTCGGTGAAGTCCTCGTACACGTCCTCGTGGACGAGGAAGCGCTTGGCGGCGATGCAGGACTGGCCGTTGTTCTGCACGCGGGCGGTGACGGCGGTCTTGACGGCCCGGACGATGTCCGCGGAGGGCATCACGATGTACGGGTCGCTGCCGCCGAGCTCCAGGACGGTCTTCTTGACGACGTCGCCGGCGACGGAGGCGACGGCCCGCCCCGCCGGTTCGCTGCCGGTGAGGGTGGCGGCGGCCACCCGGGGGTCGCGGAGGACGCCCTCGACCTCGCCGGAGCCGATGAGGAGGGTCTGGAAGCAGCCGTCGGGGTAGCCGGCGCGGCGGAAGAGGTCGCCCAGGTAGAGCGCGGTCCTCGGCACGTTGGAGGCGTGCTTGAGGAGCCCGGTGTTGCCGGCCATCAGGGCGGGCGCGGCGAAGCGGATCACCTGCCAGAGGGGGAAGTTCCAGGGCATGACGGCGAGGACGGGGCCGAGCGGCCGGTAGTGGACGCGGGCCCGGTCGGCGCCGGAGTCCCGCACGTCGCTCTCGGCCGGGTGCTCGTCGGCGAGGAGCTCCTCGGCGTGCTTGGCGTACCAGCGCATGGCCTTGGCGCACTTGCCCGCCTCGGCCCGGGAGGCGGTGAGGGGCTTGCCCATCTCCTGGGTCATGGTGCGGGCGATGTCCTCGGTGTCCTCGTCGAGGAGGGTGGCGGCGGCGCGCAGCAGGCGGGCCCGCTCGGCGAAGGGCGTGGTGCGCCAGTGGCGGAACGCCTCGTGGGCGGCGGCGATCCGCCGCTCCACCTCGTCGGGTCCGTGCGCCTCGTAGGTGCGCAGCGTCTCGCCCGTGGCGGGGTTCACGGTGGCGATGGCCATGGCCTTCTCCTCCTGCGTCGGCCCCCACCGGAAACCTCCCGCTTCCGGCGCCCGGGCGCAAGGGGGGCGGGTGCGGTGGGGTGACGCACGCGCGCGGCTCAGCCGAGGAGCCAGGCCAGGGCGCCGTCGAGGTGGGCGCGGAAGGCGGGGTCGCGGTAGGCCTCCGGGGCGTGGCCGAGGGCGGTGAAGAGGAAGCGGCCCCGGTCGACGTCCCGGCACCAGGCGATCGGGTGGTCGTCGCCGAGCGTGCCGCCCTCGTACGCGGTCTCGTCGGCGCGCAGCAGGACGCGGACGCCCGCGGCGCGGGGGTGGGAGGTGTACTCGTACCACTCGTCCGTCCACTCCCAGCGGGGCGGCAGCGGGGCGCAGGCGGGGTGGGCGGCGTCCTCGACGAGGACGGCGCCGGGCTGGAGCGGGGGGTGGCCGGCGAAGCGGGTGCCGAGGAGTTCCCCGTAGAAGGGCCAGTCGGGTTCGGCGTTGGCCGCGGCGTGGACGGCGAGCAGGGCGCCGCCGCCCCGGAGGTACGCCTCCAGGGCGGTGCGGCCCTCGGGGGTGAGGACGGTGCCGGTGGTGGAGAGCAGGACGACGAGGGCGCGGCCCGCGAGGCCGTCGGCGGTGAAGGCGGCGGGGTCCTCGGTGGCCTCGGTGGCGAGCCCCCGGGCCGCGGCCAGTTCGGTGAGGGCGGCGGTGCCGTCGGGGAGGGAGGCGTGCCGGTACCCGGCGGTGCGGGTGTGGACGAGGACGTCGGCGGTGGGCACGCGGGGCTCCTGGGGTCGGCGGGCGCGGTGCGGGGAGCACGCTCGGGGGAGGGAACACGGGGGAGAGCACGGGGGAAAGCGCTTTCCCCCTCTCTCCGCCGTGACCGTAGCCAGCGAAATCACGATGCCGCAAGCCCGGGGCCTCCGGCACACTCCGCGCATGACTCCTCCTTCCCTGCACCCGCCCGCGCCGTCCTCCCCGCCCGCTCCCGCCCACGCCTCCGCCTCCGCTCCCCCGCTCCACGCGACGGCGCTGCGGGCCCTGGCCCACGTGGAGGCGCGCTCGGCCGGTGCGCCGCTGGACCCCGCCCTGCGCGTCACCCTCAACTTCCACCCGCACTTCCTGGACCGGCTCGCCGAGGAGGGCGTCTACCGCTCGCAGTTCGTGACCGGCACCGGCAACGGCGGGCTCACCGCCCGCCCCGGCGGCGACCGCTGGCGGTGGGAGAGCCGGATCTTCGGCGGCGCGTACGACGAGGCGCCGGCCCACGAGCGCCCGGTCTACGGCGCCCTCGACTTCCGCCGCCGCCCCTACGGCGCCGCGCCCCGCTTCGGCTCCGCCCATCTGCGGCTCACGCCGGAGGCCACCGCCCGGGCGAGCTTCTGCTACCCGGACAGCTTCCTGGAGCCCGAGGACTTCGGCGTGGCGTCCCGGATGGCCCTGGTCGCGCTCGCGGAGGCGGACGCGGGCGACCCGCTGGACGACTACGTCGAGGCGCAGGTGCACGGCCCGGTGGAGATCGCCCGGGACGTGGAGGCCCTGGTCCTGGACCCGAGCCACCGGGGCACCGCCGTCGAGGAGGCGGCCCGCCGGCTGCCCTGCCCCGTCGAGTGGCACGGCGGCTTCCGCCTCACGGTCGCCGAGCTCCGCCGCCACCCCGGCTTCCGCGGCCCCGAGTACGTCGAGCTCGGCGCCCGCATCGCCGGCACCGGCGAGCTGACCCCGAGGATCGTCCAGGACGCCGCCGCGTCGGGCGCCCACGACCCCCAGGACGTCAAGAGGGTCTGGCACTACCTGGCCCGCTTCGGAGCCCCGGCGTCCTGACGTCCTGCCGGCCTGCCGGTCTGCCGATCTGCCGGTCTGACGGCCTGCAGGCCTGCCGGGGGACCGCATCCACCCGTCCACCCGGCCACCCGGGACCCCGGCCACCCGGGACCCCGGGGCCCGCGGAGGTCTCCGGCCGGCCGCCGGAGGTCCGATCCATTGATGGATCGGATGCACCTCTGTATCTTTTCGGCTCGCCGCGCACCCTCCTCCGCATCCCCTGGAGTCGCCATGAGCACCGTGCCGCCCGCCCTCGCCGCCGCCGTGGGGCCGCTGCCCGAAGGCGTGGAGCTGCCGCTGCCGCCGACGTTCGCGACCGTGGAGGAGGAGCGCCGCCACCGCAAGGAGCAACTGGCCGCCGGCTTCCGGATCTTCGGGCGGTTCGGGTTCTCGGAGGGGGTCGCCGGACACATCACGGTGCGCGACCCCGGCGACCCGGACGCCTTCTGGGTCAACCCCTTCGGGATGGGATTCGGCCAGATCAAGGCCTCCGACCTGATCCTCGTCGACCACGGGGGACGGGTCCTGGAGGGGCGCCGCCCGGTGAACCGGGCGGCCTTCGTCATCCACTCGCGGGTGCACGCGGCACGGCCCGACGCGATCGCGGCGGCGCACTCGCACTCCCTGTACGGCAAGGCCTTCTCCAGCCTGGGGATCCCGCTGGACCCGATCACCCAGGACGCCTGCGCCTTCTTCGAGGACCACGGCGTCTACGACGACTACCGGGGCGTGGTCAACGAGACCGAGGAGGGCGAGCGGGTCGCCGAGGCGCTCGGCGACCACAAGGCGGTCATCCTCAAGAACCACGGCCTGCTGACGGTGGGCCACTCGGTCGCCGAGGCGGTCTGGTGGTTCGTCACCATGGAGCGGTCCTGCCAGGCGCAGCTCCTCGCCATGGCGGCCGGCACCCCGCAGCCGATCGACCGGGAGACCGCCCTGCTCACCCGGGGGCAGATCGGCGGCCATCTGGCCGGCTGGTTCCAGGCCCGGCCGCTGTGGGATCAGATCGAGGCGTCCGACCCGGACCTGTTCGGCTGATCCGGCCGCGCGGGCCGGGTCGAGACCTCCAGGAGCGGGGGCAGGAACTGCCGCTCCAGGTCACCCGGCGGCAGGGCCTCCGGTTCCACGTAGCTCTGCGCGAGTCCGCCCTCGCGCAGGGCGATCAGCAGCCGGGCGAACCGGTCGGCGTCCACGGTCAGTTCGCGGCCCGCCCGCCGCAGCACGAGGGTGAGGCCGCGGGCGATCTCGGCCCTCAGCCGCTCGTCGTGCCGGGCCAGCACCCAGGCCGCCTGCGGGTCGCGGATGGCGTGCAGGGTGAACTCGGTGGTCACCAGGTACCAGTCGCGCTCGTCCGGCTCGATGGCGGCGGCCAGCTCCGCGAGCCGCGTGAGCGTGTACTCGTCCGCCGTGAGCGCGTCGATCGACGCGGCGAGCCGCCGCACGGTCCGCTCGCTGTGCTCGTCGAAGAGGGCGAGGAAGAGCTCCTCCTTGCTGGCGAAGTTCGAGTAGTACGCGCCCCGCGTGTATCCGGCGCGCTCGCAGATCTGCTCGATCGTGGTGGCGTGGAACCCGTGCTCGGCGAAGGCCTCCAGCGCGGCCTTCAGGAGCGCCGCCCGGGTGCGCGGCCGCCGCCTCGTGACGCCCTTCGGCACGTCGGCCTCCTCCCGTCCGTCCGGCGCCGCTCCCCGCGGCGCAGGCGCCCACCCTACCCGCGCGCCGCGGTCGCTCCCCAGGCCCCGGCGCCGGGCGGCCCGGGGGTCCGGCGGATAGGATTCACGCATGGGAGAGCGGCCGATCGCGCCCGCCGCACCCGGCCTGGTCCTGCTCGTCGACGGCGTCACGACACGCATGGACCCGGGCCGCGTCTACCGCGTCGGGCGTGACCCCACCAGCGACATCGTGCTCTCGGACGCCCGGGCGTCCTGGCACCACGCGGTGCTCCGCGCCGCGGGCGGCCAGTGGACGCTCGCGGACGAGGACAGCACCAACGGCACCTACGCGGACGGCGTGCGGGTGCGGCTCCCCCGGGTCGTCGGCCCGGGCACGGTCGTCCGCTTCGGGCATCCGCAGGACGGGCCCCGGGCGGTCCTCACCACGCTCCCGGGCGCCCCTCGCGCGGACCCCGGCCCCGCCGCGGCCCCGCCGTCCCCCGCCCCGGACTCCACGGACCCGGCGCCCCCCGCGCGCTCCGCGGCTCCGCCCCCTGCCTCCGCCCCGCCCGGCGGCACGCCCCCGGCCGCCGTGTCGCCCGCCGGCGCGCCCGGCCGCCCGGCGGCCGACCGGAACCCCCCGCCCCCGCCGGCCTCCTCCCCGGCGCCCCCGCCCGCGGAGCCCGTACCCCGGGAAGCCGTGGGGCCCGCCCCCGCGGAAGGGGCGCGGGACGGCGTGCCCCGGCCGGCGGCGGTGTCACGGCCGGGGGCGACCGGGACGTTCCGGCGGCCGACGGCGGTGCGGCCGCTGCCGGAGCACACCGTGCGGATCGGACGGGCGCCGGACAACGACGTCGTCGTCGCCGATCTGGTCGTCTCCCGGCACCACGCCGAACTGCTCGCCCGGCCCGACGGCACCTATTGGATCCACGACCTCGGCAGTCACAACGGCACCTTCCTCAACGGGGGCCCCGTGGTCGAGCCGGTCCGGGTCACCGCGGACGACATCGTCGGCATCGGGCGGAGCGCCTTCTGCCTGTCGGGCGGGCAGCTCGTCGAGTTCACCGACACCGGCGAGATCTCCCTCGACGTGCAGGAACTCGCCGTCACCGTCGACCGGGGCCGCAAGACCCTCCTCGACGGCGTCTCCTTCCCGGTCGGCGAGAAGACGCTGCTCGCCGTCGTCGGCCCGTCCGGGGCCGGCAAGTCCACCCTGCTCGGGGCGCTCACCGGGCAGCGGCCCGCCGACCGGGGCACGGTCCTCTACGACGGCCGCGACCTCTACCGGGACTACGCCGAACTGCGCCAGCGCATCGGGCTCGTCCCGCAGGACGACATCCTGCACCTCCAGCTGACGGTCCGGCGCGCCCTCTCGTACGCCGCGGAGCTGCGCTTCCCCGGCGACACCGCGCCCGCCGAACGCCGCGCGCGGGTGGAGGAGGTGATCGGCGAGCTGGGGCTCGCCGAGCGGGCCGACCAGCCCATCCACAGCCTCTCGGGCGGCCAGCGCAAACGGGTCAGCGTCGCCCTGGAACTCCTGACGAAGCCGTCCCTGCTCTTCCTCGACGAGCCGACCTCCGGTCTCGACCCGGGCATGGACCGCTCGGTGATGCACATGCTGCGCGGGCTCGCCGACGACGGCCGCACGGTCGTCGTGGTCACCCACAGCGTGCTCAGCCTGGACGTCTGCGACCGCCTCCTGGTGCTCGCGCCCGGCGGCCGGGTCGCCTACTACGGGCCGCCCGGCGACACCCTGTCCTTCTTCGGCTTCGACCAGTGGCCGGAGGCCTTCGAGGCCTTCGAGACCGAGCGGGACCGGGACTGGGCCGGGCGGTACCGGGGCTCGCGCTTCCACCGGCGGTACATCGAGGACGCGACCCTCCGGCCGTACGCGCCGGCGGGCGGTGCTCCCGGGCCTTCCGGGGCCCCCGACGGGTCCGGGGCCGCTCCCGGCGGGGCGGGGGCCGCGCGGGCGCAGGCGCCGCCGCCGAAGCCGCAGGGCTGGGGCGGGCAGCTGCGGACCCTGGTGCGGCGCTACGCCGCCGCGCTCGCCGCCGACCGGACCTTCCTCGCCATCATGGTCGCCCTGCCGTTCGTGATGGGCGCCATGGCCCGTGCCCTCTCCGAGGGCAGCCTCAACCCCGAGTCCACCCTCAACGTGCTGCTGATCCTCTGCGTGGGCGGCGTCCTCACCGGCGCGGCCAACGCGGTCCGCGAGCTGGTGAAGGAGCGGTCGATCTACCGCCGGGAGAGAGCCGTCGGCCTGTCCCGGTCCGCCTACCTCGCCTCCAAGGTCGTCGTCCTCGGCACGGTGACCGTCGTCCAGGCGGTGGTGCTGACCCTGGTCGCCCTGATCGGGGTGCCGCTGAACGTGTCCGACGGCAAGGGCGTGCTGATGCCCCCGCTGATCGAGATCACCCTCGCGGTCGCCCTGCTCGCCTTCACCGCGATGATGCTCGGCCTGCTCGTGTCGGCGCTGGTCCGCAAGGAGGAGGTGACGATGCCGCTGCTCGTCCTCCTCGCGATCGTCCAGGTGGTCTTCTGCGGGGCGCTGCTGAGCGTGCGGGGCACCCCGGTCCTGGAGCAGCTGGCCTGGCTGGTGCCGTCGCGGTGGGCGTTCGCCGCGATGGGCGCGACCATCGACATCCAGTCGGTGGCGCCGAGCGAGAAGACCGCCGACCCCCTGATGGAGCACACGGCGGCGGCCTGGCTCTTCGACATGGGCATGCTGGTGGTGCTCTGTCTGGCGCTGGGAGTCGCCGTGGCCCGCCTGCTGCGCCGGCACGAACCCGTCGTCATGCGCCGCTGACCGTGAGGAGGAGGTGGGGCCGTGAGCCCTCCCGACCCCGTGCCGGGCCCCGGATCCGCAGGGTGGGACCCGGGGGCCTCTCCGCGGGACCCCGGATCCGATCCCGACTTCCGGCCCACCCACGTCGTGCCGCGCGGCGGGCTGCCCTCCTGGGAGGCGCCCGACCCGGACCGGCCGACGGTCCCGCTGGACGCCTTCCTGCCGGTGCGGCTCACGGAGCGGACCGGCGACTGGGGGCGGGTGCTGTGCTCGAACGGCTGGTCCGCGTGGGTGGACGCCCGGCTCCTGGTGTCCGTCCCGGACGATCCCCCGGCGGCGGGTCCGGCGCTCTCCCGGACGGCCGACCCCCGGCCGCTGATCGCCCGCGCGGAGGACGCGCTGGGCCGGTACCGGCGCGCGGTGGACGAGCTGGCGGCCGGGCGGGCGGACGGGGAGACCTTCCGGCGGCGCACCCGCGGGCTGCGGGTCGGGATGGTCGTCGACGGCGAGTCGGTGTGGCTGTACGACGCGGAGCACGAGCGCTGGGTGTACGGCGACGGGGCGGGCCTGACGACGTACGCGGCCTCGGCGGGCCCCTCCCGGACCTCGGAGCCGTCCCGGGCCGCGGAGCCCTCCGGGGCGGCGGGGGCCGGGCCGGAGGAGCCCGTACCGCCGGGAGCCGCGGCGCCCGAGGCCGTACCGCCCGGGGACGACGACGGTCCCGGGACGGAGCCGGTGCCCGGGGCGGAGTCCGGCCCGGGCCGTAAGCCGGAGCCGGTGGCCGGGGCGGAGCCCGTACCCGAGGCGCGGCCGGCGCCGGTCGGGTACCAGCCGACCCAGGTGGTGCCGCTGGTCGACCCGGCGGCGTCCGGGGGTCCGCCGCCCACCCGGGTCGTGCGCCGGCCGCCCGACGCGGAGGACGGGTCCTGATGGCGGGCGCGGGCGGGGACGGCGCGCGGGACTCCGGCCTCCCGGCGGGGCGGCCGTCCGGCCTGGTCGGCAGGGAGATCGCGGGGTACCGCGTGGAGGCCGAGATCGGGCGCGGCGGGATGGCCGTCGTCTACCGGGCGCGGGACCTGCGCCTGGACCGGACGGTGGCGCTGAAGCTGCTGGCGCCGGAGCTGGCCCGCAACGACACCTTCCGCAAGCGCTTCGCCCACGAGTCGCGGGTGGCGGCCTCGATCGACCACCCGCACATCGTGCCGGTCTTCGAGGCGGGCGAGACGGAGGGCGTCCTGTACATCGCCATGCGGTACGTGGCGGGCCAGGACCTGGTGGCGCTGCTGGCCCGGGAGGGGCCGCTGCCGCCGGCGGCGGCGGGCCGGATCGCGGCGCAGGTGGCGTCGGCGCTCGACGCGGCGCACGCGCACGACCTGGTGCACCGGGACGTGAAGCCGGGGAACATCCTGGTCGCGGAGGGCACCGACCGGGAGCACCCGGAGCACGTGTACCTGACCGACTTCGGCCTGACGAAGAAGTCGCTCTCGCTGACCGGGTTCACGACGGTGGGCGAGTTCGTGGGCACGCTGGACTACGTGGCCCCGGAGCAGATCTCGGGGAAGCCGGTGGACGGGCGCTGCGACGTCTACAGCCTGGCGTGCGTGGTCTTCGAGACGCTGTGCGGGGTGCCGCCGTTCCGCCGGGACACCGACTGGGCGGTGCTGTGGGCCCAGCAGTACGACCCCCCGCCTCCGCTGGCCGAGCACCGGCACGGGCTGCCGGAGGCCGCGGACGCGGTGTTCGCGCGGGCCCTGGCGAAGACGCCGGAGGAGCGGTACGGGACGTGCCTGGAGTTCGTCGCCGAGCTGCGGGCGGCACTGGCGCGCGTGCCGGGCGGCCCGGGGGCGGCGAGCGGGACGGGGCACCGTGAGCCCGGTCCGCCGCCGGAACCTCCGGGCTGGGCGCGGCCGGTGTTCCGGCGCCTCTAGCGGTCCTCGACCCGCGGCCCCAGGGGCCTCAGGAGGGGTGCGGAGTCCGGGGCCCGGCGGCCTCCGGGGCCCCCCGCGCGGCGGCTGTTCGCCGGTGCCGTGAGAGCCCCTGCCCGCCGCGCCGGGGTCGGTCCCTCCGCCCCGCGTCCCCCTTCCGCCCGGGGGCGTCAGCGGTGGCCCAGCACGTTGACCACCCGGCCGTCGGGGTCACGGACGAAGAACCGCCGCACCCCCCACTCCTCGTCCTGGAGGGGATGGACGATCTCCGCGCCGCTCTCCCGCACGGCCGCGTAGGCCGCGTCCACGTCGTCCACCTCGACGCTCAGATCGGGGGCGACCGGCGCGGTCCTGTCCTCGGTCATGAAGCCGATCTGCGCCGTCGGGCTGGACGGGGAGGCGAGCGTCATGATCCATCCGTGGTTCATGACCTCCACGAATCCGAGCAGGCCGTAGAACTCCCGGTTCTCCTCCGGAGCCTCCGACCGCACATGGGGCACGACACGGCGAACGGCCATCGACAGACTCCCGGGTGAGGGGGGAACGGTGTTGCGGGCTTCCCCAGGAGTACTACGCCGCCACGGCCGCCGCACGCTCTTTCGCCGAACCGCCGGCTCGGCCGCCCCCTAGTGATCTGAGTCAGAGATTCGTCGGCAGTAGGCGACGAATCTCTGACTCAGATCACTAGAGCCTGTCTGACAATTGGCGTCGGATCAGGCCGGGTCGTCCGGTGCGTGCGATCGGCGTGCGGCCGGGGCGCCCGCGTAGCGGAGCTACTTGGGCGTTCC
>NZ_BMVV01000055.1:13377-18159 GCF_014650895.1 Streptomyces omiyaensis
GGAATTGTCAGACAGGCTCTAGGCCCCCGGGCTCCGTCCGGAGCCGGCCCCGGGGGTCCCCGGCTCGGTGGGGAGCTGGCCGTGGTGCCGGGTGCGGGTGGCGAGGAGGCCGCCCAGGAAGCCGGCGACGAGGCCCCAGAGGAGGGCGAGACCGGCCGTGCGCCAGACCTCCGGCCGGAGGACGACCTCGCCGCCGAGGGCCCCGAGGTCGCCGATGCCGAGGACCGAGAGGCCGAACCGCGCCTCGACGAGGGTGAGCGGCGCGACGGCGAGCATGGTCAGGGCGAAGGCGACGCCGAGGCGCAGGGCGTGCTGCCAGGGCCGCGTCCGGGCCGGGGAGCGGACGGCGGCGACGAAGGCGGCGGCGAGGACCAGGACGACGGCGATGGGCAGCAGCCACCAGGCGCGCCCGTCCTGGGCGGCCAGCGAGGAGAGGTCCACCGTGGACAGGTCGGCGCTGTCGCCGCCGCTGCGCAGGACGGCGTCGAGGACCTGCGGCATGGGCAGGCCGAAGGGCCCCTCGACCTTGCCCTCCCAGGCGCCGCCGATGCCGACGCCGAGGGCGAGCCAGGCGACGTTGGGCAGGCCGAGGAGGAGGACGGCGAAGGTCTCGGCGGCGTGGCCCTTGGTGGCGGCGACGACCAGGCCGATGACGAGGCCGACGGCCACGTAGGCGAGGAGCAGCAGGAGCATCGCGGAGGCGGCGGGCCGGACGGCCTCGTGGTACCGCGTCAGGCGTGCGGGCAGGGCGCTGCCCCGGGAGACCAGGAGGGCGACGAGGAGGACGCCGAGGATCCACAGGAGGCCGTAGCCGAGGGTGGGGCCGAGGAGGGTGCGGAAGCCGACGGTGGGGTTCACCGCGTCGATGAGCTCGCCGAAGAGGTCGCCGAGGGGTTCCTGGGGATCGCCGACGTCGAGGCCGAGGGGGAAGTCGTGGCGGGCGGCGGCGCCGAGTCCGGCGAGCGCGGCCAGCCACAGGACGGTGACGGCCGCGGCCCGTGCCGCGAGGTCGCCGGCCCTGGCCACGGCGTGGTGGCGCAGCGGGCGGAGGAAGACGGCGCCGGTGACGAGCGCGCCGACGAGGGTGACGGTGAGGGGCATCGCGGTCAGCTCGCCCTCGGTGCCGGCGAAGGATCCTGCCGAGCCGGCGATCTCGACCTGGCCGCCGACGGCCATGACGACGACCGCGGCGAGGACGGCGGCGAAGCCTCCGGGGAGGTCGGCGGCGCCGGCGGCCCAGAGGCCGAGGGCGGCGGTGATCCCCATGGCGGCGTATCCGGCGGCGACGGCGGCGAGCGCCTGCGCGGCGATGCGGGGCAGCGCCGTGGCGGGAGTGCCGCTCCGGGCGTCCGGACCGGCGGGGGGCGGGGTGCTGGGGAGCCGACTGCTCACCCTGACCACGCTAGTCCGGCCCGGCCGGCTCCGCCTGCGGGTGCGGTGCCGCGGTCCGCCGGCCGGGCGACGGCGGAGGCGGAGAGGGCGGTTACGGGGGTTGAGGCGGTTGCGGAGGCGGAGAGGGCGGAGGCGGACGACGGCGGGCGGGCGGGCGGGTGACGGAAGCCGGTGATCGGCCGGACGACGGCCCGAGGAGCGCCGGGAGACCGCCGGAAGGCGCCGGACGCGGGGTGGTGACACTCCGTGAAGACGGGCCCATACGAGGCATCCCTAACCGCATCCGCCGCGGCCAAACGGGCTCCGGACCTGCGATCCGATAACGCTCGGCGGCTCCGAGACGAGGATCCAAGGTGTTACCTCGTCGTTATAAACGGACACTATCACCCGATTTAACGCCTTCCGCACCCCTGCAATTCACCGGAAGATCATCCGGCGGGCGCTGAAACCCCGCAGTTCCATACCGCGGATCCTTCCGCTCCACAACCCCGCCGGGCCAGGAAGTTCACGGCTGCGCTGGGTAACTTCGGCGCCCATGACCACAGCTCACACAGCACCGGAACACGTCCGGGACGCGGCGCCGGTCTCTCCCCGGAGGTGGACCGTCGGACGGCCCCGGATCGGCGACGGCGCCCAACTCTGGCGGCTCGCGCGGGAGTCGAAGGCCCTGGACGTCAACTCCTCCTACAGCTACCTCCTGTGGTGCCGGGACTTCGCCGAGACGTCCGCCGTCGCCCGGGACGAGGACGGGCGGCCGCTGGGCTTCGTGACCGGCTACCTCCGCCCCGACGCCCCGGGGACGCTGCTGGTCTGGCAGGTCGCCGTCGATCCCTCGTACCGGGGGCTCGGCATCGCCGGGGCGCTCCTCGACCACCTCTCGGAGCGCGTCGCCGGCACGGGCCCCCTCGACGCCGTCGAGACCACCATCACCCCGGACAACGAGGCCTCGGAACGCCTGTTCAGCGCCTACGCCCGGCGGCACGGCGCCGACGTGCGCCGCACGGTCCTCTTCCCCTCCGGCGCCTTCCCCGCCCCCGGCCACGAGGCCGAGGTGCTGCACCGCATCGCGCCGCTGGCCTTCTGAACCGGCCGCTCCGTCACTCCCCCCACCGTCTGGAGACCCGCATGACGCTCATCGCAGAAACCGGACCCACCGTCTTCGAGACCGTCGAGTCGGAGGTGCGCAGCTACTGCCGCACCTGGCCCACCGTCTTCGAACGCGCCACCGGCAGCCGTCTGTTCGACGAGCACGGCCGCCCCTTCCTCGACTTCTTCGCCGGCGCCGGGTCGCTGAACTACGGCCACAACAACCCCGTCCTCAAGCGCCCCCTCCTCGACTACCTCGGCGGGGACGGCATCACCCACGGCCTCGACATGTCGACGACGGCCAAACGGGAGTTCCTGGAGACGTTCCGCTCCACCGTCCTCGCGCCCCGCGCGCTGCCGTACAAGGTGATGTTCCCGGGCCCGACCGGCACCAACGCCGTCGAGGCGGCGCTCAAGCTGGCCCGGAAGGTCACCGGCCGCACGACGGTCGTCTCCTTCACCAACGCCTTCCACGGCATGTCCCTGGGCTCGCTCGCCCTTACCGGGAACGCCGGGAAGCGCGCCGGGGCCGGCGTGCCGCTGACCCACACCGTGCAGATGCCGTACGACCGCTACCTCGGCGGCGCGCTCCCCGACTTCCACTGGTTCGAGCGGCTCCTGGAGGACTCCGGGTCCGGCCTCGACCACCCGGCCGCCGTGATCGTCGAGACGGTCCAGGGCGAGGGCGGCGTCAACCCGGCCCGTGCCGAGTGGCTGCGCGGCCTCGCCGACCTCTGCCGCCGCCGGGACATGCTGCTGATCGTCGACGACATCCAGATGGGCTGCGGGCGCACCGGCGACTTCTTCTCCTTCGAGGAGGCCGGCATCACCCCGGACATCGTCACGCTCTCCAAGTCCATCAGCGGCTACGGCCTGCCCCTGTCCCTCTGCCTGTTCCGCGACGAGCTCGACGTGTGGGAGCCCGGCGAGCACAACGGCACCTTCCGGGGCAACAACCCCGCCTTCGTGACCGCCACCGCCGCCCTCGACGCGTACTGGCGCGACACCGCGCTGCGGGACCGCACCCTCCGGCGGGCCGCCACCGTCGAGGCCGCGCTCGGGGAGCTCGGCACCGCCGCCGCTCCCCGGGGACGCGGCCTGGTGTGGGGCCTGGAGTTCGAGGACGGGGAGCGGGCGCGGGCCGTCTGCCGGCGCGCCTTCGAGCTGGGCCTCCTGGTGGAGACGTCCGGGCCGCGCGACGAGGTCGTGAAGCTGCTGCCCCCGCTGACCGTCACCGACGACGAGCTGGACGAGGGACTCGGCATCCTCTCCCGCGCCGTCCGCCACACCGCCTGAACCGCCCTCCCCAGAAAGGCCACCCCCGTGATCGTCCGTAGCTTCGCCGAGCTGGAGAACACCGACCGGCACGTGAGGTCCGCCTCCGGCACCTGGGAGAGCAGGCGCATCGTGCTCGCCCGCGAGCGCGTCGGCTTCTCCCTCCACGAGACCGTCCTCTACGCCGGGACCGAGACCGCCATGTGGTACGCGAACCACGTCGAGGCCGTCGTCTGCACCGCGGGCGAGGCCGAACTCACCGACCACGAGACCGGGATCGCCTACACGATCGTCCCCGGGACCATGTACCTCCTCGACGGCCACGAGCGGCACACGCTCAGGGTCAAGGAGGACTTCCGCTGTCTGTGCGTCTTCAACCCGCCGGTCACCGGCCGCGAGGACCACGACGAGAACGGCGTCTACCCGCTGCTCACCGAGCCCGGCGGCGCGTGAGCCGCCGACGGCCGACCACCCCGCACCCACGAGAAAGGACGGCATCACGATGACCACCGCTCCCGCCCGCCCCGTCGACCCGTACCCCACCCGCGGCGCCGAGGAGGCCCTCGTCTTCCGCAAGGAGCCCGTCGTCTGGTCCGAGCCCGGCACGCCCGGGCCCTTCTGGCCGCGCGAGCTGGAGGAGTACGAGCGCAACGGCTTCTTCGCCGACAAGGCCCTGGTCACCCCCGACGAGGTGGCCGAACTCCAGGCGGAGCTCGACCGCCTGGTCACCGACCCCCGGATCCGGGAGGACGAGCGGTCGATCGTCGAACCGCGGTCGCAGGAGATCCGCTCCGTCTTCGAGGTGCACCGGATCAGCGAGGTGTTCGCCCGGCTCGCCGCCGACCCGCGGCTCGTCGACCGTGCCCGGCAGATCCTCGGCTCCGACGTCTACGTCCACCAGTCGCGGATCAACGTGAAGCCCGGTTTCGGCGCCAGCGGCTTCTACTGGCACTCCGACTTCGAGACCTGGCACGCCGAGGACGGACTGCCCCTGATGCGGGCCGTGTCGGTGTCGATCGCGCTGACCCC
>NZ_BMVV01000056.1 GCF_014650895.1 Streptomyces omiyaensis
GGTTCCTCGCGACCCGCACGACATCCTGGCGGAACTCTTCCGGATAGGGCTTCGGCACAGCGACATCCTTCCCACCTGCCCTACAGGGCAAGCCAGATCAGATGTCACCCGTTCGTGCGGCAGACCCCTCCCCACTCTCCAACGACTTGTGCGGTTCCCTTGCGCGTACGCGGCGGGGGCCCGATGGAGCTCACGGCTCCCCGGCCGCCCCGCGGAGCATGTCACCGACGGTCCGCCAGGAGTCGACTCTGTGCTGCGCGCGGCGTGCGCGTTCCTCCGGGTCCGGCGTGAAGAGAGCCTGCCGTCCCGGGTGGTAGGTGCTGACCACCTTCAGAGTCCGTTCGCGGACAGCTCCGGGGTGCGTCTTGAGCAGGCGGCGCCACGCGTCCTGGGCTTCGCTGCCCTGGAGGAGCACGACCTCGATCTTCGGCATCAGCTCCAGCAGCTGCTTCAGGACCTCGGCGCCGGCCTGGATCTCGGCCGCCTTCGGCGAGCGGTTGATGTACCAGGGGTAGGCGTTCCAGGGAGTGACGTCTCTCGGCACGATCCCGGCCCCTTCGAAGAGCTGGACCTGAAGCTCCGCTGTCGGATCGTCGTTCTCAATGCAAAGGAATCCCGAGCCGACGCCCTCCTGCGTCTTGGGGCCCGGGTCCCGCAGGATCGACAGGGCGCGCGCTTCCACGCCCCCGTGCCAGGGGGCGACGTGAGGCATCCAGCCACGCCCGTCCTGGTCGCGCAAGGCGTCGACCATCTCATTGATCGGACGTACGTGGGGGGCGTAGCGCCCCCGCTCCTGTTCCATCCGGAACGCCTCGTCGCGTATTCGCCTCGCCATGCTTCCTCCTGCTACCGGATTCCAGCGTCGCGGGGACCCTATCGGGCATGTCTGACGCTGCAGACTGCCGGGCAGGCGCCGGAGGACGAGCAGCGACGCTGGACCAGCTAGGCTCGACGACGCGTGCGACCGGGTCAGGCAGCCGGCACTGGCCACCACCCTCTCGGCACCGCGCGACCTCGCCCCTCCGCTTGAAGTGGGGGCATGAGCTCGGACGTAGTGGATTCGGCGACGCCCGGACAGGATCGTGGTGGACGAACAGGCTGTGTCCGTCGACACCGGGTACCAGGCTCCGTCCGCGAGGCACGGGCTCCTCAGCGGACGCCTTACCCGGGCTGTCCGTCAGTGGTGGAGTGCGGCTTCCTCACGGCAGCTCGAAGGGCAGCTCCATGCCGTCGAGCGCCGTGGAGCAGGCGCACTCCCTCTCGGACTCCATGCTTCGGACGGTACGGAGGACGAGGTCCTTCAATCGTCGGACGTTCGCCGAGAACGCCCTGAAGACCTCCTGCTGCGAGACGCCCTCCCCGCGCGCCACCCCGGCGTCGTAGTCGGTCACGAGGGCCACGGAGGTGTAGCAGAGCGCGAGTTCGCGTGCGAGCGCCGCCTCAGGATGCCCCGTCATGTTGACCAGCGACCATCCCGCGGAGGCGAACCACCGCGACTCCGCCCGAGTCGAGAAGCGAGGGCCTTCCACGACAACCATCACTCCGCCGTCGTGGACCTCCTCCCCGCTCTCACTCGCCGCCTTGAGAACGGCGGTCCGGCCCGTCTCGCAGTACGGGTCCGCGAAGGAGACGTGCACCGCGCCGTGGTCGTAGAACGTCTGCGCACGTCCCATCGTGCGGTCCACCAGTTGGTCGGGGACCACCACGCTGCCGGGGCCGAGGTCGTCGCGCAGGGATCCGACGGCACAGGGCGCGAGGATCCTCCGGACGCCCAGCGAGCGGAGGGCCCACAGGTTGGCGCGGTAGTTGATGCGGTGGGCCGGGAGGGCGTGAGTGGCGCCGTGCCTGGGGAGGAAGGCCACCGCACGGCCGCCCACGGTGCCGATGGTCACGGCGTCGGAGGGCGGGCCGTACGGGGTGGTCACCTCGACCCGGTGGGTCGGTTCCAGCAGTTCGTAGAAGCCGCTTCCGCCGATGATCGCGATGTCGGCCGTCGGGTTGCCGCCGGGGCGTTCATGCATGGTTTCGTGTCTCCGTGGGATGGGTGGTCGGTTCGTCACAGGGCCGTGGGCGAGGGTGGGGACGTGCCGTATCGGGAACTGCGCCCTCAGCGCGTCGTCGTGTCCACCAGCCGGCGCAGACCGCCGCCGCCGCGATCCCGTAGGCGGTGGTGGCCGTCCCTTGCCCCGCCAGGGGCGTCGCGAGGTAGGCGGTGGCACCGGCGAGGGCCACGCCCAGCCACTCCCAGCGGCCGTCCAGGGCGACGAGCGCGACCAGGAGGAGGGCGTACCAGGAGTAGCCGGGGGTCAGCAGGAGGAAGGCGGTCCCTGTGGTCACCAGGGCGCCGCTCCAGGGGCGTTCGGGATCTCCACGCGACCAGACAGTGAGCGCCACCGCCACCATGACGAGGACGACGGCCGGAACGGCCCACGCGTCGGGCAGGACGAGTCGGAGCAGGTCGTACCGGCCGCTCGCGGCCGCCTCGTCGTATCCCTCCTCTCGTGCGTAGCCGCTCAGGTACCCGAAGACGGATTCCCGGGAGAGCAGGACGTACGGCAGGTACAGCGCTCCGACGGTGGCCACCGCGGGAAGCAGGACCGCCAGGACCGCGCGCGGCCGTTTTGCTCCGGACAGCGTTCCCGGCACGAGGAGGGCCGGCAGCATCTTCGCGGCGACCGCCAGGCCGAGCAACACCCCGCCGGCGACGCGGTGGCGTGCCACGACGGCCAGGGCGGCGACGGACAGGAGGACCGCGAGGATGTCGACGTGGGCGTTGTTGACCGCTTCGACGGGGACGGCCGGGCACCAGGCCCACAGGGCGACCCTGTGGGGATCGCCCCGGCGGCGGGTGATCACGACCAGCAGAGCCGTGACGGCCAGCGCGAGGAGGGCGGCGGCGGTCTGGAGTGTCTTGTGGCGGACGCCGTCCGGTGAGACGGCGTGGACCAGCAGAAACCATGCCTCGGCGGTCGGCGGGTAGATGGTGTGGACCGTGGGCCGGTTGATGCGGGTGCACAGGCCGTCGTCCAGTGGGGCGAGGTCGGGTTCGCTCCGCGCGCAGGCCGCGGCGTCGGGGAAGAGCCACGCGTCACGGAGTTCGAGGAGTGCCGAGTCGTTCGGTGCGTGGTCGTACGGGGAGAATCCGGAGGCCTGTACTCGCCCGTCCCACGCGTACCGGTAGGAGTCGGTGCTCGTGGCCGGCGCCGCCGTCAGGCCGGTGGCCGTGACCGCGATCGCCCCGGCGACGAGGAGCCGGAGGGCCGACCGGTCTGGGACCCGGCGCAGGGCGACGACGGCCGCCGCGAACAACACCCATGCCCCCGCGTATCCGGCCAGGAGACCGGCGCCGCGCGCGTTTCCGTGCAGAAGGGCGACGAGGAGGGCGGTCAGGGTCGTGAGCAGGAGGGTGGCGACGACGACGGGGCGGTTGCGGATCACACCCACAGCCTGGCAGGGCGCCGTCCTCCCAGGGAGGCGACCCGGCGGGACGTTCGAGTTCCGTAAGGTGTCGAACCGCTCCCGCGGCCCTTCCCGGGGGTGTCATGGACGGCATGACCTTCCGCGTGCCCAAACCGCCGAGCCGGTTCCTGTCCACGGTACGGCCACCCTCCTTCGGCGGCCGGCTGCACGACGCCAGGACGGCGACGGCGGTGGGCCGGTGGCTCGGTGCCGCCTTCGGCGTCTGCCTGCTGACCGGTCTCGTCAGTCACTACCTCCAGCACCCGCCGGGCTGGCTCGCCGACCGCCTGCCCGCACGGCCGGTGTGGGGTTACCGGCTCACCCAGGGCGTGCACGTGGCCGTCGGCATCGCCGCGCTCGTGCTGCTCCCGGTCAAGCTCTGGGCGGTGTACCCGCGGCTGTTCGTGTGGCCGCCGGTCCGGTCCGTACGACACGCACTGGAGCGCCTCTCGATCGCCGTCCTGGTGGCCACCGCCGTCTTCCAGGTGGTGACCGGGCTGCTCAACATCGTCGAGTGGTACCCCTGGTCGTTCTCCTTCGTACCGGTGCACTTCGCCGTCGCCTGGGTCGTGGCCGGCTCGATCCTGCTGCACGTCGCGGTCAAGGCACCCGAGATCCGGGCCCATTGGAGCGGACGGTCGAGCAGAACACGCGCGTTGCCGGCCGAGGACGTCGCCGACCGGCGTTCGTTGCTCCTCGCCGTGGGCGGGGCGGTCGGTGTGGTGACGCTGACGACGGTCGGTCAGTCCGTCACCCCCCTCAAGGCGCTCGATCTGCTCGCGCCCCGCAGCCCCGACCACGGCCCCCAGGGCCTGCCGGTGAACCGGACGGCCGCCGCGGCCGGTGTCTCGGCCGACGGCCTGGCACGATGGCGACTGGAGGTCGTGGGTCCACAGTCCTACGTCCTCGGCCTCGGCGAACTGCGGACGATGGCTGCCGCCCGGGCCCGGTTGCCGATCGCCTGTGTCGAGGGCTGGAGCGTCGACGCGGACTGGGGTGGGGTGCGGGTGCGGGACCTGGTGGAGAGGGCCGGCGGGCGGCCGGGCCGGGACGCCCTGCGGGTGACTTCGCTGGAGGCCCGGGGCGCCTATCGGGTGATGGAGATGGGTGCGGAGTACGTGGACGATCCGCTCACCCTCCTCGCCCTCACGCTCAACGGGCAGCAGCTCTCGCTCGACCACGGCTTCCCTGCCCGGATCATCGCCCCCAACCGGCCGGGGGTCCTGCAGACCAAGTGGGTACACCGCCTGGAGGTGCTGTGAGCCCGTCTCAGGTGTTGCGCTACGCGGTCGGCGGTCTCGGGGTCGGCCTGATCGGCCTGGGGGCCTGGCTGGTGACGGCCGAACCAGCCCCGGGCGTCGTACTGGTGTGGCTGGCCGGGGCACTCGTCGTCCACGACGGCGTCCTCGCCCCGCTGGTCCTGACCGTCGGCCTGCTGATCGCCAGACGACCCGGACGGGGCCTGTGGCGCGGGGCTCTGGTGATCGCCGGCAGCGTGGTACTGGTGACGCTGCCGCTCCTCCTGCGGCCCGGTCCGCCGCCCAATCCGTCGGCGCTGCCCCTCCCCTACGGACGGAACCTCGCGATCGTGCTGGCGGCCGTGGCCACGGGCGCGGGGCTGCTGCACCTCGCGCGCCTGTGGCGGCGGCGGTCTCAACGGCGAGTCGGTACCGAGGGCTGAGGCACGAGGGACAGGAAAGAGCGTCCTGCAGCCGTCCAGCCATCGGACACGCTCCATCCGGTCTCGGCCGCCTGGTCGGAGAGGGCCCGGATCCCCATCCGGGCCCACGGGAACGGCTCTCCCCTGCCGCCACGGCCGTCGTCGACCCGCACCTCGCAGCGCTCGTCGACGTCGACGGGCGCGCATTCGGCGAGGACGCGACCGGTGCGGGACACGATCCGGCGCAACCGCCGCAGCAAGCGGGCGGGATCGCCGCCGATGCCGATGTTCCCGTCGATGAGGAGGGCCGTGTCCCAGCGGCCCTCCTCCGGCAGCTCCTCGAAGACGGACCTGCACAGGGCTGCGCCGCCCGCCCTCTCCGTACGGGACACTGCCTCCGGGTTGACGTCGATGCCCAGGGCCCGACGGCCGTCGGAGGTGAGGGCGGCGACGAGCCGTCCGGGACCGCAGCCGATGTCGAGGACCCGGTGCCCGCACCGTGCCAGGACGGACCGGTCCGCGGAGTCCGGCTCCTCGCACCAGCGCTCGACCTCCAGGGGCAGCAGCCAGCCGTCGTCACGCCGCAGGAACAGCGGCCCCCGCCCGGTGCGCAGGGCATCGGCGTACGGATCTGCGCGCCACGCCGTCGTGGTCACGACGCCGTCCCCGCTGTCGAAGCCGTGAGGCGGGCGTGCCGGGCCGCGAAACGCGTCCACGATGCCTCAGCCGCGACGTACCGGGCGTCCCGCGCGGTGTCCACGTCACACAGGACGGGCAGCGAACCGGTCCTCAGGCCGGCCGCCCTCAGCCGCGCGTGCTGCACGGCTCCGGTGTCGGGGCGGGACATCGGGACGCCGAGCAGGAGGGCGGGATCGGGAACGGCGAGGCCGAGGGCCCAGAAACCCCCGTCGACGGCGGCGCCGAACCAGGCGTCGTGCGCCTCCCAGCACAGGGCTGGGGCGAGGATTTCCGGGGTGATCTGCGGGGTGTCCATGCCGACCAGGAGCGCAGGACCGTCGCAGGCGGCGAACGCGGCCGCGAGCCGGACGTCGAGTCCGCCCGCCACCTGGGGGACGACCTGGAAGCCGGGCGGCAGCCACGGCCCCGGTGCGCCGTCGAGCACGAGGACGTGCCGTGCGGCCGGGACGCGCGCCGCGGCGGTGAGAGTGTCCGCGAGAGCCGCCTCGGCGAGGGAGGCCGCCTCCTCCGGGGTGAACGGAGGCGTGAGGCGGGTCTTCACGCGGCCCGGCAGCGGCTGCTTCGCGATGACCAGGAGGGTGGTCACGGGCGGCCACCTCCCACGGCGACGGGCTCGTCGAGCACGCGGCGCATATCGGTCACAGCCTGCCAGGTGCCCTTCCAGGTGCCGGTGACCTTCGAGCGGCCCGCCCGGGGCCGGTACGGCACGTCGACCTCGCGCACGCTCCAGCCGGCGTCGGCGGCCCGTACCACCATCTGGAGCGGGTAGCCGCTGCGGCGGTCCGAGAGGTCAAGGTCCAGGAGGGCTTCGCGGCGGGTGGCGCGCATCGGTCCCAGGTCGCGCAGCCGCAGCCCGGTGCGGCGTTTCAGCAGCCGGGAGAGGGCGAGGTTCCCCGCCCTGGCGTGGGCCGGCCAGGCTCCTCGCCCGGTGGGGCGGCGGCGGCCGAGGACCAGGTCGGCGGAGCCGTCGGCCACGGAGCGGACGAGGCCGGGCAGCAGGGCGGGGTCGAGGGAGGCGTCGCAGTCGCAGAAGCACACGAACTCGGCCTCCGCCGCGAGCAGCCCGGTCTGGCAGGCGGCCCCGAACCCGCGCCGGGGCTCGCGCACCACCGTGGCCCCGAGGTCTGCGGCGAGCGCGGCCGATCCGTCGGTGGAGCCGTTGTCGACGACGATGGGCCGCCAACCGGCGGGAATCCGGGACAGGACCCAGGGGAGGGCCTCGGCTTCGTCGAGGCAGGGCAGGACGACATCTGCGGTCATGGGTGTCACACGTCTCACCGTAGGAATCGCGGACGGTTTTCAGGCCCTTTCACTCCTTACGAAACGCGGACATCGGGAAGCGTCCCCCGGGTGGGCGTGGCCGTCGGCGGCAGGAGGGTGCGAGGGTGAACGCCATGAGCGAGCACGACACCCCGACCGCACCCGCCCGGATCCTGGTGGTGGACGACGACCCCACGGTGGCCGAGGTGGTCGGCGGCTACCTGGAGCGGGCGGGCTGCTCCGTCGAGCACGCGGCCGAGGGCCCCGACGCGCTGCTGCGGGCGGAGCGGCGGTGGCCGGACCTGGTCGTGCTCGATCTGATGCTGCCCGGCCTGGACGGCCTGGAGGTGTGCCGGCGGCTGCGTGCGCACAGACCCGTGCCGGTGATCATGCTGACGGCCCGCGGCGACGAGGACGACCGCATCACCGGCCTGGAGATGGGCGCGGACGACTACGTCACCAAGCCGTTCAGCCCGCGCGAACTGGTGCTGCGGGTCGAGTCCGTGCTGCGGCGGACCCGTACGGCCACCGCCCCGGCGGATCCGGGGCCCCCGCTGCGGGGCGGAGACATCACCGCGGATCCCGTGACCCGCCGCGCCACCCGGGCGGGGCGAGAACTCGCCCTCACCCTCAGGGAGTTCGACCTGCTCGCGTACTTCCTGAGCCGTCCGCGCACCGTGCACGGCAGGGAGGAACTGATGCGGGAGGTGTGGGGTTGGGACTTCGGCGACCTGTCCACCGTCACCGTCCACGTGCGACGGCTCCGGGCCAAGATCGAGGACGATCCGGCCCGGCCCCGTTTCATCCGTACCGTGTGGGGCCTCGGCTACAGCTTCGAGCCGGAGAACGAGGAGGGGACGGCGTGAAGGACGTCCTGCTCATCGCCCTCTTCGCCCTTCTGGGGGCCTCGTGCGCCGGGCTCGCGGGCGCGGTCGTCCTCCGGCTCGTGCGCCACCGCTCGGTCGCGGTCTCCCTGGCCGTGGTCGCCGCCGTCACCGTGACGGCGATGCTCGCCGGAACGCTGGCCGTCGCCCAGGCGATGTTCCTGTCCGCCCACGACCTGTGGGTCGTCACCGTCGTCGTCGCCATGGCCGCCCTCGTCTCGCTGGCCGTCGCGCTTCTCCTCGGACGGTGGGTGGTGGCCCGCAGCCACGCCCTGACGAAGGCGGCGCGGGACTTCGGCGACGGAGGAAGCTTCTCCGCCCCCCGTGGCACCGCCACCGCCGAACTCGCCGCCCTCACCCTCGAACTGGCCGCGACGAGTGCCAAGCTGGACGAGTCCCGTCGCCGTGAACGCGCGCTGGAGGCGTCCCGACGGGAGCTCGTCGCCTGGATCTCCCACGACCTGCGCACGCCTCTCGCCGGGCTGCGGGCCATGGCGGAGGCGCTGGAGGACGGTGTGGCGGCCGACCCCGACCGCTACCACCGGCAGATCCGTACCGAGGTCGACCGCCTCGCCGCCATGGTGACCGACCTCTTCGAACTCTCCCGGATCCACGCCGGTGCGCTCACCCTCACTCCGAGCAGGCTCTCCGTCTACGACCTGGTCGGTGACGCGCTCGGCGGCGCCGATCCGCTCGCCCGCGAGCACGGCGTACGCCTTTCGGGAGAGGCGGTCCAGGCGGTGCCCGTCGAGGTGGACGGGAAGGAGATGACCCGTGTCCTGGCCAACCTCCTCGTCAACGCCATCCGCCACACCCCGCCCGACGGCACGGTGGCGGTGGCCGCCGAGCGGCGCGAGGACACCGTCGTCCTGTCGGTCACCGACGGCTGCGGAGGCATCCGGGACGAGGACCTGCCCAGGGTCTTCGACACCGGCTGGCGCGGCACCGAGGCGCGCACCCCTCCCGCGGGGGCGGGGCTGGGGCTCGCGATCGTGAGGGGCATCGTCGAGGCCCACTCGGGCAGCGCCGCGGTGCGCAACGTTCCCGGAGGGTGCCGTTTCGAAGTCGTCCTTCCGGCCGCCGCCGGCTGAGCGCGCGGGTCAGCCCACGGCGTCAGACCACGGCGGCGGAAGCCCGCTGCGCGGCCCGGGCGAACTCCTCCATCCCCTCGGCGAAGCCGACCTCCGGCAGCCAGCCGAGGTCGTGCCGCAGCCGGGTCGAGTCGGCGGTGACGTGCCGGACGTCACCGAGTCGGAACTCCCCCGTCACCACGGGCCCCGGGCCCCCGTGGGCGCGGGCCAGGGCGGTGGCCATCTCGCCCACCGTGTGCGGCTCCCCGCTGCCGACGTTGTACGGGGTGAGCACCCCCGCGGGCAGGTCGGCGACGGCTTCCAGCGCCAGCACGTCCGCCGCGGCGACGTCCCGTACGTGGACGAAGTCCCGGAGCTGTCCGCCGTCCTCGAAGACGCGGGGCGCCTCGCCGCGTGCGAGGGCCGAGCGGAACAGCGACGCCACGCCCGCGTAGGGGGTGTCACGGGGCATGCCCGGCCCGTACACGTTGTGGTAGCGCAGGGAGACGGCCGTCCCTTCCACCGAGCGGGCCCAGGACGCGGCCAGATGCTCCTGGGCCAGCTTCGTCGCCGCGTACACGTTCCGGGGATCGGCCGGCGCGTCCTCCCGGACGAGCCCCGGGGCGAGTTCGGCGCCGCACGCAGGGCACCGGGGCTCGAAGGATCCCGCCGCCAGGTCCTCGGCGCGCCGGGGCCCCGGCCGTACGGGACCGTGGCCGGGGCACTCGTAGCGTCCCTCCCCGTACACGACCATGGAACCGGCGAGGACGAGACGTCGCACACCGGTCTCCGCCATCGCCGCGAGCAGCACCGCGGTCCCCAGGTCGTTGCAGCCGACGTAGTCAGGGGCGTCGGCGAAGTCCTTGCCCAGGCCGACCATGGCCGCCTGGTGACAGACCGCCTGCACCCCGTCCAACGCGGACCGTACCGCCCGCGGGTCCCGGACGTCCGCGTGCAGGAACTCCACCGGCGAGGGCGCTGGGGCAGTGGGATGAGCGCTGGGCAGCAGCGCGTCCAGGACGACGGGCTCGTGACCCGCCGAGAGCAGTTCCGTGACGATGTGCGAGCCGATGAACCCGGCTCCTCCGGTGACGAGTACGCGCATGGTGCGACGTTAGGGGCAGGTTCCGCACCGCGGGGGCACCCATGCCGTGACGTAAGGCTTCCGTCATCAGTACGGACTTCTGAGGTTGTCCCACATCCCGGCTCCATCGAGTCGGCCCCTCTCACGGAGCCGCTCCGACGCCCACGGCATCGTCACGCGGGCGACGAGCCGGTACGTGATCACCGGCCTTCCTGATCCCGGGACCTGTCGCTCGAACCGACTCCGTCCCCCTCAGCGAACGACCGGAAGTACTCGCGCAGCATCACCACGACTATCGGAACGCCACCCCAGACAGCACACAGGACCAGAGACTTCGGCTCCTCCGTGAACTGACCGCCGATCCACCAGAACGCGGTCATGGCCAGCCACAGCGCAGCCCACAGAAGAGGCGCCGAGGTCCGTCTCAACCAGTCATGCATGCAAGGAGGTTACCGCCCAACCGATGCGCCACGAGCAGCACGGGCGCCGAGACCGGTGTCAGCGGCAAGCGCCCTCGTCGAAGGTCGCGGGGAGACGTAGAAGGCGAGCATGTCGGGGCCGGGTGGGAGCAGGTCCTCGGTTCCCGGAAAGACCACGGGCGGCTCCGGGTCCGGGGTCAGAGTGACGCGGACGCAGTACTCGGTGTCGGTTTCCTCGGTGCCGACGGTGTAGTCGCCGTCCTCCTCCTTGTCCGTCTCGATGCCGTACCTGGGCCCGATACCGCTCTCCTGGATCGCCTCGGCGATCAGGAATCCGCGGTCGCCCGCGAGAGTCGTGTAGTGCGCCTTGCCGTCCAGGTCCGCGACGCCCTGGTGGACGGCGTCGCGGAGCTCGCCCTCGCTCCAGGTCGACTCGGCCCGCACTCCGTACAGCCCGCCGAGCGCGATGAGCGGCGCCAGGACGATGAGTGCGCGTCCGACCGGGTTGCGGTGGTTGTAGACGTACCGGCCGGTTCCCCAACCGCTCCTGACGAAGACCGGCTCCTCGCTCACCGTTCCTCCGGTCCGGGAGCGGCTCGACCTGGTCCCGTCCGCACTGCGGTCAGCGGCAGCCACTTCTTGCGCATCGGTCACTCGCCCATCGACTCGTCGGCATCTTCCGTGCCGTCCTGGCACAGACACGGCGCCAGGACGAAGCACACGACCCGCCTCGCCGACAGAAGCCGGTGGCGCCGCTCGATCCGGTCGTGCTTGGCCATCACCCCGTCCACCAGCTCAGCGGTGAACACCCTACTCAGAGCCCCGATCCGTACCTACTGACCCGCGCGGCCCCCGACCCCCACCGGCCGCCTGCCGACAGAAGCGAAGCGGTGGACGATTCATCGATTCGGTAACCGGCGGGGACGGCCGTCTCCGCCCACACAATCGTTGCATAGGCTAAAGGTAGCCATGAGTGAAGAGCACCTTCCGGGGGAACGCCTTGTCCAACCAGCAGCCGTCCGGAACCCGGGTTCTGTCACTCCTTCCCTACATCGTCATGGGGGTCACTCTGGTGGCGGACGTCGCCGCCGGCCCCACAGTCGGTCTGTTGCCGCTGGTGGCACTGGGGCCCGCCTTCGCGGGGCTCACCGGTGGACCGGCCCGCACCGCCCTCGTCGGGAGCCTGGCCCTGATCCTCTGCCTCGCCCTGGGCTGGTACGACGGACTGTTTCCCGGGCGGCGCGGCACGACGGCACTCATCTCGGTGGCCGGAGTGACCGCCGCCGGCCTGGCCGCAGCGGTGACGCGTCGCCGCAGGGAGGCGGAACTGGCCAGCGTCCGCTCGATCGCGGAGGTCGCGCAGCGGGTTCTCCTGCGCCCCGTACCGCGCCAGGCCGGCGAGCTCCTCGTGGCCGTCTCGTACACGGCGGCCGTCGCGGAGGCGCGCATCGGAGGAGACCTCTATGAGGTGGTGACGTTTCCCGGAGGCGTGCGGGTCATCGTCGGAGACGTACAGGGCAAGGGGCTCGACGCGGTGGAGACGGCGGCGGACGTGCTGGGCGCCTTTCGGGAAGCGGCCCACGACGAGCCGGAGCTGGTGGGGGTGAGCACAAGGCTGGAGCGGGCGATGGACCGGACTCTGCAGGGCGAGCGGTTCGTCACCGCGGTGATCGCGGAGGTACGGCCGGACCGGACCATGACGCTGCTGAACTACGGTCATCCCGCGCCCCTGCTGCTCGGTTCCGCCGGTACGGCCCGATTCCTCGAGCCGGGTACGCCCGCACCGCCGCTGGGCCTGGGGCTCGACGGGACAGAAAGCCCGGAACCACTGACAGGAAAGTTCGCTCCGGGTGACCAGCTGTTGCTGTACACGGACGGCGTCGTCGAAGCCCGTGACCGGCGGGGAACGTTCTACCCGCTGGTCGACCGGCTCAGCCTCTTGGACGCGGAAAGCCCCGAGCTCGCCCTGGAGAGGCTTCACGGGGACCTCGTCAGTCACACCGAAGGGCCGCTCGGGGACGACGCCGCCTTGCTTCTGTTGCGCTACCGCCCGCAGGGCGAGCGAGTGGGAGGTCATGACGGACAGCCGCGCCTCGCAGGGTAGAAAGGTCGCATGCAGAAGCACGCGGGGGCCGAGCCGGCGCCGGACGACATCGAGGCCGTCACGCGCGCCGTGCTCACGGCTTCACGACTTCTGGTGGCCGTGTCGGCGCGGTCACTGGCGACGGTCGAGGAGAGCATCACCCTGCCCCAGTTCAGGATGCTCGTGGTGCTGTCCACCCACGGGCCGTCGAAGCTGGTGACGCTGGCCGAGCACCTCGGGGTCCAGCCTTCCACCGCCATGCGGATGGTGGACCGGATGATCGCGGCCGGCCTGGTGAGCCGCCGCACCAATCCCGGCAATAGGCGCGAGACCATGCAGAGCCTGACGTCCGAGGGTGAGCGCGTCGTCCAGCATGTGACCACGCGGCGCAGGGACGAGATCACGGGCATCCTGCGCCGGCTCGACCCCGCCCAGCGCAGCGCCCTCGTCAACGCGCTCGCCGCCTTCAACTCGGCCGGCCAGGAACCGCCCTACCGGGCGGGGGATGCCGATCCGCTGCCCCTGGGCTGGTCCGACCCCACGGACGAGACACGATAGGACCGCACAACGGCGACGAAGGAGACGGCCGCGAAGACGAGCAGCAGGACGGTCGTCCAGGCCAGTCTCCGCAGCAGGGGGCCACGTCCTTCGAGTCCCCTCGGGGCGACCCTGTCGCCGGGGTCGTAGACCATGCCGATCAGGTCGCCCGGCACCACCTCGGGTCCACACCCGCGCCACAACCTCTGCCGTACGGGGGAGCCGTCCTGCAGCCGGACGGAGCACCGGTAGGCAGGGCGGTCGAGCGGCTCGTGAGCGACCGCGGTCACCACCACGTCCCGGGTCCGGCCGGCACCCGACAGAACCGCGTCGGCGGCGAGCGTCGAAAGGGCCGGGGAGAGGAGGAAACCGACGGCCACGAGGAGGGCGACCAGCAGATGGCCTGCGCGAAGGAACAGCAGGTACAGCGCCACGGCAGCTGTCGCCACCAAAACAGCCGCCTCCGCCTGGGACGAGGTCACACCGACCAGAACGTCGGCGGCGCCCGCCCCGCCGACGAGCAGGGTCGCGACAGAAGCGACGAAGAAGCCCTCGGCCACCAACCACCACGGAGGGTTGCCCGCGTACTGCGCGGCGCCGAGAAGCCTTGTGCTCAGTCGTGCTCCCGGCCCCACGTTGAGACTATGCAATAGTTTTTTTGCGTCGCGAAATAGCCGATGCCGGGACGTTACCGAACCGCGTCCATGGCGTATCGAGGCCAGCTGTCACACCCGGAGGCCAGCCACATGCCCACCTCCCCCCAGCGCCCACGTCCTCCCGTCGGCTGGAGAAGATTGCTCTTCCGTTCACCGATCCATCTCTTCCGCGCCGGCCTCGGCCCCTTGTTCGGCGGGCGGCTGCTCCTGTTGATCCGCACCGGTCGACAGTCGGGCCGATCGCGCGAGGTGGTCCTGGAAGTAGTCGCCCGGGACCGCCACCAAGACACCTGGACCGTCGCCTCCGGTTTCGGGCCGAAGGCCCAGTGGTACCGCAATCTGCGCCACACGCCCCAAGCGACGATCCAGTTCGGGCGTGGCTACCACGTCGTGACGGCCCAGTTCCCCATCCCCGAGGAGGGCGCGAGGATCATGACCGAGTACGCCCGCCGTCATCCCCGCGCCGCACGGACGCTCTGCCGCTACATGGGATTTCCCATCGACGACGGACACACCATCGGCTTCCGGTCGGCCGGCAAGCAGATCCCCTTCGTGCGGCTGAAGTCCGACGAGCCGAGGTAAGCACCGCGGCAAGCCCAGACATCCGCGGTCAGGGCAGGACCTCCAGAAGGTCCTTGCACGCGTGCTGACAGTCCCGGCAGGCTTCGGCGCAGACCAGACAGTGCGCGTACTCCTCCGCGTGGCCCGCACACATGTCGGCGCATGCCGCACAGACGTCGGAGCAGACCCTCAGGAGGTCTCGAGTGACCCTGTCGAGACCGCCGGACGCGCGCGACAGCACGGACGCCGTGGCGTAGCAGGCTTCGGCGCAGTCGAGATCGAGCCGCACACAGCCGACCAGGCCCTTCACCCCATCCTCCCCCAGACATGCATCCGCGCATGTCTTACAGATCTGCGCGCAGACGAGACACGAATCGATGCAGGCCGCCAGCTGTTCTCTCGCCTCGCTCGAGGCCATGGCCGCGGGATGGCGGCCGAGTACCGACGACATCCGGGGATTCATGAAAACCACCCTCTTCGTCCAGCTCTCTCGATGCGTCTCCCCATGGCCGGGACAGCCATTCGCAAGGAAAGCAAGACCCTTAACCCGCCCTCCGCCAGCCAAACCCCCATCGGGCCGACGATGCGGTAACACTCAGGTAGCAAAAGTGGCACAACGCAAAGATATTACTTTTTCGTTACATGGGAAAGCTTTGTCCAATTAAGGGGTTGTATCGACCCCTGAATCTCACCCTCACAGCCGACGAGAGGATTGCCGGGCACCCCGCCTTTACCACAATCTCAGCACCTTACGGAACCTCTGCAGTCCAAGAAGTTGTCGACTGCGCTGGGTAACTTCGGCGCCCATGACCACAGCTCACACAGCACCGGAACGCGTCCGGGACGAAGCGCCGGTCTCTGCTCGGAAATGGACCATCGGACGGCCGCGGGTCGGCGATGGCGCCCAACTCTGGCGGCTGGCACGGGAATCCGGGGGACTGGACGTCAACTCCTCCTACAGCTACCTCCTGTGGTGCCGGGACTTCGCCGAGACCTCGGCCGTCGCCCGCGACGCGGACGGCCGGCCGCTGGGCTTCGTGACCGGCTACCTCCGGCCCGACGCGCCGGGGACGCTGCTGGTGTGGCAGGTCGCCGTGGACGCCGCGCACCGGGGCCGCGGCATCGCCGGGGCGCTGCTCGACCACCTCTCGGAGCGCGTCGCCGGCACGTACCCGCTCGACGCCGTCGAGACGACCATCACCCCAGGCAACCTCGCGTCGGAGCGCCTGTTCGGCGCCTACGCCCGGCGGCACGGCGCCCGGGTGAGCCGGACGGTCCTCTTCCCGTCCGCCGCCTTCCCGGCGCCCGGCCACGAGGCCGAGGTGCTGCACCGCATCGCGCCGCTGTCCTTCTGACCCAGCCCCCTTCGCCCCCTCACTGGAGTCCCGCATGACGCTCATCGCCGACACCGAACCCACCGTCTTCGAGACCGTCGAGTCGGAGGTGCGCAGCTACTGCCGCGCCTGGCCCACCGTCTTCGAACGCGCCACGGGCAGCCGCCTCTTCGACGAGCACGGCCGCCCCTTCCTCGACTTCTTCGCCGGCGCCGGGTCCCTCAACTACGGCCACAACAACCCCGCGCTGAAGCGCTCGCTCCTCGACTACCTCGGGAGCGACGGCATCACCCACGGCCTCGACATGTCGACGACGGCGAAGCGGCGGTTCCTGGAGACCTTCCGCTCGGCCGTCCTCGCGCCCCGCGGCCTGCCGTACAAGGTGATGTTCCCGGGC
This sequence comes from Streptomyces omiyaensis, assembly GCF_014650895.1. Classification (GTDB taxonomy): domain Bacteria; phylum Actinomycetota; class Actinomycetes; order Streptomycetales; family Streptomycetaceae; genus Streptomyces; species Streptomyces omiyaensis. Next base: position 16,104 of record NZ_BMVV01000056.1, read on the forward strand.
CCGACCGGCACCAACGCCGTCGAGGCGGCACTGAAGCTGGCCCGCAAGGTCACCGGCCGCAAGACGGTCGTCTCCTTCACCAACGCCTTCCACGGCATGTCGCTCGGCTCCCTCGCACTCACCGGCAACGCCGGCAAACGCGCCGGGGCGGGCGTGCCGCTGACGCACACCACCCAAATGCCGTTCGACCACTACCTCGGCGGCCGGACCCCGGACTTCCTCTGGTTCGAGCGGCTCCTGGAGGACTCCGGTTCCGGCCTCGACCACCCGGCCGCCGTGATCGTCGAGACGGTCCAGGGCGAGGGCGGGATCAACGTGGCGCGCGCCGAGTGGCTGCGCGGCCTCGCCGACCTGTGCCGCCGCCGCGACATGCTGCTGATCGTCGACGACATCCAGATGGGCTGCGGGCGCACCGGCGACTTCTTCTCCTTCGAGGAGGCCGGCATCACCCCGGACATCGTCACGCTCTCCAAGTCCATCAGCGGCTACGGCCTGCCCCTGTCCCTCTGCCTGTTCCGCGACGAGCTCGACGTGTGGGAGCCCGGCGAGCACAACGGCACCTTCCGGGGCAACAACCCGGCCTTCGTCACCGCCACCGCCGCCCTCGACACGTACTGGCGGGACGGCACCCTGCGCGACCGCACCCTCCGCCAGGCCGGACGCGTCGAGAGCGCCCTGCGCGAGCTCACAGCAGGGCATGAGCGCCTCGGGATCTCGTACCGGGGCCGCGGCCTGGTATGGGGGCTGGAATTCTTGCACGAAGAGCGGGCCCGGGCCGTCTGCCGGCGCGCCTTCGAGCTGGGACTGCTCGTGGAGACGTCCGGGCCGCGCGACGAGGTCGTCAAGCTGCTGCCACCGCTGACCGTCACCGACGACGAGCTGGACGAGGGCCTCGGCATCCTCGCTCGCGCCGTCCGCCACACCGCCTGACGCCCCACTCCGACCGCCCTCCCCTCCCCGTACGTACGAGAAAGGCCAGCACCGCGATGACCACCGCCCCCGCCCGCCCCGTCGACCCGTACCCCACCCGCGGCACCGAGGAGGCCCTCGTCTACCGCAAGGAGCCCGTCGTCTGGTCCGAGCCCGGCACGCCGGGGCCGTTCTGGCCGCGCGAGCTGGAGGACTACGAGCGCAACGGCTTCTTCGCCGTCGACACCCTCGTCACCCCCGAGGAGGTCGTCGAACTCCGCGCGGAGCTGGACCGGTTGGTGGCCGATCCGAAGATCCGCGAGGACACCCGGGCGATCGTCGAACCCCGCTCCCGGGAGATCCGCTCCGTCTTCGAGGTGCACCGGATCAGCGAGGTCTTCGCCCGGCTCGCGGGCGACCCCCGGCTCGTGGACCGGGCCCGCCAGATCCTCCGCTCCGACGTCTACCTCCACCAATCGCGGATCAACGTGAAGCCCGGCTTCGGCGCCAGCGGCTTCTACTGGCACTCCGACTTCGAGACCTGGCACGCCGAGGACGGACTGCCCCTGATGCGGGCCGTGTCGGTGTCGATCGCGCTGACCCC
>NZ_BMVV01000057.1 GCF_014650895.1 Streptomyces omiyaensis
CCCACCCCACCCCCGCAGGGCCGGGGCCGGCCAGAACGGGCGCGCTCGGCGGCCCAGGGGCAGGAACAGCCGCCCCGGGCCCGAGGGGGCCGTGGGGTGGTCGAGGTCGCTCTACAGCTCGAAGGCGATGCGCTCGATGTCGGACAGCTCGACGTCCAGGCCCTGGGCGCGCTGTCCGCCGTCGCGGAAGTAGACCTCGCCGAGCACGTCCGCGGTGGCCCGCTGGAGCTCGCGGTCGGTGGCGCCGGCGGCCTGCGCGTCGAGGAGGCGCGCGGCCTGGTGAGGCGGGAGGGCGAGGGGGAGGTGGCGTGTGCGGGCGTCATCGGTGCTGCCCGGAGCGGCGGTGAACCCGAAGCGGGCACGGATATCAATCATCAGGCCTTCGGAGGTGGATGCGGCCTTGCGGGCGCGGGCCCGGACCTGCGGCTGCCAGCGGCGGCGCACTTCGGCGGTCATGCGGGCGGCCAGCTCGGCGCGGGGGCGCTTGATCTGGCCCTTCGCGTAGCGCTCGACGGTGCGCTGGGAGACGCCGAGGAGGGCCGCGACGGCGCGGGTGCCGCCGTGCTGGCGTACGAGGTAGCGCACCTGGGCGCCGGCGGACTTCGGGACCGGCCGGGTGAACGCGCCCGTCAGGGCGTCGTGCAGAGCGGCGTCGATGGTCACAGACGGGACCCTTCTACGGGTGGGACGGCGAGCCGGCACGAAGGAGAGGCCCTGCATGGCGGTCCGAACGCCTCCCGCGCCTCGCCGAACCAGGAGGGGGCCCGGAGCCAGGCAGAGGGGCCGTCAGGGGGCTTGGGCGGCCCGGCGGTACTGCCCCCGGAAGGTGGACCTCCTGGGCGCCGGGCCTCGCCCGCGCACGCCATATCGGCACGGGCTGGCCCCGACCCTACCGGGGCGCGGTGGGGTCGGTACCGGGGTCCGCGGGACCGGCCCCGAGCGGACGCCGGCCAGAGCCCGGCGCGGCCGCGGGGCGGTCCGGGGCGGCGGTCCACTCCGCTGCGGCGGCGAGGCCGGCGGCAGCGCGGGCCCACCGGTCGGACGGGAGCCGGTCGGGGACGTCGGGGCCGGGGCCGAGCGGGCGACGGTGGGGTGGTGGCGCGGTGCTCACCCGGCCAATCTCCCCCGCCCTGGCGGGGTGCCAGAACTCTCCGGCAGTCGGCCGCCGTCGCCCGGCGCCCCGGCCCGCCCGGCGAGGGAGAAGGGGAAGACCTCTCCTGGACCTGCCAGGAGAGGTGTCGGCGTCGGAATCGGCTGACCCACCGGTGCTGACCAGCACGGACACCCGGCCCGGCTCGGAGGGTCCGCAACCGGTGATGCAACCGGTGGCGCAACCAGTGGTGCAACTGGTGGCGCAACCGGTGACGCAACCAAGCACCGGGATCGGGCGGATGGCCGCCGGAGGCTGACCCGCACCCGCGGAAGCGGCCGGCGGGCCGCGACGTGGACGGCGGTGCGTCACCGAGGAGAAGACCTCTCTGTGGAGCAGGAGAGGTGTCGGCGTCTGAATCGGCTGACCCATCGGCTCTGACCTGTGGCAATGAACGGGCTCGTGGAACAGGTAGGCAACCGGTGAGGCACCCGGTAGAGCAACTTGTAAGGCAACCGGTGAAGCAATCAAACGCCGGGCCCGGGCAGGTGGCCGCCGGAGACTGACCCGCACCCACGGAAGCGGCCGGCGAACTGCGGCGTGGACGGCGGTACGTCACCGAGATGACGTACGCGCGGCAGCGGTGACGTACGGGGCGGGCGCGGCTGGGCCCGTGGTCCTGGTGCTCGAGGACGCCCCCTGCGCGGTGCGGTTCGGGCGGTGGCTGGCGGAGTGACCCATTCGCTGACCCTCGCAGGTCAGCGCGGTGCGGGGCGGTGGTTGGTGAGGCCGGTGGTGAGCGCGGTGGTGAGTGAAGAGGGGCTGTGGTGAGTGCCGCCGGCGGTGCTCACCACAGCCGGTCAAGGGGGTTGTCGGTTGAGGACCTGGACCTCGACGGCGTGGACGGTGAACGGCGTCTGCCTGGTCTCGGTGAGGGTGTCGGCGTCCTCGAGGGCGGGTGCCTCCCACTCGATGGTCCAGGTCGAGGTGGCGGTGCCCTTGTAGTCGGCCGCACGGGTGTAGAGGTGGCCGCAGTCCGGGGACATCGTCATGCCCCGGCCGGCGGTGTAGGGGGTGCCGGGACCGGCGCAGGTGATGGTGGTGCCGTCGCCCATGTCCCAGCGGACCGACGTCACGCGGGCGGTCGCGGTGACCGTGACCGTGCCGGCCGACGCGGACACCGGCCCGCATGCCCGCCCCGCACACGGCGAATCCCTCCGCCCCGGTGAGCCTGGACCGGCTCAAGCGGCTGGCAGCATGAAACCCAGCCCGGCACCGAGCGAGCGCCGGCCCGAGCCCGGCGTGGGCGCCGGATCGTACTGGACACCGCGAGCACCCCAGGTACAAGCGGGAAGATCCGCCCACCCAACGGCTGGCGTCCGGCAGACGGGCGGGTGGGTGGGCGGGTGGCGGACAGGACGACCGCCCCGCACCCGAAGGAAGGTACGGGGCGGGGCGGTCGCAGAACCACGGGCCCGGCGGCCGGGGGAAGGGCCGCGGGCGCGGTGGTCGAGTGCAGTCCCATGCGCTCAACCATCCGCCGGCGCCCGGACCGAGCCACCGCCGACGCCCGCCTCAAGCCGCTCGCGCGGAGGGTTCACGACCAAGTTCGACCTGAGCGCAGACGGCCGCTGCCGCCCGCTGTCCCTGGTCGTCACGCCGGGGCAGCGGGTGGACCGCACTCAGTTCGAACCGGTGCCGGGGAAGATCCGCGTGCCCCGGTTCGGACCGGGCAGGCCCCGCAAGAAGCCGGACAGGATGGCCGCGGACAAGGCTTGCAGCAACGGGCCCTGCCGCGATTACCTGCGACGGCGCGGCACCCCGCACGCCTCCCCGAGAAGACCGACGGCCAGGGCGCCCGTCTGCGCAAAGGCTCACGAGGCGGGCGCCCACCGGGGTTCGGCGAAGAGCGGCGCCAGAAACGCGACACCGTCGAACTCGCGATCGGCCGGCTCGAGCGCCCCAGAGCAGTGGCCGCCCGCTGCGACAAGCGCGGATACGTCTTCCTCGGCACCACGACCGCCGCAGCCCTCGCCGTCTGGCTCCGCACGTGGCGGCTGGACAAGTTCTAGGCGAACACCGCCTTGACCAGTGTCCGCTTCACCTCCTCGAACGTCCCGGCCATGGTGGGCAGGTCCATTTCGGCGTCCCCGGAGGTCAGCGAGCCGGTCAGGGTCTTGGTGCCGTCGGGCGTGCTGTACATCAGCGCGCCCCAGCCCCAGAACCCTCCGTTGTGGTGGAGGACGGTGCCGCCGCCGTCCAGCTCCTGCACGAACACCCCCAGGCCGTAACCCATCGTGGGGTCCGCGACGCGCATCTCGGCCAGCAGCTCGGTCGAGATGAGGTTGCCGCTGTTCAGCGCGGAGAAGAACGTGTGGAGGTCCCGGCTGGTCGAGATCATGTCGCCGGCGGCGGATATCCAGGAGGGGTTGAAGCGGGTGGTGTCGACTACTTTCCACTCTCCGGCGTCGTCGTAGCCGAAGTAGCCGTGGGCGTGCGGCTCGGGGATGTCCTCCCGGGTCTCCGGCAGTAGGGTGCCCGTCAGACCGAGCGGGCCCAGGATCAGCCGGTGCGTCTCCTCGGGCAGCGAGCGACCGGTGACCTGCTCGATCAGCAGCCTGGCCAGGACATAGTTGGTGTTGGAGTAGCTCCAGGCCGTCCCCGGCTCGAACCGCGCCGGCTTCGCCAGCGCCCCCCGCACCAGCTCCTCCGGCCGGTAGGTCGCGTGCTGCAGGTCCACCCACTCCTTGCCCCATCCGGCGACCACACCGGGCTCGACCGACCCGTCCTCGGCGAACTCCCCGGTGAAGTTGAACAGCCCGCTGGTGTGCTGCAGGAGCATCCGCACCGTGATCCGCCGGTCGAGCGCGAACTCGGGCAAGAGGTCGGCTACCGGGTCCTCAAGGCCGAGCCGGCCCTCGGCCACCAGCTGCAGGACGGCGGTCGCGACGAAGGTCTTGGTGACGCTGCCGACCCGAAAATGCCCGTCGGCCGGCGGCTTTGCGGGCCGGCCCAGCTCGCTCACCCCGGCGCTGCCGACCCACTCGCCGAGCTCGTCGTTCACGCGCAGCTGGACGCCGGAGAAACCGGCGTCGACGATCTCCTGCATGGCCTTCCGCAGCTCGGGGCGGTCCTGGGCGGCGGCGGTGTTCTGCTCGGTCATGCTGATTCCTCATCTCGCGTCAGCGGGTGTGAGGTGAGCGTGGACCCTGACCCAAGGTCAAGGTCAAGGCAATAGAGGAGCGTTACTCTCACCCCATGGCAGAGGGGCTCACGATCGGTCAGGCCGCGGCTTTCGTCGGGATCACAGTCAAGACGGTGCGGCACTACCACCGGCTCGGTCTGGTCGCCGAACCGGAACGGGACCATTCCGGCTACCGGCGCTACGGGTCGGCCGACCTGCTGCGCCTTGTCCAGGTCAGGGCCCTGGCCGGGGCAGGCGTGCCGCTGGCCGAGATCGGCGAGCTCCTCGACGCCGAGCCCGAGCGGTTCGCCACAGCCCTGGACGACGTCCGCCGCCGGCTCACCGAACAGATCGAGGAGCTGACCGCCCGCCGCGACACCCTGCACCGGCTCGCCCACGGTGACCGCGCCCTGCTGCCCGACCGGGCCTGCGCGGTCCTGGAGCGACTCGCCGAGCTCGGCTTCAGCCCCGACTACGTCACCACCCAGCGGGAGGCCCTGGTGCTGTCGCGGGCGCTGACTTCCGAGGTCTTCGACCTCTTCCTGGCCAACCTCGAGCACCGGCTCGACGACCCCGAGTTCGTCCATCTGACCAAGCGCGGCTGGGAGGCAAGGTCCTGGGATCCCGATGACCCGCGGATCGAGGAACTGGCCTCGGCGGTGGCCGCCAACCTGCTGGGCGCCCGCGCGCTGCTGACGCTGCCGGCCGGGCGACCGCACGGGCCCGACGCGGCCTCCCGGTACGGCGTGGTCAACCACCACCGGGTGGACGAGGCACCGTCCATCGCCCGGCTGAACGGGCTGGTCGAGGGGCACCTGCGCGCGGCGGGCATCGATATCCCGCGTCAGTGACGGACTGCTGCGAACTTGATCGCCCGGACAGGGCCCAGTTCACGAAAGGGGGCCATCCCCGCGCGAGCAGCCGTGTTCCAGGCCCTGACCGCCGCCGGGCACGGCGTGCGGGAAGCGACGAGAGCGTCTTCCGGCTGGAGGCCGGGGCCGTCGCCCCTGCCCACAACGGCATCTCCGAGAGCAGCGTCCCCGCCGGATCCGCCGCGGGCTGGGGCGCGGTGGTCGAGTCGGTCTGCAGCGAACTGCTGACCATCGCGGGCGCGACCGCCGCCCAGCACGGGCACGCCGCCTCCAGCGCCCAGCGGGCCGCACACCTCCCGCAGCGGCCCTCCCCCGGGACGGGGGCGGGCCATCGACGCCGGGCGAGGAGTACTGCGGTCAGGGCGCCGATGCCGCCAGCGAGAGAGCGGACAGGACGACCGCCCCGCACCCGAAGGAAGGTACGGGGCGGGGCGGTCGCGGAACCACGGGCCCGGTGGCCGGGGGGAAGGGCCGCGGGCGCGGTGGTCGAGTGCAGTCCCATGCGCTCAACCATCCGCCTGCCCCCGAACCACACCCCCACACCCCACGACCTCCACAACCGCCGCAAAGCCGGCAGGACGGCGACCGGGCGCGGGTCAGCTCTTCGGCGCCGGGGAGGGAGAGGGCGGCGCCGGGGGCGGGGGGTTGGTCGTCGAGGACGCTGGGGCGGGGGGTGGCGGTCTCGGTCGTCGTGCCGTTGCCGATCGGGGTGAACAGCATCAGCACGGTGACGTCGAAGGTCCGCGAATCGATTCGCGGACCTCGGCCCGGCCCGGATAGCGGATGAGCCGGGTAACGGCCCTCGCACTCGCGGAAGGTCGATCGTCCCCGTCACACGTGCCCTGACCAGGGGGCGTAGATGGCCTGGGGAGAGCTCATGGTGGGTCGCGCCGCCGTGTTTGGGATTCACGTGGCCTCACTGAGGCTCACTGAGGATCTTCGGAGTAGTCGCCGATCGGGTGAGGGCCGTCCGTGGATGGCGGGTGAGGCGTTCGGGCGGTGGTGCGAGATGTCCGGGCTCTCGAACCACCGGGACAGGGGGCTCGTACAACCTCTGCTCCTGGTCGATGGTCATACGGGTCGGTCCGCGGATCTTTGTAGGCCTCCCCGTCTTCGTCTGGAGAGCTTGTGCTTGTTGTGCGTGTAGCTCGGCGTCGTACCGCCGCCGCCATCGCCACCGTCCTCGCCGTCACCCTCGGCGCCGGGGCACTGGCCGTCCCCTCCGCCGTCGCGGACTCCGCACCGGGCGCGGTCACGGAGACGCGGGAGGCGGTCGCGCGGATGCCCGTGAACCACGCCATCGAGGCGGGTGGCGGCGCCGGGTTCTTCAGCACCTACTTCGGCGACCCGTCGAGAGTCACCTGGACGAGCTACAAGGACGGCACGACCAGTTCCTTCGGGGGAGACCTGATGGTGGCCGGCGGCGACCTGTACGTCGACCACCAGGACAAGACCGTCGTCGACATGGCGACCGGGGCCCGCTACCGACTGCCCGAGCACGACGCCCAGGCAGTGGGCGTCGCCGGACCGTACGTCTTCACCACCCTCGCCCTCGACACCACCGACGGCACCGGGTCCGGCCCCTTCCTCTCGGCCCACACCTCCCAGGGCACGCGCCGGATCACCGGGCTGCCCGCCGGCGCCGAGGACTTCAAGGTCCGGCCCGGTACCGACGAGCACGGCGTCGTCACCTTCACGGGCGCCGACGGCGCCCGGTACCACGGTCTCGTGGACCTCGAAGCGGGGAAGGTCACCGAGACCTACCGGACCCCGGGCACCGGGGCGTTCGCCGTCTCGGACACCCGGGTCGCCTGGGTGGAGAACGACGCGGCCGGCACGGCCCAGGCGGTCGTCGTCACCCGGGGCACGACCGACCGGAGGACCGTCGCGCTCGGCCCGGCGAAGTCCCAGCCCGTGATCGGCCTGGTCGGCGACTGGCTCCTCGACGGCGTGGTCCCCCGGCTCGCGAAGGAGGCGACGCCCTACCCCGGCCTGCGCGCCCGGAGCCTCACGGCCGCCACCGCCGCGCCGGTCAAGCTGCTCGACCGCTTCGAGGAACTGGTCCCGGACACCAGCGGCGGCATGCTGGCCGGCGGCGGCCGGCTCGGGACGGGCGACGGCGCCTACCGCGTCACCGCGGGGGCGGACGGCAGGCCGGTCGCCACCTTCGTCGCGGCGAACGGCTGGCCGACGGAGACCGCCGAGATGAAGCCCCTCTCGGTGCCCACCGGAACGGTGAACCTGGACGACGTCTCGTCCGTCCCGTTCGACTGGTACCTGAACCACTGGGACACGAAGGTCACGGTGCAGCTGCGGCACGTCCGCACCGGCAGGACCTACGACTGGGTGATGGACGGCTACGACGAGGCCGGCGGCTGGGACAGCGATTACCGCCAGGGCTTCCCCTTCGGTCCCTCGTGGTCGGGAACGCTCGGCGACGCGAACAGGTTCGGCGAGCCCAACACCCGCATGGCCTACAACGGCGCGTACACCTGGGAGATGACCGCCGAGCCGTGGACCGGCGTCGGCCCGGCCCTGAAGAGGTCCGGCTCCTTCGCCGTCACCCGTTCGGCGAAGCCGCACGACTTCGACGACGACGGCGCCCCCGACCTGCTGGCCCGGGACGCCTCCGGCGTCCTCTGGTCGGACACCGCCTTCCGCGACAGCCGGTACAGCAGCGAGGTCGACGTTCCGAAGACCCGGATCGGCGGCGGCTGGCAGATCTACGACCGGATCGAGGCCACCGGCAACCTCGCGGGCTCGTCCCACGCGGACGTCGTCGCCCGTGACAAGGCGGGCGTCCTGTGGCTCTACCAGGGCAACGGGCTCGGCGGGTTCGCCCGCCGCGTCCAGGTCGGCGGCGGCTGGCAGACCTACGACAGGCTCACCGGCGGTTCCGACTTCACCGGCGACGGCCGCCCCGACCTCCTCGCCGCCGACAAGACCGGCGTCCTGTGGCTCTACAAGGCCACCGGCAGCACCACCAGGCCCTTCGAGACCCGCAAGCGGATCGGCCCCGGCTGGGGCGTCTACAACCAGATCACCGCCCCCGGCAACATCGCCGGCGCGGGCGCCGGAGACCTCCTCGCCCGCGACAAGGACGGCGTCCTGTGGATGTACCTCGGCAAGGGCGACGGCACCTTCACCCGGCGCAGCCTCATCGGCGGCGGATTCGCACGCTACGGCGAACTCGTCGGGGCGGGCGACTACGACAGCGACGGCAAGAACGACCTCCTCGCCTACGAGTCCGCCACCAAGAGGACGTACTACTTCTCCGGTACGGGCGGGCGCGACGTCCCGTTCCGCCTGGCCCGTGTCAGCACGACGCTCTACGCGTCGGGCTCGCACAACCTGTTCGGCTGACAGCGGTCCCTCCTACGCCTCGTCGCTGCCGTCGTAGGCAGATCAACGGCGAGGAACCGCCGCGCTGCCTCCACGAGGGCACGAGCAGCTCGGGGCGTCCTCCGGACCATAAATTTTCGGGACGCCCGCTGAGGCATCAGAACGCTGTCGTGTGCCTGGCAGGGCCACCGCTCAGAGGTAAGCACGTCCCCATACCCAGCGCCCTGCGTTCCTGAGAGCAGTAAGGCTCGGCACGGGCTCAGCCCTACGCGCGACCGGGGCGGGCGTCCCTCGCCAGGATGCGGACGGCCTTGGCGAGGCGGGCGAGGCCGACGTCGGCGCGGGTCTGGTCGGCCGCCGAGGCTGCATCGACTCGGCACCGGCCAGGTCGGCCCGGCAGGCGTCTGTTCCGCGAGCCGACCGACAGAGCACAGGGCGCAGCGGTAGGACTGCTACAGCTCGAAGGCGGTGCGCTCGAAGGCGGTGCGCTCGATGTCCAGGCCGTGGGCGCGGTGTCCGCCGTCGCGGAAGTAGACCTGGCCGAGTACGTCGGCGGTGGCCCGCTGGAGCTCGTGGTCCGTGGCGCCGGCGGCCTGGGCGTCGAGGAGTCGGGTGGCGGGGTGGGGCGGGAGGGCGAGGGGGAGGTGGCGTGTGCGGGCGTCGTCGGTGGTGCCGGGGGCAGCGGTGAAGCCGAAGCGGGCCCGGACGTCGATCGTCAGGCCCTCGGTGGTGGAGGCGGCCTTGCGGGCGCGGGCGGGGACCTGGGGCTGCCAGCGGCGGCGGACCTCGGCGGTCGTCTTCTCGGCGAGCCCGGCGCGGGGGCGCTTGATCTGGTCGCGGACGTAGCGCTCGACGGTGCGCTGGGAGACACCGAGGAGGGTCGCGACGGCGCGGGTGCCGCCCTGGTGCTGGCGTACGAGGTAGCGGACCTGGGCGCCGGCGGACTTCGGGATCGGGCGGGTGAACGCGCCCGTCAGGGCGTCGTGCAGAGCGGCGTCGATGGTCATGGCGGGGCTCCTTCGGGGTCGGCGGCCGGTGGCGGGTGGGGGTCAGCGGGTGAGATCGCGGAGGGGACCGCGACGAGGGTGATGTCGCCGGCGAGGCGCAGGAGCTTCATCTTGGTGGGCGCGATGCGGGCGAGGGCCTGGAGCTGGGCGACGCGGTGGTCCGCGGCGAGGGTCTCGGTGATGGCGGCGGGGTCGGCGGTGGCGAGGCAGATGAACCCGCTGCGGTCCCCGCCCGGGTCCAGGCGGGGGCGGATGACGAGAAGCGCGAGGACGACGCTGCCGACGAGCACGGTGGCGGCGAGGACGGCGAGGAGGAGCGAGAGGCAGGCGAGGTCGGTCCCGGCGAGGCTGAGGGCTGCGACGAGGAGGCCGTCGGGGCCAGGAGTAAGCCGCTCTTGGTGTCGGTGAGGCTGAGGTCGCCGACGGTGTGGGCGAGGGCGGCGTCGAGCGTGGCCGAGGCGCGGTCCGGCACGGTCGTGGTCGTCGTGGTCACGGCGGGGGCATTCCGGGCAGGTGGACGGGCGCACGGTCGGATGGGTCCGCGCGGGACGCTCTGTGCGGAGTGGAGGCGCTGTGCGGCGATCTGAGGGGCGATCACCCCTCCGGCGGCCGGGAGGGAGGAGCGGTCAAGGGTGCGGGGCCGTCAGATCGCCGTACAGGGCGTTCCCGTAAGTTCCCACTTCCGATGTCAGGCGCCGATGCTGTGACCTGGACGTTCCTCTTCAGTCTCACGACGGGTCGGCCCGTGGCTTTCCCAGGGCGATGTCATTTCCTCAGACTGTCCGTCAGACATCCGTTTCCCCCGCTCACGCACGGTCACTACGTGCTCGATGCGGTTGGTGACGTCCTTCTCGGATGCCGCGTCCAGGGTCTCCGGGATCTCGTCGAAGGTCTCGGGCAGGACGTCGAGCAGACCCCCTAATCTGTTCGCCCGTGCAGACGGTCAGCAGCTGCTGGCGCCTCCACCGCAGCGGCGCCTCGGGACGGTGCGCGAGCCGCTGCACGAGCGTCGGGAACAGGTAGTTCGCCGCCCCTGTGGCGAGGTGCGTTTGGAGCCGGGCGACAGGGAGTCGCTGGCTGAAGCCGTGCCCGGCGGCCTCCTGGGCCAGGTCAAGGAGCTGCCTGGTGTCGACGGCTCGGACGGTGCGAGGGAAAGCTGATCCCATGCCAAGATGATGCCAAGGAGCCCCGCCATGAGGTCACCGGGCGGTGTCAGAGCCGTGCTGGAGGATCGAGTCATGCTGATTGCGACTGACGAGGCGGGCCGAGTGATCAAGAAGCCCTCGAAGCCGGCGATAGGCAGGATGCTGGCCAACCTCCGGCGCGGTGATGCGCATCTGGTGCTGGAGCGCGTGGAGGAGGGACTGGAAGGCAGCTGGTATGTCCAGGTGTTGCTGCGCGACGACAACACGTACCAACTCGAATTCCGGGACGGTGTGGCGGCCGAGCACTATCAGACGCGGACCATCTCCCAGGAGAAGGTCTTGACCGCGGTGCTCGGCTGGGCGGTCGGCAAGGCCGACTGGAAGGTCGACTTCATGTGGAACAACATCGGCTCACAGTTCGAGGCGGATGACACTCGGCGCCAGAGCTGACACGCCCCGGTGCTGAAAACTGCTACGACCCTCTTACCGAAGGGGATCAGTTTCATGGCCTGGCCACGTTCAGGGGCCGACGCCGCACCCACAAAAGCTGTCCGTCGCTTCCATTTCCGCTCCCGAGTCGCAGTTTCCCGTGGCAGCACGATGCTCCCGCCCCACTCGGATGAGGTACGGCAGCGCCCTGCGCATCTCGGTTCGGTGTCGGATCCGGCTTCCATCCGACACCGAACGTGATATTCCGACACGAAATTTGAGACCCCACACCGTCCCGGAGACTTACTACGCCCTCCGAAGTCCCCTATCAGCACACATGCTGAACAGGGGAAGCAGAGGGTCGAGCCATCAGGTTCAGGCCTCCCGCAGATCCTTGGTAAGCACACCCCACCGTCCCGCACCGAACACCACCAGCCCCCGCCGGCCGCTCGCCCGAGAAACCCCGAACCGCGGGCGCGGGAAGCAGCCGGCAACGGACGCGGACCGACTCCAGCTCCAGGGACCGTCCCCGCACGAGCGGCGAGACCTCGGCGCGAGGCCCATCCCCGCGAGAGCGAGGAGCAGGCGGCGATGAGCTGGGGCGCAAGGGTGTCGACGGGGCCATCCCCGCGGATGCGGGGAGCAGCCGATGGGCGGCCGCATCGGCAGGGTGCTTCAGGGGCCATCCCCGCGCGAGCGGGGAGCAGGGGTGCCACCAACGGCCGGCCGAAGCGGGGCGGCGTGCGGCGTGGCGGAAGACCGACCGGGCCGTACGCATCGCCGTCGCCACAGAACTCGCCCCCCCTCGCCCCTGAGGCGGCCGGCGAACTGGTCCAGCCGCTTCTGAAAGGCCTGGACGCTTCCCTGCGCATGATCCGGAGCCAGGCACTGCTGGGCCCCCTCGCCGAACTGCTGCCCCTGGCCACCCGTCTCCCGGCGGAACAGCAAGAGCTCCTCGGCACGGCAATGGCGACAGCACAAGCACAGCTGAATCAGCGGAGCGCGTGGCTTTATCCACGAGAACGGACAGCAGATGTTCACCACTTCGGGAGGCACCACTACCTGGTGCTGTTCGATTGCGCAGCTCCGGAGTGTGAGCACCGGCGTCGTCTGGCAGTCGGCTAGAAGAGACCGGCTTGCATGTGGTGCGTGAGGTTGTCGAGGATCTCGCGCAGCAGCGGACTGCGGACCGCCGGCAATCGGACCAGGGTGTGCTGGAAGGTTCCCGGGTCGGCTCGGAACAGGTGGTGGGGGCGTGGCGGGGGCGGGTCGTCGCGCAGTACGCCGTCGGGCATGGTTCCCGAGGTGGGGAGGTAGAGGTGTGGTTCGGGGAAGGCCATCCACATCCATATCCCGAACGGCAGTGGCACCGGGCGTGCAGATGTGTCCGGGCCGGCCGGGCTCCAGAGTTCTCCTGTCTGCGGGTGGGTTGGCACGAGGATCATGTCGGCGTCCGGACCGGGGGCGGACAGCCCCGGACCGGCCAGGACGGCACGTCGCGCTGGCTGGTCCGCGGGCAGCAGGGCGTCGAGGGCGCGTTGGAGCACTTCCGTGATCAGGCCGGGCGGGACCGTCACCGGTCGGCCGTCGGAAGCTGCCAGGAGGTGGGCCAGGGCCCGACCGGCTGCCGCTTCCCACTGTGGGCTCCATGACCACCAGTGGTCCAGCCCGCGGAGCGAGCCCCATCTGCTGATCGGCTCCATCGGGGGCGTGGCTACCGCCTCCTCCAGCAGTTCCTCCCAGGAGAGGATTGCGGTGTCGGAGTCGGTGTCGTCGACGGGGAGGCGGTGCACGGCGTCCGGCGCGAGCCAGACCGCCTGCCAGAGTGAGCAGTCGTCGATCCGGCTCGCCACCGGCAGGCCGCACGCCTCGCAGGCCATGTTGGGGCCGTCACCCCAGTCGAGGCCGCAGCAGTAGCCGCCGGCTTCGTGCGGGATGAGCACGGTGCCGCGGGTATCCCCGGGGGCGATGACGACGGTGCCGGGTGCGCTGTCGGACAAGGCGTAGAGCGGAGCGTAGATACCGCGGGCCGCCGCCTCGGCCGGGTCGATTTCCTCCCACCTCCGCCACGGCGGCCCCCAGGGCTCCGGTTCCACGGCGAATGTGCCCGACTCCATGAGCACCGGGAGCTGGATCCCGTTCCCGTACTTCTGATGGGCATGAACCGGCAGCGCGACCGGGGACAGCGGGATGGTCAGCTCGGCGCCACATCCCGCACACACGAAAACGAACAAATGTCCTCCGCGAAGAAAGCAGGGGGCATCGTCGCAGCTCTGTGGCGGACCTTCCACGTGTTTTCTCATCTGCGGCGCGGGACTGTGCACCGCCACGGTGTGTAACGCACCGTTCGAATCCCCGACGTGCCAAGTGCCTCCCGAAGTGGTGAACATCTGCTGTCCGTTCTCGTGGACAAAGCCAAGCGCGCGGTCCTGGCAGCCGGAAGACGTCCTCGTACAGGCCTTCCTGCGCATCGAAGCCGGCGAGGAACCCGACAGGCAACTCGCCTGGCTGACACAGGACCTGACCAACCGGGGAACCGGGCACTTTCCGACCGCTGCACTGGCTATGCTCCACGCGGCCCTGGGAGACCTCGAGGCGGCTGAACGGGTAGCCGCGCTGCCCGCCGCCCGTCACCAACGGGCCACCGTGCTGACGGCCGTCGCCTCGCACCTCGCCCGTATCCCCTGCCGCCCCAGCCCGCTCCCCCACACCGCCGGAACCGACCCCTTCACCCGCGCCATCCGCAACCTGGCCCTGAAAAACACCCCCGCCGCACCCCCGGACCACGACACAGCAAGCACCATGCTCCACCGCGTCATGTCCACGCCCACCTGGCACCAGGCCCTCCCCGCCCTCGCCCCCCCGCACCCTGCTGACCCGATACCAGCAGGCGGTCCACATTGGGCGGTCCGGCAACACGGCCCGTGCGGTGGACGTACTTACGGGAGCTCGCCGAGGACCAGGTCCGCGTCTACGGCAGCCACGACCACACCAAGGTTCAAAGCCCTGCTGATGGCCGGCGGCTCCGGCCGGCAAGGGCGCCGTGCCCGTCGGTTCGGGTCGTTCCGGTTCCGCCCCCGGTCCTGCCTTTCACACGTCCAACGGGCCCGTCGCCCTTCGGTGTCAACGGCGAGCCCATGCTGCCGAGCCCGGCTTCAAGTCCAGAACCACGACCTCCGCCGAAACCGCCCGCCTGGCTCTGGCCTGGCTTCTTCCTCGCAGAGGGCGGCGGGGTGTCCTCCGCTGCGGGGGATCGTTCAGGGGGAGGCGGGCTGCGTGTCGGCCGGGGGCACCGCGCTGGTGTCGGGCCGACGTAGGGTGGAGGTCTTTCGTGGTCGTGAGTTCGCGCCGACGCCAAGGAGTGGGATTGTTCGCTGACGTGTCGGTGCTGGCGGCCGGGAGACGTCATTCGGTGGGGCGGCGGTTCGACGGAACGGTTCTCGCGGTGGGCAATGGTGCCGCCGGTGAATGCCGCGTCGAGCGGTGGGAGGACGTCGTCGCGGTGGCGGCCGGCAACGTCCACACCGCAGCGAACACCGGCAAGTCCCATACGGTGGGGCTCCGGTCGGACGGCACGGTGCTGGCGACGGGGTGGAACGGCGACGGGCAGTGCGAGGTCACCGCATGGCACGGTGTGACGGCCGTGGCCGCGGGCTGGCGGCGCACGCTCGGGCTCCTCGCCGACGGCCGCGTGCTGGCCGTCGGCCGGAGCGCGGAAGGCCAGTGCGACGTGCGGAGCTGGCGCGAGGTGGTCGCGCTGTGCTGTGGTGACTGGCACTCGGCCGGTCTCCGGTCGGACGGTCGTGCGCTGGCGGTGGGGAACAACCGGAGAGGGCAGTGCGCCGTCGACGGGTGGCGTGACCTGGTGGCCGTATCGGCCGGGGCTGTGCATACCGTCGGCCTGGGAGCCGACGGGCGGGCGGTGGCGGCCGGGGACCGGGCGAGCGGGGCGTGCGCGGTCGAGGGCTGGGAGGACGTGGTGGCGCTCGACGCGGGCAGTCACCACACTGTCGGGGTCACAGCGTCCGGGCGCGTCCTGGCGGCGGGAGACAACAGCCATGGACAGTGCGAGGTCGGCCGTTGGCGCGGGATCGTCGCCGTGGCGGCCGGCTCGACGCACACGCTCGGCCTGCGTGCCGACGGCACGGTCGTGACCGCGGGGAACAATGCCCACGGACAGTGCGATGTCGGTGCGTGGTCCGGAGTCCGGCCGCTGTAGCGGCGGACCGCACGGCCGTTGGGGGTTCCTGGTGCCAGGGGCCCGGGCCCGCTCACGTTTTTCCGGCGTCCTTCCGGTCGTCGTGCATGTCGAGTGCGGCCAGCCCGTCGCTCCAGCGGGCTCGGCGCTCGGGCTCCTGCTGGTCCCACCACGGCGTGCCGCGTTCTCCGAGGGCGACCTTCGCGGTGTGCACGCGGTCGCGGGCGGCCCGTTCGGCAGCCGTGTCCTGGGCGCGGCGGGCCGTGGCCACGGCCCGCCGCGCGGCCATGAGGTGGGACCGCAGCCGGGCGGCCACGTCCTCGGGCACGTCGGGGTCCGTGGCCCGCCAGCGCCGGCCGTCGATGATCACGTACCGTCCGTCAGGGGTGCGGGCGGGCTTTTGCGCATCAGGCGTCACCTGTCCACCCTGGCAAACGGCCGCTCCCGTACGCCGTCAGCGCCACGCCGCTTCAGCGGCAGGGGAGGGAAGTGAGGCGGGCCCTGCCGCGACTTCTGCGGCCCTGGCGCGGGGTGGCAGGTCCGCGTGCCGTGCCAGGTGCTGGTCGGTTGCGGTGACGACGGGATTCGAACCCGCGAGACAGAGGGGGGCAGGTCCGCCCCGTCCCCGTCACCCGCCGCGGGAGGGACCTCGCCCACGGCGACCGCAATGGACCGCTCTGCCACGCCACCGCAACCTGCGAGAACGC
>NZ_BMVV01000058.1 GCF_014650895.1 Streptomyces omiyaensis
GTGGGTGGTTTGTCTGTTTCGGTAAAAGTTGCTTGGGAGGGGGCTGGTGTGGGGTAGAACTGCTGGTCAGCAAGACTGCTCCCCGCTCGCGCGGGGATGGACCCTCGCTGCCCGTGAGTACGTCGAGCAGGTTGTCCTGCTCCCCGCTCGCGCGGGGATGGACCCGCCGATCCGGAAAGCGCGCGCCGTCGGCGCCGCTGCTCCCCGCTCGCGCGGGGATGGACCCCAGGTGCGGGCAACCCGCTGCTCGCCCTCGCGCTGCTCCCCGCTCGCGCGGGGATGGACCCACGGTGACGAAGGCGCCGACGGTGACGGCGTCCTGCTCCCCGCTCGCGCGGGGATGGACCCCGGCCGCAAGGTCGGGACTCACTGCACTGAGGCTGCTCCCCGCTCGCGCGGGGATGGACCCAAGCTCGGGTGGGTCCTCCTCGCCGTCACGATCTGCTCCCCGCTCGCGCGGGGATGGACCCCCGGGGTTGTCGGCCGCCGCCCTGCGCCCGATCTGCTCCCCGCTCGCGCGGGGATGGACCCGGTCCTCCTCCGGCAGTCGATCCGGACCCCCGCTGCTCCCCGCTCGCGCGGGGATGGACCCGTCGCGCCCCGGCCGGGGCCGTCGTCGCGCAGCTGCTCCCCGCTCGCGCGGGGATGGACCCATGTACCTCCACTCACGGCGCCTCTACACCGACTGCTCCCCGCTCGCGCGGGGATGGACCCCCGCCGGGCCCCTGCGAGTGGCCCATCGATACCTGCTCCCCGCTCGCGCGGGGATGGACCCTCTTGCTCCTGGTGGTGGAAGACGCGAAGCCCCTGCTCCCCGCTCGCGCGGGGATGGACCCATCTCCCGCAGGTGGCTGACCGCGAGTCTGTCCTGCTCCCCGCTCGCGCGGGGATGGACCCGAGGAGGGGGAGTGGTCCTCTCGGCTTCGTGACTGCTCCCCGCTCGCGCGGGGATGGACCCCGGACGACTACTCTTCGAACAAAGCTGAGGGGCTGCTCCCCGCTCGCGCGGGGATGGACCCTGTGCCACGCACGGTGGGTCCGGGGACGACTACTGCTCCCCGCACCCACGGGGATGGACCCTCCGCGTCCACGCCGACGAAGGCGATCCGGCCCTGCTCCCCGCACCCGCGGGGATGGACCCCTTCAGACCCGACCCCGACCTCTACGCCAACGCTGCTCCCCGCACCCGCGGGGATGGACCCTACGTCTCCGCCCGGTCGCTCGCGGCCAAGGCCTGCTCCCCGCACCCGCGGGGATGGACCCTCCGCGGGGGTGTACGCGCGGCCCAGGACCTCCTGCTCCCCGCACCCGCGGGGATGGTCCCTGGAGCATTGCGTCGGCGTCCCCGGCGGGCATCTGCTCCCCGCTCGCGCGGGGATGGACCCGGCACCGCGTCCCGCCTCTACACGGCGACGGCCTGTTCCCCGCTTGCGTGGGGATGACCCCTCGGTCGGGCACGGGACCTCGACGCAGGTCTTCTGTTCCCCGCTCGCGCGGGGATGGCCCCTGCAAGGGGTCGATCATCGAGGCCCGAGAGCTCTGCTCCCCGCTCCCGCGGGGAAGGACCCGAAACCGGCTGGGGCTGGCTCCTTCCCGGTCGCTGCTCTTCGCACCCGCGGGGATGGCCCCCCGCCCCTGATCCGCCAGTTCCACGCCACAGCCTGCTCCCCGCTTGCGTGGGGATGGACCCACGGACATCGAGTCGGGCGACGGGGGCGAATCCTGCTCCCCGCTCGCGCGGGGATGGACCCCGGAACGAGGGGACCACGATGCGGTCGATGAGCTGTTCCCTGCTCGCGCGGGGATGGACCCGTGCTACCCACCCTTGCCCACGAGGGGACCACCTGCTCCCCGCCTCCGCGGGGATGGCCCCTTCGCCGGGCGGAAAGGCGAAGAACTACGCGTCTGCTGCCTGCATCCGCGGGGATGGCTCCACACCGCCTGTCGCGGCACGTGACGCGGAACCCTGCTCTCTGCACCTGCGGTGGTTGTTCCGTCGCTGGGTGTTTGTGCTGGTCTTTAACTGGCTGACGTTACGTCACAAACTGTTGTGATCGGTGTTGTTCATGGAATCTGCTGTGGGTTTCGGGCTTGTTTCTGGATCTTGTGTTCATGGTGTGGAGGTGGGGTGTATTCCTCTTCCATGGCACGTGAGGGGGAAGGCCGTTCGGGCCTTCGGAGCCGTCTTGAGGGGCCAGTGCTTGCGCTGTGGGGCAAGCATGATCGGGACTCGGACGGGTGGCTGCCGCTGTGGCAGCACATGGAGGACAGCGCGGCGGTGGCCGGGAGGCTGTGGGATCGGTGGCTGCCGTGGAGTGTGCGCCGGCTGATCGGGCGGGCGTTGCCGGGGGGCGAGGCAGACGGTCGTCTGCTGGCGGTGTGGCTGGCCGCGGTGCACGACATCGGGAAGGCGACTCCGGCGTTCGCCTGCCAGGTCGAGGGTCTGGCCGACCGGATGCGTGCTGCGGGGCTGGAGATGCGGTCGCGGACGGCGATGGGACCTGACCGGGCGATTGCGCCGCATGCGCTGGCCGGGCAGGTGCTGCTGGGGGAGTGGCTGGAGGAGGTGTGCGGCTGGGACCCGGAGCAGTGCTGGCCGTTCACGGTGGTGGCGGGTGGTCATCACGGGATCCCGCCGGAGGACGCCCAGATCTACGCGTTGGAGAGCCGTGGGCATCTGCTGCGGACGCCGGGCCGGAGCCGGGCGGTGTGGCAGCGGGTGCAGACGGAGCTGCTGGAGGCGTGTGCCGACGAGTACGGGGTGCGTGGGCGGCTGGGGCTGTGGCGGGAGGTGAAGCTGCCGCAGCCGGTGCAGGTCCTGCTGACGGCGCTGGTGATCGTCGCGGACTGGATCGCCAGCAACCCGGACCTGTTCCCCTACCACCCGATGGAAGTGCCGTGTTTCGGTGCGGCGAGGGCGGATGCGGCGTGGCAGAAGCTCGATCTGCCCGGTGCCTGGCGTCCCGTCGACCCCGGCGGGACGGTGCAGGAGCTGTTCGAGTCCAGGTTCGCGCTTCCTGCGGGTGCTTCGGTACGGCCCGTTCAGGCGGAGGCGGTGGAGCTGGCCCGGTCCATGCAGGCACCGGGCCTGATGGTGATCGAGGCGCCGATGGGCGAGGGGAAGACCGAGGCCGCGCTGGCGGTGACGGAGGTCTTCGCGGCCCGGTCGGGCGCGGGAGGCGTCTTCTTCGCCCTGCCGACGATGGCCACGGGCAACGCCATGTTCCCCCGGCTGCTGAAGTGGCTCAAGCGACTGCCCTCCCTGGAGGGACGGCCTCATTCGGTACTGCTGGCGCACTCCAAGGCCGCGCTGAACGACGACTTCACCGACCTCATGCGGGGAGCCGGTCCGGTGACGGGCGTGGACGTGGACGCCGTCCACAACGGCAAGGGGAACCGGGCACACCGTGAGGCGGCTGCCGAGCTGGTGGCCCACACCTGGCTGAGGGGCCGCAAGAAGGCGATGCTGTCGTCGTTCGTGGCCGGCACCGTGGACCAGCTGCTGTTCGCCGGGCTGAAGAGCAAGCACCTGGCGCTGCGTCACCTCGCGGTGGCCGGCAAGGTCGTCGTCATCGACGAGGCCCACGCCTACGACACCTACATGAGCGTCTACCTCGACCGTGTCCTGTCGTGGCTGGGTGCTTACGGGGTGCCGGTGGTGATCTTGTCGGCGACGCTCCCGGCGGCCCGCCGGCGCGAGCTCGTCGAGGCCTACGCCGGCACCGTTGAAGAGGCCGGGGCGGCTTTCGACGAGGTCGCGGCTGCGGGGGAGTACCCGCTTTTGACCGCTGTGACGCCCGGCGGGACACCGCTGGTGCGGCGGCCTGCGGCGTCCGGGCGGGCGGTGTCGGTGCAGCTGGAGCCTATGGACGACGATCTCGACGTGCTGGCGGACCGCCTGGAGGCCGAACTCGCCGACGGCGGGTGCGCGCTGGTGGTGCGCAACACGGTCAAGCGGGTGGTGGAGACGGCACGGGTGCTGCGGCAGCGGTTCGGCGACGACGTCACCGTCGCGCACGCCCGTTTCCTCGACGTGGACCGAGCGGCCAACGACAAGGAGCTCCTGCGGCGTTTCGGGCCGCCGGGACCAGCCGTCGACCGCCCTGCGGGACGTCACGTCGTGGTCGCCAGCCAGGTCGCCGAGCAGTCCTTGGACGTGGACTTCGACCTGCTGGTCACCGACCTGTGCCCGGTCGACCTGCTGCTGCAGCGTATGGGCCGTCTGCACCGGCACCAGCGCGGAACCGGTCAGCAGGACCGGCCCGCCCGGCTGCGCCGTCCCCGCTGCCTGGTGACGGGGGCCGACTGGTCGGCGCCCGTGCCGGTGCCGGTGCAAGGATCGGTCGCCGTCTACCAGAAGTACCCGCTGCTCAGGTCGGCCGCGGTCCTGCTGCCGCATCTGCAGACGGGCGGCGAAAGGCCGGTGCGGCTGCCAGGGGACATCAGCCCGCTGGTCCAGGGTGCCTACGCCGACGACGTACAGGCCCCCGCCGGGTGGCAGGAGGCCCTGGACGATGCCCGGCGCCGTCACGAGGCGCAGCGCGCCCGGCAGCAGCAGAAGGCGGCCACGTTCCGGCTCGGTGACGTCGCAGGGCCGGGAGAGCCCCTGTTCGGATGGGTCGCCGCGGGGACCGGGGACGCGGACGACACCCCGGCGGGCCGGGCCCAGGTCCGCGACAGCCAGGAGAGCCTGGAGGTCATCGTGGTCCACCGGCAGATGGACGGACGACTCACGACCGTTCCGTGGCTGGGCCACGACCGCAAGGGCCGCCGGCTCGGCGGACTGGACCTGCCGCGGGACCAGGTGCCGGTGGCCTTCGCCGCGCGCGCGGCCGCAGCCAGCGGACTGCGCCTGCCGCAGGAGTTCTCCGGCGAGGTGATGGACCGGGCCATCGCCGAACTCGAAGAACTCGTCGTCGACGCCTGGCAGACGAAGGAGAGCTCCTGGCTCGCCGGCGAGCTGATCCTCCCGCTCGACCAGGACTGTCAGACCCGCCTGGCAGGCTTCGCCCTGCGGTATTCCACGACCGACGGACTTGAGGTGACCCGTGCCTGAGACGCACGAGGCGGACCGGAAAACATTGTCGTTCGACCTGACGCGGCAACCGTGGATCGGAGTCCTCCGCCCCAACGGCACGCAGGAGGAACTGTCGCTGCGCGAGGTGTTCGCGCAGGCCGAAGACGTGCGCCGGATCACCGGCGACCTGCCCACGCAGGAGTTCGCCCTGCTGCGTCTCCTGCTGGCCATCGCCCACGACGCCCTCGACGGTCCCCGCGACATCGAGCACTGGGCCCGGCTGTGGGGCGATCCGCACTGCTTCGCCCCCCTCGCCGGCTACCTCGAAGACCACCGCGGCCGCTTCGACCTCCTCGACGAGCAGACGCCCTTCTTCCAGACGGCCGGACTGCGCACCGAGAAGAACGAGGTGGCCTCGCTCAACCGCATCGTCGCGGACGTGCCCAACGGCGAGCCGTTCTTCTCCGCCCGCCTGCCCGCGGTCGGCCGCCTGGGATTCGCGGAGGCCGCCAGGTGGGTGGTGCACGCCCACGCCTACGACACCTCCGGCATCAAGAGCGGCATGGTGGGCGACCAGCGCGCCAAGGGTGGAAAGGTCTACCCCCTGGGGGTGGGCTGGGCCGGCAGCCTCGGCGGCGTGTTCGCCGAAGGACGCAACCTGCGCGAGACGCTGCTGCTCAACCTGGTGGCCGCCGACACGGTCGACTTCGACGCCAAGGGCCGCCAGGACCTGCCCGCCTGGAGACGCGAACACCGTCCCCAGGGCGCCGAGCGGCACCCGGACGGCCTGTGCGACCTGTACACCTGGCAGAGCCGACGCCTGCGCCTGCACGCCGACGCCGACGGCGTGACCGGAGTGGTCCTCGGCTACGGCGACCCCCTGACCGCCCGCAACATGCACACCCGCGAGCCGATGACCGCCTGGCGCCGCAGCCCGGCCCAGGAGAAGAAACACGGCGAACCCCTCGTCTACCTGCCGCGCGAGCACGCCCCGGAGCGCTCCGCCTGGCGCGGCCTGGCCTCCCTGGTCGCCGACCGCGAACAGAACCGGCCCGAAGGCTCCGGCCCGCCCTCCCACCTGCGGCCCGGGATCCTCGACTGGACCGCCCGCCTGGTCACACGCCGCAAACTCGAGCGCGGATTCCTCATCCGAACCCGCATCGTCGGCACCGTCTACGGCACCCAGCAGTCCGTCGTCGACGAGGTCGTCGACGACCACCTGACCATGGACGTGATCCTGCTCCACGAGCAGGACCGCGACTACGCCACCCAGGCCATCGACGCCGTCAAGGACGCCGAACTCGCCGTCAACACCCTCGGTGACCTCGCCACCGACCTCGAGCGCGCCGCCGGCTCGGAGAACGAAAGCCCCCGCCTCACCGCCCGCGACCGCGCCTTCGCGGAGCTCGAAGGCCCCTACCGCGCCTGGCTCACCGACCTCGGCCAGGCCGAGGACCCCTTCGAGCAGCGCGAGGCGTGGAAGGCCCAGGTCCACACGATCATCACCCGGCTCGGCCGGCAGATGGTCGCCGACGCCGGCGACGCGGCCTGGCAGGGCCGCCTGATCCCCGCCAAGCAGGGCAGCGTATGGCTCAACTCCGCCCTGGCCGACCGATGGTTCAGGGCACGCCTGCGCAAGAACCTCGGCCAGCCCTCTTCCTCCGACCAGCCGTCCGGCACGGACAGCGCGGCGGACCCCTCCCCGAAGGCGCACGCATGACCACCAGCACGAGTAGCAGTACGAGTACGCGTACGGAGTCGGTGGCCGACCTGGTCACCCGGCTCGCACAGGAACACCTCAGCCGATGGCAGCGCGGATACCTCGGCGACGACGCCAAGGCCGTCGGAACCCTGGCCCGCCTGCGCCGCGGAGCCGGCAAGCCCGCAGGACAGCTCCCCGACCTGTGGGACCTCCTCGACACCCAAGGCCTGCACGACGCACGCCGCGACGGCCGCCCCCTCAGCGAGACCGAACTGGCCCGCGCCGACGACGCCCTGCACACCGCCCTGACCCTGTGGGCCCTGCACCAGCAGTCCCGCGGCACCGGCATGCACCAGCCGCATCGCCGCGAGCGCCCCCGGGGCCTGGGCGCCGCCATCCACCGCCTGATGCCGGCCAACGACATCGACGACTCCCTGCGCAAGCGCCTGGTCCGCGCCGGAAACGCACCCGACCTGACCACCCTCGCCCAGCGCCTGCGCGACATCGTCACCCTCCTGCGCCGAGAAGACGTCCCCCTCGACTACGCCCTGCTCGCCGGACAGCTCTACCAGTGGCAGTGGCCCGACGGCGCCGACCGCGTCCGCATCGCCTGGGGCCGCTCCTTCCACGCCTGGCAGGACCACCGCACCCCCGGACCCCCGCAGGACAACCCCGCCGACGGCCTTTCCTCCGACCTCCCCGACGCCACCGACAAGGACACCCCGTGAACCGCTTCTACCTCGACGTGCACGCCCTGCAGACCGTCCCGCCGAGCAACCTCAACCGCGACGACACCGGCGCCCCCAAGACCGCGACCTACGGCGGCGTGCCCCGGGCCCGGGTCTCCAGCCAGGCCTGGAAGCGCGCCACCCGCGCCTACTTCAAGGACGAGCAACTCCTGGACCCCAGCGAGCTCGGCGTGCGCACCAAGAAGATCGTCGAGGTCGTCGCCGCCCGCATCACCGCCGCCGACCCCACCCTCGAAGCAGCCCGGGCCGAACAGCTCGCCGCCGACGTCGTCCAGGCCGCCGGCCTCAAGATCGAGGTCCCCAAGCGCAAGGCCGAGGCCGCGAAGAAGAACGGCGAACCGGACCCGCTGCCGGAAGCCAAGTACCTGATGTTCCTCAGCTCCCGCCAGCTCGACTCCCTGGCCGCCCTCGCCATCGAGAGCGCCGCGGACAGCAAGGCCTTCTTCAAGGAGAAGACGAACAAGGACCGCGCCAGGGCCCACGCCGACACCCGCCACTCCGTCGACATCGCCCTGTTCGGCCGCATGGTCGCCGACGTCACCGACATCAACGTCGACGCCGCCGTCCAGGTCGCCCACGCCATCAGCGTCCACCGCGTCGACAACGAGTCCGACTACTACACCGCCGTCGACGACGAGAACAACGACGACGAGCCCGGCGCCGGCATGATCGGCACCGTCGACTTCAACTCCGCCACCCTCTACCGCTACGCCGCCCTCGGCGTCCACCAGCTCGCCAAGAACCTCGGCCAGGGCCTGCGCGAGGACGAGTCCAGGACGATTCCCGTCCGCCGCGCCGTCGAGGCCTTCGTCCGCAGCTTCGTCGAGTCCCTGCCCCAGGGCAAGATCAACACCTTCGGCAACCACACCCTGCCCGAAGCCGTCATCGTCAAGCTCCGCACCACCCGCCCCATCAGCTTCGTCGCCGCCTTCGAAGAAGCCGTACGCGGCGACCAGGGCGGACACCTCCGCGAAGCCGCCGAGCGCCTGGCCGAGTACATCCCCGACATCGAACGCGCCTACGGCGACGACACCTCCACCCTCACCTGGGTCCTGCGCGTCGGCCCCAACACCCACAAGCTCAGCGGCATCGGCACCGAGGCGGACAACATCTCCGACCTCGTCGCCGCCGTCGGCCAGGCCGTCACCGACCGCCTGGACACCCCCGCATGAGCACCCTCACCCTCCTGCTCGCCGGCCCCCTCCAGTCCTGGGGGGCCGCGGCCCGCTTCTCCCGCCGTACCACCGAAGCGGCCCCCACCAAAAGCGGAGTCATCGGCCTCCTCGCCTCCGCACAAGGCATCCAGCGCGGCGACGACGACCAGCTGCGCCCCCTGACCGCCCTCCGCTTCGGCGTACGGATCGACCAGCCCGGCACCCGGCTGCGCGACTTCCAGACGGCCATCCACTGGGACAGCGGCAAGTCCATGCCGCTGTCCGAACGCTTCTACCTCACCGACGCCGTCTTCGTCGCCGCCGTCGAAGGAGACCCCGACCTCCTCGCCCGCCTCCACGCGGCCCTGCGCACCCCCGCCTACCCACCGTTCCTCGGCCGGCGCTCCTGCCCGCCCGCACGCCCCCTCGAACTCGGCCTCCACCCCGACAAGAACCTCCTGCAGGCCCTGAGCCACGAGCCCTGGCAGGCCTCCCGCTGGCACACCGGACGCCACACCGAACGGCCCTACGTCACCCTCCCCGTCCTGCACGAGAGCGACGACACCACCGCGGACACCGACCCCCTGCGCGACCAGCCGGTCAGCTTCGCCGCCGAACACCGCCGCCACGCCCTGCGCACGATCGTCCGCACCCCGGTCGACATCCCCACGACTACTCCGCGGCCCCGGCACGACCACGACCCGTTCGACGCGCTGCCAGAAGAGAGCCGCTGATGTACCTGACCCGCTTCAGGGTGAACACCGCCCGCACCGGCGCCCGCCGCCTGCTGTCCTCCCGCCAGGTCCTGCACGCAGCCGTCATGTCCTCCTTCCCCGCCCTGCTGCCCAACGACCAGCCCACCGGCGATGCTCCCCGGGTCCTGTGGCGCCTGGACCACAACGCCCCCGGCGAAGTACTCCTCTACCTCGTCAGCCCCGACGCCCCCGACCTCACCCACCTGGTCGAACAAGCAGGATGGCCGACCGCCCTGGTCGACGGCCCCGGATGGCAGACCCGCGCCTACACCCCCTTCCTCGACAACCTGACCGCCGGCGCACACTGGGGCTTCCGCCTGACGGCCAACCCCGTCCACCACATCCGCCGCACCGACGACGAACCCCGCAAGCGCACCGCCCACCTGACCCCGCACCACCAGATGGGATGGCTCCTCGACCCCACCCGCCAGGAACGCGGCGGCTTCCGCATACTGGAAAAAGCCAAGGACAAGCGGCTCCTGCCCGAAGGCACCACCCACCAGGGCCACGAACACCACGGAGACCGCTACCAGCTCACCGTCCGCGACCACCGCACCTCCGCCTTTGACAAAGCACGGCCCGCCGGCGCCCGACGCGGCAAACCCGTCACCCTCGTCACCGTCACCTACGACGGCCGCCTGGAAGTCACCGACCCCGACCTGATGCGCCGCACCCTCACCCACGGCATCGGCAAGGCCAAGGCCTACGGATGCGGCCTGATGACGCTCGCCCCGCTCCCACAAGGAGCAACCCCGTGACCACCGTCTCCCGCCGAGGCGCCCACACCCCGCGCGAACTCACCCGCGCAAGCGAACGCCTCTCCTTCCTCTACCTCGAACGCTGCACCATCCACCGCGACGCCAACGCCATCACCGCCACCGACGCCGACGGCACCACCCACATCCCCGCAGCCACCATCGGCACCCTCCTCCTCGGCCCCGGCACCCGCATCACCCACCAGGCCATGAGCGTCCTCGGCGAGACCGGCGCCGCCGTCACCTGGGTCGGAGAACACAGCGTCCGCTACTACGCCAGCGGCCGCGCCCTGACCCGCTCCTCCGCACTCGCCGAAGCCCAGGCCGTCCAGTGGGCCAACAACCGCTCCCGCCTCGCCGTCGCCCGCGCCATGTACCGCCTCCGCTTCCCCGACGAGGACCCCGCAGGCCTCACCCGCCGAGAACTCCTCGGCCACGAAGGCGACCGCGTCAAGAAGTGCTACCGCGCCCAGGCCGAGCGCACCGGAGTCGCCTGGCGCGGCCGCAACTACGTCCCCGGCGACTTCACCGCAGGTGACGCCGTCAACCAGGCCATCACCGCAGCCGCCCAGTGCATGTACGGCGTCGCCCACGCCGTCGTCACCTCCCTGGGATGCAGCCCCGCACTCGGCTTCGTCCACTCCGGCCACGAACTCTCCTTCGTCCTGGACATCGCCGACCTCTACAAGACCGACATCGGCATCCCCCTCGCCTTCGACACCGCCGCAGAACACGAAGAAGACGTCGCCTCCCGCACCCGCAGAGCCCTGCGCGACCGCATCCACGAGACATCCCTCCTCGACCGCTGCGTCAACGACATCAAACGACTCCTCCTCGGCACCGACGACCCCACCCCACCCGACATCGACATCGCCTGGGACGTCGTCACCCTGCAGAGCGACCGCAACGAACACGTCCCGGCAGGCCGCAACTACGGCGACGCCAACGACCCCACCCACGACGGGCTGGTGCTCACCTGGTGACCGTCATCGTCCTCACCAACTGCCCCGCCGGCCTGCGAGGCTTCCTCACCCGCTGGCTCCTCGAAATCTCCGCCGGCGTCTTCATCGGCAACCCCTCGGCACGCATCCGCGACATCCTCTGGAACGAAGTCCAGCAATACGCCGACCAAGGCCGGGCCCTCCTCGCCCACACCACCAACAACGAACAGGGCTACACCTTCCGCACCTTCGACCACACCTGGCACCCCAAAGACCACGAAGGTCTGACTCTGATCCACCGCCCTTCCTCCGCTTCACCGGCACCGACGACCGACCCCGCCAAGAAGTCCGGATGGAGCAAAGCGTCCAAGCGCCGGCGCTTCGGAGGCCGATAGGGCTACGGCCGACGAGGAGGAGACCAGCAAGGCGTCAGAACGCGGGACAGCGCCAAACAGGCTGCCCCCTCCCACACTCCCGCCCTATGCCATGTGGGCCGCCCCCCCCGCGGGGATGGCCCCCTCACCCACCTACCCCCGCCGCAGCCAGCCCCTGCTCCCTGCGTCTGCGGGGGAGGGGTGGGTGGTTTGTCTGTTTCGGTGAAAGTTGCTTGGAAGGGGGTTGGTGTGGGGTAGAACTGCTGGTCAGCAAGACTGCTCCCCGCACCCGCGGGGATGGCCCCTTCGCCGAGGCGAAGCTGACGACGCGGGGGATCTGCTCCCCGCACCCGCGGGGATGGCCCCGGCCGCTGCCCGAACGCGCACGGCCTCCCGGCCTGCTCCCCGCACCCGCGGGGATGGCCCTGGTCCAGTTGACCGGAACGTTGTGGGTCTCAACTGCTCCCCGCACCCGCGGGGATGGCCCCACGTACAAGGAGCCTCCGCCAACTTGAAGTCGCAGGTCAAAGGGCTGGTGTGACCGGTTCTCGGACTGCTCGTGCTGGTCACGGGCGATTGTCTGAGTAGTAGATCGTCCGTCAGCGCGGTCGACGCCTGAGTCGAAAGGCGGTCGACGGGATCATCTCGTGCGGGGGATCATGCGTAGGTGTCGCCGATCGAAGCCGCAACCGATGACCTGCGAGACCTCGCTGTTCTCTGGAGTATCGGCGAGGCCCACGCTCACGATGTCGTCGAGGCTGCCTGCGCGGCACTCGTTGCCGGACTGGACAGCCCGGCACTGCGCATTCTGGCCGGATACACACGTGCCGAGGCGGAGTACGACGTTCCCGACCTGCTTCCCGTCGTACTCGATGAGCTGGACCTCGTGTTCTACCCGCACGACAGCGAGGCCGGGCAGGACGCTGCCGTGCAGGCGCTCGCGCACCAGATGCTGGCGGGCCGGCTGACGCCGCGAGAGCTTGCTATGCGCATCCACCAGCGGTTCGGCCACCAGCTGCCCCTGGCCGAGCGTCTTGCTGAGCTTGATGACGAGTACGACATCGTCGAGTACGGGAACAGGACGTTGGCCCAGCTCGATGCCGAGGTCACGGCCGAAGCTCAGCGTCTGGCGCATGGTCGGCCCGACCAGAACCGACATTCGTAACGGTCGAGCCCTGAACAAGCGGTCGTCAGCAGAAGCAGGTAACTGAACTGTCCGGTTCCTGCTCGCCGTAGTCCGGCAGCCTTCTACGATCCGGTGCATGCTGGATCCCGAGCTGCTGGAACGGATCACCGCGCGGCGCGCGGAACTGGACGAACTCGAAGAACAGCTGGTCAAACAGCTGGCCGAAGTACGGGCCGAGCGGGACGAACTCGCCGTCGCCGAACGCGTCCTTGAACGGATGACCGGGCAGCTCGCCGAGGAACGTTCCGCGGCCCGACCGATGCCGGGGCAAGTGGCCGGACGGGCGGTGATGCTGATCCCGCACCGCGAGCCGGGAGTGGAGGAGGACGCGCTGCCGTGGGACTACCAGCGCATCATCGCCGCTGTGCGGCAGGCCGCCGGACCGGTCATGGCCCGTGAGGTCGGCGAGGTGGTGGGGGTGGACATCAGCGTGAAGGCCAAGCTGGAACCGCTACGCAGCAAGCTGATCAAACTCGTCGATCGCGGCTGGCTGCGGAAACTGCCCGACGGCCGGTTCACCACCCGCCTGTGACCAGCAACACCGACACTCGGAGCGGCTCGGCACGGGCGTAACCGGGGTGCCCCCGGCGGCCGTTGGAATTGTGTGACGAATACCCAAGAGCGCGCCGAGGAGACCTGTCCGCTTGTCTACCAGTGCCGTCTGCCGCTGTCCACGCGCACCGTCAACCACCTCGCCGACCTGCTACGGCGCCACCTGAAGACGATTCGCTCCAGGTGGCGCATCCTGCCGCCCGGGAAGATCGCGGTGATCGTCCTGGCCGTACTGCGCCACGACCAGCGC
Organism: Streptomyces omiyaensis; assembly: GCF_014650895.1. Taxonomy (GTDB): domain Bacteria; phylum Actinomycetota; class Actinomycetes; order Streptomycetales; family Streptomycetaceae; genus Streptomyces; species Streptomyces omiyaensis. The sequence goes on from NZ_BMVV01000058.1 coordinate 13,436, forward strand.
CTGGCCGACATGGCCGGCGGAAACAATGTGTCCGAGTCCACCGTCCGCCGCTGGCGCGACGAGCTGATCGGACTGCTCGCCGCCCAGGCCCCGCGCCTGGACCGCGCCCTGAAGAAGGTCGTCAGGCAGGGTGGGAAAGTGGTCCTGATCGACGGCACCCTCATTCGCACCAGACGCCGCACCGGAAAGGCCGACCGGCGGAACTACTCCGGCAAACACCACAGTCATGGCCTGCACTTCCTCGCCCTGACCGACGAGAACGGGCGCCTGATCTGGATATCCGCCGCCCGGCCCGGCCGCACCCACGACAACACCGCCGCCCGCCACGACCACATCCTGGCCCACCTGCGCGCCGCCGGCCTCGGAGCGCTGGCCGACCTCGGCTTCCGCGGCCTGGACAACGACATCCTCGACCCCGTAGTCGTCACCGGCTACATCGCCACTCGTACCCACAAGCTCACTCGAGGCGAGAAGGAGGCCAACCGTGTCCTCGCCGTCGGACGGGCACCGGTTGAGCACGGCTTCGCCCACCTCAAGAACTGGCGGATCCTCACCAAACTCCGCACCGACCCCGCCCGCGCCACCCGCCTCCTGCGCGCCCTGCTCGTCCTGACGAACCTCGAAATCAACCGCTGACGGATGATCTTCTCCGTGGGCTTCCGCCCACGACCAGCACGAGTACCCCGAGGATCGGTCACACCAGCCCTTTGATCTGCGACTTCAAGTTGGCGGAGGCTCAAGGAAGGCCACTACGGCCTGTTTCACTGCTCCCCGCACCCGCGGGGATGGCCCCTCCCCGCGCTGGACCCGGTCGCGCTCGACACCCTGCTCCCCGCACCCGCGGGGATGGCCCCTTGCACAGGTACCAGAGTTCGTCGGCGAAGAGCTGCTCCCCGCACCCGCGGGGATGGCCCCGCCATCACCTCCTACATCAAGCGCATCAGCGACTGCTCCCCGCACCCGCGGGGATGGCCCCATCACCTCGGCCGACGGCCGACTTCCCGGGCCCTGCTCCCCGCACCCGCGGGGATGGCCCCGTCCGGCCGGCGGCCGCGGCGTCTATGTACTTCTGCTCCCCGCACCCGCGGGGATGGCCCCGGGATCGTCTGTGTCATCCCTCGTCAGCTCAACTGCTCCCCGCACCCGCGGGGATGGCCCCCGCCCATGCGCCGAAGCGGGGCTCCAGGATGCCTGCTCCCCGCACCCGCGGGGATGGCCCCCGGGGTCCTTCTGTGCCGGGACGTCGTCCTGCCTGCTCCCCGCACCCGCGGGGATGGCCCCTGCGTGGGCGGCTCGCAGGAGCGGCACACCCGCTGCTCCCCGCACCCGCGGGGATGGCCCACCGGCGGCCGGACGATGATGCCCCGGGCCGGCCTGCTCCCCGCACCCGCGGGGATGGCCCCCTGCGGATGCTGAACCGGCAGGTCCAGAACGACTGCTCCCCGCACCCGCGGGGATGGCCCCGGGGTGCCGGCCGAGCCGAAAACCTCCGAAGACTGCTCCCCGCACCCGCGGGGATGGCCCCAAGGCCATCGCGGACGTCGCCACCGCCCTCGGCTGCTCCCCGCACCCGCGGGGATGGCCCCGTTTCCGGCTGGACGTGGGTCACGGCGATCTGCTGCTCCCCGCACCCGCAGGGATGGCCCCGACGCCGTCGAGGAGTCCGGGCGGAACTCAGCCTGCTCCCGGCTCGCGCGGGGATGGTCCCCACGCGACCAAGTACGGCGGGGCCTTCGTTGGCTGCTCCCCGCTCGCGCGGGGATGGACCCACCCCGATTGGGGCGCGCCCTGCGGTGAGACCCTGCTCCCCGCTCGCGCAGGGATGGACCCTACCTGGTCATCGCCAACTTCGAGTCCTCGGCCTGCTCCCCGCTCGCGCGGGGATGGACCCACGGGAAAGCTGGTGCAGGTTCAGACGCCTCGCTGCTCCCCGCTCGCGCGGGGATGGACCCAGTCAGTATCCGTACTTGGGGAAGCCGGACGCCTGTTCCCCGTTCGCGCGGGGATGGACCCGTCTGTGGTGCAC
>NZ_BMVV01000059.1 GCF_014650895.1 Streptomyces omiyaensis
GAATGCCCGGCCACGAAGTCCGGCCGCACACCCCACGACTCCACCAGCCGGAACAACGCCACCTCGACCGCGAACAACGCCGGCTGCGTCCAGCCCGTCTCGTCGAGGGCGTCGCCGGAGGCGATCACACCGCGCAGCGAGCCGTTCAGGCCTCCGGCTTCCAGCAGGGCGCAGACCTTGTCGAAGGCGGCGGCGAAGACGGGGAAGGAGGCATACAGCTCCCCCGCCATGCCGGGCCGCTGGGCTCCCTGGCCGGTGAAGAGGAAACCGAGTCGGCCGTCCCGTATGTTTCCGGAGACCACGGAGGCGTCGGGGGTGCCCTGGGCGAGGGCGTCCAGGGCGGTGAGGAAGGCGTCCTTGCCGTCGGCGAGGACGACCGCGCGTTCGGCGAAGGCGGTGCGGGTGGTCAGGAGCGAGAAGCCGATGTCGGTGGGGTCGGCGTCGCCGGCGGCGGTGAAGTCGTGCAGCTTGCGGGCCTGGGCGCGCAGCGCGTCCGCGTTCTTGGCGGAGAGGACCCACGGGAGGGTGGTGCCGGCGGGGGTGGTGCTCGCGCGGGCGGGGGCGGTGGGCGCGGGGGCCTCGGTCAGGACGACGTGGCAGTTGGTGCCGCCCATGCCGAAGGAGGAGACGCCCGCGACCAGGGGGCGGTCGGGGTGCGGCCAGGCGGTGAGGGCGCGGGGGACGGCGAGCTTGAGGGCGTCGAGGTCGATGGCGGGGTTGGGGGTCTCGAAGTTCAGGCTGGCGGGCAGTTCCCGGTGGGTCAGGCTCAGCAGGGCCTTGAGCAGGCCGACCATGCCCGCGGCGCCTTCCAGGTGCCCGACGTTGGTCTTGGCGGAGCCGACGAGCAGGGGGTCGCCGGGGGCGCGGTGGGCGCGGAAGACGTCGCCGAGCGCGGCGGCCTCGATGGGGTCGCCGACGGGGGTGCCGGTGCCGTGGAGCTCGACGTACTGAACTTCGGAGGGACTGATTCCGGCCTTTTCGCAGGCCTCGCGGATCACCTGGCTCTGGGCTTCGCGGCTGGGGACGGTCAGGCCGGGGGTGGCGCCGTCGTTGTTGACGGCGCTGCCGCGGATGACGCCGTAGACGCGGTCGCCGTCGGCGAGGGCCCGGTCGAGGGGCTTGAGGAGGACGGCGCCGCCGCCCTCGCCCCGGACGAAGCCGTTGGCGCGGGCGTCGAAGGTGTAGGCGGTGCCGTCCGGGGAGAGGCCGCCGAAGCGCTCCTCGGTGACGGCGCTCTCGCCGAGGATGTTGAGGTTGATGCCGGCGGCGACGGCGGTGGTGGACTCCCCCGAGCGCAGCGACTCGCAGGCCAGGTGCACGGCGACGAGCGAGGAGGACTGGGCGGCGTCGACGGTGAGGCTGGGGCCGCGCAGGCCGAGGTGGTAGGAGACCCGGTTGGCGATGACGCCGCGGTTGAGGCCGGTCATGGAGTGCTGGGTGAGGGCGGGGTCGCCGTACTGGTGGGCGAGGCTGGTGTAGTCGTCGCGGAGGGTGCCGACGAAGACGGCGGTGCGGGTGTCGCGCAGCCGGGCGGGGACGATGCCGGCGTCCTCCAGGGCCTCCCAGGTCAGTTCGAGGACGAGGCGCTGCTGCGGGTCCATGGCGGCGGCCTCGCGCGGGGAGATCCCGAAGAAGCCGGCGTCGAAGTCGCCGATGCCGTCGATGAAGCCGCCGCGGCGGATGCCGGCGCCGGGGCCCGCGGGGGCGGTGTCCCAGCGGCCCTCGGGGGCGTCGGTGATCGCGTCGGTGCCGCTGCGGAGCAGCTCCCAGAAGGCTGCCGGTCCGAGGTTCCCGGGCAGTCGGCAGGACATGCCGATGACGGCCACTGCTCCTTCGTCCGCGCGCGGCGTCCGGTTCTCCACAGAATTGCCATTGCTCGTCATCGCGGTCGGCTGCCCTTTCTTGGCTGACTTCGAATCGGCGTGGACCCGGCGTGAATGCCGAGGCGTCGGGTCACCACACTCGGACGTCGACCTTAGGTCCGTGCGGGCGGATCGCTCTCAATACCGGCTCATGGGCGGGTAACCGGCAGGAATTCCGCCGTCTGGTGACATGTCGTTACTGGCCGGTGGACATCCGGTGAGCCGCCCCCGGATACGTTTCGGGACGGAACACATCAGCGCGGGAACCGCACCGACTCCTGGGTGTCACGTACCGAGAAAGTAGGGAAGAACTCGTCATGAGTAATCTCACCAGCGATGTAGAAAAGCACACCGCTTTGTACGAAGCGGCCTTCAATTCGGGGGACGCCGATGCGGTGAACGCGATGTACACCGATGAGGCCGTCGCCGTGTGGGAGCCCGGGAAGCCCCTCTCCGGCGAGGCCCGCAGGGCGGCCGTCAAGGAGTTCCTGGCCCTCAAGCCCAAGATGCGCGCCAAGCCGCGGCAGTCGTTCGTGACGGGCGACACCGCGCTGCTGATCGTGGACTGGTCCATCGCCACCGTCGACGCGGACGGTGCGCCGGAGCTGCTGACGGGCGTGGGGGTCGACGTGCTGCGCAAGGGCGCGGACGGCAACTGGCGTTACGCGATCGACGACCCGTACGGCGAGCAGGAGTAGCCGGGCGGCTTCGGCGCAGGAAAGGCCGCGGGCCCGCGTGCAGCGCACACTGCACGCGGGCCCGCGGCCTTCTCGCGCGGTCCTGCCGGCGGAAACCGGTGTCCGGGAGGCGGAAACCGGTGTCCGGGAGGTGGGGGGCGGTGTCCCGGAGGTGGGGGGCGGTGTCCCGGAGGTGGTGCCGGCGGAACCCGGTGTCCGGGAGGAACCGGAGGTGGGGGGCCGGTGTCCCGGAACAGCCGGAGGGGAGAGCGGTGTCCGGGAGGAACCGGAGGTGGGGGGCCGGTGTCCCGGAGGATCCGGAGGAACCCGGTCTCCCGGGGTCCGGGAGGAGCCGTCAGAAGAACTCGGTGTCGGGGTCGAGGCCGACGAGGACGCGGCCGTAGGCCTCGAAGCCGCCGAGCGGTGCCATCAGGCCGTGCAGGGCGAGGCCCTGGATGTCCCGGTGGACGCGCTGGAAGGGCTGGGAGCGGGCGATGACCGAGGCGCCGCTGACCGAGTGCAGGAGGTCGACGGCCTCCTTGGCCAGCAGGACGGAGTAGGTGATCTGGCTGCGGATCTCCACCCGCTCCTGCATGCCGAGGCGCTCGTCGGCGTCGGCCGCGTCCTGCATGCGCCGGCCCCAGCTGTCGGCCAGGGCCTGGGCCGCGGAGATCTTGTTGGCGGCGGCGGCGACCTGGAACTGGATGTGCGGATGGGCGCGCTGCTCCTCCCAGTGGGTGTAGGCGATGCCCTTGCCGGGGAGGCGGTCGAGGAAGAGTTCGAGGCCGGCGCGGGCCATGCCGATGTACGCGGCGGCGGAGAGCGCCATCACGTAGGCGGTGAGCCCGTACTCGCGGCCGGTGCCGGCGGTGTGGGCGCGGTCGGCGACCTGGCCCTCCAGGACCTCGAAGCCGTCGACGACGCGGTGCGCGGGGACGAACAGGCCGGTGACGGAGGAGGTGCAGCTTCCGGTGCCGGCGGCGGCGGTGACGTCCCAGTCGTCGGCGATGGCCATCTCGGCGGCGGGGACGATCGCGTACACCTCCTCGTGGACGTCGTCGGTGCGCTCGACGAGGGCGGCGAGGATGTTCCAGTCGGCGCCGCGGATGCCGGTGTTGAAGCGCCAGCTGCCGGTGAGGACGAAGCCGCCGTCGGTGCGGGTGGCGCGGCCGGTGGGGGTGAAGCCGCCGGAGACCTTCAGCGAGCCGTCGCTCGTGCCGTAGATCTCGTCCTGGGCGCGGTCGGGGTACTGGGAGACGATCCAGGCGCTGGAGATCCAGGCGTTGGCGACCCAGCCGGTGGAGCCGCAGCCGCGGGCGACCTCGGCGACGAGCGCGAGCTGGTCGGCGAGGGGCAGGTCGAGTCCGCCGAACCTGCGCGGGACGGCGGCGCGGAAGACGCCGGCCTGCTCGAGCAGCTCTATGTTCTCCGGTACGAGCCAGCCGCGTTCCTCGGTGGCGCGCCCGTTCGCACGGAGCGTGGGGACGATCTCCCGTACCGCTTTCAGCACGGTGCCGGAGTCGATGTCGGCCGTGGCCATCCTGTCTCCTCTGTCGCTATTCTCATTCGATTCCGCCCCGACTGTACTGCGGGCGCTTTCCGGCGCTTCCGCAATTCACTCACGCCGTGGTCATCGGCGGCTTCGGGCTTTGATGAGCGGCCGGTTACCGGTGCGTGAGAACCCTTTCGAATGACGCTGGGTACCGTCGGCATGCACCTCCCTCAGGCGATCGCATGCCATGATCAAGAAAGTGGGGACCATTCCCATGAGCATTCCTGGTGTCACCGTCGATTTCGACGTCAACAACCCGGATCTCACCGGCGACACGGATACGCAGAACGAGATCTTCATTCAGCTTTTCAACTCGGGTGACGGCGCGCTGTTCGATCTGCTGTACCGTGACGACGCGATCTCGAACTTCTCCGGCTCTCCCCTGACGGGCGAGGCGCGGCTCGCGTTCTTCAAGGAGTTCCTGGCGCCGAAGCCGTTCCTGAAGGCCGAGGTCACCCACGCGTACGTCGCCGGCGACGTGGCGCTGATCGGCGTGAAGTTCAGCGTCGACAGCACCGGCCCGGACGGGGAGCCCGTCCGGCTGGAGGGCAGCTGCACCGACGTCCTGCGTCTGGGCGACGACGGCCGCTGGCTGATGGCCATCGACCGTCCGGTCGCGGGGACCCTGCTGCCGGAGTAGCCGACGCCGCGGGCGGGCCCGGTCGGCCGGGCCCGCCGCAACGCGCCAGGGGCCGTGGTCGGATTCCGGACGGCGGCGGCCCCGGCACCGATCCGGTGAATGGAAACCGCAGGGGCGGTTCATTACGCTGGTCGCCCTTGAGGGCCCGTCAGGGCGGGTCCCAGGTATCCACGGAGAGCACATGGCCATGCAGGAGCGCGCGGTCCGCACGCGCACAACGCTCATTCGGTCCGCGGCGGAGATCTTCGACGCGGACGGCTTCGTCGCCGCGTCGATCTCCGCCATCAGCACCAGGGCGGGGGTCAGCGGAGGCGCGCTGCACTTCCACTTCCCCAGCAAGGGTGCCCTGGCCGAGGCGATCGAGGCGGAGGCGGAACGCCGGCTCCAGCTGATCACCGGCCGTGCCGAGGAACCCGTGGACTGCCCGCTGCGCACCCTCGTCGACGCCTCGCACCGGCTGTTCGACCAGCTCAACCGGGACATCGTGCTGCGCGCCGGCTTCTCGCTCGGCTGCGAGGCCGCCTGGCAGGGCAAGGTCGACCTGCACGCGCAGTGGAAGGACTGGATCGAGGAGACCCTCGTGTCCGCCGCCGACCGCGGCGTCCTCGCGGACGGCACGACGGCGCAGGACGCGGCGACCGTGGTGGCCGCCTCGACGGTCGGTTTCGAGGCGCTCGGCCGCAAGAACCCCGAATGGCTCTCCCCGCAACGCCTCGGCCGCTTCTGGCGGCTGATGCTCCCCTGTCTGGAGCGAGCGGAAGTGCCCCTGCAGAAAGGGACAACGTGAACAGCATCTGGTTCCGGCGCTTCGCGGCGGCCCCCGGCCCCGCGTTCGACGGCCACCCCGTCACGAAGCTCGTCTGCTTCCCGCACGCGGGAGGCTCGGCGAGCTCCTACCTGCCCCTCGCCCGGGGCCTCTCGGGGCGGCTCGACGTCCTGGCCGTGCAGTACCCGGGCCGTCAGGACCGCCGCCAGGAGCGGCCGTTCACCGACATCCACGCGCTGGCCGACGCGGTCGCCGAGGAGCTGCGGCCCCTGACCGGCGAGCCGTACGCCCTGTTCGGGCACAGCATGGGCGCCCTCCTCGCGTACGAGACGCTGCGGCGGCTGGCCGGCGGCGGCGCCCCCGCGCCGCGCCGCCTGTTCGTCTCCGGGCGCGGCGCCCCGGGCCCGCGGGCCAACGTCCACGACGCGCTGACCACCGACGCCCAGGTGCTCACCGCGGTCCGCGCGCTCGGCGGCACCGGTGCCGGGGTCCTGGACGATCCCGAGCTGCGGGAGATGGTCATGCCGGCGCTGCGCGCCGACTACCGGGCCCTGGGCGCCTACCGGTGGCCCGGCGCCGTCCCGCTCTCCGTGCCGGTCACCGCGCTGGTCGGCGACGCCGACCCGGTGGTGAGCGTCGACGCGGTGGCGGGCTGGAGCGACCGCACGGACGGCCCGTTCGACCTGCGCGTCTTTCCCGGCGGGCACTTCTACCTCGACGCGCACACCCCGGAGATCGCCGATCTGGTCGTCACCGGGCTCCTGGCCGGCGCGGACGTCTGACCGCGCTCCCGGCACGGCGGGGCGAAGACCCGGCGCCCGCTCGCCCGACGCCCGTGGCGCCCGGTCGCCCGACGCTCGTGGCGCGCGCTCGCCCGATGCCCGTGGCGCCCGGCCCCCGGGGTCCCCGTGGCCGCCGTCCGGCGGCCGGTGCCCCGCTCTCGTACCCGCTGCTCGACGACTCGATCACCGGAGGAAGCCATGTACGAGCACGACCGTGAGGCCGCGGAACGCGCGTCCGCCCGCGACAAGGACGCCTATCCGGTGCTGCTGCTGGCCGGCGCCGAGGACGACCACCCCGGGGAGCGCCACATCGTGCGGGGCATCGACTGACCGGCTGACCGGCCGTCGGCCCGGCGGCCGGCCGCCGGGCCGACGGCCGGTCAGCCGGCGCTCTCGTCCGTCCAGATGCGGCTGCTGAGGTCCGACCCGCGCAGCACCTGCACCCGCCAGGGGTCGATGCGCAGGACGTGGTACTTGGGGTCGTCCGGGCCGCCGCGCCAGAAGTTGAGCGGGTTGTAGCCGACGCCCGCGGGGCTCCCCTTGCGGTACAGGTCCCAGGCGTAGCGCCGGGTCTCGGCGTCCTCGGCCCAGGTGGAGACGCTGTCGATGAAGACGGCGTTCTGGCGGGGGTTCCAGTACGAGTAGGTCGTGTGCGGGTTGTTGGCGAGGTGGGCGACCTTGACCGGGGTCTTGTAGGCGGCCAGCCAGCCGACCGGCTTTCCGTCGACCACTTCCCAGATGGGCAGCAGGACCCGGGCCCTGGGACGCGCTTTCCTGTCCACGGTGATCATCGTGCAGTAGACGATGTCCTGGATGTAGGAGAAGAACTTGTCCTCGATTTCCGAGAAGGATTCCACTTTAGTAGCCACGACGATTCCTCTCGGTGTCCGGCGACTTCGCCAAGAATTCTTCCGACCAGGATGCCGCAGTGGCATCGGAGGATGGAAGAAGGCACTTTGAAGTCACCGAGTTACCCCGCGCATACCACCGGGGGCGCGGGGCCGGCGGGCGGTCCGGGATTCCCGACCGCGCCCCGCCCGCACCCCGCTCGCGCCCCGCTCGTGCCCCGCTCGTGCCCCGCTCGTGCCCCGCTCGTGCCCCGCTGACATGGTGCGCTCCCGTCACGTCTTGCTCAAGACGGCTTCAAGGATCCCGTGAAAACCTTTGGGTAAAATCTGACGGAAAGTGTGACAAAGGCGCTCGGCGGCATCGGAAATCACATGCCGTTCTCCGTCCTGGGCGGCCCCGAGTTGCATTCCTTCTTCGGAGCGGGGGGCCATGAAGTTCAGACTGCTGGGACCGTTGGAAGCGATATCGGAGGCCGGGCCCGTCGTCCTGGGAGGGACGAAACAGCGCGCGACGCTCGGCTATCTCCTGCTGCACGCCAATCGGGTCGTGGCGACGAGCGAACTCGTCCAGGCGCTGTGGGACCTGGAGGACGTGCCGGCGTCGGCCCGGAAGATCCTGCACAACGCGGTCTGGGGACTGCGGACCGTCCTGGCCGAGGGTGCCGGGGGCCCCGCGGGCGCGAACGGCCCCGCGGGCGGCCCCGCCGGCACCACCACGGGCGGTCCGGGCGGTCCGGCGGGGGGCGGCTTACCGGAGCTGGTGACCAAGGCGCCCGGCTACGTGCTGCGGGTCGACCCGGACGACGTCGACCTGCTCGTCTACCGCCGGCGGGTCTCCGAGGGCCGGGCCGCGCTCGCCGCGTCCGCGCCGGAGACGGCGGCGCGGCAGCTGCGCGAGGGGCTCGACCTGTGGGGCGGCCCGCTCCTGGCCGACCTGGCGGAGTCGGGCATCGCCTGGCCCGAGCTCGACGCCGCGCGCCGGGACCGGCTCGACGTCCTGGAGGACCTCTTCGATGCCGAACTGGAGTGCGGGCGGCACTACTCGCTGCTCGGCGAGCTGACGATGATGGCCGAGGCGGAGCCGCTGCGGGAGCGGGCGTGCGGGCAGCTGATGCTCGCGCTGTACCGCTGCGGCCGGCAGGCCGACGCCCTGAACGTCTACGAGCGGGTGCGGTCGGCGCTGGTGGAGAACCTCGGTCTGGAGCCGGGCCACGAGCTGCGCACGCTCCAGCACGCGATCCTCACCCACGACGCCGCGCTGGCCTGGGTCTCCCCCGCCCCCTCCCGCACCCGGGCGACCCCGGCCGGGCAGAGCGAACAGGGCGGACGGGCCGGGCAGGCGGAGCACGCGGACCGGACGGAGCCGGTCGCGCCGGGGACGTCCGCGGCGCGGGCGGCCGCGCCGGGGTCACCCGCCGGCCCCTCCCCCTCCCCCGCCGCCGTTCCCGCCCTCCCCGCGGTGCCCGCCGTGCCGCGGCAGGGCCGGGCGGCCGTGACCGAGCGGATCCCGGTGAGCGCGCTGCTCGTCGGGCTGCGCCTGGGCAGCCTCGACGACGTGGCGCCCGGGGAGATCGACACGGCCCTGCACACCGTCGAGGACGTCATCAGCCGCTTCGGCGGCACGGTCGTCGCGGCGATCGGTTCGGTCACCCTGGCCCTCTTCGGCGTCGACGGACACCGTGACGACGATCCCGAGCGGGCCGTGCGGGCCGCCCTGGCGCTGCGCGAGAGGTTCTCGACGAGCCGGCAGCCGGCGTTCCGGGCCGCCGTGACCACCGGCAGGGCCCTGATCCGGCTCAGCCCGGAGGGCGACGGCGGCCGCCCGTCGGCCGTGGGCTCCCTCCTGGACGACGGACGGGCCATGCTCGCCCGGGTGCCCGACGGCGAGGTCTGGATGGGCGGCGCCACCCGGCTGGCCACCGGGGCGTCCGTCGCGGCGAAGTCGGCCGACGACTGCTCGGACGACTGGCAGGTCCTCGGGCTGGTCGGGGCGGGCGCGGGCCTGCGCACCGACCGGGAGCACGAACTGGGCGTGCTCAACGGCCTGCTCGACTGGGCCCGGCACAGCTCCGTGCCGCATCTGGTGACCGTCCTCGGGGCGCCGGGCGTCGGCAAGACCCATCTGCTGACCGAGTTCGAGCGGAGCATCGCCCTGCAGCCGCGGTCGACCGCCCGCGTCCTGACCGCCCGCGCCCCGGGCCGGGGCGGTCTGTCGGTGCCGGGGACGATCCTGGCCCGCTACTGCGGGGTCCTTCCCCGGGACTCCGCCGAGGACGCCCGCGGCAAACTGGCCGCGGCCGTCTGGCGGCTGCGGCTGGCCAAGGCCCGCCGGGCCCACCTCTACCGGCTGCTGCTGCCGCTCCTGGTGGGCGGCGCCTCCCCGGCCGGAGCCCCGGGCGGTGACGACGTCCTGGACGCGTGGACGGAGTGCCTCACCGCGGCGGCGGTGCTCGAACCGGTCGTGATCGTCGTCGACGACGCGCACTGGGCGGACGACGCCGTGCTCGACCGGCTCGAGTCGCTGCCCGACGGCGCGGGGACGGCCCCGCTGCTCACGGTGGCCACCGCCCGGCCCGAACTCCTCGACCGGCGGCCCGGGTGGGGCGGCGGGAAGCACCGCTCCTCCACGCTCACCCTGCTGCCGCCGAGAACCGGCCCCGCGGCGGAGAGCAGGCCCCGGACGGGGATCGCCGTGTGAGACGGCAGGGCGAGCACGCACCGCGCGCGGTGCACGGCACCGGAGCCGTACGGGGCGCGGAAACGCCCGCTGCAGCAGCCGTACGGGAGCAGAGGACGCCCGATGCCGGGGCCGTACGAAAGCAGAGGACGCCCCCTGCCGGAGCCGTACGAAAGCAGGGGACGCCCGGCGCCGGAGCCGTACGAAAGCAGAGGGCGCCCGGCGCGGGGGCCGTGCGGGGCGGGAGGGGCGTGGCGCCGGAGGCCGGGTGGGGGTGGGCCCGGCCTCCGGCCCGTCGGGGCCGGCTCAGGCGGCCGCGGTGCCGGTCAGACGCGCCCCGTCGGCCTCGCGGAAGACCACGCAGAGCGCGCGCAGACCGGTCTCCAGCTGCCGGATCTCCGCGTCGGTCAGCAGCAGGGAGGGCTCGAACCGCAGCGTGTTGACGGCGCTGGCGGTCGGGAACGTGCGGATGCGGTGCTCGCGCAGCAGATAGCCGGCGGCCGTGTAGCCGAGCAGGGCGGCGCTCTCCCGGATCGCCTCCGAGGCGGAGCCGGACTGGTCGTGGAACTCCAGGCCGAGCATCAGACCGCGCCCCCGGACGTCCTTGACGACGTCGGGGTGGTCGGCGGCGACCGCCTCCAGCATGTCCTTCAGCTTCCCGCCCCGCTCGCGGGCCGTGCGGTAGGCCGCGCCGCCGTCGGCCTCCAGAAGCTCCAGGACCTTCTTGGAGATGAAGCAGGAGAAGGCGTCCTTGGCGAACGTCGAGCTGTGCACGAGTTCGAAGGGCGGACGGTACAGGGAACTGCGGGTGAGCATCACCGAGGTCTTCGCTATTCCGCCGCCGAGGCTCTTGGCGAGGGTGTAGTAGTCACCGCGCAGGCCGATGGCGGAACTCGCCAGGAAATCGCCCGTGCGACCCATTCCGCTCTGCACCTCGTCGATGATGACGGGGCAGTCGATCTCCGCGCACACCTGCTGGATCTCGCGGGCGAATTCGGCCGACAGGACGTGGATGCCGCCCTCGCCCTGGATCGGTTCGAGGACGAATCCGCAGAAGACCGGGGAATTGCGTTCCACGACCCGGACGGTGTTGTCCTCGACCACCAGGTCGTAGACGGTGGCCCGCTCGCTCTCGACGGTCTCCTTGAGCGCCTCGGGGCTGCCGGCGGGGACGAAGCGGGCGGGTGCGGCGAGCGCGGCGAACGGGGCCCGGTAGCCCTCGTTGTGGGTGAGCTGGACGCTGCCGACGAGCTTGCCGTGGAAGCCGCCCTCCAGGGTCAGGAAGACGGGCGGGCGGCCGAGCTGCGCCGCGTTGTGGCGCTCGATCTCGGCGGACAGCGCCTCGAAGTCGCTCACCCGTCCGGCCTGTCCCGCCAGGCCGACCAGGGCGAACGCCTCCGGTGCGACGGCGGCGCCGCCGAACACGGCGAGCCGTGCGGCGGCGAGGTTCTCCGCCAGGGTGTCGGCGAGCTCCCGCAGCCGCATCCCGCGGTCCATCTCGGCGTGCTTGACGGCCGCCTCCACCGCCTCCGCGCCGGTGTTGGCGAAGATCGCCGAGTAGTACTCGTCGGTGCCCAGCTCCCGCTGGATGATCCGGTTCAGCGCCAGCGCCACGTCGTTGGCGTACGGGTGCCGGGAGAACTGCGCGTGCACGGGGGTCTGCGAGGCGATGAGCCGCTGCGCGTACGCCGAGATCTCGGGGTGGTTGTGCCCGAGGATCAGCGAGCCGTAGCCGCCCGCGAAATCGAGGACGGGAACTTCGCCGCCGTTCTCGTCGAGGTAGTACAGCGTGTTTCCCTCGGCCCGTACGTAATCGATGTCGAGGCCGACCGAGGACAGCCACCCGAGAAGGTGCGGTTCCGCGAGCTGAGGCTCCGCCGAAACGGTATCCATGACACCCCTCACACTGGTTTGAATTTGCGAATGCCTTGTCGAAGCCTCCCGACCCTACCGAGCGGCGCAACAATCCCGGCACATGTCCGGTCACGCACCGGTAATCGGAGGAGGGAGGGGCGGGCAGACCGGACGATTACTGGGCGGTGCCCGGCACCCCGTACGTTTCCTTCCATGGATTATCCGAAGGAAGCAGCATGAATTCCGTATCCACCGGTGTAGCCGTCCCGCCGGGGCCGCCGCTCGCGGAACCGGCGTCACTGCGCGAGGTCATGGCCCGGTTCGCGACCGGGGTGACCGTGCTGTCCGTCGGCGGCGAGAACATCCACGGCATGACGGCCAACGCCTTCACCTCCGTCTCCCTGGACCCGCCGACCGTCCTGTGCTGCGTGGCCCACAGCGCGGTCATGCACGACGCGATCCGCTCCGCCGGGCACTTCGGGGTGTCGATCATGGGCGCCGATCAGGAGCACCTGGCGCGGTTCTTCGCGGACAAGAAGCGTCCGCTGGGGCCGGCGCAGTTCACCGGGGTCGACTGGGCCCCGGGGCCGCGCACCGGTGCTCCGCTGCTGTCCGGGGCGCTGGCGTGGCTGGAGTGCGAGCTGTCCACGTCGTACGACATCGGCGACCACTCCATCTTCGTGGGGGACGTGGTCGGCACGGGTCGCAGCGGCGACACGGACGGGCTGCTGTTCTTCGGCGGCGCGTTCCACCGAGCCGCCGCCGCGCGATGAGCGCGCCGGCGGGTGTGGGCGGCTGGGAGACCCTCATCGGGCCCGGTTTCGCCGAGGCACTGCAGCAGGGCCTGGACCGGGTGGCGCGCAGTGCGCCGTCCCGGGGGGCCGTGGCCCGCGTCTTCGTGCCCACCGAGGGCGCGGAGGTTCCCGCCGGGCCGCTGCGGCTGCACGTCGAGGCGGTCCTGCGCCGGTTCGAGTCCGCGCTGCCGGGTGTGCTGAGCGCGGGTGACCGGTGGGATCCCGCGGTCCGCGGGCCGCTGGTGACGTGGGCGGGGGCGGTGCTCGCCGTCGCCTTCGGGGCGGAGGCCGGGGGCGTGCGGGCCCCCGGCCCGCAGCCGGCCGTGCCCCATCTGCCGGCCGTCTCCTCCCTGCTGATGGAGTGTGCGGTGCTGCAGATGATGGAGAGCGGCTGTCTGGACGCGCCCTCGGTGCAGGCCCTGGGCGAGGCGCTGCGGCAGACCGGCCGGGCGGACGATCCGGCCGGCGGCCGGCTGTCGGCCTGCTGCTGGGGCGAGCAGCGCCGGATCTCGCGGGAGCTGCACGACGAGGTCGCCGACGGTGTCGGCACGGCGCGGCTGCTGCTGGAGCGGCTGGAGGCGGCGGCCGGGCCGGAGGGCGCGGACCGCGGCGGGCTGGCGGCCGCCGGTCACGCGCTGCGCAAGGCCGACATCCGGTTGCGTGCCCTGATCCGCAGGGAGCGCGTGCGGGCCGCGCTGCCGCCGCTCGACGCGGCGGTGCGCCGTTTCGCCGCCGGGCTCGCCCCCGAGGGGGTGCGGCTCAGTGTCAGGTCGACGGGTGACGAGGGTCTGATCCCGGACGCCCGCCGCCGGGACCTGTACCTGGTGGTGTGCGAGGCGCTGCGGAACAGTTTCGCGCACTCCGGGGCGCGGCACGTGAAGGTGGTCATCCGTTCCACCCGCTGGTGGGCGTACGCGAGCGTCGAGGACGACGGGCGCGGTTTCGACTTCACGCGGGAACTGCGGCCGGGCCACGACCACCAGGGCTTCCGTTCCATGACGGAGCGGATGGAGGACATCGGCGGCCGGCTGACCGTCAGCAGCTCCCCTCTGGAGGGGACGCACATCGAGGCGCATCTGCCGCTGCGTCCGCACGCCGAGGGCGTGCGGTCGCGGTCCACCCATCTGTGAGGAGCCGTCGTGCGCAAGGTCCTGATCGCCAACCGTGGCGAAATCGCTGTTCGTGTCGCCCGTGCCTGCCGGGATGCCGGGATCGCGAGCGTAGCCGTCTACGCCGACCCGGACCGGGACGCCCTGCA
>NZ_BMVV01000060.1 GCF_014650895.1 Streptomyces omiyaensis
CTTCTGCTCATCCTGATTCTGTTCGGTGCGGGTTTCGCGTTGAAGGCCCTGTGGTGGATCGCCATCGCGGTCCTGGTCCTGTGGCTGATCGGGTTCGTCGCCCGTCCGAAGAACGGCAGCGGCCGCTGGTACCGCTGGTAGACGGATCTTCGCGCCGTCAGAGGAGAACGCCGGTGGTCCACCCCGCACTCGGGGTGGGCCACCGCCGTTCTCGTTGCCCCGCGGGGCAACGAGAACGGCAGCGGGGCAGCGGGAGCGGCAGCGGGGCAGCGGTGGCGGGGACAGGGGAGGGGGTGAGTGCTGACGTGCTCCCAGGCCTGCGAAACCGTTCAGACCTTTGGCCCGCCCCCGCCGAGTCGTGCCGGGGCGGAGCACGCCGGACCGGCACCGCCCGCAAGAGACGGCCAGCATGCGCCCCGAGCCCCGAGTCCCGAGTCCCGAGCCCCGCGTCCCGGGCGCGGTGCGCGCGGTGCCCGGGACGGGCGCATCATCGGGACGAGACGGGCAACAAGGGGCCCATGACGACCGACAGCGGCGGGGCCGCGAGACGAGAACGGCTCCTGTGGCTGGTGGCCGCGCAGGCCGTCGTGATGACGGTGCTGGGACTGCTGGTCACCCGCGCGGCCGCCGTCGGCGGGATCCTCGCCTCCGAGGACGGAATCGTCCGCGCGCTCGTCGCGCACCGGACCCCGTTCGTCGACCGGGTCTCGCGCGGGCTGTCCGTCCTCGCCGACACTCCGGCCGTGGTCGGCGTGACCCTGCTCTGCGTCCTCGGGCTCCTTCTCCTGCCGCCCGCCCGGCGCTGGTCCGATGCCCTCTTCCTGGGGGGATCGGTCGCGGTGCAGTCGGCCGTCTTCCTCCTCGTCGCGGCCCTCGTGGACCGGCCCCGCCCCGACGTCCCGCGGCTGGACGTGGCCCCGCCCACCTCCAGCTTCCCCTCGGGCCACGTCGGCGCGTCCCTCGCCCTGTACGGCGGGCTGGCCGTCCTCGTCCTGGCCCGGACCCGCAGCCGCCGGCGGTACCTCGCGGCCGGGATCCTGCTGCTGGTGCCGCCGGTGGTCGGGCTGTCCCGGATGTACCGGGGCATGCACTACCCCTCCGACGTGGCGGCCGGCCTGCTCAACGGCGCCCTCACGCTCCTCGTGCTCGGATCGGTCCTCCTCGCCGGCCGCCGCACCCCGGACCCCGCCGTGCCCGGCGATGCCACGGACCGCGCCGTGGCCGGGTGCGGCGACGCCCCCACCCCCGCCGCATCCGGTGTCGGCCCGGCCCCCGCCGCCTCCGTCCCCGCTGCACCCGGCGCCACCCCGGCCCCTGCCGCACCCGGCGGCGTCACGAACCCCGCCCCTTCCGCCCCCGTACCCTCGGCCCGCCCGGTCGAGGTCACCGGCGGCCGTCCCGGGAGCGGGCGGGCCCTGGTGGTCCGCCACCCCCACGCCTGCCCGGACGAGCTGGCCGCGCGGATCCGGGCCACCCTGCTGCGGCACGGCTTCACCGATCAGCGGTGGATCTCCACCGGCCCGGACCGGCCCTGCGGCGACCTCGCCGAGGAGTACGCCGCCGGCGGCGCCGACCTGGTCGTGGCCTGCGGCGGCGACGGCACCGTCCGCGCCTGTGCCGAGGTGGTCGCCGCGGCCGGCGTCCCGCTCGCGCTCGTGCCCTGCGGCACCGGCAACCTCCTCGCCCGCAACCTGGACCTGCCCTCGGACCCGGAACAAGCCCTCGACGCGGCCCTGGACGGCGGGGACTTCGCCATCGACACCGGACGGGCCCGGGGCGACGGCCTGGCACCGACCCTGTTCACGGTCATGACGGGCGCCGGCTTCGACGCCGCCATGGTCCGCGACGCCTCCCCCTCCCTCAAGGCCCGCCTCGGCTGGCCCGCGTACGTCCTGGCCGCCGTCCGGCACCTGGCCGAGCCCCGGACGCGGCTGACCATCCGCCTCGACGGGGGCCGCCGGATCCGGCGGCGGGCCCGGATGGCCGTCATCGGCAACGTCGGCACGCTCCAGGCGGGCATGCGGCTGCTGCCGCGGGCCCGGCCGGACAGCGGCCGCCTGGAACTCGTCCTGTTCGACCCCCGGGGCCCGGCCGGCTGGCTCGCCGCCGCCCTCCACATCGCCGGCCGCCCGCCGCGCCGCACCCCCGCCGCCACGGACGGTCCCGTCGCCGGCGGCGCCCTGGAGTACTTCACGGCCACCCGCTTCGACATCCGCTTCGCGCGGACCCGCCCCCGGGAACTCGACGGCGACGCCCTGCCCGACGGCACCCGGCTGACCGCCGTCGTCGAGCCGGCCGCCCTGCGCGTCCGGCTGCCCCGGCCGCCCGCCGCCACCGCGCCACCGGCCGCGAGCGCCCGGCCGCCCGCGCGCCGACGGGCCGTCACCACCGGGCCACCGCCCGCCGACGCGCAGGCGCCCGCCCCTCCCTAGGGCCTGTCTGACCCTTCCCGTCGGGTCCGGCCCGCCCGGCACGCACTCCCCCGTAGCCCTTCGGGCACGGGAGGTGCCCCCATGCCGCACGGCCGAAACGCCCGAGTAGCTCCTTCCCCGAGCTCTCGGCTTCGCTCGAGCGGGGGAGACCCCGACCGAGGGCGCCCCGGCCGCACGCCGATCGCACGCACCGAACGACCCGGCCTGATCCGACGCCCATGGTCAGACAGGCCCTAGGGGCCCCTCGCACCGCAGACCACTGACCCACCCCACAGTCAGGAAACCGATGGGAACCGCGACCCGGGTACCGCAGCAACGCCACGTGCGGGGCGAGGAACTGTCCGGCGACGAGGCATGGGCCGCGCTGCGCCGCTACGGCGGCTGGCGGCTGGCCAGGGACTCCTTCGTACGCTTCCGCTACGCGGACGGCTTCAGCCACTCCCGCGCACTCGCCCTCCAGACCGTCCTGTCGATCGTGCCCCTGGCCATCGCCGCGATCGGCCTGTCCGGCGTGCTGCACACCGAGGGCATCGGCCGCGTCGCCGAACTGACGATCAGCCGCCTGACGACCGGACCGAGCCAGGAGATGGTCGACCAGGCGCTGGCCCAGAGCCGGCGGCACGCGGGCGACGGTGGGCAGGCCGCCCTGTGGCTGGGCCTGCTGTTCTCGGTCCTGAACGTCACGACGGGCCTGTGCCAGGTCGAGCGCGGCGCCAACCGCATCTACGGCAACGAACGCGACCGGCCGTTCCTGCACAAGTACTTCCGCGGCCTGGTCATGGCCGTCCTGGCCGGCCTCCCGCTGGGGCTGAGCTTCGTCCTCATCGTGCTCGGCGCCGACCTGTCCCACGCCTTCGCGGAGGTCTACGGCTTCGGCCCGGCCGCCACCCGGGCCTGGGGCCTGCTGCGCGTGCCGGCCGGCGTCCTGCTGGCCGTGCTCGCCACCAGCGCGATCTTCCGCCTCTCGCCGCGCCGCGACCAGCCCGGCTACACCTGGCTCGCCTTCGGTGCCGTCGTCCACCTGGTGCTCTGGCTGACGGCGACCTGGGCCCTGAGCCTGTACGTGGGCGCGAGCAGCTCCTTCACCAGCGTGTACGGGCCGCTGAGCGCCGTCATGTCGCTGCTGCTGTGGTCCTACCTCACCTCGCTGGCCCTCTTCCTCGGCCTCTCCTTCGCGGCCCAGCTGGAAGCCGTACGCGCCGGGACGAAGGAGCCCGTCAGCCGCGACCCGGGCGTCTGACGCCCGCCCCGCCCGTTTCCGTTCCCGCCCCCGCTGCCCCCCTGTCCCCGTCCCCGCTCCCGAAGGGAGACCGCGCCACCATGGCACAGCGCATCGTTCCCGCCCTCCTGTCCCGCCGTCCCGGGCCCGACGCCGCCTTCGGCCGGAGACTGGTGCTGGCGGTGACGGCCACGGCCATCGCGGCGGTGCCCTTCGCCCTCGCCCTCGTGCTCGTCGAGGCCGGGTGGCCGCCGCTGCACCGGCTCGACCGGGAGGCCGCGCAGGGGCTGCACCGGGCCGCCCTCGACCATCCGGTGGTGGTGCCCGTCCTGGAGTTCTTCACCGGCGTGGTGTGGGACCCGGTGACGATGCGGCTGCTGGTGGCGGCCCTGGTGGTCTGGCTCCTGACCCGCAGGGCCTGGCGGCTGGCGGCCTGGGCCGGCGTCACGGCCACGGCCGGCGGCCTGATCGGCCTGCTGGTCAAGAACGCCGTGGAGCGTGCGCGCCCGCACCTGCCGGACCCCGTCTCCCACGCGCCCGGCTTCTCCTTCCCGTCGGGCCACGCCATGACGGCCACCACCTCCTGCGCCGTCCTGCTGCTCGTCCTGCTCCCGCTGGTCCCGCCGGCCCGGCGGCTCCTGGCCTGGGCCCTGGCGGTGACCAGCGTGGTCGGCGTCGGCTTCACCCGCGTCGCCCTGGGCGTGCACTGGGTCAGCGACGTCGTCGGGGGCTGGCTGCTCGGGCTGGCCGTGGTCACGGCGACCACCCTCGTCTTCGAGGCGTGGCGGGCCGACACCGGCCTGCGGCGCACCGACCCCGCCGAGGAGGGCCTGGAACCCGAACTCCGCTCCACCGCCCCCGAACCCGCCCTCGACCTGCGCCGCGGCTCCGACGGCTGAGGCCCCTCCCGCCGTCCGCCGGCGGACGCCCCACGCCGGCCGGGCCACTGCCCGACGCCGCCGCCCGACCTGGGGGCCGCCCGCCTCTGGGCCCGTGCCCCCCTCGCAGGGCGCCTCCGCTTTCCGCCCCGGCGAGGAGGGGGTGCGCCGCCCTGGAGCGTGGAGGAGAAGCTCCGCAACGCCCTGGCCGGCCCCGAACCGCCGCCGGCTCCTGGGTCCCGGAGACGGAGTGCCGGGAGGGGTGAGAGGACTGAGAGGGCTGAGAGGGCTGGGAAGGAGCTGTCGGACCGGACGCGACGGACGCTCGCGTGTCGCCGACCGATCGCCGCCACTGACGGGAAGGAGGGGGACCCGGCGTTCGCGCGCCCACCGGACGTCCGGGCATGGGCACCCCGCGCGGGGGTAGAGGCGGTGTGAGCGCACTGCGCTCACACCGCCTGCCGGCGGCTTTTCCCCCCCAGCCGCGGCCCGCGGTGCGATCGCCCCGCACGCCTTCCCCCCTCGTGCGGGGCGGTCCCCGTCCTCCCTCAGCTGCCCGAGACCGCCCGGCGGGAGCGGGGCGCGGAGGGGGAGGCGGCGACGGTCGGCCTCTGCGGTGCGTCGTTCGCGCCGCGGAAGCGGTGGGTCCCCCCACGGTCGGGTTCCGGCCCGCCCGGCCCGCCCGCCCGGCCCGCCCGGCCCGCCGGGTCCGCATGATCGGAGCGTCTGTGGGCACAGGCGGAGGAGCGTCGGTGGTGGCGGGGACCGGACCACCGGCTCGGGGGTACGTCCACCGGCCCCGGGAGGTGATCATGGGTTTTCCGCTGCCCGACACCGTCGAAGAGCTCAAGAGCCTCGTCGAGAACGAGATCTCCAGCCTGAGGTCGGCGGTCCGCCGTACCGCGGACGGACCCGCCACACCCGCGGTCGGGGCGGACGTGACCACCCCCGTCCAGACGCTCGCCGCCACGCCCACCCTGCCCAAACGCGACGAAGCCACGACGAGCTGCCTCTGCACCACCCACGACCCCGACGCCACCGGTACCTGCTCCGTACTCGACGCGATCCCGGCCTCCGCCGTCCTCCTGGAGCCGCTCTACGACGAGACGGGAGCCGTGCTGGACTTCCGCATCGTCGCGGGCAACAGGATCCGTTCCGCCGAATGGCTGGAGGCGCCGGACCGGCAGGTCGGACAGCGGTTCCTGGAGGCCCGGCCGGGCGCGGCCGCGAGCGGACTCCTCGCGGGGCTCGCGGACGTGGTCGCCGGGGGCGGACCGCTGGAGGGCAGGGTCGTCGACTACACCGAGCAGCGCCTGGGCCGCCTGCACCGCGCCCCGCTCCTCTACTCCGCCGCGCGCAGCGGCGAGCAGGTCCTCGCCACCTGGCGGCCGGTGCAGAGCCAGACCGAGCTCCTGACGATCGACGCCCAGTACCTGGCGTCCCTGGGCTGGGGCAACTGGGACCTGCTGTCGGGGAAGGTGACCTGGTCGGAGGGGCTGAGCCGGATCTTCCACGCCGAGATCCGGATGCCCTGGACGCTGGACCAGCTCTGCGACGCGCTGCTGCCGGGCGACCTGACCGCGTTCTCCGAGTTCCTGACCTCCGTCCTCGCGGGGGAGGAACCCGCCTGGACGCGCATCCGCTTCCTCGTCCTCGGCGAGGTGCGCACGCTCGACCTCCTCGGACGGCCGGTCGCCGGCACCGACGGGCGGCCGTGGGCGGTGAACCTGGTCGCCCGCGACCTCACCCCGCAGATCCGCAGCCGCCGCAGGGTCGCCGAGACGGAACGCGAGTCCGACCGGCTGCGCCGCCAGGCGCAGGCCGAGCGACGGGTCGCCGACGCCCTGCGCGAGGCGCTGCTGCCGACCCACTCCGAGGCCCTCGCCGCGGTCGGACTGACCGTGGCGGCCTCGTACCGGCCCGCCGAACCGGACGCGGCCGTCGGAGGCGACTGGTACAAATGCCGGCTCCTGCCCGACGGCCGGGTCCTCGTCGCCATCGGCGACGCGGCGGGGCACGGTCTGGACGCGGTGGCCCGTATGTCCCAGCAGCGGCACGCCCTGGCCGGCCTCGCCCAGACCGGAGCCTCCGCGGGCGAGATCACGACCTGGCTCAACGATCTGCTCTGCAGCGATCCCGCCGAACAGACCGCCACCGTCGTGACCGGGCACATCGACGAGACCCGCACCCTCCACTGGGCCGACGCCGGTCACCCCGCGCCCCTCCTGCTCCGCGACGGGCACGCCACGCCGCTCCGCACGAGCGACCGCGGTCCCCTGCTCGGGGCCCTCCCCGGCTACGCGTACGAGACGACGAGGACGCCCCTGCGGCGGGGGGACCTCCTGCTCCTCTACACCGACGGCATCGTGGAACGGAGGGGAGAGGACGTCACCAAGGGCATCGACCGCCTGTCCGACCTCATCGCGCGCTTCGCGGACGCGGCGCCGCAGGACCTCATCGACGGGGTCCTCGCCGACCCGGAACAGTCCGGCCTCGAGGACGACGCCTGCATGCTGGCCATCCGCCTCGACTGACGCCCGGAACCGCCCACAGGAGTGTGTGGGCGGGGGTTGTGGGTGAGTTGGGTGACGGTCCCGGAGATCTGGACGACGATCTGTTCGCCCTTGTGACAATGCCAGTCGGTCTGGGCTCCGGAGTGCGGGAGGTGACCTTGAGGGGGTGGTGCCGCGGCCGAGTATTTCGGCGGCCGGCACGGGCACGGGTGTGGGTGTGGCCGGTGCGGTGGTGGCCGGGGCGTCGACGCGCCCGGGCCGTGCGCGACGGCCGCCGCCTGGGTCCGACCGAGACCCGCTTCACCAACCAGGCCCCCGCCCTCTACCGCAGTCTGCGCGGCGAGCGCGCCGACACCCCTGCCGCCATGGCCCGCGCCCTGCCCCTCGCCGCCCCGCCCGTCCCCGGCCACGTCGGCCGGACCAGCCCGCGCAACGTCGTCCTCGCCCCCGGCCCCGCCGTCCCCGCCGCGCCCCGGATCGTACGGCTCACCGCCACGCAGGCCGGCCGGACGGCCTTCACCGCGACCGTCACGATGACCCTCCTCGCCGACTGACCCGGCCACCCCCGCGCCCGCCCCCGAACCCCCACCGGGGGCGCCCCCCGTACGACGGCGGCACCGGCCGCCCCGTGGAGCGTTCACCCTCCCACCATTGCAACGCCTGGGCATATGCCGTTGCATCAATCCAGCTTTCATTGCAATGAATTCTCCATGCTGACCTGCGTATATGCGATTCCAGCGCAACGAAGCAGTTGCCACACCCTGGAAAGCAACGTAACTTTTCCCTTGTCGGAAACACCGGCCGAGAGAAACTCACACAGGAGCAGTCACCATGCAGACCTTCGCCACCGCCGCCCCCGTCACCGCCGTCGTCACCGCCCCCGCCGGCCACCTCCGCTTCATCGCCGCCGACCGCACCGACACCACCGTCGACATCCGCCCCGCCGTCCCCGGCCGCAGCCGCGACGTCAAGGCCGCGAAGGAGACCACCGTCTCCTTCACCGACGGCGTCCTGCGGATCACCGCCCCCGAGACGAACAACCAGCTCCTCGGCGCCTCCGGCTCCGTCGAGATCACCGTCCAGCTC
>NZ_BMVV01000061.1 GCF_014650895.1 Streptomyces omiyaensis
GCCCGGCGGTGCGCCCTCGGCGCCCTCGGCCCCTCCCACGACCTCTGCCCGATCGGCTGCTGCCCGGCCCGCACCGAACACCCCGCCGCCGCCGGCGCCGACAGCCCCTGGCACGCGGCCGTCCCGGCGGGGGGCGGGACCGGCGCCCGCGTCCGTACCGGCTGAGAGGGACGGCCCGCGCCGCCGCGAGATCCTCGCTCCCCCGAAGGCCTGCGGCTTCCCGTGGAGCCGCTTCGAGGCACAGCCCTGGCGTCCACGGTCCCGGCGGAGCGGCGGGGCGGGCGCGTCTCCCGGCGCGGGCACGGGTCCCGTACGGGTCTCATGCGGGGCTCATCCGGAGAAGGCACAGGTCCGGACGGGGTCGAGGTGCAGTTCGTAGGGACCGAAGCAGTCGGCGGCGAGGGTCGCGACGGGGGCGCCGCAGGGGCAGGCGCGGTTGAGTCCCTGGGCGCCTGCCGGTCCGCAGCAGCCCGCGCTGTTCTTCCAGTCGGGCAGCGGCTGGAGGCCGGCGGCGTCGTCGGGGTGCACCAGCACGGTCCGCCGGCTGCCCGCCGAGACGACGAAGCCCTCTTCGGCCCGGGAGACCAGGTGCCCCCGCGCCTGGGCCGGCCTCGGGTTCCTCTGGTCCTCCTGCACGACGTAGGGCGCTCCCCAGGGCTCGGGGTCGATCGCGTAGCGGCCCCGGGGGATGGTGGAGGGTGCCCGGCCTGTCTCCTCGTCCCGGTCGCGCTCGTCGGCGGCGAGGTCGGGGACGGCGGCGAGTTCCGCGAGCTCCGGCGTGATCGCGGTGCCGCACTTGGAACAGAGGAAGACGGTCATCCCTCCGTTGTATTCCTCCGACCTGCCGCTTCGCATCCTCTTTCGCCGCTCGGGGTCGATGCCCGGGTCGAGGGAGGCGGGTTCCGGGGCGTCGGGAGCGGAGCCTGCGGGGTCGTTGCGAGGGACTGGATCGTCTGCGGGTGACGGAGCGGACCTGCCCCAGGGGGCGTCGGGCGAGGGCGGCGCCGCGATCCGGGCTGTGACCGAGGGGGTGCAGGACGCCCGGTTCCTCTCGCAGCGCTCCGGTGGGGCAGCGGGGTCCGTCACCGTCCGCCTGGACGTGCGCGCCGAGCGGTTCCCCCGCGGTGTGCGCCGAACCGGGTGGTCCGAGCGAGGTTCTCGGGGTGCCGGACGGGGCGACGAAGGCCTGCTCCACCGCTTCGTCCGCGGAGCGCGGGGAAAACCGGTCCCCATCCGGCGGGCCGTCGGCTGCGAAGTACGGGTGGAGCGCAGCGGCCGGGCGGCGTGTCGAGTGGCGGGAGCGGGTTTGGCGGAACGGCTGGGAGCGGCGGTCACGGGCGCCGGAGGGGCGGGCCTGACGGCCGGCCACGTCCTGGCGTCCTCGTACGAGGTGACCCCGTACGAGGCGGACGGCCGGCTCGGGGGCCACGCCCGTACCCGCGGACTGTCCGGCCCCGGCGGGCAGGGGCTTGCCGTGGATTCGGGGTTCATCGTCCACGACGAGCCGACCCATCCCCCTCTCCTCCGTTCGTTCCGGGAGCCGGGGATCGGGGCGCAGGGCGCCGAGACGAGCATGTCGGTGGGGTGCGACGGGTGCGGGCTGGAGCACGCGGGCGGCCAGCTGCTGCAGATCGGCACCGGCTGGGGCGAGCTCGCCCTGCGGGCAGCCGCCCGCGGAGCCCGGGTCACCGCCCTGCCCCTCTCCGGCGAGCAGGCCGTCCTGGCCCGCGAGCGGACCGCGGCAGCCGGACTCGCCGACCGGGTCGAGGTCCAGCCGCGCGGCCACCGGGACGTCGGGGGCCGGTGCGACGCGGTGATCAGCGTCGAGACGATCGAAGCGGTCGGCGCCGAGTACCGGCCCTCCTCCTTCACGGCCCTGCGCCGTGCGCTCGCCCCCGGCGGCCGCATCGCCCCGCGGGCCATCACCATGGGCCACCGGGAGATGCTCCCCAGCGCCGCCACGCACACTCCGCTCAGCACGTACGTCTTCCCCGGCGGCCTGATCCCCTCCCGGGAAGCCATCGCCGAGCACTCCGCCGCCTCCGGGCCGGCCACCACCGCCGACGACGGCTACGGCGAGCACGACGCCGAGACCCTGCGCCGGGGGCGCGAACGGTTCACCGCCCACCGCCCGGTCGTCACGGCGCTCGGCTTCGCCCCGGTCTTCCCGCGCATGGGGGAGTTCCATCCCGCCTGCTCGGAGGCGGGATTCCGCTCCCGCCACCTCGACGTCCGCCAACTCCTCCTCACCGAAGGAACCCACCGATGAGGCACGCCGCCGACCGACTCGCCCAGCTCCTCGGCCACTTCGTCCCCGGCCCCCTCCCCGTGCGCGTCCAGGCCTGGGACGGCAGCCAGGCAGGCCCCGCCCACGCGCCCCTGGTCGTCCTGCGCTCGCCCGCGGCCCTGCGCCGCATGCTGTGGCAGCCGGGCGAGCTCGGCCTCGCCGAGGCCTACGTCACCGGGGACCTCGACGTCCGGGGCGACCTGGCGGACGCCCTCTCCCACGCCGGCCGGAGCGTCCGCGACCGGCAGGCGGCCCGCCCCGGGCCCGCGGGCATCGCCGCGACCACCGCCCTGGCGGTACGCCTGGGTGTCGTCGGCCCGCCTCCGAAGCGCCCCGACGGGCGGGCCCGCCTGACCGGTGGTCTTCACAGCGTCTCGCGGGACCGCGCGGGCATCAGCCACCACTACGACCTCTCCAACGACTTCTACGCGCTCCTGCTCGACGAGTCGATGGCGTACTCCTGCGCCTACTGGACCCGGCCCGACGACCCCGCCTACACGCTGGCAGACGCCCAGCGCGACAAGCTCGACCTGATCTGCCGGAAACTGGACCTGGGCCCCGGGGACCGGCTGCTCGACGTCGGCTGCGGCTGGGGCTCCCTCACCGTGCACGCGGCCCGCGCGTACCAGGCGCGCGTCACCGCGGTCACCCTCTCCCGCGCCCAGCACGACTTCGTCACCGAGCGTGCTGCGCGCGAGGGGCTGGCCGGCCTCGTGGACGTCCAGCTGCGGCACTGGCGCGACATCGACGGCGGCGGCTACGACGCCGCGGCCGCCGTCGAGATGGGCGAGCACGTCGGCGACGCCGGGTATCCCGCCTTCGCCGCCAAGCTGCACGGCTCGCTGCGCCCCGGGGGCCGGCTCCTGATCCAGCAGATGTCCCGCGGCGCCCGCGCACCGGGCGGCGGCGCCTTCATCGAGACGTACATCGCCCCCGACATGCACATGCGCCCCGTCGGCCGCACCGTGGACATCCTGGAGGAAGCGGGAATGGAGACGCGCTCCGTGGAAGCCCTCCGCGAGCACTACGCGACCACCATCGACGCCTGGCGCGCCACCCTCGAACAGCGCTGGAACGACGTCGAGGCCCTCGTCGGAACGACGACCGCCCGGGTGTGGCGCCTCTACCTCGCCGGCGCGTCGCTCGCCTTCTCCGAGGGCCGCATGGGCGTCGACCAGATCCTCGCCGTACGGCCCACCCGCGAAGGAGCTTCGGCCATGCCGGCCACCCCCGCCGCCTGGCACGCCCCCGGGAGCCGGACGTGAACGGCACCGACCGGGGAGCCCTCGGCGTCCACCTCGCCGCCGCCCCGGCGGCGGCTCCGACGGTGCTCCTCACCGCCGTCGCCACCGTCACCCGGCTGATCTCCCTCCCCGTCCGGGCCGTCTCCTCCGGCTCGGCGCCCCTGGACGCCCCGGCCCACTGCGGTCTCGCGGTGTGGGCGGCCGGGCTCGCCTTCGACGCCGTCGGCGGCCACCACCCGGCCCGCTTCAAGGCGCCCCCCGCCTGTACCGGGCGCACCAGCGGCTTCCTCCCGCTGTCCCCACGCGCGCGCACCCGGCCCGGGGCGGGAGGAGGAGGAAGCACCCCGTGAACGGTTCTCATGGCTCCCCCCACCGTGCCCTCGACCTGCCCGAGCCACGTTTCCGGGCGGCGGCGGGGGCGGTGCTCCTCCTGCACGGCGGACGGGCGGAGTCCCTTGCGCCGCCGTCGGCCCTCAACCTGCCGGACCTGCGGATGAGGGCGTTCGCCCGCGCACTGCGAGAAGACCCCCGTCACGCGGACGTCCTCGTCGGGCACGTCCGCTACCGGCTGCGCGGATGGAACGGAGACCGGGCGGACCCGGTGACGGACGCACGACGCGCGCTGGCCGAACTCAAGGACGCGGCCGGCCCCGTCCCCCTGGTCCTCCTGGGACACTCCATGGGCGCCAGGGCCGCCCTGCACGCCGCCGACGACCCCCAGGTCCGAGGAGTCGTGGGCCTCGCGCCCTGGTGCCCGCCGGGCGATCCCGTGGCCCACCTGGCGGGCCGCACGGTCATCGCCCTGCACGACGAGACGGACCGGGTCACCTCGGCCCACGACACGTGGGCGTACCTCCGGCGCGCCGGTGAAGCCGGAGCCCGCGTCCGCGGCCTCCGCATGCCCGGCGGCCGGCACACGATGCTCCGTCGTTTCGACCTGTGGCACCAGCTCGCCGTGCGTTCCACCGCGGAGGTCCTCGGCCTGCCCTTCCCGCCGGGGGCCCCGGCGCCGCGGGCCGTGTGGAAGGCCGGTCCGCTCGATGCGTCCGACTTCGCCGGAGCCTGAGCGCGCGGGCCCTTCCGCGGGCAGGCCGGACGGTGACGGCACCGAGAACGGCCGCCGCCGCGACGCCCGCCGCGAGCGCGAGACGCAGGCCGTTCCGGGACCGGGGGCGGGGCGTCACGGTGTCCTTGGGGAGTCGTGGGCCGGCGTGTGGACCCGCAGCGAGACGTGGACGGTCTTGCCCCCGATGCGAGGGACCACCCTGAGGGAATCCCCCAGGTGGCGCATGATCTCCAGGCCGAATCCGCCGTGCCGGCCGCCGGCCGCGGGCCGGTGGACGTCGGGCATGTCCTCGCTGTGGTCGGTGACGGCGATGTCCAGGGACCCGCCGTGGTCGGCCAGGGTCAGGAGGCACGGGCCGCGGGCGTGACGGACGGCGTTGGTGACGAGCTCGGACACGATCAGGACGGCGTCGGCCGCCCGGGCGCATCCGCCCGTGTCGAGCCATCCGGCCGCGATGCGGCGGGCGGCGGCCGGGCTCCGCGGACCGCTGGGCAGGGCGACGACGAGGCGTGTCCCGCTGGACGTCAGGGGTGGTGCGGTGGTGGTCATGACCGCTCCCTGGAGGCGAGGGTTGCTGTGCGGGGGATTCGTAGCCGCTCCGTGCCCGGATGGCGGATCGGGCCCGGGGACCGTGTGAGAACCCGCTCGGCCCGGCCGCGTCTCGCCGGCGGCCCGGCGGCGCCACCGGCCGAAGGTGATGGTCGCGCCGGCCGTGATCGCCCCGCGCACGGGCGTAGCGGTAGGACTTTTGCGGGCCGTCCGGGGGGTTGTGGACCACTGCACCGATCCGCGCCCGCAGGGGGCGCCGAAGGATCCACAGACCCGCGCCTCCAGGGTGTGGGCGCCCCGATCGATCGGAGTTCTCCCGTGCGTACTCGCATCGCCGCCGCCGTGGCTGCCGCCATGGTGGCCACTTCCCTGCTCTCCCCCGCCCTGGCTTCGGCGACGGCGGGCGACGGCGATCCCTTCGGGCCTCGGGACCGGGCCGCGAAGGACGGCCTGATCAGTGTGGGCCTGACCTCCGACCAGCGCCTGGTCGGCTTCGGCGTCCGCAACCCGGCCGACACCTGGTCGCTGGGGAAGGTCAGCGGCCTCCAGGGCGACGGCAAGCTGGTGGGGATCGACTTCCGCGTCCAGAACGGCAAGCTGTACGGCGTAGGCGACAAGGGCGGCGTCTACACCCTCGACAGCGCCGCCGCGGCGGTGAAGGTCTCCCAGCTCACCGTCGTCCTCCAGGGCAGGCACTTCGGGGTCGACTTCAACCCCGCCGCCAACCGCCTGCGCGTCATCAGCGACACCGGACAGAACCTGCGCCACAACATCGACGACCCGGCCGCCCCGCGGACCACCACCGCCGACGGCACCCTCACCAACCCGACGGCCCCGCCGTCGACCGCCCTGGGCGTCACCGGCGCCGCCTACACCAACAACGACCTCGACCCGGCGACCGCCACCACCCTGTTCGACATCGACACGGCCAACGACCGCGTCTCGCTCCAGTCCCCCGCCAACGCCGGCACCCTCGCCCCCACCGGCGGCCTCGGCGTCGACGCCGGCCCCTCGGCCGGATTCGACATCTACTCCACGCCCTCCAGCCGCTCCCACCACGGCTTCGCGGCCCTGAACACCGACGGCAGGCAGCGCCTCTACACGGTCGACGTCCTCACCGGCCGCGCCGGTCTCGTCGGCGCCTTCCCCACCGGCCGCCAGGTCGTCGACCTCGCCCTCCCGCTCGACCAGCGCTGACCGGTACGCACGCCGGGGACGGGCCGCACCCGCCCGCCCCCGGCCCGCCGGTCCGCGGAAGAGCCGGGAGCAGCCGGTCGGGGGCGGGCGTCAGGCGGGCAGGGCCAGCAGGAGGAGCGGGGTGGTGGTGGGCTGGGGTGATCCTCCGACCGGTTCGAGCGTGAGGCCGACGGCGCCGGCGCCGGCGGAGTCGCCGTCGAGGGGGACGGTGCCGTCGGAGTGGATGAATCCGGCGGGTCGCATGGTGCCGTCCCGGTCGAGCCAGAGCTGGTAGGTCCTGCCTTCGGCAGGGGCGGGCAGGCCGGCTGCGGTGAAGACGGCCCGGTTCTGGCGGTCGGAGCTGACGACGGTGGTGAGGGCGCCGTTGGTGGCCCGGCCGTGGACGGTACGGGCGTCCGGTGCGGCCAGTACCGTGCTCACCGCGTCGAGCTGCTGCTCGGCCTGCTGGGCCTGCTGCCGGGCGTCCCGGCTCTCCTGGTACTGCCAGGCGGCGAGGCCGGCGAAGGAGACCGCGGCGGCCACGCTCGCCGCCAGGGCGAGGGGGACGGCCTTGCGCTTGAGGGCGCGGGTTGTCCGGGGGGCCGCGCCGGTCTCGGGGACTCGGGGCGGGAGCTGGCGGACACCCTCGACCGCGGCCATCGTGCGCTGCTTGAGGGCGGGCGGCGGGTCCTGGGCGGCGGCCCCGGCGAGGCGGGCGGCGGTCGCCTCGAACTCGGCCACCTCCGTGCGGCAGTCCTCGCAGTGCGACAGGTGCGCGGCGAAGTCCTCCCGTTCGGCGGGTTCGAGGGCGTCGAGGGCGTACGCGGCCGCGAGGGAGTGGAGGTCGGGTCGGTGCTGGTTCATGTGGTCACCCCCATGCAGTCGCGGAGCCGGACCAGTCCGTCGCGCATGCGTGTCTTGATGGTGGGAAGCGGCGTGTGCAGGGTCTCGGCGACTTCACGGTAGGTCAGTCCCCGGTAGTAGGCCAGGGTGACGGCCTGGCGCTGGAGTTCGGTCAGGCCGCGCAGGCACCGGCGCACCTGCTCGGACTC
>NZ_BMVV01000062.1 GCF_014650895.1 Streptomyces omiyaensis
TTGGGGGCGGTCAGGCCGTTGGAGGCGCCGTCCTGGTTGACGGCCGAGCCGCGCAGGACGGCGAGGACCTGGTGGCCGTTGCGGCGGGCGTCGGAGAGCTTCTCGACGAGGAGCAGGCCCACGCCCTCGGCCCAGCCGGTGCCGGAGGCGTCGGCGGAGAAGGAGCGGCAGCGGCCGTCGGTGGACAGGCCGCGCTGGCGGGAGAACTCCACGAAGGTGCTGGGGCCCGACATGACGGTGACGCCGCCGGCGAGGGCGAGGTCGCACTCGCCGCCGCGCAGGGCGTTGGCGGCGAGGTGGAGGGCGACCAGGGAGGAGGAGCAGGCGGTGTCGACGGTGACGGCCGGTCCTTCCAGGCCGTAGGTGTAGGACAGGCGGCCGGAGACGACGCTGGAGAGGTTGCCGGCGAGCAGGAAGCCCTCGAACTCCTCGGGGCTCTTGGCCAGGCGGGAGGCGTAGTCGTCGTACATGGCGCCGGTGAAGACGCCGGTGCTGGTGCCGCGCAGGGCGGCGGGGTCGATGCCGGCGCTCTCGAAGGTCTCCCAGGCGGTCTCCAGGAGGAGGCGCTGCTGGGGGTCGGTGGCGGTGGCCTCGCGGGGGGACATTCCGAAGAACGCCGGGTCGAAGCGGTCGGCGTCGTGGAGGAAGCCGCCGTGGCGGGTGTAGGAGGTGCCGGTCTTCTCGGGGTCGGGGTCGTAGAGGGAGTCGAGGTCCCAGCCGCGGTTGTCGGGGAAGGCGCTGATGGCGTCGGTGCCGTCCAGGACGAGGCGCCACAGGTCGTCGGGTGAGGTGACGCCGCCGGGGAAGCGGCAGGCCATGCCGACGATGGCGATCGGCTCGTCGGCGGAGGTGGTGGTCTTGCGGGCGGGGGCGGTGGGGGCGGGCCGGGTGCCGGCGGCCTGCCGGTGCAGGTGGGCGGCGAGGGCGGCGGGTGAGGGGTGGTCGAAGACGGCGGTGGCGGGCAGGCGCAGCCCGGTGGCGGCGTTGAGGCGGTTGCGCAGTTCGACTCCGGCCAGGGAGTCGAAGCCGATCTCCCGGAAGGCGCGTTCGGGGTCGATGCCTTCGGGGCTCGCGTGGCCGAGGACGCCGGCGACGATGCCGCGGACCAGGTCGGAGGCGGCGGCGCGGCCCTCGTCCTGGGGCAGGGCGGCGATGGTCTGGGCCCATGCGGTGCCGCCGGCCGGGGTGCCGGCGCCGGCGGCGGTCCGGGCGGGGGCGGGGCGGGGCCGGATCAGGGTGCGCAGCAGGGCGGGCGGGTTGCCGTCGGAGGCGGTCCGCAGCCGGGCCAGGTCGAGCAGGGCCGGTACGACGAGGGGGTCGGCGCCGGCGAGCGCGGTGTCGAAGAGGGCGAGGCCGGTGTCGGGGTCGAGGGGGTCGACGCCGGCGCGGGCCCAGCGGGCGAGGTCGGCGTCGCCGAGCTGGGCGCCCATGCCGTGGGTCGCGTCCCACAGGCCCCAGGCCAGGGAGAGGCCGGGCAGGCCCTGGGCGCGGCGGTGGGCGGCGAGGGCGTCGAGGTAGGTGTTGGCGGCGGCGTAGTTGGCCTGGCCGGCGGTGCCGGTGATGCCGGAGACGGAGGAGAACAGGACGAAGGCGGCGAGGTCGAGGTGGCGGGTCTGCTCGTGCAGGTGCCAGGCGGCGTCGACCTTGGGCCGCAGGACCCGGGTGAGCTGGTGGGGGGTGAGGGACTCGACGGTGGCGTCGTCGAGGACGCCGGCGGTGTGCACGATCGCGGTGAGCGGGTGTGCGGGGTCGATGCCGGCGAGGAGGGTGGCGACGTCGGCGGGGTCGGCGGCGTCGGCGGCGACGGTGCTCACGTGGGCGCCGAGGCGGGTGAGTTCGTCGGCGAGCCGGTCGGCGCCGGGGGTGTCGGGTCCGCGGCGGCTGGTGAGCAGCAGGTGGCGCACGCCGTGGTTGGTGACCAGGTGGCGGGCGAGGAGGCCGCCGAGGCCGCCGGTGCCGCCGGTGATCAGGACGGTGCCGTGCGGGTCGGGGCGGGGGGTGTCGGCGGGGGCGGGGGCGCGGTCGCGGGTGAGGCGGGGGACGTGGATGCGGGTGCCGCGCAGGGCGAGCTGGGGTTCGCCGGTGGCGAGGGCGGCGGGCAGCCGGTCGGTGGCCTCGGGGGTGGTGTCGGTGTCGACGAGGACGATCCGGTCGGGGTGTTCGCTCTGGACGGCGCGCAGCAGGCCCCAGACGGGGGCGGCGGCGAGGCCGGGGACGGCTTCGCCGGGGGTGGTGGCGACGGCGCCGGTGGTGACGAGGGCGAGGCGGGTGTCCTCGTAGCGCTCGTCGGCGAGGAAGCGCTGGGTGAGGGCGAGGGCGAGGGCGGTGGTGGTGTGGGCGTCGGCGGGGGTGTGGGGGGTGGCGTCGGTGGGGGTGTGCAGGCGGACGAGGAGGACGTCGGTGGCGTCGGCGGTGAGGCCGGGGCCGTCGGCCCGGGCCGCCGTCTCGGCTTCGGCCGGGTCGAGTGCGGTGATGCGGGGTGCGGGGCCGGCGGCCGGGGCGGTGCGTTCGGTCCAGGCCAGGGTGAACAGTCCGTCGGTGGTGGCGGCGGGGGCGATGCGGTCCTTGGCGACGGGCCGCAGGACGAGGGCGTCGACGGCGGCCACGGGTGCGCCGGTGGTGTCGGCGAGGTGGAGGCTGACGGTGTCGGGGCCGGCGGGGGCGATGCGGACGCGCAGGGTGGTGGCGCCCACGGCGTGGGTGCTGACGCCGCTCCAGGCGAACGGCAGCCGGATGGTGCCGGGGTCGGCGCCGTCGGCGGCGTCGAGGACGACGGGGTGCAGGACGGCGTCGAGGAGCGCGGGGTGGACGCCGTAGCGGGCGGCGGCCTCGTGCTGGGCCTCGGGGAGGGCGACTTCGGCGTAGGTGGTGCCGTCGGTGCCCCGCCACAGGCCGCGCAGGCCCTGGAAGGTGGGGCCGTAGGCGTATCCGAGGCCGGTGAGCCGCTCGTAGGCGTCGTCGGTGGTCTCGGGCCGGGCGTGGGGCGGCGGCCACTGGGTCAGTTCGTCGAAGGCGCCGGTGGCGGTGGCGGGGGTGGTGTCGAGGGCTCCGGAGGCGTGGCGGGTCCAGGCGGTCCGGGTGTCGTCGTCGGTGTCGGGCCGGGAGTGGACGGTGAAGGTGCGCAGGCCGGAGGGGTCGGGGGGTGCGACGGCGACCTGGACGCGGACGGCGCCGCGTTCCTCGGGCAGGACGAGGGGGGTTTCCAGGGTCAGTTCGACCAGGTGCTCGGCTCCTGCGGTGCGGCCCGCCGCGGTGGCCAGTTCGACGAAGGCGGTGGCGGGGACCAGGACGGTGCCCTGGATGCGGTGGTCGGCGAGCCAGGGGTGGCCGGCGGTCGACAGGCGGCTGGTGAGGACGAGGCCCTCGCGGTCGGCGAGGTCGACGGCGGTGGCCAGGAGGGGGTGTCCGGCCGGGTCGAGGCCGAGGCTGCGGGCGTCGGTGCGGGCCTCGGGGCGCAGCCAGTAGTGGCTGCGGGTGAAGGCGTAGGTGGGCAGCTCGGCGGGGGTGGCGGTGGGGAAGAACGAGGCCAGGTCGAGGGGGGCGCCCAGGGTGTGGGCGCGGGCGAGTCCGGCGGCCAGGGTGGTGTTCTGGGGGCGGCCGGCCCGCTGGAGGGCGACGGCCCGGGAGGTGTCGGTGCGGAAGGAGCCGGCGGCCATGGCGGTCAGGACGGCGTCGGGCCCGATCTCGACGAAGGTGGTGACGCCCTCGTCCTCCAGGGTGCGGGTGGCGTCGAGGAACCGTACGGTGCCGCGGATCTGGCGCACCCAGTAGTCGGGGGTGAGCAGGTCGTCGCCGGTGGCGGTGCGGCCGGTGACGGTGGAGACGACCTGGAGGCGCGGCGGGTGGTAGGTGAGGCCTTCGGCGACGGTGCGGAACTCGTCGAGGACGGTGTCCATGTGCGGGGAGTGGAAGGCGTGGCTGACCGTCAGGCGGCGGGTCTTGCGGCCGCGTTCGCGCCACAGGGCGGCGAGTTCCTCGGCGGCGTCGGCGTCGCCGGAGACGACGACGGCGTCGGGGCCGTTGACGGCGGCGACGGCGAGGCGGCCGGTGTAGGGGGCGAGGGTCTGGGCGGTCTCGTCCTCGCCGGCCTGGAGGGCGACCATCGCGCCGCCGGGGGTGGCCGCCTGCATGAGCCGGCCGCGGGCGGCGACGAGTGCGGCGGCGTCGTCGAGGGTGAGGACTCCGGCGACGTGGGCGGCGGCGAGCTCGCCGATGGAGTGGCCGGCGACCGCGTCGGGGGTCAGGCCGTGGGCCTGGAGCAGGGCGTGGAGGGCGACCTCCAGGGCGAACAGGGCGGGCTGGGTGGTGCGGGTCTCGTGCAGCGGGGCCGTCGTGCCGGTCTCGGCGGGCGCGTCGTCGAAGACGACCTCCCGCAGCGGGCGGTCGAGGTCGAGGTGGGCGTCGAGTGCCGTGCAGACGCGGTCGAGGGCGGCGGCGAAGACCGGGTGCGCCGCGTACAGTTCGCGGCCCATGCCGGGGTACTGGGCGCCCTGTCCGGTGAAGAGGAAGGCGGTGCGGCCGGCGCGGGCGGCGGAGCCGGTCACCAGCTGCGGGGTGTCGGCGGCGGGGTCGCGGCGCAGGGTGTCGAGTCCGGCGAGGAGTTCGGCGGTGGTGGTGCCGGTGACGACGGCCCGCTCGGGCCAGGTGGCGCGGGTGGTGGCCAGGGAGAGGCCGATGCCGGCCGGGTCGAGGCCGGGGTGGGCGGTGAGGTGGTCGTGGAGCCGTGCGGCCTGGGCGGCGAGGGCGGGCCGGTCGGGGGCGGACAGGGCCCACGGGACGGGGGTGCCGGGCCGGGCGGGGGTGGGCCGGTCGGGGGTGGGGGTGGCGGGCCGGGCGGGGGTGTCGGGGGCCTGTTCGATGATGACGTGGGCGTTGGTGCCGCTGATGCCGAAGGAGGAGACGGCGGCGCGGCGGGCGCGGCGGGTGGCGGGCCAGTCGCGGGCCTCGGTGAGCAGTTCGACCGTGCCGTCGGTCCAGTCGACGTGCGGGGTGGGCTCGCCGACGTGGAGGGTGCGGGGCAGCACGCCGTGGCGGATCGCCTGGACCATCTTGATGACGCCGCCGACGCCGGCGGCGGCCTGGGCGTGGCCGATGTTCGACTTGAGGGAGCCGAGGTAGACCGGGGCGTGGTCGCCGCGGTCGGTGCCGTAGGTGGCGAGGATCGCCTCGGCCTCGATGGGGTCGCCCAGGCGGGTGCCGGTGCCGTGGGCCTCGACGGCGTCCACGTCGGCCGGGGTGAGGCGGGCGTCGGCGAGGGCCTGGCGGATGACCCGCTGCTGGGAGGGGCCGTTGGGGGCGGTCAGGCCGTTGGAGGCGCCGTCCTGGTTGACGGCCGTGCCGCGCAGGACGGCGAGGACCTGGTGGCCGTTGCGGCGGGCGTCGGAGAGCTTCTCGACGAGGAGCAGGCCCACGCCCTCGGCCCAGGAGGTGCCGTCGGCGTCGGCGGAGAAGGACTTGCTGCGGCCGTCGGCGGCCAGGCCGCGCTGGCGGGAGAACTCCACGAACATGCCGGGGGCGGACATGATCGTCGCGCCGCCCGCGAGGGCGAGGGTCGTCTCGCCCTGGCGCAGGGACCGTACGGCCATGTGCAGGGCGACGAGGGAGGAGGAGCAGGCGGTGTCGACGGTGAGGGCGGGGCCGACGAGGCCGAGCTGGTAGGCGATGCGGCCGGACATGACGCTGCTGGTGGAGCCGGTGAGGAGGTGGCCCTCGACGCTCTGGGGCGCCTCGTGGAGGCGGGTGCCGTAGTCGAGCGCGGTGGCGCCGACGAAGACGCCCGTGCGGCTGCCCTTGAGGGTGTGCGGGTCGATGCCGGCGCGCTCGACGACCTCCCAGGCGGTCTCCAGGAGGAGGCGCTGCTGGGGGTCCATGGCGAGGGCCTCGCGCGGGGAGATCCCGAAGAAGCCGGCGTCGAAGAGGGCCGCGTCGTGGAGGAAGCCGCCCTCGCGTACGGAGCTCTTGCCGGAGCGCTCGGGGTCGCGGTCGTACAGTTCCTCGTCCCAGCCGCGGTCGGTGGGGAAGCCGGAGATGGCGTCGGTGCCGTCGGCCACCAGCCGCCACAGGTCCTCGGGGGAGGCGACGCCGCCGGGGTAGCGGCAGGCCATGGCGACGATGGCGATCGGTTCGTCGTCCTGGAGGGCGGCGGCGGGGGCGGGGGTGGTGTCGCCGGCCGTGGCGCCGTGCAGTTCGCTCTCGACGTGCGCGGCGAGGTCGGCCGGGGTGGGGTGGTCGAAGAGGAGTCCGCCGGCGAGGCGCAGGCCGGTGGCGGTGGCGAGCCGGTCGCGCAGTTCGACGGCCATGAGGGAGTCGAAGCCGAGGTCCTTGAAGGTGGTGCGGGCGTCGGCGCGGCGGCCCTGGTCGTATCCGAGGACGGCGGCGATGTGCGCGGCGGTGAGGTCGGTGACGGCGCGGGTGCGCTCGGCGGGGGTCATCGCGGCGAGCCGGCGGCCGAGTTCGCCGCGGGGGGCGGGGGTCTCGGCGGGGGCGGGGGCGGCCGGGGCGGGCAGGGGGCGGTCGGGGGCGGTGCGGGGTTCGAGCCAGTGGCGCTCGCGCTGGAAGGCGTAGGTGGGCAGGGGGACGCGGCGGGCGCCGGTGTTCTCGTAGAGGGTCTGCCAGGCGACGGGGACGCCGCGGGTGTGGAGGGTGGCGACGG
>NZ_BMVV01000063.1 GCF_014650895.1 Streptomyces omiyaensis
TTGGGGGCGGTCAGGCCGTTGGAGGCGCCGTCCTGGTTGACGGCCGAGCCGCGCAGGACGGCGAGGACCTGGTGGCCGTTGCGGCGGGCGTCGGAGAGCTTCTCCAGCAGGAGCAGGCCCACGCCCTCGGCCCAGCCGGTGCCGTCCGCGGAGGCGGCGAAGGACTTGCTGCGGCCGTCGGCGGCCAGGCCGCGCAGCCGGGAGAACTCGATGAAGGCGACGGGTGTCGACATGACGGTGACGCCGCCGGCGAGGGCGAGGTCGCACTCGCCGCGGCGCAGGGCGTTGGCGGCGAGGTGGAGGGCGACCAGGGAGGAGGAGCAGGCGGTGTCGACGGTGACGGCCGGTCCTTCCAGGCCGTAGGTGTAGGCGACGCGGCCGGAGGCGATGGAGCCGGCGCTGCCGCTGAAGAGGTAGCCCTCGAAGCCCTCCGGGGGCAGGTGGGGGCGCGAGCCGTAGTCGTTGTACATGACGCCGGCGAACACGCCGGTCCTGGTGCCCTTGAGCGAGACGGGGTCGATGCCGGCGCGTTCGAAGGTCTCCCAGGCGGTCTCCAGGAGGAGGCGCTGCTGGGGGTCGGCGGCGAGGGCCTCGCGCGGGGACATGCCGAACAGTTCGGGGTCGAAGAGGTCGGCGTCGTAGAGGAAGCCGCCTTCGCGGGAGTAGGAGGTGCCGGTCTTCTCCGGGTCGGGGTCGTAGAGGGAGTCGAGGTCCCAGCCCCGGTCGGTGGGGAAGCCGGAGACGGCGTCGACGCCGTCGGCCACCAGCTGCCACAGGTCTTCGGGGGAGGCGACGCCGCCGGGGTAGCGGCAGGCCATGGAGACGATCGCGATCGGCTCCTGCTCCTTGTCCTCGACCTCGCGCAGACGCTTGCGGGCGTCTCGGGCGTCGGCGATGGCCCTCTTGAGGTATTCGCGGAGTTGTACCTCGTCAGCCACGTGAATTCAGCTCCCGGGTGGTGATGGCGGTGGTGGTCGGCGGTCGGCGGCGGGTGCGGGTCATTCGAGGTCGTCCAGGAGCGCGAAGAGCTCCTCGTCGCTGGCCGTCTCCAGGTCCTGGTCGTCGTCGGCGGCGTCCTGGGGGGCGGGTTCGGCGGTGCCCTCGGCGGCCTTGAGGAGTTCCCTGAGCCGTGCGGTGATCAGTTCGCGTGCTTCGCGGTCGGGGGCCGCGGCGGCGATGGCCGCCTCCAGGCCGGTGAGCGGGGTGAGGACCGGGTCGGCCGGGGAGGCCTCCTGCACGGCGAGTTCGCCCAGGAGGTGGGTGGCCAGGGCGCGCGGCGAGGGGTGGTCGAAGACGAGGGTGGTGGGCAGGCGCAGGCCGGTGGCGCGGTTGAGCTGGTTGCGCAGTTCGACGGCCGTGAGGGAGTCGAAGCCGAGTTCCTGGAAGGCCCGGTCGGCCTCGATGCCGGCGGGGTCGCCGTGGCCGAGGACGCCGGCCACCTGGGCGCGTACGAGGTCGGTGAGGGCGCGTTCGCGTTCGGCGGGGCCGAGGGCGGCGAGCCGTTCGGCGAGCGGGGTCTCGGTGGCGGTGGTGGCGGTCGCGGCGGTGGTGGTGCGGCGCTTGGGCGGGCCGGCCAGGGTGCGCAGGACGGGCGGCAGGTCGTCGCCGCGGCTGCGCAGGGCGGTGGTGTCGAGGCGGGTGACGGCCAGGACGGGTTCGCCGGTGGCGGGGGCGGCGTCGAAGAGGGCGGTGGCCTCCTGGGTGGCCAGGGGGCGCAGGCCGACGCGGGCGAGGCGGCGCAGGTCGGTCTCGTCGAGTCCGCCGGACAGGGTGCTGGCTTCGGCCCACAGGCCCCAGGCCAGGGAGAGGCCGGGCAGGCCCTGGGCGCGGCGGTGGGCGGCGAGGGCGTCGAGGAAGGTGTTGCCGGCGGCGTAGTTGGCCTGGCCGGCGGTGCCGATGAGGCCGGCGACGGAGGAGTAGAGGACGAAGGCGGTGAGGTCGAGGTCGCGGGTGAGGTGGTGCAGGTGCCAGGCGGCGTCGATCTTGGGGCGCAGGACGGTGTCGAGCTGGGTGGGGGTGAGCTGGGCGGCGACGCCGTCGTCGAGGACGCCGGCGGTGTGGACGACGGCGGTCAGGGGGTGCTCGGCGGGGATGCCGGCGAGGACGCGGGCCAGGGAGTCGCGGTCGGTGACGTCGCAGGCGACGGTGGTGGCGTGGGCGCCGAGTGCCTCCAGTTCGGTGCGCAGTGCGGTGGCGCCGGGGGCGTCGGGGCCGCGGCGGCTGAGGAGGAGGAGGCGGCGGGCGCCGTGGGTGGTGACGAGGTGGCGGGCGATGACGGTGCCGAGGGCGCCGGTGGCGCCGGTGACGAGGACGGTGCCGCGGTCCCAGGCGGGCGGGGGGGTGTCGGTGCGGGGGGTGGTGCGGGTGAGGCGGGGGGTGGTGAGGTGGCCGGCGCGGACGGCGATCTGGGGTTCGCCGGTGGCGACGGCGGCGTCGAGGCCGGTGTCGGTGGGGTCGGCGGGGTCGAGGTCGACCAGGACGATCCGGCCGGGGTTCTCGGTCTGGGCGGACCGGAGCAGGCCCCAGACTCCGGCGTGGGTGGGGTCGGTGACGTCCTGGGTGGCGGTGGGGACGGCGCCGCGGGTGGTGACGACGAGGCGGGTGTCGGCGAGGCGGTCGTCGGCGAGCCATTCCTGGACGGTGTCCAGGACGCGGTGGACGGCGGCGCGGGCGCGGTCGGGCAGGGTGGCGGGGTCGGCGTCGGCGGTGCCGGTGGGGGTGGCCGCGTGGAGGTGCAGGACGGCGGGGGCGGCGGCGCCCGCGTCGAGTGCGGCGCGCAGGGTCCGTACCCCGGCGTGGCTGTCGCCCTGTCCGTCGGTGCCGGCGAGGGGGGCCCAGCCGGTGCGGGCCGGGGTGGTGGCGGGGTCGGCGAGGGGGGTCCAGGCGAGGCCGAACAGGCCGTCGCGGGTGGTGGTGCCGGCCGCGCGCAGGGTGTCGGCGGACAGGGGGCGCAGCAGGAGGGAGTCGGCGGCGGCGACGGGGGCGCCCGCGCCGTCGGCGACGGTGAGGGCGACCCGCAGCGAGTCGTCGCCGGTGCGGTCCAGGGAGAGGCGGACGCGCAGGACGGTGGCGCCGGTGGCGTACAGGCTGACGCCGGACCAGGAGAACGGCAGCCAGGGGGTGCCGTCGGGGCGGGTGACGCCGGGGAGCAGGGGGTGCAGGGCGGCGTCGAGGAGTGCGGGGTGGAGGCCGAAGCGGGGGGCGTCGGCGCGGTGTTCCTCGGGGAGGACGACTTCGGCGTAGAGGTCGTCGCCGGCGGTCCAGAGGCGGCTGAGGCCCTGGAAGGCGTGGTCGTAGCCGTATCCGGCGGCGGCGAGGCGGTCGTAGACGCCGTCGAGGTCGATCTCGGTGGTGCCGGCCGGGGGCCAGGCGAGGAGGCTTTCGCCGGGGGCGGGGGCGGGGGTGGTGCCGAGGCGGCCTTCGGCGTGCAGGGTCCAGGGCTGGTCGGTGTCGTCGTCCTGGTGGGGGCGGGCGTAGACGGCGAGGGTGCGCTCTCCGGCCGGGTCGGGTTCGCCGGCGACGAGCTGGAGCTGGACGGTGCCGTGCTCGGGCAGGATCAGCGGTGCGGCGAGGGTGAGTTCCTCGACGCGGTCGGCGCCGACCTGTTCGGCGGCGCGGAAGGCGAGGTCGAGCAGGCCGGTGGCGGGCAGCAGGACGGTGCCGTGGACGGTGTGGCCGTCCACCCAGGGGTGGGTGCGGCGGGAGAGGCGGCCGGTGAGCAGGTGGGTGTCGCGGTCGGCGGTCCTGACGGCGGCGGCGAGCAGCGGGTGGCCGACGGTGGCGAGGCCGAGGTCCTCGGCGTTGTCGGGGGTGGTGGTGCCCTCCAGCCAGTAGCGGCCGCGGTCGAAGGAGTAGGTGGGCAGGTCGACGCGGTGGGCGCCGGGGAAGTAGGAGGTCCAGTCGGGGCGGGCGCCGCGCAGGATCGCGGTGGTGAGGGCGGTGGCGGCGGTGGCGGCCTCGGGGCGGCCGGAGCGCAGCAGGGGGGCGAGGTGGCCGGCTTCGCGGGTGAGGCATTCCTGGGCCATGGCGGTCAGGACGCCGTCGGGGCCCAGTTCGAGGTAGTCGGTGACGCCGAGTTCTTCCAGGTGGCGGATGCCGTCGTGGAAGCGGACGGCTTCGCGGATGTGGGAGACCCAGTAGTCGGGTGAGGTGAGCTGTTCGGTGGTGGCCAGGACGCCGGTGACGTTGGAGACGACGGGGATGCGGGGGGCGTGGTAGGTGAGGCCTTCGGCGACGTGGCGGAACTCGTCGAGGACCTCGTCCATGTGGGGTGAGTGGAAGGCGTGGCTGACGGGCAGTCGCTTGGTCTTGCGGCCGCGGGCGCGCCACAGGGCGGTGATCTCCTCGACGGTGGCCTCGTCGCCGGAGATGACGGTGGCGCGGGGGCCGTTGAGTCCGGCGACGGCGACGGTGTCGGGGTCGTGGTCGGCGAGCAGGGTGCGCACCTCTTCCTCGCCGGCCTGGAGGGCGGCCATGGCGCCGCCCTCGCGGGCGGCCTGCATGAGCCGGCCGCGTTCGGCGACGAGGGTGCAGGCGTCGGCGAGGTCGAGGACGCCGGCGAGGTGGGCGGCGGTGACTTCGCCGATGGAGTGGCCCAGGAGGTAGTCGGGGGTGATGCCGTGGTGTTCGGCGAGGCGGTAGAGGGCGACCTCGATGGCGAACAGCGCGGACTGGGTGAAGGCGGTCTGGTCGATCAGTGCGGAGTCGGCCGATCCGTCGGGGGCGAACAGGACGTCCTTGACGGGGCGGAACAGTTCGGTGTCGAGGTGGCGGCAGACCTCGTCGAGGGCGCGGCGGAAGACGGGGGACGAGGCGTAC
The DNA here is from genome assembly GCF_014650895.1 of Streptomyces omiyaensis. Classification (GTDB taxonomy): domain Bacteria; phylum Actinomycetota; class Actinomycetes; order Streptomycetales; family Streptomycetaceae; genus Streptomyces; species Streptomyces omiyaensis. The sequence goes on from NZ_BMVV01000063.1 coordinate 4,819, forward strand.
AGTTCGCGGCCCATGCCCAGGCGCTGGCTGCCCTGGCCGGTGAGGAGGAAGGCGGTGCGGCCGCGGCGGCCGGGGGCGGTGCGGACGACGGCCGGGTCGGTTTCGCCGTGGGCGAGGGCGGCGAGGCCGTCGAGGAGGGTGGTGCGGTCGGTGCCGAGGACGGCGGCGCGGTGGTCGAGCGCGGCGCGGGTGGTGGCCAGGGAGAGGCCGACGTCGGCCGGGTCGAGGTCGGGGTGGGCGGTGAGGTGGTCGTGCAGGCGCTGGGCCTGGCGGCGCAGGGCGGTCTCGTCCTTGGCGGTGAGGATCCAGGGGGTGAGGCCGGTGCCGTCGTCCTGTGCGCGGGCCGGGGTGGGGGCGGGGGTGTCGGGGGCCTGTTCGAGGATGACGTGGGCGTTGGTGCCGCTGATGCCGAAGGAGGAGACGGCGGCGCGGGCGGGGCGACCGGTGGCGGGCCAGTCGCGGGCCTCGGTGAGCAGTTCGACGGCGCCGGTCTCCCAGTCGATGTGGGGGGAGGGGGTGTCGGCGTGGAGGGTCTTGGGCAGGGTGGCGTGCCGCATGGCCTGGATCATCTTGATGACGCCGCCGACGCCGGCGGCGGCCTGGGCGTGTCCGATGTTGGACTTGAGGGAGCCGAGGTAGAGGGGGCGGTCCTCGGGGCGGTCCTGGCCGTAGGTGGCGAGCAGGGCCTGGGCCTCGATGGGGTCGCCGAGGCTGGTGCCGGTGCCGTGGGCCTCGACGGCGTCCACGTCGGCCGGGGTGAGGCCGGCGCCGGCGAGGGCCTGGCGGATGACGCGTTCCTGGGCGGGGCCGTTGGGGGCGGTCAGGCCGTTGGAGGCGCCGTCCTGGTTGACGGCCGAGCCGCGCAGGACGGCGAGGAC
>NZ_BMVV01000064.1 GCF_014650895.1 Streptomyces omiyaensis
CCCGGGCCGTTCTGCCCCCGGGGGGCGCGCCGGGTGTGGTCTCACACGTACGTGTGACCTTTGCCGGGGGGTGTGTTCGAGGCCGTGGGCCTTTGTGGGGTCGGGTGAGGAGGGCTCGTGCGTCCCCGGGTGTGGCTCGCCGAACGGCCCAGCGTCCCACTTGCCTCCCCGTAAATCACGGCTTACGACCATATTCTCTTTTTGCGTTTATCTGAGAGAGCGTTCCGTTTGTCGGTTCGTCCGGTGGTGTGTCTTCCGGTCGCCCGTGTGCCGGGGCGTGCGGTCCACCCGGTTTTCCTACCTGGAGAGACGAATGCGTGTTGTTGTGACCGGTGGCGGGGGCTTCCTCGGGTCCCATCTGTGTGAGGCGCTCCTGCGGCGCGGTGACTCGGTGGTGTGTCTGGACGACTACTCGACGGGCGACCCCGGGAATATCGCCCACCTGCACGGTCATCCGGCCTTCGTCTTCCGGCATGCCGATGTGAGTGAGGGTGTGGACGTTCCCGGCCGTGTCGATGCGGTCGCGCATTTGGCGTCTCCGGCTTCTCCGCCCGATTACCTCAGGCGGCCTTTGGAGACTCTCGCGGTCGGCAGCCGGGGTACCGAGAACGCCCTGCGGCTGGCTCTGCGCCACGGTGCCCGTTTCGTTCTCGCCTCGACCAGTGAGATCTACGGTGACCCTCTGGTCCATCCCCAGGAGGAGGGGTACTGGGGCAACGTCAACCCGATCGGCCCCCGTAGTGTCTACGACGAGGCGAAACGATACGCCGAAGCGGTGTCGGCCGCTTACCGCCGCACCCACGGCGTCGACGTGGGCATCGCCCGCATCTTCAACACCTACGGCCCGCGCATGCGCCCGCACGACGGCCGGGTGGTGTCCAGCTTCATCACCCAGGCGCTGACCGGCGAGCCGCTCACCGTCTACGGCGACGGCGGGCAGACCCGCAGTTTCTGCTATGTCGACGATCTGGTCCGCGGTCTTTTGGCGCTCCTCGACTCCGACGAGCCGGGTCCCTTCAACCTCGGCAACCCCGTCGAGCGCACCGTCACCGAACTGGCCGCTCTGGTCCTGGCCGCGACCGGTTCGGCCTCCGAGGTCAGGCATCACCCGCTGCCGGTCGACGACCCGGTCCGCCGCCGCCCGGTGATCACCCGCGCCCGCGAGGTCCTGGGCTGGGAGCCGCAGGTCGGCATCGCCGAGGGCCTGCGCCGGACCGTCGCCTACTTCGCCGCCCGTCCCGACCTGCTGCGCCTGGCCGCCGCGGCGATCCGCGGCGGCCAGCACGAGACCGTACCGCTGGCCGCCGTCGCCGAACCGGTCCCGTCCGCGGCCCAGGCGATCCCCGGTCCGGCCCACGCCGCTCCCCGCCCGGCCGCCGCCGTCCTGCGCCCGCTGACCGCCGCCGCCGTCCTGCCGGCCGCCGCGGGAGTGCCCTGCGCCGCCGCCGCCGTCCTGCCGGCCGCTGCCGGAGTGCCCTGCGCCGCCGCTCCCGACCCCACCGCCGGCTGACTGCCGCCCCCGACCCCACCGCCGCCCCCGCCGCCGTTCTGCCGGCCGCCGCCGGAGTGCCCTGCGCCGCCGTTCTGCCGGCCGCTGCCGGAGTGCCCTGCGCCGCCGCTCCCGACCCCACCGCCGGCTGACTGCCGCTCCCGACCCCACCGCCACCCCCGCCGGCTGACCCATCCCGCGTCACGGCCGCCCCCGCCGGCTGACCCATCCCGCGTCACGGCCGCCCCCGCCGGCTGACCCCGCCCCGTGCGTCACGGCCGGCCCCGGGCCGCCCCGCCCGCCCCGGCCGGCCACGACGCCCCCACCCCCACCTCCCCGGGCACCTCCCGCCCCCCACCCCCCACCCCTGCCCACCTGCCCGGGCACCCCCCACCCCTTCCATCCCCTTCACGCCCCTGCCCGAGCACCTCCGCGCCCGCCTTCCCACCCCCTCGCCTCCTCGCCTTCCCGTTCCCTCGCCTCCTCGCCTTCCTGTTCCCTCACCCCCTCACCCCCTCACCCCCTCACCCCCTCACCCCCTCGCCTTCCCGTTCCCTCGCCTCCTCGCCTTTCCGTTCCCTCGCCTCCCCGCCTTCCCGCCTTCTCGCCTTCTCGTCCCTTCGCCTCCCCGTGTCCTGTGGCCCGTCCGTCGCACCGCCTGGAGAACTTCCCGTCATGACGTCGTTGGAGCAAAGCCCCCCCGGCGGGGCCGGCACCGCCCAGGACTCCCCGCTCGTCCCGTACGCCCCCGGCTCACCGGAGGAATGGCAGGCACTGGGAAGCGAGATCAAGGCCCTCTCGAAGGGCGAGGTCGCCTCCATCGGCCCCGACGGACCGGTCCTGGCGCGACGGCCCCGCGGGCGTACCCCGTTCCCCTCCAGCTTCGTGCGGGCCTTCACCCGCGCCGACCGCCTCCTGGTCGTGTTCCTCTCCCTCGGCTGGGCGGCCTGCCTGGTCTGGTTCTGGGTCTGGTGGCTCCAGCCGTCCCACCGCATCGGCTGGCCCGGCCTGATCGTCAACAGCGCCCTGCTGCTCTACCTGACCTACCTGCCAATCCACTTCCTCGTCGCCCTCCTGCGCATGCGCCGTTTCGATCCGGCGGCCGAAGTCCCCACCCTGCGCACCGCGTTCGTCGTCACCCGCGCCCCCTCCGAGGGCTGGGACATCGCCCGCGCCACCCTGCGGGCCATGCTCGGCCAGCGCTTCCCGTACGCCTACGACGTCTGGCTGTGCGACGAGGACCCCACCGACGAGATCCTCGACTGGTGCCGCACCCACGGCGTCCGCGTCTCCACCCGCCGCGGCCGCGCGGACTACCACCGCGCCCAGTGGCCCCGCCGCACCCGCTGCAAGGAGGGCAACCTCGCCTTCTTCTACGACCACTGGGGATACGACGACTACGACGTGGTCGCCCAGCTCGACTGCGACCACGTGCCGAGCCCGCACTACCTCGCCGAGGTCGTCCGTCCCTTCGCCGATCCCGCCATCGGCTACGTCGCCGCCCCCAGCGTCTGCGACTCCAACGCCGGCCACTCCTGGGCCGCCCGCGGCAGACTGCAGCGCGAGGCCATGTTCCACGGCCCCGTCCAGCTCGGCCATTCCGCCGGCCTCGCCCCGGTCTGCATCGGCTCCCACTACGCCGTGCGCACCCGGGCCCTGCGGGACATCGGCGGCCTCGGCCCCGAACTCGCCGAGGACTTCTCCACCACCTTCCTGCTCACCTCCGCCGGCTGGCAGGGCGCGTTCGCCATCGACGCCGAAGCCCACGGAGAAGGACCGATCACCTTCGGCGCGATGATCACCCAGGAGTTCCAGTGGTCCCGCAGCCTGGCCGTGATGCTCCTGGGCATGCTGCCGCGCCACCTCGGACGCATGCCCCTGAAACTGCGGATCCGTTTCGGCGCCGCCCTGATGTACTACCCCCTGCTCGCCCTCGCCACGATCACGGGCATCCTCCTGCCGCCGATCGCCGCGATCACCGGCGCGCCGTGGATCGACGTCAACTACGCCGCCTTCCTCGCCCACTTCTGGAGCATGTCGCTCTGGCTGATCCTGCTGACCCTGCTGTGCCGCCGCCGCGGACTGCTGCGGCCCGAGAACTCCCCGATCCTCAGCTGGGAGATCTGGCTCTTCGGCCTCTCCCGCTGGCCCTACGTCGCCTGGGGCGTCCTGGCCGCCGTCACCCAGAAACTGCGCCCCCGCCAGATCACCTTCAAGGTCACCCCCAAGAAGCGCGACGGCCTCGAACCCCTCCCGCTGCGCACCGTCGCCCCGTACCTGGTGATCACCCTCTTCCTGTCGGGCGCGGCCCTCGTCGGCCAGTTCACCGGCCCCGCCGTCGGCTACGTCTTCCTGTGCCTCCTCGGCTCCGCCTCGTACGCCGCCGTCGCCCTCGCCGTCGCCGCCCTGCACGTCAAGGAGACCTCCCGGGCCACCGGCACCCCCGCCCTGCGCGCCGCGCGCACCGCCGCGCTCCCGCTCACCGCCGGCCTGCTCTGCCTGCTCCCCCTGGCCCTGGCCGTCACCGTCTTCCCCGTCTACCTCACCGGCTTCTACGCCTGGTGACGACCCCGGCCCCCGCGGCCGCCCCAGAAACGAGGTCCCCCGTGCCCCAGACCGTCCTGGTCACCGGCGGCGCCGGCTTCATCGGCAGCCACACCTGCGTCGAACTCCTGCGCTCCGGCCACGAGGTCGTCGTCCTGGACGACCACTCCAACAGCTCTCCCGAAGCCCTCGAACGCGTCGCGAAGATCGCGGGCCGCCCGATCGCCGCCGCCCACACCGCCGACGTCCGCGACCGGCGCGCCCTGGACGCCGTCTTCAGCGCCCACCCCATCGACGCGGTCGTCCACTTCGCCGCGAAGAAGGCCGTCGGCGAATCGGTGCGGATCCCGCTCGCCTACTACGACATCAACGTCGGCGGCACCACCGCGCTCGCCTCCGCCATGCACGCCCACGGCGTCCACCGGCTGGTCTTCTCCTCGTCCTGCTCGGTCTACGGCGACGCCACGGTCGTCCCGCTCACCGAACAGTCCCCCACCGCGCCCACCAACCCCTACGCGGCGACCAAGCTGACCTGCGAGCGGATCCTCGCGGACCTGTGCCGCCACGTGCCCGAACTGCGGGTTCTGGCCCTGCGCTACTTCAACCCGGCCGGCGCCCACCCCAGCGGACTGCTCGGCGAGGACCCCAGCGGCGTCCCCGGCAACCTCATGCCCTTCCTCGCCCAGATCGCGGTGGGCCGCCGCGAGGAACTCAGCGTCTTCGGCGACGACTACGCCACCCCCGACGGCACCGGAGTGCGCGACTACATCCACGTCGTGGACGTCGCCGAAGGACACGTGGCCGCCCTCGGCCACCTCGACGACGCCCCCGGCCTGCAGATCTTCAACCTCGGCACCGGCCGCGGCTCGTCCGTGCTCGAACTCGCCCACGCCTTCGAACAGGCCTCCGGCCGCCCGATCCCGCACCGCATCGCCCCGCGCCGGCCCGGCGACGTCGCGGAACTGGTCGCCGACCCCGCCAAGGTCGAGGCCGCCTGGGGCTGGACCGCCCGGCGCGATGTGACCGCCATGTGCCGCGACGCCTGGAACTTCCAGCGCAACAACCCCTACGGCTACGCCCCCTGACCCCCCACCCCCACCCCCACCCCCACCCCGCCCCCCGCGCGCCTTCTCTTCACCCCCCCGACAGGAGCACCCACGCAATGCGGCTGACCGTCATCGGTACGGGCTACCTGGGAGCTGTGCACGCCGCGTGCATGGCCGACATCGGACACGACGTCCTCGGCGTCGACGTCGACATCGACAAGATCACCGCCCTCGCCGAAGGCAGACCCCCCTTCTACGAACCCGGGCTCGACGACGTCCTGACCCGCGCCCTCGCCTGCGGACGCCTGCGCTTCACCACCAGCCTGCGCGAGGCCGCGGCCCACGGCGAGGTCCACTTCATCTGCGTCGGCACCCCCC
>NZ_BMVV01000065.1 GCF_014650895.1 Streptomyces omiyaensis
TCCTCGTCCACCGCCGCCGCGAACGGGGCGATCTTCGCCTCCGCCAGCGCACGCACCGACTCCCGGAGCATCTCGTGCTCCTCGGAGGTCCGGTACAGGTCGAAGTCCTTGCCCATGGTCTCGAGCTCCCTGGAAATGCTTGTGGCACCTGCTTGGGGCGCCTGGCTTGTGGCACCCGGAACCGGCTGCGGTACCGCTTATGGCACTGAGTACCCTCAGCAAAACACACTCAGTGCCATGACGCCAGAGCGCCCCGACGGCTGACTGCCGTCGGGGCGCTGGAGGGGGTGTCCGGCCGGTTTCCGGGAACCGGGGGAAGCGGTCGGGTCAGCCCTCGGTATCTGTCAGGTCGGCCTCCCGGCGGAGCCGGTGGGCCGTGTACTCGGCGGCCAGCGAGGCCGCCCGCTCGGCCGACATGTCGAGCTCCAGCAGCACCGCCGGCGTGCAGATGGACGGGATCAGCGTCCGCAGGAGCACCCGCGTGCGGTGCGTCAGGTCGTTGCGGTCGCACACGATGGCCGACATGGTCTGGATCCCGGCGTAGGCGCCGGAGAAGAGCTCGGCCGTGTCCATCAGGTCGACGTGGCGCAGCAGCTCGCCCCGCGCCCGCGCCACCGCGAGGATGTCGGCGACCTGTGCCACCCACGCCTGGAAGGGAGCGGCCCGGTCGATGCTGACCGCGCCGCTGTCCATGGCCAGGGCCACGCTCGCCTGCACCAGCGGATCGCCCTGGAGCCGGTGGGCGAGCAGGAAGCCCTGGTCTATGAGCTCCTGGAGCTTGACGGGCTGCTCGGGCAGCGGTTCGTCGAGCATCTGGGCGGCGAGCACGCCCAGCGCGACTTCTTCCTTGGACGCAAAGTGGAAATACAGCGCCCCCTTCGTCACCCCGGCACGCGCGAGGATCTCGCCGATGGTCGCCCGCTCGTAGCCACGCTCCGCGAACACGCCGGCGGCGGCCGCGAGGATCGCCTGCCGGGTTCGGATGGCACGTGCCTGCTGCGCCAAAGGACCCTCCCGCAGTCTCACTGTGTGCTGTCGCCGGGTGACGCCGAGCGTTGAAAAAGAAACCGGAACGTACGTACTCTACGCCGGGCCAGGTACGGTGCCCGGAAAAAGGGACGCGGGGGGAAGCCATGGACCGGCAGGAACGAGGAGTCGTTATGGGCGTCCCGGGGGAATTCGTCCACCGTTCCGATCCCGCCGACATCATCCCCACCGACTGGACCCAGCTCCAGGAGAATCGCTTCTCCGTATCCGCCGCATGGCCCGCGGCCCACCCCTTCTTCTCCCCGGTCGGCGACCGGCACGACCCGGTCCTGGTCGCCGAGACGATACGACAGGCCACCATGCTCGTGGCGCACGCCGAGCTCGGGGTGCCGGTCGACTCGCAGTTCGTCCTCTGGGAGCTGTCCTACGACGCCGACCCCGCCGCCCTCGTCGTCGACGGCCGCTCCTCCGAGGTCACCGTCGACGTCGTCCTCTCCGACCTGCGGGGGAGCGGCCGGAACCTGCGCAGTCTGCGCACCACCACCGTGCTCACCCGGGGCGGCGCCCCCCTCGCCACCGGGGTCGGCCTCGCCAGCTGCACCTCGGCCCCCGCCTACCGCCGGATCCGTCATGTCCAGCTCGCCGAGCTCGACGAGCCGGTCCCGCTGATCGCGGGCGTCGCCCCGCACACGGTCGGCCGGGAGCGCGACGAGGACGTCGTCCTGGCCCCCGGCACCCGGCCGAACCACTGGCGGCTGCGGGTCAACACCGCGCACCCGACCCTCTTCCGCCGCCCCAACGACCACGTCCCCGGCATGCTCCTCCTGGAGGCGGCCCGCCAGGCGGCCCAGGCGGTCGCCGGACCCGGCGTCCCCTTCCTCCCCTCCGTCCTCGACGTGTCCTTCTCCCGCTACGCCGAACTCCGCGCGCCCTGCTGGATCGTCGCCGAGCGGATCCCGGACCGCGACCCCCTGGCGGTCGCGGTCCGCGTCGAGGGCCACCAGGACGGGAACACCGTCTTCGACTGCACCCTCGTCTCGCCCTCGGAGGCCGCCCTCCCGCCGGTCGCCGCGTCCCCCCTCACCGCGTTCGAACGCCGGCTGGCGGGCTGACCCGCCTTCCTCCGCCGCTCCCCGCACGCCCATCCGCACCGACCGGAAGAACCCATGGGAACCCGCATCCTCGTCACCGGCGCCACCGGCTTCATCGGCGGCCGGGTCGCCGCGGCGGCCGCCGCCCACCCGGACCTCGACCACGTCCGCCTCCTGGTCCGGCGCGCCGACGCGGCCGACACCGCCTACGCGGCGTACGCCGCGGGCGGGGACGCCGGCCGGGTCTCCGGACCCGTCGTCGAGACCGTCCGCGGCGACCTCCGGGACCCCGGCACGCTCCGCCGGGCCTGCGACGGGGTCGACGCCGTCGTCCACTGCGCCTCCGCGATCGGCGGCGACGAGGGGGTGCTGCGCGCCGTCAACGAGCACGGCACCCGGGACCTCGTCGAGGCCGCCGTGCGGGCCGGCGCCGGCCGGATCGTCGCCCTCAGCACCGCCTCCGTGCACGGCCGGGGCCCCTTCCGGGCCGCGGCCCCCGGCGACCTGCCGCTCGCGCCGGGATCGGCGACCAGCAGGACCCGGGCGGCGGGGGAGCGGCACGTCCTGGACGCCGGCGGCTCCGTGCTGCGGCCGCACCTGGTGTTCGGCACCGGGGACCGGCAGGTCGTCCCCGGGCTCCTGACCCTGCTCGCCGCCCTGCCCGGGCCGCTCGCCGACAACGGCTCGCTGCACTCCATGGTCGAGGTGGAGAGCCTGGCGGGCGCCCTGCTGGGCGCGGCGCTCTCCCCGGCCACCCGGCCCGGCGCGTACGGCGTCGCCCACCCCGACCCGGTCTCCGACGCCGAGCTCCTCGCCGCGGTCGAGCCGCTGCTGCCCGCGGCGGTCCGGGCCGCCCGGGGCCCCGCGGTGGGGCTCGACGAGGCCCGCGCGCTGCTCGCCGGGCACCCGGTCGCCGCCCACCACCTGGAGATGTTCGCCGTCGACCACTGGTTCGCCGACGAGCGGCCCTGGACGGACTTCGGACGCGGCCCCGGCCCCGCCTTCACCGCCGCGTTCCCCCGCCACCTCCCCTGGTACCGGGAACTGCTCGCCGCCCGCGGCTGATCCCTCACCCCCGCACCCCACCCACCGCACGAGGCAGGACGAACCCCCCATGGCACGACTGGCAGGCAGGACCGCGATCGTCACCGGCGCGAGCCGGGGCATCGGACGGGGGATCGCCGAGCGGCTGGGCCGCGACGGGGCCCTCGTCGCCGTCCACTACGGCAGCGGCGCGGCGGCCGCCGCCGCGACCGTCGCGGCCGTCGAGGCGGCCGGCGGCCGGGCCTTCGCCTTCGGTGCCGCGCTCGACCTCCCCGACGCCGTCGACACCTTCTACGCCGCCCTCGACCGGGGGCTCGCGGAGGCCGGCGCGGGGCCGGAGATCGACGTCCTGGTCAACAACGCGGGCGCCAGCGGCTCCGGCCGGCTCCACCAGCTCAGCCCGGAGGTCTTCGACCGGCTCTTCGCGGTCAACGTGAAGGCGCCGCTCTTCCTCGTCCAGCGCGCCCTCGACCGCTTCCGCGACGGCGGCCGGATCGTCAACGTCTCCTCGCTCACCTCCCGGCACGCCTACCCGGAGTCCGTGACCTACGCCATGACCAAGGGCGCCGTCGACACCATGACCCTGGCCCTCGCCAAGGAGCTGGGCCCGCGGGGGATCACCGTCAACACGGTCGCCCCCGGTTTCGTCGCCACCGACATGAACGCGCGGCTCCGGGCGACCCCCGAGGCCGCCGCGGCGCTCGCCGCGCACGCGGTCCTGGGCCGGATCGGGACGCCCGGGGACATCGCGGACGTCGTCGCCTTCCTCGTCTCCGACGACGCCCGCTGGATCACCGGCCAGTACCTGGAGGCCGGCGGAGGGGCGGGTCTGTGAGCCGGGGGCGCGTCTAAGGTGGGGGCACGATGACACGTTTCCGTGAGAGCGTCCGGACGCTGCTGCGCGAGCAGGTGCTCGACGCCGCCTACGACCTCGTCGCGGCCGAGGGCTGGGGCATGCTCCGCATGACCTCCATCGCCCGGTCCGCCGGGATCAGCCGGCAGACCCTCTACAACGAGTTCGGCTCGAAGGAGGCGATCGGCGGGGCGCTCGTCCAGCGCGAGCTGGAACGGTTCCTCGTCGGGATCCAGCGGGAGCTGGAGGCGCACCGGGGAGAGCTGGAGCGGGCCGCCCGGGCGGGCGTCGGGTACACCCTCCAGCAGGCCGTCGACAACCCGCTGATCAAGAGCGTGCTGGTGGCCGCCCGCGGCGGCGCCGACACCGACCTCCTCGCCTACCTCACCACCCGCACCGACCCCGTCTTCGGCACGGCGATGGCCCTGCTCGACGCGTACGCGGTCGAGGCCTGGCCCGACGTGGACGAGGAGTCGCGGGGGCTGGCCGTCGAGACCATCGTCCGGCTCACCGTCAGCCACATCGTCCAGCCGGTGGCCACCCCGGAGGAGTCGGCGCGGCGCATCGCCCGCGTCACCGCCCGGGTCGCCTACCCGGGCGCACCGACACCGGCCCGCCCGCCCTCGGCCGGCTGACCGCTGACCGCTGATCGTCTTCGGCCGGCCGGCCAACCGCTCCGACCGGGGCCTCGGCGACGTCGTGGTGCCGGGCCGGTCCGGTCCTGGTCGGTCAGTCCGCGGGCAGCGGCACGGCGGCCGACAGGACCGTGCCCTCGCCGGGCGCCGGCTCCACGGCCAGGGTGCCCCCAGCTGTTCGACCCGGGTCCGGACGGCCGGCAGGCCGTGGCCCCGCACCCCGCCGTCCGCACGGACCGCCGCCGGGTCGAAGCCGTGCCCGCCGTCGGCGACGTCGAGCACGACCTGGTCGTCGAGGTAGGTGAGGGTCAGCGCGGCGGTGCGGGCGTCCGCGTGCTCCCGCACGTTGGCCGGCGCGCCCTGGGCGATCCGCAGCAGCGCCGACTGGAGCCGGTCGGGCAGCCGCCGCGGCGGGAGGCCCTCGACGTGGCAGCGGACCGCGAGCCCGGCCGTGGACTCGCGGCGGGCCAGGGTGCGCAGCGCCTGCTCCAGGCCGCCGCCTCCGGCGAGGTCGGCGGGGGCGAGGTCGTGGACGAAGCGGCGGGCCTCGGCGAGGTTGTGCTCGGCGATCGACTCGGCGGTCCGCACGTGGCGGCGGGCGGTGCC
>NZ_BMVV01000066.1 GCF_014650895.1 Streptomyces omiyaensis
CCGTCGCCACCCTCCACACCCGCGGCGTCCCCGTCGCCTGGCAGACCCTCTACGAGAACACCGGCGCCCGCCGCGTCCCCCTGCCCACCTACGCCTTCCAGCGCCGCCGCTACTGGCTCGAACCCCGCCCCGTTCCCGAGACCTTCGGCAACGGCGCCCCCGCCACCGGCCACCCCGTCCTCGGCTCGCCCGTCACCGTCGCGGGCTTCAACCAGATCCTCTTCACCAGCCGGCTCTCCCTCAAGAGCCACCCCTGGCTCGCCGACCACGTCGTCCTCGGCTCCGCCATCCTGCCCGCCTCCGCCCTGGTCGAACTCGCCATCCACGCCGGTGACCTGATCGGCCACCCGGCGCTCGACGAGCTCAACCTCCAGGTGCCGCTGGTCCTCCCCGAAGAGGGCAACATCCAGCTCCAGGTCAGGGCCGGCACCCCCGACGACACCGGCCGCCACTGCCTGTGCCTGTACTCGCGCCCCGACGACTTCGACGCGCCGTGGACCATGCACGCCGAGGGCTGGTACCTCACCGAGGAGCCGGAGGCCGCCGCCTCCCTGGCCTGGGACGAGAACGCCGGCGGCCGCACCACCGAGATCCGGCTCCCCGAAGGGCTCCAGAGCGACGCGGGCCGCTACGGCCTCCACCCGGTCCTGCTCCAGGCCGCCCTGCCCACCCGCCCGGTCGACCCCGACGCCGGCACGGTCCCGGTGCCGGCCGACTGGTACGGCGTACGGCTCCACGCGACCGGCGCGACCGCCGTCAAGGCCCGGATCACCGAGATCGACGACGACTCCTTCTCGCTCCAGCTCGCCGACGCGGCCGGCGACCTCGTCGTCTCGGTCGAGTCCATCGTCTTCAGGGACATCCCCAACGAGCAGTTCAGAGCGGCCGTCGGCGGCGACAGCACCGGACGCGACTCGCTCCTCCACCTCGACTGGACGCCCGCCGGACCCCTGCCCGCGCCCCCCGCGCCGACCGCCTGGGCCGTCCTCGACCCCGACGCCCCCGACGGCGGCGCCGGGAACCGCTACCCGGACCCGGCCGCCGTGGCCGGAGCCCTCGCCTCCGGCACCCCCATCGACGCCGTCCTGCTGCCGTGGACCACCCCGCAGGACGCCGCCGGCCAGGCCGCCGCCACCCGCACCGCCACCCGCACGGCCCTCGCCCTGGTACGCACCTGGCTGGCGGACGAGCGGCTCGCACCGGTCCGGCTCGTCGTGGTCACCTCGGGCGCGGTCGCCACCGCCGAGGGCGAGGACGTCACCGACCTGGCGGCCGCCGCCGTCTGGGGCCTGCTGCGCTCGGCCCAGTCCGAGGCCCCCGACCGCATCACCCTCGTCGACACCGCCACCGGCACCGACACCGACACCGCCCCGGTACGCGACCGGCTCGCCGCCCTGCTCGCCTCCGGCGAACCCCAGGCCGCCCTGCGCGAGGACACCGTGCTCCTGCCCCGCCTGCGGCGCGTCCCCGCCACCACCACCCCGGCCGGCCCGAAACCCGCCTGGAAGAACGGCGGCACCGTCCTGGTCACCGGCGGCACCGGCACCCTGGGCGCCGAGACCGCCCGGCACCTGGTCGCCGAACACGGCGCCTCCCGCCTGCTGCTCCTCACCCGCACCGGCGACCGCGCCGCACACGTGCAGCCGCTCCTCGACGACCTGCGGGCCACCGGCGCCCACGTCACCGTCACCGCCGCCGACGCGGCCGACCGCGAGGCCCTGGCCCGCGTCCTCGCCGCCATCCCCGCCGAGCACCCGCTCACCGCCGTCGTCCACACCGCCGGCGTCCTCGACAACGCCCTCCTGCCCGACCTCACCGACGACCGCCTCGACGCCGTCCTGCACCCCAAGGCCGACGCCGCCTGGCACCTGCACGAACTCACCCGCGACCTGCCGCTCGACGCCTTCGTGCTCTTCTCCTCCACCGTCGGCGTCCTCGGCGGCCCCGGCCAGGCCAACTACGCCGCCGCCAACGCCTTCCTCGACGGCCTCGCCGCCCACCGCCGCGCCCACGGCCTGCCCGCCACCTCCATCGCCTGGGGCCTGTGGCAGCTCGGCGGCATCAACGCCCACCTCTCCGAGGCCGACCTCAACCGCTTCGCCCGCGACGGCTTCCGGCCCATCGCCCGCGTCGAGGGACTCTCCCTGTTCGACCGGTCCACCGCCGACGGCCGGGCCGCGCTCGTCGCCACCCCGGTGGGCGTCTCCGCCCTGCGCGCCCAGGCCCGCGTCCCGGCCCTCCTGGCCGAACTCGCCGCACCGCCCGGCCGCCGCGTCGCCGCCTCCGCACCCACCGCGGCCGACACCGACCCGGCGGGCGAACTCACCGCCCGCCTGGCCGACCTGAGCGAGGTCGAACAGGACCAGCTGCTCCTCACCCTCGTACGGACCGAGGTCGCCGCCGTACTCGCCCGCACCGACGCCGAGAACATCGCACCCGGCCGGGCCTTCCAGGACCTGGGCTTCGACTCCCTGACCGCCGTCGACCTGCGCAACAGGCTCGGCACCACCACCGGGGTCAAGCTCCCCGCCACCCTCGTCTTCGACCACCCCACCCCGGCGGCCCTCGTCGCCTACCTGCGCGAACGCCTCGCCCCGCAGACGCCCGACCCCCACCGGGCGCTCCTCGACGAGCTGGACGCGATGGAGCGCAGGCTGGCGGCCGCCGCCCCCGGCGCCGACGAGGACCGCACCGCCGTCTCCGCCCGCCTGCGGGCGCTCCTGGCCCGCGTCGAGGGCGCGCCCGAGCCGGCCGGAGCGGCCGGGGAGTCCGTGGCCGACGCGTCCGAGGCCATCGAGGCGGCCTCGGTCGACGAACTCCTCAGCTTCATCGACAACGAACTCGGCCGCCCCACCGCGTAACGGGGCCCGGGCCCGCAACGGCCCGGGCCCGGCCCCACCCCTCAACGGCCCGCCCCGGCACGGCCCCGCCCCCCCATCCACTCGCCTTCCGCCCTTCGCCCGAGGAGAGCACGAACCCGATGTCCAACCCGTCGAACGAAGAGAAACTGGTCGAGTACCTGAAGCGGGTCACCGTCGACCTGCAGAAGGCGAACCGGAGGATCGCCGACCTCGAGGCGGCCGACACCGAGCCGATCGCCGTGGTCGGCATGGCCTGCCGCTTCCCCGGCGGCGTCGCCTCCCCCGAGGACCTGTGGCGGCTGGTCGACGACGGCACCGACGCCATCACCGGCTTCCCCACCGACCGCGGCTGGGACCTGGAGCGGCTGTACGACCCCGACCCGGCCCGCCCCGGCACCGCCTACACCCGCCAGGCGGGCTTCCTCCACGACGCCGCCCTCTTCGACGCCGGCTTCTTCGGGATCTCCCCCCGCGAGGCCCTCGCCATGGACCCCCAGCAGCGCCTCCTCCTGGAGACCTCCTGGGAGGCCCTCGAACAGGCCGGCATCGACCCCGACACCCTGCGCGGCAGCCGCACCGGAGTCTTCGCCGGCATCATCGAGCAGAGCTACCTGGGCCTGGAGGGACCCGAGGAGTTCGAGGGCTACCTGCTGACCAGCAAGCTCAGCAGCGTCGCCTCCGGCCGCATCTCCTACAGCCTCGGCCTGGAAGGACCGGCCGTCTCCGTCGACACCGCCTGCTCCTCCTCCCTGGTCGCCCTCCACCTCGCCGTCCAGTCGCTGCGCTCCGGCGAGTCCGACCTCGCCTTCGCCGGCGGCGTCACGGTGACCGCGACCCCCGGCGGCTTCGTCGACTTCTCCCGGCAGAGCGGCCTGGCACCCGACGGCCGCATCAAGTCCTTCTCCGCCGACGCCGACGGCACCTCCTGGTCCGAGGGCGCCGGCATGCTCCTCGTCGAGAAGCTCTCCGACGCCCGCCGCAACGGCCACCGCGTCCTCGCCGTCATCCGCGGCTCGGCCGTCAACCAGGACGGCGCCTCCAACGGCCTGACCGCCCCCAACGGCCCCTCCCAGGAACGCGTCATCCGCCAGGCCCTCGCGGACGCGGGCCTGACCCCGGCCGACGTGGACGCCGTCGAGGCCCACGGCACCGGCACCCGCCTGGGCGACCCCATCGAGGCCCAGGCCCTGCTGGCCACCTACGGGCAGAACCGGCCCGAGGACCGCCCGCTCTACCTCGGCTCCCTCAAGTCCAACATCGGGCACACCGTCGCCGCCGCCGGCGTCGGCGGCGTCATCAAGATGATCCAGGCCATGGACCACGGCGTCCTGCCCCGCACCCTGCACGTCGACCGGCCCACGCCCATGGCCGACTGGGACTCCGGCGCCGTCGAACTGCTCACCGAGCCACGCCCCTGGCCCCCCACCGCGCGCGCCCGCCGCGCCGCCGTCTCCGCCTTCGGCGTCAGCGGCACCAACGCGCACGTCATCCTCGAGCAGCCGCCGGCGCAGGAGCCCGCCGACACCGGACAGACGACCCCGCTGCCCGTGGTGCCCTGGCCGGTCTCGGGCCGCACCCCGGACGCGCTGCGCGCCCAGGCCCGCCGCCTGTACGACCACGTCGCCTCCGACACCGGTCTCTCCCCGCTCGACATCGGCTTCTCGCTGGCGACGGGCCGCGCGTCGCTGGACCACCGCGCGGTGGTGACGGGCCGCGACCGCGCCGAACTCCTCGCCGGCGTC
>NZ_BMVV01000067.1 GCF_014650895.1 Streptomyces omiyaensis
CTCACCACCTGCACCCCCGAGTTCACCAGCACCTACCGCATGATCGTCTGGGGAAAGCTCGTCGAGGAACGACCACGCAGCAAGGGCAAACCCGCCGCACTCGTGGGCTGACCGCGTCCGGGGCTCACGCCGCCGGCCGCGGCGCCTCCAGTTTGACGCCGACGTGCCGGACCGTGTGGAGGTAGCGGGGCCGGGCCGCCGTCTCCCCGAGCTTGCGCCGCAGCCACGACAGGTGCACGTCGACGGTGCGCTCCCCGCCGTACCTCCGCAGCCACACCTGGGTGAAGAGTTCGCCGCGCGCCACCACGACGCCGGGGCGCCGGGCCAGGAAGGCGAGGAGGTCGAACTCCTTCTGCGTCAGGTCGAGGACGTCGCCGTCGAGGAAGGCCTCGCGGCGCGCGGCGTCCACGACGAGCCCGCCCACCCGCAGGACGTCCGCGTACCCGCCCCCGGCGGCGGAGGCCGCCCGGCGCAGGACGGCGGTCATGCGCGCGATGAGGTGCTCGACGGAGAAGGGCTTGACCAGGTAGTCGTCGGCCCCGACGCCCAGCACGCGCACGATCTCGCGCTCGTCGGCGCGGGCGGTGGCGACGACGACCGGGATGTCCGAGACGGTCCGGAGCATCCGGAGCATCTCCAGGCCGTCGAGGTCGGGGAGGCCCAGGTCGAGGACCATCAGGTCGAACCGTTCGTCCAGGACGGCGCGGAGCGCGTCCAGCCCCGTCCCGCACTCCCGCACGGTGTACGAGGCACCGGCGAGGCACCGTTGCAGGGCGGACCGGACGGACACGTCGTCCTCGACGAGAAGCACCTTTGCCATGCGGGGCACGCTACGGGATGAACATGTCGGGCCATGTGCCGGGGCGGTCGTACACATGTGCCACATGACGGGAGGGGTCGGCCGCCCCGTGCTGCGGGGACCGCCGCCCCCGCCTCCTCGTTAAGGGTCTTTAAGGCATCGGAAAGCCCGTTTTAACCGCCGCCGCGCACCGCGTGGGGGAGGATGGCATGTGCCACGGCTCGCACGGCCGCGGTCACGACGACGCCCCTCGAGGAGGGTGGTGCAACGAGAAGAAGCCGCCGCGTTCCCGCCCTCACGGGCACGGGGACACGACGGCGGGAAAGGCCCCGGAAAGGGCAGGTGCCCTATTTCGCCGGGACGGCGGCGGTGTAGAGGACGGAGGACCCTTGCTTGCTGCGGCGCGCCTGCCCCTTCGCGACCAGGTTCTCCAGGGAGGTGCGCACGACCGTGGTCTGGATGTGGCGGTCGCGGTGCTCCGCGCTGAGCGCGGCCGTGATCTCCGAGGCGGAACAGGGAGCGCCGCCGGCGGCGAGGTGATTGCGGATCAGTTCGACCAGCGTGATCCTGCCCGCACCGGAGGCCTTTCCGCCCTTTCCGTTCTTTCCGCCCTTCTGCCGGGGGACGTTCCGGCCGGGAAGCGGCGTCTCGGCGCTCAGCGCCTTCCGGATGTTCAGCAGAACGCCGTGGTCGTGCTCGAGCGCGTCGAGTTCGGCCGTGAGGCGGGCGATTTCGCCGCGGATCCGCTCCTGCTCCTCCGCGTTGCGCTCGAGGTCGCCGGCGACCTTGCTGCTGTACGCGGACGTGAGTTCTGTTTCTCCCGGCATGCTTCTCTCTCTGCCAAATGAACGGTGGGGACCCCTCCGAGCCGACGGTTCGCACCACATCGCCGACGGCCTTGGCCGACGACCACTCTAAGGCATGGGCCCCACACCCAGGGATTTCGCTGTCTCCATGCCATGAGGCATTTCTATTGGTCATTCGACCAATTCCAGACGGTGTCATGACGCCATAAACAAAGACGCCCGCGTTCTCCGCTTCCGCGCCCCGGCGGCGGAGCGAACGGACCGGCAGGAAGAAATCAGCGGTGAACTTCGACGACAGCCAGAACCCGGTCTCCGCCGGGGCGACGACCCTTCCGCCCCTGCCCCGCGCGGGAGTGGCGGACCTCCTTCCCGACGCCGTGCTGATCGTGGACGACAACGGGACCGTGGTCGGTGCGAACCTGGCGGCGGCGGCCCTGCTCGGCCGCGAGCGGCACGCGGTCGAGGGCCGGGGCGTCCTGGACTTCCTCCCCGCCTTCGACTGGAACCTGACCCGGGTGCCGCCGGACGCCGGACACCCCGGGGGCACGCGCACCGCCCGGCACCGGACCACCGGCCGGACCGCCGACGGCAGGACCTTCGCCGCCGAGATCGGCACCGTCCTGCTCGACCGGCACACCCTCCACGACGGCATCCCCTACGGCGCCTCGCTGGTCATCGCGGTGAGGGACGTCACCCCCGCCGAGGACGCCCGGGCGGAGCTCACCCGCGCCCTGCTCCAGGCCGAGGCCGTCCTGCGCACCGCCGACGAGGCGCTCATCGGGACCGACGCCGAGGGCAGGATCGACCTGGTCAACCCGGCCGCCGCCCGGCTGCTCGGCGGGAAGGCCGCGGAGCTGGGCGGCCACGAGCTGCGGACCCGGCTCGTCCACCTCGGGCCCGACGGCGAACCCCTCCCCGCCGAGGACACCCCTCTGTCGCGGGCGCTCCGCACCGGCCGCGCGAGCCGGCTCCCGGCCCAGGAGCTGAGGACGGGCGACGGCGTCCGGCTGACCGCGGACGTCGCCGTCCGGCCGGTCACCGAGCGCGGGGAGGTCGTCGGGGCGGTGGTCGCGCTCACCGACCGCCGGCCCTACGAGCGGCTCGCCGACGAGCACGCGGCCGCGCAGACCCGGCTCCTGCGGCACCACCGGGCCGAACTCGAAGCCCAGCGGGAGCGGACCGCACGGGCCGCCGAGCACGGCCGCGCGCTCACCGACTTCCTCGCCGGCCCCCTCATGGGGGCGCTCCACCACCTGCACACCGAGCTGAGCCGGCTCGCCGGGGACCCCTCCCGCCCCCTGTGGCCCGAGGCGGCCGTCAGCCTCGACGCCCTCGCCGGCGACCTGCGCATGACCATGGCCCTGGCGCACACCCGCGCCCGGCCGTCCGGGCCGGACGGCCCGCCGAGGGGGCCGCGGCGGCGCACGGTGCTCATCGACGACGTGGTGCGGGCCGGCGTGCGGGACGGCGCTGCGGGCGGCGGGGAACCGTCGGAGGACCCCGGCCGGCCCACCGGACGCCACCGCGCCCTGCCGGCGGCCGTGCCCGCGGTGCCGTCCTCCCCCGCCGTGGACTGACACACATACCGCGCGCGCCGGTGCGCGGACGAGAATATGGCACCTCATGCCTGTCTGAGCATGGCCTCAAGACACCCTTAAAGATCCTCCGCCGGGACCCGCGCGACCCCTTCATGCCATCGACGGATGGTTAGGTGGCCACCACCCCCTCCCGGTTCCGCGGCCCGGAAAGGAAACGTCGCCATGGACCTGCCCCTCCCCCGAGGCACCGCCCGCCTCGCCGCCGTTCTCGACGCCCTCCCCGACGGTCTCGTGCTCGTCGACCACGACGGCACGGTCGTCCACGCCAACACCCGCGCCCACCGCATGTTCACGGCCCCCGGCATCCCCCTCGCCGGACGCCCGCTGCGCGGGATGCTGCCCTCCTTCGACCCGCGTCCCGGCGGCGCCGGCACGGACCGCCGGTCCGTGCCGGCCCGGACGACCGCCCGGCGCACGGACGGCGGCGCGTTCCCCGTCGAGGTGACCCGCACCGGCCTGGCGCCGGAGGACGCGACCGGGGCGCACGACGCGCTGCTGGTCCTCGTCGTGCGCGACCTCACCGGCACCCTCGACACCGAGGCCGAGCTGGCCCGCTCGCAGCGGCAGACCGAGATGATCCTGCGGGCCGCCGCCGAGGGCGTCGTCGGCACCGACACCGACGGCCGGGTCGTCCTCGTCAACCCCGCCTTCGCACAGATCCTCGGCTACCGCGCCGACGAGCTCGACGGGGCCGAGCTGCACCCGCTGATCCTCGCCAAGCGCGCCGACGGCACCCCGTTCCCGTACGAGGACTCGCCGCTCGCCGACACCCTCAAGTCCGGCCGCAAGCACCGCGTGCGCGGCCAGGTCCTGTGGTCCAAGGCCGGCGAGCGGGTCCCGGTCGACCTCACGACCGC
>NZ_BMVV01000068.1 GCF_014650895.1 Streptomyces omiyaensis
GCAATGGACCGCTCTGCCACGCCACCGCAACCTGCGAGAACGCGCGCACTCCCGCTCGGACCAAGGGTAGGGAGCCCGTCGTCCGCGGACGAATCCTTATCCGGGCCCTCGGCGGCCGTCGCCCCCGAACCACGGAAGTCGTGCCGGAGCCCCTCCTCGGGAGCGAACCCGCCCCGATCTCCCAGGGCTTCGCACCGGGGTCCTTCCTGCCGGCTTCCTCGGCCGTCCCGGAAGTCGCCGGGTGTGAGGGCGCGACCCGGGGGCAGGCGGTGGATCGAGCGCATGGGACTGCGCTCCGATCACCCGCCCGCGGCTCTCCCCCCGACCGTGGGCCCGTGGTTCGGCGCACGCCCCGCCCCGTACCTTCCTTACGGGTGCGGGGCGGTCGCCCTGCCCGCCACCTGCCACCCGCCGCCTCCCGGCCGGGCCTTCCCGTTCGTCCCCGGCGTGCTCGCGGCGCCCGGCATGGTCCGGCGCCCGCCCGGGGTCCGTCGGTTCGTCCTCCGTCGCGGACCCCCGCCCGCCGCCTTGCCGGCGCCTTCCGCACGGCCCCGACCTGCGAGGCGTGCGTTCCGCCCGGCGGGAGAGGAAGGCGGGGGTACCGGGCCGAGGGGAGAGGCGGGCGGGGAGAGGCGGGCGGGGTACCGGAGCGGTCCGGGTCACCGCCGGCGCACCCCGCCTTCCCGCCGGCGGCGATGCCGCCTCGATACCGGGCTGCGATGCCCGGGATCCCGCGGAGGCCGGCGGGATCACCCTCCCGAAGGGCTTCCGTTCACGGATCGAGGCGCATCCCATGGCTCCCGGCCGACCCCAGCGCGACGGCCCGCGGGACGACGGCTCCCGTACCCGCCCGCACCCCGTCGACGCCGCCCCCGCCTGGCGCCCGGCCCACGGCGACGCCCTCGCCCGCCGCACCCCCGCCGCCCCCGCCACGGCCGCCCGAACGGCGAGCGGGGGCCGGGACCCGCCGGCCGGCCGCGCGGGGCCCCCGCGGCGTTCTCGCTCGGCTCGGCTCGGCTCGGCTCGGCTCGGCTCTGCCCCGGCCCATGGGCTCATTGCCCAAGCGCCGGGCCCCCGTTCGCGCGGGGGCCCGGCACTCGGGCCGCCGCGACCAGCCGCTCGACCCTGCGTGGTGTCTTCGGCCCCAGCGGCACGACCGGCCGGCGTCTGCCGGTCATGCGTTCGCGGGCCGGGGACTCGCACCGTCGCGGCGGTGGGGGAACGGCCGGGTGCCGCGACCGTGGTCCCAGGACCCGCTCCGGCGACGGATCGCCCTGCGCCGGCAGGCCGTGCGACCGGCTCGCGCGCCCGGTCGCCCCGCCGGCGAGGTCGTCGTCGAACCCCACGGCCATCCGGCTCGGCGATCCTCCCGTCCTCGTCGTCGCTCGCCCGCAGCGGCCGGGGCCCCGCCCGGCGGGGTCAGGACGCGGTGAGCGTGTCGATCCGGGCGGCGAGGTCGGGGTGGCCGGCGGCCAGGTGGGGGCGGGTGGCGGTGAGGGGGGCGATGAGGTCGGCGGGGTCGTCGTGGGCGAGGGCCGCGTGGAGGTCGCCGAGCGGGCGGCGGGCCGCGGGCGGCAGGTCGGTGAGCGCGGTGATCTGGCCGGCGAGGCGGCGCAGGTCGGCGGCGTTGTGGCGGGCCCGGGCGGCGGTGGTGCGGGTCGCGGCGCGGGCCTGGCGGGTGGCGGTGACGCGTTGTTCGCCGGTGGTGCCCTCGGGGCCGGGGCGGCCCCGCAGGTAGCGGCGTTCGGCGGCCTGGCGGCTGGCGACGCCGAGGGGGAGCGCGAGGTCGGCCCAGCTGGCGCCCGCGTCGCGCGCGGTTTCGATCAGTCCGGTCTCCCACCCGGCGAGCTGCTCGCGGACCTGCCGCAGCAGCATCAGGGAGGCCAGGGCCTGCTCCGCGCCCGGCGCGGAGGCGTCCGGGGTGTCGCGCCGGGCGCCGCTGAGGGCGTCGTCTATGGCCTTGAGGGCCGCCGCGGCGGCGAGGAACGACGCCGGGCTGTGGGCGGAGCCGGCGGTGGACGGCTGGTCGGCTGCGGTCACGGGCACCCCCTCGGAACGGTTGTCATCTTTTTGACGACATCTTGTTTGTCATCCACTGGATGACATGTTACAACGGTGTCAGTGCAGCGCATTGGCAGCAACTGCCCGAACCCGCTGGAGGTGTACTCACCATGTTGATGCGCACTGACCCCTTCCGTGAGCTGGACCGCCTCACGCAGCAGCTGATGGGGCCGGGTACGTGGTCGAAGCCGTCGGCGATGCCGATGGACGCCTACCGCGAGGGCGACCAGTACGTGGTCGCCTTCGACCTCCCCGGCGTGACCGCGGACGCGATCGACATCGACGTCGAGCGGAACATGCTCACCGTCAAGGCCGAGCGGCGGCCGGTGGCGAAGGCCGACGACGTACAGATGGAGCTGTCCGAGCGCCCGCTGGGCGCCTTCTCCCGCCAGATCGTGCTCGCCGACACCCTCGACACCGAGCGCATCCAGGCCGATTACGACGCGGGCGTGCTCACCCTGCGCATCCCGATCGCCGAGCGCGCCAAGCCCCGCAAGATCACCATCGGCGCCGGATCCGGCCGCAAGCAGATCTCCGGCTGACACCAGCCCCGGACCGTGCGGGGAGGCGGGCATCCGACCCCCCCTCCGTCCCGCCCCCCCCGCACCCCACGGACGACCTCGGCACGAAGAGAGGTGGCGGCCGATGGCCTGGCGACGTGAAGCGTTCCTGGAACACGTCAGGGAACGCGGCGAGTACGAGACCCTGAACGAAGCGGAGCGCGCGGCCCGCGTGGTCCTCGCCCTCCTCGGAGCACACCTCGTCGGCGGCGTCCGGGCCCAGCTCGCCGCGCGCCTGCCGGAGGAGTTCTCGCTGATCCTCCTCAACCCGCTGCAGAGCGCCGAACCGCTGACTCCGCAGCGGTTCGTCCGGGCCACGTCGGCCTGGATCGACGGCGCCACCGAAGCGACGGCCGCCTGGGACGTCAGCGCCGTCCTGTCCACCGCCGCCGACGCCGCCGGCGACGACCTGCTGGGCCAGATCCTGCTCCAGCTTCCCGTCGGCTACGACCTTCTCTTCGGCCGCCCCCGACCCACCTGACCCTCCCGCCGGCGCCCACCAGCGGCACCGCGCTTCACGAAAGGCTTGCACCGCAGTGATCACCGACGCCCCCGCCCCGCTCCAGCGCCCGCAGCCGCAGCCGTACGGGACGGTGTACGAGCAGATGCTGGAGAAGGTCCGCTACGAGGGCGCCTACCCCACCCGCGAGCGGGCCGACGAAGCCGTCCGCCTCGTCCTCGCCGGGCTCGGCCGGCAGGTGACGGGCGACGAGCGCGTGGACCTGGCCGCCTGCCTGCCCCTGGAGGCCGCGCGCGTGCTGACCGCCCAGATCCCC
Organism: Streptomyces omiyaensis; assembly: GCF_014650895.1. GTDB lineage: Bacteria > Actinomycetota > Actinomycetes > Streptomycetales > Streptomycetaceae > Streptomyces > Streptomyces omiyaensis. The sequence continues at coordinate 3,398 of NZ_BMVV01000068.1, forward strand.
GACGCCCGGCCGATGACCGGATGGGCCTTCGTCAAGGACCTCGCCGCCCGCTCCGGCGCCTCCCCGGCCACCGCGCGCTGGGACACCGGCTCCGTCCTCGCCGCCGTCGACGCCCACGCCGGCTCCGACCTGATCACCCGCATCCTGGACCGGCTCCCGGCCGGCTGGGCCCTGCTGTTCGGCCGAGCCGAACTCACCCGCGCCGTGTGAACGAGCGCGGGCCGTCACAAGCCCGGAGGGACCCGGCCGGCCGACGGCCCGCGCGGCTGCCCAACCGCGCGGCTGCCGAACCACGCCGTGAACACGGGGCCGCCCAGGGGGCCTCCGATCGGGCTCCGCTCATGGAGAGGGGCTCCGGCACGACTTCCGTGGTTCGGGGGCGACGGTCGCCGAGGGTCCGGATAAGGATTCGTCCGCGGACGACGGGCTCCCTACCCTTGGTCCGAGCGGGAGTGCGCGCGTTCTCGCAGGTTGCGGTGGCGTGGCAGAGCGGTCCATTGC
>NZ_BMVV01000069.1 GCF_014650895.1 Streptomyces omiyaensis
CTTCTGCTCATCCTGATTCTGTTCGGTGCGGGTTTCGCGTTGAAGGCCCTGTGGTGGATCGCCATCGCGGTCCTGGTCCTGTGGCTGATCGGGTTCGTCGCCCGCCCGAAGAACGGCAGCGGCCGCTGGTACCGCTGGTAGACGGACGGACCTTTGCGCCCGTCACGCGAGAGCGGCGGTGGCCCACCCCTCACCGAGGGGTGGGCCACCGCCGCTCTCGCTGCCCGCTGCCGCTCCACGGGCGGCCGGATCACGCCAGGTGAAGTGCCCGGACCGGGGTAGGCGCACCAGCAGCCGGGCCGGTCGCCGTGACGCAGCAGGGGGAACCTGCTCACCTCCAACGATCGGCGTCCGGCCCGGGGCGGGGCCGGCACGGGGACGTACCGGCCCCGCCACCACGAACCACCGAACGGCGGATTCGAGTGGGTGCCGACGAGCGGTGGGGCCGCCCGCCGGCCGTCGCGCGCCGGGGCGGACCGGGGCCGGGGGACCGGCGCATCCGGCGGCGCTCGGGACGGGGGATCCGGCAAGCCCCGTCCCGCAACGCCCCCTCACCCCTCCCGGCCTTCGCGGACCTCCCGGTCGGACGCCGGCCACACAGAGGGAAGATCGTCCGGAACCCCGGGAAAGAGGTCCCGGTAGTGCGCCGGGTCCTTGCGCACGAGCGCCGAGCGGTGACTGCGGTGGAACGCCGGGTCCCCGAGCCACGGCGGCACCTCACCCGCCCGCGCGAGCTCGTCCTGCCCGCGCACCGTGCCCGACGGCCGCCAGGCGAGGTAGTCCTCCAGCAGGGTCGCCGCGCAGGTGTCGGCCCGCCCCTGCCCGGTCCACACACCGCAGACGTCCAGCCCGTACCGCACCAGCGCCTCCTCGTACCCGGCCCACATCCGCACCGCGGGATGCCGCCGCCACCCGTACGTCGGCACGGTCAGCCCCCGGAAGACCTGAAGCGCCTCGACGCGCTGCTTGCCCAGGCGCCTGGTGTCCAGCACGGCGGCGGAGCCGAGGAAACTCTCGTACGGCAGAAAGGTCTGCATGCGTACCTGCTGCCCTGTCCCGGCCCCGCTCATCGACTCGATGGGCGAAACTTACACATCTGCCCTAATTTGTGGGGGAATGTTCATCTCGGAAAGGAGACGTCCCGTGGCGGACAAGGCCAAGGGCAAGATGGAGCAGGCCAAGGGCAAGGCCAAGGAAGTCGTCGGCAAGGCGACCGGCAACGAACGGATGCGGGCCGAGGGCAAGACCGACCAGGTCAAGGGCAAGGCGCGCGAGGTCGCGGGCAAGGCGGAGGAGCAGGCCAAGGGCGTCGGGGACTCCCTCCGGGACCGCCGGAAGCACTGACCCCCTCGCCCCCCCGCCGGACCTCCGACGCCCCCGTGCCGGAACACCCTGCTCGTGCGGGGAACGGACGGGCCCTCGCACGTCCGTCCCGGGTCCGGCGAGTCGTGACGGGACCGGACCTGCCCCCGCACCCCGGGGCGGGTCCGGTACGCCGCTCACGGCACGGCACGGCACGGCACGGCACGGCACGGCACGGCCCGGCCCGGCAGGGCACGGCCCGGCCCGGCAGGGCACGGCACGGCCCGGCAGGGCACGGCGCCGCCGTGCGCTAATGCTCCAGCCTGGTGTCGCGGCCCACCTCCTCCCAGGCGGTGAGGTCACCGCGGACCTGCTCCAGGTGGGCGTGGATCGTGTCGATGGAGTCGCTGCCGAGAGCGAGCCGCAGGGGCTTCTCGTCCGCGTTCAGGGCGGCCAGCACCGCCGCCGCGGCCTTCGCCGGATCGCCGGCCTGGCCGCCGTCGCCGCCCTGCACGTAGGCGCGAGTGGCGCCGACCGTGTCCGCGTAGTCGGCGATCGTGTCCGGGCCGAGACCGCCGTTGCCGAACAGGCTGGTGCGGAAGGCGCCCGGCTCGACGATCAGGACGTGTATGCCGAGCGGGCCGACCTCGGCGGCCAGCGCCTCCGACATGCCCTCCAGGGCGAACTTCGTCGCGCTGTACGCGCCGAAGCCGGCCGTCGACATCTGCCCGCCGACACTGCTGACCTGCACGATCGCCCCGGAACGGCGCGCACGCATGTACGGCAGGACGGCGCGGGTCAGCGCGGCGGGGCCGAAGACGTGCACGTCGAAGAGCGAACGCAGCTCGACGTCGTCGGTCTCCTCGACCGAACCGACGTGGGTGCGGCCCGCGTTGTCGACCAGGACGTCGATGCGGCCGTGCCGCTCGGCGACCTCGCCCACCACCCTGTCGACCGCGGCGTGATCGGTGACATCGAGGGTGACGGCGTCGACCTGGTCGGGGTGGGCGGCGACCAGGCCGTCCAAGGCGCCCGCCCGGCGGGCGCCGGCGACCACGACGTCGCCGGCGGCGACCGCGGCCTCGGTGAAGGCGCGTCCGAAGCCGCTGTTGGCACCCGTGATCAGCCATACCTTGCTCATGACGGTCTTCCCCTCCGTGATGCCCCTCGGGACGTGTCGCCCGCCGGCCACCCGGCGGGGACGCAACGAGCATGGATTCCAGGGGAGTTGTCCGTCCAAGATCCGCCGTGATAGCCCATGGGCATGACCACCGACGTGCACGGGCGGGATCTGCGCTACTTCCTCACGGTCGCGGAGGAACTGCACTTCACGCGGGCGGCGGAGAAGCCGTACGTCTCCCAGCCCACGCTCAGCAAGCAGATCCGGGCCCTGGAACGGCAGCTCGGCGCCCCGCTCTTCGACCGCGACCGGCAGGGCGTCCGCCTCACCGAGGTCGGTACGGCCCTGCTGCCGCACGCCCGGACGGTGCTCGCCGCCTGGGACGAGGCGGAGGGCGCGGTACGGGCGGCGCGAGGGGAGGCGAACGGCACCCTGGTCGTCGGGATGAGCACCAGCCCCGGCCGGCGCGGGCTCCTGCCCGCGATCCGCTCGCGCTTCACCCGGTCCCGTCCGCGGGCCGCCATCCGGCTGCGGCAGATCGGCTGGGAGGACCCGACGGCCGGCCTCGCCGATCGTGGCAGCGACGTGGCTTTCGTCTGGCTGCCGCTGGCCGGCGCGGACCGCTTCCGCTGGGTCGTCGTCGCCACCGAACCGCGCCTCGTGGCCCTGCCGGAGGGCCATCCGCTGGCCGCCCGCACACGGATCGACTTCGCCGAACTCCTCGACGAACCCTTCCTCGCCCTGCCCGACACCGGCCCCGCGCTGCGTGACCACTGGCCGGCCCTGGACGCCCGCAACGGCCGCCCGCCCGTCGTCGGCGCACAGATCGCCGGCGCCGACGAGACCTACGAGGCCCTGGTCGGCGGCCTCGGCATCTGCCTGGTCGCCACGGGCAACGCCCCGCTCCTCACCCGCGGCGGCGTCGTCACCCGCCCCGTCGACGGCGTCTCGGAGTCCCGCCTCGCCCTCGCCTGGCGCGCCGACGACACGCGCCCCCTGGTCCGCGACTACGCCGACGCCGCGGCCGGGGCCGCCGCGGCCACGCGCACCTGACCCGAGCCGTCACCGCCCGTGCCACGGCCCGCCGAGCCCTGGTCCGCCCCGTCGGCGTGGCCGTGATCATGTCCGCGCCCCGCAGCGGCCGACCACTGGCGCCGGTCGTGAGAACGGCCGCCGGCGCAGCCGCTGCGGCCGTGGTGCGGGGTGGCAGGTCCGCGTGCCGTGCCAGGTGCTGGTCGGTTGCGGTGACGACGGGATTCGAACCCGCGAGACAGAGGGGGGGGCAGGTCCGCCCCGTCCCCGTCACCCGCCGCGGGAGGGACCTCGCCCACGGCGACCGCAATGGACCGCTCTGCCACGCCACCGCAACCTGCGAGAACGC
>NZ_BMVV01000070.1 GCF_014650895.1 Streptomyces omiyaensis
ACGTCTCCGCCGGGAAGCGCACGGTCGCCCTGGAGAACCTGTACGGCCCCACCGAGGCCGCCGTCGACGTCACCGCCGCCACCGCCCACCCCGGCGCCACCACCACCTCCGCCTCCATCGGCTCCCCCGTCTGGAACACCCGCGTCCACGTCCTCGACGCACACCTCCGGCCCGTCCCCGTCGGCGTCCCCGGCGAGCTCTACCTCGCCGGCACCCAACTCGCCCGCGGCTACCTCGCCCGGCCCGACCTCACCGCCGAACGCTTCGTCGCCGACCCCCACGGCCCCGCCGGCACCCGCATGTACCGCACCGGCGACCTCGCCGTCCGCCACCCCGACGGACGACTCCACTACCTCGGCCGCACCGACGACCAGGTCAAACTCCGCGGCCTGCGCATCGAACCCGGCGAGATCGACGCCGTGCTCTCCGGGGCTCCCGGGGTGGCCCGTGCCGTCACGCTGGTCCGCGAGGACCGGCCCGGCGTGCAGCGGCTCGTGGGGTACGTCGTCGGCGCCGGCGACGGGCCGGTCGCCGTGGACGCGGTGCGCGCCCACGCGGCCTCCCGCCTGCCGGAGTACATGGTCCCGGCCGTGTTCGTGGAGATCCCGGCCGTGCCGCTCTCCCCCAACGGCAAGCTCGACCGCCGCGCCCTGCCCGCACCGCCGGACGCCGTCGCCGGGCCGTCGCGTGCCCCGAAGGACGCGGGGGAGAGCCTCCTGCTCGGGATCGTCACGGCCGTCCTCCGCCTGGAGACGGCCGGTGTCGAGGACGACTTCTTCGACCTCGGCGGCCACTCCCTCCTCGCGGCCCGCGCCGCGAGCCGGATCAGGACCGCGCTGGGCGTGGAGTGCTCCGTACGGGACGTGTTCGAGGCGCGGACGGTCGCGGCGCTCGCCGCCCGGCTCGCGGAGCGCACCGCCTCCGCGCGGCCCGCCCTCGTCCCGGTCGCCGCACGGCCCGAGCGGCTGCCGCTCTCGTACGCGCAGCGGCGGCTGTGGCTCTTCGACAGCGTCCGGGGGCCGGGGACCGCGTACAACGTGCCCTTCGCCGTGCGCCTCGACGGGCCCGTGGAGGCGGCGGCGGTGCGCGCGGCGGCGGAGGACGTGGTGGCGCGGCACGAGGTGCTGCGGACCGTGTTCGCGGAGGCCGACGGCGAGCCGTACCAGCGGATCCTGGCGCCGGGCGAGGCCGAGGTGCCGTTCGCGGCGCGCCGCGTCCGCGCCGGGGAGCTGGCCGCCGAGGCGGAGGCCGCCTCCCGGTACGTCTTCGACCTGGCCCGGGAGATCCCGGTGCGGGTGACGCTGCTCAGCGCCTCCGACGAGGAGCACGTGCTGGTCGTCCTGCTGCACCACATCGCGACCGACGAGTGGTCCACCGGACCGCTCCTGGCCGACCTGGACACCGCGTACGCGGCCCGTGTCGCCGGCCGGGCACCGGAGTTCGCCGAACTCCCCCTCCAGTACGCCGACTACGCCCTCTGGCAGCGCGAACTCCTCGGCGAAACCGGGGAATCCGACTCGACGGCGGCGCGCCAGGCCGCCTACTGGCGGGAGGCTCTGGCCGGACTCCCGGAGGAACTTGGCCTGTTCACCGACACCCCGCGTCCGTCCGCGCCGACGCACGGCGGCGACGTGGTGCCGTTCGGCGTCTCCGCCGCGACGGGTGCCGGGCTCGCCCGGATCGCCCGCGACTCCGGCGCGACGGTGTTCATGGTGGTGCACGCGGCCGTCGCGGCCCTGCTGCACCGGCTCGGCGCCGGGGACGACGTCCCCCTCGGCGCGCCGGTCTCCGGGCGCGGCGACGAACGGCTCGACGGGCTCGTGGGCTTCTTCCTGAACACGCTCGTGCTGCGTGCGGACGTGTCGGGCGAGCCGACGTTCGCCGAGCTGGTCGGCCGGGTGCGGGACACCGGGCTCGCGGGCTTCGCCCACGCCGACCTGCCGCTGGAAGCGGTGGCGGAGGCGGTGGGCGCGGCCCGCTCCCAGGCGCGCAACCCGCTGTTCCAGGCGATGGTGACGTACCACTCGGTGTCCACCGAGGTGGACTCGCTCTTCGGGGTGGCGGCCCGCGAACTGCCGGTGGAGATCGGCGGGTCGAAGGTCGACCTGGAGTTCGCGTTCGGCGCCTCGGAGGGCGACGGGCGGATCGAGGGCGGTCTGCGGTACGCGACCGACCTCTTCGGCCGGGCGGGCGCCGAACGGCTCGTGGAACGCCTCGTCCGGCTCCTGGACGCCGTGGCGGCCGACCCGGGCGCCCCTGTCTCCGCCCTGGACCTGATGGACGGGGACGAGCGGCACGCCCTGGAGGGCTGGAACGCGACCGACCGTGCCGTGGAGGGTCCCCGGACCCTCGCGGACCTGGTGGCGGCGGGCGCGGCCCGCGCCGAGGGCCCGGCGCTCGTCTTCGAGGGCGAGGAGCTGTCCCGTACCGACTTCGACGCCCGCGTCAACCGCCTCGCCCGCCTCCTCGTCGACCGGGGCGTGGGCCCCGAGTCGATCGTCGCCGTGGCGCTGCCCCGCTCGCTCGACCTGCTGGTCGCGATCCACGCCGTCGTGCGGGCCGGGGGCGCCTACCTGCCGCTCGACCTCACCCTGCCCGCCGACCGCCTCACCCACATGTGCGGGACGGCCCGGCCGGTCGCCGTCCTCACCGACGCGGCCTCGGCGCCGGACCTTCCGGCGGGGCTCGCGGCGGAGCGGATCGTGCTCGATTCGGCGGCCGTGACGGCGGAGTGGGCGGGCGCGGACGCGGGCCCGGTGACGGACGCGGACCGACGGTCGCCGCTGCTGCCGCGCCACCCGGCGTACGTCCTCTTCACCTCCGGCTCCACCGGACGCCCGAAGGCCGTGATGGTCGAGCACGAGGCCATCGTCAACCGCCTCCAGTGGATGCAGGGCGCGTACGGGCTCACGCCGGCGGACCGGGTCCTCCAGAAGACGCCGACCACCTTCGACGTGTCCGTGTGGGAGCTGTTCTGGCCGCTCGCGCAGGGCGTGCCGCTCGTCGTCGCACGCCCGGACGGACACAAGGACCCCGAGTACCTGGCCGAGCTGATCCGCGAACAGCACGTCAGCGTGCTGCACTTCGTCCCGTCGATGCTGGCCGCGTTCGTCGCGGCGGTGGAGGTCGCGCAGTGCCCGAGCCTGCGGCTCGTGGTGTGCAGCGGCGAGGCCCTGCCCACCGAGCTCGTGGACCGGTTCCACGTCTCCGCCGGGAAGCGCACGGTCGCCCTGGAGAACCTGTACGGCCCCACCGAGGCCGCCGTCGACGTCACCGCCGCCACCGCCCACCCCGGCGCCACCACC
>NZ_BMVV01000071.1 GCF_014650895.1 Streptomyces omiyaensis
GCCCGTCTTGTCGCGGGCGACGAAGTCGGAGGGGCCGGAGCCGACCGAGCCGAGCACCTCGATCCGGTCGTAGGCCTGCCAGCCGCCGCCGATCCTGACGGGCGCGTAGCCCGTAGCGAGGGTCTTGCCGGCGGCGTCGTACTCGCCGTTGAGCTTCCACAGCGTGCCCGTGGCGTCCCGGGCCAGCAGCTCGACGTCGTCGTCCCAGTCGATGTCGTGCTGGGTGGCGAGGTTCCGGCCGGCCGTGAAGCTGCCGGAGGCCTTCAGGTCCGGGCCGACGCCGTTGTGCGGGACGGCCGTGAACGACCAGTCGTAGATCCCGTTCGGAGCGTCCAGGCCCATGCGGCCGGCGACCTCCGACCAGCCGATGCCGAACTGCCCGGGACCGTAGTAGTACGGGCTGCCGGCGGACTCGGTGGAGAGGTGCAGCGTCTTGGAGAAGGACCGGCCGGTCGCACGGTGGACGATCTTCAGGCTGACGTCGGCGTTGTCCCGGGACATCTCCCACACGAGCGGGATCGGGGAGGAGAGGTCGAAGGGCTGCGGGAACCGCGTGCCGAGGAAGGTCAGTTTCGTCGGCTCGCCGCTGGAGGCGACCAGTTCGGCGGCCGGCCTGCCGTCCGAGCCGAGGGCGATCCGGTACACCCCTTCGCCGTGCTCGACGGTCCCGCCGCGCACGAACACCGAGCCGTCGGCGCCGGTGAGGGGCACACCGACGTAGTCGAGGAGCTTGACCGTCTCGCCCGTGGTCAGAGACTTCGCCGTGTACGGGATCACCGGCCGGATCTGGCCGTAGCCGTCGCCCTTCAGGGAATCCGGGGTGCCGTAGGTCACCCACGAACCCACCAGCCCCACGGTGAGGCCCAGTTCCTCGTGGGCTTTGGGATCGAACGAGGACGTGACCCCGGTGGCCCGCTCCACGGTGACGACCTTCCCGCCGCTCACCCAGGCGAGGTGCGTGGCGGAGATCGAGGCGTACTCCCGGTAAGAATTGCCGCTGATCTCCGCGTTGTCGTGGGTGAAGGCCGCCTTGGCAGCGGACAGGTCGACGGCGGCGACCCGGGCCGTAGAAGTGCCGCCCGACGCGTAGTGGTAGTGGACGAGGACAGAACCGCCCCTGGCAGGAGTGGCCTTGAAACTCCTGGCGCCGGCCGGGATGCCCTCGACCTTCCGCTGCGTGAGGCTGCCGCCGGCACTGGCGACCAGGTGCAGCTCCACGGACCCGTCGGCCTTCGTCACCTCCGCCAGGATCGTGTCCTTCGAGACGGCCTGCACATACGTGGCGTTCAGCGGACGCAGGTCCATCGTGACGGTCCGGCCGCCGTCGGCCATGTCGCGCAGCTGCAGCACCAGGGAACGCTCGGGGGTCGTCCCCTTTCCGGTCATGACCACGTCCGAGCCCGTGGAGTCGGCCACCGACCCGTCGATCACGGTGGTCGCCCCGTCCGCGAACCGGGTCCACGTGAACACACGGGACGTGTTGCCCGACCAGTTCTTGGTCAGGAAACCGCTCTTCCCGACCGCCTCGAACGACGACACACCCGCCGGATACGCCAGGGGTACCCCCTGGGCCCCCGCCTCGGCGGCCACGACTGCGGGCAGCGCGGCGGCGCCGGCCGGAACGGCCAGGGCGCCCGCACCCAGCGTCACGGCGAGGACGGTGGTGATCGCGGCGGAGACACCCCGACGGCTGGTGCTGGCGGAGATCAAAGCGTTCCTCCTGAAAGGTCGGATCGACGCCCGTCTCTGTCGGCGCCGCCCGATGAGACCCGCACCTCGGCCGAAGAGTTGTACGTAGATCATCTCCAGGAGCGAAAACACCGCCCGCGCTCTCTCCGCGAGACCGTCCCCTCGCGTCCGCCTCCACCTCACCGCCGGCACCCTCGCCCGACGCCCACCCGCTCTCGGAGCGCCCTCCGCGCCGCGGCCGGGGGCCATCCGGGTGGTTCCCGCCGTTCGGCGCGCACCGGTCCGTGCGCGGCGCCTACGGTCCGGGGACGGACCCCTACGCGGGCCGGCGGAGCCCGAGCGAACCGCAGCGCGCACTCGCCGACCTCCTGACCGTGCGCGCCGACTCCCCGCGCGCCGAGGCCGGCCGGGACGGCGAGCACCTGAGCGTCCGCGACGCCGTCACCCGCGACGCCGTCCGGCTCGGCCTCGCCCGCCCCTGACCCGGCGCCACGACCGCACGACGCGCAGACCGGAGACTTCCGGGGTGAGGCGCCGCGGCGGCGGGCACGCGGTCGGTGAACCGGTCGGGCGGAACGCATGGCGTCGGTACCCGGCCCGAGAGCGAAGGAGCACCGTTGTGGCGAACGACCTGTGGGAGTACAGCCCGACCTGTGGGCACCGGACCGGCACCGATCTGGCCGGCTGGAGCGTGATGGCGACCGACGGGTTCGTGGGACGCGTGGACGGACATTCCGAGGAGGCGGGGGACGCCTGGCTGGTCCTGGACGGGGGAGCGTGGATCTTCGGAAAGCTGCTGATCCCGGCGAGCGCGGTCCTCCGGTGCGAAGCGGACGAGAAGACCATCCGGCTGGCCCTCACGCGAGGCCAGGTCGAGGACGCCCCCCAGCACCTCTCCGAAGCCGACCGGGCCGACGGTCAGTACCGGCAGGACGTGGCCGCGTACTTCGGCGAGGCCGCCCGGAGCAGGTGACGCGGGCCCCCGAAGGCCGCAGGACCGCGGCCGGGAGCCCCGGCCGCCGGTTCGCCTGTGACCGGTCCGTCTGTCACCGGTTCGCCGGCTGCCGGATTCGGGCGGCCACCGCGGGCGGGGCTTTTCATGCCGCCGGTCCGCTCCGGCGCGTGCGGAGCGGACCGGAAAAGGCTTCCCGTGCGGGCGCGGGCCCCAAGGCGGACGGGCGGTCGGATTCCCCGGTGCGTCCGGGCATGCCGCGAGGCCCCGACCGGGGGAGGGGTCGGGGCCTCGCGGGTAGGGGGAAGCGGTGATGCGGAACGGTTTTCCGGTTCTAGTTCCGGAAGGTGTCCTTGATGTCTTCCTTGGCGTGGCGGGCGTGGCCCTTGGCCTGTTCGGCCCGGCCTTCGGCGGTCATCC
>NZ_BMVV01000072.1 GCF_014650895.1 Streptomyces omiyaensis
GCCGCATCACCAACACCCTGAACAACACCCAGGGCGCCGACGCCCACCTCACCATCCGCGCCACCACCACCCTCGGCGACATCACCGCCCACGCCCACTGACCCGGCACGGTCCGTGCGCGACCCCCGACACCACCACGGCCCACGGCCCACGCCCCACCGCACCGCCGCCCCGGCCCCCGCCCCGCACGGCCGCGCCCCGCCTCCGCGGACACCCCCGCAGGCGGGGCGCCGCCCTGCCCCGCCCCGCAACACCCCCCACCAGGAAGGATTTCGCACCGGAACCGGACCGGCCACCCGCACCACGGCCACAGGCCCCCCGCCACCCCGCACGGCCCGCTAGCCTCTGCGTGATCAAGGGGCGAGGGACGAGGGGAAGCGGGGCGGGCGCATGGTGCTGAGGGAGACGGACCCCGAACAGGTCGGCGGCTACCGGCTGCTGGACCGGCTGGGCGCAGGCGGCATGGGCACGGTCTACCTCGCCCAGGCCGAGTCGGGACGCCTGATCGCGATCAAGGTCGTCCACGAACAGTTCGCACAGGACACCGAGTTCCGCCTCCGCTTCCGCCAGGAGGTCGCCGCCGCCCGCAGGGTCAGCGGAGCCTTCACCGCCCCCCTGGTCGACGCCGACGCCGAAGCCGTACGCCCCTGGATGGCCACCGCGTACGTCGAGGGCCGGACGCTCGGCGAACGCGTACGCACCCAAGGACCCCTCGGCGGCGCCGAACTGCGCCGCCTCGCCGTCGGACTGGTCGAGGCCCTGCGCAGCATCCACCGCGCCGGCGTCATCCACCGCGACCTCAAACCCGACAACGTCCTGATGGCCGACGACGGCCCCCTGGTCATCGACTTCGGCATCTCCCGCGCCGCGGACCACCGCACCCTGACCGTCACCGGCCGGATCCTCGGCACACCCCCGTTCATGTCCCCCGAACAGCTCGCCTCACCCCACCGCGTCGCCCCCTCCTCCGACGTCTTCTCCCTGGGCGCCGTCCTGGTCTACGCGGCCACCGGCCACGGCCCCTTCGACTCCGAGAGCCCCTACATGACCGCGTACAACGTGGTCCACGAACCCCCCTCCACCGGCGAACTCTCCGCGAGCGTCCGCGAGATCGTCCAGTGGTGCCTGGCGAAGGAACCCGCGGAACGCCCCGGCGTCCCCGACCTCCTGGCGGCCTTCCGCGCCGCCCCGGAATCCGACTGGGGCCCGCGCCCCCACACCCTGACCCGGCCCAACCGCCCCCAGGCACCGCCCCGGACCACCACCCCGCCCCCGGCGCCGCGCCGCCGCGCCCGGCCCGCGCTCGCGACCGCCGTCGTCGCGGCCCTCGCCGCGGCCGCCGGCACCTGGGCCGCCGTCGCGGGCGACCGCCCCACGCACGCAGCGGCCACCCCGCCCGCACAGGCCCCCGCGACCGGCCGGACCGCGCCGCTGAAGGAACCCGCCGCCGCACTGCGGCCCACCGGATGGGGCCTGTGGCAGGTGACCTCCCGCCCCGACGAACGCCACACCCGGCGGTGCCTGCCCTCCGCCGAGGTGCTCCTGTGCCACACCACCGCGTTCTCGCAGGGGCCCGGCCGGGCCCGCCTGACCGCCTACGACACCGCCACGGGCCGGCGCCTGTGGGAGAAGGGCGTCGAAGCGGGGGAGGCGGAGATCGTCGGATTCTCGGCCTCGGGCGACCTGGCGTTCCTGGTCGAGGAGGACCGGCGGGACTTCATGACGGCCGGCAGGGTACGCGCCATCGAACCGGCCACCGGCACCACGGCGTGGAGCTCCCCGGCCGGAACGGCCTCCCTGGACGGATCGTCGGTCCTGGTCGGGGACCGGCTGATCACCCAGGCCGCCGAGGAACCCGGGCCCGACACGGCCGACGGCGCACAGCAGAGCCGGCTGCACGCCTGGAGCAGCAAGGGAACACACCTGTGGCAGGCCGAGACCCCCTCCTTCCAGCGCCTGTACGCCAGCCGCGGCCACCTCTACGCCACCGACGCCGGCGAACAGCAGATGGGCGGAGCACGCCTCCAGGAGCTGCGGACGAGCGACGGCGAACAGATCGCGGTCAACTTCTTCCCCCGCGCCGGCATCCTCGGCGCGTCCCCCGACGGCGTCCTGCTGCGCCGCGCGGACGGCACGATCCACCTGGGCTCCCTGACCGGCGACGTCTCACGCGCCACCACACTCACCGAGGCCGCCGTGTACGAGGAGGCCGGCGGCCGCCTGTACGGGATCGACGGGTCCGGCATCCTGATCGCCGCGAACGGCCGCACCGGCGAACGCCTGTGGCAGACCGAGGTCCCCGGAATGCTCTCCGCCGCCGACGCGGCCTCGGCGCTCGCCGTGGCGGGCGACCGCGTCTACCTGGCCACCTCCGACAGGGCCCGCTCGGTCGTCTGCGTCGATGCCCGCACCGGCCGCATCCTGTGGACCAGCGCACCCCGGGGCGGAGGGGCCTTCGTGGACCCGGACCTGACCGTCGGCCCCGACGGCACCGTCTACCTGCGCGCCGCCGACACCCTCCACGCCCTCAGGCCTCCCGCCCCGGCCCCTCCCGCCTGAGCCCCCGCCCGGCCCCGGCACTCTCCCCGCCCGGGGCCCGAAGGCGCCGGGCGGGGAGAGTGCCGGGCAGGGTGGGAGGGTGCGGACCCCCTTCACCGTCCCCCGCATCGCCGCAGGCGACGGCCTCGTCCTTGTGCTTGTGGCACGCCTGCCTCCAGTGGGCCGGCCCCCCCTGCGTGTCGGCTGGTGGTGTCCCGCCGCGGGCGGTGGCGCCCTGGCCGCGTTCTTCAACAGCGTCGGCCCGGCCGATGCCGCGGGCGAAGAGCCCTGCCTGCCCCGTGTTCTCGCGTACTGCCCTGCCTGCCCCGTGTTCTCGCGTACGGTCCTGCCCGGCCCGGCCCGGTCCTGCCCGGCTCGGCCCGGTCCGGTCCGGTCCGGCCCGGTCCCGTACCTCCCGGGCCGTTCTGCCCCCGGGGGGCGCGCCGGGTGTGGTCTCACACGTACGTGTGACCTTTGCCGGGGGGTGTGTTCGAGGCCGTGGGCCTTTGTGGGGTCGG
>NZ_BMVV01000073.1 GCF_014650895.1 Streptomyces omiyaensis
GCGTTCGTGGTGGAGTAGGCCGCCGTCGCCGGCAGACCGCTCACCGCGGTCGCGGTCGTCGTCACGGTGTAGGTACCGGCGAGCAGCTCCTCACCCGTCACCGAGGGAACCGTGACCTTCGCGCCCTTGGCGCGGCCGGCCGTGTCGTAGCCGGTGGTCTCCGTGACGTACGCGGCGTTCGCCGTGACCGAGGAGTCGTAGCGGATCGACTTGTGCGGCAGGCCCTTGCCCGCCGGAGCGGTGTCGTAGGTCCACTCCGCCAGCTTCGCGCCGGTCACCGACCCCGACCGCAGGGACGTCTCGCGGCCCAGCTCGTCGTAGGTGGTGGCGACCGTGCCGCGCGCGTCCGTCACCGTGTCCGGGCGGCCGTTCGCGTCGTAGTGGGTGGTGCTCAGCCCCTTGTCCGGGTCGGACGTGGTGATCAGGCGGTCACGCAGGTCGTAGGCGTAGCGCCAGGTGTTGCGGCCCGAGGTGTCCGACACCGAGGCCAGCAGGCCCGCCGCGTCGTAGGTGCGGGTCGTCTTCTCGTACTGCGTCGCCGCCGCGCCCGGGACCGGGTTCCGGTCCTTGTACTGCCGCTCCTCGACGGGGCGGCCGCGGGCGTCGCTGCGGATGAGGACCGCGGTGCCGCCGGACGGCGGGAGGACGGCCGCCCAGTCGGCGCCGTAGGTGAGGGTCGACTTCCACTTCAGGACGTTCAGCGCCAGCTCGGCGCTCTCGACCGCCCGGCCGCGGCCGTCGTACGTGGTCTGGACGGCCTGCGGCACCTGGTTCGGCGTGACGACGAACATGGCGGACGTCGACACCGCGGCGCTGTTGTAGAAGGGGGCGTTGATCAGGTACGGGCGCCCGTGACCGTCGTAGAAGGTGTCCGCGACCAGGCGCCCGGTCGTGCCGACCGCGTCCGACTGGGTCTGGCGCTCACGGAGCAGGGAGTCGTAGAAGGTGACGCTGGTGCCCCACAGGCCGTCCTCGTAGAGGTTCTTGGAGACGACGGTGGAGGGGACCGTGGCGGAGAGGTTGTAGGTGAAGGTGGCGTTGGGCTGGAGGGTCTTGGCCCGTCCCGCGCTCCACGCCTTCGTGAGGCGGCCCAGCGTGTCGTACTCGCTGCTGGCGGTACGGCCGTTCGCGTCCGTGCTGGTCAGGGCGAGGCCGCGCATGCCGTCGTACGTCGTCGTGGACTCGTGGCCCTTGACGTTGGACGTCTTGACGGAGGTCGGCTGGGCGCCGGTGGCGGGGGTGTAGGCGGTCGTGACCGGCTGGCCGTCCTGGCCCCTGGCGGTGAGGACGCGGCCGTACTGGTCGTAGGTGCTCTGGCCGGTGGTCTCCCAGACGGGGGTGTTGTCGGCGGTGTGGTCGGCGAGCTGCTCGGTCTTGGTGACGTGGGCCTTGCCGGGGTCCGGGGCGATGCCCAGAGCCTTGCCGTCGTAGAAGGTGCGGATCCGGCCGGTGATCTCGCTCGGGCGGGTCAGGCAGGCCGTGTTGTCGGCCGTGGTGATCTCGCTCGGGTAGGCGATCAGCCAGTCGGTGGTGTCGGGCGTGACGTAGTCGGTCAGCGTGCAGCGGGCTTCGACGGAGCCGGCGGCGCCGTCGTCGGTCTCCTTGGTGAGGAGGCCGTAGGTGCTGTCGTAGGAGCGGCCGGTGGTCAGGGTGCGCCAGCTGCCGTCGTCGAGGAGGGTGGCGTTCTTCTCCGTGACGGTGCCGGACAGGCGGGCCGTCCTGGCGGGGAGGGTGGCCGCGGGGTCGTTCGGCTTGTCGGGGTCGGTGACGCCCTTGACCGCCTGGGTGGCCGTCGCCGCGGACTCCCAGGGGGTGTACGTGGTCTTCGCGACGATCTTGCCGCCGGTGCCGTCCTTGTCGTACACGGAAGAGGAGGCCACCCGGCCGGCGAAGTCCTCACGGTCGGTGACGCCGTTGACGGCCAGGCCCGGGCGCGGGCTGCCGTCGGCGAGGGTGTCGCCCGCCATGCCGAGGAAGTACGTCTTCTCGGTCTTCACGCGGTTCGTCGAGCCGACGTAGGTGCGGACGGTGCCGTAGCCGCGGAAGGAGTTCCAGGTGCGGTGCTTCTCGGGGGTGAACTCGCCGGTGTCCTTGCGCCAGTTCGGGCCGTCGGCGTACTCGTAGGTGGTGACCTTCGACGGCGAGCCGGTGCCGGCCGTCGTGTCGGTCTCGTCGACCCGGGCCACCAGGTACTTGTGGAACCAGTCCTTCACCGGGTCGACCGCGCCGTCCGGGGTCCACCAGGACGGGTAGCAGCGCTTGGTGTTGGTGTCCGCGGCGGGCAGGGTGCTCGGCGTGCACTGGGCCGCCGTGTAGGTGACGAGGGTCTGGGCGCCCGTCTCGGACGTGATCGTGGTCAGGCGCTTGCGGTTGAGGGGCGGACGGCCTTCGGCGGCGTCGACCCGGTTGGGCATGAGGGTGCCCTCGAAGTACACCTTGTTCAGGGCGATGTCGGCGGTCGCTCCCGCCTTGCCCGTGCGCTGGACGGTGTCCAGCCACATCGCGGGGGTGGACGTGTCGCCCGTCCCCGGGAAGGACTGGGCCAGCGTCCAGGTGTCCACGGCGACCAGGCCGGTGCCCACCAGCGCGGAGGTGGTGATCGAGGTCAGGCGCTGCTTGGACCAGAACGACGGGGAGGGGTGGAGGCACTCCTTGCCGGGGGTGCACTCCAGGTCGACGGGGGTGTCGGGCCAGTTGGCGGCGTTGGCCTCGGTGAAGGCGCAGTCGGCGGCGGTGCAGCGCGGGGCCGTGGTGAAGGCGACGCGGCCGGCCGGGGTGGCGGTGTAGAGGTTGTCGGCGCGCAGGCCGTAGTCGATGCGGTTCAGGTAGCCGCCGCGGGTGTACGGCTTCGCCTCGTCCCGCTTGCCGTTCTGCGCGTAGTGGCCCTGTTCCTTGGTGTAGTAGAGGGCCATGGCGTTGCCGTGCGGGTCGACGACGTAGTCGAGGTTCCAGCGCCAGCCCTGCT
>NZ_BMVV01000074.1 GCF_014650895.1 Streptomyces omiyaensis
GCGTTCGTGGTGGAGTAGGCCGCCGTCGCCGGCAGACCGCTCACCGCGGTCGCGGTCGTCGTCACGGTGTAGGTACCGGCGAGCAGCTCCTCACCCGTCACCGACGGGACGGTCACCTTGGTGCCCGTCGGCTTCCCCGCACCGTCGTAGCCGGTGATCGCCGCCGTGTACGCGGCGTTCGCCGTGACCGAGGAGTCGTAACGCGTGGACGTGGCCGGCAGGCCCTTGCCCGCCGGAGCGGTGTCATAGGTCCACTCCGTCAGCTTCGCGCCGGTCACCGACCCCGACCGTACGGTCCTCTTCCGGCCCAGCTCGTCATAGGTGGTGGCCAGGACCCCGCTCGGGTCGGTGACGGTGTCGACCCGGCCGTTCGCGTCGTAGTGGGTGGTGCTCAGACCCTTGTCCGGGTCCGTCACCGTCACCTGCCTCCCTCGCAGGTCGTAGGTGTAGCGCCAGGTGTTGCGGCCCGAGGTGTCGGTGGCGGAGGCGAGCCGGCCCGCCGCGTCGTAGGTGCGGGTCGTCTTCTCGTACTGCGTCGCCGCCGCGCCCGGGACCGGGTTCCGGTCCTTGTACTGCCGCTGCTCGACGACGCGGCCGCGGACGTCCGAGATCGCCAGGGTGGCGGTGTCGCCACTGGGCGGGACGACGGCGGTCCAGTCGGCGCCGTAGACGGTGCTGGTGCGCCACTTCTCGACGTTGAGCGAGAGCTGGGCGGTCGCCGTGATCCGGCCGCGGCCGTCGTACTCGTTCTGCACGGCCTGCGGCACCTGGTTCGGCGTGACGACGAACATGGCGGACGTCGACACCGCGGCGCTGTTGTAGAAGGGGGCGTTCTTCAGGTACGGGCGCCCGTGACCGTCGTAGAACGTGTCCGAGACGACCCGTCCGGTCGTTCCCGTCGCGTCCGCCTGCATCTGGCGCTCACGCAGCATCGAGTCGTGGAAGGAGACGCTGGTTCCCCACGTCCCGTCCTCGTAGAGCCTCTTGGTCACCACCGTGGACGGGGCGGTGGACGAAAGCGTGTAGGAGAAGGTCGCGTTGGGGGTCGAGGTCTTCGGTCGTCCGGCGCTCCACCCCTTCGTCAGCCGGCCGAGCGCGTCGTACTCGTTCGTCGTGGTGCGGCCGTTCGCGTCCGTGCTGGTCAGCGTGAGGCCACGCAGGCCGTCGAAGGTGGTGGACGTCGTGTGCGCCTTGACGTTCGTGACCTTCACCGTCGTCGGCTGGGCGCCGGTGGCGGGGGTGTAGGCGGTCGTGACCGGCTGGCCGTCCTGGCCCTTGGCGGTGAGGACGCGGCCGTACGGGTCGTGGGTGGTCTCGGAGACGGTCTCCCAGACGGGCGTCAGATCGGACTCGTACCGGGCGAGCTGCTCGGTCTTGGTGACGTGGGCCTTGCCGGGGTCCGGGGCGGCGCCCAGGGCCTTGCCGTCGTAGGAGGTGCGGATCCGGCCGAGGGTTTCTCCCGGCCTCGACAGGCAGAGGGTGTTGTCGGTGGTGACGACCTCACTGGGATAGGCGATCAGCCAGTCCGTCGTGTCCGGCGCGACGTAGACGGTGTAGGTGCAACGGTCCTCCACGACTCCCGCACCGTCGTCGCTCTCGCTCAGCGTCATGCCGTAGGTGGCGTCGAACGTGCGGCTCGTGGTGAGCGTGCGCCATGCGCCGCTGTCGAGGAGAGTGCTCGCCTTCGTGCTCGTCACGCCGGACAGGCGGGCCGTCCTGGCGGGGAGGGTGGCCGCGGGGTCGTTCGGCTTGTCGGGGTCGGTGACGCCCTTGACCGCCTGGGTGGCCGTCGCCGCGGACTCCCAGGGGGTGTACGTGGTCTTCGCGACGATCTTGCCGCCGGTGCCGTCCTTGTCGTAGGTGGCGGTCGAGGCGGTACGGCCGGCGAAGTCGTCCCTGTCGGTGACGCCGTTGACGGCCAGGCCCGGGCGCGGGCTGCCGTCGGCGAGGGTGTCGCCCGCCATGCCGAGGAAGTACGTCTTCTCGGTCTTCACGCGGTTCGTCGAGCCGACGTAGGTGCGGACGGTGCCGTAGCCGCGGAAGTCGTTCCAGGTGCGGTGCTTGTCGAGGGTGAACTCGCCGGTGTCCTTGCGCCAGTTCGGGCCGTTCGCGTACTCGTAGGTGGTGACCTTCGACGGCGAGCCGGTGCCGGCCGTCGTGTCGTTCTCGTCGATCCGGGTGACCAGGTACTTGTGGAACCAGTCCTTCACCGGGTCGACCGCGCCGTCCGGGGTCCACCAGGACGGGTAGCAGCGCTTCGCGTTCGTGTCCGCCGCCGGCAGGGCGCCCGCGGTGCACTCCTTGGCGCTGTAGGTGACGAGGGTCTGACCGCCGGTCTCACTGGTGATCGTGGTCAGGCGCTTGCGGTTGAGGGGCGGACGGCCTTCGGCGGCGTCGACCCGGTTGGGCATGAGGGCGCCCTCGAACGTCACCGGATTCAGCGTGATGTCGGGCAGGGGGCCGGCCTTGGCCGTCCGCCGTACCGAGTCCAGCCACAGCGCGGGGGTGGACGTGTCGCCCGTCCCCGGGAAGGACTGGGCCAGCGTCCAGGTGTCGACCGGCTCCAGCGCCGTGCCCACCTGGGAGAAGGTGTTGATCGCCGTCAGCCGCTGCTTGGACCAGAACGCGGGTGCGAACTGGAGGCACTCCTTGCCGGGGGTGCACTCCAGGTCGACGGGGGTGTCGGGCCAGTTGGCGGCGTTGGCCTCGGTGAAGGCGCAGTCGGCGGCGGTGCAGCGCGGGGCCGTGGTGAAGGCGACGCGGCCGGCCGGGGTGGCGGTGGTGTGGACGGCGCCGGCGCGCAGGCCGTAGTCGATGCGGTTCAGGTAGCCGCCGCGGGTGTACGGCTTCGCCTCGTCCTTCTTGCCGTTCTGCGCGTAGTGGCCCTGTTCCTTGGTGTAGTAGAGGGCCATGGCGTTGCCGTGCGGGTCGACGACGTAGTCGAGGTTCCAGCGCCAGCCCTGCT
>NZ_BMVV01000075.1 GCF_014650895.1 Streptomyces omiyaensis
ATGTTCACCTTCAAGTCCGGGGCCGACGGCGGTTTCGCGTCGCCGGTGAAGTCCTGGACCACCGCCCCGGGCAACTGGTGGCCGGAGAACGTCAAGCTCGCCTCCGGCGACTTCGACGGCAACGGCAAGGACGACGTCGCCGCCTTCTACGGCTACAGCGACGGCCGGGCCGCCCTCTACACCTTCAAGCCCGACGCCAACGGCGAGTTCTCCGCCCCGCTGCGCTCCTGGAACGTCCCCGCCGACTACTGGTGGGGCGAGAACGTCGAGCTCGCCGCCGGCGACTTCGACGGCAACGGCCGCGACGACCTGGCGGCGATGTACGGGTACGAGGACGGCACCGTCTCGATGTTCACCTTCAAGTCCGGCGCCGACGGCGGCTTCGCGGCCCCCGTCAAGTCCTGGACCACCGAGCCGGGCAACTGGAACTTCTCCAACGTCAAGCTGACCGCGGGCGACTACGACGGCGACGGACGCGCCGACGCCGCCGCGTTCTACGGCTACAGCGACGGCCGCGCCGCCCTCTACACCTTCCTCACCAAGACCGACGGCACCTTCAACAGCCCGGTCAGGTCCTGGAACGTGCCCGCCGACAACTGGTGGGGCGAGAACGTCCAGATCGCCTCCGGCGACTACGACGGCAACGGGCGCACGGACGTGGCCGCGTTCTACGGCTACAGCGACGGCCGCGCCGCGCTCTACACCTTCAAGCCGGACGCGACCGGCAAGTTCGCCAGCCCGCTGCGGTCCTGGAACGTGCCCGCGGACTACTGGTGGGGCGACCACGTGAAGCTCGGCTGACCGGGGCCGGGGCCGGCCCGCACCCCCGGCCCGGCCCCGCCGCAGGACGCCGCCCGGCACCCGCCGGGCGGCCCCGGGGCCCCGCCCCGGCCCTGCCCCCGCCCCACGCTCACACCGCCCCGCCCCCGTGCCCACCGCGCTCAGACCCGCGCGCACCCCACCCCACCCCGCTCCGCCCCCTCCCGCCCGCACACCTCGCCCCTCACACCCCGCCCCTGCGTCCACCACCCCGCGACACCGGAAGCGAGCTCCTCCATGCCCACCCCGCCCCCTGTCCGAACCCGGCGCGCCCCGCGCAGAGGCTGGGCCGTCGCCTCCGCGCTGACGGCCCTGGCCCTCTCCGGCGCGACCGCCACGGCGGCGCACGCCGTCCCGCGGCAGCTCCCCGAGGCCGCCGCACCGGCCACCGCCACCACCACCGTGGAGTACCGGGGACTGCGGCTCGACGTCCCCGCGGACTGGCGGGTCGTCGACCTGGAGAAGGCGCCCGCCACCTGCGTCCGGTTCGACGCCGCCACCCTCTACCTGGGCCACCCCGGGGCGGAGCAGGACTGCCCCGCCGAGGCGGTCGGCGAACGGACCGACGCCCTGGTGGTGGAGCCCCTGGCCGGCGCGGCCGTCGCCGACCCCGCCTCCGTGCTCCGGGTCCCGGCCGGCAAGCCCCTCCCGCAGCGGATCTCCGACGCCGCCGACCGCGAGGTCTCGCTGGCCGTCGAGGGCGCCGGACTGCTCCTCACCGCCGTCCACGGCACGAGCGCCGACACCGTCTCCCGGGTCGTCCGCTCGGGCCGCGTGGGACCGGCCGCCGTCCCCGGCACGCTGCCCGCCCCCCGCGCCGAAGCGGCGGGAGCCGCGCGGGCCGCGGCCGCCGAGCCCAGCACCGGCTACACCGGCAAGGCCTTCGACGCCTGCACCGCCCCCTCCGCGAGCCTGATGCAGTCGTGGAGGAGCGCCTCGCCCTACGGCGGCGTCGGCATCTACATCGGCGGTCCCACCCGGGTCTGCGCCCAGCCCAACCTGACCGCCGGCTGGGTCTCCGGGCGCGCGGCCGAGGGCTGGCACATGATCCCGATCTACGCGGGCCTCCAGGCCACCGGCATCTCCTCCGGCGAGGCCGCCTCGCAGGGCAGGGCGTCCGCCGACGACGCGGTGGCCAAGGCGAAGGCGCTCGGCTTCGCGGCCGGCACCGTCCTCTACACGGACATGGAGGACTACAGCTCCACCTACCGCACCCGGGTCCTCGACTACCTCTCCGCCTACAGCGCGCGGGTCCGCGAGTTGGGCTACCGCCCCGGCGTGTACGCGAACATCCAGAACTCCGGCGACATGGGCGCCCTGCACAGCAACTCCCGCTACTCCAAGCCGGACGTCCTGTGGATCGCCAACTGGAACCACAAGGCCGACGTCTCCAACGCCTCGATGGGCCTGCCCGGCAGCACCTACTGGCCCGGCCAGCGCCGCGTGCACCAGTACGAGGGCGAGGTGACCGAGACCTGGGGCGGGGCGACCCTCAACATCGACCGCAACTACGTGGACGTCGCCTCGGCGGCCGCCCCGCAGCCGGAGCCCGAGCCGTGGCGCGAGGACGCCTCCTCGCGGGTGAACGCGGACTTCGACGGTGACGGCCGGGACGACGTGGCGGCGCTGTACGGGTACGGCGACGGTTCGGTGGCGCTGTTCACGTTCCTCGCGCGGCCGGACGGCGGGTTCGACGCGCCG
>NZ_BMVV01000076.1 GCF_014650895.1 Streptomyces omiyaensis
ACGGTGCCGGACTTGTGGGCGTTGAGGGGCTGTTCCATCTTCATGGCCTCCAGGACGACGATGAGGTCGCCTTCCTGGACCTCCTGGCCCTCCTCGACGGCGACCTTGACGATGGTGCCCTGCATGGGGGAGGCGAGGGTGTCGCCGGAGGCGGTGGGGCCGGACTTCTTCGCGGCGCGGCGCTTGGGCTTGGCGCCGGCGGCCAGGCCGGTGCGGGCCAGGGTCATGCCCAGGCTGGAGGGGAGGGAGACCTCCAGGCGCTTGCCGCCGACCTCGACCACGATGGTCTCGCGGCCGGCCTCGTCGTCGTCGGTGTCGGCGCCGGCGGGGGCGAAGGGCTTGATCTCGTTGACGAACTCGGTCTCGATCCAGCGGGTGTGGACGCGGAACGGGTCGGCGGTGAAGTCGGGGTCGACCACGACGGCCTGGTGGAAGGGGATGGCGGTGGCCATGCCCTCGACCTTGAACTCGGCGAGTGCGCGGGCGGCGCGCTGGAGGGCCTGTTCGCGGGTGGCGCCGGTGACGATGAGCTTGGCGAGCAGGGAGTCCCAGGCGGGGCCGATGACGCTGCCGGACTCGACGCCGGCGTCGAGGCGGACGCCGGGGCCGGTGGGCGGGGAGAAGAGGGTGACGGTGCCGGGGGCGGGCAGGAAGTTGCGTCCGGGGTCCTCGCCGTTGATGCGGAACTCGAAGGAGTGGCCGCGCATGGCGGGGTCGTCGTAGCCGAGTTCCTCGCCGTCGGCGATGCGGAACATCTCGCGGACCAGGTCGATGCCGGTGACTTCTTCGGTGACGGGGTGTTCGACCTGGAGGCGGGTGTTGACCTCGAGGAAGGAGATGGTGCCGTCCATGCCGACGAGGAACTCGACCGTGCCGGCGCCGACGTAGCCGGCTTCCTTCAGGATGGCCTTGGACGCCGCGTAGAGCTGGGCGTTCTGTTCGTCGGTGAGGAAGGGGGCGGGGGCTTCCTCGACGAGTTTCTGGTGGCGGCGCTGCAGGGAGCAGTCGCGGGTGGAGACGACGACGACGTTGCCGTGGGTGTCGGCGAGGCACTGGGTCTCGACGTGGCGGGGCTTGTCGAGGTAGCGCTCGACGAAGCATTCGCCGCGGCCGAAGGCGGCGACGGCCTCGCGGACGGCGGAGTCGTAGAGTTCGGGGACCTCTTCGAGGGTGCGGGCGACCTTCAGGCCGCGGCCGCCGCCGCCGAAGGCGGCCTTGATGGCGATCGGCAGGCCGTGTTCGGTGGCGAAGGCGACGACCTCGTCGGCGCCGGAGACGGGGTCGGGGGTGCCGGCGACGAGGGGGGCGCCGGCGCGCTGGGCGATGTGGCGGGCGGCGACCTTGTCGCCGAGGTCGCGGATGGCCTGGGGCGGGGGGCCGATCCAGGTGAGGCCGGCGTCGAGGACGGCCTGGGCGAACTCGGCGTTCTCGGAGAGGAATCCGTAGCCGGGGTGGATGGCGTCCGCGTCGGCGTCCTTCGCGGCCTGGAGCACCTTGGCGATGTCCAGGTAGCTGGTGGCCGGGGTGTCACCGCCCAGGGCGAACGCCTCGTCGGCCGCGCGGACGTGCAGGGCGTCCCGGTCCGGGTCGGCGTAGACGGCTACGCTCGCGATCCCGGCATCCCGGCAGGCACGGGCGACACGAACAGCGATTTCGCCACGGTTGGCGAT
>NZ_BMVV01000077.1 GCF_014650895.1 Streptomyces omiyaensis
CAGCCGAGTTTAATTGCAATCAATTAGAAGAATAAAGAAGAATTACTGCATTTCATAACTTATTTTTTTCTCTTTTTATTTCGTTTCTTTTTTATTTATACCTTCTCTTCTTTATCTTTAGTTTTATCTACTTATCAATAGTATCTACCGGCTCGAACTCGAATTTGATCGCCTTCCATACTTCACAAGCTGCGGCTAGTTCAGGACTCCATTTGCAAGCTGCTCGGATAATTTCATTACCTTCGCGAGCAAGATCGCGCCCTTCGTTACGAGCTTGTACACAGGCTTCTAAAGCCACTCGATTAGCTGCTGCACCAGGTGCATTTCCCCAAGGATGTCCTAAAGTTCCTCCACCAAATTGTAATACAGAATCGTCCCCAAAGATTTCGGTCAGAGCTGGCATATGCCAAACATGAATACCACCTGAAGCTACCGGTATAACACCTGGCATGGATACCCAGTCCTGAGTGAAAAAGATACCGCGAGCACGATCTTTTTCAATAAAATCATCGCGCAATAAATCAACAAAACCTAAAGTCATTTCGCGTTCCCCTTCTAACTTACCTACTACTGTACCGGAGTGGATATGATCTCCCCCAGACATACGCAATGCTTTAGCTAATACACGGAAATGCATACCATGATTTTTCTGTCTATCAATAACTGCATGCATTGCACGGTGAATGTGAAGAAGTAGGCCATTGTCGCGGCAATAATGAGCCAAAGTAGTATTTGCGGTGAATCCCCCAGTTAAGTAGTCATGCATTACAATAGGAACCCCTAATTCTCTTGCAAATACAGCTCTCTTAATCATTTCTTCACATGTACCCGCAGTCGCATTCAAGTAATGCCCCTTGATTTCACCGGTTTCGGCCTGTGATTTATAAATAGCTTCGGCACAAAAGACAAAACGGTCTCTCCAGCGCATAAATGGTTGTGAGTTTACGTTTTCATCATCTTTGGTAAAATCAAGTCCACCACGTAGACACTCATAACACGCTCTACCATAATTTTTTGCGGATAATCCCAATTTTGGTTTAATAGTACATCCCAATAAAGGACGACCATACTTGTTCAACTTATCTCTTTCAACTTGGATACCATGAGGCGGGCCTTGGAAAGTTTTTGAATAAGTAGGGGGAATTCGTAGATCCTCCAAACGTAGAGCACGTAGGGCTTTGAAACCAAATACGTTACCTACAATGGAAGTAAACATGTTAGTAACGGAACCCTCTTCAAATAGGTCTAATGGATAAGCTACATAACAGATCCATTGGCTGTCTTCCCCAGCAACAGGCTCGATGTGATAGCATCGTCCTTTGTAACGATCAAGACTGGTAAGTCCATCAGTCCAAACAGTTGTCCATGTACCAGTAGAAGATTCGGCAGCTACTGCAGCCCCTGCTTCTTCGGGCGGAACCCCAGGCTGAGGACTTACTCGGAATGCTGCCAAGATATCAGTATCCTTAGTTTCATACTCTGGGGTGTAGTAAGTCAATTTATAATCTTTAACACCAGCTTTAAATCCAACACCTGCTTTAGTTTCTGTTTGTGGTGACATAAGTCCCTCCCTATAACTCTTGAATTAAGAATTCTCACAATAACAGGG
>NZ_BMVV01000079.1 GCF_014650895.1 Streptomyces omiyaensis
CCCACCCCACCCCCGCAGGGCCGGGGCCGGCCAGAACGGGCGCGCTCGGCGGCCCAGGGGCAGGAACAGCCGCCCCGGGCCCGAGGGGGCCGTGGGGTGGTCGACGACCTCGATCCACATCGGGTTCGCGGCGGTGCCATCCCCGCGCGAGCGGGGGCAGCGGATCAGCTCCGGCGGCTCACCGCCGGTCGCGGGCCCGTCCCCGCGCGAGCGGGGAGCAGCGGCACGAGGTCGACTCCGCGGTGCACGAGGCGGGGCCATCCCCCGCGGATGCGGGGAGCAGGAGTAGCGGGCCAGGACGTCCGCCCAGGTCGCGGGGCCATCCCCGCAGGTGCGGGGAGCAGCACTGGGACTGCTCGGGGCTGGTCCAGCACTCGGGTCCATCCCCGCGCAAGCGGGGAGCAGAACGCCTCGCCTCCGAGCCACTGCTTGCCCGGGGGGCCATCCCCGCGGGTGCGGGGAGCAGAGCCGCGACAACACCATCGACCGCACTGGCGTGGGGCCATCCCCGCGCGAGCGGGGAGCAGGCGCTGCCCAACGTCCGCTTCCGGGTACAGCAGGGTCCATCCCCGCGGGTGCGGGGAGCAGCGCGTGATGATGGCCGAGGATCCCGACACCAAGGGACCATCCCCGCGGGTGCGGGGAGCAGACCATCGGCCTGGTCCGCTACGGGCGGATCTGGGGGCCATCCTCGCAGGTGCGGCGATTCCCTCCGCCGGCGGCCAATTGGGGCCATCCCTGCGGGTGCGGGGAACAGTTCGGCCCGGGGGCCGGCGGGTCCGGCTTCGGCGGGCCATCCCCGCGAGTGCGGGGAGCAGATGGTGCGCTCGTCGCCGGACCACACCCGCGCGGGTCCATCCCCGAGGGTGCGGGGAGCAGGAGCCGGACGGCGTGGATGCGAGCTTCAAAATGGGGCGATCCCCGCGGGTGCGGGAAACAGTCAGGGGGTGCCGGGCGCTTGTTCTTCTCCGAGGGGCCATCCCCGAGGGTGCGGGGAGCAGGGCCGATGATCCGACTCGACACCCAGCGCCACGGGTCCATCCCCGCGCGAGCGGGGAGCAGACGGCAGGACCCACCGCCGGATCCGCACCGCGGGAACCATCCCCGCGCGAGCGGGGAGCAGACGGGGAAGCTGACCGGGGTTGCGCTGGAGGAGGGGCCATCCCCGCGCGAGCGGGGAGCAGGGGCCGCCGGCGGACGAGCTGACCGTGCCGACGGGTCCATCCCCGCGCGAGCGGGGAGCAGGCTCCGGCGCCGACCTGGGCGACGCGCACCCAGGGTCCATCCCTGCGCGAGCGGGGAGCACGTGACCTACGGCACCTTCGTGGCGCCGACCAAGGGTCCATCCCCGCAGGAGCGGGGAGCAGAGGGCGGTCTCGCCGCCGTACTTCACGGAGAGGGGTCCATCCCCGCGCAAGCGGGGAGCAGGCCATCGTGCGCGG
>NZ_BMVV01000080.1 GCF_014650895.1 Streptomyces omiyaensis
GGTCAAGGCCCGCGGACACTTCCCCAACGAGCAGGCCGCGTTGAAGTGCGTCTGCATGGCGATCATGTCGCTCGACCCGACCGGCAGGGGACAGACCCGCTGGAGCCTGCGCTGGAAGACCGCCCTGAACGCCTTCGACATCACCTTCGGCGGCCGACTCACCGCAGCCCGTCAGTAACCCCGAACACCACGGTTACACCGTTCGATTGACAGACCCGGCCCTGGCTGCCTGGGCTGCTTCCCGGAAGGTGACGACCGCCTCGCCGTTCTCCCGCGCCCATGCGGTGAGCATCCTGATGGGCTCCTCCAGGGTTCGCCCGAGATCGGTCAGGCTGTACTCCACGCGCGGCGGCGCCTCGGCGTACGCCTGCCGCTCGACGAGCCCGTTGGCCTGGAGCCGGCGCAGCGTCTGGGTCAGTACCTTGCGCGAAATGCCACCGCTCAGCTCGACCAGCTCGCCGTGGCGCAACGGGCCGTCGGTCAGCGCGAAGAGCGTGACCATGGACCACTTGCTGGCGATGATCTCCATTGCCAGGAGAGCGGGACAGTCGGCGAGGAAGGCAATTCCGGGTCGCAGGCTCATGCTCCGAAGGTTACCTAGAGGTACCTGATAGCCGCCTATCGTCGTCAAGGTGCGCACGCCCCCTTACTCGCATCTCGCACGATTGAGGTTTTCAGGCATGTTCGTCTCCCTTGCCGTCGTCACCGTGTTCATGTCGGCGCTTCTCCTGGTATCGGCCGGAGCCAAGTCTCTGCGGACGCGGCACATCACCGAGCAGATGTCCACCCTCGGAGTGCCGCAGGGCATGATGGCTTTCCTGATCGGCGCTCAGATAGCGGGCGCGGCCGGTGTGATCGCCGGACTCTGGTGGGGACCCGTCGGAATAGCCGCCGCGATCGGCCTGGCGCTCTATTTCGCTGGAGCGGTCGCCTTCCACCTGCGCGTCGGCGACCGCAAGGGCGCGTCTCCGGCGGTAGTCCTCACCATGGCCTCCGTCGCCCTGATCGCATTGCGTGCTGCCACCCTCTGACAGCGGACAGCCGATCTGACGCCCGCCTTGATCGTGCCGAGTGAGGTCGGTCTCCGATGAGGACGACCCCGTTGATCATCGTGAGTTGTGTCGACGAACGAGGATCAGCCGGTGGCCGTGGGCCATATTGATCAGAAACTCATGGGGTCCTCGTCCAGGACGGGGTCTGTCAATCGAACGGTGTAACCGTGGTGTTCGGGGTTACTGTCGGGCTGCGGTGAGTCGGCCGCCGAAGGTGATGTCGAAGGCGTTCAGGGCGGTCTTCCAGCGCAGGGTCCAGCGGGTCTGTCCCCTGCCGGTCGGGTCGAGCGACATGATCGCCATGCAGACGCACTTCAACGCGGCCTGCTCGTTGGGGAAGTGTCCGCGGGCCTTGACC
>NZ_BMVV01000081.1 GCF_014650895.1 Streptomyces omiyaensis
CCCCGCGGAGCGGGTGCCAATGCGCTGCGCGCATTGCAGGGAACGAATTCGCTTCGCGAATTCGTGGCCCGCTTCGCGGGCTTGGGTAAACCGCTTCGCGGTTTCCTTCATGACCCGCGAAGCGGGTCATGCCCGCCATTCCGCTGCGCTTCATGGCGGAGTGAAGTAATTCCCGCTTCGCGGGAATTGACGGCCCGTCCGCTTCGCTCCCTGGCCTCCCCGGCTGCGCCGGGGCCGGCCTGCGCTGCGCTCCGCCCGGAACAGCGGGGCCGTCCGCTGCGCTACCGGCCCTGACCGGCTGCGCCGGGCAGCGAGAGGGGAGGGGGCCGGGTCTGGTGAGCCGTCGTCAACCCCGAGCCGGGGGCGGGGGCGAGGAGACCGGGAGAAGGGGGTCGGGGGAATCCGCCGGGTCCGGGACGGAATGACCCGGGGCTTTCCTGTGCGGTGCTCGGGAATCATGTCCGGAATCCCTTCAACTCGGGTGTTGGATGGGTGGGTGACGGCGCTTCAAAAAGCTGGGTGGATGGACTCTGGAATCAGTCTGCCCTACCGGTACTGGGCGAGGCTGCATCAAATTGATGCAGGATGTAGGAATGGCAGAACGGGGCCACAGCCCCAGATGCACGCAGGACCGGGACCGGGGAACACGGGGCGAGGCCCACACGGAGGAACGGAAGACACGGGGCCGGCCCGTACGGGCCCTGCGGAACAGCCCACCCCGCAGACTCACCACGACCCCTATCAGGTCCCCTATCAGCACGCCTGTTGACCAGGGAAAACAAGGGGGTGACCTATCAGGTTCAGGCCTCCCGCAGACCCTTGGTGAGCACGGGCCGCCACCCCACACCGAGCACTACCAGGACCCCGCCGGCCTTCCGGCCGGGCATGCACGGACCAGCCCCGCCGAGGACACCCGGCACGACACGCGGACGGTCTTTTTCACCGCCGCACGCCACCAGACATTCACCACACACGAACCCGCACCGAGTGGGCGCCCGGGCCGGGGACACGGCCAGCCTCCAGAACACCCATCCCGGAGACGCCGGGCCAACCCCGGCACCCCAGGACGCCCTGCACGCCCCTCTGCGGCCCGAACAGCCGTCGCCCCACCCGGAGACACCCGGGCGGGGCGCGGAGGAGCTGAAGAGGCGCGGGAGGGCGGGAGGGGAAAGCCGACGCCGGAAGCGGGAGACCGGGCATCGAGGACCCCAGGAGAGCCTCCATCCCCACACGCGCGGGAAGCAGGCGAGACTCGCGAAGCAGTCGAAGGCGAACCCGGGTCCATCCCCGCAGGAGCGGGGAGCAGAGGGCGGTCTCGCCGCCGTACTTCACGGAGAGGGGTCCATCCCCGCGCAAGCGGGGAGCAGGCCATCGTGCGCGG
>NZ_BMVV01000082.1 GCF_014650895.1 Streptomyces omiyaensis
GTGGGTGGTTTGTCTGTTTCGGTAAAAGTTGCTTGGGAGGGGGCTGGTGTGGGGTAGAACTGCTGGTCAGCAAGACTGCTCCCCGCTCGCGCGGGGATGGACCCCTGATAGGAAGCCCTATCAGCAGGGCCGTTCACTGCTCCCCGCTCGCGCGGGGATGGACCCTCTCCGACGACGGCCACGGCGGCTCGCGCGTGCTGCTCCCCGCTCGCGCGGGGATGGACCCGACAGCGGCCTGGAAAGGCCGGCCCCCACCCGCTGCTCCCCGCTCGCGCGGGGATGGACCCTGGCTGATGGCCCCGGTCCGGGACGCCATCGCCTGCTCCCCGCTCGCGCGGGGATGGACCCACGCTCACCGTCGGCGCCACGACGTACGGTCTCTGCTCCCCGCTCGCGCGGGGATGGACCCGACGGCGTGAACGTCCGGCCGAACCTGACGATCTGCTCCCCGCTCGCGCGGGGATGGACCCTGAGAGAAATCGCCTCCGAACAGGCGGACGTTCTGCTCCCCGCTCGCGCGGGGATGGACCCGCAACCATGTCGCCCAGGATGCGGATCGTCCGCTGCTCCCCGCTCGCGCGGGGATGGACCTCTCGCGGACGGCGCTCCGCATCACCTGGTGTGCTGCTCCCCGCTCGCGCGGGGATGGACCCCATTGAGCTCCCGCCAACTTGAAGGCGCAGGTCAAAGGGCTGGCGTGACCGGTCCCCGGGATACTCGTGCTGGCCATGGGCGGGAGTTCGCGGGGAAGATCATCGGTCAGCAGCTGACTTCGAGGTTCGTCAGCACGAGCAGGGCGTGCAGGAGGTGGGTGGCACGGGAGGGCGGTGCGGAGTTGGTGTCTGGCTCAGGCAGGTGGTCGGAAGCCGACCTGCCAGTGCCACATGCCACCCCGGCAGCTCAGGACCGTGCCACCGTCCCTCACATACAGGACATCCTCGTTTTGATCCCAGGCCATGCGCAGCAGCTCGTCCTGGGGATCCCCTTGCAGCACCCGCTTCCACAGCGGGCCCACCGGGGCGCCGAGGGTCTCCATGCCGAGGGACCGCACGCCCTTAAGGATCAGCAGCGCAGGCCCGATTCGCCGGTACGGCATCACT
Organism: Streptomyces omiyaensis; assembly: GCF_014650895.1. Classification (GTDB taxonomy): domain Bacteria; phylum Actinomycetota; class Actinomycetes; order Streptomycetales; family Streptomycetaceae; genus Streptomyces; species Streptomyces omiyaensis. The sequence goes on from NZ_BMVV01000082.1 coordinate 1,101, forward strand.
TCGGACTCCACGTACGCATCGGAGAAAGCCAGCTCGATGTGCAGGGATCCATCCGACGGCAGCACCGACGTACGGTACCCCTCGGACTCGACATCCATCTCCCCTATGCCGGAGATCTCCCAGCCGGTGATCTCCCGGAGGAACGGCTCGGACTCCGCCCCCAGAACCGGGATGCAGCCTTCCCACATGGCCAACCTTTCGTATCGAGACGGATCGGGGGGGGGGGGGGGGGGGGGGGGG
>NZ_BMVV01000083.1 GCF_014650895.1 Streptomyces omiyaensis
CGTTGATCCAGCGCCGCTGGACGTTGCCGATGTGGTTCATCCGGAACGGCTGGGTTCCGTCCGCGTTCTGCCGGGGCCGCGGGAAGAGCACCAGCCGGGTCAGGTCGGTGTCGGGGAAGCGGGCCCGGACCGCCTTCTTCTGCCGGACGATGATCGCGGCCGTGGAATCCGGGATCGGCAGGCGGCAGCCGGCGCGGTTGTTCTTGAAGTCGGTGTAGACGAGCACGGATTTGCCGTGCTCGTCCGTCTCCAGGCAGTCCCAGGGCAGGCAGCCGACCTCGTCGGGACGGCGGCCGGTGTCGATGAGGATCTCGATCGCGTTGCGGATGTCGTCACCGCCGTCGCGGATCTGATCGAGGTCGGGCAGCCGTTCGCAGAGCTGGGCGAGGACCTCCTTGGGCAGGGCCCGGCCTGGGGCCTCGTCCGTGATCGGCGGGGGCATGTCGTGCCGTCGCAGCGCGAAGTCGTCGGGCAGGTCGGCCAGCATCTCCCCGGGACGGGTCAGGCCCATGTCGCGGATCTCCCGCAGGAACCGTCCGGTGAACCGGCAGACGGTCTGCCGGCGGAAGGCGCTGATCTCCTCGGTGTGATGCAGGTGGGCCATGTGCTGGGTGAAGGCTTCGATGTCGCGCCGGCCGAGCGCGGCCGGGTCCATGCCGTCGTCGTCGCGCGTGCGGACCAGGGTCCGGGACAGGTGGGCGATGCAGAGGATCATCTCGGACAGGCTGTTGGGGATGTTCTTGCCGTAGCGGCGAGGGATCTCGTCCAGCACCCATGCCTTGCAGGCCCGCCGCATCCACTCCTGATGCAGCTGGGTGAAGTCCAGCCGCCGCCACTGTCCCAGGCCGAAGGCGCCCATGTTCCAGACGTCCTTGATCTGCTCCAGCTCCGGCGTCGTGCACCCCGTCTCGATCAGCAGCCGCATCTTGCCGACCGCCCCGCTCAGCTTGGTGTTCGGCGTGACCCGGATGTCGTCGAACTGCTCGACCTGCTGTTCACGCAGGTGCTGGACGATGCTCCGCAGCAGCATCGCCGAGGTTCTGACCTCGGTGTCCGTGCGGGCCTGGAGGACGTAGAGGATCTCGGCGACCACCAGGGGCGGCAGGCCGCGCAGGCTCACCGCCGTCGACTCCGACGAGCCCGGCTCCA
>NZ_BMVV01000084.1 GCF_014650895.1 Streptomyces omiyaensis
CTGTCGGCGCCGGCGGCGGCGGGGTGTTCGGTGCGGGCCGGGCAGCAGCCGATCGGGCAGAGGTCGTGGGAGGGGCCGAGGGCGCCGAGGGCGCACCGCCGGGCGCGGGTGCCGCGTTCGGCGGCGGCGCGTTCCAGGACCAGGTCGCGCACGGCGGCGGCGAAGCGGGGGTCGGCGCCGACGGTGGCGGAGCGGCGGACCGGCAGGCCCAGTTCGGCGGCCTTGGCGGTGGCCTCGGTGTCGAGGTCGTAGAGGACCTCCATGTGGTCGGAGACGAAGCCGATGGGGACCATCACGGCGGCGGGGGCGCCGGCGGTGCTCAGCTCCTGCAGGTGGTCGCAGATGTCCGGTTCCAGCCAGGGGATGTGCGGGGCGCCGCTGCGGGACTGGTAGACGAGTTTCCAGGGGTGGTCGACGCCGGTCTTCTCGCGGACCGCCTGGGCGACGGTCCGGGCCGCGTCCAGGTGCTGGCGCACGTAGGCGCCGCCGGGGCCGTGGTCGGCGACGGGGCCGGAGGTGTCGGCGGCGGAGTCGGGGATGGAGTGGGTGGTGAAGGCCAGGTGGGCGCCGGAGCGGGCGGGCTCGTCGAGCTCGGCGAGGGAGGCCAGGACGCCTTCCACGACGGGTTCCAGGAAGCCGGGGTGGTTGAAGTAGTGGCGGAGCTTGTCGACGCGGGGGACCGGCAGGCCCTCGGCCTCCAGGGCGGCGAGGGCGTCGGCGAGGTTCTCGCGGTACTGGCGGCAGCCGGAGTAGGAGGCGTAGGCGCTGGTGGTGAGGACGGCGATGTGGCGGCGCCCGTCGTGGACCATCTCGCGCAGGGTGTCGGTGAGGTAGGGGGCCCAGTTCCGGTTGCCCCAGTAGACCGGCAGGCGCAGGCCGGCCGCGGCGAAGTCGTCCCGCAGCGCGTCGAGCAGGGCGCGGTTCTGGCCGTTGATCGGGCTGACGCCGCCGAAGAGGAAGTAGTGCTGCCCCACTTCCCTGAGCCGTTCCCTGGGGATGCCGCGGCCGCGCGTCACGTTCTCCAGGAACGGGACGACGTCGTCCGGGCCCTCGGGGCCGCCGAAGGAGAGCAGCAGCAGGGCGTCGTACGGGGCGGGATCG
>NZ_BMVV01000085.1 GCF_014650895.1 Streptomyces omiyaensis
CTTCGTGCTGGTCAACCTCTTCCGGCCGCCGCTGGGGGCGCCCATGCCGCCGGCGGCTCTGAACGACCTGTTCGACCGTCTCTCGCGGCGGGCCGGCCTGGCCGACGGGGTCCATCCCCACGCGCTGCGGCACACCTTCGCCAGCAACGCTGCCGACGCGGGCGCCGTCCTGGACGAGATCGCCGACCTCCTCGGCCACGCCAGTCCGTCCAGCTCGCAGGTCTATCTGCACCCCGATCCTCAGCGGCTGCGGGCCGCGGTCGAGCGGGTCGCATCGCTCGCTCCGAGGAGGAAGCCATGACCACGGCCCTGCGACTGGTGCCGCCTCCGGCATCCGATCTGCTGCCCGCCCGCGCCAGACGGCTGTGGGAACTGATCCGGCCGGAGACGCTGGAGGTCCTGAACTGGGACGAGACGACGAAGGTGCTGCGTCCTTCACCGGAACACCCCTTTCTCGGGTTGAGGATCTGTTCCCGGGTCGGCTGCCTGGCTCAGGCCCGGCGGTCGGAACTGGGGCTGTGTTCGGCCTGCCGGGGCCGTTGGAAGCGGAGCGGGAAGTCCTTCGAGGACTTCGTGGCCAGCGATCCGAAGATCCTCACCGGCGCGTCGGGGGACTGCGGGGTCCCGAAGTGCGGGCGGCCCTGGACGTCTTCGCGCACGCAGATGTGTGAGTGGCACCGGGAACTGTTCAAGAAGCTCGGTGAGCCGCCGCTTCAGGAGTTCTTCACTCACCCGCGGGTTCAGCCACTGCCCCACCTCGGGCACTGCGCGGTGGACGCCTGTCACCGGATGAGGCCCAGCCCCGCGCACCTCTTCTGCCTCGCGCACTGGCCGCGCTGGAAGGAGGCCGCGGGCCGAGGGGCGGACTCCGAGACCTGGTGCCGGATGGAGCCGGGCTCGTCGGAGTCGACGGCGGTGAGCCTGCGCGGCCTGCCGCCCCTGGTGGTCGCCGAGATCCTCTACGTCCTCCAGGCCCGCACGGACACCGAG
>NZ_BMVV01000086.1 GCF_014650895.1 Streptomyces omiyaensis
CTCGGTGTCCGTGCGGGCCTGGAGGACGTAGAGGATCTCGGCGACCACCAGGGGCGGCAGGCCGCGCAGGCTCACCGCCGTCGACTCCGACGAGCCCGGCTCCAGCCGGCACCAGGTCTCGAAGTCCGCCCCTCGGCCCGCGGCCTCCTTCCAGCGCGGCCAGTGCGCGAGGCAGAAGGGGTGCGCGGGGCTGGGCCTCATCCGGTGACAGGCGTCCACCGCGCAGTGCCCGAGGTGGGGCAGTGGCTGAACCCGCGGGTGAGTGAAGAACTCCTGAAGCGGCGGCTCACCGAGCTTCTTGAACAGTTCCCGGTGCCACTCACACATCTGCGTGCGCGACGACGTCCAGGGCCGCCCGCACTTCGGGACCCCGCAATCCCCCGACGCGCCGGTGAGGATCTTCGGATCGCTGGCCACGAAGTCCTCGAAGGACTTCCCGCTCCGCTTCCAACGGCCTCGGCAGGCCGAACACAACCCCAGTTCCGACCGCCGGGCCTGAGCCAGGCAGCCGACCCGGGAACAGATCCTCAACCCGAGAAAGGGGTGTTCCGGTGAAGGACGCAACACCTTCATCGTCTCGTCCCAGTTCAGGACCTCCAGCGTCTCCGGACGGATCAGTTCCCACAGCCGTCTGGCGCGGGCGGGCAGCAGATCCGACGCCGGAGGCGGCACCAGTCGCAGGGCCGTGGTCATGGCTTCCTCCTCGGAGCGAGCGATGCGACCCGCTCGACCGCGGCCCGCAGCCGCTGAGGATCGGGGTGCAGATAGACCTGCGAGCTGGACGGACTCGCGTGGCCGAGGAGATCGGCGATCTCGTCCAGGACGGCGCCCGCGTCGGCGGCGTTGCTGGCGAAGGTGTGCCGCAGCGCGTGGGGATGGACCCCGCCGGCCAGGCCGGCCCGCCGCGAGAGACGGTCGAACAGGTCGTTCAGAGCCGCCGGCGGCATGGGCGCCCCCAGCGGCGGCCGGAAGAGGTTGACCAGCACGAAG
>NZ_BMVV01000087.1 GCF_014650895.1 Streptomyces omiyaensis
TCCCGGTCCTCTCGTACTAGGGACAGCCCTTCTCAATATTCCTACGCGCACAGCGGATAGGGACCGAACTGTCTCACGACGTTCTAAACCCAGCTCGCGTACCGCTTTAATGGGCGAACAGCCCAACCCTTGGGACCGACTCCAGCCCCAGGATGCGACGAGCCGACATCGAGGTGCCAAACCATCCCGTCGATATGGACTCTTGGGGAAGATCAGCCTGTTATCCCCGGGGTACCTTTTATCCGTTGAGCGACGGCGCTTCCACAAGCCACCGCCGGATCACTAGTCCCGACTTTCGTCCCTGCTCGACCCGTCGGTCTCACAGTCAAGCTCCCTTGTGCACTTACACTCAACACCTGATTGCCAACCAGGCTGAGGGAACCTTTGGGCGCCTCCGTTACCCTTTGGGAGGCAACCGCCCCAGTTAAACTACCCATCAGACACTGTCCCTGATCCGGATCACGGACCGAGGTTAGACATCCAGCACGACCAGAGTGGTATTTCAACGGCGACTCCACAACCACTGGCGTGGCTGTTTCACAGTCTCCCACCTATCCTACACAAGCCGAACCGAACACCAATATCAAACTGTAGTAAAGGTCCCGGGGTCTTTCCGTCCTGCTGCGCGAAACGAGCATCTTTACTCGTAGTGCAATTTCACCGGGCCTATGGTTGAGACAGTCGAGAAGTCGTTACGCCATTCGTGCAGGTCGGAACTTACCCGACAAGGAATTTCGCTACCTTAGGATGGTTATAGTTACCACCGCCGTTTACTGGCGCTTAAGTTCTCAGCTTCGCAACCCCGAAAGGTCACTAACCGGTCCCCTTAACGTTCCAGCACCGGGCAGGCGTCAGTCCGTATACATCGCCTTACGGCTTCGCACGGACCTGTGTTTTTAGTAAACAGTCGCTTCTCGCTGGTCTCTGCGGCCACCCCCAGCTCA
>NZ_BMVV01000088.1 GCF_014650895.1 Streptomyces omiyaensis
GTCCTCGCCGTCCTGCGCGGCTCGGCCGTCAACCAGGACGGCGCCTCCAACGGCCTGACCGCCCCCAACGGCCCCGCCCAGGAACGCGTCATCCGCCAGGCCCTGGCGAGCGCGGGCCTGACCCCGGCCGACGTGGACGCCGTCGAGGCCCACGGCACCGGCACCCGCCTGGGCGACCCCATCGAGGCCCAGGCCCTGCTCGCCACCTACGGCCAGGACCGCCCCGAGGACCGCCCCCTCTACCTCGGCTCCCTCAAGTCGAACATCGCCCACGCCCAGGCCGCGGCAGGAGTCGGCGGCATCATCAAGATGATCCAGGCCATGGAGCACGGCATGCTGCCTCGTACCCTGCACGCCGCACCACCGACCACGCACGTCGACTGGGACACCGGCGCGATCTCCCTCCTCCACGAGGCCAGGCCCTGGCCGCAGACCGGCGCCCCGCGCCGCGCGGCCGTCTCCTCCTTCGGCTTCGGCGGCACCAACGCCCACGTCATCATCGAGCAGCACCCCACCGACACCGACACCGCCACCGGCACCGGCACGGACGCCGAGGCGGGCGCCGCGGCGGACACCGCCACGACCACCCCGGCGGCGGCGCTGCCCGTCGTCCCCTGGACCGTCTCCGGCAAGACCGCCGACGCCCTGCGCGACCAGGCCCGCCGCCTGTACGCCCGCCTGACGGCGGACCTCTCCGTCTCCCCGCTCGACATCGGCTTCTCGCTGGCGACGGGCCGCGCGTCGCTGGACCACCGCGCGGTGGTGACGGGCCGCGACCGCGCCGAACTCCTCGCCGGCGTC
>NZ_BMVV01000089.1 GCF_014650895.1 Streptomyces omiyaensis
ACGAGTGCGGCGGGTTTGCCCTTGCTGCGTGGTCGTTCCTCGACGAGCTTTCCCCAGACGATCATGCGGTAGGTGCTGGTGAACTCGGGGGTGCAGGTGGTGAGGGTGATGTAGCGGCCGGGGCCGGTGAAGCCGGAGCCTTGGGGGACGGGGGCGATGACGGAGACGTTGGACGGCGGGGTCTGGGGGAGGATGCTCGCCATCTCGTAGGTGTAGTAGGCGTCGCGGGTCTCGACGACGATGGGGTCGCCGGGGTTGAGGCGGTTGATGTAGCGGAAGGGTTCGCCGTGGGTGTTGCGGTGGCCCGCGACGGCGAAGTTGCCCTGTTTGTCGGAGGGCATGGCGGTCTTGAGGCTGCCTTCGGCGTAGTGGCCGACCATGCCCTTGTCGAGGACCTTGGGTTTGCTGATGCCTTCGGCGACGGGGACGACGACGTCGAGTTTGGGGATGTGCATGATGGCGAAGCCCTCGCCGGGGGCGAAGACGCCGGGTTCGTTCTTCTTCTCGCCGTCGGCCTCGCGGCGCCAGGTGTCCTCGATGCGTTCCTTGGCCTGGTCGCTCTCCTGGCCGGCGAGGACGTTGGTCCACCACAGCTGGTAGGCGACGAAGAGGAGCATGACGACGCCGAGGGTGATGAACAGTTCGCCGACGACGACGCCGACGCTGTCCTTGGCGGCCTTGGCCTCCCGGGCGGCCCGGCGGGCCTCCACCCGTGACAGCGGCCGTCCCGCGGCCGCCCCCGCGCCGGTGGCGGTACCGGCCGGACGCTCCGCACCCC
>NZ_BMVV01000090.1 GCF_014650895.1 Streptomyces omiyaensis
CCGACGGCCTGGGCGGCGATGGTGACGCGGGTGTGGTCGAGGGTCTTCATCGCGGTGGCGAAGCCGGTGCCCTCGGCGCCGATCATCCGGTCGGCGGGGATGCGGACGTTGTCGAAGTAGATCTCGCGGGTGGGCGAGCCCTTGATGCCGAGCTTCTTCTCCGGGGCGCCGAAGGAGACGCCCTCGTCGGACTTCTCCACGACGAAGGCGCTGATGCCCTTGGAGCGCTTGTCGGGGTCGGTGACGGCCATGACGGTGTAGTACTCGGAGACGCCGGCGTTGGTGATCCAGCGCTTGACGCCGTTGAGGATCCAGTGGTCGCCGTCGCGGACCGCGCGGGTCTTCATGCCGGCGGCGTCGGAGCCGGCGTCGGGCTCGGACAGGGCGTAGGAGAACATCGCCTCGCCGGAGGCGAGCGGGGCGAGGTACCTGGCCTTCAGCTCCTCGGAGCCGGACAGGATCACCGGCAGCGAGCCGAGCTTGTTGACCGCGGGGATCAGCGAGGAGCTGCCGCAGACCCGGGCGACCTCCTCGATCACGATCACGGTGGCCAGGGCGTCCGCGCCGGCGCCGCCGTAGTTCTCCGGGACGTGGACCGCGTGCAGGTCGTTGGCGACCAGCGCGTCCAGGGCCTCCTGCGGGAAACGTCCCTCCTCGTCCACCGCCGCCGCGAACGGGGCGATCTTCGCCTCCGCCAGCGCACGCACCGACTCCCGGAGCATCTCGTGCTCCTCGGAGGTCCGGTACAGGTCGAA
>NZ_BMVV01000091.1 GCF_014650895.1 Streptomyces omiyaensis
CCGACGCTCCCACGGCTTGTAGGCACACGGTTTCAGGTACTATTTCACTCCGCTCCCGCGGTACTTTTCACCATTCCCTCACGGTACTATCCGCTATCGGTCACCAGGGAATATTTAGGCTTAGCGGGTGGTCCCGCCAGATTCACACGGGATTTCTCGGGCCCCGTGCTACTTGGGTGTCTCTCAAACGAGCCGCTGACGTTTCGTCTACGGGGGTCTTACCCTCTACGCCGGACCTTTCGCATGTCCTTCGACTACATCAACGGTTTCTGACTCGTCCCGTCGCCGGCAGACGACGGAAGAGAGATCCCACAACCCCGCATGCGCAACCCCTGCCGGGTATCACACGCATACGGTTTGGCCTCATCCGGTTTCGCTCGCCACTACTCCCGGAATCACGGTTGTTTTCTCTTCCTGAGGGTACTGAGATGTTTCACTTCCCCTCGTTCCCTCCACATGCCCTATGTGTTCAGGCATGGGTGACAGCCCATGACGACTGCCGGGTTTCCCCATTCGGAAACCCCCGGATCAAAGCCTGGTTGACGGCTCCCCGGGGACTATCGTGGCCTCCCACGTCCTTCATCGGTTCCTGGTGCCAAGGCATCCACCGTGCGCCCTTAAAAACTTGGCCACAGATGCTCGCGTCCACTGTGTAGTTCTCAAGCAACGACCAGCCACCCATCAC
>NZ_BMVV01000092.1 GCF_014650895.1 Streptomyces omiyaensis
ATCACCGGGTGTGGCCCCCCTTCTCCCGAAGTTACGGGGGCATTTTGCCGAGTTCCTTAACCATAGTTCACCCGAACGCCTCGGTATTCTCTACCTGACCACCTGAGTCGGTTTAGGGTACGGGCCGCCATGAAACTCGCTAGAGGCTTTTCTCGACAGCATAGGATCATCCACTTCGCCACAATCGGCTCGGCATCAGGTCTCAGGCTGTATGTGTGACGGATTTGCCTATCACACGCCCTACACCCTTACCCCGGGACTACCACCGCCCGGGCTGGACTACCTTCCTGCGTCACCCCATCGCTTACCTACTACCACCTTGGGCCGGCGGCTCCACCACTTTCCTTTCCCCGAAGGGTCCGGAACGGCTTCACGGCCTTAGCATTAATGGGCTCGATACTGGGCGTTTCAAAGCGGGTACCGGAATATCAACCGGTTGTCCATCGACTACGCCTGTCGGCCTCGCCTTAGGTCCCGACTTACCCTGGGCAGATCAGCTTGACCCAGGAACCCTTAGTCAATCGGCGCACACGTTTCTCACGTGTGTATCGCTACTCATGCCTGCATTCTCACTCGTGAACCGTCCACAACTCGCTTCCGCGGCTGCTTCACCCGGCACACGACGCTCCCCTACCCATCACAG
>NZ_BMVV01000093.1 GCF_014650895.1 Streptomyces omiyaensis
TAGGTGTCGGGGTGGGTGAAGCGGAGGCGGACGTGGCCGCCGGGGATCCGGCGCTTGAGCTGGTCGGCGGTGCCTTCGGCGGCGATGCGGCCGTGGTGGAGGACGGCGATGCGGTCGGCGAGCTGGTCGGCTTCCTCGAGGTACTGGGTGGTGAGGAAGACGGTGACGCCGTCGGCGACGAGTGCGCGGATGATCTGCCACATGGTGTGGCGGGAGCGGGGGTCGAGGCCGGTGGTGGGTTCGTCGAGGAAGATGACGCGGGGGCTGCCGACGAGGGTCATGGCGATGTCGAGGCGGCGTTTCATGCCGCCGGAGTAGGTGGAGGCGGGTTTCGCGGCGGCGTCGGTGAGGTCGAAGCGGGCGAGGAGTTCGGTGGCGGTCCTGCGTCCTTCGGCCTTGGGCAGGTGGTGGAGGTCGGCCATGAGGAGCATGTTCTCCTCGCCGGTGATGAGGCCGTCGACGGCGGAGAACTGTCCGGTGACGCCGATGGCGGCGCGGACGTGGTGGGGGGCGCGGGCGAGGTCGTGTCCGGCGACGGTGGCCTGGCCGGAGTCGGGGGTGACCAGGGTGGAGAGGATCTTCACGGCGGTCGTCTTGCCGGCGCCGTTCGGGCCGAGCAGCGCGAAGACCGTTCC
>NZ_BMVV01000094.1 GCF_014650895.1 Streptomyces omiyaensis
CCTACAACTCCTCCGCCATCGACGGCCGCACGGCCTCGACGAACAACCAGTCGTCGTGGATCGGCGAGGGCTGGGAGTACGCCCCCGGGTTCGTCGAGCGCGCCTACGCGTCCTGCGAGAACGACAAGCAGGGCGGCAACAACACCGCGAAGACCGGCGACCTGTGCTGGAAGTCGGAGAACGCCACGCTCTCCCTGAACGGCTCGTCCAACGAACTGGTGTGGGACGCGGCCGGGAAGACGTGGAAGCTGCGCAACGACGACGGCTCGCGCGTGGAGCGGATCTACGACACCACGCCCAACGCCTCCGGTGACGAGGACTCCGAGTACTGGCGCGTCACCACCCTGGACGGCACCCAGTACTGGTTCGGCAAGAACCACCTCCCCGGCTGGGCCGACGGCGAGACGGCGACGAACTCCGTCTTCTCCGTGCCCGTCTACGGCAACCACGACGGCGAGCAGGGCAACGGCTCCGACTTCGCCTCCTCCGCCGAGCAGCAGGGCTGGCGCTGGAACCTCGACTACGTCGTCGACCCGCACGGCAACGCCATGGCCCTCTACTACACCAAGGAACAGGGCCACTACGCGCAGAACGGCAAG
>NZ_BMVV01000095.1 GCF_014650895.1 Streptomyces omiyaensis
CGGAACGGTTTTCCGGTTCTAGTTCCGGAAGGTGTCCTTGATGTCTTCCTTGGCGTGGCGGGCGTGGCCCTTGGCCTGTTCGGCCCGGCCTTCGGCGGTCATCCGTTCGTTGCCGACGGCGCGGCCGACGGTCTCCTTGACCTTGCCCTTGGCCTGCTCGGCGTGGGCCTTGCTCTTCTCCGTGCCCGACATCGGGACCTCCTCGCGTGGTAACCGGATTGGTCTTGACCGCCGCCTGCTCGTGATTCCGGTGCGTAAACCGGGAAGGTGGCGGGCCTTTCCGGTGGGGGAGCGGGCGGCGGGGGTCGTGTGCCGGACGGCGTGAACGGAATCGTCTGCCCGCCCGTGTGCGTGAGAAACACCTGAATCTCGTACGCATGACCGAATCGTGCTTGGGAAGTCGGTGCTGCGGAGGTTGATAACTATGGTTCCCCTGCTTCTCGTTCTTCTGCTCATCCTGATTCTGTTCGGTGCGGGTTTCGCGTTGAAGGCCCTGTGGTGGATCGCCATCGCGGTCCTGGTCCTGTGGCTGATCGGGTTCGTCGCCCG
>NZ_BMVV01000096.1 GCF_014650895.1 Streptomyces omiyaensis
AGACCACCGTCTCCTTCACCGACGGCGTCCTGCGGATCACCGCCCCCGAGACGAACAACCAGCTCCTCGGCGCCTCCGGCTCCGTCGAGATCACCGTCCAGCTCCCGGCCGGCTCCTGCGTCCGGGCAAAGACCGCCGCCGCCGACCTGCGCGGCGTCGGACGCCTCGGCGACATCACCTACGACAGCGCCCGGGGCCCCGCCAAGATCGACGAGGCCACGAACGTCCGCCTCACCCTCCAGGACGGCGACATCACCCTCGGCCGCCTCAACGGCTCCGCCGAACTCACCACCGCCCGCGGCGACGTGAAGGTCACCGAAGCCGTCACCGGCACCCTCGTCCTCACCACCCAGGCCGGCTCCATCACCGTCGGCACCGCCCGCGGCACCTCCGCCACCCTCGACGCCGGCACCACCCACGGCCGCATCACCAACACCCTGAACAACACCCAGGGCGCCGACGCCCACCTCACCATCCGCGCCACCACCACCCTCGGCGACATCACCGCCCACGCCCACTGACCC
>NZ_BMVV01000097.1 GCF_014650895.1 Streptomyces omiyaensis
AGTAGCACGCTCAAGACCCGAAGCGGAGTGATCTAGCCATGGGCAGGTTGAAGCGGAGGTAAGACTTCGTGGAGGACCGAACCCACCAGGGTTGAAAACCTGGGGGATGACCTGTGGTTAGGGGTGAAAGGCCAATCAAACTCCGTGATAGCTGGTTCTCCCCGAAATGCATTTAGGTGCAGCGTCGCGTGTTTCTTGCCGGAGGTAGAGCACTGGATAGGCGATGGGCCCTACCGGGTTACTGACCTTAGCCAAACTCCGAATGCCGGTAAGTGAGAGCGCGGCAGTGAGACTGTGGGGGATAAGCTCCATGGTCGAGAGGGAAACAGCCCAGAGCATCGACTAAGGCCCCTAAGCGTACGCTAAGTGGGAAAGGATGTGGAGTCGCAGAGACAACCAGGAGGTTGGCTTAGAAGCAGCCACCCTTGAAAGAGTGCGTAATAGCTCACTGGTCAAGTGATTCCGCGCCGACAATGTAGCGGGGCTCAAGCGTACCGCCGAAGTCGTGTCATTGCAG
>NZ_BMVV01000098.1 GCF_014650895.1 Streptomyces omiyaensis
CGCGCTGCGCGCCCTCCACGGACAGCTGCTCGCCCCGGCGGCGGAGCCCGTACCGGCGCCCCTCCCGGCGGCGGCACCGGCGCCCGCACCCGCACCGGCTCCCGACCCCGCCCCCGGCAATCTGAAGGCGCGGCTCACCTCCTTCGTCGGGCGCGACGAGGAGATCGCCGTCCTGCGCCAGGACCTGGCCGCCGCCCGGCTGGTGACCCTGCTCGGCCCCGGCGGCGCCGGCAAGACCCGGCTCTCCCAGGAGGCGGCCGAGCGGGCCGCCGACGCCTGGCCCGACGGCGTCTGGGTCGTCGAACTCGCCCCCGTCCGCGACCCCGAGGCCGTCCCCGAGGCGGTCCTCGCCGCCCTCGGCGCCCGCGAGACCGTCCTGCGCGGCGCCGGCGCGGAGGAACTGCGCACCGGCGGTGATCCGCTGTCGCGGTTGGTGGAGCACTGTGCGGGGCGGCGGATGCTGTTGCTGCTGGACAACTGTGAGCACGTGGTGGGGGCCGCGGCGGGGTTGG
>NZ_BMVV01000099.1 GCF_014650895.1 Streptomyces omiyaensis
GCTTCATGTTCTGGTTGCAGTACTCCCGCGGGGACGGCGGTCCGGTGGTGGCCGGGCCGGGCAGCGCCCCGGTCCGGGGGCCGCGCCGGATCAACACGGTGCTCTCCGGGGTCCGCGAGTTCCTCGCGCACGGCGCGTCTCTGGGAACGGTGCCGATGACCGTGCTGTCCCAGCTCTACGAGATCGCCGACGAGCGCGATCTGCCGCCCGAGGCTCGTGGCGAGGGCAGCGGGCTGCGCTACTTCGCCAAGGCCCGTCACCGGGCTCCCGAGCCGGACGAGCCGGTCGACCGCGCCGCCGACGAGGAGGTGCTGGCTCTGCTGCGGGCCTGCCGAAGTGCCCGGGACCGGTTCATCGTGTTGCTGCTGGCCCGGGCCGGGCTGCGTCGCAGCGAGGCCGCGGGCCTGCGGCGGGAGGACATTCACTTCGTCCTGGACGCCAGCGTGCTGGGCTGCCGGGTTCCCGGCTCGCACCTGCACGTGGTCCGCCGGGACAACGCCAACGG
>NZ_BMVV01000100.1 GCF_014650895.1 Streptomyces omiyaensis
GCTTCATGTTCTGGTTGCAGTACTCCCGCGGGGACGGCGGTCCGGTGGTGGCCGGGCCGGGCAGCGCCCCGGTCCGGGGGCCGCGCCGGATCAACACGGTGCTCGCCGGGGTCCGCGAGTTCCTCGCGCACGGCGCGTCCCTGGGAACGGTGCCGATGACCGTGCTGTCCCAGCTCTACGAGATCGCCGACGAGCGCGATCTGCCGCCCGAGGCCCGCGGCGAAGGCAGCGGGCTGCGCTACTTCGCCAAGGCCCGTCACCGGGCTCCCGAGCCGGACGAGCCGGTCGACCGCGCCGCCGACGAGGAGGTGCTGGCTCTGCTGCGGGCCTGCCGAAGTGCCCGGGACCGGTTCATCGTGCTGCTGCTGGCCCGGGCCGGGCTGCGTCGCAGCGAGGCCGCCGGCCTGCGGCGGGAGGACATTCACTTCGTCCTGGACGCCAGCGTGCTGGGCTGCCGGGTTCCCGGCTCGCACCTGCACGTGGTCCGCCGGGACAACGCCAACGG